>NZ_RCHC01000039.1 GCF_003664645.1 Acinetobacter chengduensis | reverse complement strand
ATTATATACAAATTTATCTCATTAAATCACTTTTTTGATGCTTGGTTAGTATGTGCTAAGAGCCTAGATTAATATATTAAATTGAAAACAGTACTACAGCATCAGAAAGAAAAAACCAACTGATGCATCACTTACGAAATTAGTATTCGTAGTTATTATTGATTGACCATTCTTGTAATTTTCCAAACTTGATCTGGTCATTAAAAAGCAAATCATTGTTTGCTAGCATCCTACTCTCATCTGTTGGACAGAAACCATCATCACAGTCTGAATCGACGACCCAGCAGCCGCGGACAAATAGGATTTCATTTCCTTCTTGCTCCAGCTGTTTTTCTACCCGTTGAATTGCTTCATCAATGTTTTTTGCGCCTAAATAAGCTGTCACATACGCATAGGATTCCGATGGATCCGATGCTTTTTTAAATTCAATGCCTACACAAAAAAGATGGTTTTTCATCATTTACTCCTCATTTATTTTTAGTCCAAATCTCTCATCAAACTTATTCAGATCCAGCAATTTTTTGCATCTAAAAAAACTGAACCTCTATAGAAAATAGGTCAGTAAGGAAAACCTCACTGACCTGTGTTTAAAACTTAATACGCCAATTTTAACAGAAATCTAAACAGTCCTGCGACCAAGGCCAAGCTTAAAAAACCAGCCAGCCATAAGCCAATAAACCATTTCAATTCAGAAATTTTCATTCAGCCTCCTTAATGATAACCCTCATCACCCACGCGCACTTTATCCCTGAAAACCCAATACGATAGTCCGGTATAAATAAGAATGATCGGAATTAAAATCAGTGCGCCAATAAGGGCGAACAATTGACTACTGGCAGGTGCTGCAGCCTCCCAGATAGTGATGGATGGTGGAATGACATAAGGCCATAAACTAATCAGAAAACCGCTATAAGCGAGAATCACCAAAGCCAAAGTATAAATGAATGGCAGGAACTCTTTGCGCTGCTTACAGGCTTTGATTGCCAGGAAAGTAAACAGCAGAACCAGTACGGGTACCGGGCTAAAATAAAAGAGTTGCGGTTGACTGAACCAGCGTTCTGCAATTTGAGGATGAGCCAAAGGCGTATAGATGCTGACACAAACAAAAATCATCAGTAATGAAATCAGCAGTTTTGGCATCAATTCAAACATGCGGTTCTGCAGCATTTTTTCGGTTTTAAAGATCAACCAGCCACATCCTAGCGTTGCATACAATACGACTACACTTAAACCGGTAAACAGGGAAAAAGGTGTTAACCAATCCAGACCGCCGCCAGTATAGATGCCATTCGTGGTTTCAATCCCCTGAATATAGGCTCCCAAAATCAGTCCTTGGAAAAATGAGCTCAAGATCGACCCCCAAATAAAGGCCTGATCCCATAAATGTTTGGTTTTATTGGCCTTAAACCGGAATTCGAAGGCAACGCCCCGGAAGATCAGCGCGATCACCATTAGAATGATTGGGATATACAGGGCGGACAGTACAGTGGAATACACTAAGGGAAATGCAGCAAATAATCCTGCACCACCCAGTACCATCCAGGTTTCATTGCCATCCCAGACGGGCGCGACGGTATTCATCATAACATCACGTTCCTGTCGATCACCAATAAAGGGAAATAGAATACCGATACCGAGATCAAAACCATCTAGCACGACATAGATCAGCACTCCTAATCCAATAATTAGAATCCAAATTAATGATAAATCGATCATTTTTGATTCTCCTGAGATTGTGTAGGACTTACTTTATCCAGATCGCTCTCCTCATCAATTGTACTTAAAGGACGTTTTGATGCCTGTATGACCGCCTGCTCACTATGGGGTGCCGAATGTATAAACTCCGGACCTTTACGCATCAATTTCAGCATGTAGAAAATGCCAACACCAAACACAATAAAGTAGACCATTACAAAAATGATCAGGGTTAAACCCACCTGTTCCGCTGAAACGGGAGAAAGCGTATCTTTGGTCCGTAAAATGCCATAAACCACCCAGGGTTGACGACCGACTTCAGTGGTAAACCAACCTGCAAGCAAAGCGATAAATCCTGAAGGTCCCATATATAGGGCAAATCTATGCAACCATACCGAGTCATAGAACTTGTCAGTTTTTCTTAGCCATGCACCTAGAACTGCCATTAAAATCATCAGTACACCCAGTCCGACCATAATCCGGAAACTCCAGAATATGACCAGCGAGTTTGGACGGTCTTCAGGTGCAAATTCCTTTAAGCCTTTGACTTCACCATCTAAGGTATGTGTCATGATCAGACTGCCCAGATTCGGAATTCCGATCGCATACTTGGTTTCTTCTGCTTCCATATCTGGAATACCAAATAAATACAGTGGCATGCCATGATCTTTATTGGTTTCCCAGTGTCCTTCCATAGCTGCCAGTTTGGCTGGTTGGTGTTCCAGGGTATTCAAGCCATGCATATCTCCGACAAACATTTGTAGAGGTGCCAATGCCAGAATCATCCACATGGCCATGGAAAATGATTTTTTCACCAAGGCATCACGACGGCCTTTTAATAAATGAAATGCGGCTGTGGAAGCTACTAGCAAAGCAGAGACCAGAAAGGAAGCCATTGCCATATGTGCCAATCGATAAGGGAAAGATGGATTAAAGACAATGGCAAACCAGTCTTGCGGGACAATAATGCCATTTTCAATGGTGAAGCCCTGAGGGGTTTGCATCCAGCTATTCGAGGACAGAATCCAGAACATTGAAATACAGGTGCCTATAGCCACCATCAGCGTTGCGAAAAAATGGGTTTTCGGTCCCACTCGGCCCCAACCAAATAACATAATCCCCAGAAAACCGGCTTCAAGGAAAAACGCACTTAAAACCTCATAAGCGAGTAATGGTCCTGTGACACTGCCGGAAATCCGTGAAAACTCACTCCAGTTGGTACCAAACTGATAGCTCATCACCACGCCAGAGACCACGCCCATACCAAAGGACAGTGCAAAGACTTTGATCCAGAACTTAAATAAGTCCCGGTATACTGGATCGTTAGTTTTAAGCCAACGCCATTCCAGAACGGCCAGAAAACTGGCTAAACCAATAGAAATTGCCGGGAAAATAATATGAAATGATACGGTAAATGCAAACTGGATACGTGCCAGTTCCAGCGCGGTTAGCCCTAAATTCATGCTGCCTCCTGCTGATCAATTGAATACAGGGAGGACATCAACAGCACCGATTGATGCAGTGAAACTGACACCCCTTGCCAGACATCGATCTTCTGGTATAGGGATGAAACCCGTATACCAGATACGCTATAGACTTTTTTGAGGGCGAACGAAACCATTACACTGTTAGCGAACAGCGAAAACTGAATTCTCATGATTAAAACTCTTTAAGATGTTGTGTAGTGCAAACAAAACAACTGTTTGACGTGACCAATCATGTCCTAAAGAGCCAAAGGAGGCGCCCTGCCCTGCGGCAGCAAATACAACTTCTGTAAGCTGAAATAGACATGCCGGAAGACAGGCTGATAGAAATTAAGTCGAACCTGAATCCGGTCCAGAACTTCATCAATCCCCAGCTTAAATGGCAGTACCAAATCACCATAAACCGTACAATATTGGCATTGATGGTTATGTTTATTGTGATCGTGGGAATGTTGAGGAATCAAATCCTTGAGCAGCTCATGATGAACTGAGTGGACATGATGATGATCGACAGGCGAAAGAAGATTGTGGGTAATCGACATACAGACCGGAGCAATGTGAAATTTTTCCGGCAGCAGAGGCTGTAAATATACTGCAATTTGCAAAAGTATGGCTGCAAATGCAATAAAGATTCCACTTCGCTTCAGCAAGTTTTCTCTCGACTGGCATCGAATAAGAGGGATACGCTGAATAAAAAGATGAAATTTAAAGATAAATTCCTACGTATTTACTCAACTTTTCATTCTACAAATATATAATATATACTTAGTTTTGAAAAGCAAAATAAATAAATAAAAAGTCAATTAAATTAAATGCTTAAAATTTAAAAAACTTTCTCTTACGGTTGATGCAGGAGAAAGTCATGTATTGTACAAAGAGTGTTCAGAAGAATACTTTGCTTACTTGAAATAATTGAGAGGCAATTTTAAGTAAGATACGCCATTTTGTTCTGGCTGAGGAAAACGTCCTGCATTCATATTAATCTGAATGGATGGCAAAATCAGTTCAGGCATTCTTAAGGTTGCATCACGTTTTTGACGCATTGCAACAAACTCCGCTTTTTCTGTACCAGTATGAATATGAATATTAGACTTTTTCTGAGTTTTGATATCGGTTTCACAGATGTAGTCATGACGTGATTCCGGTAAATAGTCATGACACAGAAAAACACGAGTGTTTTCAGGCAACTGATAGAGGGTCTGCACAGAATCAAATAAAGTCTCAGCACTGCCCTTCGGAAAATCACATCGTGCCGTTCCATAATCAGGCATAAACAAGGTATCACCCACAAAAACAGCATCCCCAATCACATAACTCAAGCATGCAGGTGTATGGCCAGGAGTAGGAATATTATAGGCTTTCAGGTTGCCAATATGAAATTCTTCGTGATCCTGAAATACATGATCAAATGTCTGGTAAGCATTGAATTGTTTGATATCAATGTTATAGATTGAGCTAAAGGTGTCCTGTACCAGTGAAATTCGTTCGCTCATCGCTGTTTTTCCACCGAGTTGCTGTTTTAAATACTGTGCTGCTGTTAAATGATCTGCATGTACATGCGTTTCCAAAATCCACTCAACCTGTAAGCCCTGCTCTTTGACATACGCGATGATTTGATCGGCATGCGTGGTAGATGTCACTGCTGAAGCAGAGTCATAATCGAGAACACTGTCGATAATCGCACATTGTTTTGTGGCCGGATCTGAAACTACATAACTGAATGTATTTGTTTTAGGATCAAAAAAATCTTTTACATTTGGTTGAGTCGACATAGTCTTACTCCTTTTTAAAATTTAGAAGCTCACAGAGCACATTTAAAACTTAGTTTTTGATACAAGGCAGGCCATTTTTCCACCAGGATTTCATACCACCTTTTAACTGTGTGACTGAATAACCCATCTTGGCCAATCTGCGTGTTGCAGGAATACTCCGGTGTGCCGATAGACAAATGGTCACCACAGGCTGATCCGGATCAAGCCCTAATGACTGTATTGTAGATTCGTTCAACTGTGTAATAGGTAAATTGACAGCACCTTCTATATGACTATGTTTAAACTCTTGAGCACTTCGGACATCAACAATCTGTACAATTTCCCGTTTCTGCCATAATTCCTGACAGGTAGTTTCAGGCACCTTGCCCCAAGGTAGATACATCAGAATGTTAAACATGATTTTCCTCTATTAGAACAGTGGTTATCCGTGACCTATATTTATAAGGATTTAAAATAAAAATAAGTAGTAAAATAAATATAAGCCAATCTTGGGTTAAACTTCAAATCTATCCTCATAGAAAATACAATGACTTTTTAATAACCAAACCTACAATGCAGTCCAACTTTAATAAGACTTTATTCGTTTCAGAATGATCTTACGCTTCCTATTCCATAAAGAAAAAATAAAATTATGTTTAGTAGCAGATTAAAATCGATTTTATCGTCTATTTTTCAATTATAAATTTTATATTTTGTTATATTATAACCTATGTAATGTCCATAAAAGTGTAGTGAAGTGCTCATGATGTTGGGAAGATTGCTGGGGTTATCAGCAATCTTGTTACAGATCGCTGTGTTCCTGCAGCCTTTATTACCAGAAAAACACAGTGTTTTTTCGGTATGTAAAACTGTTGCCGCAGCATTACATCTGGAAGTTACTAACGTTCTCCCACACCACAGCTTCGCAACATCACATCCGCATAGCAATCAAGCCAGCGGAGCAGACCAAAATCCTGCACATGTCTTCACACATGTGCAGGATCGGCATGAACATCAAGAGCGGGATGATGCACATACCGGTCATGACTGCCAGTTTTGCCTGGTGCACAGCTATACCCTACCGCTACTCGATACCAAACTCAGACTAGTACTGATCAGAACTCAGACCTTACTGCAGTTCTTCAGTACATTTGTCCCATATACGCTGTCCCTACCTGATCTGTGGTTCCTGATTCCTCAGGGTCGTGCTCCTCCTTTAACACTCATCCACTAAATCAGCAGATATGGTATTGCTGAGCAGTCTGCCGCAGTTTCCGATATGGCTGAAAATATTCATCTATCCAGAACATGTGAGCAGCTCACAATTAGCATCTTCAGTCACAGTGATCCTATCCGTAATAATGAATATGGCTTTTAATTTATCTGTATTCAAATTTATTTGAAATCCGGCTGTCACAGTCTCAATGACCTTTGGATTTTTCAAAGTGTTATTACAACTTTCTAGTATATCGATAAGGAGGAGACAATGATGAATCTACTTCAGCACGATCAGGCACATCTCCCAAAAAGTGATTTTAATAGCAGCTGTTGTCTGGATTTAGCACAACAAACTGTAAGGATCCGGCAAGCTCTCAATATTTCACAGACAGAACTAGCATCGAAACTGTGTATTTCCGCCCGTACCCTAGAAAGTTGGGAACGTGGAGTTCGTCATCCCTCAAGCTCAGCCCAAGCCTTGTTAAAACTCTTTATCAAGTCACCTCAGTTTGTTTTGGAAAATCTTGCTTGAATGGTATTAGCTATGTTTTTAAATAGTTTTTGTCACTACAAGTTTAACTTATGAATCATCATGAACCGATGCATACCTATAAAGAGCAGTAGTATCGGTTTGGTTTGGAGAAATCTTTATGGTAATTGTAATTACATCACAGAACCGACGTCATATTACTCCGCATGCCGGGAAATGCCGAAAATTCTGGAAATATGAGCTCAAAGATGGGAAAGTTATGGACAAACAGCTCATTGAGGTGGAGAAAGAAGCATCATTTTCTCAGTCGGGTGAGGTACTAGAAAAACTGTTACCTATGGACATGTTCATAACCACAGGGATGGGTGACAGATTGCGAGAAAAACTCAAAAATATTGGTGTACATGTTATTGTGACGGATGAAATTGATCCTGATAATTTTATTAACAGTTTACTTTAACTCGCCTATGAATAAAATCTAAAACCATAGCTAAAGTTTCCATTAAAAGTTAGTGGGAACTTTAGCTAATAAAATACATCTTACTAACTGCTATTTAATCAAAAAATTAAATTGCCTAGGCTTAAAATAAGTTGACACGATATTTCATATAAATACCTGATGAATTTCATCAGGTGTTTTTGATTTGTAAAACAGATACTTCTATATAAATTTTAAAAGGAAAAACCTTCTCAATCAGGTGAAGGTCTTTCCTAAAATTAACTTATTGTGAAGTATAGGAGCCATCTACCACATACTGGCTGCCCGTTACAAAGGATGCATCATCAGAGAGTAAGAAAGCAACGACCTGAGCAACTTCTTCAGGATTTCCTAAACGACCAACTGGGTGTAATTTTATCAGTTCAGCTTCATCAAACTCACTAATTAAAGGCGTTTTAATATAACCTGGATGTACTGAATTAATACGAATACCCTTTTCAGCATATTCTAGCGAAGCCGTTTTAGTAAGCCCGGTTACACCATGCTTAGCTGCAACATAACCAGAAATATTTTCAGTCCCAACTAAACCTAAAATTGATGCTGTATTCACAATCGCACCACCGCCGGCTGCCAATATTGCAGGGATTTGATAATGTAAGCCATAAAAGACCGCATTCAAATTAATATCAATCACACGACGCCAAGCTTCAATACTTAAATCTGCAATTGGCTGAACGTCACCCAATATTCCAGCGTTGTTAAAAGCTAAATGAAGCGCACCATAGGTGCTGACTGAAAATTCAACTGCTGCTTTCATGTCTTCAGGTTCAGCCGTATTGGCTTTATTCGCAGCCGCTTTACCGCCTAAAGATACAATTT
Organism: Acinetobacter chengduensis; assembly: GCF_003664645.1. GTDB lineage: Bacteria > Pseudomonadota > Gammaproteobacteria > Pseudomonadales > Moraxellaceae > Acinetobacter > Acinetobacter chengduensis. The sequence goes on along the minus strand of NZ_RCHC01000039.1, from coordinate 831 downwards.
CCTCAGCAACTTTTTGTGCTGCTTCAAAGTTAATATCCGATACTACAACACTTGCACCCTGCTTCGCTAAAAGCATAGCTGTGCTTTTCCCAATTCCAGAACCCGCACCAGTAACTAGGGCAACTTTATTTTTGAACCGATTTGACATAATAAAACCTCTTTTTAAAGTACTGCAATGCTGAATATTTGCATCACATTTAATAATTCACTTGTTTTTACTTCATCACTTGTATTGCAAATTGAATAACATGACATTTACCGCAATGTAATTTTCCCTCCTGTCTTTCTTGCTCTCCAACATAAAAATGATGGATATGATCCTGCTTGAAAACCTGCAAAATATCCCACGGATCGTATAAATATTCGATATTTTTAGGGCCACCAGTTTTATAGTTGATCTGCTCCTTTGAATACAGCTCACCGATAAACCATCCACCGTTTAGCAAAGATTTTCTTATGCCTTCTAAAACCTTTGTTTGCGTTTCTGTATCGAAATGACCAAATACACAAATCACGTTTTGATAACGCTCGGATGGCCATTTAGCTGCTGTTAAATCAACATGTCGGAGTTCAAGATTTATCCCTGTGGCTTCGGCTTTGCTGGACAGATGCTTCAAAGCAACATCGGAATAATCCCAAACTTCTGCCGAAAAAGGATAATTATCCTGTCTTGCCTGCTCAGCCAAGTACAGGATATTCCTTCCTTCTCCTTCAGCAATTGCCAGTGTTTTACCTTCAATCCGGATTTTCCGCGCAATTTCCTGGATAAACAGGTTTGCTGCTGTGCCGTATAGGTCCTGCGTCTGGGTATACAATTCATTCCAGTGCTGA
>NZ_RCHC01000038.1 GCF_003664645.1 Acinetobacter chengduensis | reverse complement strand
AATTAAATCACCAGATTCAAGCTTTGGTTTGATTCATGAAGAATTTGGTTCGTATGAAGTTAGCGGTGATGCGCTGGGTGATTTATCTAAAGATAAAGATGGTGCACTGGGTTTATACGGTTACTTCACGCAGATTCCGAAAGCAACGACTCCGTAAATTTACAGCAGGCACTTAAATAGGATGCATTAGGCATCTTTTTTTGTGCCTATAAAAAGCAAAAGCCCAACGATTGCAGTCGCTGGGCTTTTTTATTTCCACCCGCCAGATAAAAGCAAGGGAAAGAAACTTGTGGTTGAAATTATAGCAGTAGTTTTACAAAAAGTAGAGGTTGTAATGGAAAAACATGGTTATTGGAAAGTAACAGGTGCCATTTTAATGGGTATTTTCATCTGGCAACTCTCAAACATTATTAATGCATTTGTGGCTCTAGCGAAGGTATTTCAATGAATGATTTTTTTATTGCCTCAAATCGACCTATTAAAGTAGGTGAATTATCGGTGCACCAATTACAGATGCACAACTTTGATGAATGGTCAGGAGTAGCGCAGACCATTAAAGACTTTTTGAATAATCACCCAGATAAAACCACACAAAAGATCTTTGATACTCATCCATTTGAATCGACGCAATTGATAGCCCATTGCTTGAAATACAGCACTGAACAAGTCATTGATCTATTCAAGAAAGATGATGCACTCTATATCTTGTTATTGGATGCTGTGATCAAAGTGAATGACGCATTCTTTACTGAGCCGAAACCAAGACACCAAGACGATGTGGATCCGCGCAAAAAGAGTAGTTGGTTTAATGTGTTTCAGCTTCTCGCATCGAATGGACATTCACATGAAAGCATCATGCAAATGACCTACGGTTCATTCCAACAATATCTTAAAGCAGCTCAGAAAGCCGAGCGCATTAAAATGCGTAATTTAGCGATCGCAACTCGGGCGCAGAATGCCATCAATAAGAAGTTCAATGAATTTATTAAGAGCCTTGAGAAAGAGTCGTGAATTTCACGTTGTGATGTGTAATTGATCAAGTTATGATTTACCCAATTATAATGAGGGGTAAATTCATGAAAAAATTATTAATTACAGCTATATTGATGTCTGCTTTTACTTTTGCAAATGCTAATACTACAAATGCCAGCATTAATGGTGAGCGTGTTCGAGTTGGCGATAGCTATGGTCAGATCGTTGGTAAATTGGGTCAACCAGTATCGACTTATGACTACACCAAGAACGTGAATGGCAAAGAAACACCAGTGCGTGAAGTTAGCTATGTAGATGGTAATAAAACCTATACGATTACCATTGAGAACGGCAAAGTAACGCATATTAAGACTTCGCGCTGATGATGGGTATGAGAGAAAGGCTTGTTGAGGGGAGCAGAGAAGCACACAAAAAGTGGTTTAGTCAATTCAGTGCTAATGATATTGATGTCTTAACCTCAATTGGCTTGGACTGTGGTGCTGATCATCAGTTTTTTAAGCAGGAAATTCTTAATATTTTCGATGCATTGCGGAATAGAAAATTAAAAAAACACCCTTGTCTTTATCATCGTTTTGTAAATAGGTATTTAGATTTGACTCCTGAACACATAAGAGCTCAGGTGGATAGGAAACTACTTATAGAAGATCAATATTACTGCGCATGGTTTTTTAATAGGCAGATGTTTATTTTTGATTATTTAATTGCAAGGGATGGATTTGAGAGTAAGACAAGCAAGCATACTTGGTTACTTTGGTCGCCATTAATAGACAACAATTCACCTGAAGATTGTTATAAATTTCAGAATAAGTTGTTTCATGTGAGTGATTTGAATTTCGAAAAGCTAGCTATTGAGCACTGGGGTCAACCCAGAAGAGGCTGTCGTTGTGGGCTTATAGCTTTAACTGAAAGCAAGGCTAAGGCTAAACAGCAAGAGTACCATGGGAATTTAAATGGCAAATAAATGCATTAGTTGCAATAACTGCGGTCATACGGGCTGGTCTAAAAACCGTGGCAATTTTTTAATTACAATTGTTTTGGCAATTTTCTTTTTCATACCTGCCGTAATTTATGAAATATGGCGCAGAACTGGGCTGGGTGTTTGTGAAAATTGTGGCAGTGATTTGGTTCAACCCTCAAATTCTTGTACCAGTAATAGACCTTCCGATGCTGGTGATTTTATAGTTCTGGGTGTGTTGGGGTTTATTGGTAGTATTGTGGTGGTTGTCATTTACGCATTTTTTAATACACTAATTAATGGTGGGCCATCAACACAAAAAACTACCAAAGATTATGAACTAATATGTATGACTCAAGGGTTAAAGCATTATCAACAGCAAGGGCAATATCCAATGTTGCCAAATGGGGTGGAGACCTCAACACACGTGATGGGTGTTTGCAAAAAATCCAAAGATGGAAAATTTAAAGCACCCTAGGGTGCTTTTTTTACGCATGTTGAAATGTGAGTTTTAAACCCATTGCGCTAGCAACCTTGCTGACAGTAACAAAGCTTGGATTCCCTTGCTTTCCAAAGGACTTGTATAGGCCTTCACGGGTTAAGCCAGTTTCCTGAGCAAGCTTGGTCATACCATACGATTTAGCAATATCACCAAGTACATGGGCAATATATATAGGATCGTCACCAGCTTCCTCTAAAGCTGCCTCAAGATAGGCTTGGCGATCTTCTTCTGTTTTAAGATGATCTTGGATGTTCCATTTTTTTAGCTTAACAGTCATGACTCACCTCGTATTTCTTTTGCTAATTCAAGTGCTTTGTCTATATCTTTTGACTGTGTGGATTTATCACCGCCAGCAAGTAAGATAATAATTTCATCGCCATGTTGTATGAAATAGATACGATAACCAGGGCCAAAGAAGAACCGTAACTCAGACACACTGTCACCAACCGGTTCAGCATCCCCAAAGTTGCCAAGCTCAACGCGACGCAGGCGGGCATTAATGCGAGCTTTGCCTTTTGTGTCTTTTAGCGCATCAAACCATTCGTCATAGACTTCGGTTGTGGTGATTTCATACATGCTTAATTGTAATCCATAGTTTACAGTTTAGGAAGTTCTATTTTGTGTCGTTAGCAGTTTGGTTGGCGGTCTCAAGCCAAAAGACATCTTCAAGCTTCTCGCATACGCCTGCTCTTTTGAGTTCAGTGTAGATGAGTAAAGCAGTTTCAATTTTTACTTGATAGCCCTGTTCTGCACGTTTTACATGCGTACTGGAAACGCGGTTGTTACTAATGAAGCCGCATCTTTTTGATAATTCATAGACTGTTAGCCCTGCCTGTTCTCGTAAGGCAGCAACAGCATTTTTTACTTCATACATTATATGCACTCATGATTATTTTTCAAAAGTGTAGCACAATATAAAAGTGTAATTATATTTTTTATTACACAAAAAAGAACTTGCATGTATTTTTTATATTAAATATGATTCTTATATCACGGTGAAAAGCCATGAAAAAAGAAACCCCTTGTACCGTTCAAAGTAAACAAGGGGTTGTGTCCAAACCTTTAGAGATTCAAGACATGACTAATTTAGCACAAATCAACGATACACAGGTATCAATTGTTAATTTCAAATCTACACCTGTTTTAACTACCGAGCAGTTGGCAAATTTTTACGGCACTGATGTAAACAACATCAAAGTGAATCTATCTCGTAATAAAAGTCGATTTATTGAGGGTAAGCATTTCTTTAAAATCACAGGTCAGGAACTGAAAGATTTTGTGAGTAGTTTAAAACTACTAACAGACGATTTGCGGGTTACTAAAAGTAACTCACAAAATTTGCAACCCTCTCAAAGAGGTGTGCAAATTTCAAGTAAAACTCGCGTACTTACTCTCTGGACAGAACGTGGCGCAGCACGTCACGCCAAGATGCTTGATACAGACCAAGCATGGGATATCTTTGAGCAACTGGAAGACTGTTACTTCCATCGCCAAGAGATTTTAGCAAAAACACATAAATCAGAACGCACGGCACTGCATGATGCACACGCTATGTTGGTTGCTAAAACTAAACACCTAAATTCAAGTGATGCGTGGAAGTTGATTCATCAGCGTTTTAACGTGGATCACATCGAAGACATCCCATACGATGCGATCCCTGTCGCTGTGGAATATGTGCATCACTTGATTGCGCTGTACAGCAATTCGAGCAAACAAGGCTCATTGTTTGATAAAGATACCTATGAACTGGTACGTGAATTTGCTGAATCTGTATTAAGTCAAAACTTCATGATGCAAGATGTTTGGCAAGCACTCATGCTGATCAACAAGAAAGATATGATGTATTACTCAAGATACGTTATTGACTCAAACACGATGGCACGTAAAGTCAGCATTGCACTAGGCTTTAAAACCAAGAAAGGTGAGCCACTAATCGATGGATGCTGTCAAACTATTAACTTTGTTGGCGGGGCTAAGTTCACTGGCGTAAATCCTAAATGGTTTAATGCGCCCGCTTGGTAAATGTTGAATAGATAAAACCTCCTTCGGGAGGTTTTTTCAATAGAGATGCACGTATAAGAGAGAAATCAAATAACCATCGTTCGCGGTGGTTTTTTTGTTTTTTTGGGAAAAAAACGCAGGTGGAAGTGCTTGAGTGCAAGATGCACAATTTTAAAAAATAATCGGAAGCCTTTCCGCCTGATCTTTTAGTTGGAAATTTATTAAAGTTCAGAAAAGCAAAAACCCCAGTGCGCCAACACTGAGGTTTTAATTAACAGTTAAGAGGATCAACTATTAATGAATCAATCTGAGGAAAATGTTAACACCAAACCCGGTATTAGTATAGAGGGCAAGATGAGCGAAAAAGATGCAGGAAAAGTCGCGATCATTATGGCTTGGGGAAAATCAATCTCCATGGTAATAGGTAGTTGCGGTGGAGTAGCTACAGTAATCATCTCTTTGATTAAATACATATTGTGAACATCATGAAACTAAATTTATAAAACCGACCTAATACAAGGTCGGTTTTTTATTGTCAGCGCGCTTATAGGCGCTTTTTTATGCCTGTCTATTATTCCAAGTGCATTCGATAGACAGACTCACACTCAACTCAAGGAGTTATATATGAATGCAAAAATTGAAGTTTTAAAAATAGTGGAAGTTGACAGTGGAATTCCCAAAACCACCACACTACAAATAGCCATAGGTCTAGGCATTCAACACAAGTCCGTGATCCAGCTGGTTCGAAGTTATAAATCGGATTTTTCTGAATTTGGCTTGGTCACATTTGAAATGCGACCAAGATTGCAAGGTTTTCATGGTGGCGGTGATGTGCAATATGCTGTTCTTAATGAGCAGCAAGCAACCTTGTTATTAACTTATATGCGAAACAGCCCAAAGGTGCGTCAGTTCAAGAAAGCGTTAGTTCGAGCATTCTTTGAGGCGCGCGCACTTCTGCAGACAGACTATTTTTCTCTAATCCAAAAACGTGAAGCGCTTAGTGCAAAACTGGACTGCGAAAAAGACATTGCCAGTGCATGCGGTCGCGGGTTGTCCCAATGGAAAAAGCAACGTGATGTTCTTGAAACAGCAATCGCAAATGTGGATCGTCAGATCCAGCCATGTTTATTTGAGAAATTAGACTAACACTATGCAGATTAACAAAGCTTAAAGGGTCGCATTTTAAATGTGACCCTTTTTTGTATGTAGATGTTTGTGTTTAAAGGAAAATTCATGTCTGGTAAAAATCTAACTTTTAAATTAATCATGGATGGCGATAGCAAAGGCCTTGTTGCTGCGGCAAAACAATCCAAAGATGTTAGCAAAAAGCTATTCGAAACCATTGAGAGTGAAGCTGAGCGACTCAAGAAAACAAGTGCTGAGACTGCAAAAGAGATTGGTAAAATCATACCAGCCGATCTACCCCAAAAAGCAGATCAGGCAAAAGGTAAGTTAGATGAACTAGGCAGTGAATTTCAGGATGTAGCCAGCACAGCCAAGGATACTGGTCAGGAAATTGGGAATATTATTCCTAAAAATGCCAGTGAGCGTGCGTCTGCGTTAATTAAGTCACTGAATGAAACAACTGAAATTATTAAAAGCACAGGTACTGGTGTTATAGGTGCATCAGAAAGTTTTAATAAATTTAGTGTGGATTCGGTCCGGTCTCTGAATTTACTAAAAGCTAACCTCGCTACCGCAAAAACCAAGCTTGAAGAATTTTCAAAAACCAATGCTACGCCAGAAGATATTGTTAAAGCACAACAACAAATCAATGCTTTAGAGAAAGAGGTTCAACAGGCAGATCAGGCATTTGGTGCATTCAAGTCTGAACTAAGTTTAATTACACCTGAATTAACCAAGTTAGATGGAGAACTTGGTAAAACAAATGCAGAACTTCAGAAGAGTGAGACACTTGTTAAACAAGCAAGTGTGGAAATCCAAGGTTTAAAAACAGGCTATACAGCGTTAACAAGTGCAATGGCCGCACTTGGTGTAGGCGTATCGGCAGCAGAAATTGGTCGAACTGCTGATGAGTTTAAGGTTCTAGAGGCAAGGATTGGGCTTGCCACATCCAAAAGCGGAAACTTTACAGATGCTTTCGAGGGTGTAAAAAAGATTGCGATTGAAACCCGATCAAATCTTACAGCTACAGCGGAACTATTTACCCGTGTCAAAAGTGCAGTGGATCAGCTTGGATACTCTCAAGAGCGTGCTTTAGGGATTACTGACCTAGTAAACAAGTCGTTAATTGTGGGTGGTGGGCTGGCAGCCTCAAACGAAGCGGCAATTTATCAATTTAACCAAGCCTTGCAGTCTGGTGTTCTCCGCGGTGAAGAGTTCAACAGTGTGATGGAGCAAGCACCGCGGTTGGCTCGAGCTCTAGCGGATGGCCTAGGTGTAAATGTTGGTAAATTACGTGAGATGGCGGGACAAGGGAAACTCACATCTGAGGTGATTGTTAAGGCACTTGAAAGTCAATCCAAGGCGCTTAATGAAGAATTCGCCAAAATGCCTATTACGATTGGACAGTCCATTGAAAACCTTAAAACAGCATGGACTCTGTATATTGGAGAGGCAGATGCTGCCACTGGTGCGAGTGCGAAGGTAGCAGAAGCACTTAAATTTGTTGCTGAAAATCTAGATCAGATTGTTTCAACATTAGTGTTAGCAGGGCAGGCCTTTGTTGCTTATAAAGCATTGAATATTGCAAATGTGTTCCTTGATAAAGCAGCTGGCGTGAGAGTGGCATCAACTGCCATTACACAAGAAACAGTATCAGTCGTAGCCAACACTCAAGCGCAATTAGTGAATGCAAATGCTACACGGGCTAATGCGCTAGCGAAAGGACAGTTAGCTACTGGTGCTAGTGCTGCAACAACATCGATGGCTTCATCTAGCACATCCATTATGGGGCTTATTGGGCGACTTGGCTCTCTGGGGGTGGCTGTTACAGCAACGGGTGCTTTAATAGCAACTGTGGGTGTACCAATCAGTACTGCAATTGGCGAGGGTATTGCCAAACTTCGAGGGTATGGGGAGGCATTTGCTGATCTAGAAAACCAGATGGCTTTGGAGGCGGCTCGCTCTAAGGTTGCGGCGGAACTAAAACAATCCTTTGCACTGGCCGCTGAAAAAGCCAGAGAAAAGGCCTACCAACTTACAGTTGAGTCCAAAAAGCTTGTAACCGAGTTTGATGAACTCATTAAAAAGGGCGAACCAACCAAAGAAGCATTAGAGAAGATTTCTAATGCCATGAAGTTTGATTCAACAAAAGGAATTAATGATTCAGTTACCGCATTAATCCTATTAAAAGATCAAGGAAAAATCACAGCTGAAGAACTACAGTTAAGGCTGGGGGAAGCATTAAGCGGAAAAGACCTAACAGTATTCCAGACCAATGCAAAGGCCGCTTTTGCGGGAACAGCACAAGAGGCAGCGAAGTCAGCAGCTATGACGGAAGCTGTGATGAAAGCAGCGCTGGGTAGAACAGGGTTAGATACACAACAACTCAAGGGAAGGTTTTCTGAAACATTCCAGTCTGCCAGTAATGATGTTCAAATTGTTATTGATAACTTGGATGCCTATAAGGCCCAAGGTATTGATACTGGTTTGGCGTTAAGTGCAAACCTTGGGAGGGCCATAGACACAGCACAAACTAGATCCGAGCTTGATTATGCTAAAGGCAAACTTGTTGAGTACGGGAAACAGGGGGAGATAACAGGTGATCAGGTTGCGCTGGGTTTAAGTAAAATCGAGCAAAAAGCAAGTCAACTTCCAGATGTATTAAACCCAGCACAAGCAGCCTTTAGTGCTTTTGGTATACAAACCAAAGAGCAATTGAGTGATGCGGCTCTTGTGGCACAAAGAAATTTTGATGTTGTTAATAAGAGTGGATTGGCTACAGTCGATAGCATTCAGCAAGCTTATACAGCCATGTTGAATGCAACCATTGCAACAGGAGACAAGGCTAAAATCGCCGTGGCTCAGGCTAAAGCTGCATCACTTGGCCTTGAGGTTCAACTTGACGCCACTGGCAAAGCCACTGTTTCCAAACTCGGTGAGATTCAGCGTGCTGCAGATGCAACCCAGCGCAGTGTGAGCCAGGTAAGTCAACCAGCTGCACAGAATCAGCCAGAGGTTAGTGCTGAGAAAAAGGCTTCTGATGATTACTGGGATAACTTTAAAGCCGAAATGAAAGCCAAAACGGATGCGGCAAATGCAAGAGCGCAAGCGCAGCGGTCAGGCGGCCGTTCTAGCAATACTGGCTCAGGGCTTACTGGTAGCAATGAGCCTGCTTACCAAGCGCCAGCAATGCCTGATGCCCCAATGGTTGCTTCAAGTTTTGATCTTACGCCGCTACAGGATATCCAGCCGACTGAGAAGAAGATTATAGAAATTCAATCTGGAGGCAAGTCAGCTGAATTGGAAGGTACGCCAGAGGCAGTGGATAGCATGGAAGAAATACTTCGTGAGTTTGAAATGCTGAAGAAGGGAATGTAATGAAATTAGTCCGTAAAAAT
>NZ_RCHC01000037.1 GCF_003664645.1 Acinetobacter chengduensis | reverse complement strand
CTTATAGCATAACTTTTTGAAATTTAACACTATTTATTTTGCATTTCGTATAACGCCCATTATGTTAAATGGCTAGTATAGAAGTTATGTTTTTACTCAAATTGAGCTAAAAAATAATCTTGTAAATATTCAATTGATTTGCCCTCATAGAGCAAAGAAAAATCACCATCGTGCTCTTCTAAACTTGAGCTGCCATCAATAACACCTAATACATTACTAATTGTATCAATCATTACTTGTCGTAAGATTGAGAAAAAGATTTTCTTATGTTCGTCTGGTAAAGTATTAAAAAAACTTATTGCTTCAATAAAATACGGATCTTTTATTTTTGATGGTGAGTAGTCAGTGAACAATCCTTTATAGATTTCTAGGTTTTCGTTAATAATCCCTTTTTTGAGCAGATTAGCTAATTCTTCTGAGTCCATACTTTTACCTTTATTTTAGTTTCGTATAACCGCCATTATGTTTAAATAAGAAAATTAGTAATTTATTTCTTATATTATTTATAGGCAGTATTATTAACCCACAATCCTAGCTTCGTAATAAAGCAAGTATAATCATCCTCAACGTCAAAGCTGTAAGTTTTTAATCGGAATGTCTCTGAGAGAACGTGAACACTTTCACCATTAACACATATTGGACTAGGTACATTATCATCACCTATACATTCGATAGGTCCTTCTAAGCCATATTTGATAAAAGTAAAATATTCAACATTTTCAATATCAAAACCTTTTTTATCCGCATTAAATATATTGCTAGGATGGTAACTTCCAGCCACATTTTCCATACTTGTTTTTCGTAATGGATTCACCATAAAAACAAGACCAATGATTTCTTGATCAGATGTTTCTATAGCTTGACCGTTCTTCAACTCATCCAAGCGCGTCCATCCAATATTCTTAACCCAGAATGTCTGATTAGACCTCAGCATATTACTGACCATTTTTCCTTTGCGAGAAAGTTGCAATAATTTGCTTTTATTTAATTTTGATAAATCTGTATTTGCTTTAATTTGGAAATAGGTTAGCTCCCAAATCTCACTATTCTCACAAGTAGATATTCTTATAACAGGTTTATAGCATAACTCTCCGTCACCATTTTTTGGCTTTGACAGTACTAAATCTCCGACTTTAATGTTCTGAATGGCGATTAAACCTTTGTCTGTATTTATACGTGTTCCAGCAGGAAAACCAGCCCCTGAATTAAGATATGAGTCCATAAGTCTCTCTTATATTTTTAATTTGATGATTAGTGAGCTTTCCTAAAATTAACATAATACACCTTATACGAAATCAAAAATGGGAGCCTTTAGCTCCCATTTTTACTACATTTTTTAAAATTTTAGGCATGTTGTACTGTGAGTTTTAAGCCTAAAGCATTCACTACACGATTAATCGTATCAAAACGTGGTGCTGAATCCTGACGTAGGGCTTTGTAGAGTGCTTCACGCCCAATCCCTGCTTCTTTAGCGATTTGAGTCATACCACGAGCTTTAGCAATTACGCCAAGAGCATGAGCTAATTCAGCTGGATCATTGTCTTCAAGAACCATGTTGAGATACATCAGAATGTCTTCTTCTGTTTTGAGTGACTCAGCCATATCAAAACTTGGTAAATCAGCGACTTTAACCATTTTAATCCTCCAATGTTTTCGATAGTTTGACTGCACGATCGATGTCTTGTTGTTGAGTCGATTTATCTCCTCCACCAAGCATTACAATCACTACGTCACCATGTTGGATGTAATACATCCTCCATCCAGAACCGAAGAATTCTCTCATTTCCCAAACGCCATCTTGGAGAGGTTTAATGTCTCCCCAGTTTCCACGTTGAACCTTATCTAATCGACGATTCAGGCGGATACGGGTCATATTGTCTTTAATGCCATCCAACCATTCATCAAATTCTGGCAGACGTTTAATTTCAATCATGAGGATTCCTTCTCTTCTCACCACATTGTATTCGATCGAATACAATGTGCAAGTAATTTATACGGACATCCATTAATTTCGTATAAGCGCCATTATGTTAAATCACTCTAATTTTTCATCTTAATAAAGTATTATTAATAACATAACGAATTAAATATAACTTTGATTTGAAGGCATAAAATGAAATTTTTCAAACTTGCATCTATTGCTCTAGGACTGATCTTTTCTATGGAAACTTTGGCAAATCCAACATTTTCAAATGAGTTATTAACAAAGGCTGAAAATGGTGATTCATCAGCACAATTAGAATTAGCCGATGTATATATACATGGTTACGGTATTGAAGAAGATGAAGCTCAAGCCGAAAGCTGGGCTATTAAGTCAGCGGAAAGTGGCAATATCTATGCAATGTATTGGCTTGGTGATGGGTATGCGACATATGCTGGTTTAGTTGAAGATATGGACCCAACTGATGCTGAAGAACATTATAAGAAAGCTTTTGTGTGGTTCTCAAAAGGATCTGACTTAAATCATACTGATTCTATGGTGGGTTTAGCTAATTTATATCGTAATGGTGAGGGAGTTACTGAAGATACTGCTAAGGCATTAGATTTATTTAAAAAAGCTGCGTCTCTTGGCAGTAAAGAGGCTATGAGGGATCTTGAATTTATGTATCGATATGGAATAGGTGTAGAAAAAAATTTAGATAAAGCAAAATTTTGGGAAGATAAGGCACAGATGTAACTATGTAGAATAATTAAAATTAACATAATACACCTTATACATACGAAATTTTAAAAATGTGATTATCTTTTTGATAATAAACAAAATTTAAAAATTTCGTATAGCCGCCATTATGTTAAATGGAGGAGAAAAAAAGCTATATTTTCTATTTTTTAAAATAAAATATGATCAGTAAAATCAGAATAATACCCAGTATGAAACCAATAACTGTTCTTTCCATAGCAAGTTCTCCCTATGATATCTATTCAAAATGAAGTTGATATTCATCTGTAGTTATTTTTAGCTTTAAACCTTTATATTTTCTTTTGGTAGAGCTAAGAGCAGATTCTGTAACTTCTGTATAAAATTTTGAGTCATTCATGAGATCATGAAATAACTTATATCCAATCAATAGCTTACTAGATTTTTTATTTTCTTTAAGATTTTCTTCTATTAACTGATCTAAATCTTTTACAGAAAAACTATGCATATTACCCTCCATAGTATCTTTCTGATAGAACACCATACAGGCTTAGCAAGAGGATTTAAAGCTTTATTAGATAATTGATATTTATGAAATTATGAGAAAAATAATATATTAGATTAATCTATCTAAAGTTAAGATTTTCTAAAATTAACATAATACGGATTATCCAAAATCAGCGAAGTATGGTTTTAATTTCCTGTTGGAAAGCCATGAAACATCCATTGTATTCCCCATACGACTGCTAGGATTAAGATTACTGAAACAATAATTTTTAATTCATACATTCTTTAAGGATTCCTAAAATTAACATAATACACCTTATACGAAATGCTTTGATTTATCCCTTCTAAATCATCAACTTATACCAAGCCGTTCCAGAGTTCAGCGCACTGGAACGGCTTTTTATTGATTCTTCACGTTCCACGCCTATTATTTAAGCAATGTTTCACGATTTTGATTAGCTCAATTGAATAATCAGGATGACTGGTCTTTTTCTTTTTGGCGTTTATCCAGCTCTTTTTTTCAGCTCCTTTTTATCCTGGTACGATGCGATCAGCATGATCGGGATCAACAGCGGGGCCACAATAATGCCAAGGGCAATGTCTTTCAGTTTCGGCATGATCTTTCTCCCTTAGTCATTATCAAAAACAGCATTCAGTACACGGCCAAATAAGCCACGTTTTTTGTGTTGTGGCACTGCCACATTCTGCAACGTGGCATGCTGTAGTGTTTGGGTGTGGTATGCCGTAGTTTCTTGCTGTGGCACTGCCACATTTTCTGCAATATTTAATTCATTATTCTTTTTATTATCATTGTCTTGTTGTGTTGTCGCATGCTGTGGTAGATCGGTGTCGCATGCCGTAGCATCTTGTTGTGGTGCTGCTGTGGCAGGTGCAACACTTTTCAGCTCAATGAGTGTTTGCATACGGTCAATTTGTTGCATTAACCGTTCTTCACGTTCTTGGTATTTTTTGACTTCATTTTCTAAATGGGCAATAAGTTTTTTTGTAGATTCATCACCTTCTTGCTTAGATGATTCAATTTTTTGAGATGTTTGCTCAGGTTCTCCAAAGCATCGGATGACCTCTGCTAGATCGAATTGTCCATCACTGGAGCGTGATAAACGTCCATTACGTACAGCTCTGTAAATGGTTGATCTATCCACATGAAATTTTTTAGATACTTCACTTAGTGATAACTTAGCCATTTACGGTGTCCTTTTTATTTGATGGCATATATCCCACTTTTTTTAGGTATGGGTATAGTTCTTTTATTCGGTCAGGGTCTTGCAGCATCTCAGCAATACGAATAGCAAATTGCGGATAGCTTTCAGTTCCCTGGGAATAACGACCCATTTCAGGAAGTTCAGAAAGTTTATTTGCAAACATATGCCGTTGTGCATCAGTCATCTTCGTAAAGAGATCTAACGTATTCGGATCTCTTTCTATCGGTGGGTTGTCCTTCTTTTTCTGTTTAAAAGTAAAAGAGAATCCTGAAATTGATCGACCTCTTTTGTGTTGCTCATACTTCACAGTGATATCTGTATGTTCGTTAATTTGTTTAATAGCAAGCTCAAGTACACTAGTTTTAAAACGTTCCATACGCTTGTACTCTGTATCGAGTACGCCAATTCTTTGACGGAAATCACTTAGCTCTATAACAGGAGTAGAGCCAGTACTTCTCCAAGCAATTAATAATTCATATAAGCGAACAGCATAAGCACTGCTGAGATTACTAACTTGTTGCAATTCGTATTTAGTGAAATGCTCTTCTAAGCGTGTAATTAAGGGAACTATGGCAGGGGCAAAGATAAGTTTAACTACTGCTTCATTATCTACATATCCAATTTCACTAACCCAACGGGATCTATAGTTCTCAATATTCCCTCGTTCATTTATTTTTTGATAGCTAAATTGTCTTGCAAATAAATCATTACAGGCATCTTTTAATGCTTGATAAGCCGTATTGCGATGTACGCCAAATTGATTGATATAACCTTCTGCATGTACTTCAAGGGGATCATTAGCATTAATACCTTTCCCGCTTTCTCTTGCCTCAACAATGGCCAATAAAATTAAACGTTGTTCTACTAAATCTAAGTTATAGCTTGCATTAATTAAGGCATTGTCTTTTACAACTAATTCTCTCATGAAGCACCAGTATTATTTATTATGCTATGACACAATAATTAATTTTAGTGCTATAAGCAAGGTAAACGGTGTCATATTGCAAGGTAAACGGTGTCATATTGCAAGGTAAACGGTGTCATATTGCAAGGTAAACGGTGTCATATAGCCTTTGAAAGTATTACCAATAAAGGCTTTCAGCGTGTCTAAAAGTATTTAAAAACTTTAAAATAATTAAAAGCCCAGGAAAGGAAAAATTGCCCTCGGTTTTCGCTACGCTCAAACTCTATTGAACTTCGCTTTCGCTCAGTTCGTAGGGGCAATTTTTGGCTTAAAATTTCGTGACTTTTAAAAAAGAAAAGCAACTAGGAATTCGCTTCGCTCATAGAACTTTTTCACTCGCTTCGCTCGACATAAAGCCACCGTAATCAGTTCGCACCCATTCGGGATGCTCTGATTCTGAGTTCTTGATACACAGGGGAGCCTGTAATCAGGGAAAAACAGGTGAAAAAATTTAGATCCCTGTAGTTCGCTCGTAGACACTCGCTAAATGCTCTCATTTGCGATTTAAGAGTTTTTTCTTAACTCAACTATAAAATCTCTGTGGTTTAGCAAAACATCGCTAAAAACCCTATTTTTTTGCGTTTAAACAGCATTCACCAAGGTCGGTAATCGTTTTTATTTTCATTTTCTGGTTTTTTAGGCTCATTTTTCTGCTGTTTTTTCAATTCTTGGCGTTTTAAAAATGCCAAATGTTCTCGTTCGTGTCTTTCTTGTTCATAGCGTTGTTCTTTTTGCTCTCGTTCTTTACGTAATTGCTCTCTAAATTCACTTTCTCTGCGATCATTTTCAATTCTTCGTTGGCGATCTACTTCCGCTTGGCGTACTTGCTGCATTCTTTCTTGTTCAATTTTGAGATCATCTGCCCGTTTTGCTTTAAGGAGGGGACTCATATCATCATTAAAATCATGTAGGGTATCGAATGAATGAACGTACTCTCGTTTTAGCTTCTGCCAAAACGTGGGTTTTATCGTTGGTCGTTCAATCCCATTATTTTCCAGTATCTCTGAGCATTGACCTAAGCGTTGGACGACATTCTCAATATCGTATTCTTTAGCAAGTTGTTCGACCTCGGTTGCGTATTCTCTCCAGTTCTCATTTTTTGCCTGTTCTACTGATTTTTCAGTCGCATAAAAATCAGGTTTTTTTATATCTCTGTAAGTATGATGATAAGAGTCATAAAACAAATTATTGGTATGTAGGTAAAAATCGCTTTTGTTTTCTGCTAACCATCGTTTTGTCTTGGTGAGATTTGATTCAATCTGCTTTTGATTATCAGCAGCATTGCTTTGAATGGTGTAAAACTGATTGGCAAATTCTGCATAAATATCTTGGCACCGGATGAAGTCATCATATGCGTTGTCGATCTGTTGAACCTGTTGTTCTTGCAGGCGTTCTTCTTCTAGGTTAAGATTTACTAATTCTGCTAAAAGCTCTTTTTCTTCTGCTTCGGTTAACTGAAGTTCGTTTTCCAGCTGGGTAATCTGATCTTCTAATCGACTTGGAACAATAATTTCTTGATCAAGGCCCTTGATGATCTGTTGGTATTCTCGTGCAGCATCTAAATTTTTGGCTTTGATTGCATCATTTTCAAGTGCAATTCTTGGTAGCACAATTTCAGTGTTACGTTCTTCAAGCGGTCTTTTTTGTTCCTCGTCATATTGTCTGCGAAGTGCTGTAGCTTCATGCCCTTCATGATGAGTGGGTTCAAGAAAGTCTAAGCCCTGATCCTTGTAACTCCGGTGGTCGATGCGTTCGTCTAGTCCGGCATTTTCCAATACTGTGTTTACAACATTGGCAAAAGTTGCTCGGCTGTCCTTCAGGATCTCGGGACCATGGTCGTTGAAGATTCTTTGTTTCTTTCCTAATTCGCCTTTTTCATTGATGAGTCTGGTCGTGAACATCATGTGTACGTGATAGTTTTTATTATTGGTTTCATCGTTATGTTCATGTGGTGCATGGATGCAGGCATCGACAATAACATTGTGCTTGTTCACAAAGTCTCGGCAAAAGTCATCAACGATTTTTATGCGTTCTGCATCTGTTAATTCATGTGGTAAAGCACAGATATATTCTTTGGCGAGTCGTGCATTGGCTTTCATTGAGCCATTGGCATTGAATTCTTTTTTTTCTACTGTATTCCAAAGTGTTTGACGGTCTAAAAGTTTTGTATTGGTATGTTCTGGTGCATAAATATTTTTGTATGCAAGTCCCTTTTTTTTAGTGTAGTCCTGAGTCTTTCCAAAAGTCAGATCCTCTAATTTTTCACAGGCACGATAAGCAGCACAAGCAACGGCTGAACGTCCGTCACTTCGTGAGATGTTGCTTTCATTCAAATGAAAAATTGCCACTTTAAAAACCTAAATTTCTGCATACCGTGGTTTTGATTTTTGCAACTTTGAAAAAGTTGCTGACCATGCTAAAGCGAGGTCATGGGGTACAGGGGTTTCCCCTGTCGCAACGTCCACTTTTGAATGAAATGATAAAAGTGGGTAAGTGCGCCCTTCGTTTCACTCCGGGAAAACTTCGCTTCGCTACGTTTGATATTGCTCGCTTTGTTTTTTGACTCTATGATGATGTTTGATTATTGATCATCACGGTTTAATACTATGTCAGATATTCAAGAAAAGAAAGATGCAGTTTTAAAGAAACTCACCAAAGCACAGCAGAAAAAATTATCCCTGCAAGAGCAAATTGAGTATTTAAAAAAAGAACAAGAGCAGATCTTAGAACAGGCAAAACAGAAACAGAATGAGCTTAAACTCAAACAGCAAAAACTTTTAAGCGAAGCAAAAGCCCAAGAACGGAAAAATGAAACTAGACGGAAAATTTTGCTTGGCGCTTGGGTTTTGAATAAATTTAAGAATGATGAATCTTTTAAACATCAATGGGCTGATTTTGAGCAGTTTTTAAGTGCGGAAAGTAAGACAGAAGAAAATAGACAGAAAGATAAAGAGCTTTTTAATGATCTTTTTAAGGGATAAGTTCTAAATTTCATATAAGAGATTTTATGTTAAATAAAAAATTAAAAAGATTATTTGTATTTCGAATGTGAAAAAATCACTTTAAGTATAAAAAAAAATGGTTATGATGTTTTTAATATTTTGTATTGATGTGAACTAGTATGCTAGTAGAATTTTCTGTTGAGAACCTACTTTCCTTCAAGGATAGGTCTTCTTTTTCAATGGTTGCTGGCAAAGAAAGATTAAAAAAAAATCATGTAAATGAACCTTTTAATAAAATATCTACTTTGAAATTAGCAACTTTATTTGGTGCGAATGCATCAGGTAAGTCTAATATAATTAAAGCTATTGATTTGGGTAAAAGACTAGTTACGAAAGAAGTAGACCTTACTTCAAAAATGGCAAATAAATTTCGTTTAGTTGAAATACCAAATCCAATCAGTACACTTGAATATAAAATTCATCACAATGGCTACATGTATATCTATGGTTTTTCTTTTGATAATTTAAAGTTTACGGAAGAGTGGCTCTATTTATTGAAGTCTAAAGACGGCAAAGTAGAGCAAATTTTTGATCGTAAATTTGAAGATATGAAGCCTAATATTGAATTAGGTAATATGTTTGATAATGAAAATTTAATGACAAAAAACTTATTTGAATCTTATAAAGAGGACTCGCTTTTAATAAGTTTAATAGATCAATTTAACTTTACCAATGAATCTATTGGTTTAAAACATATGCAAAATATTTATGATTGGTTTAGTAATTCATTGACTATTATTTACCCTACGTCTAAAGCTAAAGAAGGCCTTCAACATGAATTAAATAGAAATTCAGATTTTAGAGAGGTATTTGCAAAATTTCTTAATGCTTTAGATACAGGCATTGATAAAATTGATTTTAAAGAGATAAAAAAAGAAAACTTACCTTTTCCAGATCAGTTCTTAGATAAAGTTATTTCCTCGTTATTAAAAAAAGGCAGTGAAAAAAACACAGCTTCAATTAGTGACCCTATTAAAGGAGAATTAGTTTTAGTTAATAAAGAAGAAGATGAAATTAAGTTTTATAAATTAATAACCCAAAGAAAAGTTGATGGTACTGATAAATTTATAGATTTTGATACTGCTGATGAAGAATCTGATGGTACGAAAAGATTATTTGATTTGATACCTATCATTTTATCTACAATGCAAGGTGGAAATGTTGTTATCGTTGATGAAATTGAAAGAAGTCTACATCCTAATTTGGTTCATGCTTTAATCAAATTTTATATAAATTTTTCAGAAGATATATATAGCCAAATAATTCTAGCTACGCATGAATCAGCATTATTAGATCAAGAACTTTTAAGACGGGATGAAATCTGGTTTATTTCAAAGGCTAAAAATGGTGCATCAAGCCTTCACTCACTTTCTGAATATAATCAAAGATTTGATAAAGAGTTACGAAAAAGTTATCTCAATGGCAGATTCGATGGAGTTCCAAATCTTTCAGAAATAGGAAGAAATGTTAAATGAGCCGTAGTTTTGAGCCTATTACCCGGTCTGAAAAATATAGAGAACCTAATAAATTTTTTTACATTGCTTGTGAAGGACATGTTACTGAAGTTGAGTATTTTCAAAAGCTCAATAATGTCGGAGAACTATGTAAATTCGTACATTATGAAAGGCCTGAAGAAGATAAAAATAATAGTTCCCCAAAGAATGTTTTCAATACTTTAAAGAGAAATGTCAAAAGTGAAGGGCTAAATCCTAAGACTGATGAATGTTGGATTATTGTTGATAGAGATAAATGGGGACGAAATTTAGCAGAAGCAGTACAAGAGTGTTTAAGTCATAATTACAGATTTTCAGTATCTTCTTCATGCTTAGAGATTTGGTTTATTATGCATTTGGTAAAGATTGACTCTTTAATTGATCCAATTAAGGATGCGCTCTTAAATAATCCTATTTTTTATATTAGGAAAGATAGGAAAAAACAAAAAGTCCAATTTTGTGAGAGTTATTTAAACTTTTTATTGAAGACACAATTAGACCAAAATTTTTCTTACGAAAAAACAAAAGCTTTACCAAATGAATTCTTTAGTAAAGAAAAAATTGCTTTTGCCATAGAGCAAGCCAAGGCAATAGAAGAAAGTATTACTGATCCAGATTATATTTATCCAACGAATCATATTGGATCTCAGCTATATGAATTATTGGAAAGCTTCTTGAAGTTTAATGAGGATAATCAAAAGTAGTTATTAATTCTCCCTAAAATTACGATAAAACGGATTATCGGAAAGGTTTCAGGCAATAAAAAACCCCGGCATCCTGCCGGGGTTTTTCGTATTGGTTCGCTCGGTATAACTCCTGTCGTACCTTACAGTCCTTGTGCGTATCTATGTTTTTATTATTGTGTGGAACTTCCTGTTCCTGATGAATCCATCATAGGAAATTGCAGCCAGGTCGTACAGGAGCAAAGGGCCGTAATTGACGTAAGCAAATGCGTACAGGACCGGCTAAAAACCGTCCCAGGTTTATCCGCAGT
>NZ_RCHC01000036.1 GCF_003664645.1 Acinetobacter chengduensis | reverse complement strand
TTGGAACTCATCAACAATATGTTGATTGATCTTCTGGCAACAATGGCCCGCCTAGACAATGAGAAACGTATAGAACGTATTAAGCAGGGCCTGGCACGTTCGGGTTACAAACCAACAGGCAAGAAGGCAAATGAGGCTAAACATAAACGAATAAAAGAATTGCTAGTAGTTGGCAATATGACTAAGGAAGAAATTGCCAAAGCAGTGAATTGTGGAGTTGCAACTGTCTATCGAGTTGCTAAAGTTATCTAAAAGAGGCTTATCTCAACGCGCCCCCAATGGGGCACCGCTGCATTCAGGTTACTTCACATAAGAAATTTTATGTTAAATGATTGTTAGAAATGCCCCTTGATCGAGGCATTTTCTATAAAGAATACTAAAAACTAATTAAAGCCAACCAAGTTTCAAAACAAGGCAGTTCTCAGCAATCATATTTTTAAATTATATAACTCCCAACTGAGCTTTTGCTCCAACGATAAGGCTTTCATTTTGAGTTTCTAAGGCAAATAAACCATACATCAAAGGAGAGGCCGCTGCTCTTTCTAAAGTCTGTTCATATAGTTTATTCCAAACTTTACCCCCTAGTTTTTCATACTCGATGATTAGAGTTTTGAGGCTTTCTTCTCCAAACAAAGTTACATGCCCAGCAAAATCAATCGCTGGGTCATCTATATGGGCTGTTGACCAATCAATAACGCCTGAAACAGCTCCATCCTTTGAAGCTAGTACATGCCCAGCATATAAATCGCCATGTATAAATTGGGTGAAATCTGCCCATAGAACATCATTATCCAACCATTTTCTGTAGCGGGTTTCCAATTGCTCACTTATACCAATTTCAGATTTTACTAACTGCAAATTGTTTGCTATTTCAGGTCTTAAATCTGAAGGTTTCATAATTTTCAAATCATTTTCCCGAACTTCTTTTTCAGGAATACTATGGATTTCAAATAAGGTTTTTGCCAAAGATGTTATGTATTTCGGGCTATCTTTGTCCATATTCCAAATTATTTCATAGGTTTCAGCATCCAAATTTAAAACAGGATTATCTTTAAGTATGGGATAAGCCACTAATTCTGTAGATGAAATTCTCCAATCAGGAACCTCTACAGAAAGATGTTTTTTTACCAATTCTAAAATGCGTTTTTCTTTCTTGATTTGTTCCCTCATGCCATCACGACGAGGAATACGCAGCAACCATTGTTGCCCCTTTGTATCAAGAGCAAAAACGACCTTAAAATCAATGCCCATTTCATTGAAATTCATTTTGTCCGTAAGCAACAAGCCGTGTGCTTCAGCAAGTGATTGAATATCTTGAATTGTCATTTTTAATTTCCTTTAAAGAGTTCAATAATTAATGTTCGGATTAGATTGGCTATCATTAACAATCTCTCTCAAAAGTCTTGATGATTTTGTGGTCTTTGATCTCGTAGATAATGTCAGCAATATTATCGACCAATTGCTTGTCATGAGATACGAAGATAATAGTTCCTGCATAGGACTTCATCATTGTTTCTAATGCGGCAATACTTTTTAGGTCAAGATAGTTTCCTGGTTCATCCATAAGCAAAATATTATATTTTCCTAAAAGCATTTTGGATAAAAGCAGTTTGATGATTTCACCTCCCGATAAGTCGGATAAGTTTTTTTGAATATCATTCGCTCCGATCCCCATTGAAGCCAATACTGCACGAATTTCCGCAACTGTGTACTCGCACTCTTCCTGCATAAAGGAGAGCACAGATTTATGCGTGTTAAATTTATATCCTGTTTGTGTAAAGTAGCCAATTTCAGCTTTTGGAGATATGGTTAATCCATCAGCACGTTCTGATATCATTTTTAACAAGGACGTTTTCCCTGTTCCATTCGATCCAGTTATAGCGACTTTAGCGCCAAGCGGTATTATAAAGTTAGCGTCATCAAAGATAGTACGGCTACCAAATTTTAAGCTCAGACCATCTGCCGTAATCGGGAACTTATTGTGCAGTTCTAGGGCTGAACTTTGACGAAAACGAATAGAACGCAAATGCTCTGGTGCTTGAATATCTTCTAATGCAGCCAAACGCTTTTCCATACTCTTAGCTGCCTGATACAGTTTTCTTTGCTTGGTGCCAGTCATTTTTGCATGCCCAAGTCGTCCAGCACTTTCGGTAGAGTTTTTGGATTTTTCTCCTTTTTTCTTATTGTCTAATCGATTAGCTTGCTGGCGTTTTTCTTGCACAGCAGATTCTAATCGCTCCCGTTCCTTCATCATCAGCTCATATTCTACGGCTTGGTGTTGTCGCTCTTCTTCTTTTTGACGCAAGTAATCCGAGTAACCACCCCAATATTCCGTAATTTTACCGTCTTTTAACTCCCATATCTTGTCTACAACCATATCAAGAAAATATCGGTCATGACTGATAACAAGTAATGCTCCATCAAATGCTTTAAGTTGACCAATAAGTAGATCTATTCCATTGAGATCAAGGTGGCTGGTTGGTTCATCCGCTAGAATGCCATGTACTTGTTGGGAAAATGCGGCAGCAATTTTTGCACGAGTTTCCTCTCCGCCACTCATTGTGTCGTTTTGTACATTGGAAACACCAAGGCGAGATAACATTGCCCGGTCTTCGACCGTTTCTATTTCGATTCCGCCCAGTTGGCTGATATGTGCAAAATCACCAAAACGCTGTAATGTCGCTTCGGCTAAAACAATTTCGCCATTAAGTACTTTGAGTAAACTACTCTTTCCTGCTCCGTTATCACCCACAAGACCAATACGGTCATAAGAGTGAATTTCCAATTCATCAATATCCAAAACATCACGCCCAGCATAATCCAAGCGTATGTTTCTCGCTTTAATAATTAAACTCATTTTTATTTACTCCTGTTTAGCTCTTGAAATTTTTTATGCAGCAAACAGGATTTAGGTGAAAACAAAAGCTAGCATCACAGTGTCCTCCCAAAAAAAAAGCTATTCATCCACAGGGTGGACAAATAGCTAGTCAATTAAGTTATAACTGGAAACTATGCACTAAAAGCATACTTATAAATTAAGCATACTTTTACTTTATATATCCGCATATATTCTTAAAGACACAACAAAAGCCCACCATTATAAAATAGTGTCACTATGCAAATAGTTGTGTCTTAACGAATGCGGATAGAATGCATAAACTTACCTAAAAAATAAAATTCAGTTTTATGATAACTTTACTGTTAAAAGAAGTCTAGACAACCTTGTTTTATGCTTGGATATAAGGCTTATTTTAAAATAATAGTAGTGAAGATTTTCTAAAATTAACATAATACACCTTATACGAAACGTGTTATAATTAACCTTTAAATTCATACACTTATTTTAAAGTTTATAGCCCAATCGAGCCCGTTTGGGCTTTTTTTATGATTTTTCACGTTCCACGCCTAATATTTGATCAATGTTCCACGGTTTTAATAAGCCCAGGTGAACAATCAAGCATTAATCATCATTCAAAACTGCTTTCAGTACTCGACCAAATAGACCGCGTTTTTTAGGTTCTGGTGTTATCGTAGATGTTTGCTGAATAGGTTTATTTTCTATTGGGGTAACTTGTTCTGGTTGTACAGTTTCTTGTAAGTCTGTAGTTGTACGGATTTGTTCATTTGTACTGTAAGCCTGACTGTCAGGCTGAATATTTTTAGGTGTATAGCCAAGTGCTAATGTTAGATTGTCAATTTTATCTTTAAGTTGCTCAATCTCTTTGTACATACGTCTTTCACGTTCTTCAGAAACTGACTTATCGTGCCGTAATTCTTCGATTAGTTGCTTGTACAGTTCTATTGTAGTGCTGTCAGTTTGCGTACTGTCAGGCTGACTGTAAGCCTTACTGTCAGGTGTGCCGTAAACACGTTGCATTTCACTAAAATCAATGACTTTTCGATTCTTAGCATCAATTTCATAACTGATAGAACCATTCTTCATACGATCATAGATTGATGTACGAGCAATTCCATACTTTTTAGCTAACTCAGCAACGGTAAATTTAGGCATTGTTATTTGATTGGTTTTATAGCTATGAATAATGATTCATCATAGCTGATTTTTTCATTTATAAATTACGTGTAATTCACCATATTGAGTTTGAATCTTCTGGGAATTTCTAAACTGGAAACAAGTTTGGATTGCCGGGATCTGCGAAAAAGGTTGTTTAGGAATGTAATTTTTGCATAGATCTGGCGATAACATTTGCAGACCAAGACCTTTAAGCCTAGCTTCTATCATTCTGTAATTTAATGCTTTCTCGATTCCAGATTCGACCATTGTTTGGCTCAGAAGGCCGAAAGTTAGACCTGTGATAGTAACTATTGCCCAGCCGATAGCTAATTTTTTTAGAAAGCTTAACTTCAGTTCCTTCTTTTCTTCTAAAACATGATCTTGATATGCTTTTTCACGCTGTTGGTATAGTTCAGCGGATCTTTGTGCTGTCGCCTGTAATTCAGTGCTGATCTCTTTCACTGTTTTAAGATCAGCATTATATGTTGTGATAATTTGATTATGAAAAGCAGTGGAGTTTTCTTTCAACCGTTGTTCTGCTTTATTAAAAGTAGAATCTAATTTATTAAATGTAGAGCTAGCAAGCTTTTCAGCGGTATCTTTCGCACTTACTTCTATTTCAGATTTCAATTGATCTGAAATTTGTTGAGTAAGTTTCGATGACACTTGGTTAATAATTTCTTCTGAAATTCGATTCGAGACAATGTCCGAAAAACTGTCTGAAATTGTACTCACTTGATTTTTTAAAATTTCGACTTGCTGAATTGCGATGTTGGTCGCAGCACGCATATTATTTTGATAGCGCTGACCATTATTTTCTAAATGTTCTGTGAGCTGTCGAGCATGTACATCTGCATTTTTAATATGTGCTGCTGTCTGTTCAATATTTAGATTTGATGCTTGTAACTTCACTGCTTCAAGTGCTTTTTGAGCAACTGAAATTTGCTGAACAACACTATTTAATTGCTTGCTGACGTTTTGAATATCATCAAAACTTGATGCAATCTTACTGTCAAAATTGGACAGTGTCTCAATTAGCTTCGGAAAGTTTGTACTGACTGTATCTGTCTTTGAAGCAATGACTTTCAATTGCTCCAGTAACTCTAATTTTGCTGTTTGAGCTTGTTTGTCTTGATTTTCAATTGTGCTGACGATTGCTGTCAGTAAATCAATAATTTCGCTGTTGTCAGTCATGTGACTGCTCCCATTGAATAATTTTAAAACGGTGAATAATCGTTGTCGTTGTCATCTTTAGGTTCTGCCTTCGGCTTTGGCTGTTCAGCTTGCTTCTGTTTCAAGCGTTCCAATTTCTGACTGAGTGTTTCGGGTTCCGTTGGTGTTGCACCTGGGGAAGTAGATTCTTTCAAACGATCTAATTTTTCTCGTAAATCGAGCGGTTCATACTCGTGATCTGCAAGTTTGTTATCTATTAGCTGATGTGCGTTATTGATCTGATCAAGCAAGTCTTGAGCTTGCTCAAGTTCTGATTTGGGTTGCGGTTTTAAGCTATCTAGCAACTCTTTTTCAGCAAGTTTTTCACCATTTAAAATTTTGTATGCAAGCTCTTTAGGCAATGGCACATTGATAAAATTTAGATAGTCCGATTCTGTTTGTTGCTTTAATTTTTGCTGTTTGTTGTATTCGTGAACGTCCATCTTTTTGCCTTGAGCAACACGGCTTTTTACCATTTCGCCTTCGTGAACGGTTGCTGAAATTTGCAAGCCCAAGTCTTTATATGACTTATGTGTATAACGCTCAATTCGATTATTTTTTTCTAGTGAATTATTAATACTCACACAAAATTTTTCTCGCATAAATTGCAAAAAGTTTTGCTCAAGATTCATTAAATCGGGCTTATCTTTTTTAATCTCTGAGCCATATTTGATTGGGTTAAAATCTTTAACCTGATTGCCAATTTTAAACGTATCACCAAAAGATTTTTTCTTGCGCTTTGCGTTAAAATCTTGGTCAGTCATTGGTTCAATTTTGCAATACGGAATCACAAAATGAACGTGATTATTTTGTATTTGTAGTCTTAAATCTTCATCATCTTCTGGCAAATTATACTTTTCAATTTCTTCTAAACGTGCCTTTTTATGCTTCAAATTATCTGCTTCGTGTATCGCAAAACTGATCGAAGTTCCGTATTGATCTGTGAACATATTGCAAAATTCTTCAACAATTTTAACTTGTTCTTCTGGTGGGAGTTCAGGCGGTAAAGCTGCAATAGAACTATATGCAATAATGTTTGTCGAAGCGTGGCTATTATTCTCAATATGATTATAAAATTGTTCTTCTGACATATTCGTTTTAATGCCATGCGGCATAAAAAAACCTGTCTCAATAACACCAGATTTTTTTGAAAAATTATGCTCATTCCCTGTTAAATTATTTAGCAATTTTCGTGCATTAATATATGCAATTATTCTTAATATGCTGTGACCATTTGATTTTTTGACAGTCGAAACTCTGTGAGAATATTGATTGCGAATTACAATTTTATCTGACATATCTGTGCCTCGCTGCCGGTTTTGCTTTTCTACTTTTAAGACGTTACATGAAAATAATTATTGTGCAAAGTGCAATAAATTATTTTCTCATGATAACGGTTTAAAAGTCCCCTCCTGCCCTAGCTTGGGAGGGGGCGCACGACTCAAATTGAATATGAAGCGAAGCGTAATGTTCAATTTGGGTTAAAGTGCGCTTTTTCCTATGTCATTCCTACATTCTCATAGTCTACGCTTGCGCTGGACTATAAGAATCTGGAATGTCATGGAAAAAGTTTAACGGCAATCGGCTCTCACACTTCAATAATTTAAAAGCGATAATTTGCCCTTGTTTTTTTTATATTGTGATGATTAGATATTTTTATTTATGAGAATATAAACATGAATGAACAAGATAAGACTCCAATTTTTGACAGCAAAGAATATGCTAAGCAAGTTAGTGAATTAATCAGTAAAATTGAAAGTCGTAAATTGTCAAAAGAACAGTTAAAAGATGCTCAAAAATCTCTTGCTGATATTCAAAAACTAGCAAGTGAAGCAATCGAAAAATTTAAAGATATACTTCCAGATCTGACACCAGCAGAAAAAAGAATTGTAGATGCTCAAAAATTTGGTATTGCTGATTCTATAATTAATCAAATTTTTGATAGTAGCGATAAAGTTTTGAATCAGCAGGAACAAACATATTTTATTGAGTTACTGACAAAAATTCTAACATCTGCTCCAAAGCGTGAACAGAATAAAATTTTCAAAGGTTCTGATAATTTAAAAGAAGCACTGTACTTACATAATGATGATGCACGTAGAGAAAAGCTAAAAAATAAGATGTGATTTTTCTGAGTACAGCTTTAACAAAATATTTTGTTAAAGCTGTACTCAAATTTTCTTATCATTAAAATGGTACAGGTTCTTCAAAAGCTATTCCAAATTCTTGAAGCTTATTAATCCATCGCTCTTGATTACCATTTTTAAAATCATTTTTTATTCGATCAATCATCTCATTTATTGCTTCACCTGATTCTTGAAAACGTGGTAGTAGTTCAGGTTTTTTAATAATTTCTTTATAGACCATTGTTGCTGTAATTTTTGGTTGTTCATTTTGTGGTTCATCTGGTACTTTTTTCTTTGGTTCTTCTGCTTTGACTGTTCGTTTTTTTGTCACAGTGAAATTAACATGACTTGCCTTTCGCCCTTCTTTTTTCACGGCCTTAAACTCAACAGTTAATTCAGTTTTTTGATTGATAGAATCAATATGAGGTTTGAGAATAGTAGTTTTAAAATCACGATATTCTGGATATGAATCTCCATTGAGTCCAAGAGCAAGTTTTAGCTCTTTCAATTGAACATCAAAATTATAGCGAAACTCATTTTGTATGAGAAACGGATAAAGTTTTAAACCGTGTCCACTTAGAGATATTGCTGACTTTACTTTAAACTTTGTGAATGAATTTTGCTGATTAAATACATACATGATGTAAAGAGCAAAATGTGTAAATGATATATAAAAACAACCATCTTTATATGAGCATGAATTGATTAATCTAGTTCTAATATCTCTATCTTTTTCAGAATGGTAAAAGACCACACTATGATCATAAAGGGCATCTACAACCCGGTTTAATATTGTGTATGTACTATCAACTTTTAAACCTGTTAACTCAGCGTATTCCTTTGCTGTGATGCAAAATTCCATACCTTCATGTGGATCTTCAGCTAAACGTACTTTTGGGCTAAATAAAAATAAAATTTTTAGAACATCGTCTTTAGGAGCCTTTTCATGCTTGAGTTGCCAAAAAATATTTTGAAAAACAGCTAACTCTGCTGGATAACGCTTATCTGGAGCTGATAACGGAAAATAATTCTTATCAGCATCGTCAAAGCTAATTATTTTCTTCTTTAACGCAGGCATTGAAAACTCTCAAGTTTATAGTTTTTAAGTGGGGGTTGTATTGATAATATCACCACCACTTGATAAGTCAAGATGATTGAGTTTTAGCCTAACTAACCTAACAATCCACCCCCACTAACCTAACAATCCACCCCCACTAACCTAACAATCCACCCCCACTAACCTAACAATCCACCCCCACTAACCTAACAATCCACCCCCACTTAAAGCCACTAACCTAACAATCCACCCCCACTAACCTAACAATCCACCCCCACTTATTAGGCTGTAAGCCCCTGTTTACAAGCGCTATAGCTACCCTGTAAAGCTTTTTTAAAGCTTTTTAAAGCTGTAAAGCTTTATAAAAGCTTTTAAAAAGATTAAAAATAGAAAAAGAAAATCGCCCTTGGTACTCGGCAAGCCTCGTACTATATTGCTGTTCGCTTACGCTCACAGCATCGGGGGCGATTTTTATAACTGCTGTACCTGATAACCAAAAGAAAAAAGAAATTATGGCATTCGCTTCGCTCATGGCATTTTTAAAAGCAAAAACTTAGAAGTTCGCACCCTTCGGGATGCTCTGTTACTTTCATTGTGAAGCTGATGGAAGCTTGTAATCAGAGAAAAAGCATGCCGAAAATCGTATTTCATCAGTTCGCTCGTAGACACTCGCTCTATAAATAACTGTTATTGTTTAAATTTTCTTAAAATTAAGCATTATTTTTTGAATTTTATGATTGATTAGAAATTTTCTTTTTCATGTTTATTTGATGGTTATATTTCACGTTAATGTAAAACATAGCTCTATTTTGCGCTTATTTACGCTCTATCCATCATTTCATGTTTTTATGATGTCTGTTACCAATAAGTGTTCTATCGTTGAATTGGGAGCAAATAAGAGCCTATTTTTCAAGTGAACTTTCAGATGGACATTTTTATTTGGGGCTTACAGTCAAATTTCGTATAAGAGATTTTATGTTAAGTAGCCATTTTATTAGACTGCTCCCAGTATCCTAGATAAATAGATGAGCTAATTAACCAATATATTCGGCTCATTACTTGAGTCGAATATATGCTATATTCAACTCATCTTAGATTTTCAGAGAAAGATTGAAAATGCAGGAATGGATTTGGCAAATACAAAACTGGACAAATTTCACATGGCAAGATTCAATTATCTTGCCTAAAACCAGACAGATACATCAAAAAATAGGGATTCTTCTTGGACAAAGTCAGCATGATTTAGCAAAAGAACAATTCACTCTAGATACTCTTCTGGCCAATCTTGTTGCTTCATCAGCAATTGAAAATGAAACCATCAATGTTTTTTCATTGCGATCATCTCTAGCTCAACGCTTGGGTGTTACGCTTGAACAGCCTTATCCAAGCTCAGATCGATCAGAAGGCTTAGCCAATATCATGCTAGATGCACTTAACGATGTTAAGCAACCACTGACTGTTGAGCGTCTCATGCAATGGCATCGTTGGCTTTTCAATGATCCGGATTGGACAATGCAACGTTTACGCATTGGTCAACTTCGGGGATCAGAGCCTATGCAGGTCGTTTCAGGTCGATTGGATTATCCAAAAGTACATTTTGAAGCACCGCCAAGAGAAGGCTTAGAAGAACGCTTAAATACATTCATAGCGTGGTTTAATCAAAGTCTGAATGATTCATTGCTTGATCCTCTGTTACGTGCAGGCATTACCCATTTATGGTTTGTTACCCTACATCCTTTTGATGATGGTAATGGACGTATTACACGTACCCTTACAGACCTTGCTTTAGCTCAAATGGATGAACAGAGTATCCGTTTGTATGCAATGTCTACTGCGATATTAAATAAACGTAAAAGTTACTATGAGATATTAGAACAAACTCAAAAAAATGATTCTGATATCACAGATTGGCTAGTTTGGTTTCTAGATACATTGAATGATAGCCTTGAAAAAACCTTAGCACAGATCAATCGAACATTATTTAAAAGTCAATTTTGGCATAAGTATTCAAATTTAGCCCTGAGTGAAGAACAACGCAAAGTCCTAAATCGTTTATTAGACGGTGGCGAGAATGGCTTTGAACATGGTATCAGTGCGTCACAATATCAAAAGGTTGCTAAAGTCAGTAAAGCAACAGCTACTCGCCATTTATCAGATTTACTTGAGAAAAAATGTATCGTCAAATTAGAAGGTGGTGGACGTAATACACGCTATCAGATCAATACTCAGTTATAGATATTCTAAGTAATAAAAAACCCCAGCATCCTGCTGGGGTTTTTTATTGGAACATTCGGTCTCTGTACTCTTACGTATCTTATATAGCGCCATCCTGGTGCTCATTTTTTAATTCTAAGGAACTTCCTGTTCCTGACGAATTAATCATATGAATATTCTAGTATTCCGAATAGCAGCAAAGGACCTGAATTGACGTAAGTAAATGCTTACAAAGATGATTAAAAACTGTCCCAGGTTTATCCGCAGG
>NZ_RCHC01000035.1 GCF_003664645.1 Acinetobacter chengduensis | reverse complement strand
AAAAAGCATAAATAGTGGTCAATTTTATTGGCAGAATATATCAAAACCGTTCATAAAAAAGCCGACTTGTTTCCAAGTCGGCGTTTTACGGTTTTTGAGGTTGGTTAAAAATTTTTAACTATATGAAAAACAATAATATTTTAAAGTGCGTTTCGTATAAGCTCTATTATGTTAAATAATTAAGGATAAAAGCTTTATTACTAAATAGAACAGTTGCTTAAAGCAGTATAGAGTTAAGTTTGCATTTTAATATCAAGTTGTCTTTCAGCACCGATAATCACCATACGAATCCCATTTTCAAAAATGTCATCCGCATTCATATTTTGTAAGGTATTCACTCCTTGGAGCATGAGTGGATATATAGTTGGATCGGCTTCGAATGGTGGGTCTGATCTTATTTCTTCTTGCTGCTCCTCAAGGACCCACCCAACAATAAACCTTCCTAATGTCATAAGTAATGCAACTGCTTCAACAGGAGAAAACCCAGCATGAGATAACAGCGCAACTTGGGCCTCAATCGTGTTGAAATGTCCTTGACTGGGGCTAGTTCTTGCATGTAGACGAGCACCATCACGGTAAGCTAGTAGTGCTCGACGAAAGCTTACAGAATTAGCGAGCAACCAATCTTGCCATGTCATCCCATCGATGGGTAAAGAAACTAAATGGTGTTCATTTATAATGGTTTCCGCCATTGCTTCCATTAACAAGGATTTATTCTTGAAATGCCAATATAGAGTTGGAGATTTAATACCCAATCGTTGAGCTAGCTTGCGTGTGGTTATTGAATCTATGCCTTCTTCATTCAACATATCCAATGCGGTACGCAGGACTATTTCACGTGTCAGACGTTGAGGTGCAATATCTTTTTTACTCATAAATCTATCACTGATAGGGAGTGTGTGAGAGAATATTAATTCTATCATTGCTAGAGAAGGCATTTGTGAAGAAATCATTGAGCGTGATTTTAATCACTATATTTCTGGATGCTGTTGGGATTGGTTTAATTATGCCGATCTTGCCTGAATTATTACGGTCATTGGCTGGAGCTGAAGCAGGCGGTGTTCACTATGGTGCTTTATTAGCTGTGTATGCTCTGATGCAGTTCATTTTTGCACCTATCCTTGGAGCGTTGAGTGACCGATTTGGACGTCGACCTGTATTAATTATTTCAATTGCTGGTGCAACGGCTGATTATCTCCTAATGGCTACTGCTCCTTCTCTATTGTGGCTATATATTGGTCGTATTTTTGCGGGAATTACAGGTGCCAACATGGCTGTTGCAACAGCTTATGTTTCAGATATTACTCCAGCCCATGAGCGTGCAAAAAGGTTTGGTCTCCTTGGAGCTGTCTTTGGTATTGGGTTTATAGCGGGTCCGGTAATAGGTGGAGTTTTGGGTGAATGGAACTTACATGCACCGTTCTTTGCTGCTGCTTTTATGAATGGGATTAATTTAATAATGACAGCAGTCTTATTAAAAGAATCAAAACACAGCAATAAAATGACTGAGAAGGTTCAGGAGCAATCAATATTAAAGAAATTATCCTATTTGATCACTCAACCTAATATGGCTCCATTGCTTGGTATCTTTTTAATTATCACATTGGTTTCACAAGTCCCCGCAACTTTATGGGTTATCTATGGGCAGGATCGTTATGGCTGGAGTATATTTATTGCAGGTGTTTCCCTTGCTAGTTATGGAATATGCCATTCTATTGCACAGGCTTTTGCTATCGCCCCTATGGTAAAGAGGTTTGGAGAGAAAAATACGTTGTTATGTGGAATAGCTTGCGATGCAATTGGTTTACTTCTTTTATCTATTGCTGTTGAAGAATGGGTGCCTTTTGCGTTGTTACCATTGTTTGCCCTTGGTGGAGTAGCCGTTCCTGCTTTGCAAGCAATGATGTCCAGAGGTATTAGTGATGAAAGACAAGGTGAATTACAAGGGCTATTAAGCAGTTTTAATAGTCTGGGGGCTATAATTGGTCCTGTATTAGTTACTAGCCTCTATTTTATGACTCAGGCATCAGCTCCTGGAATGGTATGGGCATTAGCTGCAATACTTTATGTAATCACCCTACCCTTATTGCTTAAGTATCGCCTGAATAAATATTCTGGAGTTCCATAAAATATTTAATTTATTGGTTTAAAAACTAATGGATTCTATAGTTTATCTAAAATTAACATAATACACCTTATACGAAATGCTGTATAATTATCCTTATAATTCAACGCTGTAGTTTCTAGTTTATAGCCCGAGCATCCCTGTTCGGGCTTTTTTTATGATTTTTCACGTTCCACGCCTATTCTTTGAGCAATGTTTCACAACTTTGTTCATATCAATTAAACAATCATGGTTAATCATAGGGTCTAAAAAAACGGCTCCAAAAGCCTCTTTTTTCTGGTTCCGGTTGGACATGTTCCGGGACTAGAATGCGCTTATTCTCGATTACTTCAGGTTCTTTTGGAGGGATTGTGATCACTTCCTCTTTTTCTTCTGTCTCAGGCTTAGATTGAGTTGGCTCAGGATCAACAGGTGTAGTGACATGAGGTTTTGGAGCTTCCAATAGACGTTGCATGACTTCAATTTGTTCTTGGTAGAAGGCTTCTCGATCTTTGGCATCTGATACTTGATTTTTCAGCATGTCTATCTGCTGTCTAAGCAGTAAAACTTCTGCCGAACTTGGACTGTCTATTTTTACAGGGTCTTTTACATTCTGTTTTTTAGCAGGCTCTCCAAATACACGAATGGCTTCTGAAAAATCAATCTTATTGTCAGAATTTTTACTTAGAATTCCTTTGTTTATATGGTTGTATATGGTCTGTCTATTTATATTGTAAAGCTTGGATAATTCAAGAACTGAAAGGCTTTTCATGATGTAAAGCTATGCCTAATCTTGTCAAAAGTTGTTGTCTATTAGACTGTCTAATAGACAAATGAGCAAGCTTATATTTTATGCCGCTTTATAGCCAACTTTTTTAAGCAGTGGAGTAAATTCTTTTAATTTTTCTGGATCTTTAAGCATATCAGCAATCCTTACAGCAAATTGAGAATAACTTTCTGTCCCTTCAGAATATTTACTACTCACTTCCGGGAGTTCTGAAAGCTTCTTGGCAAATAAGAGACGTTGTGGATCTGTTAATGTTACTAAATTTGATTTTTTAGGTTTCTTCTGACGAAACTTAAATGAAAATCCTGAAATTATTCGACCAGTTTTATGTTGCTCGTATTGAGCTGTTATATCTGTCCATTCATTCACTTGTTTAAGAGCAAAATCTAAAACGTAAGTTTTGAAATTACTCATGGTCTTATACTGATTAACTTCAACACCTAGTTGTTGTCTGAATATTTGCAAATCAAAAATGGGGGTTTTCCCTGCTGAGCGCCATTGAATTAACAACTCATATAAACGAATTGCATAGGCACTAGTTAATCTAGCGACTTGTTGTAATTCATATTTAGTAAAATTTTCTTCTAAACGAGTAATAAGAGGGACGATATCTTGTGTGAAACGTAAAAAAACAATCCCTGAATTAGGTTCATAACCAATTTTATCTACCCAGCGACAGTGGAAACTGCGGTCTTTCCCCGTTTTGGGGTTAACGTCATGATAAGTAACATAACGGTCAAATAAGCTTTTAGAGGCGTCTTTAAGAACTGTATAAGCAGTATGTTTCTCAACATGGAAGGTATTAATATAGCTATTCGCATGAACCTCTAGAAGACTATTTTCAGTGATTCCATGTCCAGTTTCTCTAGCTTCAGCTATAGCAAGTAAAATTAAACGTTGTTCTACCATGTCTAGGGTGTAACTTGCCTGCATTAAAGAATTATCTTTAACGATTAATTTTGACATTTCATTCTTTATTATCTTAATAACTAGGTTGTAAGATAGACCATTCAAATGGTTTTAGCAATTCTCTTTTTAATGGGTCGATAAACCTAGTTTTAATACCCTTTAAGACAGATATAATTTCACTACTATTAAAAGGTTTAAGGTCCATAAATTTTAGTTTTAGTTCTTTTTAACATCAGATTTCGTATAAGAATTTAAAGGTCGACAAACCTAGTTTAAAGGTCGACAAACCTAGTTTTAAAGGTCGATAAACCTAGTTTTAAAGGTCGATAAACCTAGTTTTAAAGGTCGACAAACCTAGTTTAATTAAGTATGAAAGCCTTTTAAATAAAGACTTTTATAGCATTTAAAAGCATTTAAAAGCATTAAAATAATTAAAAGCCCAGAGAATGATAAATTGCCCTATGTTTTCGCTACGCTCAAACTCTATTGAATCTCGCTATCGCTCGATTCTTGGGGCAATTTTTAGTAAATCTCGTTATGACTTTAAAAAAAGCACAAACAATTCGGAATTCGCTTCGCTCATAGTGCTTTTTTTACTCGCTTTCGCTCGTTCTAGAATCAAATTTTGGCATTTGATTTACGCTCTTTTAGATTTCACATACTAAAAAACAGTTTTTCAAAGAGTCGAAGCGCGAATTTTAGTTATGCCGCTCGTAGACACTCGCTCGGTATATACCTTCTAGGTATATTGTGAGTTTTGAAATGGATCTTGATTTGTATTTTTGCAAAATAAGCTAAATGCTCTTGTTTTGCGATTACAGCCACTTTATTGATTTAGACGTAGCTAACTCAAAAATTGGTTTAAAAGTGGCTGTAATCGCATTTTATTGCGGTTTTAAGTGACTATCTGCTTCAAAGATATAAAGTTCTGTACCGTGGTCATCATATTCACATAATCCTTCAATAACTTTGATAAACAATTCTCTGCTTCGAAAGTAGTTTTCAGTTCTTGGATGAATATATTGATAAAGCGTGGTGTTACTGACCATTCTGAAAAAATTTTGGTTATTCACGATGGTATTTTTAACTTTTTCTGGATCTATATTTTCGGTTGATAAATTAAGTTTGTTCCAGGCGGCTAGTACTGCTCCACCTAAAGCATATTTGAGCTGATTTTCTGCATTACGTTTCTTTTGGGCGTCTGTCAGTTCTTTATGACTTTTTTGCAAAATTTCGCGCTTGTGTTCATTCTCCAGCCGGATCCGGTTTTCCAAGGCTGCTTTTTCAATTTTCTGGTAAGACTCCAGGGCACGATCCAGGCGGAAGAAATTATCCTGATCCATTTCCTGTGTCAGTAATGCCAGAATTTCTGTTTCGTTGGCCAGAAGGGGCTGCTGGTTTTTATCCTTTAGTTTGATCTGTTCAATGAGGGCCTGTCTTTTTAAAAACTGGTTTTTATCACGGTCTGCAGCTTTCAGTAGATTGAGCTGTTTGTCATTGAATATGCCATTTGCTTGTTGAAGCAAGGTCAAAGCCTGCTGCTGGTTTTTCTTGAGGAAAGGGAGATTTTTAAGGAACTGCTGTAATGTCATGAGGTCATTTGAAGTGAGTATTTTCGCAGGTCTTCCACGGGCCGCCATCGCATTCTCCAGCATAAAATGGGTGAGGTTTTTGTGTTTTCAGTTTAGCATAGGCCGGCACGGGAAGAATTAAAAAAAATATGGGAACATTTTTTTTAATTCTTAAGCTCGTTTCCGTGTTTTTAATTCGATATAATTACTACGCAATTATATCGAATTAAAAACACTTCTCCTCGTGCTCCGCAGGCTCTGCGAGGCTCCGTGAATTTGAAGGTGGGAATATGTTCTACTGCAATCTGGAACACACAACAAAAAAGGCCGTGAAGACCCGATCCGGAAAAGTGAAAAATGGTGCCACGGCCAAGAACCGGTTTCATTACATTAGCCGGACTTCGCATTTCAGAAATTACAAAGAAAGTGCTTCAGAACAGATTGAGTTTGTCAGATCGGGGAATATGCCGAATTTTGCTGAAGGGAAGCCGGCTGAGTTTTGGGAAGCTGCTGATATTTATGAACGAAGGAATGGCCGCACCTGTTCCAGTATGGTGGTGGCCTTGCCCAAAGAGCTGAGTCAGGCACAGCGGATTGAACTGGCCGAGCAATTCATTAGTGAGTTTGCAGACAGTTACCGCTATCCATTCACCTGTGCCATTCATAATCATGCTGGGTCCTTGGGAGGGAAAGAGCAACCGCATTTGCATTTCATGTACAGTGAGCGGCATGTGGATGGCATCGAGCGGACAGCAGAGCAGTTTTTTAAGCGTTATAATCCAAAGGATCCGCATAAAGGCGGGGCACAGAAGTTAACAGCTGATGTGTTAGGCATGGGAAAGGCGCAGCTGCAGCTGTATCGGCAGAAGACTGAAGAGCTTATTAATGAAAGTCTAAGGTATTATGCTCCCACCAAGATGGTGGAAATCCGGGGCAT
This sequence comes from Acinetobacter chengduensis, assembly GCF_003664645.1. Taxonomy (GTDB): domain Bacteria; phylum Pseudomonadota; class Gammaproteobacteria; order Pseudomonadales; family Moraxellaceae; genus Acinetobacter; species Acinetobacter chengduensis. The sequence continues at coordinate 4,983 of NZ_RCHC01000035.1, read as the reverse complement.
TCAGGTCGAGGTCCCTAGCCTGGTCAGCTGTTTATCCAATCAGGAATACAATAAGAAGCATGGCACACAGCTGAAGGATGTGCCTGTGATGAATAAGGCCGTCCGTTTTGCGCGTGAGAAAGAGCCAGCGTTAGTGGCCGAACGGGAAAGAATGACTGCTGAAATTAACCGGTTACGTGCTGAAAATAATTATGAGTTGTATCGTCCATTTTATGAGGCTGAATTAGAGAATCGAAAAACCATTGAAGAACAGCAAAAGCAAGTCGAGACTCCACGGACACGGCAGCGATGGTATGCCCAAGAAAAGTTATTGTTTTTACAACAGAAGATGCTGCAAACCTTATTGCAAGATCGTCAAACGACCCAACCGCTTAGGTTGATTCAGCATGATTTACAGACCTATATAGACCTTTTGAATACCGAGTCCTTCGATCGAGTCGAGAGGTTCGAATACTTAAGGGATCTTGGCCAACAATTAGAGGGTTCAGTTATTCAGATCGCCTCTATTGATGAAGAATTGGCATTTATTCAGCGGCAAGTCATCGAACGTGTGCCTTTGCAAATGAGGGAAAAGGCTATCGCTCCTGAAAAGACAAGGAATCAAGATAAGGATAATGGTTTTAGTCCTCGCTTTTAAGCCGATTATTTAAGGCACGCCACTGCATAAGCAGTACTGCTTCTTCATCTTTAATTGTGGTTTCTCCAGACTGGATCCGCTCAAAGCGTTCCCAGGATCTTTTTTCATGGGCTTTTTTTTCTTTGGGGTTCATGCCAAAGGTGGTGATAGATTGGGCTGTTGCCCAATCCTTACGATCCATTTCTCTGAGATGCTCACTTGTACTGAATTTTTTCATGGGAAATACTTCCTATAAGGGGTTAACCGAATTATTTGATATCTAATTCCCTAATGTGACAGAACCTAGAATTCCAACTATTAAGCCAAATGCAGAATCTTCTACTTGTATTTTAATAGATCATTCTACTTTTAGATTCTTTTATTTATAGGGAGGTTGCTATAGTAAGGCTATGATTAATATAGTTTTATTGGGCTTACTGGCGAATTTTAGTTTCTTGAAGAAAAAGTAATATATTATTTATAAATCAATAGTTTATAAGATTAGTGGCGAACTTTAGATGACAATCTTCTAAAATTGTCATCTAAAATTCGCTCATAACTCATATTTTTTATTTATATCAATATCTTATATGTTGTTTTTTAAGCCTGATTAAATAAGCCTCACAATAGCAATAAATAAGTATAAAGAAACAAGTGCAGCGGAAATTTTAACCCTCTAATTCTTTGTTATTAAAAGCATGCTCAAAGAAGCAAATAAACAATTAGAGGGTTATGCTTTTCTTATTTGATGTTGAATTGAATTTCGCATAAGAGATTTTATGTTAAATAGAATTCAGTCTATTGAAGTAAAAAAGGCAGATTCAACTGCTTTTTTTATTATGTTAGTTGAATTTTAAAACTCATTTTTTAGTAGATGTCAATGTGCAGACTTTGAGAAAAAAATAGTACGAAATAGCGCGCTAAAGTCTGCATATTGCAATATTTTTAGATTCCATAGATAATACATTTATTATTTTAAATTAATAAAATTCATACACTTACATTAGGATAATTTATAATGGCAAACTTACTTCAAAAAATTTCTTGGAATGAAAATTTGTATCAAAAACCAGATATATCTGGCTATTATATTGAACAAGGAAATGACAACTATATTGCTCATTTCGGTGTTGGCCACGAAGCATGGAACTTCAATAAAAGTGATTTAGTTGATGGAAAAGTTTATGGGTATTTGAAAGCAGAAGTTTCCACTTTATTTAATGAAAAACATAATATCTTTTTCTTTTCTAGAAATTTAAATGGAGATCTCTTCCTCGTTGGCTATTACAAAGATTGTAAGTATTTAGCAGAGGAAGAAAGAATTAAATTAAGGGAGAGAATGGCTGAATCTGGTATTTTAGATAAACGTATTAATCAAGTTTATCGTATTCTTAGAGATGAAGATGATTTCTCTGAATGGTCTTGGGATGATGTAGAAGAAGAATTTGGATTTGAGGTAAGTTCTTTTAAATTAGAAGTGTTGCCTGAGAATGTTATCATTTTTGATAAAAAGATTCCTTTCACAGAGCAAGATTGTATTGATGTATTAGAGAAAGGCTGGCAAGAGAGATACGGAAATTATACTTTTATTCCGGATTTGGAAGAGTTTATGTCAAAAATTGTTGAAAAAGAACTAGTGTAAATATCTTAGAGATAATAAACAAAGGCAGTCTAAGCTGCCTTTTTTTATTGTGAATAAAGCTAAATTTTTCATTCATCAAATTAATAAGATTAATTTTTAGATCCATCCAACCTCAAACAAACAATGCCCTTGTTTTGCTTATATATTTTTTCACTTTCTTCAAGTCCTAAGAATAAGACATTAAAAAAAGATTTTTCTTTTGGCCGCTTAGAGTCGATAAATTTAAAAGTCCATAAGATAAGGGTAGAAGCAACAGCAGCTTGGAAGAACGTTAGATCAAAATATGGTGTTAAAACTTTACCAATAATTCCACTCATAACAGTAGTAATGAGGGCTAATAGAATAGTTGGTACATGAAAAAACTTTATCATAGCTAGGCTTTTTTGATTAAACACTCATGAAATAGATCATTATTTTTCCAATGTTGTCTATTTTTTTTACAAAACTATGTAATTAAAAGGAACTCTAGAGTTCGTAGAAGAGATTTATGTTAAATGAAAAGACACCTCGGAAGGTGTCGATAGAGAAGTAAAATGATGAAATAAAAATTCTTATATTTCTAATGTATATTCCTCACCATTTTTAACTTTTCGTAATAACTCAATACAAGCATCTGAATACTTATGAGTTCCTGATTCTGAACTAGTCATTACTTCTGAGTGATATTTATTTTCTGTAGCTTTTATATCGCAGCCCGTCTCTTCCGTGATCTGCGCTAATAAATTATGGGCTCCGTGCCAGGTTGAGAAACCTAGTTGTTTCGCAACAGCCGTTAAAAGATATTTATAACTAGCATTGAAGGCCTGGCCATCATTTAAAGTTGTTAACCCAAATAGCTTGGGAAGCTCTTCATCATCATTTGAAATGTTTGTTAATAGTAATTCAAAGTTGAATGGCAAATCTCTTTTTGGAATATCTGAGGATACAAGCTTATATGTCCGATCTAATAAAGCACGCAGCAATTTAGGATTGACTGAAATACTTGTGGTATTTTCTGAAATTGCTTTATATATCCACTCAAAATTATTCGCATGAATAACTTTAATTCGAACACTTTTATTTGCATTGATAGGAATTAAACTTTCTACTGGATAGGTTTTACTATCAGAGTAATTTTCATCAAAAACTACTAAATAGATATTAGGAATTAATTCACCTTCAGGTGCTAATATTTCATCAATATCAGATAAGATATTGATAATATTAGGATCAGTACAGCTATAACCAAAAAAGAATAATGGATGTTCTGCAAAATAGGTTAGTAATTTAGCTGTTAAGTACTTTTTCTTCTTATTAAATTGATCATAGTCTTCATTAGTTAAAATAATACTTTTTCGATCTTGATAGCAGCCATGGATTTTTAATATTTCTCCATAAGTTGTGTAATTAGCTCTAATGACTTTTTCACCAATAACTTTTTGATAATCAGGAAAAATATGTTCTAAAATCCCATCATAATTAGTGGTAATAATGGCATGAGGTTTAATACTTTGGAGTAGTTTTATCTCTTCTGATAAAGGATGATGTTCTATTTCTACAGAATCAGTTATTTTTTTGAAAATATCACTAACTATATGTTTAATATATTCATTTTTATCAATATCTGGTTCAAATAATTCGGTTGGAAACTTACTCTCTTCACTACTATCTATTTCCCATGCCCATTCTTGGTATGCTTCTACAAATTCACTAGCCATAGTCATGTAGTTAACGTGCCCATTAAATTTATGGTTTTGTTGATAGTGAGCAAATCGTTTAGTTAGCTTTGGACATTGTTCAACCAGTAGCTCCATTAATTCTTTCCAATTCGGAGCATTAAAATAACGTTGAGATAATCCGGATCCTATAAAAAGAATAGGTTGAACTTGAAGAGCTTCGATACTACTAGCAATATCTGCTCGAATTGTTTCTTGATATGACACGTTATACCCTTTATTCATTCATTACCTCTTTTTATCATTAACATTATGTATTTAAAATAAAAAAATTACATGTGCATTTCTTTTTGGCGATATAGCTAAAGTTATAAAAAAAAGCGTGGGTATACGAAGTCAAAAAGGGAGTTTAAACTCCCTTTTTTATTGATGATTTTTTAATTCTTTGAGCATAGCATCTCGTAAAATCTCATTCATGCGTGTTTGATAGCCTTTACCTTGTGCTTTGAACCATGCAAGTACATCAGCATCTAGGCGAATAGAAGTTTGTTGTTTCACTGGACGATAGAACTGATTTTGACGTACAGCACTTCTCCAGTCGGTAATTTCAGGAATATCTGATAGATCTAGCTGATCATCAGGAATCGTTCCCTTAGCAAGCAAGCGTTCAATTTCAGCATCTTGCTTGTCGCTGAATTTTTCATTCAGCTCTTTGCGTGAGTATCTAACCATGCTCATATTTATCTCGCTCTGTCTTAGTTACCTGTCTTGCACTAATGATTCGTATGATTTCACAGTCATCTTCATCAATGATGGTGTGAGCTACTAAGAGCATTAATACGCCCTTTACTTTTCCAATGGTCTGCCAACGTTCTTCACCATCGGTATGTCTGTCTTGGATTGAGATCCTCAGCGGATCTTCAAAAACAAGGCTTGCCGTTTCGAAAGATACATCATGCTTTTTCTGATTCTTTCGATTCTTTGCCTCATCCCATTCGAAATACTGTTCCATAAAAAACATTCAAATTTGTATATACAATAATGTATCACATATTTGTATAACTCAAGCT
>NZ_RCHC01000034.1 GCF_003664645.1 Acinetobacter chengduensis | reverse complement strand
TAAATATTCACTCACATCTTCTAAAAAGTTTTCAATACCCGCGCCACAAGACGCTTTTATATCTTTGTAGATGGGGATGCGTACATTGGTTGGCTTTGTTTCACTAGATCGAAATTCGATAGGGGAAATATGAATACCACCACTATGCTTAAAGCTTTTCGTATCTCCATTATCTGAATCTTCGTCAAGAAGACCCTCATCCCAGCCGACCTTCTTTTCAAGGTTTCTTGCCGCGCGCTCTCCAAAACTCCCATGCCCGTTAATGAGCTGAGATATATGACTAGCATTTAAATCGTAGTGCTCACAAAAACTAATATCCGACTTAAATCCTAATTTTCTATTAACAGCATCAATGGCTGTGCGCAGATTTCTGCGTCTAAGGGCGATTTTATCCATATTTAGTATTTCACATAGTTTTTAGTAAAAAGTAAATTCATAAAAACTAAAGACCCGTTGACATATTTAGTAATTAAAATTAGTATTTACTAAATATATTTAATCAGGAGATTTAAATGTCTTCCTCTAACACTGAACAACTTAAAAACCATCTACTCAGCCTCACACTGGAGGGTAGAGAAGCTTTTGCAAAAGAATGCTTAACAACGGTTGGCAATCTTCAGCAAATCATCTACGTCAACAAAAAATGTGGTGCACCTTTGGCTATTCGTATTGACAAAGCTAGTGGAGGAAAGGTGCGTTGTGACTCTTTATGTCCAGAGGCAGACTTTAATTACTTACGCAACCAAACCTTAACAGCATAACCAAGTATTACTCGGTAACTAACGAATAAAAACGTTCTAAAGGGCTATAAATGAACATATTAGACGCCGTACATAACATGGTTCACGACTTTCCAGGTGGTGCAAATGCATTAGCTCCACGTATGGGAATAAAAAGTCCAGCTGTGCTTAACAGTAAAGTAAATCCAAATACAGATACACATCACATCACTCTGCTTGAGACATCAAAGCTAATGACATTAACAGGGGATTACCGCCCACTGCATAGTTTGAATGCCGAGCATGGAAAGGTTGCTATCGATCTACCGCAAATACCCGAATGCCGTGATCTTGCTCTTACTGAACTCGTGTTAGGGATAGGTATTGGCGGTGGTGATGTCACGTCTGTTTTTAGAGAAATGATGATGGATGGGCGCATTACAAGTGGTGAGGCATCTGATATGTCAAAAGTTATTCATGCGTTGCACATGGTGTTAGCAGAATTAGATGCGCAGGTTCACGCCTGTGTAGAAATAGAAAAAGCCTGACGGTTCAGGGCAGGCTTAAAGTATTCATCATTTGGAGCCAATGAATATGGATTTAAATGTAGCACGTTTACTGAGCAAAAAAAAGCCCAAGACCAATCCTAGTGTCAAGGGCTTACTACTGAGTGAAGGTAGCCGCTCGAATTTTATACATTTTTTCAAGATAAACAAGAGATTAAAAAAAGCCTGATTGTCGGAATCAGGCTTTTAGATTCATTAATCATGGAACCAATGAATATGAAACAGAATTTAGCACATCAGCAATCAAAACAAAACCCTGAATTTTTAGAGGGTGATGTTGTTGTTTTTAAAGACCCAAATAAGCCAGACCATTTAATGACTGTGCATAAAGTACAGGGCGATGGAGTCCTGTTAAACGGAAATAGTAACTTCGCACTCACGCATTTGATTCGTACGGCATCTGTAGCCGAAGTGTTGGCCAAACGCAGATTGACTCAAACTGAACAAGCTTTAGCGGAGGTTTCATGATGACCAATAAAGCCATTCAGCAAAAGCCTGAACACAAGCAGATGCAGTGGACGCAATCATGGTATGAGCCTGCGCTACGGTCACTAGATGCATTTCTAGAAGTCAGAAAAGCAAATCTGCGCAAGATTAACCGCGATGAGAAAAATGCAGCGATTACACGCAACGAGTTTATTGAAGCATTAGTCAATGAACACCGAATCTCTGTGTATCAAGCGAGTGAAATTGTTTCCAGCTTACATCGAGCCAATAAAATTTTAATGCATGGCAGTTTTATTTATGAAATGCCAAAAGGGGATGCTCAATGAGATATTCAGCTAAACGCACGAAACAAGACATCACCGTTTCCCCAGCACCAATTGAAGTGATTATTCCGCTACTTGATCCAGTGAAAATTTATACAGCAAAAGAACTCGCAGCTATGCCTTTGTCTGTAATGAATGAAGCTATTGAGGCCCAAGAAGCATATTTCATTCTTGAGCACACCACCCAAATGGGGGGGCAAGCTATAGCGATACGCCGTCAATTGCAGGATGGAGTACCACTGATTCAGGTCAAAGAAAAGTCGCGAACGCGCTACAAGATCAACAACAAATTTGTCGAACCTCGAATTATTCGTCAGCTGGAAAAGCGTGGATTGGTCAAGTTGGGAGTTCAATAAATGGCTAGAGCGCGAAACATCAAGCCCTCGTTCTTTTTGAATGAGGATATTGTTGAGCTTCCATACGAAGCCAGACTCCTTTTTATAGGTTTATGGACATTAGCAGATCGTGAAGGTCGTTTAGAGAATCGCCCTAAAAAGATCAAAATGTCTTTATTTCCTGCTGATGATATAAACGTTTCAGAACAGTTATATAACATTTCTAAATACGGTTTTATCAAGTTATATAACGTAGATGATATTGATGTTATCCAGATTGAAAACTTTGTAAAACATCAAACACCGCATGGATTAGAGAAAGATAGCGAACTTCCTGATCAAACAGGCATATACACAGTCTATTTTCGTAACCCCAAAAACAAGACTGTAACTGGTAAACCCCTATACCTGAAGCATGACCAATTAGCTGATTTTTACGCTAAAACAGGTGAGTTTTCTCAAAACAACCAAAATCAAGGTGCTGAAAACAGTTATCAAGATCTAAATAATGATGCTTCTAATAATACGCATCAAGTTTGCGAACAGGATAATAACAGTTATGGAACAGTTTCTATCTCAGACCAAAACGCCCTGAATCCTGAATCCTTTAATCTGAATCCTGATTCACTGAATCCAGAGATAGCGGAAGATGGTCGTTTTGTTTTTGATCTCTCTGTCGTGAACACAAAAATCAAACTTCGTGGCTTACAAGAAATCACCCAGGAAGACCTGAATAAACTTCAAGGTGATTTACAAGCTGAGTACGGCCATAAAAATCAAATGGTGAAAAACCAAGTTCTTGGAAAGCTGGTTCAATGGGTTGAGCGTAGACAAAACACTCCTCTGAACAACCACGGGAGACAATCTGGATATTCATTCTCTGAAAAACCAAACCGTAACGTCAACGAAGCCTGGAAAGATATCCCCGAGTTCCAAGGTGATGTTGAGCCAGTTGAAATACCGGAGGACTTTGTATGAACGCCATGATCTCAATGAAGTTTCAACAGGTACAGGCTTACTGTACTGAACACAATATTCAAAAAGTTCAAGCTGGTCCGAATCAGATCTGTCCTGAATGCGCTAAGAACTTGGTGAACAAGAACAACCAGGAACATCAGGAATCTGTAAACAAAATGGTTCGTGAATTGCACTTTGCCGGAGCAATGATTCCTGAGCGTCATAAGGATTCAGGCTTTAGAAATTACAACACGAATTTTGCCGGGCAATCGAATGCCTTGAACAACTGCGTTGAGTTCTCGAGAGTCATGATTGCTGGCCAAAAGCGCAATTTGATCATGTCTGGCAAGACTGGTACAGGTAAGACTCACTTGAGCTGTGCAATAGCCAGAACACTCTTAAACAAGGGGATTTATGTTCGCTACATCACGTCTGAAGACATGGCCAATGAAATTGCGAATGCATGGACCAAGCCAGATGACAGCGAGAGAAGCGCCGTATATCGCTTTAGTGAATACGACTTGCTGATTCTGGATGAATACGGATTGCATGACCGCCATGAAAATCGCTTACAGCTGGTACACAAGGTTTTGTACTCACGTTATGACATCGGTAAGGCAACCATGATCGTTTCCAATATGACACTGACAGATCTGCAAAAAGATTTGGGTGATCGTCTCTGGTCGCGCTTTCAGCACGATGGTCTATCGGTGATCGAATGCAATTGGGCGGATCAGCGTGTGGGAGGTGGGGCATGAACATGTCATTTTTACCACACGAATTAATTGTCGATAACTTTGCTGGTGGTGGGGGGACTAGCACTGGGCTTGAGCAGGCTTTCGGTCGCCCAGTTGATATCGCAATCAATCATGATCCTAAAGCTTTGGCCATGCATCGTATAAATCATCCTGAGACCGAACATTACTGCGAAAGTGTCTGGGATGTAGATCCTTCTGAAATTACCGGCAATCAGCCAGTGGGCCTTGTTTGGCTGTCACCAGACTGTAAGCATTTCAGCAAAGCGAAAGGTGGCAAGCCTGTTGAAAAGAAAATACGAGGTCTGGCATGGATTGCGTTACGTTGGGCAGCTAAAACACGCCCACGTGTGATTATGCTGGAAAATGTAGAAGAATTTAAAACATGGGGCCGTGTTGCTGAAGATGGCAAACCATGTCCTAAGCATAAAGGGGAAACTTTTCGAAGTTTTGTTAAAGCACTTCGTTACCAAGGGTATACGGTTGAATGGCGAGTATTACGTGCTTGTGATTATGGTGCACCAACGATACGCAAACGCTTTTTCTTAATTGCACGTCGTGATGGTTTGCCAATCTCATGGCCTATAGCCACGCATGGTGATCCAAAAGATAAAGCTGTTCAAAAAGGTTTGCTTAAGCCATATCGAACTGCGGCTGAATGTATTGATTGGTCTATTGAGTGCCCGAGTATATTTGATCGTAAACGACCTCTTGTGGATGCAACTTTAAAGCGGATTTTTAATGGTCTTGATAAATTCCTTTTCAATTGTCTTGATCCTTTTGTAGTTGATGGCGCTGTTGTTCCTGTTTTAACGGAGTGTGCAAATGCAACAAGTCCTAGAACAATGGCTACAAACGAGCCTTTAAGAACTATCTGTGCACAAGTTAAAGGTGGTCACCACGCTTTAATATCCGCGCACATTGCTAAAAATTACACTGGAGTGATCGGTAGTAGTGTGAATGAGCCAGTACATACGGTGACAGCCAAGGACCACAACTCATTAGTAGTAAGCCATTTGTCAAAACTGCGTAATAACTGTGTCGGTCAATCTATAAAAGAGCCAATGCACACTATTACCGCAGGTGGTGGTCATTTTGCCGAAGTTCGAGCTTTCCTTACAGCCTTTTACGGCAATGAAAAAAATGGAAACTCTTTATACGAGCCTTTACGAACCATTCCAACCCGTGACCGTTTTGGTCTTGTCACAATTAATAATCAAGCTTACCAGGTAATCGATATTGGTTTTCGAATGTTGCAACCAGTTGAGCTGTTTAGAGCCCAAGGTTTTCCCGAGAATTATATTTTTGAAAAAGGATTGGATGAAAATGGACAAGAAATCAGATTAACCAAAACAGAACAAACACGAATGGTGGGCAACAGTGTTTGCCCGCAGCTTTCACGCGCTCTTGTGCAAGCAAACTTTAAACATGAATTGTCTTACATGGGCGCAGCATGAGAAATGATTCAAGACACATTTTTGAAAACCGCTTTGACATTTTACTTTTTGCTGTGCATACGCCAGATCAATTCAGAGTTGGTGATATATCCACTTGTGTGCTAGGTGCAACTAAATGGACGATCCGCAGATGCTTGAATGACTTGGTTGAAATTGGATATCTGGAAAGAACAACTAACAATAAATTTAAAGCAACTGGTATGGCTAAAGAATTATTTGGGGTGAAGGCATGAATTTAACAATCGAACAAATGCGGGAAATTGTGGATGGGGCGCCTGAGTGGGCAAAGGCATACAACACAAAAATGCAGATGTACACGAATGGGTTTATTCGCTGTTCAAGTGATGTGTTTCTAGATGATTTGAAATCCCAAATTGATCATCATTACTACGGACGTAGTGAAGAAGAGGAGCTTGAAGCGTACGCAGAATTAAGCCAAGAGAAAATCGAAGGTGGCGCAATACTGGTTGGCAATTTTAGTGAAGCTAAAAAGAAAATTCAGTCTGTATTTGAAGACGATCGCACTGACCATGTATCAGACATTCGCAATCATATAGCGCCGACTACGAGGGTAATTGAGGGATGAATAACAAAGACTTTTTAATCTGCCTACTGCTAAGCGTTTTCGTATTTTTTGCAATCAAGTTTTTCTGGAAATGGGCGAATGGTGGCTTCAACAATATCGCTGTTTGGGAGTGGATGAATCGTGGCTTTAGTTTTGGGTTGGGAATGTGTGCGGTATTCCTTGTGGCCCTGCTAGTTTTTAAGTTGGTAGCGGGTAACTAATGACCAGCATCTCACTCGCTGAATATCATGCTCAATACGCACCCAAGGCTAAAGCTAAGTCTGGGTGCTCTAAATACAAATCACAGCGCATAGAAAAGGACGGAATGAAGTTTGATAGCGTTAAAGAGTACAAGCGCTATATCGAGCTTACAGCTTTAATGCAACGGGGTGAAATTTCAGAGTTAAGGTGTCAGGTTAAATTTGTACTGGCACCTAAAGTAAAACTGGAAGGAGAGAAAAGGGCAAAACCTGAATTGAGGTATTACGCAGATTTTACATACCTGAGCAATGGGAAGCTGATTGTTGAGGATGTGAAGTCGGCAGTAACGCGGAAATTGGCGAGTTATCGCAATAAGAAGCATTTGATGAAAACAGTACACGATATCGATATTAAAGAAGTTTGAGGGTTAGAGATGGCGCTAGTAAAAGTTTGGGATCAGGAAATTAAAGGGAAGTTGTGGGCTGTTGGTGATATTCACGGCTGTTACAACCTGCTTATGACTCGACTTAAAGAAATTGGCTTCGACTTTGAAAATGATTTGTTGGTTGCGGTTGGTGATCTGGTGGATCGTGGCACCCAAAACATTGAGTGTGTCGAGTTATTGTCTAAGCCGTGGTTTACATCAGTTCGTGGTAATCATGAAGACCTATGTATTGGCGGGCTTCATGATCAATCTTACAAGCGCTGCCATATTGAAAATGGTGGGGAATGGTTCTACATGCTCGATGGACAAGCGATGGACAACATAGCCAAAACATTTGCTGAATTACCTGTTGCGCTGGAAGTGAATCATGGCGGTAAAAAATATGGTTTTGTTCATGGTCATATTGAAGAAAACGACTGGGCCGACTTTAAGGCGAGTTTTCACAATCCCCAGATACGTGGAGCTGATCAGTTGGCAATGTGGGGTCGTGATCGATTAGACGAAGATAAAAACCAATATACCCATGTTTCTGGTGTGGATGCGGTAATTATGGGTCATACAGTCACCCAGAAACCATGTAAGCGAGATAACTGTTATTGGATTGATACCGGTGCAGTTCATTGGGGCACGATGACGATTTTAGATTTGAGCAACATTTGAGGGAATTGGGATGAATGCGATGGTAGCTGAAAAGATGACAAACATTGAATGGCTGGGGCAGCAGTTAAGAGCAAAGACTGCGAATTATGAACCAAGTCAAGGGGGTGGTAGTTTGGAGCCAATCACATGGGAGGATCGTTGCGGTGCTATTGCCTCAATCGAGGAACAGGCAACAAAGGCATATTGTGAAATTTTAGTGTGGGGTGATTATCGTGATAATACGATGGCGTATAACATTCTGCAGCGTCATCTGGCAGCCATGCTTTATCAGGCATTAGCAAAGGATGTGCAGCGTATTCGGTTTGATCTCAAATCCTTTGCATTCAAGGTCGCAAAGATGGCCTTGTTCTTAAATCTTCGAGATATGGGGAATTTTAAAGCCGAGGATAAATTGCGCTTCTTTGGTATTACAGAAATGAAGATGCGCACCTATCGTGAGCACTATGCTTATCTGGAAAACATGGTGGAAATTATGCTTTCAGATATGCGCGATGAGATAGATTTTTATGCGGATATGTATCGGAAAGATTTGCGAAAATCCTAATTGACAAAAAACCCCCATATAACATAAGATATTTATAGACTGGTCGTTCTATACAAAAGTGACCAAGTGTTAAAAAGCTTGCCAAATGGTGGGCTTTTTTGTTGTCTGCAACATATTCCAGCTATAAAACTTAAATTTGTCACATTATGCTAATGTAGATTTGTATGATGTATGGAAAATAAACAATCGAAACTAGCTGTAGTTTCAACACCTTATCGGGTGTCCTTAGTTCCTGCCCACACAACCTTTCCCCGTGTGGGCTTTTTTTTAAAGGGGAGGGGTATGTTTCAGCTTCTAAAATGTCTTTTAGGTTTTCATGACGCGACTGAAATTCATCATTGTAAAGATGGTGATCTTGAAATTTGTCGAAACTGTTTTAAGGTTAAAAAAATTAAATAGCTTTTATAAATTTTGTATTACTTGATGTAGTGTTTCTAATATTTAAGTTGTTTTTTCTTTTTATTAATATTTCTGAAACATTGGATATGTATAGTCGGTGCCAATAAATAAATATTAGCAATATTAAAAAATATCAGCGAACATTGACCTGCTTATTTTGGGAGAGATAAGCAGGTTTTTTTGAAATAAAAATTATTTACGAATTCGATAGATAATTTAATGAGGTCGTAAATTTTTAGTTTTTTAAATTTTATAATGTTAAAGTATGGAGCAGTTTTTAGGTAATTGTTTTCATGTCAGAATCTTATAAATATAAATACACTCAATTTAGCATTTTTGGGTCACTTCCTACGTATAAAGTTTATCTAGCAACAGGGGGTGGAAAAGCTAAATTTATTTTTGCAGACAATACATTTATATATGGAAATATTTCGGATTGGGCTTTAAAACATTCTGGCCTTGATACAAGAAAATCATTATGGGCTGAAGAGCCTAAATTGTTTCTAGAGAATGAAAAAGGCAGATTACAAAAATATAGAGATTTACATCCAGCATTCGTGACAAAGCCAAATAATAGTCATATTTAATTATTTACCCTAGATATCCTTTAAATATTTTTATTTTAAAATAAAGTTTGCTATATGCTGGATTAAAGCGTATAAAGCTAACACATTGATGCGGGATGGAGCAGTCTGGTAGCTCGTCGGGCTCATAACCCGAAGGTCGTTGGTTCAAATCCAGCTCCCGCTACCAATAAAAAATTTAAAGTTTATAACCTAGATTGCTTCATGCTTTCTAGGTTTTTTTATGATTATTTAATTTCATCGTATTAATTTAACTTTAATGCTCTTATACGCTAAAAAATCAGAATATTTTATTATCTAAATATTAAAGTGAGATATAAATAGGTTATAGCGCTAAGATCTGTTATATTGGGTTTGATCGAATCCGTAAGCGGAACGGTAGTGTTTGAGTTGTTAACGGAATTGCGTATTCCCTCCATTCTGATGTTCAAGCATCAAATTCAAACAGTTAACGCATAGCATGAATTCGCATCATGCCGATCAAGGGGAGCCTGCAGCTATTCGTGGGTTTCCCTTAAATTACACTTTCAAGATACTGATTTGTTTTATATCTTTTTAAATTTCACAGCTACTGTAAATATCATAAGTTTAAATACTTTTTTAAGTGAATTATCTCCAACCTTATAATTGGTTTTATCTTTAAATACTTTCTTGTTTACAAAAGCTCATCATATGAGTAATTAAATGAACATTAAAAATGGCTGGACTACAGCCTCAGCAACTAATGGCAATGTCATTAAAGTAAATATTATTCCACTAACTAAAGCCCAAAGTACAAAGAATGGTCATACTTGGGTTGAAGTTGCAAAACAAGTCGAACTGGAGTCAGGGAAAAAAATTGAACTGAACTTAGATGGCAAGTCTTTTTATACTGAATTGAATAAGCTTTATAAATTGTATTCTTAAATATCCAACATTATTCAAATAATTGTAGGGTACAAATTTTTATTTATTTTTTGTTTAATTAAACTTAGAGTATTACGAATTTCCCTCTATCAAAAAAAACTTATAAGGAAAAATATATGTCTAATCTAACTACTGGCACTGTTAAGTGGTTCAATGATGCAAAAGGCTTTGGCTTCATTTCGGGTGATAATGGTAATGAGGTTTTTGCTCATTATTCTCAAATTATGTCAAACGGTTTTAAAACATTAATCGAAGGTCAGCGAGTACAATTTTCAGTGTCGAAAAGTCAACGTGGCTTTCAAGCAAGTGAAATCATCGCGATTGATAATTAATTTATGAATATTCCATTAGAAAAAGTTCTAGTAAATGTAGTTGATCAATATGGCGCTACATATACAGTTGACGCTATGTGCGAAAGATCGAATGATAAACCGAAAAGTTTTGGCGAATGTATTAGATCCATAAATATAGATGATGAAATGATTAAGCCTAGTTTTGATTTCCATTTTTATAGCAATAAAACTGGAAAGATTTTTAAATTATCTTAGTTTGTAATGTAATTCAAGAAACCACCTTCGGGTGGTTTTTTAATGGGTGAAATATGGAACTTAATGCATATAAAACCCTAACCCAAAAGGTTCCTCCTAAAAAGAAACCTCGTACTAGACCATTACCTAAAGCCAAAGAAAAATATCTAGAAGCAGAAGAGGCTTTATTCCAAGGATTAGAAGAACACCTGATTGGCTATGAGCGCAAATTTCAATTTGAACATACCAAAAACTGGCGATTCGATTTTTATATCGTAAAGCTCAGGCTTCTTATAGAGATAGCTGGTAGTCCTTGGGCTGTAGGTCGCGGTGGAAAAAAGATAGCAAACGCATTTAATAAATATGATTTGGCTGAAGACATGGGATATAGAATTGAACGCCTTGAGCCACATCAAATTGAGTCAGGCTATGCAATTCGCTGGATTCAGAGTCAGTTAGAGAGATTAGATAATGGAACAGATCAGACCATTTCCGCCGACAGACTTGATTGATAGGGCAGAAGAACAAGAAGCAATTCTGCTTGCACCTGCACCAGATTTAAAGGAATGGGTTTTAGCAAATTGGCTGACTTTGGGTGGGGAACTGCATAACCCTGATCATGACCACATTGCTGAGCTACTTCATGATGATGAAAACTTTTTGGCATTTGCGTGGGCTTCATCTGCATGTATGGCTAAAAAGCGTATGGTGCTCGGTCAATGTGAAAAGGTGATGTTTAACCAAGGCGGATGGAAGAAAGCTCGCCAAGAACAGCAAATGCGCGACTGGTTTGGCGCAGTGCCTGTATATCTCATAACAATTGATGCTGCTTATTGTGAACAGGCAACTGACAGAGATTTCTGCCGACTCATTGAACATGAGCTTTATCACATAGGTGTTGAGCGTGACGAAGATGGCGAACCCATATACAGCGATAATACTGGTCTACCTAAGCATTATTTAGCTGGCCATGACGTTGAAGTGTTCTTTGGTGAGACCAAGCGTTGGGGCGCGGATGAAAATGTTAAGCGACTGGTTGAGATTGCGAAGCAGGCGCCGTTTGTTTCAGAAACAAGTATGGCTTCGTGTTGCGGAACGTGTGTGATTAATTGAGCTTAAGGGCTCTTTTTTTTACCTATCTTGTACGACGTAGTACGACAAAGGTGAGTTTATGGCGGCACTTAAAGAGCCTGTGAAAATCTTTATAGTTCAGTCTCTTGCTTGCTTTGAAACACCTCAACAAGTTGCTGACTTGGTAGAAGAAAATTACAAGATCAAAATTGATCGAAAGCAGTGTCATAGTTACGACCCAACAAAGTATGCAGGCAGGAATCTAAGCAAGAAACTAAAAGACTTGTTTTATGAAACTCGTAAGAAATTTCAGGAAAATATTCTTGATATTCCGATTGCGAATAAAGCATTTCGTCTTAAAGAGCTTCAGGGTATGTATGAAGATTCTGGCCGTAATAAGCGGGCAAAGCAGAACTTACTTAAGCAGGCATTTCAAGAAACTGATGGCCGTGTGACTAAGCAAGAAATCACAGGTAAGGATGGCAAGCCAATAGAGACTGTGAATTCTAATGTTTCAACCGAAAGCTACCTTGCAGCAAGGGAGCAGGCCTTAAATGATTACTGACCCAGCACGTGAACTTGCGATTCAAATTGAAGCGCAGGAGGACTTGTATTTCTTTTCTCGATACATGTTCAAAGAACGTCGAAAGTACAAATGGATGCACAACTGGCACCATCGAGTGGTTTGTGATGCCTTAATGAAGGTGTTCCGTGGTGAGACTAAGCGCTTAATCATCAACATTCCGCCACGTTACTCGAAAACAGAGTTGGCTGTGATTAATTTCATGGCGTGGTGTTTTGGCAAGGTACCTGATTGTGAATTTATTCATATTAGCTACTCAGCCACATTAGCAGCTAACAATGCATTTCAGACGCGTAACTTGGTACAAGAAACGGCATATAAGCGCGTGTTTCCTGATTTTCAGCTGCGCGATGACAGTAAGGCTAAAGATGATTGGCGCACGTTAGCTGGTGGAGTGTGTTATGCC
>NZ_RCHC01000033.1 GCF_003664645.1 Acinetobacter chengduensis | reverse complement strand
CTGGATCTCATCAACAATATGCTGATTGATCTCCTGGCAACAATGGCTCGCCTGGACAATGAGAAACGTATAGAACGTATTAAGCAGGGCTTGGCACGTTCGGGTTACAAGCCAACAGGTAAGAAAGCCAATGAGGCTAAGCACAAACGAATAAAAGAATTGCTAGCAGCTGGCAATATGACTAAGGAAGAAATTGCCAAAGCAGTGAATTGTGGAGTTGCAACTGTCTATCGAGTTGCTAAAGTTATCTAAAAGCGGACATTTTTACTTTGGAGAAACCGGACATTTCTATTTTGGAGTTACAAGATTTGTTATTCACCAATTAAACTGTCTATAGGATAAACCATTTAAAATGTCCAGTTTTTAACTGTGAAGAGTCAAGCACAGGATTTAAGCTATTTGATTTCGAACTAACCATAACAATCATTAATATCAAGGCTTAACTTGATAAGACTAAAGCTTATAAATATAGTAGAGCATTGCTTGATTTCAAGATTTAAAATAAAGGTATTACTGTGATTAAAGTTATTTGGGGCACTAATAAAGAAAAACCAATTGCTTCAAGACAACTTGCGGAAACATTGTCCTCTAATACGAGTTTAGAGGGTTTCCTCTATATAGGTTATCCAATTGTAGGCTCTCCTCTAGGACCTACTAAATTTGATGCATTACTTTTAAGCGAATCAAAAGGCATTGTTGCTTTTGATTTAGTTGAAGGAACGGATCTTAGTAATTATATAAATAATCAAGATGAAATGGCCTCCATGTTGGAGGTGAAATTAAAACCTTATCCAAAATTAAAAAAGGGCCGTCATCTCAAGTTCGATATTAAAACAGTAACTTTCTGCCCAGCCAAAAAAAATAATTTGCCACAAGTCGATGATGATCTATACAACATTGCCAATATTTCTAATCTAAATGAAGTTATTAATTCATTTGAGTGGGAATCAGATGAAGATACTTTTAAAGAATTAAAAGCAGCAATTCAAGTTGTTACTAATATTCGATCTGGTGCTATTAGAAGGCAAACTAAAAAGGAAAATTCTTTAGGAAGTCGCCTACAAAAATTAGAAGATTCTATAGCAAACCTAGATCAGCACCAATCTGAAGCAGTTATTGAAACAGTTGATGGTGTACAACGGATTAGAGGTTTAGCAGGATCAGGAAAGACTATTGTATTAGCCTTAAAAGTTGCTTATTTACATGCACAAAACCAAAGTTGGAAGATAGCTGTAACTTTCCATACACGAGCGTTAAAAGAACAATTTAAAAGACTAATCAATAACTTCACTATTGAGCAATTAGGTAGCGAACCTGATTGGGATTCTATTGATATATTTAACTCCTGGGGAGCGCCTGGAGATAAAGAAAATGATGGGATGTATCATCGATATTGTGTTGAGAACTCAATAGATTATTATGACTTTCAAACAGCTAAAAATGAGTTTGGAGCAGATGATGCTTTTAAAAATGTTTGTAAGATAGCTTTAGAACAGTCCTCATCTAATAAAATGGAAAAATATGATTTAATTTTGATTGATGAAGCTCAAGACTTCCCTCCTGAGTTTATTAAATTATGTTATAAATTTTTAAAGGATCCTAAGCGATTAGTTTATGCATATGATGAGCTTCAGTCTTTAAATGGTCTATCCGTTTTACCTCCTGAGCAGTTATTTGGTAAAGATGCTAAAGGAGTTCCTTTAGTAACCTTAGAAGAAGAAGATCCAACAAAACCTAAAAAAGATATTATTCTAGAAAAATGCTATCGTAATTCACGTCCATTACTTGCAACCGCTCATACACTAGGATTTGGATTAACTAGAGCAAAAGGATTAGTTCAGTTTTTCGATAATGACTCTCTATGGGAAGATGTTGGTTATTCGGTCAAAAAAGGTAAAATCGAAGGTGGAAAAGAAGTAGAGCTAATTAGAACTAGTGAGTCAAGCCCTCTATTTTTGGAAGAACATACACCTCTTGAAGAACTTATAAAGTTCGAAGTATTTGATTCAGTTCGGGATATGAATCAAATGCTTTTCGATTCTATTGTCAAAAATATCCATGAAGATGAACTTAAACCTGAAGATATTTTAGTTATTAATCCTGATCCTTTCACAACACAGAAAAATGTAGGGGTTGTAAGAAAAGCATTACAACAGAATGATATAGATTCTGAAATTGCAGGTGTTACAACCTCCAGAGATGTCTTCAGAAAAAATGGAGCTGTTACTTTTACAGGTATCTTTAGAGCAAAAGGTAATGAGGCTGCGATGGTCTACATTATCCATGCTCAAGATTGTGCAGATTCCTACGATCCAAATCACTTAGCACTAATTAGGAATAGATTATTTACTGCTATTACTCGAAGTAAAGCTTGGGTTCGTGTATTGGGAATTGGACCATCTATGCAATCCCTAAAAGAAGAATGGGAAACTTTAAAAAACAACGATTACGCTTTAAAGTTTGTTTACCCAACAGAAAAACAGAAAAATAAATTAAAGTTAATTAATAAAGATATGTCTGTTCAAGAGAGGAATAGACGAAGAAAACTGACAAATAATATTCAAGAAATTATACATGCTATCAATTCAGGAGAATTACCAACTGAATTAATTCCTGAAGAATTAATTAATATTTTAAAGAAATCAGGTCATTAAAATGGATTCTGATGCTATCTTAAAACAATGTACTGAAATCATTGACCGCCTTATTTTATCAGGATTATCAATAGCACAAAGCTATCCATCTACACGTATGAATGCTAGTGGAGATTATGAAATCGGATTTAAAAAAGGTATTGAAATTTCTCAAACTCTAAAAAATATCCCTTATGAAGATATATATAAATCTGTTTTAGATGAGGAAAGCTATCATATTCACCTGATAGATGGAGGATTAGTTTCTTTTAATTATATTTTTGAGAAAAATGATGATGTTTTTTTTATAAAAAAACATAGATTGTCATTCTATCCATCACCATCATTACCTTCATTTGAAGATTGCCCAGAACTTTATAGTCATGATGAAATTTTCCTAGAATGTACTAAAAAAAATTTAGTTAAATTCCCTATTAGATTCGACTATGATCCAAAAAATCATATAAATGTTACTCATCCTGCTTCACATGTGACATTTGGGCAATTTCTCAATTGTAGAATACCTGTTTCAATGCCAGTTACTCCAAGAAAATTTATTTTGTTTTTACTCCGCAATTTTTATTATTCTGGATATACAAAAAGTAAGAACATTTTTGATAAGAAAATGGCTAATGTTATTCCTTTTCATACCATTACTGATGAAGAGAAAAAAATTGGTCACTTCATTTTATAGTTCATCTATATATTCATTTAACATAAAATCTCTTATTCTAAATTCAACATCAATATATTTAAGATTACTTTAAGATCAGTATCTTACATTAAGCCATACCCTCTAGAACGACCTTGTTCAATCGACTTAGAAACAAGTCGATTTTTTTATGGGAGGATTACCCTGGCATCTTTCGCCAATCAAATTGTTTAAAAAATAGTCATTCCCTAATTCTACTAGATGCCCAAGACAAAAATTATCCCCTATTTTTTCGGATAAAACCGAGATAACTTTTAGCCGTTTTTGTACGCCCTAGCGCACACACATTTAGGGATTCTGCGGCTAAGGGATCTACGGTTTTTTACTTATGATCAAGTCATACAGGAACAGCAAGTTCCGGGACATATGAAACAATAATGATAAGTTCCAGCACACCAGGACGTGAGGTAGAACAGCAGCCTACCTAGAAGCCAAACACGAAAAACCCCGACATGTCGGGGTTTTTTATTGTCTTAATTTTCCTTGTAAAAAGGTAAAATTCAAAAATCTAAAAGCTAAAAATTGGCTATAATGATACGATGTTTAAATATTCCCTTTTTAGGGAATATGTAAAAAAGATACCAAAAAGGTAACATTTACTATAAAATTATCTCTAGGGAAGTCATGAAAGTATTAGGTTTAGATTTATTAACTGATTTCTCTAAGAAGCATGCTAATGCTAAATCGCAATTAGATGCCTGGTATGCCGAAGCTAAACAAGCTAATTGGAAAACGACTCATGATATTAAGCAAAGATATAGCTCTGCAGATTTTCTATCTGATAATAGAGTGATATTTAACATCAAGGGAAATGACTATCGCCTTGTGGTTAAAGTTAGATATCAAAACGGTATTGTTAAAATTGAGTGGTTAGGTACTCATGCTGAGTATAGTAAAAAGAAGTTTTAGGAATTGGCTATGGATCTGAAAATTATAAAAAATGCTAATGATCACGCAGAAGCACTTAAAAGATTAGATGAGTTATTTAATTTAGATCCTATCGAAGGATCTAAAGAGAGTAATGAGTTAGATGTTCTAGCTCTGCTAATTGAACAATATGAAATGGAAAAATTTCCTATTGATAAGCCTACGCCTATTGAAGCAATTAAATTCCGTATGGACCAACAAGGTTTAAAAGCGAAAGACCTTGTGCCTTACATAGGATCAGCTCCAAAAGTCTCAGAAGTTTTAAATAATAAACGTTCACTTAGCTTATCTATGATTAGAAAATTAAGTGAGGGTTTAGGTATTCCTGTAGATATCTTAATTCAAGACTGCGATAGATTTGAAACTTACCATGATAGTTTAGATTATATGAGATTCCCCTTAGTTGAGATTTTTAAGAGGGGTTACTTAACTAACTTTTCTGGAAGTCTTAATGATCTAAAAGAATATGCCTCTGAATATATAAGTGATTTTTTAAAAAAAGCAGGATTTAATTCTAATTTTCAGCCTATGTTAGCCCGAAGTAGTGCTAATTTAAGTGGTAATTCAAAAGAATGTGATGCTTATGCAAGATTGATATGGCAAGCACAAATTATAAATAAAGCTAACTGTTTAAATATAAATCATGAGTATACCGTTGGTATGGTAACAAAAGAATGGATGCAAGAAGTTGCAAAATTATCTTGGTATCAATCAGGTCCACAACTCGCAATAGAGCATTTAAAAAAATTTGGAATAACTGTTGTTCTCGAGCAACATTTACCTAAGACCTATTTAGATGGAGCGGTATGTTTTCATAATGGTAAACCTATAATAGCTTTGACGTTAAGACACGATAGTGTCGACAACTTTTGGTTTACTCTAATGCATGAGTTAGCTCATATATCTCTTCACTTTGACAAAAATGAAGAATGGTTTTTGGATGATTTAGATCAGACTTGCGATGATCCTAGAGAAGATGAAGCTAATGCTTTAGCTAGAGAAGTTTTGATTCCAGATGAGGTATTTCATAGCTATCCGCACACAGATAAAGGAGTTTCTGAGATGGCCTCTCATTTAAGAATCTCACCTTGTATAATTGCTGGTAGGATCAGATTTGAAAGTAACAACTTCAAATTATTTGGGAAAAAATTTAGAGATAAAACGAGTAAAATACTCAAAATTTAATTTATAGTCTCAAGAGCAAAAATAACCAAACACTTTAATAGTATTTAGTTATTTAACATAAAACCTCTTATTCAAAATTCTGGTGTTAGGAACCAAAAAACCTAATTTTTATAAGCAGATACTCGCTATACTTAAGCAAATTTAGGTATTACTAGAGATTCTTGCTTCATGACTCAGGTTCAACTTCAACAATTACAAAAACATCTTTGGAATATTGCGAACGATTTACGTGGAAAAATGGGGGCTGATGAGTTCCGTGACTACATTCTCGGCTTCATTTTCTACAAATACCTGTCTGAAAAAGCAATCACGTTTGCCAATGAACTGTTGAAAGATGAAGGCCTAGCAGAAAAATATCATCAACTTGATGAAAATAACCCTGAACATGCTGAACTGATTGATGGCATTAAAGAAAACTCAGTCGAAGAAGTCGGTTATGCCCTAGCTCCAAAGCAACTGTTCCACACAATTGCTGAACGTGGTCGTCAGGGTGAATTCATTCTTGATGAGCTTTCAAATACCTTACGAGAAATCGAACGCAGTACCTTGGGTGCTGAGTCTGAAGATGACTTTGCCAATCTGTTTGAAGATCTCGACCTCAATTCAACCAAACTCGGCAACAATGCCAACGATCGTAATGAATTGGTTAGCAAAGTACTGACGCATTTAGACAATATTGATTTTGATCTCAGTAACTCAGAATCAGATGTATTGGGTGATGCCTACGAATATTTGATTGGTGAATTTGCATCTGGTGCAGGTAAAAAAGCAGGTGAATTCTATACACCTCAAACCGTATCCACCTTGCTTGCAAAGATCGTGACTCAAGGTAAACAACGTCTGCGTTCAGTCTATGATCCGACATGTGGTTCAGGCTCATTACTTTTGCGTGTAAAACGTGAAGTTCAAGATGTCGATATGATTTACGGTCAAGAGATGAACCGTACTACCTATAATCTGGCACGAATGAACATGATTCTGCATGATGTTCACTTTGCTAAATTCGACATTAAGCAAGAAGATACCTTAATTCGCCCACAGCACATTGATCAGCGTTTTGAAGCAGTGGTCGCCAACCCTCCATTCTCAGCCAAATGGTCAGCAGATCCAATCTTCTTGCAAGACGAGCGTTTTAGCCGTTTTGGCAAGCTTGCACCAAGCTCAAAAGCGGATATGGCTTTTGTTCAGCACATGCTTCATCAACTCGATCACAACGGCACGATGGCGGTTGTTCTTCCGCATGGTGTGTTGTTCCGTGGTTCAAGTGAAGGCGTGATTCGTCAGTACCTGATTGAAAAACTGAATGTCATTGATGCGGTGATTGGCTTACCTGCCAATATTTTCTACGGTACGTCTATTCCAACCTGTATTTTGGTGCTCAAGAAAAATCGTAAAAATACAGGCGATATTTTATTCATTGATGCCAGCAATGACTTCGACAAACAAAAGAACCAAAACAAGCTCTTGCCTGAGCATCTCGATAAGATCATTGCAGCTTTTGAACAGCGTCAAAATATAGAGAAATACGCCAAGGTTGCTACGCTGCAAGAAGTTAAAGATAACGATTACAACCTTAATATTCCTCGCTATGTCGATACCTTTGAAGCTGAAGATGAAATTGATCTGAATGCCATTGCGCAGCAACTCAAAGAACTTGAGCAACAAAGCCAAAATACAGACAAAGTGATTGCTGAATTTTGTAAAGAGCTTGGCATTGATTCACCTTTTGCGGAGGTGAAGTAATGGCTGCACCGAAGTTACGTTTTAAAGAGTTTGAAGGGTATTTAACAGAATCAAAACTTGTTGAGTTAACCTCATGGGCTTCAGGTGGTACACCAGCAAAAGATATTCCTGAATATTGGGGTGATGATATTCCATTGATTAGTGGTGCTTCCATGCACACAAATCAGCTTTATGAATCTGATGTGAAGATTACTAAGTTAGGTCTACAGAAAGGTTCCAAATTAGCACCAAAAGATTCAATTTTAATTTTGGTAAGAGGAAGCATGTTGTTTAATAAAATTCCTATGGGAATTACGTTAGGCGATGTCGCTTTTAACCAGGATGTAAAATGCATCCGCCCGAAACAAGAGTTAGCTCCACTATTTTTATTCCAATGGTTACATGCTAAAGAAAATACTATTCAAAATAAGGTAACTGCTACCGGTATTGGTGCTGGCAAACTTGACACTGCCGACCTCCAAAACCTTAAGTTATATAAACCATCATCAGAAGAACAAACAAAAATAGCCACTTTTCTTTCAGCAGTGGATGAAAAGATTAGTCAGCTTTCCCAAAAACTCCACCTTCTGGGCCAATATAAACAAGGCATGATGCAAAAGCTGTTTAGTCAGCAGATTCGTTTTAAAGCGGATGATGATAGTGAGTTTGTGGAGTGGGAAGAAAAGGAACTTAAAGATGTAGTAGAAATTAATCCTAAAGCTAAAAAATTACCTGAAAATTTTATTTATATTGATTTGGAAAGCGTTGAAAAAGGGCGACTATTACTTCAAAAAAATATTGCGCAACAGGATGCACCAAGTCGAGCACAAAGATTATTAGCTAAAGGCGATGTACTGTTTCAAATGGTTCGTCCTTATCAGCAGAATAATTATTACTTCAACTTAAGTGGTGAGTATGTTGCCTCAACAGGCTATGCTCAAATCCGTACAAAATTGGATTCTAAATTTATCTACTATGCTTTACATGAAAAGACGTTCTTAGATGAAGTTATGAATCGTTGTACAGGTACAAGTTACCCTGCGATTAATAGTTCGGATTTATCTTCAATAGAAATACTTATTCCTTGCCTCGAAGAACAAACAAAAATCGCTAACTTCCTTTCATCAATCGACCAAAAAATTGATGTTGTTTCAGAGCAGCTAGAACAAGCCAAGCTTTGGAAAAAAGGGCTTTTACAGCAAATGTTTGTTTAAATATCAGGAAAGCCAATCAAACCATCTGATTTGAAGACTTTGAGGGTAAAACATCACCGTATGTTTCGAGCTTCAATCAGATGGATTTCACTTAGATCACCGTAATTCAATAAAAAATTAGAGAAAGAGATGTCCGTACAAAGCGAAGCTCAACTTGAAAATGAACTCATTGAACAGCTCAAAAACCTGGGCTATCACCAGGTTGATCTCAAAGATGAAAATCAACTGCTGAACAATCTCAAAATTCAAGTTGAACGCGCCAATGGCATCGCCTCTTTCTCTGCAAATGAATGGGCACAAGTGCTCAATCACTTAAAAGCAGGGAACAGCTTTAACTGTGCCAAAGTGCTGCGGAATCGCTTTCCTGTAAACTTTGATGATGGCTCTACACGTCACATTGATTTTTTATTTGCCGATCCTCAGCAAAATATTTACCAGGTGACCAATCAGATCGCCATCGATCACAGTGCCAGTAATGGCCACACCAGTCGCTTTGATGTCACCTTGCTGATCAATGGCCTACCTTTAGTGCAAATCGAGCTAAAACGCGCTGGGGTAGAGCTTCCTGAAGCCTTTAACCAAACCCAACGCTATGCCAAAGTCGCTTACAGTAGCGGAGCAGGTCTGTTCAATTACATCCAACTGTTCGTGATCAGTAATCGTGACCACACCCATTACTATTCAAACGGCACCAGCAATTTCGAATTTACCTTCCCCTGGGCAGATTTTGAAAATAAGCACATCCATAAAATCGATACCTTTGCCGAAACCTTTTTAAAGCATCAGCACATCACCCAAATGCTGACTGAATACATGGTGATCCTGGAAGTTGAAAAGCGTTTGATGGTGCTGCGTCCCTACCAAATCTATGCGGTACAGCAGATTATTCAACGTGTGCAACATTCAGCGCAAAATGGCTATATCTGGCACACCACGGGCTCAGGTAAAACCCTCACCTCCTTCAAAGCCAGTCAACTCATCATGCGCTTGCCTGAAGTTGAAAAGGTCCTGTTCGTGGTGGATCGGAGTGATCTCGATACCCAAACGGTACGTGAGTTCAATGCCTTCAAAAAAGATAGTGTTGATACCACCAAGAATACCGGCACCCTAGTCACTCAATTGGGGCAAAAGCATGACAAACTGATTGTCACCACCTTACAAAAGCTCAATATTGCCATTAGTTCTGACCGTTATAGCGATCAGATTCGCTATCTCAAAGATAAAAAAGTCGTGATCATTTTTGATGAATGTCACCGTAGCCAATTTGGCGATACCCATCGCAATATCAAACGCTTCTTTAATCAGGCGCAAATGTTTGGTTTTACCGGAACGCCTATTTTTGAGAAAAATAGCCAACTGAAAATTGACTCACAAGCCGTCACCACCAATGCCCTGTTTGACGAATGCCTGCATAAATACGTGATTACCGATGCCATTCGTGATGGGAATGTCCTACCCTTCCAGATTGCCTATCTGGGCAAATACACCAGCAATGGCATCGAAAATAGCGACAGCTATGAAGAAGATGTTGAAGGGATTGATACCAAAGAGCTATTTGATAACCCTGCCCGTCTCGAAATGATTACCCGCTATATCCTAGATAATCACCCTATCAAAACCAAAAATAAAACCTTCACCGCGATGTTTTGTGTCAGTTCCGTTGAAGTCCTGACCCAATACTACGAACTGTTCAAAAAAGTCCAGCAGGAAAAACAGCAGCAAGCCGAAGAACAAGGGGGGATTTATACCCCATTGACCATTGCCACGATTTTTTCCTTTGCAGCCAATGAAGAACTCAAGGTCGAAGATCACAGCGGTTTAATTGAAGAAGAGTCTGCGGATCTCCCGACCCGGATCAGTCAATCCAATCGAGACAAGCTCGATCAATACATTGCTGAATACAATGCCAAATTTGGCCAGAACTACAACTCAGGCGATGAGTTCTACGCCTACTATCGTGACATTGCCAATCGGGTACGTAAAAAAGAAATCGATATTTTGCTCGTGGTGAATATGTTCCTGACGGGTTTTGACTCAAAACCACTCAACACCCTGTATGTCGACAAGAACCTTAAATACCATGGACTCATTCAGGCCTTTTCACGCACCAACCGTATTCTGAACGCAGACAAGCCGTTCGGTAATATCCTGTGCTTCCGTAACCTGAAACAGGCCACAGACCAAGCCCTCACCCTATTCTCAAATAAAGATGAAGCGCAAAAAATCGTGCTGATTCCAAGTTTCGACAGCATCAAGGAGAAATACAACGCTGCGGTCGCCCATTTACTCAGTATTGCCCCAGATCCAGATCAAGTCCCCAATACGCTGGAAACCGAAGAACAGCAATTGGAGTACGTCAAAGCCTTCCGTGAGGTGATGCGGATCAATGCCCAATTGGAAAACTTTGTCGAGTATGACCAGGACGATACCGATTTAAACAAGGCAGAATTCCAGAAACATACCTCACAGTACAAATATCTGTACAACAACGTCCGTGTGGTCCAGCCTAAAGACAAAGTATCGGTCCTCAATGACGTCAATTTCCAGCTGGAACTGATCCACCGCGATACAGTGAATGTCGGTTATATCCTGAATTTAATGCAATCGGTGGTCAATCATAAAGATCCTGAAAAGAAACAGCAGTATCGTTCCCAGGTGCAAGATATCATCTCGACCAACCACAACTTGTATGACAAACAAGAGTTGATTCAAAAGTTCCTGGATGAAAACATTCCACGCATGGCTAATGGCCAAAGCGTTGAACAAGCCTTTGCTCAGTTTTGGGATGTGGAAAAAGAAAAGGCACTGAATGAGCTGTGTCAAAAAGAAGCCATCAAACCTGAAGTCTTCAAAACGGTGCTCAGCCAATATGAATACACGCAGCGTTTACCTAGCCGGGAAGATGTCAAAGACTTACCGATTGCTCGCCCTAAGATCTCAGAACGTAAAACCCTGATGAATACCTTGGTTCTCAAAACTCGAAACTTTATTGAAAAGTTCTATCGAGGCTTATAAGTCCCTGAAACAAAAAAATGCCTGAACTTCAGGCATTTTTTACGTCATCACTAACAGCTTAAAACAATCAAAAAACGAGAGTCTTAGTCTTTTGAATACGACTTAATTTTTTCAAAAATAGGGTAAAAGTCTACACCCTCATCTTTCATGCTAGAAAGTAAGTAAACCAGAACAGCTATATGAGTAGGTACTTTTCCGATCTTTTTATAGTTAGTTATGGAATTTGGGTTCATGTCCAATAAGGTTGCAAATTCCTTAATTGAAAGACCTGCTTTCCCCATAAGTCTTTGAAATTCTTCGTACGGCATGGTGATAAATACAATCTGTTTGGATTAGAAGTATAACATAGACCATAAAATTTAAAAAACACATAAAAAATGTGACAAACACATTTTTTATGTGTTATAAATAGCTTATCAACTAATCTATTTATCATCTCTATAGGAGAAACATACGATGTACTCATATCCTAATTCAAACACTGAAAAGAAAATTGCACTTATGATCATCAATGACTTTTTCATTCAAAAAGCACATGACCTCTGGATTTTTTTACAACTAGATCAGAGTTTTAACGATTATGAGGCCACGCTAATTTGGACTCGACGTTATCTAGAGGAACATCCAGAAGGTGAATACAGTGATATTCAAAAAGCATTCCTTTCTTGTTTCCCAGAAAATTTCTTTAACTTTGACTATTAATTGATGAATCGTCTTTCCTCTTTTGTAGCAGTTGAAATTAGAGTAAACACTATAAAAGAGGAAAAATTGGCAGTGTTGTAAATAGCTTTTTAGCTAAAGGTTCAATAGATGAATCCCTTCCATAGTCGGCATCATCTTTAGGGCGAAATCATTCTTTGGGCTGTGCGCTGGTATTGTAAGTATGGCAGTACAGGAAGAGTTTTACATCGCATAACTCTCTTGAAAGTTACATAAGATCATAAGTTAGGTAAGTTATGTAACTTTATAAATTTATATCTCTGACAGATCAGCCCCTGGCGATCTTCTGGCCAGAGAAATCTTTAATTTTTCAGCACTGCATTTAATATATGGACAAATCCCTGACAAGCATTACCAGGAGAGGTTTCCATCTCATCACTCTATTCCGAATTACATAAGCTCATAAGTTACATAAG
>NZ_RCHC01000032.1 GCF_003664645.1 Acinetobacter chengduensis | reverse complement strand
TTTCATCCCTCCATTTACGCCACTATCCAATCAGTTGGAAAACTCTTTAAATGCTTCCAGGGCATTTGCGGCATACATCAATGAAGGTCCACCGCCCATATACACCGCAACACCCAGAACTTCCTCCAGCTCCTGCAGGGTCATGCCCATTTTGACCAGGGTTCTGACATGAAAACCGATACAACCATCACAACGTGCAGCCACACCAATCGCCAATGCAATCAATTCCTTGGTTTTGGGATCAATCACACCATCATGCATTGCGATCTGGGATAATTGAT
The DNA here is from genome assembly GCF_003664645.1 of Acinetobacter chengduensis. GTDB lineage: Bacteria > Pseudomonadota > Gammaproteobacteria > Pseudomonadales > Moraxellaceae > Acinetobacter > Acinetobacter chengduensis. Next base: position 13,743 of record NZ_RCHC01000032.1, on the reverse strand, counting down.
TGAAACTTTTCATTAAATCAGGTGAATCCTGGCTGAGCGTTCTTAAACTGCCTGAAATGTTTTGGGTTAATTCTTTGTATTTCATGACTTTCTCTCAAACTAAACAATCAACAATAAGGTTTTGCTTATTCAATAGATTATTTTTGTACCGGATAGCCCTGCTCTAGCCATGCTTGAAATCCCCCTTGAACTGATTTAACCTGAGTAAAACCCATATTCTGCAAAGTATCTGTAGCCAGTGCCGAACGGCCGCCTGTACCACAGATCAAATAGATCGGCTGATCTTTAAGATGTTCCAGTGCCTGTAGGGTATCGCAATGATGGCTGGCTAAAGGATGCTGGTGAATCCTCATTTCTAAAACACCACGAGGATAGTTCACCGCACGGTCTATCGCTGCCGCCTGAAATTCATCTGGTTCCCGAACATCAATCAGAATGGTTTTATGATTTTTCATGGCTTCAAGTAAGTCATCTACACTCACTTCCTGAATCCGTCTTTTCGCATTCCGGATCAATTGCTCTGCAGTTTTCATCATTTTCATTATTCCTCGCTCATCAAAATCATATTTATATTTTACAAACTATAATTAAGCAGATTAAAAGCTCTTTGCTGTAAGCGCCCATCCCAGCTGTTACAGTAATCACGCTATTGCAAACCATCTATTTGTTAAAGCCATTTCAGACTCTACACCGGTTGGATATTCATTCAAATGACAGAAAAACAGGCTATTCATCTGTCATCCAGAAGCAGACTTTCTATCTCCGTCCGGAGAGCACTTCACGGGACTAGCCCATGAGTGCTGAATAGATTAAATACACAGCTACCCCAATCACAGTCGTGGCAAAAATTTTCTGTACCCGGTTACTTTCAATCCGGTGCATCAGACTGCGTCCAATCAACATTCCCACAATACAAGCCAGAACAAAAGTTAGCGTGACCGAAACAGGATATTGAAAACCATCCAGCACGTGTGCAGTAATACTGACACCGCCAATCAGGAAAATAATCATCAGGGAAGTCGCGACGATACTGCGCATATCGAGGTCGGTGAATTTACGCAGTGCCGGGACAATCACAAAACCGCCGCCCACCCCGAGCAAGCCAGTCAGCAAACCCGCCACTACGCCAATACCGGCGAGGAATGAGGCCGTTTTCACATTCCAGATCAGGCGACCGGTCGTTTGATTGACCTTACACGGTGGATTCTCATGGTCATTAACTTTGTTAAAGAATATCCGGTAAGCCACAATCAACATGACTAGACTGAAAGCCATCGTCAGCCAGACCGGAGAAACAATACCAGCCAGATTTACGCCATAGCGTGCTGAAGGAATACTGATCAGGGCGATCCAGAGCGCAGCGCGATAACGTACAATACGCTTGAATAAACCCTCGAACGTTCCGACCAAGGCAGACAGAGTCACTGCCAGCAAGCCCACAGGCGCAGCCTGTGCCACGGTCCAACCCTGACTCGCCATCAGTGCCGGTACAGCCAGGATACCGCCACCAGCACCGGTTAAACCCAGCAAGCCACCGATGGCCAACCCTTCCAGTATTAACACCCACATAGCCACTGTTCCTCTCTTTGCTAATGCAATTAAACAAAAGACCAAACTTTTTGTTTAATCTTGAAACATGTCTATTTGAAGTAATTGAGCGGAAGTTTTAAATAAGAAACCCCATTCTCTTCTGGCGTTGGAAACTGTCCACCTTTCATATTGATCTGAATGGAAGGCAGGATCAACTTCGGCATACTCAGTCCGGCATCACGCTGCTGACGCATTGCGACAAAATCTGCTTTACTTACCCCGCTATGCACATGAATATTATGCTGTTTCTGCATCTGAACAGTTGTTTCACACTGATACGCATGACGTGACTCAGGCAGATAGTCATGACACAAGAAGACCCGAGTATCTTCTGGTAGCTGATACAGGCTGTGTACCGAATCAAAAAGCGTTTCTGCACTGCCCTTTGGAAAATCACAACGTGCCGTACCATAGTCCGGCATAAACAGCGTGTCGCCGACAAAGACGGCATCTTCCACCACATAGCTCAGGCAAGCAGGTGTATGTCCCGGTGTTGGAATGTTATAGACATCCAGCTCACCGATTTTGAAATGTTCACCATCTTCAAATAAATGATCAAATGGCTGACTAGCATTCACCTGCTTGAGATCCAGATGATAAATTGCAGCAAAGGTTTCTTGCACCACAACGATTTTCTGGCTGATTGCAATTTTCCCACCCAGTTCCTGTTTCAAATATTGGGCTGCAGTCAGATGATCTGCATGAACATGGGTTTCCAAAATCCATTCCACTTCTAAAGTCTGTGCTTTGACATAAGCAATGATACGATCTGCCTGTGTGGTTGAAGTGGTTGCAGATGCCGCATCATAATCCAGCACACTGTCAATGATGGCACAGCGCTTTGTCATTGGATCGGATACCACGTAACTGAAGGTATTGGTCGCCTCGTCAAAAAAATCCTGTACCAGTGGGTATTTTGCCATGGTTATTCTCCCGCCCATTTACGGTGCAGCAATATGCCAATCAACATCGCGATAATAAAATAGAAGACCTGGTAATGCCCCAGGCCAATCAAGGTGAAACTTGGTGCTGGACATACCCCAGCAATCCCCCAGCCGATACCAAACAACAGGCTGCCAATGATTAAGCGTGGATCAAGTTTTTGACTGGTTGGCAATACAATAGGTTCGTTAAATACGGTTTTCGGTGCTGCAGAACGCATGGCTTTTTGAAATGGAATAAATGCCACGGCAATTGCACCCATCATGACAAAGGCCAGACTGGCATCCCAGTCACCAAACAGATCCAGGAAATCCAGCACTTTTTCCGGATTGGACATGCCTGAAACCATCAGTCCGACAGAAAAAAGAGCACCAAAAATAAAAGCTAAAATATTTTTCATTTTAAAATGCTCCAGTCACGTGACGAACAATATAAACAGTGACAAAACCAGCAAACATGAAACTCATGGTGGCCACGATGGAACGTTTAGACAAACGACTCATCCCGCAAATGCCATGACCGCTGGTACAGCCTGAACCTAAGCGTGTACCAAAGCCGACCAAGAGACCCGCAACCACCAGCATCAGCGGACTCGCATTCAATTCAATTTCTGGCTGAACAAACAGTCCATAGATAAATGGCAGCGTTATTAAACCCGCCATGAACCAGATCGCAGGTGTTTTAAACATCGTTTTAGGATTCAGCACCTGTCCGATTAAGCCACTGATGCCTGCGATACGACCATGCACATACAGGTAACCAACGACCGATACACCGAGCATCAAACCGCCGAGAAAAGCAATCAGGAAATCATGCATAGCGAGTCTACTTAAATTTACAATATATTTATTTATAATATATAATATATAATATTAATCAAGCATTCTGTGATATTCTTTCATAAATGATTTTTAACTATACACGACTGAAGGAGATCGTAATGAATACTGGAACTAATCAGGCTAAAATTGATTTTTCGGAAGTCGATATAGTCACAAACTACTTAAAAGTCTTATCAAATCCTGACCGCCTAAAAATTTTATGTGTCTTGGTAGAAGGCGAACTCAATGTACAGAAAATTGAGGAAAGCACTGATATTCATCAACCAACACTGTCCCAACAACTGACTGTACTGCGTAAAAATAATATGGCCAGCACTCGTCGTGAAGGTAAACAGATTTTCTATCAAGTATCTGACCCCAGAATCCTGACGATTATGCAAACCCTGCATCAGTTATATTGTGCTGCTTAAGCCTGTTTTTCATTCTAACTTGTACCATCGAGTGACTTTAACAAACTCATAATTCCTCAAGCTTTAACCTCAATATTCCTGCTCAAAGCGGCTAAAGATAATGGCAATACAATCTATACAGCATTACCATTACTTTATTTATACGACAGTTGAAAATATGAACCTGATGACTTTATAAAGTTTTCCATCATTTAACAAAATACCTAAAATCTCATATTCACCTGCGAAATTTATTTCTCAAAAATTTCTTTCAGATCCTTTGGCATGCCTTGAGCAGATTTAAAAGTGCCCTTACTGTCTCGCCACACCATGGAAGGTGTTGAGAAAAATCCATATTTCTCCATTAACTCCTGATTGAAATCAATTTTTTTTGCAATCTCTTGAGGAATTTTATTTTCCGGTTTTAAACGTTTCTTGCCTTTATTCACGTTCATATCAGTAAAAACTGCTGCAGGATCTTTTGACATCAGTAAAGTGGCAACTTGGGCACGACTTTCTTCACGTATGACACCGACCTGAATATGGCGTAATTGTACTTTTCCAGACTTAACCCATGGACGCGCCTGCTGCCAAAACTTATGGCAGTAAGGGCAATTGGGATCCGAAAAGACATAGACTATGCGTGGAGCATTTTTTTGGCCATCCTGGATCCATGTAGCCTTTTCCAAGGTTTTCCAAACATCATCCAGAACCGCTTCTTTGGCATGTTTATTCATGAGATCAACAGAAAGATTGTCTCCTTTGGCATTGTATAAATCACCCAGAATGTAATATTTCTGGTCATTCGCAATAAATACGGTTCCAGGATGCTGATTGTTGTGTCCCACCCAGCCAGTCATTCCTGTGGGCGCAGGAATTTGTTGAATAAACTCAAATCCTTCCTGCTCAATCTGTTTTTTGATAGCGCTATTGGCGGAAGTCAATGTTGCACTACCTGCAAGCAGCATGGAAATGAGGATACGTTGTATCGATGTATTCATAAAAATTCACCAGAAAAATTAAGGTTGGATGGATATCTTTTTTAAATATTGCTGCAACATCGCAGGGCTCAATTCACCCATATGACGCTCTACCAACTGTCCCTGTGCATTGAAAAATAAAGTGCTTGGTAGTCCAAACATATTCATCTGTTGTGGTATTTCTCCATATGGATCAAGCAGTACATGTTTAAATTTAAGATCATAACGTCTTAAATAATCCTGTACGGTTACTTGATCTTCTCCCTGATTAAGCATGACGAAATTAATCCCGGGATATTGATTATGTGCCTGCTGTAAAACGGGCATTTCACGGTGACACGGTGGGCACCAACTGGCCCATATATTGATCACTGTTGGCTGCCCGATAAACTGCTTGAGTGGAACGTTCTCTGAGATTTCACCATGTTGAATTAAGGACGAAAAACTTGAATCCGGAAAATGGGTTTCCTGTTTCAAATTGTTTTGAAAAGCAATGCCAAGACTCAGCAGCAGCGTAAAAATAAAGATAAAAATAGCCTTGGATTTACCAGGCAGTCCTTTATTTTTCCAAAGAAAGTATGGGATAGCAGTAACAATACCCCCGATGAGATGGAATCCTTTGTCCTGGATCTTGAAGATGTCGAGAGGTGATGTGGAATAGGCATCCCAATCTAACAATACAAAAACGATTCTTGCCCCGATGAGCCCAATCAGGACACTGATCCATAAAGAATCCCGAAAAACCTGGATCACTGCTTTATCCCATCGGAGTTTGTTGCTCACCATCTGGCCAATTATCGACACAGTCATCAATCCAATCAAAATAATGATTAATGTCCAGGGCAACATCAATGGTCCAAGGTGTAAGGCTTCAGATGAAATCATTCACGTTCGCCTATCTGAAGTTGCTCAAGTCTTGCGAGTAACTGGGCTGCACTAAATGTTCCTGTCAGTCGAAGTTCACGTTGTTCCTGATGTGAGACATCCAGCATGATCATGGTTGGTGGTCCCAGAATCTGCCATTGCTTTAATAATTCATCCTGGCTTGAATGATAATTTGTGAGATCGAGCTTAATCCTTGCGATATTACGAAGAGCATCTTGTACATCTTCACGCGGCAAAACTTCATGCTCAATGGGCTGACAGGCCACACACCAGTCCGCATAAACATCGATAATGACTGTCTGACCTTTAAAGCGAGCAAGGGCGCTACTCAGTTCATCCTCAGTATTCACCTGTTGCCATGCCAAGATCTGCTCTGCTTGGGTCACACTCATTTGAGCTAGGGCATGGTTAATATGCCATGCTCCTCCTAAAGCAATCATAATGCTTAAAATCATCACCATAGCTTTGGCTATGCTGCGAGATATATGAGGGAGTATTTTTAGCAAGCAATAGCCAGCAAGCAGGAGTAAAACCGCACCGAGTAAGATGAAATAGAGCACACTTGGAATTAACGGACGGATGAAATAAAGAGCAAGAGCCAGCATGACAAAGCCAAAGCTAAACTTAAGACGATCCATCCATAAGCCAGGTTTAGGTAAATATTGTGAACCAAACACTGAAGCAATAAATATGGGTAAACCAATACCCAGACCAAGCACAAATAAATAGCTTGCCCCCATCACGGGTTGATTCAACTGTGAAACAAATAATAATGCCCCGGCGAGTGGCGCACTCATACAGGGACCAACAATCAATGCTGCGATCATGCCCATCAATAAAGCACCTAGCAAGGTTCCGCCCTTTTGTCTTTGTTGCCACTGATCAAGGCGATGTAACACCCCTTGTGGCAATGACAAATGAAAAGCGCCAAATAAGTTAAATGCGAATACAGTGAATAGCAGTGCAAATAAGCCAATAAAAACTGGACTTTGAAACCATCGCTGAAAGCTATAACCTAGTTGTGCAACGGCTAGGCCCATCACAGCATACACGATGGCCAGCCCCAGAACAAAGGCTCCGGCAATAAATGCGGCCCGATAACCCGTTTTGCGCTGGACCAAAATACCCGAAAGGATAGGAATCAAAGGTAATGAACAGGGTAGAAAAGCCAATAAGATCCCAAGTCCTAAAAATACGAGCAAATTGACTAAAAGGTTCTGGTTGGATAATAGGTTAAAAAAGAATTGGTCATTATTCCATTGAGATTTAAGAGAGGCATTCGTCTGATCCTGTTGTATCTGAGGCTCTCTCTGGGTGCTTACTTCACTTGAGGCTTGTCTCTGGGATTCATCAGCGGCTTGTTCATCTTGTGGTACCGCTACCAGATTTTCAGGTTCTTCTACTGTGTTTTTATTCGTTGAATTTTCTGGTCCTAAAGCTGCCTTTTTTTGTTGTGCAACAGCTTGCTCAGATAACTGGGTTGGCACTAAAGTAGATGTTAAAGTTGATGTCACATTTAATAGTCTTTTACTCTCCGAGAATCTCTGGGTGGGCAATAATCCCTCGTCATCAGTTTGAATCGTAGTGCGTTGTACTGGATAGCATAAACCGCTTTCCGCACAGCCTTGCCACTGAATATTGAGTTGCTGATTAGGCTGTACCGGAATATGAGTATTGACTTGACCATAATGAACCTGGGTCCGCCCAAAGGTTGGATCATCTTTGTCTTGTGGTACTGGTAGGCTCAGTTTGAGTGCTTTCTGATCATGACTAACTTTGAGTTGATGATGATAGAGATAATAGCCATCGGCAATTTTCCATGTAAGTTCAGCACCCTCCTGACTGGTCGAGACTGCCTCAAACTGAAAGGCCTGATCAGGTGGCAAGAAATCAGCATGTGCTGTTCTTATTAAAACAGCTACCATTATCAAAAATATTCTCAACAACCACATCATCAATTTCAGCATCGTATTTAATGTTAGATGCCCTATTATTCAAAAACTAAAATTAAGAGAGCATTAACAGTAACAATCGCTTATAAAATAGATGAACAATCAATGGGAGTCCGCATGTTTGTCGTTTTGGTAGAAGATGATCCATATATTGCCCACAGTATTTGTGCGGCTTTGGATTTTTTAAATATTTCTGTCGAGCATGTCAGCACGGCAAGCGCGGCAGATTATTTTATCCGTCATAGCGCTGTTGATCTGTGCCTGCTCGATTTAGGATTGCCGGATCAGGATGGTTTGGAGTTACTTAGAAAATGGCGACAGGATCAGATTCATACACCGATACTTGTACTCACTGCGCGGATACAGACGCGGCAATGTATTGAAGCATTAAACTTAGGCGCTGATGACTATCTGACGAAACCATTTGAACTTGATGAGCTGGTTGCCCGTCTTCATGCTCTCACGCGTCGTCACCGCGGCTTTTCATCCAATGTTCTACAGTTTGAAGACTTAAGCTTAAATCAAGATACCCAAGAAGTATTTTATCAACATCAAGCGATCCAGCTTTCAAGGCGTGAATACAGTTTGCTTGAGACTTTGATGAGCCATCCCAATCAGATTCTGAAAAATGAGCAATTGCTCGACAAACTTTATGGGTATCAAGACAGCATCGAAAGTAATGCTTTAAATGTGCATATTTACCATTTAAGACAAAAATTAAATGCTGATTTTATTCAGACCATTCGTGGGGTCGGTTATATGTTTAAAGTGTCTGAATTATAACAGATGCGAAGCTATAGTTTGAAATGGCGTTTGGTCACAAGCTTATTGATGGTATTTCTTTGCCTGTGGAGTATTGTATTCGCCTGGTTGTATGTCGATCTGCAAAAACGCCTGCAAGATACCTTGGATCAACGACTTTCAGCTTCGGCACATATGGTCGCGCGTTTAATTCAACAACTCCCTATGAAAGCGATTAAAAACGAACTTATTCAACAAACCAATAAGTCTACCGATGCTGAAAATCTAATTGCTTGCGAAGTATCTTTATTCAGCTCAGATATTTCTGTGGGTCAACATGTTGTGGCAAAAACTCGAGGTGCGCCAGCTAACTTAAGTCAACAACAGCTTGGTTTTAGTACTTGGCAACAAAGTGAGATTGAGTGGCGTAGTTATGTGCTACGTAAAAATGATATCCAAGTTGTGGCTGCCGAACGTATGTTCTTACGCTATTCACTCCTACAGCAGATTCTACAATCAGTGCTTATTCCACTAATTTTATCACTGCTTATCTGTATTACATTGATTATTTTGATAATACGTAAAGAATTTAAAAGTCTTGATACCATTGCACAGCATTTGAGCCTAAAAGAATTAACACTTGGTGACGCGGCCATATATTTAATAAATCTTGACCCCAAAAACATTCCGCAAGAGGTACAACCTTTTGTCGATAATTCAACTCAGTTGATTCAAAAATTGCACCATAGTTTGGAAAATGAAAAAGTCTTCACCGCATATGCTGCACATGAACTGCGTAGTCCTTTAACGGCAATCAAAACCCATGTACAACTTGCTCAACTCATCGCACAACAACATGCCGGGCACGATTTACAGGATAATCTTCAACAAGCCAATATAAACATCCGCAGATATGCACAATTACTTGAACAACTTTTAGCATTGACAGCTATAGATCAGGATACTGTTCAGAAATTAGAAGCCACGAATATTACATCTGTACTGCAACAAGTCATTGCAGATTTACACCCAGTCTACCCTGAGCTTGATCAAAGTCTGGATATCAATTGGGCAACTTTAACAAGTATTTATCTTCCTGATTTTGCGCTTTATACAGTACTTAAAAATCTTATTGAGAATGCAGCCTTACATGCACAAACAGATATTATTACTATCAAAATGCAGGATAGCTCACTTTTCATTCAAGATAATGGAAAAACTTTAAGTGAACATGAGCTAAAACTTTTGGGGCAACGTTTTTGGCGAAAGTCTGCAGAACAACCAGGGCATGGCTTGGGATTATCTTTGGTTAAAACAATTCTAAGCAAATATGATTATGATATTAAGTTTTACGGGACATATCCTCAGGGCTTAACTGTAGAAATTTCCCCCTTTTATTCTTTAGCTAATTAAAAGGACTAGGTATGTGTTTGTTTTCTTCTGCCTTATGTAATGGCCATTATGTTAAATGGAGTTTTATTAATTAAGCATGATCTAATACCCTAAAATTGAGTATGCAAAATGCAGAGTATTTACCATAGATTATTTATTTAAAGCTAAAGTTAAAACCTGACTTTTTTTCAATGAATGTTGATCAATTTCACTTAAGAAATATTTTCCGCTCTCTTTTGTACATTCAAGTAATTTAGTATCTCGGATAAGACCTATCTGATTACCAGAATAAAATTTAGTATATAAAAATTTAATTGTTTTCTGCGATTTATCTTCTTTCTTCCATACCTCATAAGAGTCGAATTGACTAAGTTTTAAATAGCCTCTGACTAATGAAGAGCATACATAAGTCATTTGTCCAAGTTTAGGTTGATCTGTTTTACTTTCACATCCAGAACATAAGATAACTACAAGAATTGTAGTAATGAAATTATTCATAATTGATTGAATATATTGAGAAGATTTATTGCATTTTAGTTTTCTGATATAAAGATATACAGATACAATTTTTTTTTAAAAAAGAGCACAGATATGGCTTTTCAATATCAAATTTTAGCTGATCAAATTGCTAAAAAAATTAACTCGGGGGAGATACAGCCAAATCAAAAGTTGAGCTCATTGCGATGTTTTACCAAAAACCATAATGTCAGTATGACCACTGCAAAATCTTGTTATGAGCTTTTAGAGTCACAAGGTCTAATTTTTGTTAAACCTAAAAGTGGATATTTTGTAAGAACTACTAAAGAACAGATAAATTTTCCAATCCATCCCGAATTTGGATCTCATCCACGGATGATAACAAATTTAGAACTACAGAATGAAATACAAGAGGCCTCAATCAATCAACACAGAGTTCACTTGGGGGCAATTCAGCTTTCCCCTAAACTAATACCAACACAGACATTAAGGAGATCTCTTCAAAGAGCTTTAAAACATAGTGCACCAGAGGATTTTTTATATAGTGATAAACAAGGGCATATTAAGTTACGCCAAGCTTTATCAAATCACTGTGCTGAAGATGGAATTTATATACCAGAAGAATCAATTTTTATAACAAGTGGGTGTATGCCTGCCTTATCTACGATCATACAAATGCTGACTCAAGTCGGTGATAGCGTTATTGTTCCAATGCCTAACTATAATGGACAACAATTATTATTAGCTAATTTAGGTAGAAAGATTGTAGAAACACCTGCTTCACATACAGGAATAGATCTACATCGCTTAGAGCGGGTTATGGCAAATTCAGGAGCAAAAATATGTCTTTTGACAGCTAACTATCAAAATCCTTTAGGTTTTTGTCTAACTAATGATGAAAAAGAGCAAATTGCTAAATTGGCTGCTAAATATAAGTGTTTTATCGTTGAAGATGATATTTATGCTGAATGCGGGCACAGTTTACATCGTCCCCTACCTATCCAATATTGGGATAAAGAAGGCTATGTGTTTCTTTGTAGCTCAATTTCGAAATCTTTGTCACCAGCCTATCGTATTGGCTGGCTTTGTTTACCTCATCAACAAGAACATCTCAAAGAGAAACTTCTATCACTTCTGAGTATTGTAAACACACCATTACAACTAGGTTTAGCGGATTTTATTAACAGTAGATCGTATAGGGCCCATTTAAATCAATTAAGGCCCACGTTAATGAAACAAGTTGAAGAATATCGCCAGTTTATTGTGAAAAATTTTGAAGGTCTAGATATAAAGTTAACGCAACCACAAGGTGGATATGCCTTATGGATTCAATTACCAGAAAAAATTGATAGCTTAGATATTTATAAGTTTGCAAAAGAACAAGGAGTTAATATAGTCCCAGGAGAAGTCTTTGGGGAAGATAAGAGATATTCAAATTTCATAAGAATAAGTGCTGGATATCCTCTGAACATCTATATTTGCAAAGCATTACTTACATTAAAAGTTTGGATTAAAAACACGTGTTATTAGCTTAATATTTTAAAGTACTTCTAAAATTAACATAATACACGTTATTCGAAATGTAATTAAATTATCATATAAAATCAGCAAGATAGTGCATTGTAAAAAGCCCACTCACCCTCGAATGGGCTTTTTCATGGATTTATCACGTTCCACGATTTTTATAAGCTAAACTAAATATAATCGCCAATTTCAATTGAGTTAATCACATACTTTCAAATACCGATATACCGCCTGACGACTAATTCCAAATGCCTGGCCTAATGCCATTTTTGAAGAGTACTTTCCTTCCTTCCATGCTTGTCTTAAAGCTTCAGCCTGGTCAGGTTTCAATTTATGTACACGACCTTTATATTTCCCTTGAGCAGAGGCTAGTTTTATTCCTTCCTTTTGCCGTTCCAGAATGATTTCACGTTCAAATTGTGCAAAAGCCCCCATCAGTTGCAGCATTAAATTATCCATCGGGGTAGATTGAGCAGTGAAAGTAATATTTTCTTTTACAAACTGGATGGCAATCCCTCGTTTGACCAGTTTATCTACTTCAGTGACCAAATCTTTTAAGCTTCGCGCAAAACGATCCATGGAATGTACTATCACCCTGTCCCCTTCCCGGACATAGTTCAACATTTCTTGAAATTTCGGTCGGTCGGTATTTTTACCCGAAGCACGGTCAACAAAAATCCGATCGACTTCTATCCCGTCAAGTTGACGCCCAGTATTTTGCTCGACCGAACTCACTCGCACATAACCTACTTTTTGGCCTTTCACTCTTTCTCGCCCCAATTGGATAAAAATGAACAATTTTGTAAATTATAAATCTTTAATATCAAAGTTACATGTTACTTATGATTAAAAATCATTTAAATGGTACATGGTTTTACGAACTTTTAAAGTGTTATTTTAGGGTATAGTCAAAAGTAACGAATATTTTTCCGAAAATAATCTCTAGCGAATTTGGCTAACTTGGCTAACACAGAATTTTTAACGCTCTAAAAAAACAGTAAAAATGGGTGGACTAAAAAATGAAATCCCCTTGGGAGTTTCATGCGCTAAAATTAGCGAGTTAAGTGTCGGTTTTTACAGGGGCTAATACACGGATTGACTACTGAAAACAAGATCCAGTTCCTAAATACGAAAAAAGAGGCTTTTGGAGCCGATTCTTTAAGCCATATGGCTGATTTGATTGTTCACCTGGGCTTATTAAAACCGTGGAACATTGCTTAAATAGTAAGCGTGGAACATGAAAAAGCACGAAAAAGCCGTTCTAGTGCGCTGAAGCCTAGAACGGCTTAGTATAAGTTTATGATTTATATGAAATAAAAGAAATCATTTCGTATAAGGTGTATTATGTTAATTTTAGATTTACTAAAACTATTTTTTGAGAACTAGGCTGTTATGGGAACTGTAAAGCTCAAATCTTCTGATGAAGTTTTTCAATTAAAAATTAGTCTGCTAGGTAGTGATCCTGAAATCTGGAGAACTATTCAAATTTCATCGGCAGCTACTTTATCTAGGCTCCATAAGGCAATTCAATCTGCTTTTGATTGGGAAGATAGCCATTTACATGAATTCACGACTATTAAGCATGAAAAGATCAATAAAAGACAAAAATTGAAAGAAGTTCTACGTGTAGGTAAAAAAATTATATATACATATGATTTTGGCGATTGTTGGGAACATTTGATTACTGTAGAAAGCAGACAATCTCCTGATTTAAATAAAAAATATCCATGTTGTATAGATGGTCAAAATCATGCTCCATTTGAAGATATTGGAGGAATTTTTGGATATCTTGATATTTTAGATGCATTACAAGACCCCAAACATCCAAGATATGACGATTACATGCAAATTATCGAGGATGAAATAGGAGAGATAGAGTTTGATCCGACCTACTTTAATTCACATGATATTAAGTTTTAAACCTGATTTAACATAAGGGCTGTTATACGCAATAAAAAAACCTGGGCACCAACCCAGGTCTAAAATTTAAAAAATAGATAAATATCAGTGCAATAAACTCATTTTTCTA
>NZ_RCHC01000031.1 GCF_003664645.1 Acinetobacter chengduensis | reverse complement strand
GGCGCGTTATATGCAAATTCTGTCCGATAATCTCTGCAAGCAACTTGCTGGACGTGCCATCAACATTCACCACTCATTTTTACCTGGCTTTAAAGGTGCAAAACCATATCATCAAGCCTTTGAGCGTGGCGTAAAACTGATTGGTGCAACCGCGCATTTTGTCACAGGTGATTTAGATGAAGGCCCAATCATTGAGCAGGAAGTGCAGCGTGTCGATCATGCTTATCTACCAGATGATTTGGTGTCTGTCGGCCGTGACACTGAAACTGTCGCGTTGTCTAAAGCCGTGAAATACTTTGTCGAGCACCGTGTTTTCCTTAATGATGACCGTACAGTGGTGTTCAAGTAAAAGCATTGTAAATGATGACTCTTGCCTAAACATGATTAAACTATTTTAAAGCAAGCTTATTCCGATTAAAAAAGAGGCATTATTCTTGCTACTTATAAAGAGAATAATGCTGAATCTAAACACACTAAGAAATAATTAATAAATGAGGGGTCGTATGAAATTAATTACTGCAGTTATTAAACCATTTAAGCTAGAAGAGGTTCGTGAAGCGCTCAATGCTCAAGGCATTCATGGCATGACAGTGACTGAAGTAAAAGGGGCTGGCCGTCAAAAAGGCCATACCGAAATGTACCGAGGCGCAGAATATAATGTGGAATTTCTACCTAAAGTAAAGCTAGAAATTGCGATTCATGAAAAGCAAGTCGATCAAGCCATCGAAATTATTACTCAATTTGCAGCTACAGGAAAAATTGGAGACGGTAAAATCTTTGTCAGTCCTCTGGAACAAGTCATTCGTATCCGTACTGGTGAAACTGGAACTGACGCGATTTAGCCATTTTCTTTTATATAGCAAAATTCTAAATGTCAAAACGATGCCTAAACTCATCAAAAGCCATTCCTAGAAATGGCTTTTTTACTTCAATTTTAATTTAATGATTCGCACAACAGACACACTCAAAACAACATCTATAGTCGGCTATATAAATACAAAACATTCAAATGAATGCTTTAAATAGCTAATGAAAAATAATCTAACAATAGTAAAAAACCTGCAATGTTGCAGGTTTTAATTTTCGTTATACGGCGCTGGTTTTAGACTTAACCTTTTGCTGTGCGCTTTAACTTATCTGGGTCATCAAATGGCATAGTATGCGCAGTGGCATTCACGTCTAGACTGCCTTTGACTTGCAGCTTTTTGCCATGTACCGCATAAGGCACATCTAAACGTGCAATAGCCATGGTTTTATGCACTAGTGGCGAATGCATACCGCAAGTGATCACACCCACCTGCTGATCACCATCCCACAAGGTATCACCCATTTCAGGGGCTTGTGTGCCTTCCAACAATACGCCAAATATTTTAAAGCGCTCTTTATCTTTTAAGCGGCGGTGTTCATAACAACCGCGAAATTCGCCTTTACTTGGCGATACGGTAAAGTCTAGGCCCAGTTCCCAAAGCGTATCGCCACTGACATCATTTTCAAATGCAAAGTATTCAGAATTATCGTAAGGGAAGAAAAGTAAGTAACTTTCTGTACGCAACCAATCCAAAGTGGTAAATGAACACGGAATAATGCCGTACTCCGTACCAGTCGATAAAATAGTCTCCCAAATCATAGGGGCATCAGCTGCTTTACAGAAAATTTCATAGCCACGTTCACCAGTATAACCTGTACGGGAAATCATGACGGGTGCACCAAATAATTTGGTCTGTATATGATGAAAATAAGGTAAATCACGAATACCAGCCACATGCTCTGCTAAATAATCCACGGCCATTGGCCCTTGCAGTGATAAATCATGCAAATCATCATCAAATAATATTGCGACTTGCCTTCCAACTGCTGATCGCACCAACATTTCATGGCCAATACCTGTGCCATGCACCACCATAAATGCATTAGGACCTGTTCTATAAATAACGCAGTCATCGACAAATTTACCTTGTTCATTGAGCATGGTCGCATAGACAGATTTGCCTGGATAAAGTTTAGAAATATCCCGAGTCGTAGCATATTCCAACAGGCTCTCGGCATGTGGCCCTACATAATGCACTTTTTTTAAACCAGAGACATCCATCAAGCCTGCTTTGGTTCGGATAGCTGTATAGTGATCCGCAATATCTGAATCATAAGTCCACGCAGTACCCATGCCATTCCAATCCTCAAGCTTCGATCCGAGCTGTCGGTGTATATTTGAAAGAGCTGAAATGCGCCAAGAATTTGCCATAAGTATTTCCTTATTGTGTATCTATTGTATGAAGATGAGTATTAAAAAATCATTAGAAGATAGGTATTTATGCTTCTGGCTGATCAAATTGACTCAGCCACTGCACCAAGGGTTCGCGATATTCATTAATGCCTTTATATTCGGCTATAGGATCAGGTAAATCCCGAATGACTCGATGTAGACGTTTGGCCCAAGCAGGGTTTCGGCATAGGTCATTTAAACTAATTAGATAAGTGCGGATACTGAACAGTAGTGCATTGCTTATTGCTAGCCTTGGCATCATCTGTAGCTCTACGCGTAAATGCACCATTTCACCTGCATTTTCAGTAGTCACCATCGCCCGTTCATGACCCCACAAATGATAAGTTTCTGAGGATGTATCCATGCGCGGATTAATGGTCATAGTCCAATTTAAACGGCGGTACGGTTGCCCAACCTGAATATTCAGCAAAAACTTTAAAGCGCGTTCAAAGACACCCAAATTATGCGCAAGCTGTGGAACCGGTGCATGCCACTGTTTAAAGCTCATGCCTGCATCAAAATTTAATGACCAGTCAGCGGGGCCAGTAATCATGCCTGCATCCATGAAAAGGTCTCCATCTCGCTGGTCAAGCAAAGCCACATCGCCCTGAAACTGACGGCTAATAAACTCAAAAGGATCAATATCTAAACTTTCTGCATCGCCAAAAATAAAATGCACGTCAATATTTAATGGCTGATTAATCCAATGCCAATTCAGCCCATCACGTTGCAACTGAAAATGCTCAGGATAATTTTCTGAATAGTGCAACATCACCATTTCAAGAAAATCCCAGCTCGCTTGGCGCATGTGTGGCATAACAATGCAACGCTTTGGATCTTTCTCCAGTATCAAACGTCGCTCATTCATCTCGGTGACATAATGTTCATCAACGTCAAACCAATGCTCAAAAATTGTATTTGGCTTAGAGCTGGCTGGCTCAATATTGACCGAATACATATAACTGTCTTCTGGGAAAGGAAAAGGAAATCGTGCAATCGCCTCTTCACTGTTTTGATAATGAAATTGATCATGCATATTTTCATTGGGGTTAAATTGAACAGTCATCTGAGTCTCCCAAGGTATTTTGTAAAGCTTTTAAACATTTATTTTTAAATTACTTTTAAACAACTAAAGCTCTAAATGCAGACAATGTCCCTGCTGGGCACGTGATACACATGGCATGAGTTGAAATGCTTGCTCTTGTACTGTTAAGTAATGATCGAGATGCTCGACTTGGCCTTGACTATATGCCGTCACACACTGACCACAAACGCCTCCACGGCATAAATTAGGAACTGCTAAACCCGCTTGTTCCAGTGCTTCCAATAGACTGAAATCACTAGGCACATGAATTTTGCGCTGAGATTTAGTCAGGATGGCATCAAAAGCCACACCAGTTGCAGGCGAGCTAAATGCTTCCCAATGTACACGTTGCTGAGACCAGCCCAAATGTTCAGCGCTATAAAGCACGGCATCTATAAGTCGCTCTGGTCCACAGATATACACATGGCTACTCAAAGCTTGCTGAGAGAGCAATGCTTGTATATCCAAACGCTGTTGCGTTTTTTCTGAATAGATATGCACATGCTCATGGAAAAGTTGTTGCAACATATTTTCATACGCATTACTGATCCCATCACGGCAGGCATAGTGCAACTCAAAGCTATGTCCCTTATGCAATAGATATTTCATGTGCGATAAAAATGGTGTAATACCAATTCCACCCGCTATAAATACGTGGTGCCGGGCTTGCGAATGCAGTGAAAATAAGTTTAAAGGCGATGAAATCTGCAAGGTATCGCCTACCTGAATTTGCTCATGCAGATATTTAGAACCACCACGTGAGTTTTCTTGCAGCCTTACCGCAATTTGATATTGATGCTGTTCATAAGGATCATTGAGTAATGAATAAGCATTACGAATGACTCGATCATGTAAGGGCAATTGCACCACCACATGACTGCCCGAAGAAAAAGGCTTCAGGGGCTGATCAATTGCCTCAAAAGTAAATTCACGAATCATGGGGGTCACTTGATTAATTTTAGTGACACAGACAGCTACAGTTTGGCTCATACTTTAGCTCCAACTGACTGGTGTACATTGGCACATACGCCCATATAAGCACCCAAACGTTCCGAGAAGTGGCTACGGATCATCAGTTCCACATGACAATGCTCGCAAGCACAATAATCATCAGCAACTGTTTTCTGTAAATGCCCACAATGCACGCAATAAATATTTTTAATCTTTGGCTGCACAGATCCATCGAGAACTAAGCTTATCTCTTCTTTTAAACAGCCAATTTGCACAACACATTGCTGTACCATCCATAAAAAAGATTCATCGCCGTAAATAACAGTATGAATGCCCGCTTTTAGCTGCTTAAGCTCATCTGTAATACTATTGAGTAACTGTGCCAAAGCATCATCATGCGGTGCAGTTAAACTGATGACTTTCATTTGCTGATGAGGTAATAGACTTTCAGCCAACTGCTGTTCTATTAAGTTATTGGTATGCTGCATTAGCAATAAATACTTAGTGGCCTTGCTATGCAGTGCTTCGATATGTTGATATTTAGGCGTACTGTTCATGGCTTCCATCATGGGTTGAGCCTCTTTTAAAAACAACTTAAGCTAATATTTAAAGCTTTTTATTCAGTACTGCCATTCCCTTAAAATCATACTCAATAAGGGGTAATGACTGGGTTTAGCGCTGAGCCCTATATACAAAATAAAAAAATGCAACTGATATTTCAGCTGCACCATAGAAAACTCGTAATGAAAATCTGATTATTTTAGGAATAATTTAATTGGCGTACTTATTTAGTCATGCAGCCTAACCTGCCTTTTGTCGCAAACATTCTTCATCCGTTTGTAAATATGCCTCCAAAGAGTCATCTAAGGCATCAATCCACGGCGTATGGTGCGGTGCAGCCATTGTGCCTGTCATCAGTGAACGATAGGTCTGATCACGAAAGGCCATAATGTTTTCTTTTTTGTGCTTTTTCCATTCCAAAAAAGTCAAGCGCACAGCCTCAATGTCAAAACTCGGGTAATCTGTCTGATCGATGAGTCGCATAATATAGTCGCCCTGAAACTTGAACATGGCCGCCGCATCTTCCAGTGTTTTTTCTTCTTCATGCCAAGTCTGTGTATCTGCTTGCATTTCGGCTAAATCAGGTAATTGAATGGTTTTGAGCATTACATCACGTGCATACCACGCCTGTGCATCGAACATATTGAAGGAATACCACTGATCTTGCATTCCTAAATAAAACAGCTGCGGATTCGTTTCCCAAACTACACCTTGATATAAATGTTGCGGATATAAAATATTATTGGTTTTTAAACGTAAATCTTCCTGCATAAATGGAAAGCTGTGCAGATAGCCTGTACATAAAATAATGGCATCAATTGGTGCAGAGCTACCGTCTGCAAAATATGCATGGCTTTGATCGACACGCAACAACTGCGGACGCTCAGACCAATTTTCTGGCCAGTGATAACCCATTGGCGCACTGCGGTAACAGCTAATAATTTGCTTTGCACCATACTTATAGCACTGTGAACCAATATCTTCCGCAGAATAACTGCTTCCCACCAGCAATATATTTTTATCCTTGAATTCCAAGGCATCACGAAAATCATGCGCATGTAAAATCCGCCCACCAAAGTGTTCAAAACCCGCATATTCTGGAATTTTGGGGGTAGAAAAATGCCCTGAAGCCACCACAACATAATCAAACACTTCGCTATATACTTCATCGGCTACATGGTCATGCACCGTCACTGAAAATTGCTTGCTTTGATGATCAAACTGTACATTACGCACAGCGGTATTAAAACGGACATAGCGCCGTACATCAGCTTTTTCAACCCGCCCTTTAATATAGTCCCACAACACAGCCCGTGGCGGATAAGAACCGATAGGCCTGCCAAAGTGCTCATCAAAAGTATAATCTGCAAATTCTAAGCATTCTTTAGGGCCATTGGACCACAAATATCGGTACATGCTACTGTGAACTGGCTCGCCATGTTCATCTGTTCCCGTGTGCCATGTATAGTTCCATTGCCCGCCCCAATCTGACTGCTTTTCAAAACAGACCAACTCTGGAATATCAATGCCTTTGCTTTGAGCAGATTGAAATGCACGCAACTGCGCCATACAGCTTGGTCCTGCCCCAATAATTGCAACTCGTGTCATGGTAAATCTCCATGTGATTTGTATAAAACAAAACTGCCGTGATGCAATTACCTTAGACAGGCGAATTTAATTTAGGAATTCCTCTGATGGGGTATGTATTAGGAGATAAAAAGAAGAGCCATGTCAAAATTAAATTGAGATAAATAGCTTAGTCCGTAAATACAGCACCCTCTACTCCAAGTACCATATCACTTTGTGAATACAGTCCCTGACCGACTTCACGTACATATTGTATGTTTTGATCTGCCCTGATCAGCCGATAGTGTAAATTAAAGATACAATGATTTTGCAAAGCAAATTGAATACTGTCCCAAACATATTGCTGATCATCAACATGAATCAACTGACCATATAAGGGCGTATTGATGAAATGAGAACCACTATAGCCCGTCAGCTTTTCGCAACCGCTACTCACATAATCCATGGTCCAATTACTGTCATTGCGCGAGCGGTAGAGCATCACAGGAACTCTTGACAACAAATCATTTAAACTGCGCTGTGAAGCATCGACCCGCTCCTGCTTCTGAATCTGTATCGTCTGTTCAGAAACAATCATGCACCAGCCAATGAGTATATTTTGTGAAGCATCTAAAAAAAGTGGTTGCAAACTTAAACTCAACCAAACCAAGGGTTGCTCAGGCACCAGCAATCGTAGTACTAATCTTTGTGGTATTTGGCACATCAGCACACGCTGGAATCTAATAATATCGTCCTGATACAGCCATGCTTTGAAAGACTCGCGCTGAGACAGCTCAGATTGTTTTTGATGATCCTGTTTTTTGACTAAACTTTGCCATGCCAAATTACTGCGCTGGATTTTGGCATTTTTGTCCAACAGCAATACAGCATCCTCAAACTGATCAAATGCACTCGACCAGAACCGCTGTAAATCGTTAGCAGAATGAGTTTCATCTAACTTAAACAATTGTGGCATTGTATCTCCTACATCAAGACCTCAAAATTCTAGCCTAATGAATATCAAAATGAGTACTGCTTAAGTGCCGATGTACCCAAACGGAGAGCTCTAAACGTGAATGCACGTTTAATTTTCGTAGCAGATTTTTCACATATACTTTCACCGTTCCATCACTGATTCCCAGCTCACGGGCAATCAATTTATTATTTAATCCTTTCGCAATCAGCCTTAAAGTTTCTTGTTCGCGCTGTGTCATTTCTGAAAGCAATTGCTGTTGTTCTAATGGTACTAACGCTTGCTTTAAAGCGAGTCTGCCTGAAAGTGACGAATGTCTTAACTGTTCAGCCAAAATTTGAATGCCGTTTGCATGCAGTACTGTCTCCCCCTGCATGACTTGATTTAATTTCATTAAAATATCTTCTGGCAAAGTATCTTTGGGTAAAAAGCCATGCGCACCATAACGAATAGCATCCAGTACAATTTCATCTTCTAAACTGGCAGATAAAATAATGACTTTAAAGGGTGCTTCTAGTTCCCGAATTTGCTTCAGTACTTCTATGCCGGAAATTTCTGGCATTTGTACATCGAGTAATAAAATATCAATTTCATCACAATGCCATTCTGATAAAAAATCTAAACCACAAGCATATTCTTTATTCATTTTAAACTGACCAGATTGTCGAATAATATCCGCAACACCGCGCCTAAATAGCGCATGGTCATCCACAATACTGACTGCAAATTTGTTCATGTTATTTCCTCTTTTTATATGCAAACACACAGCATTTGATTTTTAACGACGATACATTTCAGTTTCTGTGTATGTCCTAGTTAAATTTCTAAAGTAAGCTTTACAGTTGTCCCTTTAGCCGTATTTGCCTCAATACTTAAAACCGCGCCAATTCGTTCTGCGCGTTCGCGCATAATTTCCATACCAAAGCTGTCTTGCCTCTTTAAGCCCTCCTGAATTCCACGTCCATCATCATCTATTTGTATAAACAGCTGTTGCTGTGACTGCTTGAGTGAAATGCTTGCTTTACTCGCATGTGCATGACGCACAATATTGCTCAAACTTTCACGAATGATGTAGAGCAGTTGAACGGACTGTTTAGCACTAATTTTCAGTTGTGGAACGCGGTTATCTAACTCAAAGGCAATACTCGATTGATGCTCAAATTCTTGAATGATTTTTTTGAGCGCTGCCGGAAAATCCAGCTCTTGATACGTCAATCTAGACGCCGTAATCAATTCTCGTACTTGTTGGTAGGCATAGTGCGTATACGATGCAATTTCTTCAGTCTGTTCAAGCAATGGGTTGTAAGCGATGTTATGACGACACTGCTGGTTTAGCTGAGCAGACTTTAGCCTTAAAAAGCCAATAATTTGTGCAATACTGTCATGCAGTTCTGCCGAAAAATCTCGTCGTTCTTGTTGCAAAATATTTTGAATATTGTCCAATTGCTGAGCTTTTTGTGCAAAACCATAAGCTATCTGTTCATCCATCTGATGCAAAATTTCAGGCTCTGGCGCCTGCTCTACAGCGTAATTTAAATAGACTCTCCACACCGCAAAATTTCGACCTTGAAATAGCACTTGGCATTCATGGGGAGATAGTCGAAGATGAGAATCTTGTTGGGATAATATTTCGACTGAACGTGATAACAACTGCTCTTGTAAAAGCCTTAAATCATTTGATGCTAAAGCTTCATTGAGTGTATGAAACATAAAAAATTCTTGCGTGAATGGATAACAAAGCACCAGACAATATTCAGGCATGATATGCAAAGGAAATTGCTGTTTTAAGGTGATGAGAAATTCTGGTAGCTCTGTATGCAAATCTTGCACCTGCAATAAATTTAAACGTGTTTGCAAGTAGAATTGAGCTAATTCGCTACGTTTAAGTCGCAAATGTAGGTCTGTTATCTCATCATTAGCATGCACCTGTTTGAGGGCATATTCCGTTCTCAATTTACCTTGATTCATCGCTTCGCTCAGTCAGTGCACCATAATGATCAAATATTCCTCACAGTTAAAATATTTGAGCAGAATTCATGCCAATTTAGCAAATACCCTGTTCTGAGTATCTCTCTAGAGAAATTGCTGAATCTGTTTATACACGTTGAAATACATATAATTTCAACTTGAGCAGCGGGTCAAATGATGGGAACACTTACACTGCCTTTGGAAAATACACACTCTGAAAATACTTTAGAGGACTATATTCATTTGCAGTCGCTTATACATAATCTGCACTTGAGATGTGATGCGCAAAATATTCAGCTCTTCCATTTAGAGATAGATGATCAAATTCAGTTGGAATTAGATGAGCATCAAAGCATTGAGCTTCTTATTTTTAATACTGAACACAAACTTCAGCCTGAATTGCTCAGCCAAAACTTAACATCAGGACAACAGGGCTTATTTTTCAATAATGCCTCCAATACCCGCGCACAATTGGCGCAACAGACATCATCATCTTTGCAATTAAAACGGCAACTGGCTCAATATGGCATAGATGAAGATGATCTTAGAAACACGCTTACGCTAGCCCAATACGGTACTCATCTATTTAGAGCTACGGCAACTTTAAATATTTTAGTGATGAATACTGGCGTAGATATGGATATCACCCAACAACACTGCATCGTAGAAATTCCGATAACAATTCTCAAGGCACAGCCACTTAAACACTATCTACCCGATCCTTTGGCAAAACCAGTACAGGAAATATTGATTCCTCGCGCTTCAGCACGCACTTACAACGTTAAAGCAGGTCAATGGATTCAAATTATTGATCTATCAGGTAAGCAATGTTCAGACTTTTTAGCATTTGACGAGCAGGCTTTAAACAATGGACAAGAGCTTGGCTTAGATGCGGCAGCAACCCGTACCATACTAGGCCATAGCATGCCATCGCCAGGGCTACATTCTAAATTTTATGGTGCAGATTCAACCGTATTAGCAGAAATAGTGCAGGATACCGTTGGACGTCATGATATGTTTTTAAATGCCTGTAGCCCAAAGTTTTATAATGATTCAGGCTATTTTGGTCATATCTCATGTAGTGAAAATTTTAATCAAGTGCTCAAGCCCTACGGTATAGCCAGTCGTTCTACTTGGCCTGCTATTAACTTTTTTTACAATACTTTTGCCGAGCCGTGCGGTGAGATTCGCATGGCAGAACCATGGTCTAAACCTGGCGATTATGTCCTGCTTCGCGCAAAGCGCGATCTCCTATGTGCATCTTCTGCTTGTCCAGATGATATTGATCCATCTAATGGCTGGGTGCCTACCGATATTTTTGTCCGTATTTATGATGAATTTGAAAATTTCCCCCGTTCACAACACTATCGCCTAGACCCTGAGGAGCAACCGCGCATGACTCAATCATCAGGTTTTTTTAACCGCATAAAAAGCTTAACTTCTAAGATTAGTGAATATCATGGTTATTGGATTGCCAATGAGTATGATGGCTGGGGTGCAAAGGCAGAATATTTAGCTTGCCGTGAACGTGTCGCAATGATTGATTTAAGCGCCTTACGTAAGTTTGAAATTACTGGACCAGATGCAGAAGCATTTATGCAATACGCACTCACTCGTAATATACGAAAATTGGCAGTGGGTGAAATTGCCTACTCAGCATCTTGCTTAGATACTGGCGGTATGGTGGATGATGGCACTATTTTTCGAATGGGCGAAAATAATTTCCGCTGGGTTTGTGGCGATGAATACTCAGGCACGTGGCTCAAACAATTGGCGCATCAATTTGGCTATAAGGTCAGCATACGCAATTCTTCTCCACATATTGATAATGTCGCAATCCAAGGCCCTAATAGCCGTGCATTATTACAGCAATTAATATGGACACCAGAGCATCAACCCACTATCGAAAAACTGGCATGGTTTCATTTTACGCTGGCTAAACTCGGTGGCCCAGAAGGCATTCCTCTGATGGTATCGCGTACTGGTTATACTGGGGAGCTTGGCTATGAAGTCTGGTGCCACCCAGATCATGCCCAATCAGTTTGGGATGCAATTTGGCAAGCAGGACAACAATATGAGATTGCCCCTTTAGGCTTTGATGCATTAGATATGCTTAGAATTGAAGCAGGGCTGATTTTTGCACAGCATGAATTCAGTGCAGAAACAAATCCTTATGAAGCTGGAATTGGTTTTACAGTTGCAATGAAAACCAAAGAAGAAAATTTTATGGGTAAAGAGGCTATGCAAAAGCAAGCGCCAGAAAGTCGCCAGAAATTAATGGGATTAATTTTAGAAGGCAATGAAACTGCGCAGCATGGAGACCCAATCTACGTGGGACGTTTTCCTGTAGGTGTTGTAACTAGTGCATCAAACTCGCCACTATTATGCAAACAAATTGCACTCTGCCGTCTATCTCCACCCTATACAGCGATTGGCACTGAGATTGAAGTTGGTCAGCTGGATGGGCTCAAAAAAAGACTTAAGGCTAAAGTAGTCAGCTTACCTTTTTACGATCCTGAGCGGACACGGGTAAGAAGTTAATTCCGTAATTAACCCGAATCTTGTTTAAGCAAACGAGACCATTCATCTTGAGACTAAGCCATGATTTTGATCATAATTGATTCTGTTCATTGCACTAATAAACCCGAATCGCGGATAAGAAAATGACTTGAAAATAAGAGGACTAGAGCTATCAGTTGAGTGGCCACACAAAACATAAAGTTCTAGTCCTAATATCTTTGAATATATTGAGCTGTTTTATAATTCAAAACACAGACATTATTTAAATGGTCAGCGTTCTCTATTAGATTATGAAAAGGTCCATCAAAAATGATGATGTTCGTCTAAAATTTTGGTAGCTATGCAATTCCCATAATAAATATAATTCGGTTGAAGTCAAAGACCAAAAATCTGATTAAAAGCTTTTCCTAACCAATCTCTGTTTAAAGTCTATGTGCCTTGTGACAGATACGAATAAAAATGCGCAAATTTATGATGTGAAAAATATAAAAAAGACTTCATTAAATTAAGCAATAGATTGTTATTTATCCAACTATTTCATGCTCTTTAAAATGCCATCTTTCAAGATAAAATGATGCACCAATGCAGCCAATGCATGTAAACCAATCAAAGTCATAAAAATGTTTGCAATGATTGGATGGATCTCACCAAAATTGACATTAGGTATAAAAAGCACTTTAGGTAACTCGATTCCCAATAAATCAAAAGACTCATGCGTTGAAGCAAAAGTAAACCAACCTAATACAGGGACAACAAACAAGCCAGTATATAAAGCCCCCTTCATTAAGGTGAAAGCAGTTTTTTGCAGTTCAGATATGTATGAAACTGTAGGAATCTGCGCTTTAAACCACATCAATAAAATAAGACGAACATAGAAAAATATAAAAACCAGTCCTCCAGCAATCACATGTACTTGGCCACCCAAGCTATCTTCAATATGAGCTTCGCTGGTAAAATAAGCAATTAATACAAAAACTAGAGTTAGCCAATGTGCATATATCATTATTTTTGGATATTTTTCACTTGCCGTCATCATTTCTATTCCGTCCGAAGTAGTCATCATAAAATATAATAAAAAACTTAAGCTACGATTAAATATTAAGAAGCGAATACAGCCAAAAATAATATAAAAACCCCTACCTTTTATATAACTACAAACATAATAATTGGTAAAAGAAAAATGTTTCAAAACATAGTAAGTTCTAAAACAAATAAAGCGCCTCACAGCACTCTATTTAGAAACCATATCTGCAGACACATCAAAATGCTCCGATAGCACATTGATATCACCGATATTCAATTGACATTTACCACTTCAAATTTCTGAAATGACAGATTGGGCGTAACTTCTAGTAAATCAGATTATTCTAATCCATGTTACTCCATCAACAAAGCTAAAGCGGACCACCATCTCCTTTAGGCTATTCTTTGCTTTTATAATTCGAAAGTGGTTGATCACATGCATATCAATTATCGTATTTTGCAATAATCAATCTTATTTTCCACTCCACCAGTTATGATGACTTTTTATACGCATTGGCTCTAATTTCACATTATAGCTTTTCTTTACATCAGTACTACCGTTATAACCACGTGTAAAGGACTTCCAGTCTTTATTATAAGTACATTTACTAAGCCATTCACTTTGATATAACGGTACATAGAATGCATTTATAAGATTGCAGTGTTATAAATTAATAAATAATCGAAAAGATACAGAACATAATGGCTCTGAGTTATAATTCAAAATCTACTAATACCCTAGCTGGCCGACTCTTTTGATAATTCGTAAAACTATATACCTACAAAAATGAGTTATGTAAGAATATTAAGCCATCGACCAAAGATGATAATATTCTTGAATATCTGAATTCAAAAACACATCATTTTCAGGATCATAATGAAAAGGTTTATTCTCTAAAAGACTCGTACAATTATTTAACTTAAGGTATTTTCTTAAAAATATCTTAAATGCTTCAATTTTTTCAGGAAAAATACTTTCTTCATCCCATAAAATAGTATTCATATTAACTACCTCTATCATTAGCAAAGCGCATATACCATAGATACATAGTAAACACTCAGCGCCTTAAATGAGACTTAATTAACAATAAATAAAATAATAGTAACTAATATCACCTTCACAGTATGTCAGCTATTAAAAATAAGATGTATGTTTCCGAATACCCTATCTATGAAAATTAATTTACATTTCAAGAGAAAACAGACTAAGTAGGCATTCATTACACATGGTTGCTAGAGAATTTACTGATATTTTCATTTTAAAAATTTAAATCCGCTATAGCGCGATGACATTGATAAAATACAAAAAAGAAACAAATGATGAATAAAATGTGATCTACTTCATAAATTAATGGTGTGAGCATAAAAAATACAATAAGATAACCCTACTTAATCACAGGATATGACGGGTGTTGAAAAAGATTCCATCATTTTTAAAATTAGATCTACAAAAACTGATTTTGATCCTTAATATCATCTGTGTTTCATGTCTTTTTATCGCATCAATTTGCATTGTGAATTATGTAATTAAAAAACAATTAATAGAAAATTCGCTTTTAACAAATCAAAAGTATGCTTCAAAAGTCGCGATCAGTGCCGATCAATACTTAAAAAATATGCTACAAGAATTAAATTATAGTGCAAATATTATCGGGAAAAACGTTTCAAATCAGAAGATTATCCAAAGTGAATTACATCGACTTAAATATCAATCTAATAATTTCAATACAGTTTCAGTAATCGATAAAAATGCTTTGATTAAACATTTTGAGCCTCATCATTTAAAATTTAATACCAATATCAGCCATCGAACAGTTGGCATTGAACAGTCTTTAAAGCTCAAGAAAACTTATATTTCTCCACCTTATTTAGCAATATCAAATAATCTTATTGTATTAATGACCCAGCCTATTTTTGATCAACACAAAAACTACTTTGGCATGATCACTGGCTCAATTCATTTACAACGTAAAAATTTGATTAATCAGCTTTTATCCGGTTCTTATGATTATAAAAAAAGCTATATGTATGTAGTCGATCAAGATAATCGTATAATTTTCCATCCAGATCCTACTCGTATTGGCCAAAAAATTATAGGAAATACGGGTTTGAGCTATATGAAAGAGCATAAAAATGGCTCAACTCATTTAGTTAATAGTCAAGGTGTAGACAATCTTGCTGGTTTTTCTCATATTCCAAGTGTGAACTGGCTTGTCGTTTCTCAACAGCCTACCGAAGAACTTCTAGAACAAGTTAATAGTATTCTACTTAAAGCGGCGATTGGAATTTTTATATTTTATTTACTCATTTTTTTAATTATTTGGAAAATAACTCATTATATTTCCTCACCTTTACATAGCCTTGCACAAATGGCTGGCATTTTAAATCAGCCAGAAACCGATGATAAAATCCGCGAAATAAATCCATGGTATTTTGAGGTTTTACGTTTCCGTACGGCACTTCTTTTTAGCTCTAAAAAGTTCAAAGATAAAATTAGTGAGTTAAATCAGCATATCAATACTGATCCACTCACAGGGTTATTTAACCGTCGAGGCATGGACTTATTTATTAGTGAATTAAAAAAAATGAATAGTGAGTTTGCATTATTAATGATAGATGTGGACCATTTTAAGCAAGTAAATGATACATACGGCCATAACCAAGGTGATGCTGTTTTAATCTCACTCGCACAACAAATTAAACAAAACTTCCGCGAAAATGATGTCTGTTGTCGATTAGGTGGTGAAGAGTTTGTGGTTCTTGTTCATGGTGCTGAAGCGCACTCAGTTTATAAAGCTGCTGAAAGACTTCGTAAAAGAATGGAAAATTTACACTCTGATAATATGCCTAATGTGACGATTTCTATTGGTATTGCTTTCTATCCTGAAGACCATAAAGATATACAAGAAATATTTAAAATAGCTGATAATCGATTGTATCAAGCAAAAAATCAAGGACGCAATCAAGTCTGCTAAATAAATATTTCCATCCGTTTAAAACTAACTATTTAAAAAATTAGGTCATTTTCATTTTAACACGAATATTTATTCAGCCTAATCAAACTCTCATGTAGATCGGTCTAACATCAATAATAATATACCGTAGCAAAGGTATTTTTTGACTTAAGATTTATCATTAAAAATTAAAATATAAACTCAGCACTAAGATCTAATTTTAATAACTAAGTAAAAGTACACTGTGGCTTAGATTATTTTAAGGCCTTTAATATATCTACTGATACTTTTAATATTTATAAGCACGACACAATCCATGAAATAAATTAATACTCTAAACAGCGCATATTTACGACATCTTAGCTATATATTCCCCATACATTTT
>NZ_RCHC01000030.1 GCF_003664645.1 Acinetobacter chengduensis | reverse complement strand
TGCATAACAGACACCGCCAACTTGAGTGCGCCAATCATCTTTAGCCTTACTATCATCCCTTAATTTAAAATCAGGGAATACATGCTTAAAGGCAGTTTCTTGAACTAGGTTTCGCGTCTGGAATGCATTGTTGGCCGCCAATGTAGCTGAGTAGCTGATATGAATAAACTCACAATCAGGCACTTTACCAAAGCACCACGCCATGAAATTAATCACGGCCAGCTCAGTTTTAGAGTAGCGTGGCGGAATGTTAATGATTAGGCGCTTTGTCTCGCCACGAAATACTTTCATTAACGCATCACAAACCACGCGATGGTGCCAGTTGTGCATCCACTTATACTTGCGACGCTCTTTGAACATATAGCGTGAAAAGAAGTACAGGTCTTGCTGAGCTTCAATCTGAATCGCAAGCTCACGTGCTGGATCAGTATTCATCAATTACCCGCTCCCTTGCGGCAAGGTAGCTCTCCGTAGAAACATTGGAATTTACAGTCTCGATTGGCTTACCGCCCACACCAGTGATCTCTTGGCGATTCGTAAACTGTCCACCCATTTCCTTAGCAGCCTGTTCGATCCACTTAGGAGTAAAAACAGGGTTATTGGGGTGCTCATCAACTAAGCCTTGCAATAATTGCAAGCGGTAGCGCTTATTCGCGATTGGAATAGCTTCAAGCTCTTCATTAGCTATACGGCGATACTCAAAGAATTTATCTCGAAGCTCTTGGCTTAAATCCTGACCGATTCTTTTCGTTGGATCATAGGATTCACACTGCTGGGGCGAGACATCTAAATTGAATATTTCTTTTACTGTTTTAGCTGCTTGGGTTGGTGTTTCAAACTCAGCAAGCATCCTAACGATGAACAGCTTCACCTTTTTAGTAATACGTGCCATTTCCACCATTCCATCTAAGTACATCTAAGTAAAATGGCAAAAAAATATTTAAACCACTCTTAAATAACAAGTTCCACACGCATGATGGATATCGGCCTTAGCTATTTGTGGTCTTTGATTTTCTGCCTCAACCATTTTCAGAACATCCTCATTTGCACCATAACGGCGGACAACACCCGTAAACTCTTCAACATCATGGCCTTTAATTTCTAAATTAGGCTTTCCAGTCTCTCGGTTATAGGATAGGAAACCAAATCTATCTCGCTTATGAGCTATGTGGTAAAGCTCATGCTCCACCAATGCACAAAAACTTGTATCGTCACATTCAGAACAAAAACAAGCATCTAAGGTGATGAGGTATTCAGGTACAGTTCCAAACCAATCTATTAGCTGTACTTCTTGGCGTTCTTTCTTCCAACCAGAAGCATTAATCATTATTTTTTCTGCTTGGCCAACGACAATTCGACCTTGCTTTTTAAAACCGCCATTTGCCCACATCACGGCGATATCACTGTGTTTAAATGTTCTTAAATGGGTATGATCTGGATTAAAAAGTTTACTTTCAGTCGATAGAAAGGTTGTTTGGATCCAGTCCCATATCTCAGGTGCTGGAACAAACATTGAGTCTGCAATGCCAATTATCGACTCTGGCGGGTACGGTCTTTTCATGATTTTTTCCTAATAAAAAAACCCGCATAAGCGGGTTATAATTTCAGAGAAACCTATTCCACAAATGTGTCATCTCTAACACTATTCAAAACAATCAAGCCTTTGATAGCAAGCTTCAGCTGATTTTTAAAATATGTTGTCACTTCAATGCCTAGAGTCTTTCCTTCGCTAGTAAGTATCTCGACAAAAACATTTGTACCTGAGAAAATTTTAATAAAATCCTCTAGACATCCATATTTATGAATATTTTCTACGTAGTGTTCAGCAATAGTAACGATGCAGAATGATCTTTTTTCTGTAACAATCTCAGGCTGATCTAAATCTATTTCAATCACACATGAATTAGTAATTAAAATCTTATTAGCAATAGGATTTAGTGCTTTGCCTCTTTTAGATATTTTCAGAGATGGCATTAGGGTATCCAAAATTTTCGCTTATATAAAATCTAACACTGTTCAGAATAAAACTAAAATCGCGAAAAAACTTGTTTAGCTTTGGGTAAAGGTTTTGTGCGTGGTTTCTTTTTAGGTGGACGTTTTTTGTTTTCCAAAAATAGTTATCAGCATGCATAAATTTAACCCATTAAAAAACCACCCTAAGGTGGTTTGTTCTATAGCATCATATATTTAGATTTTAAGAAAGTTGGTTATTTCCAATAAATATTTAAAAGCTAAGATTCGGCTTATGAAAAACTTATTTGTAGTTAGGCACAAAAAACATCAAGAGGTACAAATACAACCTCACTAAACATGCCTTTAGGCATGCTTGTCATTATGGCAGTTTTCCATCGATCCATGCATCGACCTACATCAGCTCTTTTACCTACTTCTATAGGTGCTATTACAATTACAAACTTTCCAAGACTATTAAAATAATCAGGAATATTTACAATATAATCATCCATTAGAGTTTTTAAGTGCAAAGTGTCTTTTATCTTTTGGACCAACTCTCTGTGAATTGTATTATAAAAGTTTTTCCTAAGTTCTTTAGTTAACTTTACTGGAAGCTGAGCCATTTCGATTGTCTTAATTTTATTTGCAATGTACTCATCATTTGCAATCAGATCACTAAACTCTAAATATAAAAACCCTTTTTGCGGATGATTATCAAAATAATCTACCGACTTTAATTCTCTCTTTTCGCAATGAACTTTAATACCATGATTTCCATCAATTTTAAAAGCCTTACGATCAATATTGATTTCGCTGAATCTAGGCATTTCGTGATCAATATCTTCTAAAAAAGTGCTAATACAGCGCATATTACCACCCAGACTCTAGAACCATATTGTAGAAAGATTCGCCTAAATCATCTTTAATTTTTAAAAGTGCTTCTTTTGGGGTTAAATTTTCAGAAATAGAAACACCATCATTTGACAATCTATTTATAGCAAAATGTTTATTAATCTGATCATCACTAAGATCTTGCATAATATTTTCAATATACTTAATCATATCAATACTATGCGTAGCTATTACTACATTTATACCATTAGTGCTTAAATCATAAAGACTTTCTATCATGACTTTTTGCCAAGCTGGATGCAAGTTGACTTCAGGCTCATCAATAAAAACGTAACTACCCTTTGCAATAATATTTTTTTTGACTAACAAACCAATTATTCCTAAATTGGTAACACCAGTCGCAGTTAGGTTTAAATTAATATTTTTAGAACAACCTTTGTCCTTAAAATAAATCTCGCCTGTATCGGAGATAATTAGTTCTCCTGATAATGTTTCATTTATCTTGTCATGGATTAGATTGGAAAAGTTTGAAGCCTCATCATCTGCTTTAATATCCAAACTAAGCAATTCCATGAGGTCATAAAAAAATTTAGGAACGCCAGTTAATTCAGACTGATGCTGTTTAAAGGCAAATAATGAATTTCCTCTTGCTCTTCTTTGTATTTCCATTAATGGTTTGCGGAGCTTCCAGTAAATTGGCGACTCAACAAAAACCACATTATGCAAAGATTGAAACTCAGAAATTGCATCGGTTTTTAAATTAAAGTCAATTGCCTCTTTATCGATTGTAATTTCACCCAAGCCTTCAATATTAAATTCAATTAACTTATCTTTTGATTCATTAGAAATTAAATCTACAAGAGACAAAACTTGAAAGTTTTCTTTCAGGTTATTTTTAAACTCTTCATCAAGTTTTCTTGATAAAATCTTTGCGGGGCTCTTTACAGCCTCCTTAAGAGTCTTAATTTGTTTTAAGGATAAAGTAACACGCTCCAAATATTCTGAATATTTCTTTTTATTTTTTAACTCTTGCTGTAAATCTTGAATAGTGTCTTCTATTAGATCAACTTTACTCGCAATATTAAGATTATTAGCATGCTGCTCTAAAAAAGTAGCTCTACCAAAATTAGAATTGATTGATTCATCAAGAGCTTGAAGTTGTTCTTCCAACGCTACATATATTTCTCTAATACGACTACTCGGCTCTCTTGTAACATGAAAGCCATAATGCGATAAGCTATAAATTGAGTTGAATAATTTTTTAACTTCAGTTGTCACATAATCTTTGTTGATAGTACTGAAAAAAGTATACAAAGCTTTCGATAAAAAACTTTTACCTGAAGAGTTGGTTCCTGAAATTACTGTAAAAGGTGCTAAATCTACACGCGCATCCTTAAT
Organism: Acinetobacter chengduensis; assembly: GCF_003664645.1. Taxonomy (GTDB): domain Bacteria; phylum Pseudomonadota; class Gammaproteobacteria; order Pseudomonadales; family Moraxellaceae; genus Acinetobacter; species Acinetobacter chengduensis. Next base: position 13,090 of record NZ_RCHC01000030.1, on the reverse strand, counting down.
TTTCCCAAAATTTTTAACTTCAACTTGAAATTTCATAATTTTTTTCAAAAAACACCCATTTACATATAGGTGATGCTACCACAAAAGAATTCCAATAACATTACTCTAGATTTTGATGATTAATTTTTAATTGCTATATTTATTCAAAATAAAACTCCAATTAGATTTTACATTGGAGTTGATAGAGATAAGTGAATTTCCATATGTACATCCACTATAGCTGAAATATGCCATATCCTTTGTACAGGGTCAATATTACTCCTGAAAACAGTCTTTAAAATTTCTAGCAGTCTGTTTTACATTCTCAATAACTCTCTGATCACCCGTGATAACAGCCAGCATATATGCAGCCAGATGCATCAAATTGTTTGATTGTCGAATGATCGTAAATACAAGCTCATCGGGGTAACCATGAGTACTCCTATAAACCGCATGCACACCCGAATGAACAAAGGAATTTAATGCTTTCCACGAAATGTCTTTAAATTGAATTAACATTTCAACCGCTTGTTGTGCTGGTGAATTTGTATTTTTAAGTTCAATAAGCATTTTAGAAATAGAAGGCAATTCCTTGTTATTCCTTTCAGCCCTTTCATTACTCAATTCACCAACGATTAAATCCAGCTGTTCACCATTAGCAACATATAATGACCAATAAGCCTTCACTAATGCCTCATATTGTAGCCTAAACAATGCAAAAGCAGACGTATTGCACTTTGCGTGCGCTATTAAAAATCTTAGGCTTGCCGCATGCTCAATTGAAATTAATCCTAATGAATCTGCTGCTTTAAACTTTGGTGAGTCATCATATAAAGGCGTGGAAGTAATGGGAAAAATAAACTGCCCTTCTAAATAATGTGATGATTTAAGTAATCCAGAAATTACATGCTCATTTATTACCATTTCTCCCCCCTAAAAGCTGGCCGCTAACTGCGGCCAAAATAATCACCCTGGCGCATTAAACCAATTTGGATTTATATCTAAAGTTTCACCATTAGAAAAAGAAACCTGTCTGAAATTTTGGCTAACTAATGGCTCGCCGTTTTCCCCTTTCAAGTTGTATCGTTTACTTAGTTTCTGTGCAAGCTGATTAGAGCGGACAATCAATCCTGAATAAGTGAAAAAATCAGAATGGTTTAAAAACCGAAGTGCATTCCACACGTTCATCATTTTAAAATTTTGTTTAATGATCGCTTCTACCAGTTGCTGTACTTCACACTGATCTTGTCGGTGAAATTCATTACTACGCGCAGTTAAAGTCATTAAGTTGTGTATATATTCCACAGCATTTGGCAATAACTGCAATGGAATCTGATTAACATGATTTACCGCAAAACGCTGGTTCAGCATGTCGTAGATTTCTTTTGTGTTGAAGCTGGACTTCCCCACCAACATTCCGACAGCATTCGCCAAAGGAATTCGATTATTAATATCAGTTAATGTATCTGGCTGACTGACATTATTACGGAAGTAACAATCCTCTAACTGTTCAAAAACTTCCCATGCTTGATCTGTATCCAACATTTTAGCGTGGCGGGCTGCGCCACGTTCCGTCCAAAGGATTAATGACCTAACTTTACTAGAAGTTGCGACTGACTTGAAGACGGTCACAAATTCTTTTAAATCTTGTCCAGAAATTTTTATAAAATGCTTCCCTTCAACAAATCGAATTTTATTTCGTGAGTAATTTTGCTGAATGTTGTTTACATCAGTTGCATAGAAATCAGCAAGCATTGCTGTAGTGACAACTGGGATAGATTTAAAATTAACAATAGAAATTTCTGTATCGTTGATATTTGCAACAATGTTCATAACAAGCCACCTAGTGGTACATGACAGCGCCCTACTGCTCTGTCTTTATCTAGCTAGGATTATGTGCTCATTTTGGGCACAAAAGCAATATTTACTTATCTAAAATTTTTTCTAATCGCTTTACAGCTTCGGCAACTTCAATTTCCCTACCTTTGGCATTTTCTAATAATTCGCTAGTTATTCCTGCAGGAATAGGACGATCACCATCTAACCAATGGTTTATACGGCGCCGATCCACACCTAAAAACTCCGCAAGTTGAATCTTATAGCCTGAACCATATAAAGCCTTGCCAATACTTTCTAGTTGCTCAGGTGTCATACGATGATTGTCATTCAATTCTGACATAATTATCTCTATTTAAACGGGGATAAAGTCACCCGTGACTTACAGTATTTAAAAGTATTAGATCAATTATCTATTCTTTTGTACATATAATAAAAACGTTTAAGAAACATTAGACCGAGTTTTAAGCTAACGTTTCTTAAATGTTTTAGTCATAGATAATTAAAACGTTTAAGCATTCATTTGGTGGGTTTAAGCTAAAACCCAATAAACCCATACCGCACATGCAATGCCGCCAACCCACACTTCACATCCATTCTTGAATCCATCTGACTTCTTTCTTCCGTTACCATCTCCGCCCAAGAAGCGCCATAAAAATACCTGCTCACAATCGCATCTAACCAACCATCCAATACATCAGACTGCCCTTGCATATCTAAAATTAAACGCTGTACGGCACGCGCTTCATTGTCATCAATCTGGCAAGTGATCTTCGTTCGCTTGAGTTTAGTTGGCTCAAAATCACCCGTTAAATAATCCGTAATAATCTGTTGCTGTCTGTCTTTACTCAGCTTCTTATATTTTTGAGCTTTCACAGCACTATCCATAGCCACAGCAATAGGATTTATCGTTTTGCCACAAGTACCAGATACAGAGTTCATCCAAGATCCAAACTGATAAAGCCACCCCTCTAAATCAAAACGACCCCAATCAACCGTTTGCATAATTGTTACTGTTGCATTCATCCCTTGTCCCTCAAACTTCTCTAATATCGATATCGTGTACTGTTTTCATTAAGTGCTTTTTATTACGATAACTTGCTAGTTTTCGCGTGACTGCTGACTTCACATCTTCAACAACCTGCACTCCATTTTCGATGTATGTGAAATCTGCAAAATACCTCAATGCTGGCTTAGCTCTCTTTTCACCTGCAATCTTTACCTTAGGTGCTAACTCAAATTTAACCTGACACTGTAATTCTGAGATTTCACCTCTTTGCATCCTCGCTGTAAGTTCGATATAGCGTTTGTACTCTTTGACGCTATCAAACTTCATTCCATCCTTTTCAATGCGCTGTGCCTTGTATTTAGAAGGCCCTGACTTTGATTTAGCCTTGGGCGCGTACCGATCGTGATATTCAGCGAGTGAGATACTGGTCAAGGCTTCACCCCAAATAACTGTTTTGCTTTTTCAGTCGCGCTATAAGTCCATACCGAGTCTTTTTGCACATATCCCAGTTGAATTAAGTCCGCTAAATAACCGCGAATTATTTGAGGGCTTTTATCAATTTCGGCTTCTTGAATTTCAGAGATACTCACGGATCTATTCAGATGCGCGATATAACGTAGAAGCCCAAGCCTTAATTCAAATTGATCTGCAGATTGAGATTGTTTAGTCTGAATTTTGAGTATGCGGTCATTGAGTGTTTGGGTTTCAGTACTCATAAACCACCTCCTACTCGCTGATCCGCCCAATTGCATTCAATCACCGATAGACCATCGTGCTGAAAGCGTGACCAAAGACGATCACCCAAATCTTTCTGCAGATCTGTCAGTGTCATATTGGAAACGATCATGGTTGCCTTACCTATGTCGTAACGCGAGTACAAAACCTTGTGTACCAGCTGTAAGCGATTTTCATGGCGATCATGCAAACCGTATTCATCCAGAATCAACAAGTCGTATTCAGTAAAGCGATATACGGCGCTTCTCTCGCTGTCATCATGCTTGGTCCATGCATTAGCAATTTCATTGGCCATGTCTTCAGACGTGATGTAGCGAACAGAAATTCCCTTACCTAGCAGTGTTTTTGCTGTAGCACAGCTGAGGTGCGTTTTCCCTGTCCCTGTTTTGCCAGACATGATCAAATTGCGCTTTTGGCCAGCGATCATTGTTCTTGCGAAAGCCACGCATGTGTTCAATGCATTGGATTGGCCAGCATGCGTTACGTTGTAATTTCTAAAGCCTGAGTCTTTGTGACGTACTGGAATCATGGCACCACCAAAATGCAGTTCACGTACCATCTGATCTACATGCTTTTGGTGCTCAAGATTATTTTGGTTCACGTTGTTTTTAGCGCATTCAGGGCAAATCTGGTTTGGGCCTGCTTGCACCATCTGAACGTTGTGTTCAACACAGAAAGCGTGAACAGCTGGGAAATTCATTGAGATCATGGCGTTCACTCGAAATCCTCCGGTATATCAACCTGCATTGGCGCACCTGTTGCTTCAGGAATTGAATTCCATGCATCGTTCACATTGCGAGAGTTTGGTTTTTCAGAGATACGGGTATTTGATTTTTTTGCTTCGCGTTCAGCCTTGGCTAAGTGTCTTTCAAATTCTTGAAAAATCCACTGTGCGAATTTACGGAGTTTTTGGTTATCCGTGATTTGGTGATTGTTTTCGTGGTGAGCGTTGAAGTTCCCCAGATGAAATTCAAAATCTTCCATGCCTAGAATTTCAGAGACACGTTGAGAATATTTTGTGGTTTTCAAAGCTGTGGTCAGCTGTTCAAGATTTGGTTTCCATGCATCTGAATTTTGATTTTCAGCGTGCGCGTTATTGTGTGTGTATATATCTGTTGTATTCTCTGTAGGAACGAACTGCGCTTTTGTTTGCTCCCGAACTGCGCTTTCGTCAGTTGGGGAAATGACGTTTTGTGAATTCGCCAAAATCATGCTTGTAAGCCACTGATCAAAGCGTTCTTCGTTAAATTTAAAGTACATCCGATGATCAAGTCGTTTGTATGTTTCAGAGATTAAACCCAAGGCTACGAGTTTTTTTCTAGCACTCATTTGCTCGCGATAAGACAAGCCTGTTTCTTCTTCAATCTGCTCAGAAGTTTTATAAACGCCCAGTGGGTTATCTGTTTTATCTGCCCAAAAAACCATTTGGCCAAGAAAGATTCCAGCCTTCACACAGCCGATATATTTGCCTAACTTGGGGAAGTAAGCGATTGGTTGCCCTGTGCCACGTAGTGACAAAATATGGCTCATTGAGCGTCCCCTTTTGGCATTTCATAAATAAAACTGCCATGCATTAAAATTTTATTGGCTCGATGTAAGCTGGAAACGATTTCACTCGCTTGATACACAGAGATTCGGTGTTCATTGACTAATGCCTCAATAAACTCATTTCGTGTAATCGCTGCGTTTTTCTCATCGCGGTTGATCTTGCGCAGATTTGCTTTTCTGACTTCTAGAAATGTATCTAGTGACCGTAGCGCAGGCTCATACCATGATTGCGTCCACTGCATCTGCTTGTGTTCAGGCTTTTGCTGAATGGCTTTATTGGTCATCATGAAACCTCCGCTAAAGCGTGTTCAGTTTGAGTAAATCTGCGTTTGGCCAACACTTCGGCTACAGATGCGTTTCGAATCAAATGCGTAAGTGCAAAGTTGTCGTTTCCGCCCAAAAATACGCCATCAGCAACGACTTTGTGTACGGTCATTAGGTCATTTGGTTTATTGGGATCTATAAACACCACAACATCCCCAGCCATATATTCAGTATGTGTACAGGTGCACTTTTCGCAGTTATGTGCTAAATTCTGTTTCATATTCAATTCCCTCAAGTTTTGAATTAGAAGCCTGATGTACGAGATCAGGCTTTTTTATTGCTCTACGCATTTGTTTATCTGCATTTCCAGCTCTGCCAATATTTCGTGTAGTGAATGAATCACCCGCGACATATCTATGGCTTCCCCACGTGTAATACGGCCATCTGCCATCATTTCTTTGAATAGCGCGTAGATGTCTCCACCGCCCATTCCAAAATTCAAAACTAGATCCGTAAGTGCCGTGTCTCTACATTCAGGGATACTTGGCAAGTTAATGGCCACTTTTCCGTGATGTGCGTTTAGGCGTTGCAAAATGCGGTAATCCCCTGTCAGCTCCATAAGCTTTGAAGCTTCTAGCAAGTTAATGTGGTGTGTTTCCGTATTGGGATTTACTTTGCTGTTCAGTACCGCTGGGCTTTTGATGCCCATGCGTGGTGCGAGTGCATTCGCTCCACCTTGGTAGTCGTGAACAGTGTTGTAAGCAGCATCCAATATGTTCATGGCAGTTCCTTTTGAACGTGGTTATTGGAAGGCTGGGTTATTACCATTTTGGTTATTAAGATTTTGAACAGGAAATAATCCAAAATGTTGATGAATCTCAGTTTCAGAAACTTCACCTTTACTGGCTTCTGCTAAAGCTTTACGTAAATTCCGACGTGGTTCTTTGTATCCGTACAACAAGTGTGACTTTATATAACCGACTGTAGTTCCTGCATCTTTTGCATATTGTTCTAAGTCTGCTGGGCTTTGCTTAAGAATGAAGTCTCGAAAATTCATAGATTGATCCTCTCGTATCAATCCAAATATTACCTTTTAGGTAATGCAAATACAACCTTTTTTCTTGTTTACCTTTTTGGTGATAAAACTACAATTGACAGATGTGACATGTCACAACAGATTTAGGAAAAATATGGACAGCAAATCAATTAGATACCAAAACACTCGCTTACTTGTTGATCAAGTTGGCGGTGTATCCAGTTTTGCTGACAAAATTGGTAAGGGACAATCTCAGACCAGTCAATTTGCAGGCACCAATCCAATTAAAGGTATTGGTAATAAAGTAGCGCGTGAAATTGAAGAAGCTTTTGATAAACCTCATGGCTGGTTGGATATTCCACAAGAAGGCACACAAACTATTGAAAAGAATGTGTCAGATCCAATTCCATTAAGTGGGAAATTCGTACCCGTTATCTCTTGGGTTCAAGCTGGAGCATGGACTACTGTCGAATCTGTGCCCGCGGGTACACAGTTTGACGAATGGTTACCACCAAACCCTAAATGCGGAAAAAATGGCTATGGCTTAGAGGTGGTTGGCGAATCCATGCTCCCCGACTTCCGTCCTAGCGACAAAATTTATGTAAATCCTGACTTTCAGGTCAGTGATTTAAAAACTGGGGATCTTGTTATTGTTTCTTGTGAGGGCGATAAAGCAGCAACGTTTAAAAAGCTGATCGTAGAAACAGACAATATGTATTTGCAACCGTTAAACCCTGAATGGTCTGAGAAAGCAATTGCTTTAGAAGATGGTTGTAAGTTGGTGGGTAAGGTTGTTGGATTGTATCGGGATGTTTGAAAAGTAAGTAATAATTAGAATATTAATAAGTTTCTTAGGGGGTGAATATGGCTATAAACGTTTTAACAGAAAATTCTTATCTAGCTTCTCATGAAATAATTACAGGCGGTACTTCAGGTGTTACTAGACTTGCAAGCATTGAATGGGACGATGGATCAATCAAAAAATGCTATATAAAAGTCTACCCAGATCAAGACCGCATAAGAAAACTATGTAATGAGCTTACAGGATTTACTCTTGCAAAAGCACTGGGAATATTACAGCCTGATAATGCAGCTCTCATCCCACTTAGCAAACTTTTTTATAAGGATTTTTCTGATGTAGTTGATCCTAATATCGATGGAATTGTGTGGGCATGGGTTACAACAGAATGTGGGCAAAGTGTTAAAGGTGTTTTCCATTTAAATAATTTTGAAGATCTTCTTCAAACTGATCCGGAAAATACTATTGCTAAATTAATTCAAGCTTACTCCTTAGTTTGTAATCAAAAAAATCTGCCAAATATTATTGCCTTTGATGATTTTATAGCAAATGATGATCGTAATATTGGTAATGTTGTCATGATTGGCGATGGAAATATGGGGATAATTGATCACGGTGAAATACTAGGAAGTATTAATTGGTTTTCTGACTTAGCTGCTCTAGATAAAACTTTAGCTTTTAATAATAAACTATTGAATATTTTAGATGATCAACCCACTATAAAAACACAAACTAAATTCACTACAAAGCATCTTGCAGTTGATGCTGCAAATAAGCACAAAGATGCTTTTATTTCGGTGCAAGAGACACTTACAACTTGGTGGCAAAACTTATTGGAAGTTTCAAATATTCCAACAAAGGATCAACCAAAATATATTGAATATTTAAAAGATTTTTTACATTATCGTTCTATTCAGTCGACAACCGTGTTTGCTAATAGATTGGGACTGGTGGCTTGATATGTCTTTACTTGAACGCCTTTCAAAAGAAAACTCCAATCCTGCAATTTCAGGGGAATGGATGACAATACAGTGGACACCAGACTTAACTACTAAAGAATGTTTTAATCTAGGGGTGGTCTTAAAAACTGAAGATGAAATCTTTGTAAGAACTATTGATCATGATAGCTTTGATCGTTTCGTATGTATGTTTAATGAAGATATGAAATTCCACGCACAACGCATAACAAAATTTGCTGAAATGCTGGTATACGAAGGCTGTTTGGATGTGTCAAAACAATTAGTTTTCGATAATCGTGGATTTATTAGAGGAAAAAGTGGAAGCAAACTTATAGATCATTTATTTGATATTGCTGTTCCATTAGGCAAACCTAGAGACATTAAAAAGCGAAGTTTTAGTGGTTTTCACTCGTTCAATTTGCAACAACTAAGTAACAATTTGATAGATGAGTTAAAACGTCAGGATCATAATGGAGTAAATTTCGAAGGTATTATACCACCTTCAAGATTCATACAGATAAATAAACAAAATATTCATGTTCCATTGCGCCCTAGACATAATAAAACAATTGGTAATTGGGCTAGCGTTGTGTTTGCAGATCCATCAAGAATCAAAACAGACTATTTACAAGCTATTAATGATCTACGAACAGCTTCTGATGAATTAAAAAGAGAACCTTCTTTATTTTTACTTAAACCATCTGAAGAAAACTTAAAAAACCTGAAACAATCAAGAATCGATCAAATTGATGAGGTAATCGATAAGCTCGATAGAACATTACAACCTCAAGGAATTAAGTTGTATAGCGCTACAGATCTTACAAATTTGGCCAAAGAGGTCTATGAATGGGATAGTTTAGTTGCATAAAGTTATATTCCAATAAGATTTAGCTACCCACCCCAACGGTGGGCTTTCTTTTATCTCTTATGAATTAAAAACCAAAGGCCATGATTACATGGCCTCTTTTAATTTTAATCTTCATCCTCAGCCAATACATAATTTTTCTGCTTAAACTCCATTTCTTCAATAGTGTCCTCCATTTCTCGTTGTTCATCATCTGGCATGAGTTCAATTTTTAAAGACTCTCTATATTGCATAGCTTCGGCTTTTAAGGTGAATTTAGCCTGAATACCTAACTCATCTAAATAGCTCTTAACACTCGTTAAAGAAGTTTTGAAAAACTCCTTCTTGTAATTAACTTTATTAACACGTTCATGATTAAAATGATGATGCAATTTTTTCTCAAGCGAAGGCGCATCTTCACTATAAATCATTGCATGCACATCAAATGTAAATGGAACTGAAGCATCACCTAATTCTCTAATACGGTCTAAAGGCTCAAGACGTCTGGTCATTCCAAGCTTTAAAACCTCTTCACCAAAAGACCCGATATTTGAAATTACATATACATGCCCGGCTCTTGTTTGTTGAGCCATTGATAATGCTCGCTGGTTTTTATCCTCAGCATTTTTGAGTTTCTCCATTAACTCTTGCATTTTAAAGTCAAATTTAGCCTTCTCGTCATCAGAAGCTAAATCAAACTCTTTTTTTGCTTTTTCATAAGCTTTCTTAAGCAATTGTTCTTCTTTTTCGGCATCTTTTATTGCTCGTTCATATTCTTTTCTAGCCTTTTCCTCCTCACGAATTTGCTCACGAATCTCCCTCTGCTCTTCACGCTCCCTTTCTTTAAACTCAAGGACTAATGCAGCCCACTTTAGTTCTTCAATCCTTAATGCAAGATATGAAGGATTGATTCTGGCGTTCCTAAATGCCTGTCCATAATTATTTAGAAGTAAATAATCATCTTTTAAAGCTTCGATCAGTTTACCAACATTGTCATGTCTTAAGCGTGATACATGTACATCCGCCTTACTATTAAAGGCATTTGTAATAAAGGCTATAGCTGTTGATTTTCTATTCTCTTCGACGTAGTCACACTCAGCAACAACACATTGCTTAATTGCGGTTTTGATTTCCAGTTTTATCGTCTTTAATCTCTGTGCCGCATCAAGATGCTCATACCCATCAATCAAATCTTCTAAAATCGCCTGATTCGGTAATAAGTATTCATCACTGTAGCCCTGTATTTTATTTTCAAGGGCGTTACAGGTTTTATTCAACTCCATAGTTTTTTGAGCTAAATCGTAATAATCACCAAGTATATTTTTAGCTTGCTGCTCCGTGTTAAATAGAGTTCTTTGGGAATGCTCATCTAAGAATAATTCTACATTTTTAATTTTTTCTTTAATTTGGCGCTTAAAAGCTTCTGCTTCAGCCACAATAGCTCTTTTGTAAGCTTCATGTGATTTTAAATTGGATTCATATTCTTGCTGCCATTTAAGTTTTGCATCACTTATATCATTTGCACATTTTTCTTTTTCAGAGGCTATATGTGCAACAACATCAACAATACCTTGATATTTTTCTAATTCACTTAAACGATTCCCTAGTATCTCTTGTTGATTCAATAACCCGCTAATTTGTCTGTAATCACTGCTAGCTTGAGCTTCAAGTTTACTAATCTTTATAGATAATTTTTTATTCTTATCTTTTAGGTCAACTTCATTAAATTTTAACTCCTTATTTTTTGTGTAAAAGAAATAAACAACACCACCTAAAGCTATTAATAGCAAGAATAGAAAAAATTCCATAGATATATCTATTATTCAAAATTTAACCAATTTTCAGATATTATCCCCCTATTTTCAACCAATTAGAGGATATTTTTTATTTGGTTTTTTAAAAATATTCTTTTATCCTCTACAAATCAAATCAACCAAAAAGATAAATAAAGATAATTTTGTCTTGCAATAAATTACCTTTTAGGTAATATTTATCTCACAGACAACAAAAAAGCACACCGACCTTCTACCTCCGATGTGCTTTGCAAACTGCGAGATAAGTATGAACAAAACCTTAACCCCTTTCAATACCTTTGCTGTTACGGCGCTTACTGCCAGCGTAACAATTGGTGTTTTAGCATACGCATATCAACCAGACTTTGGTTTTGCAACTCAAGCATCAAAGCAAATCGAACCTGCTCAAAATGCAGTTGCAGCTATGCACTTCACTTCTATCAATTCAGGCACCGCCGTCATTCGTTTAGATGGTTTCACCCTAGACGTTAGCTTTGACTTTGACCGTGTAGATGACTCATACGGCGTACCGGGTAGTGAATTTACCAATGCCGATATCACAAACCTGCGTATAGATAACGTTACGGACAGATCTGGTTACCCAATCTCAGACTTTACAGACTTCAATGACCACTTGACCATCAATGCCATGTTGGTTGCACACATGCTTCAAAACAAAATGTTGGAGGCTGTCTAATGGAAATTATTTTTAATCAAACAGGTGAGTTTGAGGCCTACCACGAAGCATGCAAATGGTGTGAAAAAAATGGCTACAGCTACGGATCAATGGCAAGAAACATGCCTATAGGGTTAATGAAAGGCGATTGGGACATAGCAAAATGGTACAACCTTTCAAGTTCCGAAAGAAAAGGACTCGATGGAACAATGACTTGCCAAACTTTCCGTACAGGGCCTGTTTTTATAAATATTACGAAAGTGGAGGCTGTCTAATGAATGCTTATACCAAACCTTTCCGTGAAGATTTCGGCCTTGATGATGCAGGCTTCCACCGCATTCTCATGGGTAATACCGTGTACAGCGTAAAAAATAATGTCATTTATACGTCTGAAAATGGCCAACTGACACAAGTAGATGAAAGCATCCTAACTGCGAAGCCTTGGATCCGTCGCAATGTAGATGAAGTTCTAGGCAAAAAAGAGAAGTTTAAAGCTCGCTTTGCATTCAAAAGCCGTCGTGGGTATGTGATTGAAGTAAATGGTGTTCAGTACACAGCACGTGTAACAACAGATCCAACCAGTGGCTTAGACAGTTATGCCAGCACTTATGCACCAATGTTTTCTTTTAGCCATTTACTGGTAAATGACAACGGTACCTTACGTGCTGTCACTGAAAGCGAAGTCAGTCATCCAGAATTTCAGCGCGTATTTAAGGCGTGTCTGAATGCACGACGTCGATCTGATCGCGTAGCACAGCGCCATAACTTAAACCGCTGGAACTCACGCCATGAATGTGAGCAGTACAAGCTTAAAAAGAACAATACCGATGCCTTTGGCACAACTTTTAAATAATTAAGCTAGGAGAAATAACATGAACGCATTACAACAAATCCAGCTTGAATTAAAAGCGCCAAAAAGCAAATACAACAAGTTTGGTAAATACTACTTCCGCAGTTGCGAAGACATTCTTGAAGCTGTTAAGCCTTTGCTACAGGCAACCAACTCAACTTTGGTTATTACAGACGAAGTTCAACAAGTTGGCCCTGTAGTTGTGGTTACAGCAAAAGTCGTGTTTACCGATGCTGACGGCAAAGAAACCACTGTTACGGCGCACGCTGGTGTGGAAATTGATAAGAAAGGTATGGATGTTGCGCAGACCTTTGGCACATCCAGCTCTTATGCTCGCAAATATGCACTGAATGGCATGTTCTTAATTGACGACACCAAAGACTATGATTCAGATGAATATCACAACCAAGTTAATCAGCAGGCTAACCGCGGTCAGTCTAATCAAGGACAGCAATGCCAATCTGCACCAGCTCAACAGCAAAATAGTAATTCACAACAGAAACCATTAGACCAGCGCTATCAGGATGCTTTGGTCTCTATACGTAATGCTAAAAAACCTGAGACTTTAGACAAGGCTATTCATACCTTTAAAAACACTAAATTCAACAGTCAAATCAATCAGGCGTGCCGTGCCCGTGCCGACCAAATGGGTTGGTCACCTGCTCAGCCACCACAACATAACAACCAGCAGACTAACAACGTACGCCACTAATTGGAGAATAATAAATGAACCCTATTCTTTCAGGCACCGAAGCCTTTGAA
>NZ_RCHC01000003.1 GCF_003664645.1 Acinetobacter chengduensis | reverse complement strand
ATGTCTGCGCGCCTATAGGCGCTTTTTTTATGCCTGAAGGAAAGTGAAATGAATAAAAAATTAATCCCATCCCAAATTGAAGATCAAGCCAAAAAATTAGGTGTTGAAAGCGCCGTATTACGTGCAGTGATCGAAGTTGAATGTAAAGGCTCGGGCTTTAATACGGACAATACACCAGTGATTCTATTTGAACGCCATGTAATGCGACAACGTTTGATAGCGAATGGCCAAGTAGAGATTGCAGATCAAATGATGATTAAGCGACCAGATTTATGTAGTAAAACAGCTGGTGGCTATGGATTATATTCAGCCCAACACGGGCGTTTAAATGTAGCGACACAATACCATCGTGCATCTGCATTAGAGTCTGCATCATGGGGCATTGGGCAGGTAATGGGTTATCACTGGCAGTCGCTAGGGTATGCATCTTTACAGGCCTTTGTAAATGCCATGTATAAAGATGAAGCCTCGCAATTAGAAGCCATGTGTCGTTATATCAAAGTGAATGGCCTGGTCAATTCATTAAAAAATAAAGACTGGAAAGCCTTTGCTCGTGGATATAACGGTAGTGCTTATGCAAAGAATAGTTATGACGTGAAGTTGGCGAATGCCTATAAAAAAGCCCTCACCTAAGGGCTTTTTTAAACTAAAATAGGCTTAATAAACTTTAATTTATCTGTGGATAACTCAGTAAAAACACCAAGTCTACACCAAAGTTTTTTAAATAATTGTTTTATATATTAAAATAAAACCTACCTAACGTAGGTGACAAAATTACTGTGAACATTACTACAGAAGCTTCTGTACCTGCTACAAAATAAAGCCTGATGTTTATGTTGTATTAGGTCATCTAAGCATAAAAAAAGCACCTCTATTATGAGGTGCTTTTTTTATTGGTTTACGGGAGTTGTTTAACTTAATCACGATTTAAAATCAGCATGCAACCAAAGCTAAAAAATATTCCGCCAGTAATGCCATCAATTTTTTGACTTATTTTTTGATAGTAATGGTTAATTTTAGAGGTGGAAAATAATACTGCAACTAAGGCAAACCATAATAAGCTCTCAAAAAAGATCAAGGCCAGTACAGAGCTTTGTTGAAAAAGTGTGGCATCCGTATTAATAGCGAGAGCAAATACACTACTGAAATAAACCAAAGCTTTAGGATTGGCCATATTGGTTAAAAAACCTTGTAATAGTAATTTTTTACGAGATTTTAATGCATTTGGCATCTCATTTTGTGCAGATGCATTCTCTGTTGCTGGTTTAAAAGCAGACTTTAAAAGTTGCACACCCAAATAGCATAAATAGATTCCACCGCAAATCATTAAAACCTGCTGAAGCCATGCCATTTTTTGAAAGAGATAATGTAATCCGCTCACAGCACAAATCGACCAAACCAATATACTCAACGCAATCCCTAGAGCTGCACACAGCGCATGTGAACGTGATTGACGAATTGCACTTTGCGTAACAAAGAAAAAGTCAGGTCCAGGACTCATTAACGCAAATAGATGAATCAGGGCAATACTAATGAGCGCAGTCATAACGGTTGGTCTTATGTTTTGTGGTTGCTGATGTTATAGGCGCTTTAATATGAAAAATAAAGCATTTATTGCGTGGAGCTTTCACTGAGATGTATCTATTTAATCTAATCAAATTTCGTTTGCCTCACCTCGTAAAGTGGCAGGTGAGGCAAACTTTAAAGCAAGACTAAGTTAAAACTGATGCCAATAGAGCGTGAATTAACAGTTTGGGTTGAGTGCTTGAAGCCATTGACTAAATATTTCGCTTGCAACGATTTCTAAATGTGGCGCGTGAGTAGTGTTTTCTTGGCGTAGCGCAGGAATATTAATTTTAGCTTGAGCGAGCTCTGAAGTATGACCAATCAGCCATTTTTCTAAGCTGTTGCTCAGCACTTCTAAATGAAACTGTAGTGCTAAAATTTTAGGCCCAACTGAAAAACCTTGGTTTGGATAGTATTCGGAACTTGCCAGTAGGGTCGCTTGCTCTGGCAAGTCGAAAGTATCTCCATGCCAATGAAGTACAGGTTGATCAGCTAAAAGCGCTAAAAAATTATTGTCAGTATGATGAATGGTGAGTGTAGACCAACCAATTTCTTTGACAGGACCTGCATATACACGAGCACCCAAGGCGTGAGCAATTAATTGAGCACCCAGACAAATTCCCAAAGTGGGTAGATTTTTTCCTAAACGAACTTTGAGTAAGTCTATTTCTTGTTGTAAGAAAGGATAGTTCTCTATTTCGTATACGCCAATAGGGCCACCTAAAATAATGGTGAGGCCTTCATGCTCTAGCGCTTTACGCAGATCATCTACACCTGCTTCAAAGTAACGTACACGATAACCCAATTGATAGCAGACATCTTCAAAGCTACCGAGATCTTCAAAGGCAAGGTGTTGAATGGCATAAATGGTGTCTGAAAATACTGTACTCATGATTTTATCTGCATGAATAGGAGAGGTGATTAATGTAACGTGCTCGGCTCAAAATAAAAAGTGTAAGCATCTATGTATCTGTTATTTTAAAGGCTATGAAAGGATTATGTAATGTAGAAGATGCACTGACTTGAAAAATGGCACAATTTTTATAGGGTTTTAAGAATATAAAGAATTAAGCACAAGTGTATATGTATTTTAAATACATGAAGTGGCGAAAAAGTGCGCTACTGATGTCAGCTAAGCGAATTGGAATTAAAAGTGCAACTGTTAATATGAACGCACAATTTCATCTCTTAAGATTGACTTAAGGTGAATTAATAAATATAAATATATGAATAGTATAATAAAAGTTAGAGAAGAAAGTATGCGCAGAGAGGTTGAGCAGAATCGCGATGCGAGCTTATTGCACGCGATCCATAAAATTTTATTAAAGGATTGGGATCCGCTCAGCATTGGATCAAGACCAGCTATGCGTGATGAGTACGATGAATTCTTGCCTAAAATTTTTATGCTCATTAAGTCAGAGGCGAGTGAATCAGAAATTTTTGAATATCTATGGCGCTTAGAAACAGTCGTTATGGAAAAGCGTGGCAATAAAGCACATACGGCACGTATTGCATCTTTACTCAAGCATATTAAAATTGACGTTTAACTTATGCACAGCCGAATTCCAGCGTTCAAAGTGAATACACGATATTCTACTTAGAACAATCTGTATATAAAAATAAAAAAACCAGCATCCCAGATACTGGTTTTTTTTAATGCGATTTAAATGACGATTAGAATTTTTTCTCTACAGTAAGCATATAGCTTGGAATAGATTCATTTAAACGTGCTTGGTATAAGCTACCATCGCTAATTTTCACTAAACGTTCTTTGTAGTCCGTGCTGAAAATATTACGTGCGTTTAATGACGCTGACCAGTTGTTATCAAAACGTTTGGTAAAGCTCAAGTCGACATTTACACGTTCATTACGCGTGCGATTATAGTTTTCTACACTGCTGCTGTTATTTAACAGGCGAGTATATTCAGGTGTGTAGTTAATATTTAAACTACTTGCAACGCGCCAAGGTTGGTAGTTATATGACACACCAGTACTGGCTGTGTATGGTGCAACATCACTTGCAAGGCGTTTTGTTCCGTTTTCTTCTTCAATTTCCGCACGAACTGTCGATAGTTGTGCATTTAACATAAATGAATGCCCGTTATCGGTTTGCTTAAGAGCATAACGTCCAGCAAGTTCAACGCCGTATGTGGTTGCATCATTTTGGTTGGTTGGACGTTCTACAAAACGACAGCTTGGATCATTGGCTGTTGTACAAACACCACCTTGCGCATTTTCACTGCGTATACTATTTTCAATATAGTCATTAATCTGACGATAGTAAGCCGTCAAATTCACACCACCAGCGGGTGTGTTGTAACCTAAAGTAGTTTCATAGGCATTAATTTTTTCTGGACGTAAAAATGGGTTACCACCTCGGTCTGGATTGTTTAATGAGCCAGCATCTACATCGGTAGATACGGAAACAGTTGGCATTAGTTGTTCAGATCTTGGGCTACGGAACGCCTGACTAAGGTTGGTTTGTAAAGACCATTGTTCAGTAAAGTCGAAGCGATGTGCAAGCACAGGACTGAAGTGTTGGTCGCTATAACTTACTAAGCCAGAACGGTTGATCCATTCTTGGCGTGCACCTAAAGTAATGGTTTGGCGATCGGTAAATTTCCAGCTACCTTCGGCATATAAAGCATAGCGTTGCTCGTCGAGTGTTTGTGTAATATTGCTTTCAAGTTCACTGCTTCGAAGATCTGTACCAAATTTAATTTGCTTGGTTTCGTTAAATTTACGCACACCATCATAAGCAAGACCATATTCATTGATTTGCTCGTCAATATAACTTTGGCGTTTGCTTGAACGCGTTGATTCAGACTCATTTTGCTGTTCTACAGACAAGCGAATTTTGTCTGAGTTGCCTTTGTCTTTACGTTCATAGCGTGTATTTAAACGAATACTGTCATTTTTATCATTTTGAATTTGGTCTTGAGCATTACCTTCGCTTTCGTTATTCCGATAAAACAGCTCGGCAACCAATTTTTGTTGATCATCAATTTGGTATTCGCCACGCGGGGCAAGCATTTGCGAGCTACGGTTGGTGGTGCGAGTTTGTGTAGTTGTTGCGCCCGTTGCATTGATAGTTTTGCTTACAGATGTGGTGTCATTCCATGAACTATTTGCAGATAAACTATACATCCAAGGATCTGAGCGACCATCCAGTTGAATGCCAATATTTTTACGTTCTTCTTCTTTGCTATTGGCTTTGGCTAAACCGTATCCTGCGCGAACAGAGCCACTGATTAAGGTATTGTTTAATGGCTCTTTTAAAATAATATTAATGACCGCAGATGTTGCAACAGAGGCTTGTGCAACACTGGGTTGTTTTACAATTTCGATGCGCTCAATCATGTCTGGGGTAATACTATCGACGATAGATGTACCGCCACGTGGACCGCCCTGAACGGGTTCACCATTAATCAAAAATACTGGAGCACCACCACCACGGAAACGCATGCTACCGTTGCCACCGCGGGGACCTTGACCTGGACTAGGTAATTGGAAGCCAGCGGCACGGCGTAAAGCATCATTGACACTTTGATCGCCAAACTTTTCCATTTCTTCGCGTGTAATTACTGTTTTTGCGACTGCACTTATATCAGGATCTTTCACTACCACAGGTTCTTTAGCGACCTGAAAAGTCATTGTAGATAATGTTTGCACCGCTGGAGCTGAAGGCGGAGTAGCTGTTGGCTCAGCTTCGACTGCCCAAAGTGCTGGCGAAATTGCAAAAAGTGCACAGCTCAATGCGCTGTATTTAAATGAGGTTGGCATGCATTTCATTATTGGATATACCAAATGTAATTTTGGGTAAGATTAGCTGAAAACTATGGAGAAAAATGGAGGAAATTGAATTTTAGTCGACAGAACGCATAAAAAATTAATAAATAAA
Organism: Acinetobacter chengduensis; assembly: GCF_003664645.1. GTDB lineage: Bacteria > Pseudomonadota > Gammaproteobacteria > Pseudomonadales > Moraxellaceae > Acinetobacter > Acinetobacter chengduensis. Next base: position 255,743 of record NZ_RCHC01000003.1, on the reverse strand, counting down.
ATCCATATAAATACTAAGGATATAGGTCTTCAAAAACTTCGTCGTTTCATGTAGGTGTTGTGATATTTAAGGCCAATGAAGAAGGAGCTCAAAAAAATAAACTTTATTGCTTACTCAAAGCGTGATGTGTTTTAAGTAGCTATATTTTTGTTTATGTCATCATCAGATTTGGAATTTACACAAAATTTCATGCACAATTTATAAGCCACACAACCATAAATGCAAAAGTAGGAAAATTGAGGAACTATTTTTTTCTGTGAAAACTTTATGAAAAATAGTGCTTAGGTTAAGATGAGCTATCATTTCGTAGAAACATTTTGAAAAGCTATGCAACCTTTTGTTCTATATAACTCAGAGCAACGTAAAAAAGTTGAATTTGTACCTCGTAAAGAAGGTCATATCGATATGTATGTCTGCGGTATGACCGTGTACGACTATTGTCATATCGGTCACGCTCGGGTAATGGTTGCATTTGACTATATTATTCGCTTTTTGCGCAGTCAGGGTTGGAATGTTAAATACGTACGTAACATTACCGATATTGACGACAAAATTATTAAGCGCGCCAATGAAAATGGTGAAAGTATTACGGCTTTAACTGATCGCTTTATTCAAGCGATGAATGAAGACGCAGAAAATTTAGGCTGTTTACACCCTGACGAAGCACCACGCGCAACAGACTACATCGATCAAATGCAAAATATGATTGGTAATTTGGTCGATAAAGGCACAGCGTATCCATCTGCTAACGGTGATGTCTATTTTGAAGTTGAAAAATTTGCAAAATATGGTCGTTTATCTGGTCGTAAGCTTGAAGATATGCAAGCAGGTGCATCTGAGCGTGTAGATGTTGAAGTTGAGAAAAAGCATCCATTTGACTTCGTACTTTGGAAACATGCCAAGGAAAATGAACCGTCGTGGGCTTCACCTTGGGGCAATGGTCGTCCGGGTTGGCATATTGAGTGCTCAGCCATGTCTACATGCTGCTTAGGCAACCATTTTGACATTCATGGCGGTGGTGCAGATTTAACCTTCCCGCATCATGAAAACGAAATTGCACAATCTGAGGCATCTACAGGTGAACAATATGTGAACTATTGGATGCACGTAGGTTTCATTAATGTAGATGGCGAAAAAATGTCGAAGTCATTGGGTAACTTCTTCACTATTCGTGATGTGATGGAGAAATTCCATCCAGAAGTGATTCGCTACTTTATTGTTTCTTCACACTATCGTAGCCCTGTGAACTTCTCTGACTTTGCACTTAAAGAAGCGAAAACCACGCTGACACGTTTCTACCATTCATTTAAGGCTTATCAAGCACTTTATGGCGATAAACTGGTTGAAACTTTAGATGAAGCATTGGTTGAGCGTTTTAATGCAGCCATGCGTGATGACTTTAATACAGCAGAAGCGATTGCGGTATTGTTTGAAATTAACAAAGCGCTCAATACTGCTGTTAAAGAAGAAAATGCGACTCAAGCTGAAATCTACTACGCAACTTTACGTCATTTGACCAATGTATTAGGCCTAGTGCAGTACAATGTAGATGAATTCTTAAAGTCAGATATTGGTCAAGAAGCTTTAGGCTTGTCTGAAGAGCAAATAGCAGATTTAATTCAGCAACGTGTCGATGCGAAAAAGGCGAAAGAATTTGCGCGTGCAGATGAAATTCGTCAATCTTTGCTAGATCAAGGGGTTGTATTGGAAGATACACGCCAAGGTACAGTATGGCGTCGCGCTGATTAATTCAGCAAACGAGTAAAAATAGTATTGACAGTGATGAAATATTCACTATAATTCGTTTCCATAAAGCGGGAATAGCTCAGTTGGTAGAGCATAACCTTGCCAAGGTTGGGGTCGGGAGTTCGAGTCTCCTTTCCCGCTCCAGAATTTAAAAAAACCTTAGTCTACGGACTAAGGTTTTTTTTTGCTTAAATTTGTTAAAACCCCGTCCAAAGCTTTAAAAGTTGAACATTTAGAAACGTTCAATTTCTTGAGATATGTTAAAATAGCCAAAATTATTCTTAGTTTATGACAACAACTCCGACCCATTCATTGGGAGTGAGTGGAAAAGGTAAACCGACTTTGAATCCACAAAATATGCCAAATCAAATTGATTTCCAAAAAACAGCTCTAGAAACACTGAGCATCGAGCGCCATGCATTAGAAGTATTGGCGAATGAAATAGATGATCGCTTTAGTAAAGCCTGTGAAATCATTTTGCAGTGTAAAGGTCGATTAGTTATCAGTGGCATGGGCAAGTCAGGTCATATTGGCCGTAAAATGGCGGCGACTTTTGCTTCTACGGGTACGCCTTCATTTTTCATGCATCCAGGTGAAGCGGGGCATGGTGATTTGGGCATGTTGGTAAAAGGTGATGTGCTGATTGCGATTTCATACTCAGGTAAGAGTGATGAAATTATGATGCTTATGCCACTCATTAAGCATGTGGGTGTACCACTCATTACTATTTCAGGTCATGACCGTGGCCCTATGCCACAGAATGCAGATGTGGCTTTAACTTTAGGTGATATTCAAGAAGCGTGTCCACTCGGTTTAGCCCCAACTTCAAGTACCACAGCTACTTTGGCCTTAGGTGATGCTTTAGCGGTTGCGTTGCTTGAAGCGCGTGGTTTTACCTCAGATGATTTTGCACGTTCGCACCCAGCAGGTGCTTTAGGTAAGCGTTTACTATTGCATGTAAAACATTTAATGCATACGGGTGATGAGTTACCAAAAGTATTGCCAGAAACACCAATGAATAAGGTGTTGTACGAAATTTCAAATAAACGTTTAGGCTTAACCACAATTGTAGATGCCAATGACAAGTTGTTGGGTATTTTTACAGATGGTGACTTACGTCGTCTCATTGATAAGCAACAAGGTTTTGATGTGAATTTACCTGTATCAGAGGTTATGATTCAGCATCCTTCAACTATTTCAAAAGAAGCTCGTGCTGTTGAAGCACTTGAGCAAATGAATATGAAGAAAATTAACCAATTTGTTGTTGTTGATGATGAAAATAAAGTCATTGGTGTGATTGGTATGCATGATTTGATTCAAGCTGGGGTAAATTAATTAATGGCATCTTACGTGTTATTAGAGCAAGCGCGTCATATCAGTGCGCTGGTGTTAGATGTAGACGGTATTTTAAGTGATGGTTTTGTAACACTGACCAATACAGGCGACGAGCTGAAATCATTCGATATCCGTGATGGATTAGGAATGAAATTGGTTCAACAAGCAGGAATCAAAGTCATCATTATTACGGGTCGTAAGAGTAATATTGTTGAAACACGTATGTCTGCTTTGGGTGTGGACTTGGTATACCAAGGCCGCGAAGACAAAGGTGTAGCACTTCGTGAAGCATGTGCGCAGCTGAATCTTGACCCACAAGATTGCTTATACATGGGTGATGACTGGCCTGATTTGTCTGCTTTTGCGATCGCGGGTATGAAAGTGACTGTGCCAAATGGTCATGTCGAAGTTCGCCGTCGTGCTGATTTAGTGACACAAGCAACAGGTGGTCGTGGTGCGGTACGTGAAATTTGCGATATGTTGTTGGTAGCCAAAGGTGTTTATCAGGAACTCCTTGAAAAATATGCAAGTGCCCCGAATTAATCATCTAAACATTCATTAAATGTGGATAAATGCCCCGCTTATGGATACAAAATTTTTATATGTGACTGCTATTGCAATTGCAGCTGTAAGCGGTGGTTATTACTACTACAGTGGTAAAAGCAATAAACTACAGGCTGAATCATCACGCAGTATGAATTATTCTGCTGACAATATTCATCTGACTCAAACTGATGAAAACGGTAACTTATATGTGCGTGCTCAAGTTGATCGGCTTGAACAGAACGTACAGCAAAAAACCACGCAGTTATCAAATTTAAACGCCTCTACGTATAAAAATGGTCAAGTAGACGCGACTTTTTTTGCAAAAACAGCCAATGGCTATAATGATAATGAGAAAGTTGTGCTAAAAGATCAGGTAAAGGCAACCAAATTGATGGTTGAAGGGCAAATGCAATTTACAACAGACGAGTTGACTGCATTCCCTAAAACCCGTGAAATTGAAACCAACAAACAAGTTTTGGTGCAATCTCCACAGGCTGAGTTCGTCAGTAATGGACTTAAAGCAAATCTAAATGATGGGCAGTACGAATTTTTTAATATTCGAGGAAAGTATGAACCTAAATCTTAAGTCAAAATTATCAACAGCATGCTTAAAGCGAGTTGCGTTATTAGGTTCATTGGCTGTCGTTTCTGTCGGCGCATTCGCTTTACCTTCGGATCGTAACCAACCCATTTCATTGGTGGCAGACCGTGCAACCTTTAATGAAAAAACAGGTGTGACCACGTATTCGGGCAATGTAATTATTGAGCAAGGTAGCATGAAATTGCAGGCTAACTCGATTGTTGCCAACCTCAACAGTGGTCGTAAGATTAGCACAATTACTGCTTCGGGTAGCCCAGCGTATTTCCAGCAAAAAACTGATCCAGCCAAAGGCCCAGCCAAAGGCCAAGCGCAAAAGATTATCTATAATGCCGAAACTGGGATTATTACCTTATCTGGTAATGCTTTATTAGAGCAAGAAGGTGCATCTATACGTGGTGCCAATCTCAAATACAGCATGAACAAAGGTGATATTGTTGCCGAAGGAACACCAAATAAAACAGGTTCTGAAAGTGGTCGTGTGAAAATTGTTATTCCGCCATCAAGTGCTAAATCATTCCCAGGAGCAAGTGATTAATGGATCAATCTGCTCATAAGGTACAGACTTTATGCATTAAGCATTTAGCCAAAAACTATAGTAAGCGTTGGGTTGTTAAAGACGTTTCCTTTAGCATGAAAAGTGGTCAAATCGTTGGCTTGCTGGGTCCGAATGGCGCAGGTAAAACCACCAGTTTTTATATGGTGGTGGGCTTGGTACGTATGGATAAAGGTGAAATTCATTTAGATGATTTAGATCTGTCTGATTTAGCAATGCATGAGCGTGCACGTAAGGGAATTGGTTATTTACCGCAGGAAGCCTCAATTTTTAGAAAACTAACGATTTCTGAAAATATTATGGCAATCTTGGAAACCCGTAAAGATTTAAACAAGCAACAACGTCAGCAACGCTTACAAGAGCTATTGGCCGACTTTAAAATCACGCATATCAAAGATTCTCTAGGGATGAGTGTATCTGGTGGTGAACGTCGTCGTGCTGAAATTGCACGCGCTTTGGCTGCCGATCCGAAGTTTATGTTGTTGGATGAGCCTTTTGCGGGTGTCGATCCTATTTCGGTGGGTGATATTAAAGACATTATCCGCACCTTAAAAGACCGCGGAATTGGTGTATTAATCACGGATCATAACGTACGTGAAACTTTAGCAATTTGCGAGCATGCTTATATTGTGAGCGAGGGTGCTGTGATTGCTGAAGGATCGCCAACTGAAATTTTAGATAATGAAATTGTTCGGAAAGTTTATCTTGGAGATGACTTTACCGTTTAGATACATAAAAAACCTCAAAAATGTGACTTATGTCATTGTTTTGAGGTTTTTTCCTAATTAGAATAATAAGAATAATCAGTAAAAAGATAAAAATATTTGCTGATACAGTATACACTTGATTAAAAAATAGAATTGTTCAAAAGAGCGTCAATAAAAGTAGAAAGGACTGGGGGCATCATAAAATATGATAACTAAAAGAGGGGGCTTTGTTATTTTGCTTTTACCATTCTCTATATCTATGGTACATGCGGAATCAACAAGCAAAGATTATTTACACTCTTTTAAAGACGGAATAAGTCAGATTTTTTCACCAAAGCCGACTCGTTCAGCCGATAAAATAGACATTACCGAGCTTAGTAAATTTCCACTCGATACATCACGTGTTTCTGAACTTCCAATTATTGGACGTGCAGACAATGCACCGCTAACACAATATGGAAATATTACGCCTCGTCGATTAAGTTTTAAAGAAGCTGTACATATTGCTGTACAGCGACGCCCAGAAATCACGCAATCTATTTCGTCTGTTGCAGAACAGGCTTCAAATATCGATTTAGCAAAATCTAAATACTATCCTCAACTTTCTGGTGGGTTGGAAACAGCTGATCTAACCAAAGGTGAGCGTGGTGGTCAGGTTGTTTCATTGAATGCGACACAAATGCTTTATGATTTCGGTAAAGTGAAGAGTGGCGTAAATATTGAAGAAGCCAAAATGCTACAGCAACAAGCTCGCGTTTTGGTCACTTTAGATGAAATTTCTTATGATGTTGCAAGTGCGATTGTTAATGCTAAACGCTATCAAGAAATTACAAACATTGCACGACAACAGATTAAGGGCATTGGGCGAATTGCTGAAATTGCAAACCTACGTGCGAAAGCCGGGATTAGTAGCCAAGCCGATCCAATTCAAGCACAGTCCAATTTAGAAGCGGCTGAATCGAATTTAGTTGTGCAAGAAACGCAGTTAAAGCAATATCAACAACGCCTTAGAACTTTACTCGGTTTTGATGTATCAAATGTTGAGTGGGATATTCCAGATGAATTGGTACGTAAAGCAGAACTGTATCAAGATCCTGATTTCACTCGAATTCCAAATATGATGTTGGCGCAATCTGGGGTGGAGGTCGCTAAACTTCAAAAGCAACAAGCCAAATTAAGTGCTTATCCAACCATTAATGTGCGTGGCAGTTTAAGCCAAGCGGTAAATGGTCGTAATCCAAATAATAACAAGGATGATGGTTTCTATAATTCCATCATGCTTGAAGCAAGCAGTAATTTTTATCAAGGCGGGGCGATTGCAGCGCAAACTCGTGCAGCGAGTTATGCTGAAGAAGCAGCGCGTGCACAGGTCAATACATCTTATTTAGAAGTATTAGATCAAGTACGTTTAATTCGAGAACAAATTGAAAATAAAAAGCGTCAAATGTCTATTTTGGTACAACGTCGTGAGACTACCGTGCGTACCAAAGAACTCTACCAAGAACAATATAAGCTAGGCACGCGAACTGTAGTTGATTTATTAAACGCAGAACAGGCCATTCATAGCGCAGCTCAAGAAATCGTTTCTTCTCAGTACGATGTTTATGCAGCACTTGTGCAATACATACAGGTGACAGGACGTACACGTGCGACTTACGATTTAAATAATACGACTATTCAGGGGTTTGAAGTCCAGCCATGAGTACTACAATAAATTATCAGCCGTGGCTTCAAGCGGTGTTAAACATCGCTAAGCACTACCGCATAGAACCTTCAGAAGAACGTATTCGTTTACAATTGGATTGGAACCAGCATGCCAATGTAGATGAAATGCTTGGGGTCATGGCGAAACAAATCGGCCTCAATGTACGTAAAAATAAATTTGATAGTAGCTTTTTAAATCCGTGGCGCTTGCCGTTGCTGATTGAGTTTAATAGTGGTGAAGTTGGGATTATCGAACGTATCGACGTAGATGGTAATGCCAGTGTGCAATTGAGTGGAGATGAGGGCTTATCTCAAGTTTTTCCAATTGAGCGCCTAAGTCATGGTGTACGAAATATTTATATTTTGCGCCCTGAATCATCAGTTCCAGACATGCGCGTCGATGAGTACATTAAGCCATTTGAAAAGAACTGGTTTTGGTCAATTGTATTGACAGACTGGAAGCGCTATATCGATATTATGTTTGCTTCTTTAATGGCAAATATTTTAGCGCTTGCAACCGTTGTGTTCTCGATGAACGTGTACGACCGCGTAGTGCCATCGCAGTCTATTCCAACGCTGTGGGTATTGGCGGGTGGCGTCCTTATTGCAGCCATCTTTGAGTTTGCCTTACGTGTTGCACGTATTCACTTATCCGACATTATTGGTAAGCGTTCAGACTTACGTATCTCTGACCGTGTATTTGGCCATGCATTACGTATTAAAAATAATGAACGCTCAAAATCTACAGGTACATTTATTTCACAAATTCGTGAACTTGAAGGTGTACGTGAACTGGTCACTTCAACCACGGTCACTGCTATTGCAGATTTGCCATTCTTTTTCCTATTCTTAGGAATTTTCTGGCTGATTGGTGGCAACCTATTTTGGGTGATGGTAGCAATTGTACCTTTAATGATTTTACCAGGTATTTTTGCTCAAAAACCTTTGGCTCGCTTGGCGCAAATGGGTATGCGTGAATCGGCTATTCGTAATGCCATGTTGGTAGAAGCTGTACAAGGTATTGAAGATATCAAGTTATTACGTGCAGAATCGCGCTTCCAAAATCAATGGAACCACATGAACGAAGTCTCTGCCAGTGTCAGCATGGAACAACGTAAAATTGTGGGTCTGATGAGTGCATGGACGCAAAAAGTACAAGGTTTGGCTTTTGCGATTGTGGTCTTGGTGGGGTGTTTTGCTGTAATGAAAGGTGAGATGACTACAGGTGCATTGGTTGCTTGTTCAATCTTATCTTCACGTATGCTAGCACCTATTTCACAGCTCACTGGTGTATTGGGACGCTTACAACAAGCCAAAGTGGCAAAAACAGGTCTAGACGAACTAATGAAGCGTTCAGTCGATCAACCTGATTATTCACATTTAGTGCATCGTCCAGTCATTCAGGGTAACTACGAGCTAAATGGTGTGGTATTCAAATATGGTGAGGATGACCCACGTCCTAGCTTAGTCATTCCAAAACTAGAAATTAAACCAGGTGAAAAAATTGCAATCTTAGGTCGTAACGGTGCGGGTAAATCCACATTATTGCAATTGCTATCCGGAATGCAAACACCTATTCAAGGCAAGGTCAAACTTGATGGCATTGATTTAGGTTTAATTGATCCGTCAGATGTACGTCGTGACATGGGCTTATTGAACCAAAACTCGCAACTATTTTACGGCTCTATTCGTGAAAATTTAACATTGGGTGCGCCTTTAGCAACGGATGAGCAAGTGATGCAAGCATTACAGCTCACAGGTGCATTGGCTTTTGTTCAAGAGAAAAAAGAAGGTCTTGACCATATTATTTTGGAAGGTGGCGTTGGTTTCTCTGGCGGTCAGCGCCAAGCTTTACTCCTTGCACGGTTATTAATTCGTCAACCGAATATTTTATTATTAGATGAACCAACAGCAGCGATTGATGATGTTTCTGAGAAGCAACTGATCAATCATTTGAAGCTTTACCTACGCAATAGAACGATGATTGTGGCAACACATCGTCGTGCTGTGTTGGAGTTGGTTGATCGAATTATTGTGGTCAATGACGGAAAAATTGTGATGGATGGTCCACGTGACCAAATCCTTAACCAATCTGGTGGTGCGCAAAACCGCGGTACGGGAGCAAGCACATGAGTGAAAATAATCAAGAAATACAGCGCTCAAACAAAGTTTCGTATCAAGAGCCACCATTACCTAAAGCAAGTCTGATTATTTGGATTATTTGTATTGGCTTATTGGTGATATTGGTTTGGGCATGGTTGTTTAAGTTAGAAGAAGTTTCAACGGGCACAGGTAAAGTTATTCCTTCTTCGAAAGAGCAAGTTATTCAGTCTTTAGAAGGCGGTATTATTACCAAAATGAACGTGCGTGAAGGCCAAATTGTGGAGCAAGGTCAAGTGCTAGCACAATTGGACCCAACACGTTTAGAGTCGAATGTAGGGGAATCGGAATCCTTACTGATTGCTTCACGTGCGACCTCTGCACGTTTACGTGCAGAAGTAAATGGTACGCCTTTAAGTTTTCCACCCGAGGTACAGCGTGATCCAAAATTAGTACGTGAAGAAACGGCGCTTTACCAAAGCCGTCGTGATAACCTTGAACAATCACTGGCTGGTTTGAAGCAATCTTTACAGCTGATTGAAGAAGAACTGGCGATGACAGCGCCACTTGTTGCCAAAGGTGCAGCCAGTGAAGTTGAAGTCATTCGTTTAAAAAGCCGTGCCAATGAATTACGTAACCAAATGAATGATGTGCGAAATCAATATTATGTGAAATCGCGCGAAGAATTGTCTAAAGCCAATACGGATGTGGAAACGCAACAACAAGTAGTCCGTGGTAAGTCAGATACCTTAAGTCGTACGATCTTTAAATCACCTGTACGTGGTGTAGTAAAAGAAATTGATGTGATGACTTTAGGTGGTGTTGTGCCACAAAATGGCAAGCTGATGACCATTGTACCGCTTGATGAACAGCTATTGGTTGAAGCGCGTATTTCACCACGAGACATTGCATTTATTCATCCGGGCCAAGAAGCCTTAGTAAAAATTACCGCTTATGATTATTCAATTTTTGGTGGTTTAAAAGGCAAAGTGACGGTCATTTCACCTGACACATTGCGTGATGAAGTAAAGCAAGATCAGTTCTATTACCGTGTTTATATTCGTACAGACAGTGATAAATTAGTGAATAAGGCTGGCAAAAGCTTTGCGATTACACCGGGTATGGTGGCTACAGTAGATATTCGTACGGGTGAAAAAACAGTATTGGATTATCTGGTTAAACCGTTTAACAAAGCTCGCGAAGCATTACGTGAGCGTTAATCTACACTAAGTTAGCTTTGTTTTTATACAGCCTCCGCACGTGGGGGCTTTTTCATCTCTGCCGAAAATAAAAACACGTTATAATTAGGCGCTTTGATTTTACTTTGTAGACGTTATGCCATTTACCATTGCCAGTCAGGTCAGCTTTGAAGAAGACATTAAAAAAAGTCGCTTTCAAGCGATTGCTGTGCCTGTTGAAAATGAACAGGACGTTAAAGATTTTTTAGAATTAAACAAAGATGTGAGCACAACACATCAATGTTGGGCATGGAAAATTGGCCATCATGTACGGTTTAATGATGATGGTGAACCGTCAGGTACAGCAGGGCGCCCAATATTAGCCACCATTGAAGGCAATGAACTGACCAATATTTTAGTTTTAGTCAATCGTTGGTATGGTGGCATCAAATTAGGCACAGGGGGCTTGGTACGTGCTTATGGGGGCTGTGCTGGGCAGTGCTTGCTACTGGCAGAAAAAATTGAATTAATTGAAAAGAAAAAAGTAAGTTTTAGCTGTCAGTTTAATGAGTGGGCCATTTTTCAATACGAAATGAGCCAGCAGCAAATTGAATATACTGAGGAATATACTGCAACTGGTGTAAGTGTAATAGCACTGTTGCAAGTTCATCAAATTGAGCCACTGACTTTAAAAATCCAAGATGTCAGCCGTGGCCGTGAGCAATTAAAAGTGATTGAAGACATACAACATGACTGAGCAAGACCCTCTACTCAAATACCGTGAACAACATAAGCACCGTTTAAATTACATGCCGTGGTTGTATTGGAGCTTAAAACCCAAAAACCGCGAATGGGCAGAGCAGTGGCAACAGGAGTATCAAACCTATCTGATGGCGATGGAAACAGTAGAAATTGGCAAAAACTGTTTTATTTCTCCATTGGCACATATCTTTGCTGAGCCGGGTCGTAAAATTATAATTGGCGATAATACGTTTATTGCGGCGGATTGTACCTTACATGGACCATTGGTGATTGGCAACGAAGTCGCGATTAACCATCACTGTATTTTAGATGGGGGCCGAGCAGGAATTAAATTGCATGATCAAGTCCGTATAGCAGCTTATAGTCATTTATATGCGTTTGATCATGGTATGGACTTAGAGCAGCCTATTTACCAGCAACCTGTACGTTCGCAGGGCATTGAAATAGGACGTGATGTATGGCTAGGTGCTCATGTTGGCATAAAAGATGGAGTGACCATTCATGAACAAGCCGTAATTGGTATGAACAGCATGGTGACCAAAGATGTAGAAGCTCGCAGTATTATGGGGGGAAATCCTGCAAAATTTATTCGTTTTCGGGATTAAATACGAAAAAAGACGGGTGCAAGCTGGGAAAAACATACACAAAAGCCTGCACAGTCGCAAAAACTTGTGATAGTTTAAATATAACAACAACAGATAGCCCCAAAAAAGCAAGAGAGGCTAATGATGAAGCGTGTTATTGCTTGTATAGACTCTTCGCCATGTATTAATGCATTGGCAGAAGCTGCAGTTTGGATTGCCAAACAAACACAGCGTGAACTGGTTTTACTTCAAGTACTGGATTACTATCCAGCCAGTTACCACTTGGGCGAAATTAGTGGCGTGATTGGTTTCGAAAGTAATGCCATGCTTTTAAAAGAGCTGGCAGAGCTAGAACAAAAACAAAGTGAACTGGCACAAGATTATAGTAATAACTTGCTGAAGCACATTTCAGAACTTATCCATAATCAGCATGACTTACAACCCGCACATATTCAGCTGAAAGGCGATTTTTTAGAACAGAGTTTTCAGGAACTTCGAAGTGATGACATAGTTGTTATCGGTCGTGTAGGTGAACGTTCTGCAGAACGCAATAAACCGATGGGTAGTAATGTTGAAAACTTCATCCGCGGTGCAAAATGTACTGTAATGACAGTAGGTTCAAGTTTTAAACCACCGACACGTTTTATCTTTGCATACGAATATTCTCCAACTTGTGTAGATCTTATGAAGCGTATTGCGCAGAGTGATTTACTACGCTTATTACAATGCCATTTGCTCTATGTTGGCGATCATCCTGAAATTTTAAATGAGCCGTTGCAATATCTGCAAAATGCTGGACTGGATGTGGTCACTGAGTATCGATATGGTGATGTAGCGGAAAATATTTTGGCCTATCAGCAAGAACATGCGATTCAACTGATTGTATTAGGCGCTTTTAGCCACAGTAAAATTCATCAATTCTTTTTGGGAAGTATTACGACGACAATTTTCCGTAACTCAACAGTTCCTTTACTTGTTGTAAAGTAAACTTGATCTAATTAAGGTTAATTATTTATTGAATTTTCGGTATAAATAATAGACAAAGTTATCCTCACTTACTGTGGATAACTTTGTGACTAATATTTGTAAACTATTGTTTTTGATTAAATAAAAACAAAAGAATATTTTTTATACAATTACCTTATTTTACAATTGCGATAGCAAAGCCATCATGGCCTTTACTGCCAATCGTTTGTAAAGCTGTGCTGGATAATAGACGCGGATGGTCTTGCATTGCACGGAACATGTCCCGAATACCTTCAATACTTGGCTTGTGATTCTCTGGATTTAAGATTTCACCTGCACGAATCACATTGTCTAAAACAATAATTGTACCTGAGTGTGAAAGGTTCAAACTCAGTTCCAAATATTCAGGATAGCTTTGTTTATCTGCATCGATAAAAATAAAGTCAAAAGCTTCAGTATCTTCTGGCAGAGAACGTAAAATATCTGCTGCGCGACCACATTTAAGATCGATTGTTTGCGGTAATTGAGCACGATCTATATTTTCTTGACCTAAAGCAGCATGTGTATCACGGCCTTCAATGGTCAGAATATAACCATCTTCGGGTAAGGCACGAGCGAGCCACATAGTGCTATAGGCCGCAAATGTTCCAAGCTCTAACACACGTTTGCACTTGTTCATTTGAATGAGCATTTGCAAAAGCATACCTTGGTTGGGTGCAACAGCAAGGTGATCTGGAAAGCCACGTTCTTCTGTATGTTTCAATGTTTGAGTCAGAATCGGATCTTCTGGAATTAAATGTGAATCGATATACGTATCAATGTTTGTCCACATTTGTTGCATAACTTAAGCACCTTATTTTTGATACAGACATTTTAAACCTTTCCAGCTGAAGCGCAATTTTTTGAAGTGGATCTCTGTGTATATACACAAAAAAATAGCCTCCGAAGAGGCTATATCATGACATTGTCATTTATTAGTAATTACACATTGAGCTACGACTACTCAAATCAGGCCCCCAAGTACGATAACCTTGGGTATCAATATGAATTTGTCCAGATGCATATAAGCCCAATCCCATGTTTAAGCTTTGTCCATGTTGTGACCAGAATTGGCACAATTTGAATTTTGAGTTTTCAATAAATGCATAATCTTCAGGTTGTGGATATTCAGGCCCAATACGGAAATCAATGGCTGAGTTATATAGATGGCGTGAAGAGCTTGCCCCACCAGCACATTGGTTTAAGGGTAAGTCACGGTAGACAGAGGTCACGCTAAAGTCAGTGAGTACGTTGGCTGCAATTAAGTACTTAAATACACGAAGCGTTGGAACCTGATTGGCCCACAGCTCACGGCTTGGTACCATGTATTGCTCGCGACCACATTTTTGCCAATCACGTGCAGTACGCATGAGTTCAAAGCTAGGAATGATATTGCCCACGCCATTTTTTTCTAAGAAGACTTCATATTCACGTACGCGACGTAAATGATCTGCAACTGCAATCCAGTTGTTATAAGCATAAGGAACGGTTTTAGGAGGAATGGGGCGCTGAAAACTAACACGCTCTTGTGGTATGAATATACGTTTTCCTGATGGATCTGTAATGATCTGTCCTTTTTTAGGGGAAGATGTACAGCCAATAAAAACGAGAGGGACAAATACAATGCCTATAAGTCCCTTTATCAAATTCTTCATTATAGAAAACAATTATTTATAAACTCTGATTATTTTAATCCAAATTAAGCGAAAAAAATTGAAAATATTGCAATCAAATGTGTGCATTGGGTATAAAAAAGATCAGCAAATGCTGATCTTTTTTATGACTTGGTAACGGACGATTACTTTTCTAAGTATTGTAATTTATCTGTTTTACCATTCCATTCTTCACGGTCAGCTGGCTGATCACCAATTTGAGTGATATTTGGCCATTTTTGTGAAAGCTCAGTGTTGATCTCAAGGAAGACTTCTTGGCCTTCTGGAAGCTCATCTTCAGAGAAAATAGCATTTGCAGGGCACTCTGGTTCGCATAGTGCACAGTCAATACATTCATCTGGATTAATTACAAGGAAGTTTGGACCTTCATAGAAACAGTCTACTGGGCAAACTTCTACGCAGTCTTGATATTTACATTTAATACAGTTTTCAGTGACAACAAAGGTCATGGCGACAGCTACCTAAAAATATGGTTCTAATAACTAATGCTGTATTTTAGGCAAAAATACCCCCAACTAACAATTCCTTTTATTGATATTTATTATATGCAAGGCTGTTAAATTTGATAAAAACTGAACAATTTGATCGAAAAGTGCTTGTAATGAGAATCATCTGCAAAACCTACGCATCATTCTATGATGCGTAGGTTTTTGTTACATTTGTATTAGGCTTTGAGTTGGTCCTTCAAAGCATATAATTGTTGTAAGGCTTCACGCGGACTTAGATTATCGACATCTAAGTTTTTGAGAATCTCAAGCGCAGGAGATGCCACTTCAACTTCGACCACACGTTCTATAATTTCGCTTGCTACAGGAGTGCTAAACAAGTCATTTTGTACGGCTTGATTGAGCTGTTGTTTCTGTTGCTTTTCCAAAATATGTAAACGATTTTGCGCATCTTTAATCACGCTGTTTGGAATGCCAGCGAGTTTTGCCACTTGTAAGCCATGACTTTGGCTTGCAGGGCCATGTTGAACCTTATGGAGCAAGATTAAATTACCATTCAATTCCTTGGCGGTAACATGGAAGTTTTCAATGGCAGGTTCTTTGCCAAGTTCAGTCAATTCAAAATAATGCGTGGCAAATAAACATAAGCATTTAATGCGCTTTGTTAGATCATTGACACAGGCCCATGCTAAAGATAGGCCATCATAAGTGCTGGTACCACGGCCTACTTCATCCATAAGCACTAATGATTGATTTGTCGCGTGGTGCAAAATCTGTGAAGTTTCTGTCATTTCCACCATAAAGGTCGATTTGCCAGTGGATAAATCATCTGCTGAGCCAATACGGGTAAACACGCGGTCGATTGGCCCCAATACTGCTGATTTAGCAGGGACAAAACTACCACAATATGCGAGCAAGGCAATCAGTGCTGTTTGGCGCATAAATGTCGATTTACCGCCCATGTTTGGCCCTGTAATAATGGCCATACGATGATTAAAATCAAGGCTGGTATCATTTGGAGTGAACGCTGTTTTGCTCAGTGCTTCTACGACAGGATGGCGACCAGCCTGAATTTGTACCCCAATTTCTGGGCTAAACTCTGGTCGTGCCCAATTGCGTAAACGAGCTTGATGAGCGAAGTTGCTCAACAAATCGATTTGAGCAATTGCACTGCTCATCATCTGTAAATGTCCAATGTCTTGACGTAGCTCTTCTAATAGCATTTCAAAGAGCATTTTTTCTCGCGCCAATGCACGAGATTCGCTAGAAAGGACTTTATCTTCAAAGGATTTTAGTTCTGGTGTGATGTAGCGCTCAGCATTTTTTAAGGTTTGTCGGCGAATATAATGATCAGGTGCTTGTTCTGCTTGAGCACGTGTAAGCTCAATGTAATAACCACTGACACGGTTATAACCAATTTTTAAGGTCGCAATGCCTGTATTGGCACGTTCTTGAATTTCGAGATCAATTAAAAACTGTCCTGCATGATCACGAATTTTACGCAATTCATCTAGCTCAGCATCAAAACCCTCAGCTATCACATTACCATCACGAAGTAGCACTGGTGGATTTTCCACAATAGCGCTCATGAGGCGTTGATGTAGACCGTGAAAATCACCTAATTCAGTATTTAATTCGACTAAAAGCTGAGATTGCTTTTGCTCAATAATCGGCAATAAGGCATGGCGCAAATATGGAATTTGAGCACAGGCTTGACGCAATTGCACCAAATCACGTGGACGGGCACTACCCAAGGCCACTCGACTCAGTACACGTTCAATATCGCCAATTTCTTTGAGCACTAAACGTGTAGGAACTTCATGACAGCCTTGTAAAAGAACTTGAGTTGCATCGAGGCGGGCATCAAGTAAAGCGGTATCACGAAGAGGTTGCATCAGGGTTCGGCTAAGTAAACGTCCGCCCATTGCTGTTTGGCAGTCATTAATCAATTGGAATAATGAAGTACCGTGTTCAAATAGAGGTTCAATCAACTCCAAATTACGGCGCGTAACAGGGTCAAGCGCGATAAAATCTGTGCTTTGTTCTAATTGAATTGAGCGAATATGTGGTAAGGCTGTTTTTTGGGTTTCTTTTGCATAATGAATTAAAGCTGCAGCTGCCGCTTTGGCTAAAGGTAAATGATCTATGCCAAAGCCTGAAAGTGTAGAAACACCTAGTTGATCGCATAAGGTTTTTTGGGCATTGTTAATGTTAAAGTCAACATTTGGACGCTTGGTTACAGGGCAATCAAGTTGTCGCTTAGCTTGCTCTATAATATTTTGATCAATGACATTTTCATCAATAATAATTTCGCTTGGCATTAAGCGAGAAAGTTCAATGCTAAGTTGTTCAATATTAAATTCGAGTTGCTGTACTTTAAAAATACCAGCACTCAGGTCAAGCAGTGCAATGCCAATTTGATTTTGATGGATGCATAAAGACACTAAATTTGAGCTTTGATGTGCAGTTAAGAGTGCATCGTCGGTGAGTGTGCCTGGAGTAATAATACGGACAACACCGCGCTCTACAGGGCCTTTACCCGTTACCTCACCAATTTGTTCACAAATAACAACCGTTTCGCCTTTTTTCACCAGACGTGCTAAATAGCCTTCAGCCGCATGATAGGGTACGCCAGCCATTGGAATAGGCTCACCATTGGCTTTGCCACGATGTGTAAGCGTAATACCTAATATTTTGGCAGCTTTGTGGGCATCTTCAAAGAACAGTTCATAAAAGTCACCCATACGGTAGAACATTAATGAATGCGGGTGTTGCATTTTGACGCCCATGTATTGTTGCATCATTGGGGTCAAGCTGGAAAGATCAGCCATAAGTTCTGAACTGGTCATTAAAAAAAATCCTTCATCCTTTGTAAAGTGAGCACTGGCTCAAACGTCTTGTCGTATCTTGTCCGTTACTCAGTGTTTTGCACCGCCAACGATCTTTCGCTTCTTCACACCTATATTGTGAAAAAGCCGAATACGCAAGTTTAACAAAATTCGAAACAGAGCAACATGCTCGCTTTATGAGAAATGTAGAGACGTTTGTATGCTGGATGAAAAACCAAGCAGTTTTACTGAGGGAAGCGAAGGAATAACTGTTTTGTATGTATTGACTTTGCATTGTAGTCGTAGGTACACGCATACAATGCAAAGCAAGGCGCAACTGGTGTTTAGGCCGCGGTTTTTTTCGCAATGAAATATTGGTTCCGGCCGTGTGTTTTTGCATAGTAGAGCGCTTGATCTGCTTGTTGAATAAATGCAGTCATGTCTTGGTCTACAGTTGGAATGGTACTGGCAATTCCAATGCTGACCGTCACTAAGCTCGAAATTGGGCTGGCTGGATGTGGCAATCCGAGTTTATGAATCCGTTGAATTAAAATACGCGCGAGGGCTTCCACTTGTTTTTCATCAAACATAGGAAATAAAAGTAAAAATTCCTCTCCACCATAACGCGCAGCCAAATCATTACTTCGAGAACTTAAATTATCTAACTCTCTAGCAATAATTTGTAGGCATTCATCGCCAGCAATATGACCCAAGTGATCGTTATAGTTTTTAAAGCAATCTATGTCGACCATGAGGATGCTAATAGGGGTTTGATGACGTATAGCATAGCGCCATTGCTGATCTAAAATGACCGATAGGTGCCGACGGTTGGCTAATCCAGTAAGAGAGTCAATTTGCGAAAGATGCTCAAGCTGTTTGGCTTGCTCATCCATTTCCAATTTGTTGATCTCGATAATACAGTTTTGCAGATAGTTTTCGCGGTGCTGACGGTCAATGGCGTATGCCAAAGACATGCCCAAAAAACTGCTAAACGTATAAGTACGGTGTAAGAAGGTCCAGTCAATGTCGTAGTTTAAGAGATGTGTACAAGCAATTCCAATCAGACCACCCACCCAACCTGCAATGAGTGCAGTATAAAAGCGAAGCCCGACAAAGCCATAGATAATCACAACGGCATACATCATGGCTGCATGTAATAGTGAATTATCGTTACCATGGCCAATAATGGTGACGGTCATAAAAGAAATAGCCACCGCACCCATACAGCCAAAGCCCGTATACAGGTCAAAATAACGGTTTAAACATTTAAAAAAAGACAGGATCCATGCAAAAAGCACAATGATGCCCACCCATGAATAGAGTGAGAACCACCGAAACACAATTGTGTCACTTTGAATGGTCTGATAGATACCATAGCTGAGGAAAGCATATAAAAAGAAGATGATCGGTGCGCGGTAACGAAACTCATAAGCGGCTTCAACACGATATTGCTGTCTGTAAGCTTGTTCTAGGTTAGATGAAAAGTGTACGTAATTAAGCCCATTGGAAATAATGGCCTCAATTTTATCGCGACTTAAAAGCTTTGACCCATATAGTTTCATTGGATACTGCCAAATTTACCCTAATTTTATTTGTAGGTACGGGGTACTGCTCCGTACCTCCTTCTTATCTTTATGTATTACTTATGCTTAGTATTAACATAAAGCTTCTTGTGTTAACAAGCGCAAAAAATAGCAAAACAAACCATAACATACTAAATTAGTGTGAATTACTTAATAGAAAGCCATTGAAATGGAAAATGAGGCTAATTAGGTGGGTCGAAATAGCGACAAATGGTAGAAAATAGCGAAAAATGTCCTTGTTTAATCTAGTGTTTGCATTATGATCAAAAACAGATCCGCAAACAAGAAATCAAATGAGGGCAGGGATATGACTTCAGTCGTGCGTGGTTACGAAAACCAACTAGAAATTACACCGCATAACACGTGGTCTCAACAATTCTGGGATGAATTGATTCCGTATAAAAATAGAATTAGTGATCACCCATTTTTTAACGATATGGCCAGTGGGCAATTAACACTCGAAAGTTTCCGTTTTGCTTTATTACAATTTTATCCATTGGTGGCGCATTTTCCATCTTATATGGGTTTAGGTTTGTCTAAAGCGATAAACTTTTCAGAAGCGGGTGTAACAGAAGCACGTGATTGGCTCATTCAAAACATTAAAGTTGAAGAGCGTCATCTGAACTGGTATCGCGATTGGGCGGGCGGTTTTGGTATCACTGTAGAAGAGTTGGATCAGGTACGACCTACCGCTGCTATGAATGCAGTGAATCACTTTTTGTGGAATATTAATACGCGTGGTAGCTTGGTCGAAAGTCTTGCGGCGACCAATCTAGCGATTGAGTGGGCCACAGGTGATTGGAGCAGTAAAGTGTATGCTGGAATCAATGCTTATACAGATCATCCAGAAGTGAATATTAATAAACGTAGCATAGCTTGGTTACGTGCCCATGCACATTATGATGATTTGCATCCGTATGAAGCGATGGAGCTGATTAAGCGTATTTGTGATGATAAGCCTGAATTGCAACAACAAGCTTTAAATGCTGTTAAAGATGGATTGGCCTATTATGAATTAGCGTTGGATGAATGCAGTAAAGTGCAAGCACGAACTTTGAAAGTTAGCTAATGGATGCTTACAGTGACTGCATAAAAAACCGATCTTTGGATCGGTTTTTTATGGGCTATTGTATAGTGTGATTAGGGAGCGCTATTTCGGCTTATATAGGCCTAACTCGGCTAAATGAAGGCGTAAAATACGACGTAGTTCGAGCACTGCTTCTGGTGTTTCTTGAATAGAATGTCCACCTTTTAATATCACTTCAGAGACTGCTCCGTCTAAATGAGCGCTTTTATAAGGAACAACACCATCGGTGATTAGCGCAGGGTCATCGCTACCACTGATATTGCCAATGATAGAGTGATATTTTAAGCCAGCACGCGGTTTGATATCTTCTGTGAGTTGCATAAAATTGGATTTATGGCTTAAGTCACTTGGACCATTCTGTATCAGACCTTGATCGACTTGTTTTAATAGGTCTTTCAGATCTTCTTCTTGAGTCAGTACATCGGCAAATGCTGACAGAAAAGCACCTGGTAGTTTAATCACTTTACGTGCAACTTTAGTAAACCAGCGATCTGCATAGTCTGTTCCACGGTGTGGAGATGCTAAGAAGATTGCACGACTAAAGTTAGGAACGTCGTTCATGACCATCCGTTGCTTGACTACAGGTATGTTTTGATACTGTTGCAATTGGCGAGAGTTCATCATTTTGAGTGCTTGATTGCTAATATCTGCATCACTCACTAACAAACGGGCAATAATCCCTCCCATACTATGGCCAATTAAAACTGCATCTTTTTTTGCAGTGTTTTTAGCATCAACTCGTGCAAAGGCTTGTGTCAGTAATGCATAGATTTGGAAGCGACTTTCAATAATGGGCATATTTGTTGAATAGAACACCTGCCAAACTTGGTAATGTTCTCTTAATACATTATCACCCATAATATCATTGGTGAGGCGAATCCAAGCCTCAGGGCTACTGGCTAGACCATGTACCAACACAATTACTTTTTTATCAGGATTATAAGGTTCTAGCATATATAAGTGAGGCATCGTGATATTTTCATCACGATCAATTAAGGATAAATATGCGGCCTTACCTAAGTTATTCTCTGCTAACCATAAACCATAAGGCGCGGAAAAGTTGGCAGCCAATGGATAGCTTTTAGATGCAATTTTGAGTGTTTCGTATTTATAAGGATCGTAAACCTTAATCAAGAAATCTGGATTGTTTAAGATATCGTCAATGGATTGATTATTGAGAGGTTCAGCCGTTAAGGTGGCTGCTAAGTAGCGTGCATTATTAATGTTGGGATTAATGTTGTTAGGGTACTTATAATCCATTGGATTAATAATATACTTGCTTTTTTTCCCGTCAGGTTGTTTGTCTTCCGGTAAAACGAACAAGAACTCTGCACCAAAACCATCACGGCGGGTAATCGAACGTAAGCCAGAAAAGTTCAGGTTATAAGTGGACATCAGTTGCTCAATATTACTGTTTTTCAGGCCGTCATAATGGCTGTAGTCAATACGATAGCGACTTTTTCCGACTTGAATTTGGGTAACTGCCTCAGCTTGAGCGTGGTAGGTGGTATAAAGCCCAACGAGTTTTGCAATGCCTTGATTATAGAAATCTCGGATTTGTACTTGCCTGTTGTCAAAAATACGATCTTGTGGGGCACGCTGAGTTTTAAACATGTAGGCATAGCTATAACGAATGCTACGGTCTAGCATGTTCATTTGCTCTAGTACACAATTATGTAAATTTTGCTTTTCAATGGCTTGCTTTTCTTCCGAGCGGGCACTGGACAGCACACTAGGCTTACATGCAGAAGAATCACCCAGTGCTATCGCTTTGGCTAAATAGAGTTCACTGGCTGCAGAAAAGATTTGCTCATCTTGTATTTGCGGGATTTTTTTAATCTCATCAATACATTGTTCAGGAGTGTCGGTGCAACTTTTTGCTTCACGGCCACTCATAGACAACACATTTAAGGTTGCTTCACTCAGCTTACTGCGCGACAGAATACTGTCTCGTTCATTAGCAATACTGACATTTAAGGCTTGGTTCTTTACACTGACGACCTGACAGCCAGACAGTAGAGAAGTCGTTAATAATACGCCGAGCAGTAATTTATTCATTTTATGCTGCATCTTCATGCGAATTTGAAGGGAATTATTTTAAATCATACTGCAAGTTAAATTTTTTTCAATTCGATAAAATAAAAAAATAGGCCAAAAAATGGCCTATTTTTAACAATATAGCTTAACCCGCTTTTGGTGGGTTTAATACTTGCCAGACGTTCCAACGGCCTTGTTTTTCAATTTCTTGAATTAGGCGGTCAGCAACTTCAGCTTCTTGTGGGTATTTAATTTTGTAGTTACGCAAGATTTGAACAGCATTTTTCTTCTGTTCCATTGCAATATAGTTGTTAGCTGCAGAAAGATACGCTTCTTGCACGCCAGCTTTCATTGCTTTGTCTAGGTATGGAATTGCTTCACGTTGACCACCACCCTCAGATAAGCCAAAACCAAACCAGAAGTTTGCTTCTGCATCATCTTTGTTAATTTTTAAAATACGCTGTGCATAGTTTAATGATTTAGTGGTGTAAACAGAGCCTAAGTCGAGGTTACGCGCCATAACGCTTGCTTTAAATGCACGCACTAAAATGTCAAAAGAAGCATTATCTTTTGATGCAAGGGTATCAAGCTGCTGAGTCACTTGTTTGAGTTTAAGCTCAAAGCCTTTGCGTTCATTACGTTGTACAAAACGTGGAGGGTAATGACGTGCTTTACCTTCTACAAGCTGTAAAAAGTCGTCAATTTCTGTGATATCAATTTCGTTGTCACCAGCAAGTACTGCATATTTCATGGTGCGTACTTTGCTGTTTACAGTTGGAATAATCAAACGGTTAGTGTCTAGCGTTAATGTTTTTGATGGATCGCTCGCTAGATTGACGTTCATTTTTGTGACAGGTTGTGCTGCAGCTTTTTGTAAATTGATTTCAAATGGAGGTGGTGCATCATAATTAAATGGATTAAGTGCGTAGAAAGGTGGTGTTAACTCAGGTTCTACAAAAACCATAGAGCCTTTAGGCACATTATTATTTTTATTGGTTGGTGCACTTCCACATGCAGCAAGTGTTAAAGCTAGACAAGCAACTGCCAAGGGCTTAAGCATCATAAGGAATCTTCCATTTAAATTATTTTAAAATGATCATTAATTACATATTCGCCAGTCTATTTAAACTCTGGCGAACATGCAAGCCAGCAACTTGATCCATCCTGATCAATTGCTGTAAAGCTAAGCTTTTGACTGTTTACTTTGTGCTTCACATTCACGTCGTGCTTCTTCAATGATTTTGAGCTCTTCTGCACTAAAAGGCTGTTCATCTAAAGCTTGTGATTTAAAGCTAGGATCAAGCAAAGATAGTCGATGGCATAAAGAGTTCATGCGCTGTTCATTGAGCTGAATACGTTCCAATAATACGCGCATACCATCTAAGATTGGGTCAGACTGATCTTGCGTAGTCGCATAAGCTTGGAAACCAATACTTTCGGCGTAGTTATTGCGACGTGCTTCTTTGTCGTCTTTTGATTTATCTTTGGTAATAAAACGTGCAGGACTGCCCACAGCTGTAGTGTCGGGTGGAACTTCTTTTGTTACTACAGCATTTGAGCCGACTTTGGCATTTTTACCCACTGTAAATGGTCCAAGGATTTTTGCTCCTGCACCAATCACAACGCCGTCTTCTAAAGTTGGGTGACGTTTGCCTTTGTTCCATGTTGTACCCCCAAGGGTAACGCCATGGTAGAGGGTCACATCATTACCAATTTCGGCAGTTTCACCAATCACAACACCCATGCCATGATCGATAAAAAAGCGTCTACCAATTTTAGCGCCAGGATGAATTTCAATACCAGTTGCAAAACGACTAAAAGAGGAAAGAAGGCGTGCTGAGCCTTTACAGTCTTTTTTCCACAGTTCATGTGCAACGCGGTGCATAATGAGTGCATGAATACCTGGGTAGGTGGTTAAGACTTCAAGTGTATTGCGAGCGGCAGGATCGCGCGCAAATACAGCCTGTATATCCTCTTGGAGCTGTTTAAGCATTAGTGTTGATCCTCATCATTTTTTGATTTTTTCCATGTGCCATTATTGAGCGCTTGTACACGGCTAAAAATACCACGGAGCAAATGATATTCCATACGGTCTAATTGAATTCGGCCAAATAAGCGACGCAAACGTAAAGGCAATAAGCGTGGATTTTTGGGGTCCATAAACTCAATGTCTGCCAGCATTTTTTCAATATGCGGGTAAAACTGTTCCATTTGTTCATGTGTGACCAGTGGCTCATCCCATTGCATATCAACATCATCTGTCACATGCATTTTGGCTTCTGGATCTGCAATTTTAGCAGTAAATTCCATGGCTGCCATCCGCATTTCATAACAAATCACTTGAATTGCTTGTGCCACATTCAGTACGCCGTAATCAGTGTTGACTGGAATGGTCACATGGTAGTTGGCCATTGCCAATTCTTCATTGGTTAAACCACGGTCTTCGCGACCAAAGATGACCGCCACT
The DNA here is from genome assembly GCF_003664645.1 of Acinetobacter chengduensis. Classification (GTDB taxonomy): domain Bacteria; phylum Pseudomonadota; class Gammaproteobacteria; order Pseudomonadales; family Moraxellaceae; genus Acinetobacter; species Acinetobacter chengduensis. The sequence continues at coordinate 230,801 of NZ_RCHC01000003.1, read as the reverse complement.
TCTTGTTGCTGGGTGGCTACAGCTTTAAGCGATAGCTCTGCCGCTGGGCGTGCATCCAGTAGTGGCCAAGGAATAGTACGGCTACGTGCGCTAGTACCAAACACAATATGACAGTCTTTGATTGCTTCTTCTAGCGTATCTACAATTTCAATCTGTTCAATTAAATCGGTTGCGCCTGCAGCCAAAGCATCAATGTCAGGATGTGGGTATGTTTTTGGTGCAACCAAAACCAATTTAACCAGACCCATCGTTTTCATAGCACGAAGGGCACTACCAATATTGGCAGGTAAAGTGGTGTTAACCATCACGATACGGACATGGGAGAGATGCGCTGAAACAGCTGCATTGTCAATTTGACTCATTATTGTTCCAAATTAAATAATTAAACATTTAAATGTTGCTACGAATCACATAACAGACTTATGAAAATTGATTCATCGTTTCAGCCTGATATTGATCCATCGCGTCATCCATCGTCATATTTGACGGAGGTGGCGGAATTTGTACGGGCTGTGCTTGCTCATAGCTGACGGCTTTGGCTGCTTTTGATTTTACGTGATATTCAATATGCAAAGATGATTTACCAAAATAATCACGTAGCTTGGACAGAAGTTCATCGAGTGGTGCAACTTTCCAGTCGATGCCTAGGTGAAGTTCTGCACTGGCATAGTCAAAATCAACCAATAAATGCACAGGGATATGAGTAGACATATCGATATTGCAATAAGGATGCAAAATGTTTTGCATATCCTTGCTCAAGCTAGGGCTTAAGTGTTCTTTGTCTAAGGTAATTTGAATACTATTGGCACGCTTTTGGCGAATTTCATTTAAGCTAAAGGCTTTGGTTAAACGGCCCATTGGGCGGTCATAACCTTCACGTTCATAAATCTCGCCTTCAATCACCACGACTTTTTCATTTTGAACGATATCTTTAAAGCGTTGGAATCGTTCGTGATTCGCAGAAACTTCAATACGTGCTGTACCATCATCCAACGTAATCATCATGCGATTGGGGAAGTTGGCTACATCAACCACTAAACCTGCAAATACCGTAGTCACACCACGACGTGTAGGCGTCAGTTCATTAATGCGCTGAGAGATAAATGATTTCAGTTCAGGTCGATATACATCAATTGGGTGACCTGTAAGGTATAGACCAAGCGTATCTTTTTCACCTTTTAAGCGTACTTCATCTGACCATGGTTTGACTGGCTTAGCTGGTTTACGTTGAACTTCTTCAACTTCACCAAACAAGTCCATAATACCCGTTTCTCGGTTTGAACGTGCTTGTTCGGCGGCTTGCACAGCTTCTGGTAATTGCGCCATCAAGCTTGAGCGTTCGATGCCTAGGCAGTCGAGTGCGCCTGCACGTATGAGTGCCTCTAAAGTACGCTTATTAATTTTCTTTAAATCAATACGATGGCAGAAATCAAATAAGTCGCGGTACGGGCCTTCTTGCTGACGCGAGTCAATCACCGATTGCATAGCAGCTTCGCCCACGCCTTTAATTGCACCTAAACCATAGACAATAGTTTGCGGATCGCTGGCATGGAAATTATATAAAGACATATTGACTGAAGGGGGTAACACTTCCAGTTTATTGCTACGACAGTCATCAATTAAGAACACCACGTTATCGGTGTTCTGCATTTCAGAGGTCATCACCGCAGACATAAATTCCGCAGGATAATGAGCTTTTAACCATGCAGTTTGATAAGCAACTAGGGCATAAGCGGTAGCATGTGATTTGTTAAAACCATAGCCTGCGAACTTTTCCATATAGTCGAAGATATGGTTGGCTGTATCTGTGTCGATGTCTTTAAGTGCAGCACCTTCAATAAAGGTCTGGCGCTGTTTGACCATCTCTTCAACTTTCTTTTTACCCATGGCACGACGCAGTAAATCGGCGCCACCAAGCGTATAGCCAGCACAGAACTGTGCGGCCTGCATCACCTGTTCTTGGTACACCATAATGCCATAAGTTGGTTCCAACACTTTTTCCAGCAAAGGATGCAGGTATTCGAACTCGCCACCATGCATACGGAAAATAAAGTCTGGAATTAGATCCATCGGACCTGGACGATACAGCGACACGAAGGCAATAATTTCTTCGAATTTGCTTGGGCGCGCATCCTTGAGCATTTTTTTCATGCCCACGGATTCAAACTGGAACACCGCTGTCGTATTTGCTGTCGCGAAGATCGCGTAGGCATCAGGATCATCTAAAGGAATATAAGAAATGTCGATTGGGTCAGTAATATCTGGGCGTGCATTAATATGCTTAATGGCATCTTCAATGACAGTCAGGTTACGTAGACCCAAGAAGTCGAATTTAACCAGGCCTGCGGATTCAACATCGTCTTTATCAAATTGGGCAACACGGGCAGTACCATCAGCATCACACATCACAGCTGAGTAGTCAGTCAGTTTGGTAGGTGCGATGACTACACCACCTGCGTGTTTACCCGTATTACGTGTAATCCCTTCAAGCTTAAGCGCCATTTCCCAAATTTCTGATGCATCATCAAAATCTGGGTTAGAAGGATTCGTCACCACATCTTTAAGCTGTGGTTCAGCTTCGAGAGATTCTTCTAAGCTTAGACCCAAAGGTTTGGTCGGAATGAGTTTAGAAATTCGATCGGCCAAACCATAAGATTTACCCAACACACGTGCTACGTCACGAATCGCACCTTTGGCCGCCATGGTACCAAATGTTGCAATTTGCGATACCGCATCACGGCCATAGGTACGTGCGACATAATCAATCACGCGGTCACGGCCCGCGATACAGAAATCGACATCAAAGTCGGGCATAGACACACGTTCTGGATTGAGGAAACGTTCGAACAGAAGGTCGTAGCGCAGTGGGTCAAGGTCGGTAATTTTTAGACTATAGGCCACAAGTGAACCTGCACCAGAACCACGACCTGGGCCTACGGGTACGCCATTGCCTTTAGACCATTGAATAAAGTCCATGACAATTAGGAAGTAGCCTGGGAAGCCCATGTCCAAAATAATTTTAATTTCGAAAGCCAAACGTTCATCATAAGGCTTACGAATATCTGGCCAATTATCACCACGTTGTGCGAGTGGGTAAAGGAATTCTAAGCGTTCATCTAAACCGACTTCACACAAATGCGCAAAATAAGTGTCGATGGTATGACCATCTGGAATTGGATAATCTGGAAGGTCATGGAAACCTAAGCGTAATGAGACGTTACAACGCTGTGCAATATAAAACGTATTTTCAATTGCAGTGGGAATGTCCGCAAATAATTCGGTCATTTCTGCAGAAGTTTTGAAGTATTGGTCTGGGCTATAGTTTTTAGGGCGACGGCTGTCTCCTAAAACATAACCATCAGCAATACATACACGTGCTTCATGCGCTTCAAAATCTTCAGATTTAATGAAGTGCACGTCATTATGTGCGACTACGCCAATATTGTATTTTTTTGCGAGTTTTACTGCAGCTTGAATAAAGTCTTCTTCACCCGAACGATTGGTACGGGTTAAAGCCAAATAAACACGGTTGCCAAATTTTGAAATCCATTCTTCTAATAAAGGTTCAGCTTTTTGCGGATTAGATGTCATCAGCATTTTGCCGACATCACTGTGCTGGCCAAGCAAAACAATTAAGTCTTCGTTTTGCTCTAAAATCCAGTCTTTTTGTACGCAAGGAATATCGAGTTGTTGACCACGAATGTATCCTTCGGAGACTAATTCTGTGAGGCTACGCCAACCTTTTTTGCTCATGGCCAATAAGCTAATACGATGCTCTGCATCATTTAAACGAAGAGTTGAACCAAAAATTGGTTTAATGCCTTTGTCTAAACATTTTTTATAGAATTTGACAGACGCATGTAGATTAGAAAGGTCTGTGAGGGCCAAGGCTGGCATTTCATCTGCAGCTGCAGCTTTTACTAGATCAGGTATACGTACAATAGATTCGGTAATTGAAAATTCTGTATAAATACCAAGATGTACAAAGTGCATAGATGAGTCCCAGCGAAAACAGCTGATTATTTTAGCATGCTCTGCGTTTAAACTTGCGTTAATTGCAGTGGAATTGGTGAAGTTTTATATGATCTGGTTTTGTATATTCTTAAATTGAGCACATAAAAAACCCTCCGAAGAGGGTTTGTGTATAGTGTTGTGGAAGCCTTAACGAATTTTCGACAGCCAATCTCCCAAACTTTGTACAATTTGCACCAAGATGAGTAAAACAATCACCGTTAAAATCACTACGCTGGTATCGAAGCGTTGATAACCATAAGAAATGGCTAAATCACCAATACCGCCAGCACCAACTGCACCTGCCATAGCAGTTGCACCAATTAAGCTAATGGTGGCAGTGGTAAGGTTTAAAATGAGTGAGCTACGTGATTCAGGCAATACAAATTTAAAAATAATTTGTAATGGCGTTGCTCCCATCGCTTGAGCTGATTCAATAATACCGTCATTGACTTCGAGTAAAGACGTTTCAATTAAGCGACCAATATAAGGACCGACATAAATCGTTAAAGGCACAATGGCTGCCCAAGTACCAATAGATGTGCCTACAATCACTTTAGTTAAAGGAATAACTGCGATTAACAAAATAATAAACGGCAGGGAACGTAGCGCGTTTACAATCGGGTTAAGCCCGTGATACACCACACGATTAGGTAAAATACCTGAAGGGCGGGTAACAAATAAAATAATGGCTTGAATAAAACCCCAAATACAACCAAACAGCATGGCAAAAAACACCATGTGGAAGGTTTCTTGTAATGCTGTGACGAACTGGTCAATTGAAAGTGAACTTTTCCAAAAAGGCGCAGTTACTTCAGTAAGCCATTGAACAATCATATCTCTCATGCTTGGACTCCTGATTGTTCAACTTGCACGCCACTATTTTGAAGAAATTGCAGTGCTTGCTGAATTTCACTGGCATCACCCAATAATTGAATAAACATTTGTCCGATCACTGAACCATTAATTTCAGTCATGTTAGCAAATAGAATATTCAGGCTGACATCAAAGGTTTTAATTACAGCTTGAATGACAGTTTCTTGTGCAGAACTACCTAAAAATTTTAAGCAATAAATACTATTATGATTTTTATTTTCAAGATTATTCAAAATGTTTACAGGCAATTGTTGCTGTAATACGGTTTGAATAAATGTACGAGTCGTTGGGTGTTGTGGTTGGCTAAAAATGTCCAAAGTAGAGCCCATTTCGATGACTTTACCTTGCTCCATAACCGCCACATAGTCACATACAGTTTCAATCACATCCATTTCATGGGTGACCATAACAATGGTAATGCCTTGTTCTTGGTTAATCTTTTTTAATAATGCTAAAACAGACTGAGTGGTTTGCGGGTCGAGTGCAGATGTTGCTTCATCACACAATAAAATTTTGGGATGATTGGCAAGAGCACGCGCAATACCGACACGTTGCTTTTGACCACCAGAGAGTTCATCTGGATACGCATTTTTTTTATGTGTCAGATCAATAAATTCGAGTAATTCTTCTAAGCGTTTTTGACGTTCAGCTTTAGAAACACCCAATAATTTGAGCGGAAGTTCAATATTTTCAGCAACAGTTTTGGTTTGCAATAAATTGAAATGCTGGAAGATCATACCAATATGGGTACGTTCTTGGCGTAATTCAGACGCACTTAGGGAAGTAAAATCCTTATTGTTAATAAAGATCTGTCCTTGACTTGGGCGTTCCAAAAGATTGATTAGGCGAATAAGCGTACTTTTGCCTGCGCCGCTGTAGCCAATCAGACCAAAAATACAGCCAGCCGGAATCTCAAGATTGATTTGATCCAGCGCCTTAACAGTTTGACCTTTAAGCTCAAAGTGCTTAGAAATGTCTTTAAATTGAATCATATCGTCAAAAGCTTTAAATAAAAGAAAAACAGGCAAAGTAAATTTGCCTGTTTAGATGTGCAAAGTATATTACTATTTTGCGTCTGTAAGATAGCTTACAGGTTTATTTACATCAACTTTTGTACCGCCAAAGTGATCTTGTACATATTTGCCTACAGCAGCAACGTGGTAAAGTTCACCTACTTTTTTCAGTACTGGATCGTTTTGACGGTCAGCAGCCACCGCTAAAATGTTCACGTTCATTTTTGTGCTTTGGTCGATTGGCTCATAATAAACTGCATCTTTTAATACGTTTAAGCCACCTTCCATTGCTAGGGTATTACCCAATACAATCGCATCTACTTCGTCTTTGACACGTACAGCAGTTGCCATTTGAATTGGTTTAATCACGATATTTTTCGCATTTTCAGCAACGTCTGCAGTTGTACCTTTAACGTTGTCAAAATTCGCTTTTAGTTTAACCAAGCCAGCAGATTGTAAAAGCAATAATGCGCGTGATTCGTTTGCACCATCATTTGGAATCGCAATGGTTGCGCCTGTTTTAAACTCGTCCAATTTTTTTACTTTGCTTGAGTAAATACCCATAGGCTCTAAGTAAGTTGTAGACAATGGTGCAATTTTTTCTTTGTTGCTGTCATTGAATGCAACCATATATGCATACGATTGGAATGCATTCACATCCATTTCATGGTTAGCCACAGCTGTGTTCATAGACACATAATCTGTAAAGTTTTTAACTTCAAGCTTAATGCCCGCAGCTTTAGTTTCAGGCAATGTTGCAATATAGCGCCATACATCTGCATCTGAACCTGTAGATGCCATAGTTACTGTTTGAAGTTCAGTAGAATCTTTTTTTTGTGTAGCATCTGTTGTAGGAGCTTCTTGTTTACCACAGCCTGTTAGAGCAACAGAGGCACCGAGCACTAAACCAAGTAACTTTTTCATGTTTTCACCCAAGTAAATTAAATTTTGGCGTTCAACTTACGTATCATAAATGTAGAGAGATTAAATTAAGTGTGAAATCAGTTTAACTGACTTATAACCACAAATTGTATATGGCTCAAATATTGTTGCAACTAGATTTCAGTCTAAATAAAAGAGAGAGCTTTATATACAAAGTAATTGTAAATAAAAGAATTTAGTTAGAACGAGCTCTAAATTGCTGAAATATAATAGCAATAATTTAATATGCAATATAGTGATGAAAAAAACTATGTTTAGCATTAATAGTGCATAATACCTTTAAGTTTTCATTAAATTAATATTAAAAACAATATATTGTATTTATTGAAATTAATGAGTGTTTGAAATCTGAGCTTTTTTAGGTCTTTATAAGATTTTTGGAATTGTAATTCAGAAAAATGCATATCATTGCTTATTCATTCAATATCAGTACCTTATTGAGTAAATTTTCGCATTTTGCTGTATGTATAAAATAACTATTTGAGATTATTTGTGTTGGCATGGTTGTGCAACTCTTTTTGAATCGAGTTGCACAGAGATTTTAAGCATTGTTGCTTGCTTTCAATGAATGCATAAATTCATCACAAAATGATAAATTTTATTGCTGATCTTTTACAGCTAGGAAGTTAAATGCAGGTGCAGTATTAAATGCATCATTTGCTTTTCCTGCATAAGTTTGCGACTGATCTTGACCTAAATGCAATACTTTGCTTTGACCATTGCTAAAGTCAATTTCTTTTAAATCAACCCAAAATACATTGGGTGATACAGCAGATTCAAAGAAATACAGCATCCTTTTATGGTCTGCTACAGTGCGCCAACGTGTAGATGAAATATTAGGTTCTTCTTCTGTGTTGAGTCCAAAAGGCACAGAGGCATTACGAATGACACTAAATACGCTGGCTAATGCATGATTTGCATCGGTGTTTTTGGGAATTGCATTAATGTAAAAAGAAGCACGTGCAAAACGATCTGCTGCGCGATTAGTCCCTGGTAGCATGACCGTTCCGCCAATTTGTTTCCAATATTGATTTAATGCTAGCTGTTGGTCAAATGTTGGAGAGTTGGTCATTACTTGGTATTCACGGCTATGGTGAATCACTTGCTTGCCTTGAATATATTCAATAATTGCACTGTCACCAGAGGCATCAGAAATGGACAGATGTAGCGATGCTAAACGGTTTTGCCCAGGGACTTGGTCTGAGAGCACTGCAAAAGGCTCTGTTTCTATAAATTGTATAGTTTCGGCGACTGTTGCAAAATTATCTAATACGTATTGTGCCCAAAGGGAAATACTCAGCGTGGGTTTGGTGTTTTTAACGCGCTTAGGATATTCGGATTCAACCAGCCAGAGTAAGTTGGCACACAGACCTTTTTCATTCATACCGTCAGTTGTGGCAATGTCGTAGCCTGTTGCCACAACTGAGCCATATTTTGCCGTCCATTGAATTGAATTTTCACCAGCAGATCCATTTCTTTGAACATTATTTGGCAATATCCACAGATTTGTACCCACATCGACTTTCCAGTCCATAGAGCGGGCAGTCATGTTTTGTTGCTCGTCACCTAAATATACGACTCGTGTACACACCATAGTAATCTCTATTGTCAGTTATTTTCTATTTAAATAAAGTGTTAGCTTTAGTTTGTTGTATATGATGAAGCTTTATCTGAAATTGTAATTTATACAGCAGATGAATAGGGCATGGTTAATTGTATCTATATGTAATTGAATCTATATGAAAATTTTAGGGAAAGCTCAGTTATAAATGAGCTATGATTACTAAGGTTTAATTGGCTTGTTGATGTTTTATAAAAATCTGCCCTAACAATACATTCAGGCAAACTGCAAAAGAAATACATTGATTTGAGCTTGCCGTCATCTATTTTATTAATGCTTTTATTGCATCAGTGCTAACTCTAAAAATACACAATATTCGAGGCTTAACAGAATGGGATATGTAGATAGTCACTACGCCGTATTTCATACAGGACGTGTTTATTTAAGGGATGATCTGATGGTACACGCGGATGATCAAACTCACGGAGTTTTTGCATACCAATTCTTTGCATCACACGTTCAGATGGCGTATTCAGGCAAGCTGTAAATGAAATGACTTTGTCTAATCTTAGATTTCTAAAGGCATATTTAAGAACTGCTTTTGCACCTTCGGTGGCATAGCCTTGCTGCCAGTATTTTGGTAGTAAACGCCAGCCAATTTCAGGGGCATCGGCTAGTTCAAATTCTGCTGGATGGACATGTAAGCCTATAAAGCCAATAAATTCACCTGTGGCTTTAAGCTCTACGGCAAATAAACCCCAACCACGTTTTTCGATGTCTGAGCGGATACGTTGCAGAAAAGCAGTGGCTTCGGATGTATCAAGTTTTTTAGGAAAATAGCGCATAACTTCATCATCTGCGCACATTTGGATAAATGGGGTAGTGTCGGAGTCTTGCCATTGGCGAAGGATTAGGCGAGGGGTTTGGAGTTGCATGGGTTGCATAAATTCGTTAGGTAATAGCATTTGTATTTAGTGTAATATTTAAAATAGACTCTTATTAAATATTTCTAAAAATTAATACAAAAGGTGTGAATTGACGGATTCGATAGTTGAAAAATTGCAATTGCTCGCAATTGATCCTGAAAGTGATATAGAAGAAATTTTAGATAAAGCCTTGTTTGTTGCATCTAAACTAAAAATAGATGACTTTAAGATATGGTGTAAACAAGAAATTGATGGCTACGAGTTAGCTCAAGTTCCTGAATATAGAAAATTTAAAGGTGATCTGAGATTTTTGGAAAAATCTGGTGCATTAACTTCAATTAACTTACCTTCTAGTGTTGATGAATTAATTACATCAGTGAACTTTTCTAAATCTATTGGTCAACTTAATAGTTTATTAGAAAATAAGAATCCTACTTTTCTAGCTCCATTGTCTAATGGACAGAGACAACTGATCATCGAAATAGAGGATAATGATATTAGTGAGCCTTTTATTGTGCTGGCACGATATCAGCTAGAATCAGTTAAAAAAAGAGTTAAAAGCATCATACTTAATTGGTCACTTGAATTAGAAGACAAAGGAATTCTGGGTCAAGGTTTGAAGTTTACTGAAAAAGAAAAGGGAATTGCTATGTCTGTCAATAATTACCATATTCAGAATATGCAGGGTGTAGTAGGAAATGTTAATGAGAGCACAATTAATCAAAATAATCAGATGAATGTTTATGCAAAGGATTTTGATTCTTTAGCACGATTGCTTACGGAGAATAAAGTCGCTTTTTCAGATATTCAAGAATTAAAGCATGCTCTAAATGCGGATGGTGTACCAACTGAGCCTAATAGGTTTGGAAAAAATGTTAGTGAGTGGATCGGGAAAATGGTCGTTAAGGCAACTACAGGAGGCTGGGAGATTAGCGTGGCTACAGCTGGTTCATTATTGTCAGGAGCAATAGGTGCTTATTATGGTTTTTAAAGTAATTTTTAGTTTTAATAACCTCTCCCTAACCCTCTCCTAAAAGGAGAGGAAATTTTTCAAATAAGAAAAAACCCCGAACGAATCGGGGTTTTATTTAATCAAATGAATGATTAAGCATTTTCACGCGCAATCGCACGGTAGCCGATATCTTTACGATATTGAACGCCGTCGAAAGTCACTTTTTCACAAAGTTCTAATGCTTTCGCTTGTGCTTCACCAATGGTATCACCAAGTGCAGTTACGCAAAGTACGCGACCGCCAGCAGTTACGATGTCACCATTTTCATTGACTTTAGTCCCTGCATGGAAAACTTTAGCATCAGTCATTTCAGTGTCTAAACCTGAAATCACATCATTGCTACTTGAAGTTTCAGGGTAACCTTTAGACGCAAGTACGATACCTACTGTTTTACGTTCATCCCATTCAGCTTCTTGAGGTAAGTTACCTGCAATGCCAGCTTCAACCAAATCAACTAAAGATGATTTTAAGCGCATCATGATTGGCTGTGTTTCAGGATCACCAAAACGACAGTTAAACTCGATTACTTTTGGTTGACCTTGTTCGTCAATCATCAAGCCTGCGTATAAGAAACCTGTATAAACGTGACCGTCTTTTTTCATACCCTCAACGGTAGGACGCATCACTTCATTCATGGTTTTTTCAAAAACGTCTGCAGTCACTACAGGCGCAGGAGAGTAAGCACCCATACCGCCTGTGTTTGGACCTTGGTCGCCTTCAAAAATACGCTTATGGTCTTGAGAAGTCGCCATTGGTAAAATGTTGTTACCATCAATCATACAAATGAAAGATGCTTCTTCGCCAGCAAGGAATTCTTCGATAACTACACGAGAACCTGCATCACCAAATTTGTTGCCAGCAAGCATGTCATCAATCGCATCAAATGCTTCTTGATTAGTCATGGCAACAATTACGCCTTTACCCGCAGCAAGGCCGTCAGCCTTGATGACGATTGGCGCGCCATTTTTTTCAACAAATGCTTTCGCTACATCTACTTCTGTAAATACATCATAGAAAGCAGTTGGAATGTTGTGGCGTTTGAGGAAGTGTTTAGCAAAGGCTTTAGAACCTTCAAGTTGCGCAGCAAATTGAGTTGGGCCCCAAATTTTTACACCAGCTTCACGGCAGGCATCTACCACACCATTAACAAGCGGTGCTTCTGGGCCAACCACGATCAAATCAACTGCATTGTTTTTTGCAAAGTCGATAATCGCAGCATTGTCTAAAATATTCAGTGCAACATTTTCGCATTTATTTTCAGTTGCAGAACCCGCATTCCCCGGTGCTACAAATACTTTTGCGACTTTGTCATCTTGCGCGATTTTCCATGCCAATGCATGTTCACGACCGCCATTACCCAAAACTAAAATATTCATCTAAAAATCCCTCAAAAGAATAGAATCCCTCCCGACCTCCCTTTAAAAAGGGAGGGGATCACGCTTGAAAATCAAGGTTTCTTACGTGAAAAGTCCCCCTTTTTACAAAGGGGGATTTAGGGGGATTAATAAATACGACTTCTAATTAATTAGTGACGGAAATGACGCATGCCAGTGAAGACCATCGCAATGCCAGCTTCATCGGCAGCAGCAATTGTTTCTTCATCACGCATAGAACCACCCGGTTGGATAATGCATTTGATACCTGCTTTAGCAGCGTTATCAATACCATCACGGAATGGGAAGAATGCGTCAGATGCCATTACAGCACCTTCAACAACTAAACCAGCATGTTCAGCTTTGATTGCAGCAATACGAGCAGAGTTTACACGGCTCATTTGACCCGCGCCCACACCAATGGTTTGACGGCCTTTTGCATAAACAATCGCGTTAGATTTAACATATTTCGCAACTTTCCAAGCAAAGATTAAGTCATCAATTTCTGCTTCAGTAGGCGCACGTTTAGTCACAACTTTAAGGTCGTCTTTCGTGATCATACCTAAGTCTTGATCTTGAACTAAAAGACCGCCGTTTACGCGTTTATAGTCAAGCTGAGCTTTACGTTCAGTGATCGCTGGAAGCTCGCCACATACAAGTACACGTACGTTTTTCTTCGCGCCAGTCACTTCAAGTACGCCTTCAGCAACGCTTGGAGCAATAATCACTTCAACGAACTGACGGTCAACAATTGCTTGCGCAGTTGCAACGTCTAATTCGCGGTTAAATGCAATAATGCCACCAAATGCAGATTCAGGGTCAGTTGCGTAAGCTAGGTCATAAGCAGCTTGAATACCGTCTAGAGAAACAGCAACACCACATGGGTTTGCGTGCTTAACGATTACACAAGCAGGTTTAGCGAATGATTTAACACATTCAAGTGCAGCGTCAGTGTCAGCAATGTTGTTATAAGATAATTCTTTACCTTGTAACTGAGTTGCAGTTGAAACAGATGCTTCAGTTGCTGTGTCTTCAACATAGAACGCAGCAGATTGATGTGGGTTTTCACCGTAGCGAAGATCTTGAGCTTTGTTTAATTGCGTGTTGAATGTACGTGCAAATTTGTCAGCCTGACCTTCTTCTTTACCTACGCGAGCGCCTAAGTAAGATGCGATCATACCGTCGTATTGTGCAGTATGTTCAAATGCTTTAACTGCTAGGTCAAAACGTGTTGCATAAGATAAAGCACCCTCAGCTTTAAGCTCAGCAATAACAGTTGCATAGTCAGTAGCATTTACCACGATACCTACAGATGCATGGTTTTTAGCAGCAGCACGAACCATTGTCGGTCCGCCAATGTCGATATTTTCAATCGCGTCAGCAAGTGAGCAGTTTGGTTTAGCTACAGTCGCAGCGAAAGGATAAAGGTTAACAACAACTAAATCGATTGCATCGATGTTGTGTTCAGCCATCACAGCTTCGTCTAGACCGCGACGAGCTAAGATACCGCCATGAATTTTCGGATGCAATGTTTTAACACGGCCGTCCATCATCTCTGGGAAACCAGTGTGCTCTGAAACTTCAACTACGGCCACATTATTGTCTTTCAACAATTTGTATGTGCCACCAGTAGATAAAATTTCTACCCCTAGAGCCACTAGGTTTTGTGCAAATTCAACAATTCCGGTTTTATCGGAAACAGAGATTAAAGCGCGTTTAATAGTCATGATCTTCGTCACAGTTATCAAGGAACAAATTAAATCAAAAAAGGCAAATGCAAGATAAAAAAAATGCCTGCGGAAGCCGCAAGCATTTTATCACTTATTCGCTCATTAAACCGTGAGCTTTTAACTTTTTACGTAAAGTGCCACGGTTTAAGCCGAGAATCTCGGCAGCGCGTGTTTGATTACCACGCGTATACTCTAGAACTACAGATAAAAGAGGTTTCTCCATTTCTGCCAGCACCATGTCGTACACTTGAGAAGGTTGCTCACCTTGCAATTGTGCGAAGTAGTGGCGAACTGCGCGATCTACGTGAATACGAAGAGCGACATCAGATTGTGCAGTAAAAATAGGAGATTTGCTATTCATGCGAATTAATCCGAAAAATCAAAATATCACTTGGGTAAAGTGATAGTTATAAAGTGGTCTAAAATTTAAATGAACTCCGTTTTAGATGCTAAAACGGTTAGTTCTAAAACTGTACATTTAGCATGCCACAATCTGACAAGTTGGTCGAAATTTAAGCGTAACAATAGTTAAATATATGTTACAGACCATTTTAAAAACAAAAAAACCTGCTCTATACGCGATATGTATATAAGGCGCATTTCGCTGATGTTCTATTTGTATTAAAAAGATTGAAGAGATTGCAGCACAAAGCTTTCGTGGCGCGTATCATACCATTGTCTAAGAAAAAGTGAGCAAGAAAACTGCATTTTTTTTTAATTTTTTTGCAATTCTTAATAGTTTTTTTCAATTTTACGGTCGAATGATTTCTAAAGTATAGCTATCGAAGCTTTTACGTGCATGTGGGAGCTTAAAATTGAAGTTATATGGTGTGTTACTTGGTATGCGTTGGATACCTGTCAGACTATCTGTCAGATAATCTTTAGGCTGAATGTTATAAACCGCAAATTCCTGTCCGTTGTGTTTGAGCTCCACTCGAATGATTGGCAACAATAAGCTACGTGTATGGTGATTGATGATTTCACCTTTAATCATCACTTGATCTTCACCGTCGGCTTTTACACGGACTTTTTTTAAGTTGACTAAATTATAATGCTCTTCGAGTTTTGAGCAGGTAAATACTTCACATATATTGTTAAAAGCACTGCTCATAATAGGGCTGTTCTTTAAATAATGTGGGTTAAACCAGAAAAACTGAAATAGAAGCACGCTAAAGAGTAAAACGTTTACGGTTGTCCAGCCGATATAGCTGAGTATAGAACGCTTTTTTTCAATTTCATTATTTTCAGACCAATTTAAAGCAGGGAAGTTGCCAATCGGGTCTGTACTAAAGTAGTTAAGGTTGTTGAGATAGGTGCGTAAGTCGATATTTGAGTTTTCAACTTTTTGATCAAAGATTGCTAATAGGCTATTGTTATAAATTTGAGTGCTAGCTTCAGCTTGATCCGCTTCAAAATTAATTTGTGCAACATCTATAGGTTCAGCATGAATCGTAGGTTGTTTTTTTTCTTCTAAATTGTACATCTGGGCGTTGTCACTTTGAACATCGACCAGATGTGATAATGCATTAAATGTATGAGAACATTTTGGACAGCAAACCATACCTTGCGAAATCGTCAACTGAGCGACAGATACGCGGTAGGTACTCGAACAAGATGGACAAAAGGTCTGTTTGTTGCTCATAAATGTTTTTTACATAAAATGATTAATGCGAGTGACGTTTGCCAGAGATTCTGCACCAGTATTCGTCACGTTTTTCGACCTTTAATATATCAAAGAATTTGCTGTAAATGTTAGAAACATCAGCAACTTGCTCTTCAATTACACCTGCAAGTGCGAACTCTCCCTCAGATTTAATTAAAGTTGAGAATTCTTCGGCAAGCATCATGAGTGGCCCAGCAAGAATGTTCGCAACAAATACGTCAGCTTTTTCATTTTGTAGTTCAGCATTGAACTCTTCTGGTAAGCCAACATAAAGTTTATCAAGTACACCATTGAGTTCAGCATTTTGTTGAGTTGCTAAAACTGCTTGTGGGTCGATGTCAGTTGCATATACTTTTTTTGCGCCAAGTAACAATGCTGCCACGCCTAAAATGCCTGAACCACAACCGTAATCGATCACGATTTTGTCTTTAACGTCAGTCTGGCCTAACCATTGTAAGCATAAGAATGTAGAGGCATGGTTACCTGTACCAAATGCTAAACCTGGATCGAGCTTAATATTCACCGCGTCAGCTTCAGGTGGTGTCATCCACTCTGGAACAATCCAATATTTCTCACCAATTTGGATCGGTTCGTAAGCATCCATCCAAGTGCGTTCCCATGCTTGATCTTCAATGAACTCATGGCGCAGTGGTGCTTCTGGCATTTGGGCAGTAATAAATGTTAATAAAGCATCAACATCAATTTCTTCGCCTTCTTCTTCGGCATAAATGCCTGTCACAATCACTTTATTCCAAAGCGGTGTTTCACCCGGAAGCGGTTCTAATAAATCCTGATTTTCAGCATCATCTAAGGTTACGCTGACCGCGCCTAGTGAACCCAGTAGTGTTTCTGTGAAATCTACTTGTGCTTGATCAACAGTAATATGAATTTGTAGCCACTTCACAGTTAAGAACCTAATCGTATTATTTAAAGGGCTATTGTAGCGGAACTTGATGAACTGCGCCTATAGCTTCATGGGCAAACACAAAAATAAAAGGATACTAAAACAGTATCCTTTTATAAGGGAACAAAATGGTTAAATTGAGATTAGCTGGTTTGTTGGGGATTAACTTCTGTTGGAGTGAATGCTGCAAATTTGTTGAGCAAAAGCCCGAACAATGCAGCAAAGATGTACATAAAAATAGAATAGACTGCTGCAGGCATAGCGATGGCTGTATTCATGAGTACCGTGAGCGCAATGGTCATGGCTAAAGTGCTATTGTGAATGCCAATTTCAAAGGCGCAGGCGCGGGCTTGTGCGCTATTAATACCAAACAGACGCGGGACAAAATAGCCAATACACAAGCTAAAGATACAAAATAGTGCGGTGGCAATACCTACTTGAGAAATGTATTCACCAATATTTTCACGTTCCGCCACAATTGCACCAATGATAATTAAAATGAGAAAGATCACCGCAAAGATGCGTAAAGGTTTATTGAGTTTTTCAGTCAAACGTGGCGAATAATGTCGAATCAGCATGCCAATGCCAACAGGCACAATAATAATGCTAAAGACCTGTAAGATTTTAGAAAACTGTAATGTGATTTGTTGGCTGTCTTGCATAAAGTGTGAAATCGCAAAATTTACTATTAAAGGTAGTGTAAATGCTGCAATCACGGAATTAATGGCGGTGAGACTAATATTGAGTGCCAAATCACCTTTAAATAAATAGCTAAATAGGTTGGCTGTGCTTCCTCCTGGTGAGGCCGCTAACAGCATAAGTCCAACAGCCAATAAAGGGGGGAGTGTCAACACTTTGCAGAGTACAAATGCGATGCTGGTTAATATGATGAGCTGGCAGCATAATGCAACAAGCACTGCTTTAGGGTGTTTTCCTACGCGAGCGAAATCTTTTAAAGTTAGCTCTAAGCCAAGGCCAACCATAATAATGGCAAGTGCTAAAGGCAGTAGTATCGTAATAATTTGTGAGTTCATCCTTGCCTCTTTTGTTAGTGTTTTAGGTGCTAGTGAGAAGTAATAAGTGCCGAACCTCCAAAGCTGTAAATTGAATGATCTATTTTTAGGTTGTTGTTATGAAGATTGTGAGCCTAAGTATTTAGTTAATTGCCTCAATGGTGCTGAGGCATGTTGCTTTATATGAAAAATTACTAATTATGTTGAATCGGATGAAGCTTTTAAGATTCGGCTTGCTTGCTGATGAGATTGGGTTTGTTACGCGTTAAAATAAAACCAAAACCAAAAGCAAATAAATACATAAAAATTGAATATACACCAGCAGGTATAGCAATAGTTGTATTAGAAAGTACAGAAATTGCAATCGTGATTGAAATGGCAGTGTTATGAATACCAATTTCAAATGCACATGCACGGGATTGTCGTTCTGTTAAGCCAGCTAAATGCGGAATCAAATAGCCAATAAACATGCTAATAAAGCAGAAAATACCCACTGCAATACCTACATCTACAAAGTATAAGATGAGATTAGAGCGCTCACGGAAAAGTGCAAAAAGGAAAATTGCGGTGAGAAATAAGATAGATAGCAAGCGCATGGGGCGATTACATTTGAGTGCATGTCGTGGGAAGTAATGGCGAATGAATAGGCCAATGCATACAGGAATAAAGATGATGAGAAAAATATAGGCAAATTTATCGGCTTGTATGCCAATAGCAGTATCGGACTGCATGAAGTAGTGCAAAGACAGATTAACGATAAAAGGCAATGTAAAAGTAGTAATCACTGAGTTGATTGCGGTTAAAGTTAAGTTTAAAGCAACATCGCCTTTAAAAAGGTAACTGAGTAGGTTTGCAGTAGGGCCACCTGGTGAAGCAGCTAATAGCATAAGTCCAACAGCCAATAAGGGCTCAAGGTCTAATACGACACAAATAAAGAATGCAATACTGGTTAAAATGACCAATTGGCAAAAAAGAGCCAAAAAAATTGCCTTGGGGTAACGCCCGACACGTAGAAAATCTTTAACGGTGAGTTCTAGGCCTAGCCCCATCATCATAAAAGCCAAGATGACGGGCAAGAAAAAAACAAATACACCCGAATCCATGGAATATCCTTATTTTTATGTTCCTTCTGGATTGAGTTTAAACAAGTTTTTTAAATAAGCAACAAAGAAAAAGGGCGAAAATTAGTCATTTTGCCCTTAGTTTGAATGGAGTGTGAACTGTATTACATTCAGGCGTTAAAAAAAATTATTTAGGGCTTGGTGGTGCAAAGCCTAAAGCACATTTCCCTTTTATTTCTTTGCCTTCTATGTTGATTGATTTAGCTTTTTCATCACTACGACAAACAGAGTTTAGTTCTGGTTCTGTACCCATCAGTTTGGCTTTACTTGTAGAGAAAAATTGAGGTTGGCAAGTCCCATTCCATATAATGCCTCGATACGCGAAACTGACTTGATCTCCTTCGGATTTGCCTTTACAAACTTGCTGGTACTTTTGTGCATCATAAGTGCTTTGTACCTTATCATTTGCGGAGGCTGAAAATGACGTTAAACATAAACCGTAAAGCAGGGCTGAAAGAAGCATATTCTTATACATGACCATTATCCTTAAGTTTTTGTTGGAACACGTTACAGATTAATAAATAGCCAAAATAAAACAACCGTTATTACGTTAGTCAGATGATATAAATGTTTTAAATTGCTGTAATTTGCAAATTACGTACAGACTCAAATAGATTTAATATGCTTTTGTGTAGTGAAAATAAGATAAAAAACGACTGAATCAGTCAACTTATAAGTGAAATTTTGCTATAATCTTCGGTTATCCATTTTTTGAAATCTCTCCATACCACTATGCACTATCCTAAAGTTTACGATGTCATTGTTATCGGTGGCGGTCACGCAGGTACCGAAGCAGCTCTCGCTGCGGCTCGAATGGGTCGACAGACTTTGCTTTTAACTCATAACATTGAGACTTTAGGGCAGATGAGCTGTAACCCAGCGATTGGTGGTATTGGTAAGTCACATCTTGTGCGTGAAATTGATGCCTTGGGCGGTGCTATGGCATTGGCTGCCGACAAAGGCGGTATTCAATTCCGTATTCTAAATTCACGTAAAGGTGCTGCTGTGCGTGCAACACGTGCTCAAGCAGACCGTGTACGCTTTAAAGCAGCAATTCGTGAAACTTTGGAAAACCAAGCAAACTTGGATATTTTCCAACAAGCAGCTGATGACCTGATTGTAGAGGGTGATACCGTAAAAGGTGTGATCACTCAAATGGGTGTGCGCTTTGATGCGAAAACGGTTGTATTAACCACAGGTACATTCTTAGGCGGTGTAATTCACATTGGTTTAAACAATGCATCGGGTGGTCGTGCGGGTGATCCGCCTTCAATTTCATTGGCTGCGCGCTTACGTGAATTGAACTTACCTGTAGGTCGTTTAAAAACAGGTACACCACCACGTATTGATGCACGTTCAGTAGATTTCTCTGTAATGACAGCACAGCCGGGTGATTTCCCATCGCCAACAATGTCATTTATGGGTGATGCGTCTATGCATCCAGAACAAATCAACTGCTATATTACGCACACCAATGAACGCACACACGACATTATTCGTGGTGGTTTAGATCGTTCACCTATGTATACAGGTGTAATTGAAGGTGTAGGCCCGCGTTATTGCCCATCAATTGAAGATAAAATTCATAAATTTGCAGATAAAGACTCGCATCAAGTATTCCTTGAGCCTGAAGGCTTAGATACGCATGAGCTTTATCCAAATGGTATTTCAACATCACTTCCATTTGATGTTCAGTTTGAATTGGTTCGCTCAATCCGTGGTATGGAACATGCGCATATTCTGCGTCCTGGTTATGCTATTGAGTATGACTACTTTAACCCACAAGCATTGAAATTCTCTCTGGAAACCAAAGCCATTAATAACCTGTACTTTGCTGGTCAAATTAACGGTACAACAGGTTATGAAGAAGCGGGTGCACAAGGTCTACTTGCAGGTTTAAATGCTGCGCGCCGTGCGTGGGATCAAGAGCAATGGACACCAAAACGTGATGAAGCGTATATGGGTGTATTGGTTGATGACTTAATTACTTTAGGTACCAAAGAACCGTACCGTATGTTCACTTCGCGTGCCGAATACCGTTTGATGCTCCGTGAAGACAATGCGGATCAGCGTTTAACTGCGATTGGCCGTGAAATGGGCCTTGTAGATGATGCGCGTTGGGATGCGTTCTGCCAAAAAATGGAAGCGGTAGAAACTGAAAAAGGCCGTTTACAGCATCTTTGGGCTGCGCCAAACAACCCATTGGGTAAAAAATTCGTTGAAATGACAGGTGATGATCTGTCTAAAGAAACCAATGCAATTGATTTGTTAAAACGTCCAAATATTAACTTTGCACAAATTGCAGAGCTTACAGGTTCAGAAGTGTCTGCATTTGTAGGTGAGCAAATTGAAATTGCGGTGAAATATGCAGGTTATATTAACCGTCAGCAAGAAGACGTTGCACAAATGAAGCGTTTGGAAGACACTAAAATTCCTACTGACTTTGATTATGATGCGGTTTCAGGTCTTTCTCGTGAAATTACGATGAAACTTAAAGCAGTGCTTCCTGAGACATTGGCACAAGCAAGCCGTATTCCGGGTGTAACACCAGCAGCAGTTCAATTGGTGATGATTACGATTCGTAAGAATGCCAATGCTAAAAAATCTGCTTAAGATTTTGAAGTAAAAAAACCCGCTATTGAGCGGGTTTTTTTATTTTAGATTCATTGATCCTGATGTGGCTAAACAGCTTGCTAAAGCGAGTTGTATAGTTGGATTCGTATGATTTTTTATATCAGTGAATAATGTGTGGAATTTTCATTTTCTTTGGATCGTTTTAACAGCCATGCGATTTATTGGTCTGTAAAAGATCATTGTTCATAGTTATTAGTCAGTAATTATTTGATTGTAATAGATATTGGAAATAGAAATACAAAACTTCAGATTAAAAATAGCACCGAATTTTTATCTGAAAATATAGCAACTATCGTTTTTAATTATGATTTCATAGTTGTAAGCTTTGTTTTTATTAAGGCTTTGTTTTTAAATAAAAAATCACCTAAATAAGACTTAAAATATATTGATATACAACCTTTTGGCTATAAGTCTTGTTAAGTATAGCTTATATATTGAACTTTAATCCGACTATTGTAGTGGTATTTATTGTGACTCAATCGGCAGAGAATGCACATACAGTCGGATGTGGCTGTGTGTACTACGGATGGAGTTAGATCATGGCACAAGTACAAACGGGTAAAATGCAGAAAATTTTAACGGTATTTTTGTGTTTCTGGGTGGCATTTTTTGAAGGTTTTGACCTACAGGCACCTGGGATCGCGGCGAAAGGAATTGCAGCGACATTTTCATTAGATCAGGTGCAAATGGGCTATGTATTTAGTTTAGGTGTATTTGGGATGTTATTTGGTGCATTTTTTGGTGGCCGTGTAGCAGATTATTTAGGGCAAAAGAAAGTATTAATGCTTTCAATTGCTATCTTTGGCGTATTTATGAGTATTACTGCATTGGCGCCAAGTGTAGAAGTGTTATATGCAGCTCGCTTCTTTACTGGATTGGGTTTAGGTGCAGCTATGCCAACCATGATTTCAGTAGTAGGGGATGAAGCTACAGAAGCAAACCGAGGTAGACTCAATAGCTTGATGTATTGTGGTTTACCTGTGGGTGCAATCTTTGTTGCGGGCTTAGCAATTCTCTTTAAAGATATCTCTTGGCACACATTATTCTTAATTGGTGGTTTAACACCTTTAGTATTGCTTCCATTTATGGCGATGATCTTAAAGGATAAACGTAAAGAAAAAGTAGAATTAGTAGAACCTGTACCACCAATGGCACAAGTGTTATTTGCAGAAAATCGCTATAAATACACACTACCACTTTGGGTAAGCTTCTTCTTTACGCTAATGGTTAACTATATCTTAATCAGTTGGTTGCCAAATTTACTCATGGAGCAAGGCCTAGAAAAAGCACAAGCATTCATGATTATGTTGATTTTCCAAGTGGGTGCGGTAATTGGTACACTTGGTCTAGGTTACTTGCTTGACCGTTTGAAATTATGGCAAATGGCTGTGATTATTTATGTAGGTCTATTTGTAGCGGTACTTATTCTATTTACAACTAAATCAATTCCACTGTTGGTATTTGCAGGCTTAATTGGCGGTATTTTCTCTACAGGTGGTCAATCTATTCTGTATGGCATCTCACCAATTTTCTATAGTCCAGCGGGCAAAGTAACAGGTGTGGGCAGTGCAATTTCACTAGGTCGTTTGGGCGCTATGACAGGTCCACTACTTACAGGTAAGATTTTGGCTTTAGGTTTGGGGACCACAGGTATTTTACTTACTAGTGCACCAGGCATAGTATTATCAGCTGTAGCTGTAGCGGCATTATCCGCTTATAAATCGAGTAAAAAGTAACGTAGATTGTAACAGTATAAAAGGAAGCTTCGGCTTCCTTTTTTCATGGGGGTTGTCAGATGTTCTAAATTAAAAAAATAAAAAAAGAGCATTAGCTGTTATTGAGTTTTTGATAAAATCATTCGATTCATTCAAGATTTAAATATTCATGGCTTATCAACTCATCCAACTTCCCATTCAAGCAACTGACAATATTGCCTGCCCGCACTGTCAGCAAGCCGTGATCAATTGGTCAGAAGAGCAATATGTACAGCCATGTGAGCACACATTGTTTATCGCAATGGATATTGGTTTTGAGTACATCACGGATGAATTTGAGCAGACCTTGCGCCGTACTGTAGATGACATGCATGCCAACGACGATCAAGTGGTCGTGATTGAAGAATTGATTGCTTCAACTTATCCAGATTTTATTATTTATCAGTCTGATTTAGGCATTGAGGGTTATTCACGCTATGTAGGCATTATTGCTTAAAATTTAAAATAGTTAAATAAAAAAGGCTAATCTTGGTGATTAGCCTTTTTTATTGAGTCGCCTGACAGAATTAGCTTTCTAATTCTTCTTCAACTTCATCGTCGGCACTGTCCATGCCTAACTCTTTTAGTTTACGTGTGAGTGTATTACGACCCCAACCTAAAAGTTCAGCAGCATGACGTTTACGCCCACGAGTTTGCTGTAGTGCGGCATTAATCAATGTACGCTCAAACATTGGCGTAGCAATGTCTAAAATCTTCATTTCGCCATTTTTAAGTTTTTGTACCGCCCACTGGCCCAATAGTTCGTCCCAATGATGAATTGAAACGCGGTCCAACGTATTTGGCGCAGGTGAGCCTTCGCCACTTTGGTGAATTGGAATCTGCTTTAACTCGGAAGGTAAATCCTCAGGATAAACCTCACGGCCTGTAATCATAACCGTTAGCCAGCGACAGGTATTTTCCAGCTGGCGCACGTTACCTTGCCAAGGCAATTTTTGCATATATTCTTGCGTTTCTGGGCGCAAGATTTTTGGACTAACACCCAGCTCTTTACCTGCACGCGCCAAGAAATGTTGTGCAAGCATTGGAATGTCTTCGCTACGATGCGCTAATTTTGGAATATGAATGCGAATCACGTTTAGGCGGTGATATAAGTCTTCGCGGAAGCGACCTTCATGGACTAATTTTTCTAGGTCCTGATGGGTAGCAGCCACAATACGTACATCTACCTTCACAGGAATATGTCCGCCTACACGGTAAAACTCACCATCGGCCAATACACGTAATAAACGTGTTTGGGTTTCAAATGGCATATCACCAATTTCATCTAGAAATAGAGTACCGCCATTGGCTTGCTCAAAGC
Organism: Acinetobacter chengduensis; assembly: GCF_003664645.1. GTDB lineage: Bacteria > Pseudomonadota > Gammaproteobacteria > Pseudomonadales > Moraxellaceae > Acinetobacter > Acinetobacter chengduensis. The sequence goes on along the minus strand of NZ_RCHC01000003.1, from coordinate 206,947 downwards.
GACCTTGGCGCTGCGTATTTGCACCCGTAAAAGCGCCTTTTTCATGACCAAATAATTCAGTTTCAATTAAATCTTTGGGAATGGCTGCCATGTTGAGCGCAATAAACGGTTTGCTACCACGCGGTGAGTGGCGATGTAGCGCATGTGCGACCAATTCTTTACCTGTGCCCGATTCACCATTAATAAGTACAGTAATATGCGATTGTGATAGACGACCAATGGCACGAAAAACTTCCTGCATAGCAGGTGATTCACCAATGATTTCAGTTGATTGAATAGGCTGAACTGTTTTTGCAGATTCTTGTTGTTGAAGCTTGGCAATGTGCAAAATCGCACGATTCACTAAGGCTAATGCTTCATCAATGTCGAAAGGTTTAGGTAGGTATTCAAAAGCACCTGTTTGATAGCTTGATACAGCAGATTCTAAGTCTGAGTGGGCTGTCATGATAATCACGGGAAGATCTGGATGACTGCCTTTTACTTTTCCAAGAAAGGTCAAACCATCAATACCTGGCATACGAATATCAGTCAAAATCACATCAGGCGCATCTACGCTGAGTTGATCAAGTGCAGATTGAGCCTCTTCAAAGCTGGTAACATCAAAACCTTCTTCTTTAAATGTTTTTTCTAAAACCCAGCGCATCGCGCGATCATCATCAATGACCCATATTTTATTTCGCGACATGTCCTGACTCCCAAGGTAAATATAAGCTAAAAGTTGTTTTGCCTGGAACGGATTGGCATTCAATCATTCCGTTGTGTTGATGCATAATATTTTGCGCAATACTGAGGCCTAAGCCTGTACCTTTAGCACGTCCAGTCACTAAAGGATAAAACACAGATTCCAAGATTTCTTCAGGCACACCAGGGCCGTTATCTTCAATATCAATGCGTACTGCAGAGCGTTTAAGTACACCATTAATTGTGACAAGGCGTTGAATACGTGTGCGAAGCGTCAATTCTGGCTGATGCTCTACAAAGAAATCTTTATTTTCAGTCATGGCTTGTACAGCATTCACGCTAATGTTCAGCATGACTTGAATTAGTTGATCACGGTCTGCCATGACATCAGGTAAAGAAAGGTCATAGTCACGTGTGATCTTAATTTTCTTTTTGGTTTGGTTAGCAATCAGTGCGCGTACACGTTCTAAAGGTTCGTGTACGTTGGTTGGTTCATAGCTTGGCAGTTGTCGCGAACCTAACATGGTGTCAGCAAGATTACGTAAACGATCAACTTCACTAATAATAATGTCGGTAAATTCGCTGTACTGCGGATCGTTTAAACTACGTGCTAAAAGCTGTGTTGCACCACGGATGCCACCCAAAGGATTTTTAATTTCATGTGCAACGCCACGAATGAGTTGGCGCGCTACCTGATGTTGTTGAATGAGATTCTCTTCTTTAGAGATTTTAAGCATTCGGTCAATAGGGTTGAGTTCAATTATCAGCAACGGGTGATAAGGTTTACCTGAGCTCAATAGAGATACGGTGTAATCAACATGAATGTCTTTAAAGTTGACATTAATTGTTGCTTCGCGTCGTGTATAAGGTTGCCCTGACTGTAGTGTGTTGTTTAAAGCTTCTTCTGTATTAAATTCATCATTTGGCATGTGCAGTAAATGAAGAACAGGGAGGCCTTCAGCCCGAAGTAAACTGATATCAAAAAGTGCTTCACATGATGAATTTAAGTAATAAATATTGAGATTACTATCGACCAGTAAAATCGCTGTGGTTAAATTATCTACTAATAGCCGATAATCGATGGTCATAGGTTGATCCATTAGCGGTGGGTGTTCTGTTTTAAAATGGCGCAATGGCATCTTCATAAGGCATTCTGTTTTCAGTAAACGGACTGAATTGATGCAGAGTAAGCAAAATGCACGCCAACTTTTCTAAAAGAACGCCAAATTTGAGTGCTGAATTAAAAGAATGTGCCGAACTTGGCCTTTAATTTAAATGTATAGCGAATAAAAAAAGGGCTGTAAATAAAATATGGTTCAAAATGGTGCATTTTTAATTATATGAGTGAATTTATAGCATTATTTTGGTGCGTGATATAAAGAGTAGCCTTTTCACCTATTTTTATGTAAAGAAAAGACATACAATACGCGCATTCTAGTGGAGCGCAGATTCATGAAATCCCCCAAAGTCGGTTTTGTTTCTTTAGGTTGTCCTAAGGCATTGGTTGATTCCGAACGAATTTTAACTCAGTTAAAAACTGAAGGTTATGATGTTGCATCAGATTATGATGGTGCAGATTTAGTTGTTGTAAATACCTGTGGTTTTATTGAATCTGCAGTACAAGAGTCTTTAGACGCCATTGGTGAAGCAATGAGCGCGAATGGTCGCGTGATTGTGACAGGTTGTCTAGGTAAAGACGAAGACAAAATTCGCCAAATGCATCCAAATGTCTTAAAGGTGACAGGTGCTGCGGCATATCAGGAAGTCATGGAAGCAGTACATGAGTACGTTCCAGAGCCACCAAAACATAATCCATTCATTGACCTTGTTCCAGAGCAAGGGATTCGTTTAACACCAAAACATTATGCATATTTGAAAATATCAGAAGGATGTAACCACCGTTGCACATTCTGTATTATTCCAAGCATGCGTGGTGATTTAGTTTCACGTCCAGTGGGCTCGGTGTTAAGTGAAGCACAAGCACTCAAAAATGCGGGTGTAAAAGAAGTTCTTGTAATTTCACAAGACACTTCTGCATACGGTCTAGATACGAAGTACAAATTGGACTTTTGGAATGGTCAACCTGTAAAAACTAAGTTTTACGATATGTGTGAAGCTTTAGGGCAGTTGGGCATTTGGGTTCGTTTGCATTATGTCTACCCGTATCCGCATGTAGATGCTGTGATTGATTTAATGGCACAAGGTAAAATTCTTCCATATTTGGATATTCCATTCCAACACGCAAGTCCGAAGGTCTTGAAGTTGATGAAACGTCCTGCGCATAGTGAAAATACCCTAGAGCGTTTAAAAGTATGGCGCGAAAAATGCCCTGATCTGGTACTTCGTTCAACTTTCGTGGTGGGTTTCCCGGGCGAAACTGAAGAAGACTTTGTGATGCTGTTGGATTGGCTAAAAGAAGCACAGTTAGATCGCGTGGGTTGTTTTACCTACTCACCAGTTGAAGGTGCGACAGCAAACGATTTGCCAGATCATGTGCCTGAAGAAATTAAGCAACAACGCTATGAACGCTTCATGGAAGTTCAACAAGAAATTTCTGCAGCTAAACTGCAAAAACGTATTGGTCAAACCATGACAGTGTTGGTTGATGATTTAGAAGATGAGTTCCCAGTTGCAGTTGCACGCTCTTATGCGGATGCACCTGAAATTGATGGTAATGTCTTTGTTGAAGATATCGATAAATCATTAATTAAGGCGGGTGATTTGCTTGAAGTGGAAATCACCGATGCAGATGAATATGACTTATATGCGAAATTAATTCGTATTAAATGATTCACGAAAATAATTGAAATTAAATAATTCGGAGTTGATGATGCTTGATTCTAAAAAACCGCGTTTTGGTCGCATTCTTCTAAAGCTTTCTGGTGAAGCTTTGGCAGGCAATAAAGATATGGGTATCGATGCACAAGTGCTCGATCAAATGTCACTCGCAATTGCGCACCTTGTTGGTTTGGGTGTTCAAGTGGGTATCGTTGTTGGTGGTGGTAACTTATACCGTGGCAGTCAGTTGCAAAAGGATGGCTTAGTAGGCCGTGTAACAGGCGATCAAATGGGCATGTTGGCAACTGTAATGAATGGCCTAGCATTACGTGATGCTTTGGTACGTCGTAATATTAAAACGCGTTTGATGTCTGCATTGCCAATTGGTGCTGTGGTTGAGTCATATTCAAGCCGTGATGCAATTCGTCATTTAACTCGTGGTGAAGTGTGTGTATTTGTTGCTGGTACAGGTAACCCATTCTTTACGACAGATACAGCAGCATGCTTACGTGGTATTGAGATCGAAGCTAACTTGATCTTAAAAGCAACTAAAGTTGATGGCGTATACAACAAAGATCCAAGCAAATACGATGATGCTGTGAAATATGATGCTTTAACATTTGACCAAGTGTTGGATGAAAAATTAGGCGTAATGGATTTAACAGCAATTTGCTTATGCCGTGATCATAACGTGCCACTTCAAGTATTTGACATGAACAAAGCGGGTTCATTGTTATCTGTTGTAATGGGTGAAAAAGAAGGTACCCACGTTACGAACTAATGTACGTGGGGCTGAAAGCTCTTTATACTACAGATTATATTTAGTTATACCTCATTTAAAATTTAGTAAGGAAGATCTTATGATTAACGATCTTAAAAAAGACGCCGAAGAACGCATGAACAAGTCGCTGGAGTCTTTAGAGCATGGTTTTGGAAAAGTACGTACAGGTCGTGCGCACCCATCTATCCTAAACGGTGTTATGGTTCCTTACTACGGTTCTGATGTTCCATTAAATCAAGTTGCAAACGTGGGTGTAGAAGACTCACGTACACTATTGGTTCAACCATTTGAACGTACAATGGTTGCTGCAATTGACAAAGCAATTCGTGAATCTGATCTAGGTTTAAACCCGATTACTGCTGATGCTATTCGTGTACCAATGGCAGCATTAACTGAAGAAACACGTCGTGATATGCAAAAAGTTGCGCGTAATGAAGCAGAAAATGCAAAAGTTGCGATTCGTAATATTCGCCGTGATGTTTTAGGTGATATCAAAGCATTGTTGAAAGAAAAAGAAATTTCTGAAGATGATGAGCGTCGTGCTGGTGATGACATTCAAAAAATTACAGACAAATTTGTTGCTGAAGTAGAAAAACGTTTAGCTGCAAAAGAAGCTGAATTAATGAAGGTCTAATCTTGAATGACCGTTTCTGAAGAAAATTCCAGTCTTCCAAAACATGTTGCCATCATCATGGATGGCAACAATCGTTTTGCCAAAAAAAATCTAATGCAAAAAGGTGAAGGGCATCGCTCTGGTAAAGACGTCCTAGATCCAATCGTCGAGCATTGTCGCCAAGCCAATATTCAAGCATTAACAGTGTTTGCATTTTCTAGTGAAAATTGGAAACGACCTCAATTTGAGGTTGATTTGTTGATGAAATTGTTAGAAGAAACAATTCATGAACAATTGCCACGTATGGAAAAATTTAACATTTCGCTCCGTTTTATCGGAGATCGATCACGTTTATCTCCAGAATTACGTGCACTTATGTTGCATGCCGAAGAAAGGACTGCTAACTTCTCTAGCATGACGCTGACCATTGCGATAAGTTATGGCGGTATGTGGGATATGGCGCACGCTGCACAGCAGATTGCGGCCGATGTTATGGCAAACAAATTAACGCTTGATGCAATAGATTCAGATGTATTTGGTCGCTATGTCAGCATGAGTGATTTACCTGCAGTAGATTTATTAATTCGTACTGGCGGAGATTTCCGTTTATCGAACTTTCTATTGTGGCAAGCTGCTTATGCAGAATTGTATTTTACAGATACATTATGGCCAGAATTTACCGTTGAAGAATTAGATGATGCTTTTGCAGTATTTGCAGGGCGTGAACGCCGCTTCGGTAAAACATCAGAACAAGTTCAACAAGCGTCACTTGAGAATTAATAAATGTTAGAGCGGATTATTACCGCATTGGTGTTGGTTGCGGTTGTACTGAGCTGTATGTTTGCTTCGTCTTCGCATTACCCAATGTTTGTGCTGATGATCATTGCAGCTGGGGTTGCTGGCTATGAGTGGTTTAAACTCATGCCCAAAAAATCTAAGAATGTAAATAAACCGCTTGCATGGGGCTATGGTTTAGTCACTGCTGCGATTTCTACCTTAGCATTAAGCTATAATGATGTGGCTTTATTACTGTGGGCAGCCTCTATATTGACGTGGTTGCTCAGTGTCTATTGGGTAAAATCTTATCCAGAATATGATGGTTGGTATAATCCAACGCTCAAAGTCATTGGTTTAGTTTTAGTTTCAGCTGCTGTTACGGCCATTTTCTCTGTTTGGCAGAGCTCACCGTGGTGGCTCATGTACTTATTCCTCTTGGTTTGGGGTGCAGACAGTGGCGCGTACTTTGTTGGACGTAAGCTGGGTAAAAAGAAACTTGCACCTGATGTGAGTCCAAACAAATCTTTAGAAGGTTTGTATGGAGGTGTGTTTACTGCAATGCTTATTGTGGTGGTGGTTGAGGTGGTTTATCTTGATCTAAGCTTAGCAGAACATGCTTTATTCCTTATTTTATCGGTAATCACTGTATTTAGCTCAGTCTTGGGTGATTTATTTGAATCGATGATCAAACGTCGTGCAGGAATTAAAGATTCAGGTCGAATCCTTCCGGGTCATGGTGGTGTACTCGATCGAATAGACTCATTATTGGCGGCTGCCCCAATTTTTGCTGCGGGCATATATGTTTTAAAACTTCTTGGCGTAGATTTATAAATGTCTCAATCTGTTTGTATATTGGGTGCAACGGGTTCGATAGGTCAAAGTACCTTGAAAATCTTAGCGCAACATTCACAAGAGTATTCCGTTTTTGCAGTGACTGCGCACAGCAGACTTGCAGAACTGGTAGAAATTTGCAAACAGTACCGACCGAGATTCGCTGTTGTACCTTCATCTAAAGTAGATGAGTTGCGACAGCTTCTTGTTGCTGAGCAGTTAGCTGATATCGAAATTTTGGCAGATGAAGCAGGGCTGGTTGCTGTTGCTTCACATCCCGATGTAAATGTGGTTATGGCTGCAATTGTGGGGGCGGCTGGTCTGCTTCCAACTTTGGCAGCTGTAAAAGCGGGTAAACGTGTTTTACTTGCAAACAAAGAAGCATTGGTCATGTCGGGTGAGATCATGATGCAAGCGGCTTTGGATCATCATGCGACATTATTGCCTGTAGATTCCGAGCACAATGCTATTTTTCAGTGCTTACCTCAAAATTACTTCCAAGCGGAACGAAATGGTCAACCTAAGCTTGGCGTGTCAAATATATTATTGACCGCATCGGGTGGCCCATTTCTAAACCATAGCCTAGAACAATTACATTCGGTGACACCTGCGCAAGCATGTAAACATCCGAATTGGTCTATGGGGCAAAAAATATCTGTAGATTCTGCGACTTTAATGAATAAAGGCTTGGAGTTGATCGAAGCTTGTCATTTATTTTCAATTGAAGAACATTTTGTAACAGTTGTCGTGCATCCACAGAGTATCATCCACTCTATGGTGCAGTATGTAGATGGTTCGACCCTGGCACAAATGGGTAATCCAGATATGTGCACGCCAATTGCACATGCTTTGGCTTGGCCTGAACGTATACATACGCATGTTCCAGCATTAAATGTGTTTACACATTCGCAATTAAATTTTGTTGAACCAGATATTACGCGTTTTCCTGCGCTTAAATTGGCACGTCAAGCCATGAAAGTTGGGGGAACTACACCTGCGATTTTAAATGCGGCCAATGAAATTGCAGTCGTTGCATTTTTGAAGCAAAAAATTGGATTTATGCAAATTCCTGCGATTGTTGAACAAACGTTGAATCAACTGGCACATCAGGCTGCAAATAGTTTGGATGTGATTTTACAGGCAGATTCTGAAGCGCGTGCAATCGCACAACAATTGGTGACCAATAAAGGAAGTTAGTATGAGCGCCTTGTTTATTATTGTGGCCGCAATCTTGCTATTGGGGCCATTGATTGCAATACATGAGTTTGGTCATTATTTTGTTGCACGTAAACTTGGCGTAAAAGTTTTGGTTTATTCCATTGGGTTTGGGCCAACCATCCTGAAGTGGACTTCAAAGAAATCAGGCATTCAGTACCAACTTTCGGCACTGCCATTAGGTGGCTATGTCAAAATGCTGGATGAGCGAGAAGGTAATGTTGCAGAAGAAGATTTACCTTTTGCATTTAATCGTCAGCATCCTTGGAAACGCATTGCGATTGTAGCAGCAGGACCTTTAATTAATTTAGCCTTAGCTGTTGTTCTGTTTTGGGTACTATTTTTACCCGCACAAGAGCAATTAAATACGCGTGTGGGTAAAGTGTTGCCAAATACGCCTGCAGCAACAGTTCAGATGCATATTGGTGACAAAATCACTGCAATTGATGGCACACCTGTAAGTACATGGGAAAAGCTTAATTATGCCTTGGTTGATCGTGTGGGTGAAACAGGCAATATTTTAGTGACTGCGGATCGTGCTGGGGAAGTTAAAAACTTTCAATTACCAATCCAAGGTTTCCTTAAAGATCAATCTGAATCACCTTTAGATATTTTAGGTTTTGTTCCATACCGGCCACAAATCCCAGCGACAGTCACTAAGCTGAGCGAAGACGGAGCAGCGATTCGTCAAGGGATGAAGGCCGGGGATCGTATTGTTGCGATTGATGGTCAAAAGATGAATGATTGGTTTGATGTGGTGCAAGTTGTAAAGGCATCGCCAGAGCAGTTATTAAAAATTGATGTATTGCGTGATCAAAAAATTGTGCACTTAGAAGTGATGCCACAAGGTCAACGCGATAATATGGGTAAAGTCACAGGCGTGCTTGGGGTGCAAAGTGACCCAGGTAAAGTTGTGATTCCTGCAGAATATAAGCAAACAATTCAATACACACCTGTTGAAGCGTTTACAATGGCGCTAGATAAAACAGGTCAACTTTCGAGTATGATTCTGAACTCTATTGTAAAAATGGTTCGGGGTATGATTGGTTTAGATAACTTATCTGGCCCAATTACGATTGCAAAAGTGGCAGGCCAAAGTGCAGAAATGGGTTGGCAAACCTTTATCTCATTTATGGCGCTTATGAGTGTAAGTTTGGGAATTTTAAACTTATTACCTATTCCGATGCTGGATGGTGGTCATTTAGTTTACTATTTTATTGAATTAATTCGTGGTAAACCTGTTTCTGAACAAATACAATTGGTTGGACTGAAAATTGGTATGGTACTGCTGGGCAGCATGATGTTGCTCGCACTCTTCAATGATTTTATGCGTTTATAAGCGTAGATGACGAAATAAATTTAACAGCGGAAAAGACTGGCATGCAGCACACACATTTATTTATGCCTTTGGCACTCGTTAGTGCAATGGCAGCTACACAACAAATATATGCAGCGGATGATTTTGTAGTACAAGATGTAAAAGTAAACGGACTTGTTCGTTTAACACCAGAAAGTGTGTATGGCATGTTGCCCGTCACCAGTGGTGATCGTGTCAGCGATTCTTCAATAGCAAATGCAATTCGTACTTTATATGCGACAGGTCTTTTTGATGATATTAAAACATCACAAGAAGGTAATAACCTGATATTTACAGTTATAGAACGTCCTGTTATTTCTAAAATTGAGTTAAAAGGCAATAAGCTGATTCCTAAAGAAGCCTTGGAAGAAGGCTTGAAAAAAATGGGTCTAGCTGAAGGCGAAGTACTGAAGAAGTCTGCACTGCAAATTGTTGAAACTGAGCTTGAACAGCAGTACATGCAACAAGGTCGCTATGATGCAGATGTAAAAGTAACGACTACTGCAAAGCCAAATAACCGCGTTGATATTTTGCTGGAATTTACTGAAGGTAAAGCGGCTAAAGTTTTTGATATCAATATTATTGGTAATACCGTATTTAAAGATGCGGATATCAAGCAAGCTTTTGCTGTGAAAGAAAGTGGTTGGGCATCAGTTGTTTCACGTAACGACCGTTATGCACGTGAAAAAATGGCAGCCAGCCTTGAATCATTGCGCGCAATGTATTTGAACAAAGGTTATATCAACTTCAACATTACAAACTCGAGCCTAAACTTGAGTGAAGACAAAAAGAATGTCTTTATTGAAGTTTCTGTAGATGAAGGTGAACAATTTAAGTTTGGTGAAACCAAATTCTTAGGTGATGCACTTTATTCTGAAAAAGATTTACAAGCATTACAAATTTATAAAGCGGGCGAATTATATTCACAAGAAAAAGTGAATGCAGTGAAGCAACTTTTACTGCGTAAGTACGGTAACTCAGGTTACTACTATGCAGAAGTGAATGTGGTGCCACAAATCAACAATGAAACAAAACAAGTTGATTTAAACTACTACATCAACCCAGGTCAGCAAGTTACAGTTCGACGTATTAACTTCACGGGTAACAGTAAAACTGCAGATTCAGTATTGCGCCGTGAAATGCGCCAGATGGAAGGTGCATTGGCAAGTAATGAAAAAATTGATTTGTCAAAAGTACGTTTAGAGCGTACTGGTTATTTTAAAACTGTAGATATTAAACCTGCACGTGTACCAAATTCTCCAGACCAAGTGGACTTAAACATTAATGTTGAAGAACAACACTCTGGTACAAGTACGCTGGCTGTTGGTTTTTCGCAAAGTGGCGGTGTAACGTTCCAAGCAGGTTTGAGCCAAACTAACTTTTTGGGAACAGGTAACTCAGTTGCCATCGATTTATCGCGTTCTGAAACGCAAGATTACTATAACTTAAGTGTTACAGACCCGTACTTCACCATTGATGGTGTACGTCGTGGTTATAACATGTACTACCGTAAAACTAAGCTAAACAACGACTATAACGTAAACAACTACGTTACAGACAGTTTTGGTGGTGGTATTAACTTTGGTTACCCAATTGATGAAAACCAAAGCATCAGCGCTGGTTTAAACATTGATAGTACAAAAGTAACAACAGGTGCGTATGTATCTACTTACGTACGTGATTACTTGCTAGCCAATGGTGGTAAGACCACAAGTACTTCAACTTACTGTTTGGTTGAATTGATTAAAGATCCTACAACAGGTGAAATGGTCTGCCCAGATGGTCAATTGTCAGACCCGTATGGTTCGGCATTTGAAGGTGATTTCTTAACCTATAACTTAAACTTGGGTTGGTCATATAACACATTAAACCGTCCAATGTTCCCAACCAGTGGTATGTCACATCGTGTGAATGCGGAAATTGCTGTACCAGGTAGTGATGTTGAATACCAAAAAGTAACCTATGATGCGCAAGCTTTCTTCCCATTGGGTAAAGACTTTGTATTACGTGGTTATGGTAAGTTGGGTTATGGTAATGATTTACCGTTCTTTAAAAACTTCTATGCAGGTGGTTTTGGTTCGGTACGTGGTTATGACAACAGTACTTTAGGTCCTAAATATCCTGGCGTTCAATACAGTGAAACGGGTGTTAAAGATTGGGATCCTGAAGAAGTTGGTGGTAATGCCTTGGTGCAATTTGGTACAGAGCTAGTGCTTCCTATGCCATTTAAAGGGGATTGGGCACGTCAAGTTCGTCCAGTACTGTTTGCTGAAGGTGCACAAGTTTTTGATACGCAGTGTAATATGCCATCAAAAGATATTCACCTAGATACCACAACTGTTGTAAACGCTAAAAAATACTGTGAAGACAACTTTGGCTTTGATGCAAAAAATATGCGTTATAGCGTAGGTGCTGGCTTTACATGGATTACTATGATTGGACCATTATCGTTGAGTTATGCATTCCCATTGAATGAAAAATCAGGCGATCAAACCAAAAATATCCAGTTTGAAATTGGCCGTACGTTCTAAGTACGGTCCATTTTCGGCATCAGTGATGGAACCTTAAAATGAAAATAATCGTCAAAAGTTTGTTTGCTCTGAGTGTGTTGGGTTCTACGGTTGTACATGCTGCGGGATATGGCGTGGTCGATCTAGAGCGTATTGTTGAGCAAAGTGCATATTTGAAACAGCAAAATATGTCTTTTCAACAACAAATTAAGCCTCAAACCACACAAATTGAGAATCTGAGCAAAGAGCTTGAAGCAATGCAATTAAAAGCACAGCAAAGTGCAAATAAATTGTCGGATGCTGAAAAGCAGAAACTTGCTCAGCAATATCAAACGAAGTTAAGCACTTTAAATACTCTGCAGCAAAAAGTTCAGGCTACGGTGCAGTCGAATATTCAATCGATTAACCAAGTGATGGACTCAAGAATTAAGCAAGCAGCTGAACAATTACGAAAGGAAAATAATCTGGACGTGGTTTTGAATAAAAATTCAGCGTTGGCTTATGACGCTAAGTATGATTTAACTGATAAAATGATTCAAAAGGTTAATGCAATTAAGTAATCGATGAATCCTGAACAGTTAAGTTTAAAACAGCTCGCCGGCCTCGTGCAGGGCGAAGCTGTTGGTAATGCAGATTTACGACTCAAAGGCTTGGCCAGCCTTGAGCATGCACAGCCAGAGCATATCGCATTTGTAAATGCGGACAAATATCTTGATCAAGCCAATCAATCTCAAGCCGGCGCACTCATTGTCACGGCAGAACTGAAAGCACATCTTAATTCAGCCCAGCAAAATTTCATTGTTGTGGCTAATCCATATTTAGCTTTTGCCATACTGACCCATGTGTTTGAAAAAAAGAACACCAAATCGGGTATTGAGGCGACAGCACAAATCCATCCATCTGCCATGATCGCTGACTCTGCTTACATTGGTCATTACGTTGTGATTGGTGAGCATTGTGTAGTGGGTGAACATACAGTTATTCATGCCCATGCGACTTTAGATGATGATGTTGAAGTCGGCAGTGATTGTTTGATTGAATCACATGTGACCTTAATGGGTGGATGTAAGTTGGGTGATCGTGTTCGTATTCATGCCAATACTGTGATTGGTAGTGAAGGTTTCGGCTTTGCTCCTTATCAAGGAAAGTGGAACCGAATTGCACAATTAGGTTCAGTGCGTATCGCAAATGACGTTCGTATTGGTTCAAATTGTAGTGTTGACCGTGGCGCAATGGATGACACAATTTTGGAAGAAGGTGTCATTATCGATAACCTTGTGCAAATCGCACATAATGTTCATATAGGCGCACATTCAGCCTTGGCTGCAAATATTGCAATCGCAGGTAGCACAACCATTGGCAAAAATTGTATCATTGGTGGTGCTAGTGCAGTCTCAGGGCACCTTAAAATTGCGGATAATGTGACTTTGACAGGAATGTCAATGGTGACAAATAATATTTCTGAAGCTGGAAAGTATTCTTCTGGTACGGCATTGTTTGAAAATCAGAAATGGAAACGCACAGTTGTTCGTATGAGACAATTAGCAGATGTGCCATTGACCCAGCTGGTCAAACGACTTGATCATATGCAAGCTCAAATTGAGTCCCTTGAATCAACTTTTAAACTGCGTAAATAATATGATGACTGAGTCGAATACACCTGCATTCACGAAACCTGAGTTGCCAATGAGTGCACAAAAAATTCGTGAATATCTTCCACACCGCTATCCATTTTTGTTGGTTGATCGTGTTACTGATATCACTGAAAATAGCATTGTTGGTTATAAAAACGTTTCAATCAATGAAGAGTTTTTACAGGGACATTTCCCAGAATTTCCGATTATGCCGGGTGTGTTAATTGTTGAAGCAATGGCGCAAATTTCAGGTATTCTTGGCTTCGTAATGAATAATAAAGTGCCAACACCAGGTAATCTATTTTTATTTGCTGGTGCCGAGAAAGTTCGTTTTAAAAAGCCAGTCGTTCCAGGCGATCAATTGGTGTTAAAATCTGAACTTGTCATGCAAAAACGTGGTATTTACAAATATAATTGTATTGCTACTGTGGATGGCATAGTCGCAGCAACTGCGGAAATTATGATTTCGCATCAGAAAATAGAGCAAGCATGAGTAATAACGAATTCATTCATCCCACCGCTATTATTGACTCATCAGCAGTCATTGCTCCAGATGTGAAAATTGGCCCTTATTGTATTATTGGTCCAAATGTCACAATTGGTGCGGGTACCCAATTGCATTCACATGTTGTGATTGGTGGTTATACTCGTATTGGTGAATACAATGAAATTTTCCAATTCGCAAGTGTTGGAGAAGTCTGTCAGGACTTAAAATATGCAGGGGAAGAAACTTGGTTGGAAATTGGTGACCATAACTCGATTCGTGAGCATTGCAGCTTGCATCGTGGCACAGTTCAAGACCAGAGTTTGACGAAAGTGGGTAGTCACAACCTGTTAATGGTAAATACGCATATTGCACATGATTGTGTGGTCGGTGATCACAATATCTTTGCAAATAACGTGGGTGTTGCTGGGCACGTGCATGTCGGTAATTATGTGGTGATTGGTGGAAACTCAGGGATTCACCAATTCTGTAAAATTGATTCTTTTAGCATGATTGGTGGTGCATCGTTAATCTTAAAAGATGTGCCTGCTTATGTCATGGTATCAGGAAATCCTGCACATGCATTTGCAATGAATATTGAAGGCATGCGTCGTAAGGGTTGGTCGAAGAATGTGATTCAAGGTCTTCGTGATGCTTTTAAACTGATTTATAAATCAGGTCTAACGACACAAGAAGCCTTAGATAAAATTCGTGCAGATATTTTGCCTGAAGTGTCTGAAGCGCAATTGTTGATTGATTCATTAGAACAATCAAAACGTGGTATTACACGTTAAGCTTTAACGCAAAAAAAGACCGCCTTGTGGCGGTCTTTTTTATGGACGCATTACAAAAATATAAAGTGCTAGATCTGCTACATCGTCCTAATTATTTAAAGTATTTGGCTTCTTCAGACTGAGGGTAGGTCTTGAGTAACTTTTGCTTGTACTGCGTTGCTTGTGCTGTATTGTGATCTACATCTTTTGCAATACTATATAGTTGATACAGTGCTCTAGAGGCACGTGCTGAATTTGGGTATTGGTTTGCCACTATGGTGTAGTTGCGCTTGGCCTCAGCAAAATTAGAAGGTTCTATTGCCACATTAAATTCGGCCAGCCAAAAATGTGCATTGCTGATATACACGCTGTTTGGATTGTTTTTGATAAAGTTTTGCATTGGCGCAATCGCTTTTTTAGCACCGCCTTGTTTATATGCATCTAATGCTACGGTATAAGCGGCTTTATCTAACTCATCTGACTTTACAACAGGTACAGTGCTCTTGGCTGTTGCAACTTGTGCTGTGGTTGGTTTTGCAGGAACAACAACAGACGATGTTTTAATTGTTGGGGCAGGGCTTGGTGTATTGGTCACTGGTGCTGCTTTTAAGGTGCTGTTGTTGGTGCTGGGTGCAGTACCTTGTTGGTTATCCTCCTCGGGCGTAGTACTTTCTTCAGAAGGCTCTACTTTTTGTTGTAATGTTTCTAAGCGTTGATCCAAATCAGCATAACGGTTATTTAATTCATTTTTGAGTTTTTCAATTTCGTTGTCATGCTCTTCAATTTTACCGCGTAAAGTACGAATATCATTTTCAAGCTGTTGATTTTTTTGCATGAGTTGCCAATTTAGATTGGTAGTTACCGTTTCACCTGAGCCTGTTGAAATCGCTGCTTGGGTGTTATTGGGTGCGTAACTCGCCGAATTTTGGCTTAAACCCCGTGATTCAATTGGAATATTGGCAAAAACGGGTGCGGTGCAGCAAAGAAGCAGTGTGCCGAGCGCATGTTTTTTTAACATAATTTAAGTTCCATATAGTCTTTTCATTACCTGCTGAACTTCAGTTGAGTCAGGCATCATATTGATTTTCAATAGACACATTAAAAACGCCAACTCGATTAAATGCAATACGCATTTTCATGCTTGTTGTGATGAAAGGTAAATAAAATTCATCATGATGAAGAGAGTATATTTATAAAAAAACTTGATTTTGATTTAAAAATAATCAAACGAATAAATGGTTTAGCGAATTTATGACAGAGTGCTTGCAAGTTTAATAAAAATCTCTATACTCTGTTCTTGCAATGGTAGCCCTGCTGGTTACTTCGCAATTGTACTCTACGAACCCCGCCAGGACCGGAAGGTAGCAACGGTAGTAGAATTATGATGTGCCGAAGTCTTGCTGGTAGGGTTGCCACCAGTTTATTTTATGATTATAAAAATTCAATCTTCTCTTTTATTGTCTAAATTTCTTTTTAATCAAAGTCTGCATCTGATTTACGTTTAATTGCCTTCATAATCGCATCCATTTCAAAACCACGATACATTAAGAATCGAATTTGCTTTGCTTTTAGCTTTTGATCTGTTGCGACGTCTGTACCATATTTTTTTACTTTTAGTTCATAAGCTTGTTGTGCCCAATCGGTTTCTTTAAGTTCGTCTTGTATGAGTTGATGATCGACCTTTTTATTTTTTAATTTCATTTTAATTTGATTTGGGCCTTTGCCTTTGCGCATTTGGCTTGAAAGCATCATCTCAGCGACACGTTGATCACTTTGGTAGTTTTCACGTGATAGCTCATCTACAAGTGTAATGACTTCATTTCGATTTTCTGCATATAGTGCAAGCTTTTCAATTAATTCGGCTTTGGAAAACTCTTTACGTGTAAGCACAGCAAAGGCGTAGGAGCGTAAGCGTGTGCCTTTTAGTCTAGGCTTAGTTTCCTTTACCGGGTCTGCAAACAAGCTATCTTCTGATTCAAATGACAGGTTATCTGTCTTTGTGAGCTCATTTTGAATTGTACTAGGGGGTTCGTCCTCGCCAAACTGTTGTTTGAGCGCTTCATAATCGAGAAGTTTGGGAAATTTTGGATTGTTCATATCAAAAGTGGCATATCACTGAACACATGAAAAACGCCCCGAGGGGCGTTTTATAGTTTAACCTGATTTAAATGCGATTAGGCATCTAGAAAATCTGGTTCTTCTTCATCTTTGTCTTCCGCTACAGGTGTACCTGTAGTCAGAAGCTGCTCACGAATGAGTTTTTCAATGGTTTGAGCCAATTCTGGGTGTTCTTCAAGATGGCGGATGGTATTGTTTTTACCTTGACCAATCTTGTCACCTTGGTACGAGTACCAAGCACCTGCTTTATGCACGATGTCTTGTTGAACTGCAAGATCAATCAATTCACCAAGGTGGTTAACACCTTTACCATACAAAATTTGGAATAGTGCTTCACGGAAAGGAGGCGCCATTTTGTTTTTAACGACTTTGACTTTAGTTTCAGAACCGATGATTTCATCACCTTCTTTCACTTGGCCAATACGACGGATGTCCAAACGTACAGATGCATAGAATTTTAATGCATTACCACCAGTTGTAGTTTCTGGGCTACCAAACATCACACCAATTTTCATACGAATTTGGTTAATGAAGATGACCATACAGTTTGAGCGTTTTGCATTACCTGTAATTTTACGTAGGGCTTGGCTCATTAAGCGTGCTTGTAGGCCCATGTGCGAGTCGCCCATTTCGCCTTCAATTTCAGCACGTGGTGTTAATGCTGCTACAGAATCGACTACGATTAAATCAATTGCACCAGAACGGACAAGCATGTCTGCAATTTCAAGTGCTTGTTCGCCGTTGTCTGGTTGTGAAACCAATAGGTTGTCAATATCTACGCCAAGTTTGCGCGCATATTGAGGGTCAAGTGCGTGCTCGGCATCGATAAATGCACATGTACCACCCGCTTTTTGACATTCAGCAATCGCTTGCAATGTCATGGTGGTTTTACCTGAAGATTCAGGACCATAAATTTCAATAATACGGCCTTTTGGTAAGCCACCAATACCCAGTGCAATATCAAGCGTGAGTGAGCCAGTAGACACTGCTTCAACTGCTTGTGTGTTATTGTCGCCTAGGCGCATTACTGTATTTTTGCCGAATTGCTTTTCAATTTGGCTTAAAGCTGCGTTTAACGCTTTGCTTTTATTATCATCCATCTTACAACCTCAATACGATGTCACTGAACAATATACTTAAGTGGATGTATGTACTTTAAACCTTTTCCACCAATATATAGTGACAGAATTCATCCTGATTAACTATAGCCATTACAGTGTGTGCGACACATTGTGACGCGTCATTCTACATCATCATGATATGACCATTGCTGGTCAAACATCTGATCATTTTCTTTTTTAAATTTCCCAATATCACGTCGGTCTTTTTTGCTTGGTCGGTGATCTGGTCGAGCTAGATTATGCAACTTTCTTTGTGAAGCTAGCAATTCCCGTTTGGCTAAACTCACTTCGGTTTCATCATACAGGAGCTGAGCAACGGGTGCAGGGCCTCGTACGTCGGAAAGTGATTTCACCACAACGGTTTTTTTCTCAATGCCTTGTTGAATGGTGAGCTCCATACCTACACGTACTTCGCGTGACACTTTTACACGCTCACCATTTTGGTGGACTTTACCACCTTCAATCGCATGTTTGGCAATAGAGCGTGTTTTAAAAAAACGTGCAGCCCAGAGCCATTTGTCTATACGCATTCCAACCGCATCTTCGGCTAGATTTGATTTACGCATATTTTTTGAGTTCCTCGGCGTGTTGTAAAATAGGGATCAGATCTGTTAATGCATCAAGCATTGGATAATTGAAGGTTTCACGCGGTGCTTTTTGCGAAGACGGTTGGCGAATACTATATAAAGCATCTATTCCATAGCCTTGCGCACCGTTGAGCACTTTTTCAGTGTCGTCTATAAAATAGCAATGTTTTGGATCAAAATGGTGGTGTTTGTGCAAAGCTTGCCAAAATTCATTAAATTCTTTGGCATGGCCGAGTGTTTCACTACTGACGATTACATCGAAATAATCTGCAAGACCAGTTTCTTCTAATTTGAATGCAAGACCTGCGGTATCTGCGTTGGTGGCAAGCCAGATGGGGTATTGATGCTGTTTTAAATACTCAAGTAATGCAATACAACCTTCGCGTTTTGCGACTTTGTGCTTTTGTTCAATTTGCATTGCGAGTACATCTACGCCAACTTGTGAGGTCCAAAAGCGAGATGAGTACCATTTTAGAGTATGATTATGTTGTTGATAAAAGTTGAATAAAGTTTGAGTGCTTTGCTCAAGACTACATTGGTGTAGCTCGGCATAACGAATGGGCAAAAGCTCATTCCAAATAAAATCATCATAAGCGAGATCAAGGAGTGTGCCATCCATATCAAAAATGATCGTTGGCTTTTCTGAATAATTTGACATATATAAGGCATTCTATGTTTAAAACTACAGCAACACCGCAAGACCCGACAATCTTACAGTTGATGCCCATTGTGACACAGGCATGCGAAATTTTGCGAGAAGAATATCGACAGTATTGTGTTGGAGGAGACTTTAATATTGCTCATAAGTCAGATCAATCGCCGGTTACGCAGGCAGATTATCGAGTCAATGCTTATATTTTTGAGCAATTAAGTCAGATATCAGACTTGCCAATTTTATCTGAAGAAGGTGAGCAAGATTTTCGCCGACAATGGATAGAGTTTTGGTTACTCGATCCTTTGGATGGCACCAAAGAATTTTTGCATCAGCGTCCTGAATTTACCATTAATTTGAGTAAGGTTTCGGGTGCACATACCGTTTTTGCAATTTTGGCCATACCTTGCACAGGTGATGTGTATGTCTGTCCAGAACAAGGAATGCCTTTAAAATATAATATAGATAGCAAACAGTGGAGTGCCTACACCGCCAAAACAACCGAGCAGATACATGTGGGGTTAAGCCAAAGTAGTCAACGTAAACCCCAATATGCAGAATATTTGCAGGCATTGTCGCAATTAAGCGACTATGAGGTATTTAAGGCGGGGAGTGCGTATAAATTTTGCATGATGTTAGAAGATCGTGTCGATATTTACCCGCGCTTTCATCCGACATGCGAATGGGATACCAGTGCAGGTCAATGTTTGATCGAACGAATTGGTGGTGGCTTAGTCGATTTTAAAGGACGTGCATTTGTTTATAATCAGCGTGAGACCTTGTTAAATGGTGGTTTTATCGCATTTAAAGATGACAATATGAAAAAACTTGCTTTACAGGCACTTGAGTTAATGCAGAACAGCGATTGAGCTAAAAATTGTTCATGCTATAGTAATGCGAATGATTGTACATTTGATGTGTTATGGCTCTAGATCTGCTTCCTCCTAGTATGTTTAAGGCGTTGGATTTATTGCCTGATGCTAAAACCCCTGTGACTTTATTTACCCGACACTCGATTCGTGAAGTTGTTACAGGTCAGGGATTGGCAGGTTATGATTTGCAATTGACCAATCAAGGGCGTGATTTAGCAGAAGCGTGGGGTGAGTATTTAATTGAAAATACGGATCGGGTGATTGAGCATTGTATCTCCAGTCCTATTCAGCGCTGTGTAGATACAGCTGCGCTCATGATTCAGGGTGCAGATGCCAAGTCTGTGGCTGTAAATACCCATCATATTGAAATTATTGAACAAGGCTTATTGGTAGAACCAGGTAGTTTTGTTTTAGATATCAAGCAAGCGGGTCCGTACTTTAAACAGCAAGGTGCTTTGGGGTTTATCAATAGCTTTGTGAATAACGCTTTGCCGGGAATGAAACATCCTATTAGTGGTGTGGTGGATGTATTGGAATTAATATACAACACACATCCAAGTAATCATTCGGGTCTTAGCTTGGCGGTGAGCCATGACACGATTTTAGCGGCTATTTTGGCGGTTATTTCGGGTAAGCATGGAATTACACGTGAAGAGTGGCCTAAGATGATGGAAGGGCTATTCGTGTGGTTTGAGGGGGATATATTCCTTGAGTCCAAACTAAAGTGGATTTGGCGTGGTCAATTAAATGAATTGAATATTGCGGATTTCCAGCCCAAAGCATAAAGCCATATTGTGTGGATTGCATGCATCACTTTTGTTATTCAATTTAGTGGATAAGCAATTTGAAAGCTCAATAGCCAATATTGAGCTTTTTTATTTTTTATAGCTTTTAAATCTTTGCTTTAATGCGAGCAGGATAGTCATTTAGATTAATGCTGTGTCCAGCATCATTTAAGGGCCAAATGGCAGTATTTACAGCGGTATTGTGCTGATGCAGACGACTATATTTATCTGCTGCTATTAAAGTTGCAATATCATGATCAAAAAGGGTATAGGCCTCGACAATCTCTTGTGGATATTGAGTGCGTGAATAAAAATCAGCTTCTGATTCACCTGCATGTAATGCAAATATACGTTCAATTGCAGGCAAATATACACCATAAGCCAACCATGCATCGACACCTTGAGAAGCTTGAATTTCGGCTGTACCTTTCATGTTTGAAATGACTTTGGATAAAATATCTTTTTCGCCTTTGGCACTAAAATAATCAATATATTGCTGTTCGGTTTGTTTGAACTTTTCGAGTGTGGGTAGAAATTTGTCAATCATTGTAGGAGTACCCCAAAGAATGGTTGTATCAACATACAGTAGATTGAACTTTAATACCATAATAAAAGTATGGGATTTTGAATGGCTAAAATAAAATAATTTTTATTGAAATATTGATCAAATAGGGTAATTTTGAAAGAGTACAAAAACAAAAAAAGCCCTAAAAGGGCTTTTTTCACTGCGACAAATTAGTTAGCCAAAGCTTTAACTTGTGCATTCAAACGGCTCTTATGACGAGCAGCTTTGTTTTTATGGATGATGCCTTTATCAGCCATACGGTCGATTACTGGAACCGCAGTTTTGTACGCTTCTGAAGCAGTAGCGTAGTCACCTGCAGCGATAGCAGCAACTGTACGTTTAAGATAAGTACGTACCATAGAACGTAAGCTAGCGTTGTGTTTGCGTGCTTTAACGTTTTGACGAGCACGTTTTTTTGCTTGAGCAGAGTTTGCCACTCGTGCACTCCTTGAATTAGGTTGGTCTGGGCGGGCTGAAATTACATCTGAAAACCAACATCAGAAGAACTATCACCAGCCCGTAAACAAGTGCCATATTGTGATTAAACTAAGTGCTTAAGTCAAGTCTTGACATGCTTTGACAACATTTTAGATGAAGAAAATGTCTTAAGAAAAGCGTAGATTAGTCATGTTGAAAGGATATTGTATAAAAAATGAGTAAATCTATAGAAAATGCAATCGTGATTGGTGCAACCGGTTTGGTCGGTCGCAGACTGGTTCAGGCGCTAAGTGTGCTAGATGACTGTAGCAATATTACTGCTGTGGTACGTAAACGAGATACGCAGCTTAATCAAACAGCCAAAGTACAACAATTAGAGCTCGATGATTTTACTAAGCTCAATAAACAAGATGTGA
Source organism: Acinetobacter chengduensis (assembly GCF_003664645.1). GTDB lineage: Bacteria > Pseudomonadota > Gammaproteobacteria > Pseudomonadales > Moraxellaceae > Acinetobacter > Acinetobacter chengduensis. The sequence continues at coordinate 184,959 of NZ_RCHC01000003.1, read as the reverse complement.
TGAACTATACACATGCGTTTAGCTGTTTGGGCACGACTATGAAACAAGCAGGGAGCAAGGAAAAGTTTTATCAAACTGATTTTAGTATCAATGCACATTTTGCGGAATTACTAGAATATTCACCTACGCATTTTATTTTGCTTAGTGCATTGGGGGCAAATAGCCAATCGCCGTTTTTTTATAATCGGGTCAAAGGTGAACTTGAATATTATGTAAAAAGCTTAGATTTATGTAGAACTTCAATTATACAACCTTCATTGCTCTTGGGGGAACGAGAGGGTTCACGAACCTTAGAAGATGCTGTACAAAAGCTGTATGGGCGTCTTTCGCATTTTGTACCCGATACTTTTAAATATAAGCCAGTGACAGCCGGTCAAGTGGCTCATACTATGGTCGAGGTAGCGCATGGGCAAACCGAAAAATTTCAAATTTATGATAATTTACGCATACAAAAAACTAAATGAGGGGAAATATTGTGTCTACAGTGCCATTTGTGACGTGTGACTTACTTGATGACAATCCAGAAAAAAACATATCTGTGATGAGCCCATCATTAGACGGTAAATTTTTTAAGAGCTATGGTGGGCGAAAGAGCTTTGGTGGCCAAGTGGTAACGGTCAAATGTTTTGAAGATAACTCACGTGTTAAAGAGCTATTGGCGACTGATGGTCAAGGTAAGGTATTAGTTGTTGATGGCGGTGCTTCTATGCGCTGTGCACTGATGGGCGATATGATTGCGGAATCTGCAGTAGAAAATCACTGGAACGGTGTGATTATTTATGGATGTGTTCGTGATGTAGATGCAATTGCTGATTTAGATTTAGGCGTACATGCCTTAGCGTCTATTCCACAAAAAAGTAACCGTAAAGGCTTGGGTGAAACAGATGTTGCACTCAGCTTTGGTGGTGTAGTGATTCAGTCAGGTCAATTTATTTATGCAGACAATAACGGTATTGTGATTGCAGAAGAAGCTTTGGTCGAACTTTAACTTATTCGTGCGCTTATAAATTTACTTTAGTACTGAGTCGTCTAATGAATTAAATTTGGACTTTAAATACCAGCATCAATTGCATTGCAGTGTTCAAGAAGCGCTGTAATGTGAGCCATATAGGCATTTTCTGAGAGAGGATGACCTGATAAAACTAACAAGCCATAAAAATATCAATAGATCAAACCAAAAAGGATAAAAACCATGCTCCATCAAATTAAAGTGATTCAGGCAGTGGCATCTGCTGTGTTAGAAGGTGGGCGTGGCACCAATGGCACAGCATATCCGAAGCAACCTACAAAGCCATTAAAGCTTTATGAATTTGAAGGTTCTCCATTTTGTCGCCGTGTACGCGAGGTCATGACGACACTGAATTTAGACTATGAAGTTTATCCTTGTCCCAAAGGTGGTGAACGCTACAGAACCGAAATGAAAGCCTTGGGTGGGCGTCGCCAATTTCCATTTTTAGTCGATGAAAATACAGGCACACAGTTGTACGAGTCACAGGAGATAATTCATCATCTCTTTAAACATTATGGCAAAACAGGCCAAACTCCAAAGCAATATGCGCATTATCCTAAAATACCCGTTTTGGCTTTAGCCGGGACTATAGTGAATGGTGCACGTGGTGTGTGGGTGAATAAAAAGATTTTAAAACGTGAAGCTCCTAAAGCTTTGCTAGAATTGTGGGGATTTGAAGCCAGCCCATTTACGCGTATTGTGCGTGCAGAACTGACTGAGCTAGAGTTGGCTTTTAAGTTCCACAATGTATCCAAAGAGCGCTGGCAAGACCAAGGCATGGCTATTTTACGCTTAAAGCCGGGTCAATATGTACCACTCGAAGGTGGTAAACGTGAGCAAGTGCTTAAGTTAATGGGGCAGAATATTCAAGTGCCATATTTGGTAGATCCTAATACAGGTGTGAAACTATTTGAATCCGCTAAGATTGTGAAGTATTTGCGAGCACAGTATGGTGCATAAATATAATACAAGTGTAGAATAATTCAGACTACACATTTAGGGCGGTATGTAATATTCATCATGAGCTTGATGTCAAATACCACTCAAGTTGAGTAGAAAAACAACATTTGCAATATTGCCTTCTAAAAAGTAGTTAAATTACTTATTTCTAGGGATATTCTTTTAGAAATAAATGGATTAGGTTAGCGATATTTGGGGGTGGTAGATAAATGGCTGTTTCTGATGTGATATTACCCGTTCCTGTTTTGGTGGTTGAAGACGAAGAGATTATTCAGTTTCGGCTTCGTCAAATTTTAACGGAGCTGGGTTATAAATCAGCTGATTTGCTCTTTGCTAAAAACGTGAAGGAAGCTTTTCAGATTATTACAGATCAGCCGATTTCATTGGCTTTGGTTGATTTAGGCTTACCTGACGGCAATGGTATGCAAATTATCGAAAAGCTTCGTGCTTTAGAAAGCAATGCCATGATTTTGGTGATTTCTGCATGGAGCACACAAGAAAGTTTGTTTGGTGCGATTAAAGCAGGTGCAACGGGTTATGTGCTTAAAGAGCGTGACGATGCGGAAGTGCTACTCTCGATCCGTAGTATTTTACGTGGTGGCGCTCCAATTGACCCATTTATTGCACGTGAAATTTTAAAGCAAATTGCAGTAGATGAACAATCACAAGGGCAATCTGAGCCAGAGAAGGCCCGAGAGCTAGATGCTGAGCAAGTACTGCTGACTGTACGTGAAACAGAGATTCTTAATTTAGTTGCACAAGGGCTGAGTAATCGAGAAATTGCAGAGCAATTGTGTGTCTCACGCTATACCGTAGAAAGTCATATTAAGCATATTTACCGTAAACTTTCCGTCACAAAACGAACGAAAGCGGTAAGCGCCGCCCGCTCCTTAGGGATTTTATAAGATGGGTAAGCTAAAATTTACCTGCTTACTGTTATGGTTTATTTGTAGTTTTAGCTTTGCTAGTGAAAGTTTTTTAATTAATCAACAATGTAAAGTCATATTAAATGACATTCAAAAAGTACAAACATCCTCTTTAGATGACATTCCGACCCAAGGTTGGGAGAAGGTGACCAAACTGCCTGACCAATGGTCACGTGAGGGCATTTGGAAAGACTATATTGGTGGGGTGTGGTATCGCGTTAAATGGCACTGGGAATGCCAAAAGAATACGAAATTAACAGAGCCGATCGCATTTTCACTTGATTATATTAATGTTGCCGGCGCCGTATACTTAAATGGCGATATGCTATGGCGTGATCAAAATCTCGTTGAACCTTTATCTAAAAGTTGGAATATTCCACGATCTTGGGTTTTACCCATCTCGGGCTTACATACACACGAGAATGAGATCATGATTTATGTCACCGGTTATGCGGACATGAGTGCGGGGATTGGTCGTATTGATTTTAATAATGTTGTAGATAATGGCGTGATGATCCGAGAAAAAACATGGGATTATCGAACGCTTTTTCAAATCAATACGATTTTATCGAGCACTCTAGGCATTATTTGCTTCATTATTTGGCTATTTCGCCGTCAAGAAACCAGTTTTGGTTGGTTTGCTTTAAGCTCTTTGTTTTGGGTGTTATTCATCACCAATCTTCTCCTTTCAGAAACTTCACCATTTCCAAATACTTTGGTCTTGATGAAATTCAACATGATTTGTTTGGTGCTGTATTTATTGACCTTTAGTACCTATCTAATTCGTTTTATAGAGAAAAAAAATCCCAAACTTGAAAAAGTGATCTTGTATATTACGGTCATTTGCATTTCTGCTTTGATGTTTACGGGGCTAAGCACATTCAATTCAGTGATTGCTGTGGTATTGCTTTTTTATATGCTATTGTTTCTTTGTGCCTATGTTTATTTATGTGTTGTGGCTTTTCAAGATAAACGTGGCGACTTTATATTTTTAGCATGCTGTATGACATTGGTCTTGTTGCTCGGTTTATTCGACTTGATTATGTTTTTAGTGCGCCTACCTTATGAAGTGACTTCACTTACGCCATATACATCGCCAATTGTCACCGTATTTATTGTGGTGATCTTGGGGGTGAGGCTTAATCGAAATATTAAAAAAGTCGAAGAATTTAATAATTATTTAGAAACCAAAGTTGACGAAGTAAGTGACAACCTCAGTAAAAGTTTAAACGAGCAACATCAGCTCGAACTGAGTAATGCACGTTTGCATGAACGTATGGCCTTATCACATGATTTACACGATGGATTAGGTGCATCACTGGTGCGTTCAATGATTATTGTGAGCCAGTGTGAACATCAAATTCCCAATCAACAGTTTCTGTCTATGCTCAAACTTTTAAGGGATGATTTGCGTCAAATTATTGATACAGGGTCGGCAGAAGGCAGTCGAGTACCAGATTCTCCCATTTTATGGCTCGCACCTGTACGCTATCGTTTTAATTTATTACTCGATGAATTAAACATTCGTGCAGCGTGGCAAGTTGCGCCAGCTTGGGGTTTTGTCCCTACAGCATTTCAATGTTTAACACTGATTCGAATTTTAGAAGAAAGCTTGGTTAATGTGGTGAAGCACAGTCAAGCACAAAGCGTTTCAGTGTCTTTAAACTTTACTGAAGCGCAGCAACTCGAATTGATTATTCAGGATGATGGTGTTGGTTTTGATGTGGATTGTGTAAATCAAAATGGTATGAGTATAGGTATGCGAAGTATGAAAACGCGGGCTGAGCGCATGCAAGCAACGTTTAACATCTATTCAGAATTTGGTTGTACACGTATACAAGTGTTAATACGTGCGCCTTTACATGAGAATGAAGTAGAGCTGTGAAGTGATATTGATGGATAAGTGAAAGGTTTTTTGCCAGTCTTGGCTTTGAGATAGAACCCAATGAAGAATGCATCCTCATTGGGTTCTGATGTTTGACTTATTATAAGATTGACAAAAGGCGGTGCTATAAATTCAGTGGTTTATTCAGCATCGTCTGTTGGTGCAAGCATAATAATCGATTCATTGAGTAAATGCGCGATGTCTTCCAAAATGTCGTTATCCGCTAGGTTTTCATCTAGTATGATCAGTTCGCCATCTGCAAGACGCTTTAAGTAGCTCGCAGATGCTTCTGAGATGCACACTGCTTCGCCATTGGCCCAAAATAGCAATTGACCATCTTGCTCTGTATATAGCAAACGTGAAGCTGGCTCCATGAGCAATTGATAACCTTGCTCCAATACTGCTTCTAGATCACCTGTACCAATTTCTTCTGCTTCAGGAATATTGTCTAAATACTTTGGTTCAGACATTAAGCTCATGATGGCATCTTCGAGAATATTTGAATTCTGTAAATGTTCAAACAGCTTGGTTTTTAAATATTCAAGCTCATTTCCAGTAACCTGACCAATCGCACTCTGTTGATCACGAATAATATCAAGCAACGGATTTTTTAAAGTGCTATTTTCGGAAAATTTATCGCTCACGCGATCCATCATGTCTGTTACATTTGGCATGCGGAAGCCAAATGAATAGGTCAAACAGTCATCTTCAGCGACACCGTAATGTGCCAAACCTGGTGGGACATACAATAAATCACCTGGTGCTAAAACTTCATCAAAATTGATGTCCATTTCAGGTAAAAGGCGTAAGGGTTGGCCTGCAACAAATTCAGTATCTGCATTGCACATTTGGCCTAACTGCCAACGGCGATGTCCATAACCTTGTACTAAAAACACATCATAGAAGTCAAAATGCTGACCGACAGATCCACCTTGAGGTGCGTATGATACCATAATGTCGTCACGGCGCCATTGTGGAATAAACGGAAATTTTTTCCATAAAGCGGCTAAATCAAAAGAGTAATGATCTACCGCTTGAATTAGCACCGACCAAAGCTTGGGCATTTTTTGGAAGTCAGCTTTGATTAAAGGTGACGATTTCACAGACCATTGATTTGGGTCTTTGTCTTTCTGTTTGATTAAACGTGCATTGACGTTTTCATCAAGTGCTAATTCCATAATATCGTTAGGTTCTAAGATATCGACGATTTCTGGAATAGCATTACGCACGAGGAGCGGTTTTTTTTGCCAATATTCGGCAAGGAATTGCTCAGCGCTAATACCGCCGAGCACGTCTAAAGGTTGAGACATAAGAAAAACCATCAATTAAATTTCCCATATTGTCCCTTGTGTCTTTAACGGGTGCAAGTAAAAGGTTTATGTTAAGAATTATTTACAACTTACTTAAAAGATCATTTTTTGGAGGAGCTGATATGTTTCGTCAGCATAATACATGATGCGATCACATAACTCGCCAGATAAGATCATTGGCCATGCTTCATGATGTGATTGCCAATTAAAAGAGTATTTTTGATCAAGATAAAATGGCCACCATTCACTTTGTTGAATTCTGTCTGTACTAAAATGTAAAGATGCATTTTGATGAATTGCTTTCCATCTACTCTATTTTAACAAACTTAAGCTCTAGTTATTTGTTTTACTTAATTATATCTGAAATTTTAAAAGCATTATTATTTTAATACTGGCCCAATTTATAGGGGAATGCAGTATAAAATAACATTTTAAAATGAGCAGATTTATCGTGGTATTTGGCTATCAGCTCATAACTTCGATTGTGGATATATATTGTTCGAAATCTAAGCCCTGTATTTTATAGTGAAGCTGAGTCATAACTTGCTCTATATGGAGATGGCAAAGTAGTTACGCCTTTAAGCTTTGCTTCGCGGTGCGATAAATCAAAAATAAATACAAAAACAGCGCACTTGTATAAGGCGCTGCTTTTTAAGGATGAATACTTAAAAATTAAGGCACTAAAATTTTCAATTCACGCAAAATCTGACAGAGTTTAATCATTGGCATGCCCATTAATGTAGTTTGATCATGGCCAATCATTTCTTCAAATAAACTAATGCCTAAGCTTTCACACTTGAAGCTACCAGCACAATGAAGCGGTTGTTCAACTTCTACGTAGCGTTCAATTTCAGGCAGGCTAAGTTTTCTAAACTTGACTTTATAATGTTCAATCAGTGTTTGTTCAAAGCCAGAACTTGCATGTTGTACGCTGAGCGCCGTACTGAAATAAACAATTTTGTCCGAGTTGGCTTGTAATTGTTTAATAGCTTTTTCTGTACACAGTGGCTTGCCAATAAAAATATCTGGAGCGCCTTCACGCCAAGCGACTTGGTCCGAACCAATGACAATTGCATCTGGATATTGGCTACTAATACATTTGGCTTTTTCAAAAGCCAGTCGTTTTGCCAAATCGTCTGCATGGTTTTCACCGCGTGGCGATTCATCAATATCAGGTACGATTGAACGGTAATCAATCCGTAAACGATCCATTAAATCTTTACGGGTTTGGCTAGAGGAGGCCAAAATGATTTCGGGAGTACTCATTACACTGCATATTCCATAAGTACATCAAGCGGTACATAAGACAGCACAGCTTGATGACATGCTTGTATTTTGACAGGTGGGGCAATGCCGGCTTGGTATGCTTCCACCCAACGCGTCACACAGATGCACCAAAAATCGCCTGGTTGTAAACCAGGGAAACCAACTTCTGGTAATGGGGTGATAAGATCATTTCCCGCTTTTTGCGAAAAATTAAGAAATTCAGAGGTCATTTGCGCACACATCGTGTGCTGGCCTAAATCCGAAACTGCGGTATGGCAGAAACCGTTACGAAAAAAACCGGTAATGGGATCAAAACAACAGCTGGCCAAAGGCTCACCTAAAGCGTTAAGACGATTAAGATGCGGATCTGGATGAATAGACATAGGCTAGGAATCTTGCTCTGATTTTTCCCTATGATAGCAAAACTTTAAGTTTGGATGCCTTTTCTGCAAAAGAAGCTAACGTTTTTTCGCATAATCATTTAAAATCTTCGCGTTTTGATATCAATAAAGAGAGCAATGCATGAACTTTCAGCGTATGACTGATCTTGATTTAGCGGGTAAGCGTGTTCTAATTCGTGAAGACTTAAACGTACCTGTTAAAAATGGCGTGATTACAAGTGATGCCCGTTTACGCGCAGCATTACCTACAATTAAAGCAGCACTTGCACAAGGTGCCGCTGTAATGGTGTATTCACACCTTGGTCGTCCTGTTGAAGGTGAACCTAAAGCGGAACAATCGCTTGCTCCAGTAGCAGCTTACTTAACTGAAGCTTTAGGCCAAGACGTTAAGTTAATCACTGAATACTTAGATGGCGTTGAAGTTGTACCAGGCCAAGTTGTATTGCTTGAAAACTGCCGTTTTAACGTAGGCGAAAAGAAAAATAACCCAGAACTTTCTGCGAAATATGCAGCATTATGTGATGTGTACGTAATGGATGCATTTGGTACAGCTCACCGTGCAGAAGCTTCAACTGAAGGCGTAGCGCGTTGTGCAAAAGTTGCAGCTGCAGGTCCTTTGTTGGCAGCAGAATTAGATGCTTTGGGTCGTGCGTTACAAACACCTGAAAAACCAATGGTGGCGATTGTTGCTGGTTCTAAGGTGTCGACAAAGCTAGATGTATTAACATCACTTTCAGATATCTGCGATCAATTGATCGTGGGTGGTGGTATTGCCAATACATTCTTAGCGGCTGCAGGCTATAACGTAGGTAAATCATTGTGTGAAAATGATTTGATCGACACTGCAAAAGCAATTGCTGCGAAAGTATCTGTACCACTTCCTACAGACGTAGTTGTAGCAGATGCATCTGAAATTGATTTTTCTGACTTTTTGGGTTCATTGGCTGTAGCTAAAGCTGTGGTGAAAAAAGTTGAAGATGTGACTGACAACGACATGATTTTGGACGTTGGCCCAGAAACAGCGAAAGCATTTGCTGAAATTTTAAAAACTTCAAAAACAATTCTTTGGAATGGTCCAGTGGGTGTATTTGAAGTCGATCAGTTTGGCGAAGGCACAAAAACTTTATCTTTAGCGATTGCTGAATCTGCAGGTTTCTCTATTGCGGGTGGTGGCGATACTTTGGCTGCCATTGATAAATACGAAGTTGCAGACAAAATTGGTTATATCTCTACAGGTGGTGGTGCATTCCTTGAATTTGTAGAAGGTAAAACACTTCCTGCAGTTGCTGCGCTTCTTGAGCGTGCATAAGCCATAAGCTTTTAGCTGCGCTAAAAGTTGAAAAGGGCTAACATTCGTTAGCCCTTTTTTGTGCCCGTTCATTTTTCAGTCATAAAAATGAAATATTTCTGCAATAAAATTTTCTACGAAGTTAATCATCAACCCGTAGGACAATGTGATGAACCTAAAACTGGCACTTGCAGCAGTATTAATTGCGCCTTTAGCATTAACAGCGTGTGCAAAAAAAGATGCGACTCCACAAGATACAACAGAAGCCTCTGCGCCAGCTGAAAATGACAAAGTGACGCCAGAGCAACAAGCGGCAATTGACTCTTTAGATAAACCAGTCTTGGACGAAAAAAATACAGATGTACCTGCAGAAATTGCAAATGCACCTGCAGATGAGGCGACAGCAGACACTGAGCAAACAGAAGCTTCAGCAGCAGCTCACTAAAATTACTGACATTATTTTAAAAGTCCCTGCATAAGCAGGGATTTTTTATATAAAAGTTGGTTTTTTTGCTGAATTGAAATGATTGTGCATGTAGAATATGTCGCATTACCTGGGAGGATATTATGGCTCTAATTTCAATGCGCCAGCTCTTGGATCACGCCGGCGAACACAACTACGGCGTACCAGCGTTTAACGTAAACAACTTAGAACAAATGCGCGCTATTATGTTGGCCGCAGACGAAACGAATTCACCTGTAATTGTGCAAGCTTCGGCTGGTGCGCGTAAATACGCAGGTGCTCCATTCTTACGTCACCTTATTTTGGCAGCAATTGAAGAATGGCCACATATTCCTGTTGTGATGCATCAGGACCATGGTACAAGCCCTGACGTTTGCCAACGTTCAATCCAATTAGGTTTTTCATCAGTAATGATGGACGGTTCTTTGGGTGAAGATGGTAAAACACCAACGTCATACGACTATAACGTAGACGTTACACGTCGTACAGTTGCAATGGCACATGCGTGTGGCGTATCTGTTGAAGGTGAAATTGGCTGTTTAGGTAGCCTAGAAACAGGTATGGCTGGTGAAGAAGATGGCGTGGGCGCAGAAGGCGTTTTAGACCATTCACAGCTTTTAACTTCTGTTGAAGAAGCACGTAGCTTTGTTGCAGACACTAATGTAGATGCTTTGGCGATTGCAGTAGGTACTTCACACGGTGCTTACAAATTCACTCGTCCACCTACAGGCGATATTTTAGCAATCGAACGCATTAAAGAAATTCATGCGGCATTGCCAAATACACACCTTGTAATGCATGGTTCAAGCTCTGTACCGCAAGAATGGTTAGCAGTGATTAACCAATACGGTGGTAACATTGGCGAAACTTACGGTGTGCCAGTAGAACAATTGGTTGAAGCAATCAAACACGGTGTTCGTAAAATCAACATCGATACAGATTTGCGTTTAGCTTCTACAGGTGCAATGCGCCGTATGATGGCTGAAAAACCAAGCGAATTTGACCCGCGTAAATTCTTTGCTCAAACAATTGAAGCAATGAAGCAAATCTGTGTAGACCGTTACACAGCATTTGGTACAGCAGGTAACGCTGACAAGATCCGTCCAATTTCTTTAGAGAAAATGGTTGATCGTTATAAATAATTTGTCATAGATTATTTATCAGTAAAAGCCCACAATACGTGGGCTTTTTTTGTATTGATCAGAAAAAATATAAAAGATCGTTTAATAGAGGATACACCATCATGGAATTGATATTTGCAGCTGCGCTGTGCAGTGTAGCGGTATCTATACTCTTAAAAATTTGCCGAGATCGGGGTTTAATTCCAATGCAAATGATTGCGTGGAATTATGCAACGGCCAGTGTATTAACCTATTTATGGTTTAAGCCAGACCTAGTGCATGTTTCTATTGAGCATACGCCATGGTGGTTAATTACAGTTTTAGGCATATTGCTTCCAGCCATTTTTTTCTGTTTGTCTAAATCACTTCAAAATGCAGGTATTTTAAAAACAGAAATTGCACAGCGGTTGTCCGTAGTGTTGTCACTTTTAGCGGCTTATTTTATTTTTAATGAAGCTTTCAATCAGCTGAAAATTCTGGGCATTGTTATGGGTGTTTGTGCAGTTTTTTGCATATTAGATTCGCATAAAAACACGCAGGCTACACATAGCTCAAAGCCTATGGCAATCATATCATTGTTAGCTGTTTGGGTCGGGTATGCACTGATTGATATATTGCTGAAATATACAACAGGCTTAGGTTTGCAATTTTCAGTGACGCTGAATTTGATGTTTATTTTTGCCTTTGTTGTATCGATGCTGTACATCATTGTTAAATATAAAAGTATGGGAACATGGCAAAATATTGGTGCTGGCTTGATACTTGGTGTATTAAATTTTGCCAATATTGCCTTATATGTTAAAGCACACATGCTGTTAAAAGACTCGCCAGCTGTAGTGTTTGCAGGTATGAATGTATTGGTTGTGATGCTGGGTGTGTTGAGTGGATTATTTATTTTTAAAGAGCGTGTGAAGCCCATTGTCGCATTGGGGTTAGCTTTAGGGTTAAGTAGTGTTTTGTGCTTGGCCTATGCGATGTAAAAAATCATGCATAACTGAGGGAAGTTATGCATGATTTGCTGTAGGCTGTCGCAGTCTCTAAATTATTATTTTGCATTATTTTTATTGTCGTTAAGCATTAAATTAATGCATTACTTAAGTCATTTAGTGACTGTGTGGTGTCAATTTACTTTTAACCCATGCAAGATAGCTGTTCATAGCATAAATAGGATGTTGCACTAAATCTGCTGTTTCAGCGATGCCAAGCAATTGACCTTGAGCATGACATTGCGGACAGGCAGGGTAGTGATGTTCTTGTAATTGATAAGGGTGCATATAACACAAATTACAATGTGCACATTCAAACTTCATTGGTCGGTTAAACAACATAGACATGAGCATTCCCCGTATTTGAAAATAAAAATATATTTAAATAAAAGCAAAATACAGGCCAAAAAATAAGCAATAATATTTTTTATATTGCTAAGGCATTATTTTAATAGAATATTTTTATCTTTTTAAAGATTGGCTGAAGCCCTTTAAATAGCTTTTAATCAATGGAATAGGGTGTTTGATTATATCTTGAGTTTCTACTGTACCTTGTAATTGTCCAGGTTGCTGACATTGAGGGCAGTGTGGGTAAAAAAGACGCATTTTGGCTTGGTATGGTTGCAAATAAATGGATTGACATGAAGCGCAATAAAATTTCATTGGTAATTTAGGTGCAACAAACATGGTAATAGACCAATATATTGAGTTGCGCAAAATATACTCGATTTATGTTTAAAAAATAAGTCCTAAAATGATATGAAAGAGGGAATAATCCCCCTTTCGTCGCTTTGTTTAAAATATTAAAGCTGAGTAAATATTTCTTCTTGGCTCAGGCGTGATTTTGGCAGTTTGGCATTAAAGTCTTTTTCACTACGATAGCCTAAAGTTAATAATACGGACGGAATTAAGCCCTTCTCAACAAGCTGTAGCTCATCGCTTATAATATCTTCATCAAAGCCACCAATCGGAGTTGCATCAACACCTTCAATGCCTGCAGCTAAAAGCATTTGACCCAGTGCAATAAAGGTTTGATTTTCAGCCCAGCGCTGAATATCACCTTTTTCATTGCGATAGAAATTTACATAACCAGTGCGACTGTCTTTTTGACCTTGCTTGGCTTGTTCATCTTTAAAGCGGCCACTTAGTTCATCACGATTTAACAAATGCTCTAAATGATTTTCACTGATATCTGCTTGGGTACAAAACAAAATAGTATGCGATGAGTCAAGTACTTTGGGCGCGTTATAGGCATATTTACCCACCAAGGCTTTTGCAATGCGTTCTTTCGCTAATGTATGATCAGCGATAAAAAAGTGCCAAGGTTGAATGTTAATTGAAGAGGGCGTTAAACGAAGAATTTCAAGTAAACGTGCAAATTGTTCTGGTGGAATTTTCTTGTTGGGATCGTATGCTTTAGTGGTATAACGATTTTTTGATACGTTTAACAAATCCATGATGCAATCTTCCAAAACGGCCTAAAATGAGCATTCTATTTTAATACAAAACTTTTGGGTGGGCTCTTAAATATCTATATACATTAGGATGAATTCGGTAGTATTTTTTTGAGCCTTCAGACTTGTTTAAATCAATGATAAATTTTTGGCTTTGCAATATTTGAATCGTTGGATTTTTGGGATCAAAAATTAGTTCAAGTACCTGTTTTTCAGTAAATTGAGATAAAAAATATTTTTCATCATGATTCAGTTGATTTAAAGAATCCTGTACATCTTTATGAGCTTTTTTTAGTAAGTTTGTTTCATTGAAATTGAGATGAAGTTGATGTAAAAATTCATACAGAATTAAAGCTGTACTTGCCAAGTAAATGAGTATTAATGGGGTTTTAAGGTACGAACTGATGTATGTAAGTGTAGGGTCAAGATCAGTAAAGATCACAACAAAAAGCAGGATAAGAAAAATATTGAAAATTTTATTGGATTTAGAAAAATTTAATTTCATTACTTTAAATATTATAAAGGCTAATTGTGTTAATAATCTCAATATTTACAGTTCACTACAAGTCTATTCATTAATAACTTTGAACAATAAATTAATAGAAAATCTCTATTGGCAGAATCTACCAAAAGGCGTTTAATCAAAGGGAGTCTCTTCTCCTGCACTGAGCAAGTACATGATAGATTATACAAACCATTTTAAACGTAAATTAAAAACTCAGCAGCAAATTGGCCTATGGGTCGGGCTAGCAGATGCTTATGGGACAGAAATTGCAGCCAATGCTGGGTATGATTGGTTACTGATCGATGGTGAACACGCACCGAGTGATTTGCGCACGACTTTGTCACAGTTACAAAGTATTGCGGCCTATCCTTCTCAAGCCGTAGTGCGTCCACCGATTGGAAGTGTGCAATTGATTAAACAACTCTTAGATATTGGTGCACAGACTTTACTCATTCCAATGGTGGAATCGGTTGAGCAAGCAGAATTAATGGTCAAAGCAGTACGTTACCCACCTCAGGGTGTACGTGGTGTAGGGGCTGCGCTAGCACGTGCTACACGTTGGAATAGCATTCCAGACTATTATGCGACTGCACATGAAAATATTTGTTTATTGATTCAAATTGAGTCTGTTGAAGGTCTAGCCAATTTAGATGACATTTTAAAAGTAGAAGGCATTGACGGTATTTTTATTGGTGCTGTAGACCTCTCTGCAACCATGGGGTATGAGGGAAATCCAAATCATCCTGAAGTGCAAAAAGCAGTCATTGATGCCATCCAGCGTATTCGTGCATCTGGTAAGGCAGCTGGTATATTATCTACGCAACATGAGGCTACAGAGCAATACTTAGCCTTAGGTACTGAATTTGTGGCTGTAGGTGTGGATACCAGCGTATTAATGCAGTCTTTAAGAACATTGTTGCAACGGTACAAGCCTGATGCAGAGCTGGTTCAAGCCTCAGCAGGTTATTAAGCTATAGATTGTTAAAATTGTAATGCTTAAAAGAGTAGCATTGTGCGCTTTCATGTCTTGAATTGTAGATATGAAAGCGCATGAAATAAAACACAATATTTTTAAATACTATTGAATAAAGCCGTGAAGCATAAGAAAAAAATAACAGCTTTTATACTGATTGTTTAAAAAATGTTACAAGTTAAATTTGCTTTGTTAAGTTAAAAAATGTATAAAAGAATAACTAATAGGCGGGTATTGTTCCTGCTTTTCTATTTATATAGCGGTTTGTGATTTATATAAAATCTAAGTGAGTTGCTTAGATTGCATCTAGTAGTTAGTAATACAGAATAATTCCTCTATCTGCGTTAATTTATCTCTTTGCGTGATTGTCACAAATGCTCAACTTTGAGTAATTGTAATGAAAAAATTAAATGAATGGTATATTGCCAGCCAGTCAAATGGTGGCGAAATTAATGTGAAATTGGTACCTATGCAACGCCAACAAAATACACCAAATGGTTTTGTTTGGGTGGATGTAGGTCAAATGATTGAATTAGAAACAGGCGAAACTATTGCTTTAAATTTGGATGGTAAAAGTTTCTATACAGGTCCAAATCAATTGTATCGTTTAAACTCTTAAATCTGATATTGAAATGCTGTGTAATATAGTATTTTAATAAAAAACGGCAACTTTAATAGTTGCCGTTTTTTATGCTTGAATGTAAGTCGTGTTAGATACTGGCAGTTTCTACTTCAAGGCTTGGTGTTACTTTGGGTGTTGACTTAGGGTAGCGATATTGCGCTGCACGATGATCATCTGGAAGTCTTGGCCCTTGTGCAAAAAGCTTCTCACGTAAGGTACCAGCGCGATATTCTGTTGGATAAACACCTCTACGTTGTAGTTCGGGTACAACATAGCTCACAATATCTTCGAAACTTTGATGTGCCAAAATATATGCGAGATTAAAGCCATCAATGCCTGTTACTTCAATCCACTCTTGTAATCGATCAGCCACAGTAGCTGCTGAACCAACTATAACAGGCCCATTGCCACCAACACTGGTCCAGTGAGCAATTTCTTCTATGGTCCATACCTTGTTAGGATCTGCTTCTACATAAGACTGCAACATTGATTGAATGGCATTGGTTTGAATATATTCGACTTGGTCTGTGGGCTTAAATTGAGAAAAGTCCACGCCAGACCAACCTGAGGCAAGCGTTAATCCACCATCGTAGCTACCATACTGCTGATACTCACGAAATTTCGCTTGAGCTTTTTCATCAGTTTCATCTACAACAATGGCCAACATGGTATAGATCAGCACAGAATTTGGATCTTTACCTTCTTGCACTAAATTATGACGAATGCCTGAGGCTAATTTTTTAACAGCGACTTGTGTAGGTGCGGAAATAAATACACACTCGGCATTTTGGCTGGCAAATTTTTGCCCACGTGTAGATGCTCCAGCTTGGTATAAAACAGGAGTGCGCTGTGGTGACGGTTCACAAATATGAATACCGGGTACGCTAAAATACTGGCCTTCGTGTTGAATGGGATGAACTTTACGGTGATCTGCAAAAATGCCTTTTTGCTTATCGCGTAGCACAGCATCATCTTCCCAAGAACCTTCCCAAAGTTTATACAAAACCTCTAAATATTCATCTGCGATGTCATAACGGTTGTCATGGCTGACTTGAGTTTTAAGGCCTAAGTTTTTTGAACCACTTTCTAAGTATGAGGTCACAATATTCCAGCCTGCACGCCCTTTGGTAAGATGATCCAAAGTACTCATACGTCGTGCAAAGGGGTAAGGGTGCTCAAACGAAATAGAGGTCGTTACGCCGAAACCTAAATGTTTCGTCACCGCCGCCATCGCTGGTACAATCTGTAAGGGATCATTGACGGGGACTTGTACCGCACCTGTTAAAGCATGTTCGGCAGAGCCATGATAAACATCATAAATCCCTAACACATCTGCAATAAATACACCATCAAATACACCACGTTCTAAAATTTTAGCTAAGTCTGTCCAATATTCCAGATCTTTGTATTCTGTGGATCGGTCGAGTGGATGTCGCCATAAACCAGGAGATTGGTGGGCAATACAATTCATTTCAAAGGCATTAAAGCGAATTTGTTTTGGCATGATCTGATCTATATATTGAGCTTGCTTTTATAATAAGAAAAATGTGCAACTCAGTTGTGAATAAAAAAATGAATGTTTATAAGATAATACGTATAGCAATAAATATGATTTACTAATCAATATGTTGAAAATTCTTAGTTTATTTTTAAGATTTTGAAATATATGAATTTAATTATTATTTGTGGTGATTTTTTATTTTAAATTATGTTAATCATCATAATTCTGTAATAAATATTTACGCAGCTTCGAAATTAAATATATAAGAATTTACTATTTAAAATAAAGTGATTTGGTTTGAAGATTAATATATAAAAAATCAAAATAAAAAATGCTAGCTTGATTATAAATATTCACTTGAGCATTGGAAAAATGACATCAAAAATTGAAATTAAATTAAAAGATGCACAAAATATTCCACGTGATTTTTATCACCACGACGGTTTAGCACATGTGATTCGTAGCGATGAAGAGGCGATTGCCATTGCTGAAAATTTGGCGCATGAATTTGCTAAGGAAGCATCCAAACGTGACCACGAACGCCGCTTACCCCTACAAGAAGTACAGCGTTATTCAGCCTCTGGACTATGGGGAATCAACGTACCACGTGAGTATGGCGGTGCAGGAGTCAGTTATAAGACACTGGCCGAAGTGGTGAAAATCATTTCAAGTGCGGATTCTTCTTTGGGACAAATTGCCCAAAACCACTGGGCCTTTGTAGAGCATATCCGCTTAGATGCAACACCGGAGCAACAAGCTTTTTTCTTTGAGCAAGTATTAGAAGGCAAACGCTTTGGCAATGCATTTTCAGAAAAAGGTTCAAAAACTGTAGCTGATCTCACCACGCGAATCGATTTTGAATCTGATCATGCGGTGATTAATGGGCAAAAATTCTTTGCAACGGGTGCATTATTAGCACATTGGGTACCTGTGGTTGCAGTCAATGATGGCAAACCTTATGCAGCCTTAGTACCACAGCATACGCCAGGTTTAACCATTATTAATGACTGGAGTGGCTTTGGCCAGCGCACCACAGTTAGCGGTTCGGTACTATTGGACAACGTAAAGGTCGATTTAAAATATGTTGTCCCTATTCATCAAGCATTTGAGCGTCCTACTGTTGCGGGTGCAATTTCACAGTTTATTCAATCTGCGGTCGATGCTGGCATTGCACGTGGCGCGGTTCAAGAAACGATTGATTATGTCCGTCAGCATGCACGTCCGTGGATTGATTCGGGTTTAGAGCAGGCTGTACATGATCCTTACACCATAGCCAATATTGGTGAAATAAAAATTAAATTACGCGCTGCAGAGGCTGTTTTAGATTTAGCAGCAGAGGCGATTGATCAAGCTTTGCTTGAGCCAACTGAGGAAACAGTGTCGCTTGCGACTTTACTCACGGCCGAATCTAAAGTGCTGACCACAGAAATTGCGCTCTTGGCGGCCAATAAACTCTTTGAACTGTCAGGTACACGGTCGACTTTATCTGAACTTAACTTAGACCGCCATTGGCGCAATGCCCGTACCCATACGCTACATGATCCTGTGCGTTGGAAACTCAATCTGGTTGGAAATTATTACTTAAATGATATTGCGCTTCCACGTCATGCTTGGAGCTAAAAGGAAACTATTATGAGCATTCAAAATAATCAAAATTTATCACTCGGTGCTGATTACGAGCAGGTTGCGACAAAGTTTCGTCCTATATTTCAGCAGATTGCTTCTGGTGTATTAGAACGCGAAATACAACGGAAATTACCTTTTGATGCCATAGAGTCACTAAAAAATGCAGGATTTGGCGCAGTACGTGTACCCACGGCATTTGGCGGTGATGGATTGTCTCAACAGCAACTGTTTCGCTTATTGATTGAATTAGCTCAAGCAGATTCAAATGTGGTACAGGCATTGCGTGGGCATTTTGCCTTTGTTGAAGACCGACTCAATGCACATAAAGATCATGATCAGAGTGTATGGTTTAAGCGCTTTGTGCAGGGCGATTTGGTCGGAAATGCATGGACTGAAATTGGCCAAGTAGAAATAGGCGACGTTGCTACACGAGTAACGGCGAATCCAGACGGGAAATTAAGCGTAAATGGGCAAAAGTATTATTCGACAGGTACTATTTTTGCGGATTGGATTGATCTTTTTGCTTTAGATGAAACGACCAATCAGCATGTGATTGCTGCGGTTGCAACTCACGATACTGGTATAAAAATTAGTGATGATTGGGATGGTTTTGGGCAAAAAACCACAGGAAGTGGTACTTTAACTATTCAAGATGTGGCAATTGAACGAGATCATATTTTGCCATTTGAACAGCGTTTTAAATACCAAACAGCTTTTTATCAAGTGGTGCATTTAGCTACCTTGGCCGGTATTGCTAAGAGTGCAGTTGAAACGTTTAGCGAAGAAGTTCGTCAGCGTACACGTATTTTTAGTCATGGCAATGCAGAGTTGGTACGTCATGATGCTCAAATATTACAAGTGATTGGTAAGGCTTCAGCCCAGGCCTATGCCAATGAAGCCATCACCTTAGCCACAGCCAAAGCTTTAGATGAGGCATACCTCAGTCATTTTCAGTCGGATGCTACTTTGGAGCAACACGCCAATGATCGCGCTGAATTAGAGTCCTCTCAGGGGCAGGTGGTTATCTCTGAATTGGTGCTTAATTTAAGTACAGAACTATTTAATAGTCTAGGTGCTTCGGCAAGTACCACAGCGAAACAACTGGATCGTTTCTGGCGTAATGCGCGTGTAGTCTCTTCACATAATCCACTTATTTATAAGCAAAAAGTGATTGGGGATTGGGTAGTTAATCAAACTACATTGCCTTATGTTTGGCAAATTGGTAATAGCCCAGTAGCCAAACAGGCTGAAATTGCCGCTTAGACTTGGGCATCTCATCCAGCATAACTAAAAAACTGCTTACGGGCAGTTTTTGGTTTTTTAATATTCATTTTAATTTGTAAAGTATGGCGCAAAATAGTGTAAAGCTTAGAAAGTTTTAAGTATTTTGAAACTTAATAACACCACCTAGAAAGCTTTAGGCGTGTGTTGTGGTTATTTTGGTTTGATATTTCTAATATCTGTGCCTCATGTGCACGCCAATCACCTAATACAATACGTTGTTTATCTGCAACGTGGTGAATGGCTGGACGATGTGTATGACCATGGATTAATACATCAACATTTGCTAAAGCATGTTCAACGGCATGTTGATTCACATCCATCACGTCATAGCTTTTGACTTGATTAGCTTGTTGGCTTTTTTGACGAAAACCATTTGCCAATTTTTGACGAAAGCTTAAAGGTGTTTTTTTGAGTAAACCCAAGACCAGCGGGTTACGAATAACTTTACGAAAACGCTGATAGGACACATCATCTGTGCAGAGTAGGTCACCATGTTCAAGGCGAATATGTAACTGATTAATTTTTAAATTAGAAACTTCTTGGAGCAATATGCCATGAAATTGGTTCAGAAACTTTTGACCTAAGGCGAAGTCACGATTACCCACCACAAAATAGACCTGATTTCCTAATGCGTAAAAATCTTGTAAAGCATGCACGATTTCATCAAGCCATGGTGCACTGTAGTCGTCACCAATCCATGCATTAAACCAGTCACCTAAAATATATAGCTGAGTGTGTTGGGTTTTATAGTGCTCTAATAAATCCAAAAACCCCCGAACGAGTCGAGGGTGTTCAGGTGACAAATGTAAATCAGCGATAAACAGATAGGTCACGGAAGTTTCCTTTTAAAAATCCCTCCCGACCTCCCTTTAAAAAGGGAGGATAATCTCATATTCGAATGAGAATCTAGCTCCCTCCTTTATCAAAGGAGGGCTGGGGAGGATTTAAAAATTACTCAGCAATGATTTTTGCAGATTCAATAACAACGTTTTCTAGTGGAACGTCAGCGTGGTAGCCACGGTTACCTGTACGAACGCCTTTAATTGCGTTTACAACATCTAGGCCTTCAGTTACTTTACCAAATACTGCATAACCCCAACCTTGGGCATTTTTGCCAGAGTGGTTAAGGAAAGAGTTGTTACCAACGTTGATAAAGAATTGCGCAGAAGCAGAATGAGGTGCTTGTGTACGTGCCATTGCGATTGTACCAAGGTCATTGGCTAAGCCGTTGTCAGCTTCGTTTTCAATTGCGTCACGTGTCGCTTTTTCTTTAAAGTTTTCATCCATACCGCCACCTTGGATCATGAATCCGTCGATTACGCGGTGGAAAATCACGCCGTCATAGAAACCGTCACGAACGTATTCTAAGAAGTTAGCTACAGTTTTTGGTGCTTTTTCACTGTTAAGCTCAAGAACAATACGACCTTTATTGGTGTTTAATTCGACTTGAGGAAAACTCATTGTGTAATCTCCTAATCATGGACAACAAAGCCATGGGTTTTTTGGTTGTGAGAAGCATAAGCAAACTGTAAACTACAAGGCAAGTAAAAACGTTATTTTCTTTGTAAAATAGATCAAATATCGTTTAAGGGGCTGTAAAACATTCATTAATCATCTGGCAGATCAGCTAGAATGATGGAGGTTTAACAAACCCTGTTTATCCCTATATTTCTTTCATTAAAAGTGATTTTTTAACTATGAAGCCGAATGATGTTGTTTCAACCCTGCCAAATAACCCGACACCAAGTAATAATGCGTCTGTCGATGCTGCGCAGCAAGAACAACAGCCTGGCTTAGATTTTGTTCGTCAAATTATTACGGATGATTTGGCTGCTGGCCGTTCAAAACAAGTTGTTACGCGCTTCCCACCAGAACCAAATGGTTATCTTCATATTGGTCATGTCAAAGCCATTTGCTTAAACTTTGGTGTTGCAGAAGAATTTGAAGGTTTATGTAATCTTCGTTTTGATGACACTAACCCAGACGCAGAAGAGCAAGAATATGTAGATGGTATTGCCAATGACGTAAAATGGTTAGGTTTTGAATGGAATGGCGAACCACGCTATGCATCGAGCTATTTTGACCAATTATATGCATGGGCTGTACAACTAATTGAACAAGGTGATGCATACGTAGATTTGCAAAGCCCTGAAGAAATTCGCCTTAACCGTGGTAATTTTGTAGAGTTAGGTAAAAACTCACCGCAACGTGATGCGTCGGTTGAAGAAAACTTTGCACGTTTTGAGCAAATGCGTAATGGCGAGCTTGGTGAAGGTAAAGCTGTACTTCGTGCCAAAATTGATATGGCATCTCCAAACGTTCACATGCGTGATCCAATTTTGTACCGTGTACTGCATTCTGAACATCACCAAACAGGTGATAAATGGAAAATGTACCCAATGTACGATTATGCACATCCATTATCAGATGCGATTGAAGGCGTAACACACTCACTGTGTACTTTAGAGTTTGTTGACCACCGTCCATTCTATGATTGGGTTATTGAAAAAGTTCATTCTCCAGCTGTGCCACGTCAGTATGAGTCTAGCCGTTTAAATGTGGACTATACGATTACCTCTAAGCGTAAATTACGTCGTTTAGTCGATGGCGGTTTCGTCAATGGTTGGGACGATCCACGTTTACCAACAGTAGTCGGTATGCGTCGTCGTGGCTTTACGGCAGAAGGCTTACGTGATTTCTGTAAACGTGTTGGTGTAACTAAAGTTGATGGCAGTATTGTCGATGTTGCAATGCTTGAATTCTGTATTCGTCAATCTTTAGAAAATACAGCAAGCCGTGCAATGGCGGTGTTAAATCCATTAAAAGTGACTTTAACCAATTTGCCAGAAGATATGGACTTGGTACATGCACGTCATCCAAATGTAGACATGGGTGAGCGTGTAATTCCATTAACGTCTGAACTTTATATTGACCGTAAAGACTTTGAAGAAGTTGCGCCAAAAGGCTTTAAACGCTTAATTCCGGGTGGTGAGGTTCGTTTACGCCATGCTTATGTGATTAAGTGCGACGAAGTGATTAAAGACGAAAATGGTGAAGTGGTTGAACTGAAATGTTCGATTGACCCTGAAACTTTAGGTAAAAACCCTGAAGGCCGTAAGGTAAAAGGTGTTGTACATTGGGTGTCTGCAACCAAAGGTGTGAAGGCAGAAGTTCGTATTTATGATCGTCTATTCACAGAAGCTGATCCTGAAATCAGTGAAGATTTCTTAGAGAATTTGAATCCAAACTCTTTAACGATTGTGGAAGCTGTAATTGAGCCTTCATTGGCACAAGCACAACCTGAAGATCGTTTCCAATTTGAACGTGAAGGTTATTTCGTTGCGGATCAGTATGATTACAGCAATGAAAAACCTGTGTTTAACCGTATTTTGGACTTAAAAGACAGCTTTAAACCAGGTAAATAATTTTATAGCATCAAATGAAAGAGGGGATCACAGGCATGTTGAGTGAAAACTAGCGCACAACATGCATGAGTTCCGCTTCCGATCTTGATTCAAAAGCTCAACCTCGGTTGGGCTTTTTTTTGGAATCTGAATCTAAGGTAAGCAGATGATTGTTCGAGATAAAGCCAATAGTTTTAAATTGTTATTTGCATGGCATGGCACAATTTTACCTAAAGTTGTACCTGCGCTAAGCATTGTCGTCTTAATATCGGCTGCTTTGGTATATTTGAATGCTCGTCATTATGTAAACATGCCTGAAGTCCCTGCTATTGGATTTACAATTTTTGGTGTGATTCTTTCGATATTTCTCAGCTTTCGAAATACCGCTTGCTATGACCGATGGTGGGAAGGCCGTAAGCTGTGGGGCGCGATGATTGCACAAACACGGCATATTTGCCGTGATAGCCATGTTTTACCAGAGGCTTCACGTCAAATTATGATGCTTCGAGTGATGCAGTTTAGTGCTTTATTACGGGATCGCTTACGTAAGCAAGACATGCAATTAAGCCAAACCCAACAGGCCTTGGGATTGAATGATCAGCAATGGCATAAACTTCAAAATCATTTCAATGCACCTCAATATTTGCTGGAATTGGTGCAACAGGATTTAGCCAAGTTGTATCAGCAAAGCATAATCAGCGATATTATTTATCAAACTGTGAGTCAGCATGTCGTGGCATTGGGCGATATCCATGCAGGATGTGACCGAATTTCATCAACACCGTTGCCATTTTCATATTCAGTGTTGTTGCATCGGGCGGTATATTCGTTTTGCTTTATTCTACCCTTTAGCTTAGCCAGCAGTCTTGGTGTATGGACACCTATTATTGTGGCGCTCATTGCATATTTATTTTTAGGATTAGATGCTTTAAGTGCAGAATTAGAAGAACCTTTTGGTGTACAAGAAAATGATTTGGCTTTAGACGCGATTGTAAGGGGTATAGAGCGTGAAATGCTAAGTTCCTTAGATTTGGAGTTACCACCACCTGTACGCGCGACAGCCAAAGGAAATCTGCTTTAAAGCGTTTTGTGCGCTTAATTGAGTAACCTAACAGCCACTCAATCAAATATGAAAACATTTAAAGTTGAGTGTGTGCATTAAATTGACTCAAAGTTTGATTGATGGGTATGCATAAATCTGGTGATTGTATAGCGACGAGGATGACTCCAGCTTTGTTCAATGCTTTTAAAGTTATAGCTACCAATGGTGAGGCTCTGTTTAGCACGAGTAATAGCCACATACAGTAAACGTTTCTGTTCTTTATAAAGCTGATGCCCCTCATTTTTGTGTAGCTCAGATGTGCTATTTTGTTTTTTGACCACCATATATCCAGGGAAATTTTGATGGGTTAAGTCTGGCAAAATGACATGATCAAACTCAAGTCCTTTGGAGCGATGAATCGTACTGACAATCAGCTGATCATTTGGAGTAATGAGATCAGATTCCTTGGCGGTTTGATAAAATGAAATGGCTTCCTCAAAATATTGATACGGATTATGAATATGCTCAAAATGATAATTTGCATGGTTGAGCAGTTTTACTCGAAGTTGTTCAATACTTGAATCAATATGCAGTTCATACAGCTGGGGGTTAAACTCTTGCATATAGTGGGTATAGAGCTTAAACAGTTGCTGAATTTTAAAATCACCATTACGCCGTATACTGTATTGTGCCAAATTCCACAGCGGGCTAAAGTTTTGGTTAAATGCATTTAAGCACTTTTCGGCCTGTGCAATACAAGCACTCAGTGAGGTCTGATTCTGCTGAATTTTATCCAGCAATGGGCCTAATAATGCACGACCAGCTTTCACATCATCTAGGGCATTGTGGCTGTTTTCGCCTTCTAATTTAAAATGTGCCAATAAATGGCCGAGTTTATAGCTATCCAAATTTGGAAATAGCTGGCGAGTCAGTTGCAGGGTGCAAAATTTGTGTTGGCTAAAAAATAGTTCCGATAGCTCTGGCGCATAGCGCTTTAAATTTTCTGTCAGTATGGCCTGATCAAACTTTAAGTTATGCGCAATTAATGCTCTACCCTGACTAAATTGTATAAAAGCATGCAGTTGTTGCTGGGTATCTAAACCATGTTTAGCTAGCATTGAAGCATCAATCCCATGAATTTTATAACTTTCGCTTAAGTCCTGATTCGATAAGCAATATAAATTAAGTTCTTGATCTTGTGTGACTGCTGCAATTTGAACAATGTCGTCATGGACTAAATCCAGCCCCGTGGTTTCTGTATCAAAGTAAGCAAAACGATTGCTTTGTACATGCTGGGCAAAGCACTGCTGTTGATGTTGGTAGCAGTCACTGATGTTAATAAAATTATTCAGCCAACAACCATGCTCGCGTAATTCATGAACCAGTTGAATAGCGGCAAATTGTGCTTCGGTCTCTTTTAAATGTGATGGTTTATAGTGCTGAATATTACCAAAGCGCCACAACAGACGTGCCCAAGCCAAACGGTTTTCTGGGTCGTTTAAGGCACTCACAAAGGCCATAAAGTCTAGATAAAATTCACGGCTTAATAAATCGTTCTGTGCAACAAAAAAATGCGTTAATTCATGCTGATTGAGCTGATCTGAAAACGCATCTGCTTGTCGGTTAGTCGATAGTAAAATCGCAGTTGATTCATCTGTTTGATTAAGTTTGCGAATATGTTGAATCAGATCACGGGTCTGTTCTGTATCAAATTCACGGTGTAAATGCAGTAAAGCACGTGGATGTGCTTTTTTGTGGGCACGTGCAGTAATTTTATAAGCAGGATCTAGACAGCATGCCGCGTACTGATTAGACAATTGAACAAGATTGTCTGGACTACGGTAATTTTCTTCCAATACATGCACATTTTGCCCTAAGCGTTCTTGGGTCAATTCTACAGAGGCACCTTGAAAGCGATAAATCGATTGATTTACATCGCCTAAAATTAAAATATGGGCATCTTGAGCTGTTAGGTGATCGACTAAAAGCCAATGTAGAGGGGCAAGGTCCTGTACTTCATCTATTTGAATCCAGCCATAGCGTTTGGCATTAGACTGATTTTGCAGTACGAGAGCATCAATTATAAGGTCATCGTAGTCATAAAAATGATAGTGCTTTTTGAGTGCTTGATAGGCTTCATTAAAATATACCGCCAAGACAAATGCATATTTAACACAGTGGTCTGGAATGTTTTGATCAAGGGTACGTAAACGGTTACGAATATAACTTTTCTGTTCAGGTTTTAAAAAATGCCGTGCTTCAGAGATTAAGGGCAAACATAAATTGCGAATCGCCTCCATATTCCATCGAGCGTAGGGGTCTTCATTTTTAAAAATATTGTAATGGCAGTAGTTGAGCGCTTGAGCGTCTAAACCATCGAGTGCATTTGCTTTAAGTTCATAGCGTGATAAACACTGCTGTAGCTGAGCTAAAATCACTTGATGGGGTTGACCAATCAAATCATTTAATTGTTCTAAGGCTTGGCGTATTAAGCGTTTTTGCAGTTCTTCATGAATGAGGTCGCGATGTTGCTTCGCATAATGCTTGGTTAATAATTTGAAGCAAAAGGCGTGTAAATTGCCAATAAACAATTGTGGAAAGCTCTGCGTTAAGCGAGCAGAGACTTTCTCTTGCATATTTAAGCCTGCACGGTTGGTAAAGGTCAGGCATAAAATATCATCGGCTTTTACATCACGTGCCAAAGCTTGCACAATACGTTCGGTGAGGACTTCAGTTTTACCACTACCTGCGGGGGCTAAACAGGCATGATAGCCTTCGCTCAGATGAATAACTTTGAGCTGATCCGCATTAAACTGAAGCATAATAAAATACCTGCGTGCCAAAAATACGATGTTGATAGCACAAGCTTATGATTTTAATTAGAATTAGTCTATAAAACTTAAGAAGAATAAAACTTTTAAATTATCATGTGGCGGGTATTTTGGCTATGTGTATGCCAGAAATAGCAGATGTGTAAAGGCGGTATAGGGCGAAAACGGCTTAGCGATTTTTGTGTTGCTGATTGCTAAAATCGAAATACTGTTTCAGTCTGCGATTGGCTTTATCGCGTAGTTTTTTCTTAATATACAACACCAGTGCAAAGCTGGTCGTAGTGAGGGTTAAGAACATGCTGTTCATAAAACTCATTGCAGAACTGACATAGCCAATTGTCGTGAGACGATTCATCATACGGTAGACTTGAGGGCTACTCTCGATACCAGTAATCGCCCATGTACATAAATGCTCACAGTTATTGGTAATCAGGTGGTAATGGTTTTCATGCATGCGTGAACGCATACGACGCACAACTCGTCTACCTGTAAATTTAGGATGAGTATAGTTTTGTACTTCGATATTTTTGCCACGGCTAAATTCCTCAATTGAAGTCATTTCAATGGGATGTTTTTTAAATAGGTGTGCAAATCCAGAGTAATGAATGACTCTGCCACGTCCTGCATAAATGCCGTGATGACTATAACCAAAATGTTTGACGATTAAATGCGCCCCTAAAGGAAACCGTCTGCTCTGCTGATGCATGTCTTACGTTCGCCAATAAAGTTACAAGTGTATTCTTAAGCCTTAAGTCTACTTCTTTTTTGTGAATTAATCGACTCTTTAGGCTAGACTTTGTATGAGCATTCGACAGGTGGACAGCATGTATAAACCCGCGGTAGGGCATGGCATTTTGCTCGGTTTTATAGTGATGAGTATGACACTACGCGCAGATGCTGATATTGAGCAGTGGCGTGTGTCTGAACCGATTCAGGCCGATGTGGTGAAAGTGAAAAATTTTAAAGGGCTCAGTTTGCATTTGTATCAGAGCAATGGCGAACCTTATAGCACTTTAACGCATTTAGCTAAGCGTATGCAGCAGGCATGTCGACCCTTAAGTTTTGCAATGAATGCGGGGATGTTTCAGCATGATTATTCAGCAGTCGGTTTATATGTTGAAAATAGCCAACAACTTCATGCCTTAAATACAGCCACACAGGGCTTTGGTAACTTCCTGATTCAGCCCAATGGTGTATTGGCCTGGAATGATCACGATGTTCGCTTACAGACCACCGCAGAATATGCAAAAAGTACATTTCAGGCACGTTATGCAACACAGTCAGGCCCAATGTTGGTTACTCAAGGGCAGATCAATAGTAATTTTTTAAAAGATGCCAGCTCCTATAAAATTCGAAATGGTGTGGGACTGAAAAACCAACAGTTATATTTTGTGATTAGTAATGAGCCAGTGACTTTCTATCAGTTTGCAACTTTCTTTAAGGAGGCTTTAAAAATTGAGGATGCACTATATTTAGATGGGTCGTTATCCAGTGCATATATTCCAGCATTAAACAGATTTGATGCATGGCGACGATTGGGGCCGATGCTTGCCTATGGTGAATTTAAGTCATGCCATAAATAGCCTTTAGACACGAACTAAGCACACTGATGCGCATTGGAATATGTGTAAGGGCGAGAAAGCGTGTTTTGATAATCCAACTGAATCTGGCTATTCTTTCATTAAATTAAGAAAAGAACTTTGTCGACTACAGTATTCAGTTGCTTCTTGTTTATTCATGGCGGTGACTTGTTCTACAAATTCTTGTTTACGGGTTTTAATTTGAAGCTCAGACATGTGCATCTGTTTTGATATTTTTTCGATGTTGTTCCAATAATTTTGACATTCTTCGGGTAAGCGTTGGCATCCAGCCACTATAAAACTGAGGCTTCCGAGTAAAATCAATAGACTTGGTTTCATCTCAAATTTCCCTTATTTATTCGAATTTTTCATTATTAAATATCATCATAACAAAATGATGAAAAAAATTATAAACAAAGCAGTCATTTAGTTAAATTAGCCAAAAGCTTTAAGTTAAAAGTAGCTAAATTACAGACATTAAAAAAGGCATTTCATGGGGATGAAATGCCTTTTTTGTACGATCTACAATTTAGTGCAATGGTAGATGTTGTAGCTCATTGAGCTCTTTACGACTATAGCCACGAGAAGCTAGAACTTTCTTTATGCCAAGAATGACATCTTCATCAGTGGCTTTTGCAAGCGCTTCTAGAAGCTGTTCATTAGATTTGCATGAGCAATCATTTTCAACACAAGCAATTTGGTTTTTATGCTCGTTTTTCTGTTCAGTTGAGAACAATTTTTGCCAAAAACTCATAGAGCCTTCATTAACGACCTTTGATAGAACGAAATATAGTCAATCTGTAAAATAATGCAAGTCTACCAAAGTGATAAAAGCATCAGTTAAACCCTAGATTTTCCGATTGATCTCATGAAGATGAACGAAATAAAGAAATGGTTGTGGGCTTGTATATTTTAACTTCTTTATTTTTAAGTAATAAAAAAGAGCTTAATGCTAAGCTCTTTTTGTTATCTATTTATGACATGAAATAATTTGTTTAAATCTTTTCAAGTAAAACACCAGATTCTACATGATGTGTATACGGGAATTGATCGAACATTGCGAACTTGGTCACTTTGTGGGTTTTTGACAAGGTTTTTAAATTGTCATGTAGGGTATCAGGGTTGCATGAAATATAAATAATACGTTCGAAGCGTTGAATCAGTTTTAATGTTTCATCGTCAATACCTGCACGTGGTGGATCTACAAATACGGTATCGAAGTCATACGTTGAAATATCAATATTAGCTTCTTGTAAGCGACGGAATTCACGTTCGCCATTATAGGCTTGCGTAAAGTCTTCAGCAGATAGGCGAGCAACTTGAATATTATCTACACCATTTTGCTCGATATTCCATTGTGCGGCATATACAGATGATTTTGCTAATTCTGTGGCTAATACACGGTTAAAGTGCGAAGCCAATGGTAGGGTAAAGTTACCGTTACCACAGTAAAGCTCGAGTAAGTCTTTATCGGATTGCTGAGCAACATTACATGCCCATTCCAGCATTTTTTGACACACTTTTGCATTTGGTTGGGTAAAGCTATTTTCAATTTGTTTGTATTTATATTGGCGATCGAATACTTGTAATTCTTCTACCACAAATTCATTTTCCAAAACAAACTTTTGACCACGGCAACGGCCAATTAGTTGAATATTGAGTTCTTTGGCCAAAGCTTTAGCTGCAACTTCCCATTCTGGTTCTAGCTTACGATGGTAGAGTAAAGACACCAGCATTTCACCACTGAGCGTTGCGAGGAAATCGACTTGGAATAAACGTGCAGACAGCATTGGGTCTGCTTCCAATGCTTTAAGTAGCTTCGGCATTAAGTCATTAATGCTTTGATCTGCAATTGGGAACTCTTTAATCTCTACAACTTTTTTCTTGTCATCTTCAGTACGTTCAAACATTGCATAGAACATACCGCCTTCTTTACGATGCCAAATACGGAATTCTGCACGCATGCGAAAGTTTTGCTCAGGTGAGTCAAATACTTCTAATGAAGGGGGATTAAATTCGGCAAATTGCGCTGAAATACGCTCAACTTTTGCATCAAGTTGTTGCTGATAAGAAGAAGTCATATACAGAAAAAATCACATGTATGTTCAAAACAGGGATGGTAACAAAGTTTGAACTTGAAGGGTCAAATTATTCTAAAAATGTTGCAAGAAACTCTAGGCATGAAGTGTTGTAATAAAAAACCGAAGCCGTACGAATACAACTTCGGTGATCCTTGCTCTGAGGAAGCCTGGATAGGGTTAGCTCATGGTCATGAGGCTAGCATTACCACCCGCTGCAGCGGTGTTAATGCTAATTGCACGTTCAATGACAAATCGCTCGAGAGGGATGTCATATTGACCTGGCTCTAATCGGGTAATACCAATGATGGCACCATCACGGTTGGCAATATGCTGTTGTAAGCTGAGTAGTTCAGACTTCGTTCCGTGGAAGAGTACGGCATCAAATTGTCCATTTTTTAGATCTGCAACGACTGCAATACGATCAGCCACGGGCTTTGGCATACGTGATAGATATTTCAATACAAAAGTATTTTCTGGCAGTACAGTAGGTTGGCAACCGACTTTAAAGAGTGCAAGTAACTGTTGAATTTGATCTTGCTCTTGGGCTGCTATGCTGAGTACACGATGGCGAGGCAGTAAAACATATTGGTTACTTTCACCCGTTGGGCCTTGTAACTCATAACTTTGACCCACACCAAAGGCTGCTGGAATGTGCAGTTTAAATTGTGGGAAGGTTTTTTCTGCCCATTGTTTAAACGCTTCATACAGGTCTTGGTGGTTTGGCAAGCTTTGGGCTGGCCCAACTGCGTATGGCGTTGCCAATTGTTTATGACTGCAATGTTGCATCAAGCGGTACATATATATCGGACCGCCTGCTTTAGGACCTGTTCCTGAAAGACCTTCGCCACCAAAAGGCTGTACACCAACAACTGCGCCTACGATATTACGATTAATGTAGAGGTTACCAACTTCTGCATGGCGAATGACGGTTTGAATGGTTTCATCAATCCGTGTGTGTAAGCCCATGGTGAGACCATAACCTTTGTCATTAATCTGCTGAAGTAATTGATCAAGTTCGCCGTATTTGTAAGTAATGACATGCAAAACAGGGCCAAACACTTCGCGTTTTAAGTCATTCAGGTTTGGAAGCTCAATGAGGGTAGGCAGTACAAAAGTCCCTTGCTGTAAATCTTCGCTATCATGATTGCGCATGATTTGATGTACTTTATGGCCTTTCGAGCGCATTTGCGTAATATGCTGATCAATCATCTCTTTCGCTTCACGATCTATTACTGGCCCAATATCTGTACTTAATAAATAAGGTCGGCCTACTTGAAGCTGTTTCATGGCACCTTTAAGCATAGTTATAACTGTTTCAGCATTGTCTTCTTGTACACACAGCACGCGAAGCGCAGAGCAACGTTGACCCGCACTGTCATAAGCAGAATTTACAATGTCTAACACGACTTGTTCAGTGAGTGCAGATGAATCGACGATCATGGCATTTTGGCCACCCGTTTCTGCAATCAAAGGTACGGATTGACCAGAAAGGCTTAAACGCTGTGCAACGGTTTTTTGCAAGATGCGCGCGACTTCAGTTGAACCTGTAAACATAATGCCGTTAATACGTGCATCGGCACTTAATTTCGCACCTACAGTTTCACCACGGCCGGGTAACAGTTGTAATACCGCTTTAGGGACGCCAGCATCCCATAAAATTTGCACGGCTTGTGCTGCAATTAGTGGGGTTTGTTCAGCAGGTTTTGCAATAACCGTATTACCAGTGACTAATGCTGCTGCAATTTGACCACTGAAAATCGCCAGTGGAAAGTTCCAAGGGCTAATACAGAGCACTGTGCCCAGTGGCTCTATGTGCGTAGAAGCTTCAAGATGAATCATCTGAGCAGCATAATAACGTAGGAAATCTACAGCTTCGCGGACTTCTGCAATGGCATTCGCGTAGGTTTTACCGCTTTCGCGACACAGTAAAACCATTAAGGGTTGTAACTGAGCTTCCATGCTGTCAGCTGCACGTTGTAAGCATGCTGCGCGTTCATTTTTAGCCAAGTTTTTCCAAGCATCTTGAGCTTCGGTGGCAGCACTTAGTGCAAGATCAATTTGTTCTAGGCTGGTTTCAGTCACATGGCCCACTAAATTTAGATGATTTGCAGGGTTTAACACTGAAAGTACAACCGTCTCAGCATCTGAGTTTAAGTCTGCGCCCATTGGTGATGCTTGCCATTCAAATTGACTGAGTTCTTGAGCGGTCAAATCGAGTGCCAATAAGTCACGGTCATTGGCCAAGTCCAAGCCTGCTGAGTTATGACGATCTGCACCATAAAGGTCGACTGGATAGGGAATAGCAGGGTGCTTTAAGCCAACTTGACCTTCAATTTGGGCTGCTTGTTCAATTGTTTGGCGTGGGTTTTCAATCAAATCCTCAATTTTTAAAGTTTTGTCTGCAATACGATTAACGAAAGAAGTATTTGCGCCATTTTCTAATAAGCGACGGACTAGATATGCGAGTAAGGTTTCATGGTTACCAACAGGCGCATAAATACGACAAGGTACACCCAAATTATTGTTGTTTTTGTCGCCTACAACTTGCTTATACAGCGGTTCACCCATGCCGTGTAAGCATTGGAACTCATACTGACCGACGTAATATTTTGAAGGGTCTGCCAAATGGTAAATGGTTGCTAAAGTCTGCGCATTGTGTGTGGCAAATTGTGGATAAACTTGATCAGGCGCAGCCAATAGTTTGCGTGCACAGGCAATATAAGACAAATCGGTATGAACTTTACGGGTAAATACAGGGTATTCATCCATACCTTCAATTTGTGCTTTTTTAATTTCGCTGTCCCAGTACGCTCCTTTAACCAAACGAATCATTAAGCGCTTGTGGCTACGTTTTGCCAAATCAATGACATAGTCAACCACATAGAAACAACGCTTTTGGTAGGCTTGAATCACGAAGCCAATGCCTTTCCAATTGCTGAGCTTAGGTTCAAAGCATAAGCGTTCGAGCATTTGTAATGAAATTTCTAAACGCTCTGTTTCTTCAGCATCAATATTTAAGCCAATGTCATACTGTTTGGCCAATACCGCTAAATTTAAAACTTTTTGATATAGTTCATCTTGCACACGGTCAATTTGCGAACGCTGGTAGCGTGGGTGCAATGCGGAAAGCTTAATTGAAATACCAGGGCCGTCATACACATTTTTATCTGAAGATGCTTTACCAATCGCATGAATTGCATTGGTATAGTCATCATAATAGCGTTCGGCATCGTGATCTGTGAGTGCTGCTTCACCTAACATATCGTAAGAGTAGCGAAAGCCTTTGTCTTCAAATGTCTCTGCATTTTTTAAGGCTTCATTAATTGTTTCACCAGTTACGAATTGCTCGCCCATCATGCGCATAGCAACGTCCACAGCTTTACGGATAACACCACGGCCACTACGTGCGAGTAGGCTTGTCAGTAAGCCCGACAAACTATTGGCTTTTGGTGTTTCCATCAGCTTGCCGGTGAGCATCAAGCCCCACGCGGCAGCATTCACAAACATTAAATTACTTTGCCCAAGATGATCTTTCCAGTTGCCTTGGTTAATTTTATCTTTAATGAGTAAATCACGTGTTGCTTTGTCTGGAATACGCAAAAGTGCTTCAGCAAGGCACATGAGCGCAATACCTTCTTGTGAAGAAAGTGAAAACTCTTGCAATAAACCTTGAACAATACCCGCTTTGCCTGAGTCGCCTTTTTGCTCACGTAAACTGTGTGCTAAATCAAAAGCCAGTTGATAAATACGATCTGAAAGTTCTTGATCAATTTGGCTATGTGCCAATAAATTTTCAACGCATTCGCTTTCTGAACGACGCCAAGCGCGGTTAATTTCAAGCTCAAATTCCGATTTTTGAGCAAATTGGGTAATATAACCCGTTGGGTTGTTATCAGTAGATTTATCTGTATTGATAGGAGAAGTTGCTTCTAACATTTTAGTCAACATCCTGTGACATAGAAAATTAAATTGAGTATTGAACTGGATTTAATTTATGATCACAGAAAATATGCTGCACAACTCACTATATTTGGTGTCATTTTTAGGGAAAAATTCAGATGACAAACCCAATTATGCTATTAGACCGCACAGATATCAGGATATTGGATATTCTGCAAAAAGATGGTCGAATTTCAAATATTAAGCTGGCTGAAGCAGTGAATCTTTCACCTACGGCGGCTTTGGCGCGTGTACAAAAGCTCACCAAAGATGGTTATATCTTAGGTTATGAAGCAAAGCTCAATTCAGATATGCTCAACAAGAGCTTTGTGGTTTTTGTAGAAATTTTATTAGATAAGACTACACCCAATGTGCTAGAAGAATTCTCCGATGCTGTGATTGATTATCCAGAAATTGTTGAATGTCACATGATCAGTGGTGGATTCGATTTTGTGGTAAAAATTCGCTGTGCCAATATGGAAGAATTTAGAAAAATATCAGGGCAGGTGCTTTGGCAACTTCCGGGGATTAAAGAAACCAGAAGCTATCCTGTGATGGAAGTAATTAAAGAAACCAGCCAAATTAGTATAAAACAACCTGTTAAAAAATCTTAACTTCATAATTTACAGTGAACAAAAAAGGGGCCGAGGCCCCTAAATTTTGTATGAATATTTACTTTCCAGCTTTCATCTCTTGCATTTCTTTTTCATACAAATCGTTGGCTTGATCGAAACGAGCAGTAACGTCTTTCGATGGCGCCTTACTGAGTAAACTAAACACGATGATACTGATAGCTGAGAAAATAAATCCTGGAATAATTTCATAAATACCAGTCGCGGCCATGGTGTTTTTCCACACAATCACTGTTACAGCGCCAACAACCATACCCGCAATTGCACCGTTTAATGTCATACGTCGCCAGAACAAAGACAAAATAATGAGTGGACCAAAAGCCGCACCAAAACCTGCCCAAGCATAAGCCACTAAGCCCAAAACTTTACTGTGAGGGTTGAGCGCAAGCACAATTGCAAGGATTGCGATGGCAATCACCATCAAACGCCCAACCCAAACCAATTCATTTTGAGAAGCATTTTTACGGATGAAAGCTTTATAAATATCTTCTGTTAGCGTGCTTGAACACACTAAAAGTTGGCAACTTAAGGTACTCATCACAGCAGCTAAGATTGCTGCCAAAATTACACCTGCAACCCAAGGATTAAACAAGATTTTGGTTAATTCCATGAAAATAGTTTCAGGGTTTGCAGTCACCGAAGCAGACAGTGCTGGATTAGCATGGAAGTACGCAATACCGATATAACCTACCGCTACCGCACCTCCAAGACAAAGAATCATCCACGTCATACCAATACGACGTGCAACAGGAATGGATTTTACTGAGTCTGCTGCCATAAAGCGGACTAAAATGTGGGGTTGACCAAAGTAGCCTAAGCCCCATGCCATAGAAGATAAAATAGCAACAGTGCTCAAATCTGAGATCAAATTATTTGCATGTGGACGTACAGATTCTACAATTGCACCGACATGCGCTGCATTATCGCCAATTGCAATGTAAGTCATAATTGGTGCAAGCAGTAATGCAAAAATCATTAAGCCTGCTTGGAAGGTATCGGTCCAACTGATGGCAAGAAAGCCACCAATACAGACGTAGCTGATGGTTGCCACAGCACCAATCCAAAGGGCAGTGGTGTAGTTCCAGCCAAATAAACTTTCAAATAAACGTGCGCCAGCGACCATGCCCGAAGCACAGTAAATCGCGAAAAAGATTAAAATAACTACTGCTGAAATAATACGTAGTATTTTTTTGGAGTCGCCAAAACGGCTGGTAAAATAGTCGGGTAAGGTGAGTGCATTATGCTGAACTTCGGTGTGTACACGGAGTCGACCTGCAACCAAGAGCCAGTTTAGCCAAGCACCAATAATCAGACCGATCGCAATCCATGCCTCGGACAAGCCAGATAAGTAAATTGCACCAGGTAAACCCATGAGTAGCCAGCCACTCATATCTGAGGCACCAGCAGAAAGTGCGGTAACGACACTACCTAGGCTTCGTCCGCCCAAAATGTAATCGTCAAAGTTGGTTGTAGCCTTGTAGGCGTACAATCCAATGCCAATCATTGCCACAATATAAAATATAAACGTGATTAGCGTAGGATTTAGTTGGCTCATAGCTATGCCATCCTTTGTCTGTTCAATTAACCATCTTTCCTAAGATGAATTTTTGCTCGATTTCACCGAGGTGCTGATTCAAGCACAGTTTAAAATTTACGCTCTGTTACATTTCGGTGAGAATTATTATCGCTTTGTGAAACTCATTGTAATTTTGGTTACATAGTGACAAAAGGTGAAGAATTTACATTTTTGGGTGAGTAGCGTTATTTCTGATGTAAATCTACACATCTTTGTGAGTCTTATTTTTATCAAAATTCTATCTAACTGAAAATCATTATAAAAATATTTATATAGATGAGATGAGCTTACGCAACTTTACGATTATTACTTAGACTCAACAGTTGTAATCTTATGTTTCATAATGAAGTAAAACATCTGTGGAGCGTAAAAGCAGTCCTTATAGTATTGGTGTTGCACACTTTTAGTGCATTTCATGAAGAGTATTTACTGTGGCAATGGTTCAGTTGGTTAAAACAAGAATAGAGCATGATTTGTTGGGGCAAAAAGAAGTTCCAGCAGAAAGCTACTATGGCATTCATACGTTAAGAGCCTTGGAAAACTTCCAAATATCTTCCACTAAAGTCGGTGAAAATCTCCCTTTTATTCGCGCATTGGCACAAGTTAAAAAAGCATCGGCACAAACGAATTTTAAATTTTCTAAAATGAGTCAAGATGTGAGTGAAGCGATTCAATTTGCATGTGACCAATTGATTGAACAACCTGCTCAGTGGAGCACATCATTTCCTTTAGATGTGTATCAAGGGGGTGCAGGGACGTCAATCAATATGAATTGCAATGAAGTGATTGCGAATATTGCTTTGGAAAAAATGGGCTTTAATAAAGGTGAATACACACATATTCACCCTAATGACCATGTGAATAAATCGCAATCAACCAATGATGTATACCCAACAGCATTACGATTGGCGGTGTTTTATCATCTAGAGCAATTGTTGGTAGCGATACATAAAATTGTTGCCAGCATTCAAGCCAAAGCCATCGAGTTCCAATATGTGGTGAAAATGGGACGTACACAATTGCAAGATGCTGTGCCCATGACCTTAGGTCAAGAGTTCCGAGCTTTTGCGACTTTATTAAAAGAGGATCTAAAGTTAATTGATAATACTCGTCAGTTATTGTTAGAAATCAACTTAGGTGCAACTGCCATTGGTACGGGGGTGAATACGCCCAAGGGGTATG
Organism: Acinetobacter chengduensis; assembly: GCF_003664645.1. Classification (GTDB taxonomy): domain Bacteria; phylum Pseudomonadota; class Gammaproteobacteria; order Pseudomonadales; family Moraxellaceae; genus Acinetobacter; species Acinetobacter chengduensis. The sequence goes on along the minus strand of NZ_RCHC01000003.1, from coordinate 147,112 downwards.
CACGTGAAACAGTGCAGGCACTTAAACAGATCACGGGTTTACCTTTGGTCGGCGCCGAAGACTATGTAGAAGCAACGAGCGACTGCGGTGTATTTATTATATTGTCGAGTACACTCAAGCGATTGGCGGTCAAGCTTTCAAAAATTTGTAATGATTTACGTCTACTCAGTTCTGGCCCGCGTACGGGACTTGCAGAAATTCGCTTACCTGAGCTACAAGCGGGCTCGTCGATTATGCCAGCCAAGATCAATCCAGTGATTCCAGAAGTCGTAAATCAAATAGCTTTTAAAGTCATTGGCAATGATTTGGCTGTTACTATGGCGGCCGAAGCGGGGCAGTTACAGTTAAATGTCATGGAGCCAGTGATTGCGGTATCTATGAATGAGTCGATTGATTTGTTATGCCGTGCAATTGAAACCCTAGATCAGAAATGTATTCAAGGCATTCAAGCCAATGAGCAGGCTTGCTATGACGCAGTGATGCGTAGCGTTGGTATTGTTACTTTGTTAGACCCCATTTTAGGTCATGCCAAGTGTGATGAAATTGGCAAGCAATGTATAGCAGAGAATAAAACCATTCAACAAGTGGTACTTGAGCAGAATTTATTGAGCCAAGCACAGCTTGATGAAATTTTTGCATTTAACAATCTAGTCTCAGAAGTAGAATCTGGACTGACAGAGTTGGCTGCCGTGTCTTAAGACATCTATATAGTTTGTAATAGAAACATCGTCTGATAGAAAAGATATTGCACTGCTTTAGCTATTTTCATTGACTAAGCCACCACTTTAATATGTATAGAGAAGTGGTGGCTTTTACATTCTAATTTTTAAGCGTCCGAATTTTTAAGCGAAAGAAACTTGAATGAAGCATGGGTGTGCTTAATGGCACGGTTGATTTCTATGCTTTTGCTAAATAATTTGTCAGCATAAGGCCACTGTCATGCATAAAACATTTTAGAATATTCAAAATGTCACTCATGGACACACCGATATGTTCAATAAACTCACTTCATTGTTTAAAAATTCTGAGCCCAGCGCAGAACAACTTTTTAAAGAACAGCATCAAATACAATATGACGAAATACAGGGATATATTGTTGCAGGTGTGGTACTGAATGACATGCTATCGGCAAGATTGAATTACTTTTCTAATCGTCGCGTGAGTTCATTTAATGATTTGGGTGCAGTTTATAATGCAGGCATGATTATTAATGAAAAAATTGATTTAGAAATAGCCCGTCAGAACTTTAATATTGAGCTGGGAAATACAGCTGAAAACTTGCAAGATTTTAAGCAGTTAATACAGGTACTCAGCGAATACTATCGCAACTTTTTACGTGAACATAAGAAAAAAGGGCGCTAAGGCAACGTGAGTTCGCATTCAGTTGTAAAGGCATGTAAAGCAATGCGATAAAACACATTATGTTGAAATGCATCGTGTTAAAATAACTGCTATGTTGTTTAGACGCTAAAGCTATATACATGTTCCAACAAGAAATTATTCAACTCAATTTAAAACAGCTCAAAGCAGGCGAAAAGCGCTGGATTGGCAATTTGCAAGGCTCAGCGACGGGTCTGCTTTTTAAAGAAATCGCACAACAGCATCAACAGCTGTTCATTATTGTTGCGCGTAATAATCAGCATTTGGGGCAGTTGGAAAGTGAGCTTGAGTTTTATGGCATAAAACCAACCATCTTCCCAGATTGGGAAATTCTTCCTTATGATCGCTTATCGCCACATCAAGATATTGTCTCTGAGCGTTTAGCAATATTATCTAATATGCCAAATTCAGGTGTGCTGTTAATTTCAGCATCTACACTGGCACAGCGTGTTGCACCGAGTTCTTGGGTATTAGGCGAACACTTTGATATTCAAGTGGGTCAAAAATTTGACTTAGAAAAACAAAAAACACGTTTAGTCCAAGCAGGCTATCACTTGGTTGATACGGTTTATGATCATGGTGAATTCGCTGTTCGTGGCAGTATTATGGATATTTATGCGTCTGGGCAAACTTCACCGATTCGGATTGATTTGTTTGATGATGAGATCGACACACTCAAATTCTTTGATCCAGAAACTCAGCGCACTACAGAAACTTTAAAAAACTTTACCGTACTTCCTGCAAAAGAATTTCCATTAAAAGAAGGTCGCGCCGTATTTCGTGATCGTTATGCAGAACAATTTCCAACAGCCAATCCTAAAAAGAATCCAATTTATCAGGATGTATTGGATGGTATTGCCTCGCCAGGGCTTGAGTTTTATTTTCCGTTATTTTTTAGTGCGGAAGCCATTCAGACTCAATCTTGCCTAACATCGTACTTACCTCAGAATGGCATTGTCATTACAGATTCGCATTTGGATGATGGTTTAATCCAATTTTGGACTGAAGTACAACGTCGTTATAAAGACCGCCGACATAATGTAGATCAACCAATTTTAGCGCCTGAGCATTTGTTCTTATCGCCTAACCAAGTATTTGAGCAACTCAATCGGTTTGGTCGTGTGATTGCTTCACAAGACGTTTTTGATGAAAAGGCCGGCGTAGTCAATATTGTTGCCGAAGCGCCCCCACGCTTGGCGGTTGATCCAAAACGTGAAAAGCCTTTTACAGAAGTTAAAAAATATATTGATGAAGCGAATCATCCTGTTTTATTGGTAGCAGAAAGTGCAGGTCGACGTGAAACATTAAAGGATGCGTTACGTCCAAGTTTAGGCAATATTCCAACTGTTGAAGATTTCGAAGATTTTGTTGCATCTATGCATGCTGTAGCAATTACCAATGCTCCTTTAGAGCGTGGTTTGTTACTCACGAATACGCTCAGTGTGATTTCAGAGAATCAGCTTTATGAGCACCGCGTGGTACAGCGTCGACGTAAACGCCAGCAAGAAGTTTCTGAAGAATTTTTAATTCGCAGTTTAACTGAACTTAACTTGGGTGCGCCTGTTGTACATATCGATCATGGCGTGGGGCGTTATGCGGGACTGGTGACACTTAGTATTGATGAGCAAGATCATGAATTTTTACAGCTAGATTATGCAGATGCAGCCAAAGTATATGTACCTGTAACGCATCTGCATTTGATTAGCCGTTATAGTGGTGGCGATCCAGATTTGGCGCCATTACATAAGCTTGGAACTGATACGTGGAGCAAAGCAAAACGTAAAGCATTAGAGCAAATACATGATGTGGCTGCTGAGTTATTACATATTCAAGCACGTCGCCAAGCGAAGCCAGGGTTTGGTTTTGAGCTTGATCACAGTATGTATATGCAGTTTGCCAGTGGTTTTGCTTATGAAGAAACACTCGATCAGGCCAATGCAATTGAGGCAACACTACACGATATGCAATTGGCAAAGCCAATGGATCGATTGGTCTGTGGTGACGTTGGCTTTGGTAAAACTGAAGTGGCAATGCGAGCTGCTTTTGTCGCCGTGCAAAACAATAAACAAGTTGCAGTGTTGGTGCCGACAACATTGCTCGCACAACAACATTATGAGTCGTTTAAAGATCGCTTTGCTGATTGGCCTGTACGTATAGAAGTCCTTTCACGATTTGGATCATCTAAAGCGCATACCAAAACCATAGAGGATTTGGCTGAAGGCAAAGTTGATATCGTGATTGGGACACATAAAATTTTGCAAGAAAATGTGCAATTCCAGCAATTGGGTCTCATGATTGTGGACGAAGAGCACCGTTTTGGTGTGCGTGATAAAGAGCGCATTAAAGCAATGCGTGCTGATGTAGACATGCTGACATTGACTGCTACACCTATTCCAAGAACGCTCAATATGGCATTTAGTGGTATGCGCGATTTATCTATTATTGCCACGCCACCAGCGCGACGTTTAGCTGTTAAAACTTTTGTACAAGAGCATACAGATGATGCGATTAAAGAAGCAATTTTGCGTGAATTGCTCCGTGGTGGTCAGGTGTATTTTCTACATAATGAAGTAGATACGATTGAGCGCTGTGCAGAAACCATTCGTTGTTTAGTACCCGAAGCACGTGTAGCTGTCGCACATGGTCAAATGCGTGAACGTGAATTAGAACAGGTCATGCAGCAGTTCTATCATAAAGAATATAATGTGTTGGTATGTTCAACCATCATTGAGACCGGTATTGATGTACCCAATGCCAATACCATTTTAATTGAACGTGCAGACAAACTGGGGTTGGCCCAATTACATCAATTGCGTGGTCGTGTGGGTCGTTCACATCATCAAGCGTATGCCTATTTAATGGTTCCATCCATTAAAGGCCTTAAAGGTGATGCAGAGAAGCGTTTAGATGCAATTAGCCGTGCTGCCAATTTAGGAGCAGGCTTTATGTTGGCCACGGAAGATTTAGAAATCCGTGGTGCGGGAGATTTACTAGGCGAACAACAAAGTGGCTCGATGCAAGCCATCGGTTATAGCCTGTATATGGAAATGTTGGAAAAAGCGACCAAAGCCATTCAAAAAGGCAAAACACCAAACTTTGATGCACCGTTATCTTTGACTGCAGAAATTTCTTTACACATGCCCGCGTTAATTCCAGATGAATATCTGGGAGATGTCCACCAACGCTTACTGTTTTATAAGCGCATCAGTAATACAGATTCACGCGATAAATTAGATAATATTCGTATGGAATTGATTGATCGTTTTGGTATTCCGCCACAGCCCGTCAAGCAGTTATTTGCCGTACATCAAGTGCGCCTAAAAGCAGAGCAGTTAGGTATCACTAAAATTGATATTGGTGGACATGGTGGGAACATCGAATTTTCGCCAGATACACCTGTACAGGCGATTAGCATCATTCAAATGATGCAAAAGCATCCAACTTTCTTCCGTATGGAAGGTGGGCAACGCTTAAAGGTGATGGTGATGTTAGAAGAATATGAGAAGCGAATACAGTTTATAAACGATTTACTAGACAGTCTATTGAAAGAGTTGAATTGATCACAGATACATGAAAATATTTATATGAATATTCTCCAAAAAATGCGAGTATGCTATTTGTATGTACAAAGAAATACTTGATTTTTTGGAGAAATTTATTAAAGTTAAAAGTGTGACTTGCTTCAAAGCAAATCTAAGTTATTTGTACTGAAACACATAGCCTATAATTTTCACACCCAATAGGATGTGATAGTATTAGCCATCATTCTAATTTTGCATCATTTATAAAGATATGTTTAGTTTACATCCACAACTTGCTCAAGATACGTTTTATGTAGGCGACTTTCCACTGTCAACATGTCGTTTGATGAATGATATGCAATTTCCGTGGTTGATTCTTATACCGCGTGTTCCAGGCATTACAGAACTATATGAACTGAGCCAAGCAGACCAAGAACAATTCCTACGTGAATCAAGCTGGTTGTCTAGCCAGTTATCTCGCGTATTTCGCGCAGATAAAATGAATGTAGCGGCATTGGGAAATATGGTTCCACAACTGCATTTCCATCATGTTGTACGCTACCAGAATGATGTGGCATGGCCTAAACCAGTTTGGGGCACACCAGCTGTACCATACAGTAATGAAGTACTGGCTCACATGCGTCAGACTTTAATGTTGGCATTGCGTGGTCAAGGTGATATGCCATTTGATTGGCGTATGGATTGAACACATATTTCCATTTAAGGAAGGTGTGGCTATCTATGTCCGCAAGGAGTAACTGAGTGGCATTGTTAGACGAATGGATTAATAAAGAACCAAGACAGTTTGAGTATGTCCATCGCTTGATGGGCTACCTAATGCTGTCGTTGGTTGCCATCGTCTATCATTACACTCAGCCAGATACGCAGTACCAAATTTATATTCCGTTTTTCCTACTTGCTATGCTTTTAATTACGCCAAAATTTTCACATTGGTTAATTTATCGGTTTAATAATAAGGTTAAGCGAAATGTACTTTTTATCATCGATATTTTAATTATTTCGGTGATGTTGTCGGCAGTGCATCTCAATTTGGTGCTGACATTTTTAGCGCTTTTTGCGCTACTGTATACGGCAATAAATAACAGAATTTCCTTTTTGATGGTGTCTCTAGCCAGTCTTATCGGGATTTCAATTTTTTATTTATGCACCATCTTTATATTTGACTTCCACGAATACTTTGACACCACCAGCAGTGAACTGACGGTGGTGGGATTCTTGTGTTTGATTACTTATTTTGGCGTGGGTAGTTATTATCAAATCTCCCAAGTCCAATATATGGCCAACAAAAAGAATCACTATTATGATCAGATGAACCGCTATATGGAATTTGCCAATCAGCTAAGCCGTTATGCGCCAGTGCAATTGTGGCAGTCTATTATGAAGGGGGAGTCTGAAGCCAAAATTGAATACAAGCGTAAGAAAATGACAATTTTCTTTTCAGATATTCAAGGCTTTACGGAGCTTTCAGAAACACTCATTCCCGACGATTTAGCCTTCTTGCTTAATGATTATTTAAGTCACATGACTGAAATTGCGAAGCAATATGAAGCTACGGTCGACAAGTTTATGGGTGATGCAATCCTTATTTTCTTTGGTGATCCACACAGTCAAGGTGTAGAGCAAGATGCCAAAGTATGTTTGGAAATGGCAATGGTCATGCGCCAGCAGATGAAACTACTTCGTGAGCGTTGGATCAAGATGGGGTATCCGCCACTGCATATCCGTATGGGTATTTCAACAGGATATTGCCACGTAGGAAACTATGGCGCAGCACACCGTATGGCATATACGATTGTAGGTCGTGATGCTAACTTGGCTGCTCGTTTACAAAGTGCTGCTGAAGTTGATGAAATCTTAATTTCAGATGATACGCATAAACTGATTAAAAATGATTATTTATGTGCACCTAAAGCACCGATTTACTTAAAGGGTATTCAAGGACCGGTACGCACATGGCAAGTGATGGAGCGTTATACTTCGCAAAAAGTCGATTATCAACGCTGGTTTGACTATGAGTATAAGGGTTTCCATTTGCTGTTGAACTTAGATGAAGTACAAAATTTTGAGTACCCAGAGCTGATTCATGTACTTGAAAAAATGATTAAGCGTATTCAAACACAGCAGAAAATGACGAACTCGGAAGGGATTGTAAAACTCAATCTTGAAGATGAAATCATCGAAAAAATTGAAAAAATAGAAACACATAGTTAAGCAGAACTAGCCGATGTTCACTCATTTTGTCTGAAATCACACAATAAGTAAGTAGATTGTTAAACTAAAAAAGACCGCTTTTGCGGTCTTTTTTATACGATTCTAAAATCACTAAGTCATCAATAATTTAGTGATTTTCAGAAGCATGGTTAATCGTATACTTCGGAATTTCTACTTCCAAATCTTCATTTTCAATTTTAACTTGGCAAGATAAACGAGAGTCTGGCTCTAGACCCCAAGCACGGTCTAATAAGTCAGCTTCAATGTCGTCCATTTCTTCAAGGCCATCAAAACCTCTACGAACAACAACGTGACAAGTTGTACATGCTTTTGACATATCACAAGCGTGTTCGATTTTAATGCCATTGTCTAAAAGGCTTTGGCATAGGTTTGCATTTGACTCAACTTCAAACTCAGCGCCATTTGGGCAAATTGTTGCATGAGGCAATACTTTAATACGTGGCATAGTCTTAACCTATAAATTAATTTGAGTTTGACCAGTCGTCGAGCTTTGTACCTTTTAGTGCAGTATCAATATGTTGATTCATACGTGCAGCTGCAAAGGCATCACTATGTATTTTAAGCTGTTCTACGGCATGTTCAATGGCTTTAATCTCATTAGATTCAAGTTGTGTTTCTAATGCTTGTTTCGCGTGTAAAAGCGCATCTAAATCAGCGCTCGCTAAAAGCTGCTGATCGGCTTTTAGTGCTTGAGTAAGCGCTTCTAACTCGCGTTGTGCTTCAATTTTGGTTTCATGCAAATGACGAAGATGTTTGTCTTCTTCTGCAAATTTGAAACCATCAAGAAGTAGACGCTCTGTATCTGTATCAGATAAACCATAAGATGGTTTAATATCAATTTGTGCATGTACACCAGAAGTGGTTTCCTTTGCTGCCACAGTCAATAGACCATCTGCATCTACTTGGAAGGTTACTTCAATACGTGCTTGACCTGCAGTCATTGGAGGAATACCACGAAGTACAAAACGGCCCAAGCTACGGCAGTGTTCTACCAAATCACGTTCACCTTGTACAACATGAATCAACATGGCAGTTTGGCCATCTTGATAGGTTGTAAATTCTTGGCGACGTGCAACTGGAATAGCAGTATTACGCGAAATTAATCGCTCTACCAAACCGCCCATGGTTTCTAAGCCCAGTGAAAGTGGTGTAACGTCTAGTAGTAATGAGCCGTCTTTGGTATTACCAATCAATTGATTGGCAGTAATGGCTGCACCAATCGCTACAACTTCATCTGGGTTGATGGTACATAAAGGTTCTTTTTGGAACACATTACGGACAGCATCTTGTACAGCGTATGAACGCGTTGAACCACCCACCAATACCACACTGTGAATATCATTAAGTTCAAGTTTGGCATCGCGTAATACGCGCTTACACACGCTCATTGTTTTATCTAGAGCAACTTGAATGATGCTTTCAAAATTAGCACGATCAAGTACAAGTGTTTGGTCGAGTAATTGTAATTCTACAGAGGCTACATCACTTAGAGCTTCTTTTGCTTTACGTGCAGCCACAATAAATTGTGCATATTCAGCATCATCGAGTGTATCAATATTTAGCTGTTTTTTTGCCCATTTTACAATTAAGCGATCTAAATCATCACCACCGAGGGCAGTGTGGCCACCTGTTGCTAATACTTCAAATACGCCTTGAGAAAAACGTAAAATTGAAACGTCAAATGTACCACCACCTAAGTCATAAATAACATAGTTTTGGTCATGCGCAAGATTAGATTCTTGATCTAGGCCATAAGCTACCGCGGCAGCTGTGGGTTCGTTTAATAGACGTAAAACATTGAGGCCAGCAAGTTGTGCGGCATCACGTGTTGCTTGGCGTTGAGCTTCATCAAAATAAGCGGGAACAGTAATGACTGCACCATTAATTGGATTTTGTAGGTTTAATTCAGCACGGTCTTTAAGCTGTTTTAAAATTTCAGCAGAAATTTCAACAGGTGTTTTACGACCTTGTACTGTTTCGAAAGCAGGCATTTGATTGTCTTCACCCACCAAAGCGTAGGGGTGTTGAAATTTAATATCTGCTTTTGAGCGACCCATAAAGCGTTTTACAGAGACAATCGTGTTTTTGGGATCTGTTGTTAAATAAGCTTTTGCGTCATCACCATATACTGTTGTATCCGTAGCATAGTGAACAATAGACGGGAGTAACACGCGGCTGTGTTCGTCCTGTAGCACTTTTGCTTTACCTGAAAGTACAGAAGCAACGAGTGAATGCGTTGTGCCTAAATCAATACCAATTGCAATACGGTGTTCATGCGGTGCACTTGATTGACCAGGTTCTGCAATTTGCAAGAGAGCCATGTGTTACATCCTTTGAACGTTAAATATAAAAAAATTAAAAATCATCATCTAAATCGAAGCTATCGTCATCTAAGAAACGATCATCAGCTCTCTCAATATCAGCCATGACTTTTTGGAAGAAGCGTAATTTTCGTACAGTATCACGTGCTTCAGCCCAGTCTTCATCGTCGTAGTCGATTTTAAATTCGCGGACTAAGCCATCCATCCATTGTTGCACTTCAACACGTAAAGATTTCAGATCTTCTGAGCCTTGCGCATCATCCAGTTGCTCACGAATTTCCATTGCATCTTGTAAAAACTCAAAATCACTGATGGATTGATCAAGGTGATAATCTTGTTTTTTTAAGCTGAGTAAATAAGCTGCGCGACTGTCTACTTGTGATAAGACTTTATAAGCTTGGTTGATTTCACTGGATTGAATCAATGCTTGGTCTTTATCTTCAGCTTTGTCGGGATGGAATTGTTGCTGCAAACTCAGGAATTGCGCTTTTAAAGCTGCTAAATCGATATCGAGTGCTGCGGGCAGATTGAACAGCTCAAAATGATTCATGGGAGATGTATTCCGCGATTGATGTGCAAAAAATGGTTGCATTAAATGCAATTAAAACAGTGATTTTACACTGTTTTAATGCATAAAGAAGGCAGAATGTATGGATTAGACAGTGAAAGATTCACCACAACCACATTCGCCTTTTTTATTTGGGTTGTTAAATTCGAAGCCTTCGTTCAGGCCGTTTTTCACATAGTCCATCTCTAAACCTTCGAGATAAACTAAGCTTTTAGGGTCTGTAAAAACTTTAACGCCAAACTGTTCAAAGACTTGGTCGTGTTCATTTGTTTCATCAACAAACTCAAGAACATAAGCCAAACCTGAACAGCCTGAAGTTTTCACGCCAACGCGAATGCCTTCACCTTTACCACGATTCTTTAGGTAATTGCTAATATGAGCAGCCGCATTTTCAGTTAAGTGGATCATGAAAACTCCGTGATATCTATTTCAAAAACTTAGAAATTTAAGCTTTTGTTTTTTTGCTACGGTAGTCTTCTACAGCAGCTTTAATTGCATCTTCAGCAAGTACAGAACAGTGTACTTTTACTGGTGGTAGTGCAAGCTCAGTTGCGATGTCAATATTTTTGATCGCTTGTGCTTGATCTAAGGTTTTGCCTTTTAACCATTCAGTTACTAAAGAACTAGAGGCAATTGCAGAACCACAACCATAAGTTTTAAAACGTGCTTCTTCAATCACACCGTTATCATCAACTTGGATTTGTAGACGCATAACGTCGCCACATGCTGGAGCACCAACCATGCCAGTACCAACATTTTCAGCATTTTTGTCTAAAACACCAACATTACGAGGGTTTTCGTAATGATCAATTACTTTTTCGCTATAAGCCATGATGCTTCTCCAAACCTCGGGGTCAGCCTTTAAGATTTAATATGGGGGTGAAATAACATTAATCAATGAGATAGCCTTTAATTAAAAGCTATCTCAAGAGGGTGAATCAGTGTTCAGCCCATTCAACAGTAGAAAGGTCGATACCTTCTTTGTACATATCCCAAAGTGGAGAAAGCTCACGCAATTTCTCAACAGCAGCGATAGTTACTTCTAACACATGATCAATATCTTCTTCAGTGGTGTATTTACCAAAGCTGAAGCGGATAGAGCTGTGTGCTAATTCGTCAGAAAGACCTAAAGCGCGTAGAACGTATGAAGGTTCTAATGTTGCTGAAGTACACGCTGAACCAGAAGATACAGCAGCGTCTTTCAATGACATCATTAACGATTCGCCTTCAACAAAGTTGAAGCTAACGTTTAAATAGTTTGCTACGTTATGTTCTGGGTGGCCGTTTAAGAACACTTGTTCTAAACCTTGTAAGCCATTCCAAAGCTTGTCACGAAGTACGCGTAGGCGGGTTTGTTCTGCTTGCAAGTTTTTGCCAGCAAGTTCAAATGCTTCACCCATACCCACGATTTGGTGAGTTGCTAAAGTACCAGAGCGCATACCGCGTTCATGACCACCACCGTGCATTTGAGCTTTTACGCGTACGCGAGGTGAACGACGTACAAATAAAGCACCAATGCCTTTAGGGCCATAAATTTTGTGTGCAGAGAAACTCATTAAGTCAACTTTTAAAGTTGAAAGATCAATTTCAACTTTACCAGCTGCTTGAGCCGCATCTACGTGGAAATAAGTTTTGTTAGCGCGTGTTAATTCGCCAATTGCAGCAACGTCAGTTACAGTACCAATTTCGTTGTTTACCATCATGAGTGAAACAAGAATAGTATCTGGGCGAAGTGCAACTTGAACCATTTCAGGTGTAATTAAACCTGTTTTTGCTTCTGGCTCAAGATAAGTAATTTCAAAGCCTTCTTCTTCAAGCTCACGGCATGTATCTAAAATTGCTTTATGTTCAATTTTAGAGGTAATGATATGTTTACCTTTAGATGCATAGAATTGAGCAACACCTTTAAGTGCAAGGTTATCAGACTCAGTTGCACCAGAAGTCCATACGATTTCACGTGGATCTGCTTTTACAAGATTCGCAACTTGTTCACGTGCGTATTCAACTTTCTCTTCTGCTTGCCAGCCGTAAGCGTGCGAGCGAGAAGCAGCATTACCGAAAGTGCCATCAAATGTTAGGCACTCCATCATACGTTCAGCAACTTGAGGGTCTACAGGAGTTGTTGCTGCATAATCAAGATAAATAGGACGTTTCATGTCAAATACCTGTAACCGATAGAAGAGCTGAATCAAAGTTTGAAGAATTTTGGCGAATGGCAACGGTTTGTACGTTGTCACGAGCTACAAGGTCTGCAAGTGTGATTTTTGCGAGATAATCGGCAATGTGGTGGGAGAGTTCTTGCCATAAGTCGTGAGTTAAGCACATTGCACCATTTTGACAGTTGCCTTTATGGTCGCAACGCGTTGCATCAACAGTTTCGTTTACAGCTTCAATGATTTCTAAGACTGTGATTTCTTCAGCGCTACGAGCTAAGTGATAACCGCCGTTTGCACCGCGAATACTAGAAACTAAGCCGTGGCGTTTTAATTTCGCAAATAGCTGCTCTAAATATGCAACAGAAATTGTCTGGCGAGCAGCAATTTCTGCAAGAGTGATCGTTTGTTCAGTTGGCTGCAAAGCTAGATCAAGTAGAGCAGTCACTGCGTAACGACCGCGAGTTGTTAAGCGCATGATTCGATACACATGTTTAGACTAGATGTGTAGATTTTAAGAATCCTGACTAAAATAGTCAAGTTTTTTTAAGTACAGTTGATTGGTTTTATTTTTACTGCAAAATTATGCAGTTAAGCAGGCCAAACATTATACACTAGTAACGCGATTAATAGAACAGTAATCATTGTAAAGATTACATTAATCCGCTTTTGACGGCGCTCAATGCGTTTAATGCGGTTTTTATATTGTTTTACTTCCACTTGTAGGGTGTTTATTTTAGAGCGTTGTTGATCAATTTTCTCTAAAAGTGGTGCAATACGTTTTTTAGAGGCCGTAATGTCATTGTCACTAGGCGCTTCAGAGAGCCAGTGTTTCCAATCTGAAAGTAATTTTGGGACACTAAATAAAGATAGTAAATCACGAAATTCGTCTTTTAATACGATATCACCATCTATACGCATACCTTTAATGCTACGACGATTACCAAAAACGAATATTTTGATTAAATCCATGAGTGTAGTGCGGACATCAAGGTCAACTGCTTTTTCAGGCGCTTTTTCATCAAACAAAATACCATGGTCTGAAAACTGCACATAAAAATCGAAGTATGGAATATAACTGTTGATTTTGATTGCAATTTTTTGGTCTACAAACTTTTTAGCTTGAAGTGCCACAACGCGGTCATGTTTTAAAATAAATGAGAAAACTGTTTCTAAAACAATTAGAGTCATTGTGAGGAGCAGATGAGTTTGATCTTTTCTCTGTTGCGCATCACTCATAAATAATCAATCCTTACCTGAAGACAGCATCCTGCTTGTTAAATCTATCAGGTGTAACAAAAACACATGAATTAAGTTGCTTTGTAGAACAGTTTAGCAAATCTATCAAGTACTAAGTTTGTTATTATGGTATGAAATTGCAATTTGCTGTATACAATTGCCTATAAAATAGCTAGGAGCGTCCCGACAGATGGATCAGATCAATATAGAAGAAGAAAAGCATGAAGAGCTACCTGAGCAAAACCTTGTTGAGAATAAGCGTACAAGGCATTCTAGCCGAAAATCTGTACTTGATTTTCGCAAATATACGAAGCAAATTTGGCTCGCAGGTTTAGGTGCTTTTTCGCGTGCAGAGGAAGAAGGTAATAAGTTATTTGACTCTTTAGTCAAGGTGGGGGAAGAGCTTGAGTCCAAAACAACAGAAATTGCCGATCAAACCGTAGAGAAGGTTTCCGAAAAAGCAAAAGAGTCTGTGACAGATACAAAAGATAAAGTCGAAAAACTACTCGATAATAGCGTTAATCACTCTTTAAATCGACTTGGCTTAATTACTCCAAAGGATTTACAGCATTTAGAAAAGCTTCTTTTACAATTACATGCAAAAGTTGATGCCTTAGCTGAAGAGCAAGTGCTCTTAAAAGATCAATTAAAGAAAAAATAAGAGTACGATCCACATTATTTATTTATCAAGGATTTTTTCTCTCGTATTTTGCAAAAAAAGAGGATCAGAAGTATTGCCTTTACCCCCAAAGCATTGCTATAAAGGCGCTATGGCGAAATAAACTATTTTCTGGACCTTAAATAAACGATATTAAGAGGACGTAATTTTCATGAATAAATCAGAATTAATTGATGCAATTGCAGAAAAAGGGGGATTATCTAAGGCTGACGCAGGTAAAGCTTTGGATGCGACAATTGCTTCGATCACTGAAGCGCTAAAAGCTGGCGATACAGTAACTTTAGTTGGTTTCGGTACTTTCAATGTGAAAGAACGTGCAGCACGTACTGGCCGTAACCCACAAACTGGTGCAACTTTAGAAATTAAAGCAAGCAAAGTACCAAGCTTCAAAGCTGGTAAAGGCTTGAAAGATTCAGTAGCTTAAGCTATTAATCGACTAAACGCGCCTTTTGGCGCGTTTTTTTATGGATAAATGTGATTTATTCGCTCAACACATTCATTCAACTTTGGTTTTCAGTTAGAATCAGTCGCAAATAAAATATTGGATTACTTATGGAATCTTTTCGCAAAGTCATCAAGGGCTGGCTAGGCAAAGTTTTGCTCGTTTTGTTTTTAACCCCTTTAGCATTGGTTGGTATTGAGGGTTATTTTAGTGGCGGGTCAAAAGATGCTGTGAAATCCGTAAATGGAACAGACATTTCGCAAAAAGAATTAGAAAATGTCACGAAATCATTTAAAGAACAGTATTTAGCGTACGTCAATGGTGATGAAACTCTTCTGAATCTAGATTTCATCAACAACAAAGCGATGGATACATTAATTTCACGTCAGTTACTATTACAACAAGCTGAAAAATTGGGTATTAGTTTAAGTGATCAGCAATTAATCCAAATGATTCATCAACAGCCAAGTTTCCAAAAAAATGGTGTGTTCTCTGATGAGATGTTTGCTCAATATTTAGCATCTATTGGCATGACGAATCGTCAATTTTTAGATAATTTACGTCAAGATCACGCGCTCAAAATGCTGTCTACCACTTTCACCGATAGTCCATTGGTGAGTAAGGTGGATATCCAGCAAATTGCGAATTTGCAAACTGAGCAACGTAGTATTCAGTTGGCAAGCATTCATTTAGATGAATACAAAAAAGCAGTTAAAGTGACTGATGCTGAAATTGTGGCTTATTTTGAAAAACATAAAGCTCAGTTTAAACAGCCAACATCTGCTGATGTTGATTTTGTAGTTTTGAGTGCTGCTAATTTGCCAGCTGTAACTACTGCTCCAACTGAAGCAGAATTACAGCAAGCGTATAATGATTATGTTGAAAAACTGAAGAAAGATGCTCAACCAGTTGTGAAGCATATTTTGATTACAGCAGAAGGCCGTACGGACGCTGAAGCAAAAGCATTGGCAGTATCTGTTGTTGACAAAATTAAAGGCGGTCTAAGTTTTGATAAAGCGGCTGCGCAGTTCTCTGAAGATCCTGCCTCTAAAGCGCAAGGCGGTAAGCTTGCTGTATATAGCAAGGGTGCTTATGGTGATGCCTTTGATCAAACTGTTGCGAGTGCAAAAGTAGGTCAAGTGTCTGCACCAGTAAAAACTAATTATGGTTATCATCTAATTGATGTTGAAGGTGCTGTTGCAAGCGTTCCTGCATTTGAAACACAAAAGGCACGTTTAACAGAAGAGTTGGCGACAGCTAAAAAAGCCAATGCTTTTGCTGATACGGTAAACACTTTAAATGACCAAGTTGTGAGTAGCGATGCACTAGATGTAATCTCGCAAGAAGTTAAAGGTGTATCTGTTCAAACAGTTAAAGGTTTGACCTTATCTTCACGTCATCCAGTTTTAAGCGAAAATGCGACAAAATCTAAAATCTTTAATGATGATGTTAAGAATGGTGACCGCAACGTTTCAAGTAGTATTCAGTTAGCCAATGGAGACGTGGTTTGGTTAAAAGTACGCGATTACCATCAAGCTGGTGAGCAGTCTTTAAACGCTGTTAAGCCTTTAGTTAAAGCGAAACTGATTGAACAAAAAGCTTATGATGCTGCAAAAGCTAAAATTCAAACTGTATTAAATGAGTTCAAGACTAAACCAGCAACAGAAGTATCTAAAACTGGCTTGATCTTTGAAAATGCAGGTACATTTACACGTGCTGATGGTTTACTAAAACGTGATTTACAACGTGCTGCATTTAGTGTGGCTGCGCCAAAAGCAGGCTTTTGGTCTGTAACGACTGCAAGTATGCCAAATGAATTGGTGGTGGTAGCGGTTACAAATGTGAATAAGAACGTTGCAAGCGCGCTTCCAGCAGAGCAAATGGCTGAGCTACAAAAGTTGTATCAACAACTTCGTGGTCAGCAAGAATTTGATGATTACACGCGTTATTTGAAGGCACATGCAAAAATTAAATAAAGTGAGATAATCCTCATATAAAAAACCAGCCCAAGGGCTGGTTTTTTTTGTGGCTGATTTTGGTCGGATCGTGACTTTTGGGCAAATGCTTTTTGGAGAGGAATACGGATAAATCAAAAAAGAATAAGTCAAAAACTATTGAAATGGAGATCAGTGCAAATGAAGGTGTATTTTAGTGTTTTACTGTTATTGTTGATCAGTAGTGTAGTTCATGCTGCTGAAATTAATTTTCAAAATATCTTACAACAAGAGCGTGCTTGGGCTGGACTTGAAAGCAAAAGCTTAAAAGTAGGTGACATTGAATGGCGCTATAGTGAGGGTGGAAGCCGTACAAAGCCAACCTTATTATTGCTACATGGGTTATCAGGTACACGAGATAACTGGAATCGTGTCGCACGTTATTTAACGCCTTATTACCATGTCATTATTCCAGATTTACCTGCGCATGGTGAAACCAAGACACCTGACAATTTTGATTTATCTATTCCAAATCTCACGGAAAAATTACGACGTTTTGCAGATGCTGCACAATTTGATCCCAATATGCATATTGCGGGGCATTCAATGGGTGGTGCAATCGCAATGCTATACGCTGCTCAATATCCGATTGAGGTTAAATCATTACTTTTGGTGGATGCTGCTGGTGTGTATAAATCGGCAAATACGCCATATTTAAAAAGCCCTGAGCAATTGCGAAATATTGTGGTAGAAAAGCCTGGTGATTTTGATCGCTTAATGAAAATTGCCATGCAAGCCCCTCCATTTATTCCACAAGAGCTTAAAGTTGCACAAGAAAAGCTCATGATTACGCAGTCGAAAAATACGCATAAAATGGTCTCTACGCTGGTTGAGATGTCAAAACTCTATACGCCTGAATCCTTTGCAATGGCAACACGAATGATTGATGCACCTGTGATGATTGTCTGGGGCAAAGATGATCAGGTCATTAATGTGGAGGTGGCACAGGAGTTACATGGCTTATTTAAAAAGAGTGATGTTCCCTTAATTTTAAATGGTGTGGGTCACATGCCAATCTTAGAAGCAGAGCAATTGGTAGTACAGCCTTACTTGAAATTTTTGAATACCATTAAATAGCCTAAGCTAATCTGATTCTATTTCAGCTCAGCATTTTAATAGAGTGTACATAACAAATAAAAAAGCAGGATCATATCCTGCTTTTTGATAAAGAATTGCGCTTAAATTATTCAGCACGCACTTTAAGTTCATAACCGGTGTATTTACGAATATTAATTACCCCAGTATCCATGATCAGGTATTGGCCTTTAATGCCGTGCAACTTGCCACGGACAATTGGTGTTTTATCCAAGTTATGAGACTTTACTTTTTCAGGGTACTGTTCAACAGGGTAGATAAACTGGCGAGGTTTTTCATCTTCGAGTACTTCAATACCTTCATTAAATTCTAAATTTTGGCTAAATTCATCACGAATGGTCTGAATTTTAGGGGCAAATTCTTCAAGTAATTGTTCACGAATATCTATGAGGTCAATTGGGGCTGCTTCGCCTTTAAGCAATTTACGCCAATCAGTTTTGTCTGCTACTTGAGTACCAAACATCACTTCCAGTTGGCCAGACAAACGACGTGAGCCGACTTTCATAATTGGTAGTGCTTGTGTTGCACCTTGGTCTAACCAACGTGTTGGCATTTGCCCTAGACGTGTAATCCCAACTTTTAACGCACTTGAATTGGCCAAATAGACAATATGGGGTTGAAAGCATACTTCGTGCGCAAAATCATCTTCACGGCAGGTGCCCAAATGGTAATGGCAGGTTTCAGGTTTCATAATGCACATGTCACAAGAGGCTTTAGTTTTAAAGCATTTAAAGCAATGCCCTTGAGAATAAGACTTTGGTGTTTTTGAACCACACGACACACAATAGATTTTTCCAGTCCATTCCAGTTCAATTTCTTGGCCCACATTGAATGGAAGCTCAATATCTGAACGATCTAATATGAATTTGTATTCAACATTTGCCTTGTGTATATGTTGATCAGTTACACTAAGGTCTTTAAGGCCTGCATGCATTTTGTGGCAAATGCCTTGTAGTTCCATACAAAATACTCACTTTATATAAGGATGCAGTAAATGGCTGAACAGAATGTCATCACTTCAATGCTAGACGATTTATCCGCCGAACAGCCCATTTCAACTGCATTATGTATTGGTCAAAATATTGAGCAATACGGTCATCATCATCTCATTTCTTGGCAATATTTTAACGTAACTGACTTTTTAAGTCTGCCTTTTACCCAACGTTTTGATTTGGGATTTGTCTTACTCGATACAGAAGAATGGCTTGATGTGAACGAAACGCAAAAAAGCCAAATTTTGGTCAAACTACGCGATTTAATGGCAAAACGCATTGTGGTGGTAAGTTGTTTACAAGACGAAAAGATGCTTCGTGCTTTAGGCTTTACTCAATTAATTGATAAGACCAGTCATGACAGTGATTTTGCTTTATGGCAATTTAATATTTTGACCTATAAGCATGTACCAGACTGGTTTAATTCAAAATTTTGGGCGAACCCAGAAAACTGGAACAAATTCCGTTGGTAAAATGATGCTCATGTCTTTTGACTAAATAAAATTAACAAAGATCAACAATGGATGAAATAAAAGCATCGTATGCTGTAGTGATAATTTTATTTGGATAATAAACATGACAAATTTAACCAATATTGTGGAAATTCTAGCGAAGCAGGCCTTGGGTGGTGCAAGTAATCAGCAGAATACAAATGCAGGTGCTGGTGGACTAGGTGGAATTCTAGGTTCTGTACTGGGTCAATTAGGCGGTGCAAGTAATCAGCAAAGTAATGCACAAGGTGGATTGGGTGGTATTCTTGGGTCTGTTTTAGGTCAATTAGGTGCAGGTCAGCAGTCTGGTGCAGGTGTGGGCGGTTCTAAAGCATCATCTTTATTAATTGCGGTTTTGCCTTTAGTCTTGGCATGGATCCAAAAGCAAGGTGGTCTTCAAGGTGCTTTAGATAAGCTCAGAGGCCAAGGCTTTAGCAGTCAGGTGGATGATTGGGTTTCTACGGGTGAAGGTGATAACTTGGCTGTGAATCCTCAGCAAGTTCAAAGCCTTTTTGATGATCAAGAGGTCGAGCAGGTTGCCCAAGAAACTCAAATGCCAAAGCAAGATGTCTATAGCGCAATTTCATCAGTGTTACCGCAAATTATTGATGCTTTAACCCCTCAAGGCGAACAAACCAGCAAAACTGAGGCAAATGCAGACATTCAACAAGTATTGGGTTTGGTCTCTGGTTTTCTTAAAAAATAAATAATCATTTTGATTGTATCTTAGGTGCTCTTATAGATTGATGCTGTAAGGGCTTTTTTATAGTAAATACTTTTAGACGAAGTATTGATTCTTAAGTATCAAGATCAAGTTTAAAAAGCTGATTCGCTTCGCAGATTTTTTTGGCCACATAATGCGATCGTTTTAAACGGATCAAAATAATTTGTGATTGAAATTCGAGTTCACCAAATTCAGGTTCAACTTGAACATAATGAAGCTGACCAAATTCATCGCGCACACGTGCTTGTGCTGAAAAGCCAGGACGGGCATTACCACTTGAGATCGTTGCAAGACGACCAAGTAAGTTTACGTTGGGGCGTTGATATTTGCTTGGAATCACTTGATCTAAACAATGGATCATAAAAACGGTAAAAAAGATGGCAATAATCAATGCGGGTAGCGCCAAATAATACCAAGGGAAAAAAGCCAATTCTTGTGCATAAATACACAGTTGTAAAAAATATCCTGCCAGACTGAAGTTCATGAGTAAAAAGAACATAATCAGCATCTTAGAAAATTTAACATTCAAAATGGGTAAGTCGTCGAGCTGTTTAGGCGATATTTTTTTTAATAACATGCTCGGACGAAGATGAAGATAAAAACCAATGGTTTCAGCCACACCAAGCAAGACCACAGCAATGAGACTTAAATGAAAAGGAATTAAGTCGATTTCTGTGAAAAAGTTTGGCATGGCAAGACCTTTAGGTTTTATTCTTCGTTAAGATAGATTCCGCCATCAGAATGCACGGTAATCTCTACTTTTTCAAGTGCTTGACCTTGACATGGGCCAGATACACATTCACCAGTTTCGACTAAAAAAAGTGCACCGTGAGTTGAGCACTCAATCATTTCTTGATCACGATCTAAAAATTGATTTTCTAGAAACTCAAGCTCTACTTGCAAATGAGGGCAAAGGTTTTGGTAGGCAAAGAAGCCACCATCACGTTGCGTAATAAAAATGGTATCGCCATTAGGAAGTTCATAAGAACGTGCTTCGCGTTCTGGAACATCCTCAGTCATGCAAATTTTATACATTAAGCATATTCCTTCTGAAAGCTATTCAAGAGCGTTGCGTAGTGATCATTAGCAAGACGTGGGCCAAATTGAGCAACGACTTCACTTGAAATTAAGATCGCAAGTTCAGCAGCAGTTTGAATATTGAAGTCAGCATTTAAAGCATATAAAAATGCGCCTGCAAATGCATCACCAGCACCATTTGTATCTACTGCATTTACTGCACGGCCAGCAACGCTAAACGTTTGGCCAGCATGAAAAACACAAGCACCATGTTCGCCCATTGTAATGACAACGTCTTTACTTAATGCTTTAAGTGCTTCTAATGCTGCATCAATGCTATCCGTACGTGTATACATCAAGGCTTCTTGCTCATTACATAAAAGTAAGTCTACGCCGTTACCTACAAGCTCATCGAGGCCATCACGTGCATATTGCACCATTGCTGGGTCAGATAATGTTAAGGCAATTTTTACATTATTTGCTTGTGCAATTTCACGGGCTTGTTTAACCGCTTTACGTGCAGTTTCGCTGGTTGATAAATAGCCTTCTAAGTATAACCATTTCGCTGTTGCCAATGGCGTAAAGTCAATTTGTGCTTCAGACAATTCAGCTGTAATACCAAGATAAGTATGCATAGTACGTTCGCTGTCTTCGCTCACAAGAACCATACATGTGCCAGTAACACCTTCACTAATTGATTTTTCGGTAGTGGCAATACCTGCGTCATTTAAACCGTTAAGGTAAATTGAACCTAAATCGTCATTCCCTACGCGGCAACCATAAAATGCAGAGCCACCGAGTGCGCTAAATGCAACTGTTGTATTGGCTGCTGAACCACCAGAAGCTTGGCCTTTATAATCTTGGCTTGCTTGGAGATTTTGGAAAAGCGTTGCTTGTGTCTCACCATCAGCTAGTTGCATGGTGCCTTTTTGCAAGTTTTGTTCAAGAAGGAATTGATCAGATACTTTAAATTCTTGGTCAATTAACGCATTACCAATTGCAAAAAGATCAACAGTTGCCATGTCTTTCGGTCACATCAAAAAATAAAAAACTAAGTTTACACGAATGCTCAGGATTGCTGTAGTTTGTTGAATAAAATTCATTTAGTGGGTTTTGGGCGAAAATTAAGCAAAATATACTTATATATTGGGTTTTTTCACGATTTATATTTCATTTGTAGCGCTTTGCTATTGATCAATTGTGATTTTTTTATTTTGATAGGTGCATTGGGTCATATTATCCGTTTAGGGTGGTATGAATGATAAAAAACGATGAATTATAAGTGTGAGTATATGGAAATTAGTATTCGACAAGCCGATGGTTTGCCAGCGCAAATCGAGCAACTCGCAGCATTGGCACAACAAGAAGGCTATCAATTTATTTACAGACTTATAGAGGAATTCAAAAGTGGAAAAAATCGTTTTGATCAGACTGGTGAGTTTTTACTGTTGGCCTATGATCAAGATCAGCTGATTGGTTGCGGTGGTTTAAATCAACAGTGGGGCGATGCTGGAGTCGAAAACCGTATTGGCCGTGTACGCCGTTTTTATGTGCATCCAAAATACCGTCAATACGGCGTAGGGAAAGCTTTATTACAACATTTAGAAAAACAAGCCAAGCCATTTTATTCAGCACTTTGCTTGAATACAGAGCAAAAAGGCGCAGCTGGTTTTTATCAAAAGCAGAATTATGTATTTGTAGAAAGTCATCCAAACTACAACTATTTTAAATATCTGATCGCTTAACTTTTATATAGAAATGAAAAACCCTATTTTGATAGGGTTTTTTTACGCTCAAGATTTTTCACTTGATTGTGCTATACATAAATCTGTCCATTCATCGTTTTGTATCGGTTTGTCATAGCAAAGTCATATTGTTTTAATCTATTTTTAAGTTCTGAGACCAACAATCATGATTATGTTTTATAGATGAAGCATTTTAAAATGATTGCGACCAATGACACAGCATATTCAAAAGAATTGCTTTCGAAAGTTCCGCAAATTACCGCCTTGTTTTGGCTCACAAAAATTTTTGCTACAACCTTTGGCGAAACTGCTGGTGATGCGGTTTCTATGTCTATGAATTTGGGTTATTTGGTCAGTACGTTTATCTTTGCAGTGATTTTTATTGCACTAGTAATTGCACAAATTCGGGCTAAAACATATCAGCCTTTTTTATATTGGGCGACCATTATTGCCAGTACCACCGTAGGTACAACTTTAGCTGATTTTGTCGATCGCTCTTTAGGAATTGGCTATGTCGGTGGGAGTACGCTACTGTTGAGTTTAGTGCTGATTTCACTTTTTATCTGGCATAAATCTGAAGGTAGTATTTCACCACATGCGGTTAATCATCCTCGTGCAGAGCTATTTTACTGGTTAACGATTACATTTTCGCAAACATTGGGTACTGCCTTAGGGGATTGGTCTGCTGATAGTGCTGGCTTGGGGTATACGGGTGGTATTGCGTTATTTAGTGGCCTAATTCTATTCATTTTGGCCTTGTACCGTTTTAGTTCTGTGTCACGTACGCTACTGTTTTGGGTGGCTTTTGTTTTAACTCGTCCTTTGGGTGCCGTGGTCGGAGACTTTTTAGATAAACCGATTAGCTCAGGTGGTTTGGATTTAAGCCGATTTGCTGCCTCAGCGGTGTTATTGGTTGCTATAGTGCTTTGTGTGATTTGGGCTAAAGCTCGCGATAAAAATGTTGGATCGGTTTCTTTATAATAGAGCTAATCCATTCTTTTATTTGGTTTAGTCAAAGCTAAATTATTGGCTTTAAAATGGCCTGCATTGAAAGCATTTGGAAAGTAGACTAACTTGCTTGGAAAATTATCAATCAATGAATCGAATTGATGTTTTTCGGGTTATACTCAGAACACTTAAAAAATGCTTTAAATTGAGGAGACCACATGACTGTAGATGTCACTGAAACCATTTCACAAACTGTACATCCTGCGTTTCAGTTGGTACGTCAACACCATGTTGAAGCCCTAGACATTTTAGTGTCTGAATATAAACATAAAGTGACTGGTGCAGTGCATTATCATTTGGCTGCCAATCATGATGAAAACGTGTTTTTAGTGGCTTTTCGCACCCAGCCAATGGATTCAAAAGGTGAAGCACACATTTTAGAGCACACAGCATTGTGTGGCTCAGAAAAATTCCCAGTACGCGATCCGTTCTTCTTAATGATTCGTCGTTCACTGAATACCTTTATGAACGCGTTTACAGCCGCGGACTGGACAGCATATCCATTTGCGACACAAAACAAAAAAGACTTCCAAAACCTTCTTGAAGTGTATATGGATGCGGCTTTTGCAGCCAATCTAAATCCATTAGATTTTGCTCAAGAAGGTATTCGTATTGAGCTAGAAAATGGCGAGCCTGTTTATAAAGGCGTAGTTTTTAATGAAATGAAAGGGGCAATGAGCTCACCTTCAGATCAGCTCTATCATCAGTTAGCACATCATTTATTCCCAGAAACAACATACCACTACAATTCTGGTGGTGATCCAAAAGATATTCCAGATTTGAGCTATGAAGAGCTAGTAAGTTTTTACAAATCGCATTATCACCCAAGTAATGCGGTGTTTATGACCTTTGGTAATGAGTCTGCATATAACCTACAAGAGCAATTTGAAACACTGGCACTGTCTAAGTTTAAGCAAGGTGAGACTTTATACTCTAAAGCAGAACGTCGTTTAACAGCTCCAGTCACAGTCACAGAAAGCTATGCAGTAGATGCAGAAGATCTGAAAGATAAAACTTATCACATCATTTCATGGTTATTGCCTGAAGCAAGCGATATTAAATTGCGCTTAGGCATGCGTTTGGTTGAAGGGATTTTACTAGAAGATTCTGCTTCGCCTTTACGCCATTACCTAGAAACTTGTGGTTATGCGCAGTCTACAGGCCCAATTATGGGTGTAGATGATTCAAACTTTGAAATGACTTTCTACTGTGGTGTACAAGGTTCAAATCCTGAGCATGCTGAAGAATTTAAAGCGGGCGTGTTTAAAGTGCTTGAACAGGTCGCTTCTGCACCAGTTGATGCACAAATGGTTGAGGCAATTTTGCATCAAATTGAATTGCACCAACGTGAAATTAATGGTGATGGTACACCATACGGCTTAAGCCTCATTTTGAATGGTTTAGGTAGCGCAATCCATCATTCTGATCCTGTTCATGTGTGGGATGTAGATAGTGCCATTGAACAAGTGAAAGAAGAATTGAAAGATCCAATGTGGCTTTCAAACTTGATCCAAACGCATTTGATTGATAACCCGCACCGTGTACAAATGACGTTGGTTCCGGATGCTGAAAAGTCAGCAAAAGAAGCTGCAACAGAAAAAGCGCGTTTGGAAGCAATTGGTGCAGCGTTAACTGATGAACAGAAAGCTCAAATTGAAGCCCAAACTGAAGCATTGAAAATACGCCAAGATACACCAGATGACTTGAATCTTTTACCTAAAGTCGGTTTAGAAGATGTACCTGCAGAATTGCAGATTGTACAAGGTCAACTGCGTGAAATTATCAGTAATGGTTTAGATACGCCATTGAATTTATACCATGCGGGAACCAACGGGATTTATTACCAACAAGTATTGGTACAAATTCCACAAGATATCGTACAGTCGCCGTATTTCAACTTATTGTCTATTTTGATGGGTGAAGTGGGTGCTGGTGAGTATGACTATCTAGAACTACAACAGTTGCAAACAGCTGTGAGTGGTGGCTTAGGTATGGGGGCTTCATTACGCTCTAAACTTGATGATAAAAACCAAATTACAGCATGGTTAACTTTGACCACGAAGTCTTTGGTCAATAATTTAGACGCGATTCGTTTGTTAAAAGTAGCGTTCGAGCAACTACGTTTTGATGAAAAAGATCGTATTATCGAGTTATTACAACAACGTAAAACACGTTGGCAGTCACGTGTGTCTGGTGCTGGTCATAGCTATGCGATGCAAATTGCTGGGCGTAATCACAGTGCATTAGCATTACGTGATTACAATAATACCGGTTTAGGTGCACTGAATTGGTTAACAGAGCTTACAGCGAAAATTGAACAAGATGAAACCGCTTACGATGCCCTAATTGCCGAATTGAAGTTGATTCATCATCGTATTTTAAAAGCACCTAAACAATTCTTGTTGGTATGTGAAGAGCATCAATCTGAACGTTTAGTTGAAGAAATTCAAACCATTTGGGATAAATTATCAATTGAACCAAATGATCGCGAGTTGACTCAAGTTAAAGCAACAGTTACAGAAAATGATGAAGCATGGTTAATTCAAGCCAATGTTCAATTCTGTTCAGCTGCTTATCCTGCTGTTGAAGTATCACACCCAGATGCAGCGCCGTTAATGGTGTTGGCTGTTTATTTGCGTAATGGCTTCTTGCACAGTGCCATTCGTGAAAAAGGTGGTGCTTATGGTGGCGGTGCAAGCTATGACGGCAATGCATGTTCATTCCGATTCTATAGCTACCGTGATCCACGTTTGGCAGAAACATTCCTTGATTTTGATGCCAGCATTGAATGGTTGTTAAATGCGCCACAACAAGAGCATCAGTTGGAAGAAGCGATTTTAGGTTTAATTGCAAGCATGGACAAACCGGGTTCACCAGCAGGTGAAGCGATTACTGCATGTTATTCATTGCTTCATAAGCGTACACCTGCTTATCGTAAGTTATTGCGTACGCGTTTGCTTGCGGTGAACTTGGATGATTTGAAGCGTGTAGCGACAACCTATATTCAATCGCAAAAGCCAACTAAAGCTGTGGTTGCACCTGTTGCGAAACGTGACATCTTGGTGGAACTTGGTTTTGATATTAAACAAGTGAACTAAATAAATAAAACAAGAAGGGAACTTTATGACGTTTCGTAACTCTGTGCGTAAGTCTTTACAGTATGGTGTTGCTTTTACTGCATGCGTGGCCGTAACCGCGCATGCTGATGTACAAACAGCATCTACGCCTCTCGTAAAAGATACGCCTAACCCAGCATCTGCACAGGCATGTATAGCATTGGATTCAAACGTTGAGCGTTTGACGTGCTATGACACTTTGTTTAGACCTTTGCCTGCTGTGAATGCGCCATCGTTGGTTTCGGAACGTCAAGCCGCTCAGGAAATTAAACCTGAACCGACGGCCAAGCTTAGCTTGAAAGATAAAGTAAATAATGCACTGTCTGAGCATTTATTTGCAGTCGAAGCGCCGAAGTTATCTCCTGATTTGTCTTTATTAGATCGACGTTGGGAGCTTTCGCCTGAAAGCAAGTTAGGTACATGGAATATTCGTGCCTATCAGCCAGTGTATTTATTACCTGGCTTTTGGAGTTCGGATAAAAATCAGCAACCTAATAGCCCAAATCCACTCAATAAAGTGACAGCAGCGGAAGAAACACGTTTAACATCGATGGAGGCTAAATTCCAGTTGTCGTTAAAAACCAAAGCGGTCGAAAACTTGTTTGGTGACAATGGCGATGTTTGGTTAGGTTATACGCAGTCATCTCGATGGCAGGTATATAACGAAGATGAATCACGTCCATTTCGTGAGACCAATTATGAGCCAGAAGCCAGTATTGTTTTTCGTACTAATTATGAGTTACTGGGCTTAAATTGGCGCATGTTGGGTTTGACCTTTAACCACCAATCAAATGGTCGTTCTGATCCGTGGTCGCGTAGCTGGAACCGTGTCATTTTAAATCTAGGTTTTGAGCGTGATAACTTTGCGCTGATGCTTCGTCCTTGGTATAGACTTGAAGAAAACATGCCAGACGACAATAACCCAGATATTAAAAACTATGTGGGCCGTGGTGATATGACGGCATTTTATCGTTGGAATGATCACGAGTTTAGCCTCATGCTACGTCACTCTTTAAAAGGTGGTGATGACTCTCATGGTGCAATGCAGTTTGATTGGTCATTCCCAATCAGCGGTAAATTGCGTGGTACAGTGCAATTATTTGATGGCTACGGCGAAAGCTTAATTGATTATAACCACCGCGCAACCTATGTTGGCTTGGGTGTATCTTTAATGAATTGGTACTAATGTGATTGAGTCATGAATTACATAGTCATAAAAAAACCACGCTTCGGCGTGGTTTTTTTATAGGAACAATGCAGATGGTTGATAACAGTCAGCTCTTATTATCCAATTTGAATTTCAGCTTGAGGATGTTTTAAGCGACTCTTTTTAGGTGTGGCAATTAAGTAAGCCAAGGTCAGTGGCCCTAAACGACCAGCGAACATCAGTAGCATGAGTATCCATAGACTTGTAGGTTGTAATTCACCCGTAATGCCACGCGATAAGCCCACTGTACAAGCAGCTGAAACCGTTTCAAATAATAGGTCTAAAAAGTTTTTATTTGGCTCAAGGAGCAACAAACTGAAGAAGCCAAGAAAAATCAGCATCACGGTAATAGAAACTACAGCAAATGCTTTAAATGATGTAACTTTAGATACCGAATGGTTGAACACGCGCAGTTCATCTTGACGTCTTAAAAAAGTAATTACGCTAAGCACCATAATAATAAAGGTGCCCACTTTAATGCCCCCCGCTGTACTGAGTGAACCGCCACCAATAAACATCAGAAGCATGGTGACTAATGCAGATGCATTGCTCATGTGCTCAAGCGGCAAGCTATTAAATCCAGATGAACGGGGCACGGTCGCATGGAACCAAGCATTGACGGCTTGATCCCCCAAACTCATGTGCGCCAAGGTTAGAGGATTATTGGCTTCTAAACCCCACATAATCAGAAATGCAGTAATATTTAAACCTAAGATGCTACTTAAAATCAGTTTGCTGTTGGTGCTTAAGCTTCGCCATTTTTTATGTCGTTTAATGTCCATCAGCACCAAGAAACCAACCCCACCAATGATATACAGCATACTGATGGTAAAGGTAATCACGTATTGGTCTGCAAAGCTCATTAAGCTATTGGGGAAAAGTGAAAAGCCCCCATTGTTAAAGGCTGAAATGCTGTAGAAGGCGGCATAAAAAAATGCTTGGGCAAAATTATAATCATCGAGCCATGCGAGCGTTAATACAATGGTGCCAATGGCTTCAAAAAATAAGGAGTAGAGTAATACACCTTTAACGGTGTAACTTACTTTGCGTAAACTGGTTTCTCCAATGGTATCTTGCGCTAAAATTTGCTGTTTTAAGCCAATTTTGGGGGACAGGCTCATGACGGCTAATATGGCAAAGGTCATAAAGCCTAAACCACCACATTGAAGCAAAAGCATAATAATGACTTTGCCAAAAACGGTATATGCTTCGCCCACATTGACCACGGATAATCCGGTAATGGTCACCGCAGAGGTTGCAGTAAACAAAGCATGTAACCAGCTGAGTTCTTGATGATGTGCAAAGGGTAGTTTCAGCAACAAAGTACCAATACAAATCAAACTCAAGAAGCCCAGTGCTAATATACTGGGTGGGCTGAGATTGAGGGTCTTGCGCTTTTTATTATGTAGTTTCATTCGGTTTTAAAGTGCTTAGCTAGACGGCGTAGGGGTTCGAGTAAACCTTCAACAACTAAAATATCATTGGTTTGCAGAATCATATTAGGGTCAATACTAAATAAAATTTCCTTATCTCGTTTATGCAATAAGGTTTTTACTTCACTTTGATCCATTAACTGATGAAAACGCAAACCATTTTGTGCTTCTTTAAGTTGAACTTTTACAATGTAATGATCATCTTCTAAAACCATATAACGACTGACCATTGGGTAGCTGAGCGATTGCGCGACACGAACGCCCATGTCTTCTTCTGGGTGAATAATTTTGGTCACGCCCAAATGCGTTAAAATCATGTGGTGTGCTTTGGATTTTGCTTTTACCCAAATCTTTTTTAAACCCATATTTTTTAGATGAAGCACACATAAAATACTGGCTTCAATATCTTCACCAATCGCAACAACAGCAGCATCGCAGTTTTGTATATTTAATTCCTGAAGCACATGTTCATCGGTTGCATCGGCAATGACCGCATGTGTTAGTTGCTCCGAAATACTTTCTACATATTTTTTATTACTGTCTATTCCAATCACATCATGATGAAGTCCAATTAATTCAGTCGCGACTGTTGCGCCAAAACTACCCAAACCAATGACTGCAAATTGCGCCATATCTCGTCCTTTTGAATTGCGATCATATTTACTAACGATTATCTGCTGTTTGCTTGCAACAGATTCATCTAAGCTTATTCTCGATATAGTATCTTTTTCTGATCTGTCCAGCTATTCAGCTTACATGCTGTAAAGAAATAAAAGCCAAATACTGGGCCACGCTGTAAGGAGTGGGAGATGAGTGCAATTTTGTATGAACAAATACGATTGGCATTTCCAGAATTAAAGGATGTGCCTTTACCCGATGAGCCAGAACTATTTTCTAACTTTGAAGCATGGATTAATCAGCTTTATCCCAATTTAATGCGCTTAGATGGTCTAGACATACAGCAAAATGGGATCGCTGAATGTCATCGACTACAACAATTTCAAATTGATTGGAATGAATTAAAAAATCATATTCAAGATGAGCTGGCGACTTTTCACGATATGTATGAAAGCGCAGACCTAAATGTGGAGTATGAAGAAGATCAACTGCATGCTTATGATTTTGAATTTACCTATAAAGTGATTTTAAGCAATATACAAATGTTTGTGGAGCCTTACGATTTGGTGCTACTGGCCATTGAGCACGACAACCCATATTGGATGCTTGTACCCGCCAATGATGAGTTAATCCAAAATATTACTCATCATTTTAATCGGGTGTTTACTGCATCTGAACCTATGGTTCGAATGGATTGATTTAGCTGTAAATGGAAGGCTTTTATTAAGGGGTTTTTTGTATAATAGGATTGAATTTAGCCTATTTAAATTGTTGTCATCAATCGTTCAAGTTGCATTGCTATGCTTTAGCTCATGAGTCAATTCAATTGATGAATGTGTATGC
Organism: Acinetobacter chengduensis; assembly: GCF_003664645.1. GTDB lineage: Bacteria > Pseudomonadota > Gammaproteobacteria > Pseudomonadales > Moraxellaceae > Acinetobacter > Acinetobacter chengduensis. The sequence continues at coordinate 116,273 of NZ_RCHC01000003.1, read as the reverse complement.
AAAAGGCTTTTAATGGTTAAAATGGGTCGATTGTTTGGCCTTATATTTAAGTGCGATCACCATGAATGATAAAAAAATTTATAAAATTCTACAGCAGTGGTTTCCAGAGCTAGATTTTAAAAAAGTACCTAAAGAAAGCCAGCGCCGTGATTTTTCACATTTTAAAGCATGGATGATGACTGAGAAAAATAAGGATCATACTCGAAGTTATCTAGTCGGGTTACATCCCGAACATACTTTAGACAGCCAAATTCATCAGGCTGCTGTGTTGCAAGACTTGGCGATAGATTTAGACAAAGCACAATTTGAAATAATGCAAGCGGTGCAACCCACGCTATACCATTATGATAAACATAAAGACAAGATTGGAAAAAATTATCAAGTCAAAGAACAAGTCATTGAGATGATTTTATCTAAAATTTATGAGCGATTAGTTGCACATCATTATCGGATGTTACTCATTTATGCAGATCAATATTATTGGATTGCTGTACCAGAACACGCAGAAAAGCTGAATAAATTTTGCAAAAAGTTTGAAAAGCAATTTAAAGAGGAGCAATTGAAAATTGAATTATTTTCAATATCAGATTGCTTGCAATCAACATAAGCGAACTATTGTAGATGGTTTTTTAGTTATTTAGACATGTTGATCTGAGACTAAAAAGCCTGCATGAATGCAGGCTTTTTAATTATAAAGTTGTTATTTCAAGAAGCGTTGGTAACCCAAGTTGTTGGTAATTTCAGCATAAGGATAAGTAATACTTTCCAATGTTTCGACTAAACCATCAGGGTTTTGTTTGGCATCGGTTGCTTCCATGCCTACTAAGACACGACCTTCAGCCGCACCATGATTACGGTAGTGGAATAACGTGATATTATGCGTTGGGCCAAGACGTTCCAAGAATGTCAGCAATGCGCCTGGACGCTCTGGGAACTCAACACGGAATAAACGTTCATTTTCAATATCTGCATGACCGCCAATTAAATAACGAATATGTAATTTAGCCACTTCATCATCAGATAAATCATCTACATCGTATTCAAATTTCAAAGTTTCATAGATGTCATGACGTTCTTTTTCACCGCCTTTTAAGCTAATACCGACAAAGACTTGTGCAGCTGATGCATCGCTGGCACGGTAGTTGAATTCTGTAATGTTACGGCCTTGTAATGCGCGACAGAATTTGAGGAAAGAGCCTTTTTCTTCTGGAATGGTCACTGCAAAAATAGCTTCTTTGCGTTCACCTAGTTCTGTACGTTCTGCAATATAACGCAGGCGGTCAAAGTTCATATTCGCACCACAAACAATGGACACCATGTTTTTGCCTTCTAGGCCATGTTCTGCAACGTATTTTTTAATACCAGCCAAAGCCATTGCGCCAGATGGTTCTACAATGCTACGGCATTCATCAAACGTATCTTTAATCGCTGCACAGATTTCATCTGTATTTACAAGAACAACTTCACGCTCAACGATTGGGCCAGAATTATCAGATTTTTGTAGTTGAATGACTTCAAATGGTTTTTCACCAATTTGTGCTACAGCTGTACCATCAGCAAATAAACCGACTGATGGAAGAATCACACGTTCATTGGATTCAAATGCAGCTTTTAAACATGCAGATTCGTCATATTCTACTGGAATGACCTTCACATGCGGTGCAACATCGCCTAAGTAGGCTGCAACACCTGCAATGAGGCCACCACCGCCCACTGCAACAAATACATATTCCACATCACGCCATTGACGCAAAATTTCGTTGGCAATCGTACCTTGACCAGCCATAACCAATTCATCGTCATAAGGCGGAATAAACGTCATGCCATCTTCTTGTGCGCGTGCAATAGCATATTTATTGGCAACATCAAAAGAGTCACCATGCAGTACAACTTCACCACCAAGACGTTTGACTGCCTGTACTTTAATGTCCGGTGTGGTTTTTGGCATCACAATAATGGCGCGAATACCTAACTTTTTGCCAGATAAAGCCACGCCTTGTGCGTGGTTACCTGCAGAAGCAGTAATAACGCCACGTTCTAACTGAGATTTCGGTAATTGACTGATACGGTTGTATGCACCGCGCAATTTGAAAGAAAAGACAGGCTGCAAGTCTTCGCGTTTAAAACGGATATTATTCTTGAGCTTTTCACTAATTCGTGGCGCTGCTTCGAGTGGGGTTTCGATTGCAACGTCATAGACCGTTGCCTGTAATATTTGTCGAACCAAACGAGACAGCATGTTAATTTTCCATCTAACAGTTTAAAATAGGCGTTTATTGTAACAAACCCCTGTACATTTGGGCTGTAAAATCAGCAACAAATGTCAAAAAATAGTTGAGCCAAGTTATGAGTCTGTATGCAACCCAAGATGAAAAAAAACAAGCTGTCGCTAAAGCAGCTTTAAAACACTTGCCTAAAGGCGGTATTTTGGGTGTTGGTACAGGAAGTACAGTAAACTTCCTCATTGAATTATTGCCAGAGCTTCAATTGGAAGCCGCTGTTGCAAGTTCTGAAGCAACTGCACAACGTTTAAAAAAATTAGGTATTGAAGTTGTTGATATGAACAGCGTTGGTGGCCTAGATGCCTATGTAGATGGTGCGGATGAAATTGATCGTCACATGCACATGATCAAAGGTGGCGGTGCAGCACTTACACGTGAAAAAATCGTTGCGTCTATTGCGAAAAAATTTGTATGTATCGTAGATGATTCAAAATGGGTCGATCAATTGGGCCGTGATTTCCCACTTCCTGTGGAAGTAATTCCAATGGCACGTTCTGCTGTTGCACGTAAAATTGTTGCTTTAGGTGGTGATCCTGTCTACCGCGAAGGCGTTATTACTGATAACGGTAACGTAATTTTAGACGTTCACAATCTAAATATTTTGAATGCTTTAGAGCTTGAAAAAACCTTGAACGACATCCCTGGTGTGGTATGTAACGGTATCTTTGCATTAAACAAAGCAGATATTGCTGTTGTTGCAACTGATAACGGTATTGAAGAGCGTACAGCGATTTAATACGGTGAAGGTTCCCTCTCCTTTTAGGAGAGGGTTAGGGAGAGGTTGTGTTAACAGTTCACTCATCCTAACCTTCTCCCAGAGGGAGATGGAACTCCCAATATATTTTTGAAAACTGTTCAAATTTCAATTTTATGTATTGTTTACGAACTTTTAATAAAAGAATAAATGACTCAAAACCTACCCGAAATACAAATCACCCGAAAATTACGCGCAACACGCTTAAGACTGCGTGTAGAACCAACCCAAATTAAATTAACTGTTCCGCAATTTTGTACCCAGCGCCAAGTTCAAGAATTTTTAAAACAATCCGAACAATGGATGATTGAAACATGGCAAAAGCAACAGGAAAAAGTAGGCTTGCAGGATCGAACTTTGCCAACCGAAATAAAATTATTTAATTTGGATCAGCCTTTAAGTATTGTTTATCAAACACAGAAAAACTCTTTTATTTTAGATCAGCAAAATCATCAGCTTTTTATTAGTGATCGTCAGCCCGAAAGTTATTTAAAAGCTTTTACAATTGCTTATGCTAAAACACATTTACCGCCGTATTTAGAAAAGCTGAGCATTGAGACAGGTCTGAAATTTAATCAATGTGCGATCCGACAGCCGAAAACTCGTTGGGGGAGTTGTTCTGCTCAGCATAATATTATGCTCAATAGTGGTTTGGTACTTTTCCCGCAGGAAATAACCCGCTACGTTGCGGTGCATGAGTTGGCTCACACTAAACACTTTGATCATAGTGCAAAATTTTGGGCAGAAGTGGAAAAACAGGATCTCAATTATAAAAATCATCGTAAAATTTTGAAAACGACGCCAATGCCTTATTGGTGGATAACGTCATAGTTGTAAATTTGCTTAAGATATTAAATTCTTAAAAAGAAGAATTTAGCCATTCTCGGATCATTTTGACTACAGCTTCTGGTTGCTTGGTCCAAGCGCTGTGCTGGTTGCCTGTAACGGCAGTGCTCAGATTTAAACTGTATACTTGAGGTTTGCTAAAGTAGCGACTCAAGGCCAGTGTAGAAGATTGAGGTGCAAAATGATCTCGTTCAAAATATACAAATAGCGCCTTACTTTGAGCAATCGATGCATGAGGAAGTATATGTGTGTATTTGCCACTAAAAACAGTTTTAGACCAGTCTCGCATCAGTGTTTTTGCTTCTTTGTTTCCAAAACCAATTTTGGTTCCCTGTAAATAACCGTCTTTCACAATGAGTGCATTTATGGCAAACACTGCTTTTAAAATCATCAGTTTGCCTTTTATATCCCAATATTTAAGTCCAATATTGCCTGTGGCAAGGCCAATCACTGAAATAGAATGCGTCTGCGCATACAATGTAGCCAAGTGTCCACCAATACTATGTCCGAGTAGAATAGGGGATTGACCTGTCCTGTCTAAGGCAATCTGTTCTAACTTTGGAATAAATGCGTGCAGCAAGTCTGCATAGCCGTAGTCAATGTTTGCAGAAACTGTAGGAAAATTTCGACCGCAGTGCGGATAGTCAGTCGCAATCACATTGATCTTAGCTTTAGTCAGTTGATGAATAAAGTTTTGATATTTACTTAAACTCACACCTAAAGCTGGTAATAGAATGAGCGTATGCAGATTTTCGGGTTGTATATAAACGTCTGCAATTATGGGGTAACCAGCAAAGTCAAAGGTGATTTGAGTGCATTCAGTCATATCAAAAAAATCCTTATTCAAATTTTTATTTTTAGTTATAGATGGTGAGCGGGTTTTTATTCTATAAATGGATTCATTTGAATCATTTGCAGTAAACCTAATTTGCACAGTAGCGCGTTACGCGAATGAGGTCGGTGCAGAGCATCTTTTTTTAATAACTCCCTGAACTGCTGATTAAATTGCTGACGTGGAAACTGCTGTAGTACCTCATTTTGAAATGTGGTGCTTATACGGTGCAAATCTGTACCAATCACATCGCAGGCAGTTGCTTTTTGCATGAGTAATACTTCTTTCGTTAAGTTGTTATCCGTTTCATCTAAATAACCATTAAAATGCAGGCAAATGGCATTAGAAATGTTTGTCATTCGATCTTCGGGATAATCATGTGCTAGACATAGCTGTTCGGCTTTTAAAGCGCTCGCGAGAGTGAAACATTGGCAGGTTTCAGAGCTATTTTGATTTAAACCCAGATCATGCATGAGGCAGGCAACAGCAAAACTCTCTTCATCAAATTGCCAGTGTTTAGTACGTGCAATAGCAACACCCCAGTAATAGCAACGCCATGAATGCATGACAATGCTTGGTTGAGCAGTGCTGTGTAATTCATCAACAGCATCTTTAACTATAGCGGTATCAGGCATGCGAATATGCGCGAATTTTAAGGAAGTTTCAGCGGGTGATTTTAGAAATAAAGTTTTACTGAAAGCCAAAGCTGATGGAAGCAAAACTTGATTTGCCAATAGAATCTTTTCTTTAAAACTAAGCCTTCCTTGACTCAGTTGCATCCATGCACGAGAACCAATCATAAGTGAGTACTCTTATTTTTTAGAGCAAATACTCTAATTATTATACATGCTATTTAATTGTGTGCAAGAATAGTACTTTAAAACGACTTATTTAAACTTAAAATATTGAAAATAATATATTTAATTTTTTGTCATAACTTAAATTTGTTTACTACACCACTTTTCTATATTTAGCTTTTAGCTTGCCACATTAAAATGAATCAAAGTGCACTTTTAGATAAATGTATAGGGATGATCCTAAATTAAATCTAATGTAGACAGGTTTGAGAGCAATGAGAACATTAGAGCTTAAATTGCTTCATATTTGGATGCTAGAAAATAAGCATTTTAGATTTTGTTGCAAAATGATGAAGTCGCGTTGTTTAATTCCTGTAATTTCACGCAGTAGCGCTAAATAATCCCAACCAAAACAGTTCAGAAAACTTCAACTTCCTGTCATACTATGCAGTCATTAAATGGATTGTTTATATTTGAGGTAATGCGCGTGATTTCAGTTGGTATTGTCGGCGGTACAGGTTATACAGGCGTTGAATTGCTCCGTATTTTACTGCGTCATCCAAATGCGGAAGTAAAGGTTTTGACTTCACGTACTGAAAATGGTCGCCGTGTCGATGACATGTTTCCAAGCTTACGTGGTCACACTGAACTCAAATATTCAGACCTTGATATCAATGCATTAAAAGCATGTGACGTTGTATTTTTTGCGACACCGCATGGTGTAGCGATGAAACATGCAGAAGAATTGGTCGCTGCAAATACTAAAGTAATTGACCTTGCTGCAGACTTCCGTTTGCAAAACTTAGCTCAATTTGAGAAATGGTATGGTTTAGACCATGCATGTCCAGAGCTATTAAAAGATTCAGTTTATGGTTTATCAGAATTAAACCGTGACAAAATTAAACAAGCCAATGTGATTGGCAACCCAGGCTGTTATCCAACAACCGTACAGTTAGGTTTAGCACCAGTCCTTAAAGCTGAAGGATTAGTGAAACCTGAAAGTATTATTATTGATGCGAAATCTGGTGTATCTGGAGCAGGTCGTAAGGCAAGCCTTGGTATGATCTATTCTGAAAATGCTGATAACTTTAAGGCTTATGGCGTAGCGGGTCATCGCCATCATCCTGAAATTGTAGAGGCACTTGAAAATATTTCAGGTCAAAAAGATGTATTTAACGAAATTTTATTTGTACCTCATTTGGTGCCAATGATTCGTGGCATGCTGAGCACAATCTATATTGATTTGACTGATGCAGGTGCTGAAGCTGACTTACAAAGTTTATATGAAGCTTTCTATGCGAATGAACAATTTGTAGATGTGATGCCAGCGGGTAGTTCACCAGAAACACGTACAGTTCGTGGTGCTAACCAATTACGTATTGCATTGTATAAACCACAGCCTAAAAAGCTGGTGATTCTTGCTGTGCAAGATAACCTCGTGAAAGGTGCTGCAGGTCAAGCAGTACAAAACATGAACTTAATGTTTAATTTTGCAGAAGATGCAGGATTACAAGGCATTGGTTTATTACCATAAGAAACGCATTAAAACTTCACACACATTTAGATTTCGATTTAAATGTGTGTTTTGAATAAATCAAACAAGAGACGACGATGCCGAATACAGACTCTAATATCACGTCAGAACCGACTTCAAGTAACAAAAAACCATTTTTACAAAGCAATATGCCTTTGGTTGCTGGTGTTGCAATTGTTGCACTAAGCAGTGGTTTGTTGGGCTATTCGGTAGGGCATCGCCAAGGCCTAACGGTTGTGGGCTATGATGCAGATGCAGAGCAATTGGTTGAAGTCGTACAAAAGCAAAAAACTGAATTGGCTGTACTTCACAAATCACTTAATACAGCAGTACAAGAGCGTGATATTGCAGTAAGTAACTCAAATGATTTGGGTCTGACTGTCATTAAATCTCGTGATGCACAAGAGCAAGCCGAAAATCTTGGTGTGCTGTATCGTGAAGTATTGCGCCAACGCGGTGGTATTGCGCTGGCAGTACAGCATTTAGCGATTAAACCATTACCAGAAAATGCTTTTGAATATCAACTGGATTTAATGCAGGTGAGCCCCAATAAAGCCAATGTGTCGGGTAGTGTCGAAATGCGCTTAATCCAAGGTACAGAAGTTCTGACTGTGCCTATGGAAGATAAAAACTTTAATTTTGAAAACAATGAACGTTTAACTGGTCGATGGACTATGCCTAAAGGCTTTAATCCAAGCTTTATTGAGGTGCGTTTAAATGGTTCAGGTAAACAAGTCATCCGTCGTTTCAGTTGGACGAAAGGTCCTGCGGTAGATAACCAAGCAGCATTCCTTTCGGAAATTCCCCAAACTGAAGCAAACGTAAACTAAAGTGTGTAACAAAAAAATTATGCGAACAAATAAGCGTCAAATTAGCCTATCAAGTATCAAAGACTCTTTTCATCAATCTGGATTGGTCGATTGGCATCTTAGCCCACGCTTGAGCAATGACGATTCGCATGAAGAAGGTGATTCAGATGCAGCGGTCATGACTGCACCACCAGAATTTAAACGTCCACCAATGTACGCTGTTGTTTTAATGAACGATGACTACACCCCAATGGACTTTGTTATTGAAATTTTACAACAATACTTTGCAATGAATCTTGACCAAGCTACTCAAGTAATGCTAACTGTACATTATGAAGGAAAAGGTGTTGCAGGTGTTTATCCGCGAGACATCGCGGAGACTAAAGCGAACCAAGTCAATAATTACGCTCGATCACAAGGTCATCCATTACTTTGTCAGATAGAGTCCAAAGATTAAGGGGGTTGCATGCTCAGTCGTCAATTAGAAGTATCATTACGTTTGGCTGTCAGCATGGCTCGTCAAAAGAGACATGAGTTTTTGACGGTAGAACATTTATTATTGGCTTTACTCGATAATGACTCTGCTGTAAATGCTTTAAAAGCATGTGGCGCAGACATTATTGTGCTTCGCAAAGAGTTAGAAGAATACGTCGAACAACACACACCAAAATTGGGTGAAAATCAGGATCAAGCGCCTCATCCTACGGAAAGTTTTGACCGTATTTTGCAACGCGCGATTTTTCATGTGCAATCTAGTGGTGGTGACCGTACGGTTGAAGGTGCGGACATTTTGGTGGCGATGTATTCTGAGCGTGATTCTTTTGCGGTGTATTTACTCAAACGCCATCAAATTAATCGTTTGACATTGACTCAATACCTTTCTCATGGAACACGTAAAGAAGAAGTACAAGCTGAAGAAGAAGTGGAAGAGCTGGATGGTGAATCAGCAGCTTCAGCCAATGCAGGACCATTAGAGCTTTATACAACTAATTTAAATGTCGAAGCGCAAAAGGGTAAAACTGATCCGCTCATTGGGCGTGAAAAAGAAATTGAACGCGCAGCTCAAATCCTATGCCGTCGCCGTAAAAACAACCCACTTTTAGTCGGCGATCCTGGTGTTGGTAAAACTTCTATTGCTGAAGGTTTAGCTTGGCTCATTGTCAATGGTAAAGCGCCTAAACCACTTGAAAATGCTGAAATATTCAGTTTGGATATTGGCGCATTGGTTGCTGGTACTAAATATCGTGGTGATTTTGAAAAACGCTTAAAACAACTGTTAAATGCGTTAAAGAAAAAACCAGAAGCAGTGTTATTTATTGATGAAATTCACATGATCATTGGTGCAGGCTCAAGTATGGGTAGCACGATGGATGCATCGAATTTGATCAAGCCAGCGCTCGCAAATGGTACTTTACGTTGCATCGGTTCGACCACTTTCCAAGAATATCGTCAGGTATTTGAAAAAGATCATGCTTTATCACGTCGCTTCCAAAAAATTGATGTGAATGAACCTTCAATTTCAGAAACCATTGATATTTTACGTGGTTTAAAATCTAAATTTGAAGAATTTCACCATGTGAAATACGAAGATCAAGCTTTGGTTTCGGCAGTTGAGCTTTCGGCTAAATTCATTAATGACCGTTTCTTACCAGATAAAGCCATTGATGTGATTGATGAAGCTGGCGCACAACGTCGCTTGAAAGCAGAGCAAGACGATACTGCAATTACAGTTGAAAATATTGAAGATATTGTCTCTAAAATTGCACGCATTCCGCCAAAAACGGTATCTAAGGATGACAAATCTGTACTCGAGCATTTAGATCGTGATTTAAAGCGTGTGGTCTTTGGTCAAGATGAAGCAATTGAAGCATTATCTTCTGCAATTAAATTGTCTCGTGCAGGCTTGAAGTCTCCAGACAAACCAGTCGGTAGCTTTGTATTTGCTGGCCCAACAGGTGTGGGTAAAACTGAAGTCACTAAGCAATTGGCTAAATTGCTGGGTGTAGAACTCGTACGCTTTGATATGTCTGAATATATGGAGCGTCACGCCGTATCCCGTTTGATTGGTGCGCCTCCAGGCTATGTAGGTTTCGATCAAGGTGGTTTGTTGACTGATGCGATTCATAAAAATCCGCATTGTGTATTGCTTTTGGACGAAATTGAAAAAGCGCATCCAGATGTATTTAATCTGTTGCTTCAAATTATGGATCATGGTGCATTAACGGATAATAATGGACGTAAGTCTGATTTCCGTAATGTGGTGTTGGTCCTTACAACGAATATTGGTGCAGAAAGTATTTCTCGTGTCAGCATTGGCTTTATGGACCAAGACAACAGTAATGACAACCAAGATGCAATGAAAAAAGCATTCTCACCAGAATTCCGTAATCGTTTGGATGGTGTGATTCAGTTCCGTGCATTGCCTACAACAGTCATCGAAAATGTGGTTGATAAGTTCTTAACTGAACTCCAAGCACAGTTAGATGATAAAAAAGTGATGCTAGAAGTGGATCAAGATGCCCGTGAATGGATGGCTGAAAACGGCTATGATCGCCTCATGGGTGCTCGACCTATGCAGCGTTTAATTCAAGAGCATTTGAAAAAACCACTTGCGGAAATGATTCTATTTGGTGAGTTGGCTGAACATGGTGGTAATGTTGCTGTTTCTGTGAAAAAAGAAAATGGCAAAGCGATTGGTTTAAAACTGGAAGTGTTTGAAGATCAAACTGCTGAACCAGCATAATTTGCATAACTGACTTAAAATAACCCGTGTTGTCACGGGTTATTTTTTACTATTCAATTGATTTAAAGGGTTAAGGTTTTGGATTTTCCTTTTGCTAAAATATTAACGACATTCTTTTTGTTTTTAATCACCGCCGTGATGGAAATCTTAGGTTGTTATTTCCCTTATTTAATTTTAAATCAAAATAAAAGCCAATGGCTTTGGATCCCAACAGCTTTAGCTTTGGGTACATTCGTCTGGCTATTAACCTTACATCCGGCAGCTTCTGGGCGTATTTATGCAGCCTATGGCGGTATTTATATTTTTACTGCATTACTTTGGCTTCGTTATGTCGATCAAGTCAGTCTGAGTCGTTGGGATTTAGCAGGTGGGGCGGTGGTTTTGGTAGGAGCAGCATTAATTATTTTGCAACCACAAGGCGTGATTCGATAGCATTTTTAAGTTAATTGTAAGTCAATATTTAGCAAGACTTTAGTTCGGACAAGGCTATTTTGAAATATATAAAGGAAATGTGTATCTTTTCTCTAGTTTTTTAGAGAGCATAAGGGCTCAGGTATAGATTGCTTGAGTGCATTGAGTTGCAGTTTATATGTTGTGATTTACCACGCAGAAGGATATTTAGATTGTTTCTGACTAAACTTGAATAGTTAACATAGTGCTTATTCACAAGCCTTATACTCTTAATAATGAGTATTGAATAATAGTTAAAAATAATATCGTACGTGGCAAGATTGGCGCTGTTTTATTGTGGTGATGAGGCTTCTGAAAGATGCAAAGATGTTTGCAGAAGCCTATCTGCATTTTGTATCAAAGATTGAGTAACGATTAAAGCCCACAATCTTTTTGCTTTAATTCAAGTTTGTAATGGTTTTTCTCTGAACTTAAATCAAACTCAACCAAATATGGATTTTTTTTCTGATATTCATGCTCAAAGAAAATAGGGCAGTTTTGTACTAAATTTTTCATAATGATTTTCTGAACTTCCTTACGACCCAAATCAGCTTCAAATTGTGCAAAATCAGGTGTAATAATCATGCCTTTTAATTCGGTTTTAGTTGCACTGACTTGTAATTGCTCAATAATGGTGTTGTGGTCAATTTCAATGGGAAGTGTTTTGGAGTCTTCAGCACTTAATACAGTCAGTACTTCATTCAATGCTTCAGGCTGTTGGATCTTAAAATTTTGATCAATGATATTTTTTGATTGTAGGTAGTCATCAAATTCTGAGGCATGAACTTGAGATAGTGTAGAACCAATAGTAGCAATCAGGAACAGGCCAATCTTTTTTAAATGCATGGAGAGTGTCACTTTCAGAAATTATAAAATTTATGTTTTGATTATAGCCATGCATATATAAAAAAAGCACCCGAAGGTGCTCTTTATTCCACGAAAAAACTTAGTCTTTTTTAAGATTTTCGTTAATTAAGAATTCAACCAATGCTTTTTGAGCATGTAAACGATTTTCAGCTTCATCCCAAACCACTGCATTTTTGTGGTCAAGCATATTTTCTGAAATTTCCTCACCACGGTGAGCTGGTAAGCAGTGCATGAAGAGGCAATCTGGATGAGCTAAGTCCATTAAGCGCTCGTTCACTTGATAGTCGGCGAATGCTTTTTCACGTACTTTTTGCTCTTCCTCTTGGCCCATGCTCGCCCAAACGTCAGTCACAATTAGATCAGCATTGACAGCAGCATCTTCAGCTGAGTCTACAAGCTCTACGCAGTGCGCAAATTCAGACAGAAATTGCTCTTGCGGTTCATAACCATTTGGTGAAGCAATTTTTAATTTAAAGCCCCACATGTGTGCAGCTTCAATATAAGAATTACACATATTGTTGCCATCGCCAATCCAAGCAACTGTTTTTCCTTCAATTGAACCACGGTGTTCAACAAAAGTTTGTACGTCTGCAAGTAACTGACAAGGGTGGTGATCGTCTGTTAAAGCATTAATAACAGGCACTTTTGAATAAGAAGCAAATCGTTCAACGATGTCATGGCCGAAAGTACGAATCATGACGATATCTAGCATGCTTGAAATTACACGTGCTGAATCTTCTACTGGTTCACCGCGACCCAATTGTGAATCACGTGATGAAAGGAAGATTGCACTACCACCAAACTGGCTCATACCAGCTTCAAACGATACACGCGTACGAGTGCTTGATTTTTCAAAAATCATGCCCATTACTTTGCCAACAAATGGTTGGAACACTTCATTGTTGTGCTGTTTGCGTTTCAGCTCAATACCACGTTGCACAATTTGGTTAAGTTCTAAAGTCGATAAATCGCGTAAAGTCAGAAAATGACGCAGAGCCATGATTACTCCACAATAATTGCTGAATCAAAAAATAAACAACAATTAGTTGTTGGTTGGTTAATGAAAAAAAGGAGAATCAAGTACTCTATACCAAAAACCAGCAAAAATGCAAAAAAACTAGGGCTTTTGATGTCCATCCAAGAAGCGATCTACGCAGTAATTTATATAATTGATGTTTTCTTGATCAGTTTCTTCATTTGGAAGACCCATTAAAATTTTCCATTCTAAATCGCGTAAAATGCCAAAATAAAATTGTGCTGAAAAAATGGGGTTTTCACAGACGAGAAAACCTTTTTGATGCCCACTTTCTAATGCTGTGGCAATCGCCAATTGAATTTGTTTCGGGCCGTGCTCATGAATGTGTTGAGCGATATCTGGGTTGCGTTGACTCTGTTCGAGTACTAAACGCATAAATGCAGATTTATCGGGCTGGTTTAAATGGTGCTGAAAATTTAATAGTGTTTGGACTAAATAATTGCGAAAACTGGAAATCTCTGGATCGAATGGAATGCAAATGTCTTTAAAAAATTGATCACGTCGATAATCACAAATCGACTTAAATAAACCTTCTTTATTGCCAAAATATTTATAAATGGACGCTTTTGAGCCACCTGCATGATTGACGATATCATCAAGTGAAACGGCGTCATATCCATGTTGTAGAAATAGTTCAGCACCACTTTCTAAAAGCGCGACACATCGTTCATGACCACGTTTGGTTTGTGGTACGTCACGTGCGAGCGGTTCTAACTGAGCTAAATCTTGCATATTTGAAATAAATATATCCACGGAAAATAACACTTGTAATTATAGCAAAACTTTGTACAAAGAGCTTGTAAACATCTACGTTGCTTAAGCAATATACAGTCACGAAATAATATTATATCGTTCAAAAATATTTGACTAAAGTTATAGAGTAAAAATTCTAATTGGTCATAGCACGCCAAATAATTATGGTTATACTCAAGCCTCAACAAATAAAGAAGCCTCTGTGGAAGGGAATATGACAGAACAAACGTCTGCAGGTTTAAGATTTAGACAAGCATTAGAAGTGGAAAAACCATTACAAATTATCGGCACAGTCAACGCTTATGCAGCAATGATGGCGAAACAGGTGGGTTACAAAGCCATCTATCTTTCGGGTGCTGGGGTTGCGAACTATTCTTATGGTCTACCTGACTTAGGTATGACCAGTCTGGATAACGTTTTAGAAGATGTCCGTCGTATTACAGAACGTGTAGACACACCGCTTTTGGTGGATATCGACACAGGTTGGGGTGGCGCATTTAATATTGCACGTAGTGTCAAGCAAATGATTGCGGCTGGTGCAGCAGCGGTTCACATTGAAGACCAAGTCGCACAAAAACGTTGTGGCCACCGTCCAAATAAAGAAATCGTCACTCAACAAGAAATGGTTGATCGGATTAAATCTGCTGTTGATGCGAAGACGGATTCAAACTTTGTGGTCATGGCACGTACAGATGCGCTACAAAAAGAAGGTCTGCAAGCTGTGATTGATCGTGCATGTGCATGTGTGGAAGCGGGTGCAGATGCAATCTTTGCTGAGGCAATGACCGACATTACCATGTACAAAACTGTTTGCGATGCAGTAGGTGTGCCTGTTTTAGCCAACATTACAGAATTTGGTGACACACCTTATTACACAACAGAACAACTCGGTGAACAAGGGATTAGCATGGTGCTGTACCCATTGTCAGCAACCCGTGCTATGCAAAAAGCGGCCTTAGAAGTCATGCATTCGATTCGTAAAGAAGGGACACAAGTGAATGTGTTAGATAAAATGCAACAACGTAAAGAGCTTTACGAATTCCTTGACTATCACACATTTGAAAATACATTAGATAAATTATTCACTGAAGGAAAATAAGAAATGGCTGAAGGAAAAGTACTCACGGGCGCAGGATTGCGTGGACAAGTTGCTGGCAAAACAGCATTGTCAACTGTAGGCAAAAGTGGTGCGGGCTTAACCTATCGTGGTTATGATGTTCAAGACCTAGCAGAAAACTGCCAGTTTGAAGAAGTCGCGTACCTGATTTTCTTTGGTGAATTACCTACAACAGAACAACTTGTCGCATACAAAGCCAAACTTAAATCATTGCGTCAATTGCCACAGGCATTAAAAGAAGTGCTTGAACGCATTCCTGCAGATTCACACCCAATGGATGTGATGCGTACAGGCGTATCCATGCTGGGTAACCTTGAAACAGAACAATCATTTGAACAACAACAAGATGTCGCAGATCGTATTCTTGCGACATTGCCAGCGATTATTTGCTATTGGTACCGCTTTAGCCATGACGGTGTACGTGTAGAAGAAAATACCGATGACGATTCAATTGGCGCGCAATTCTTACATTTACTTCGTGGTGAAAAGCCAAACGAATTGCATGAACAAGTGATGAATGTATCGCTAATTCTATATGCAGAGCATGAATTTAATGCATCTACATTTACAGCACGTGTATGCGCTTCGACGTTGTCTGATATGCATTCATGTATTACTGGCGCAATTGGTTCATTACGTGGTCCATTACACGGTGGTGCCAATGAAGCTGCGATGGAAATGATTGAAAACTGGACGTCACCAGAAGAAGCAGAGCGTGAAATGCTTGGCAAATTGGAACGTAAAGAAAAAATCATGGGCTTTGGTCATGCGATCTACAAAGACAATGATCCACGTAATAGTATTATCAAAATTTGGTCTGAGCGCTTAGCAAAAGACGTGGGTGATACTGTGCTTTACCCAGTTTCTGTACGCTGTGAGGAAGTGATGTGGCGTGAGAAGAAATTATTCTGTAATGCAGACTTCTTCCATGCATCTGCATATCACTTTATGGATATCGCGACTAAACTGTTTACACCAATTTTCGTGATGTCACGTGTTACAGGCTGGGCTGCGCATGTGATGGAACAGCGTGCTGACAACCGTATTATTCGCCCAAGTGCAGATTATACTGGACCAGAACTGCGTAAAGTGGTGCCAATCGCAGAGCGTTCAGCAGCATAATCCATAATCTAAAGTACTAAAAAGCCTCTGCGGAGGCTTTTTACATTGTGAAGAAAACGAGTGTGTACACACATTTATTGTATTGATGAAATGAGGAAGTGAACTTCTTTTGCTACAAGTTCGGTTAATTGTTCTAGTCGCTCTAAGGCTTGTCCTGCTAAATAATATTGAAAATTATAAAATTGATTTTTAAATAAAATACTAATAAAGAATGTACCCTCAGGTTTGCTAGCGGTGGCACTACCGCCAGGTTTGAGTAAACCTGTACATGCCACAATCACATCTGCTTGAGTAAAGAGTAATTGCCCTTGCTGTGCCATCGCTTGGGTCACTTCGGCGGACTCAGCAGTGTATTGCTCAATTAGCTGTGCGGACACATTTAATATAGAAATTTTGATGCTTGGGTCATAACTGACTAAACCGCCTAACAAAATATCTGCGCCAGAATTTTTATAGATAGAAAATTGACTAGAGAGATAGCCTGAACTGGCACTTTCGATAAAGGCAATCCGTTGATGATTCTGCTCAAGAGTTTGGCAACATTGTATTAATTGAGTTTTGGGCATTTTTGCTCTTTGAAGTTTTTAGTATATTTTAGCAATAATGTTTAAATATTTGAAAGTAGGGTAACTTTTTGGTGAAACTTATTTTAATTTAATATTTATGGTTTAAGTGATTAAAGTATGGACAAATTTTGAAATTAAAGGTTTTACTTCACTCTAAACAGTGGTAAAAATAAAAATAAAGTGTGTTAAGAAAGTAGGATACATAGATGAAAACAACAGTAAAGTATGTCGTTTTAAAAAGCTTAGATTACCAATTAGGCACGCCACTTTTTCAAGAGGAATTAGAGGCAGATAGTCAATATTTTGACCAAATTCCTGCAGAAATTTCATATCAAAATCACAAGTTCAAAGTCAAAAGCAAAGAGCTGAAGCGATTACAAATTGTCGAAGAGTTTGAAGATTCACAAACCATTATTGTGAAAGTCTTAGCTTTAAATTAATAGGTGAAAAAGAAATAAAAAAACTCCCAATGTTGGAGTTTTTTTATTTCTTTTTAGTATCAGTGAATAGCTTTCATTGAAACCATAAAAGAAAAAATGAGCTTAATATTAAAATGTGACATTATTTTAATATTATAAAAAGTATGTGATAAATAGCTAATCAATTCATACAGGTTAAGACGTAGTAGACTTCTTGGAATGTAATAAAATGTAACATTTGGTTAAAAAAAAGCTACTATTCACTGACTTCAATTGATGAAAATGTATAATTAATACGTTGTATTAGCGGTTTGAGTCATGAATATCCTAAAATTCATTAAAAGCTTTAATACTTCAGGTGCATATCTCACATTATCTATTGTGATTTTAGCATTTTTGGTTGTTTATTTTTATGTGATAAATCCAGTATAGGATCCATCGTTAAATATTTACTCCAGCTAAATTTGTTACCTGATGATAGCCAGAGAAAAAAGAGCAATGTGAATATCACATTGCTCTTTTTTTTATGTCAATAGCTACGGTAAAACGAGCTTAGGTCGCTATTGAATGAAATTTAAAGCGCACTTTTCAACGTTTTGCGATGAGCTTTGACTTGCTTGGCATAGCGTTTACCTTGTTTTTTCATAGCACGATTATTGTTATAACCTGTAGGTCCAACATTGTAATAAGCTAAGGCTTTTTTGCTATCGCCAGCTTGTTGCGTATATTTGGATAGAATGTAGGTCCCACAGTTAATATTGGTATTTTCATCAAATAAATCACCTGTACAGGTATTTTGCCAGTAGCGCGGAATAATTTGCGTGAGACCTACAGCACCTGCAGGGGATGTAACAGTACTTCGATAAGATGATTCTTGGCGAATTAAAGCAGCCATCAATAATGGATCCATCTGATAGCGTTCTGCACTTTGAATGATCATCGGAGATACGCGATCAGCAGTTGGTGGAGCAACAGAATAAGCTCTTTGTATGCCACTAGATAATTTTTTCGCACGCTTTTCTACAGAGCCACCGCCAAGAGAAGAGCAGCCAGCCAGTGTGCTTAAACTTAGAAAAAGAACAGCGGACTTCAGTATGTTGTGCTGAGAAGGAAATGTTTGGCGAGCATTGAAAAATATATTGGCGAGCATAAAAGACCTGTTCTATGGGCATTACAAATTTTACTTGCCATCATTATCAAGCACATTGGCATTAGGTCAAGCACATAAAAGCATGATTGTGATTGCAAAATGTTACTTAGAAAAAGTCTTCAGATCATTTCTAGTTTTACAAAACCAACAAATTTAGCTTATTCATTATGGATTTCACCATCAGAATGCATGATGAAATCATCTAGATAGCACGTATTTATCAAGTCATGCTATAGCATTTATACAATGTCTTTTGCCATCCAAATTTCACATGCATGGCTATGGCCCGTAGCACCCAGCGGTGCTTTAAGATGTAAAAATCCTAATTTTTCATATAACTTGACGGCTTGCCATAAGCTTGCGGTTGTTTCCAAATAACAGTTTTGGAACTCATTTAATTTTGCGAAATCAAAAGCAAGCTCTAAAATCTTTTTGGCAAATCCAAACCCACGTACAGAAGCGTCAAAGTACATTTTTTGAATTTCGAGAACATTAGGATCACCCAGAAGCGGGGCAATGCCACCACCACCTAACACCTGATCATGTTGATCAACCACTACCCAATATTGTGTATGCTCTTGGCTATACACTTGATATAAGTCATCTAAAATGGGGTCAGCAACCGCAAATCCTGATTCAGGTGCTAAGCCAAATTCTAGTGAAACTTTGCGAATGAGTGCTGCGATTTGTACATTGTCTTTTTGCTGGATGGTGCGAATGTGGTACATGAAAATGAGATAAAAAAAGAGATGATTTTTTTATAGCAAAAAAAACATCTCTTGTGTATTTATGATGCGAGGAAATATCAACAATATTCTGTTATTTCAGTTCACTTGAGGTCTTACCTAACTCACGACGAGCAATAATGAGTTGTTGAATTTGCTGGGTGCCTTCGAAAATATCTAGAATTTTTGAATCACGCGCCCATTTTTCAAGTAATTCATCTTCGTTATAGCCCACACATGATGCTAATTCGACACATTTTAAGGTGATTTCATTGGCTACACGGCCTGCTTTTGCTTTTGAAATAGATGCTTCACGTGAATTTGGAATTTTGTTGTCAGCCATCCATGCTGCTTTAATCATTAATAGGCGAGCAGCTTCCCAATCAGCTTCCATACGATAGATTTGCGCAGCAATATTTGATGTTTGTAAGTAGGGAGTTGCATAAGTAGCATCAAGTGAGTCTTTAAATATTTCTTTAATACGTTCTAAAGATGCTTTTGCACAACCAATCGCCATGGCAGCTACTAATGGTCGAGTGTTGTCGAAGGTTTCCATTACGCCTGCAAAACCTTTAGCCACATCTATTTCGGCATTGCCTAACAAGTTAGTTGCTGGAACGCGACAGTTGATAAAGCTAATAGCAGCTGTGTCTGAAGCTTTAATACCGAGCTTATGTTCTAGTCGGTCTATGTTCATTCCAGGAGTGCCTTTTTCGACTACAAAGGATTTAATAGCGGCACGGCCCAGTTTTTTATCTAAAGTGGCCCAAACGACAATAGCATCTGCACGTTCACCACTGGTGACAAAGATTTTTTCGCCATTGAGAATGTAGTGATCCCCATCCAAAGTTGCGGTTGTACGAATGGCAGCCGAGTCCGAACCACAGCTAGGTTCTGTAATCGCCATGGCAGCCCACACACCCTCAAATCGCTTAAGTTGTTCGTCATTTGCCACAGCAGCAATAGCAGAATTTCCTAAGCCTTGACGGGGCATAGAGAGTAATAGGCCTGTATCGCCATAGCACATTTCAACAACGCTTAATGCTGTTGACATATTTACGCCATTTTTATTGCCTGTTTGGGTGTCACCGCGTTTGTTGACCGCCGCACCTGCATTTAAACCGTCACCGCCTTGGTTCATGCCATCGACCAGTGATGACAGCATGTCGAGCTCTTTGGGATAGCTATGTTCAGCTTTATCATATTTGCGTGAAATGGGACGTAGTACATTTAATGCGACTTCGTGTGCTTGATCGATCAGCATTTTAAATTTTTTTGGATTCTGCAAATTCATAACGATGTCCTTGTCTTATATTTTAGGCGTGTAAACCTGATTGCATGATGGCTACGGCACGTAAGTCACGATACCAACGCTCTACAGGGTGCTCTTTGGTAAAGCCATGTCCACCTAAAATTTGCACACTGTCTGTTCCAATTTTCATCGATTTTTCAGCACAAAGCAGACGTGCTAAATAAGCCTCGCGATGGAAAGATTGCCCAGATTCAGCAAGGCTAGCCGCATTGAGTAACAGCATACGCATCGCTTCAATTTCAATGGCCATATCGGCAATCATAAATGCGACACTTTGACGATGAGAAATAGGCTCACCAAAAGCCGTACGTTCATTGGCATATTGAATGCAATATTCTTTGGCTGCAGTGCATGTACCAATCGCAAGTGCACACCACATTAAATTGCCCAAATCTAAAAATGAGCTGTAATTAAAGTCTTGGTCAGACAGACGCTCAGCAGGGGTATTTTTAAAATATAAAGTCACGGTTTCTGCTGGTTTTAAGCCCATTGCAGATGATTTTTTAAACTGAATAGAGGAGTGGCGAGGTACCACAAAAACTTCGGGTTGACCATTGAGCATGGCATTGACCAGTAAAATATCCGCAGATTCACCTAAGAGGACAGCTGTTTTTTCGCCACTAATACGATATTGGCCATTATGGTCGGTTGCTTGGGTTTTAAGTTCAAATGGATTAAAGGCAGGTGTGTTCTCTTGCACAGCAAAACTGGCTTTAAGTTCTGGATCTGTACTAAAAGCAGTGAGATATTTGGCTTGAATATCCGCTGTGCCCCATTGCGTGAGTGCATTAATGGCACTAAAACTAGAGAGGAGTCCAGCACATAAACTAAAATCTCCATGTGCAAGTTTCTCTGCAATCAGTAGATTGGTCACAATATTTTTTTCAGTTGCAACACCACCGAGGCTTTCTGGTAAAGCATAAAAATTTAAGCCTAGCTCTGCACTATGTTGCCATAGTTGTTGTGGAAATAATTCGTCATGATTTGCTTGCGCAGCTAGAGGTCGTAGAACCTCATTGGCAAATTGCTTCATGGCATCACAGATCATGGTTTGCTCTTCACTCAAACTTAAATCAAAAAGTGATTTTTGTTGATTGGATAAGCGCTGTTTGCTGAGATTAGGCTGAGGTTTAAAAATTTTTTGTGTTTGGTTCAGTGTTTTGAATCCAGCTTTTGAACCTTGATAAAGTGATTTTTCTACAAACTTTCGAAGTTTTAGTTGATCTAATACTTCACTGCCTGCAATTTTTGTAATGAGTGATAACCCAAATCCTTGGGCTTTATTTACCATGCTGGTCATACGGATTATTCCTTAGCGCAAATTTATGCTTATTTTTATGCTGACATTTGCAGTTTAAAAAAACTATGTCAGTTTTGACATTGTTTATTGGCTAAGATAAACGGTAAAATAGAATCTAGATTTTGTATTTAATCTGTTGATTTTTAATAACTTAATAATCATTTTAAAATTTTATTTTTTGGATAAATTGGCTTGAATGACACTGTATCATTCAAGCCTGAATTTTTATTGATATTTTTGGATCATATTGCGAACATTGGTTTTTGCTTCAATCACCGTCATAAAAGTATATGCACCAATGAATTTACGGCTTATAAACATAAATTCTTTGGGTGGAATACTAAAGTAGCGCGATGCCATAGACTTAGATGCACGTTGCATCACACGACTATGTAATTGGCTCTTTTTCCAATCGTAGCGTAAGTGTTCATCCATCACGCCAGCAGGCAAGTCTGGGTTATTTAACGGGCTACTAAAAGCCTCTGTTGCCAGTAAAAATACTTTGGCCATATCTGGTTTAATACTCAGAGGCATGGCATCAAAGAATTCATAGCCTGTCATCGCATTCACCATTTCTGAGGCATCATGATGGTATCCAGCTTCAATTAAATTACGCGCAACTTTCAATAGATTGGCATCAAATTGACGAATCGCACCAAAGTCAAGTAACACAATTTTATCTTGTACTGTTGCACCATCACCTAAGCGAACTAAATAATTACCAAAATTTGGATCGGTTTGCATTTCACCCCATTCGAATATTTCACGAACTGCAATTTCAAGTGAAGCTTCACCTAAAGCATTACGTCGTTCTTGAGGAAGCGATAGCATAACAGGGCTGTTAATTGGCACACCGCGTTCAAATGTCATGCATAGCACTTGGCCAGTACAGTAATCATCAATAATCTGTGGCACTGCATAGCGCGGGTCTTCTTTTAAGCGAGCACCAAAACGGCGAGTAGTATCTGCCTCAATTTTATAGTTCACTTCACGATGCATCATTTCGCGAACTTCTTCAAACCATTGGTCGAACTCACGTGTTTGAGGCACCATTCGTGTCAGCTTAAGCATGTTCTTAAATAAGTTCATATCTGAATCAATGGCATCTGCAACACCAGGATATTGAACTTTTAACACTAACTCTAAGCCATCTGATTTGCGGGTTGCGCGATGGACTTGTGCCAAAGACGCAGTACCTAATGGCTCATGATCAATTGTGAGATCGTTTAATTTTGAACCTAACTGTGTTTCAAGTTGCGCTTTGATGGCAGGCCATGCCAAAGCAACAGTTTGGTTATTCAGCGTATTTAAGGCTTGAGTAATTTCTTCAGGTAAAAAATGTTCGCCATATAAAGCCATCATTTGGCCTATTTTAACAATAGAGCCTTTGAGTTTGCCAATTTCTGCGACCAGATACTCAGCTTGTTCTTTCATCGCTTTTTTACGTTTACGTTCTTTTTCTTCTTCACTTGAGAACATTGTGCTTGCACTTGAGGCAGCCCAGCGCGTACCAGCCAGTAAAGAGGCTTTCGCAATCGATAAGCGTCGATCCATGGAGGAGGTTTTCAATTGTTTAAGCTTATCGTTCTGATCTGACATTTAAACTTAATCCTGTTCAACAGTTCGCAGAAAAATTCATTGTAGCGAATCTTACATGGTCTGCACGTATTAAAAAAGTTCAACATGCTGAATTTACAGTGTAGTTATGCAACTGAAAATTCTAAAATAAGAGAATAAAAGGCTTTAGACCCTGAATTTAATTTTGACATCAAATTTTTGTTGCAGTTCATTACGATGCAACTCGATGTGCTGTGTAATGAGTTGTTGAATCGAAGGTTCTGTAAAACCTTTGGCATAGCCTTTAATAAGAATAATGCTGGGAAGACTAAAAAATAATGATTTTGCGTCCTCAAGACTGGCTTTTTCAAAGACACCTAAATCATTTAGAAGGCGTTGAAAAAACAATTTTTCTTCATGAACACGAGGCGTATGTGCATCATCCCAGTAATTTTGACGCATTGCCATTAGGTTATTGTGCTTGTAGCTCATGTTTCATCAAATGTAGTGAACTTAGTGTATGTAATATGAAGTTAAATTTTTAATTTTCAATCACGCTTTGTTAAAGCATTTAAAATACAAATCTAAGATGATATAAATGCAGAATAATTTTATATAAATATTTGTTTGTGTATTGGGGATGGGATAATGAAGAAGCGCTTAATACAGGGTTTGTTTATTACATGTGCTGGTTTTTCAGTGAATGCATTTGCATTAGGTTACACAGCCGATTTTGAAGCGTGTATGAGAAAAGCTCAAAGCCAATCTGATAGTATTAATACTTGTCAGATTAAAGAATACAAAGCGCAAAATAAACGCGTGAAACACTTGTATAAATTAACACTAAAAACAACCGCAGAAAACGAACAAGCGCTAGTAAAACAGTCTCAAGATGTTTGGCTACAGCGTCGAGATCATGCATGTAATATTCAAAATAAAAAAGCAAAAGCATTTTCTATTTCAAATTCTAGTTGTGCACTCCAAATGACAATGTCGCATGCTGATATGATGGAAGTCCGTTTGAACAATAAAAATATGAAGTGATTTTTGCAAAAAAACCATGAAAACTAAGGTATCATAAGGCGTTTTAAAAAATATGACCTTGGAGACGCCTTAAGTGGATCGACCGACTATTAGCCCTGAACATTTGCAGGAAGCTGCTGAAAATTTATCCACCATTCGAGATTACATTCGTTTTGGTGTAACAGCATTACGTCAATACGATGCACATTTAGGTCAAGGTACAGAAGACTATTTCGCTGAAAGCTCTGCATTGGTTTTACAGACCTTATCATTAGATTGGAATGCAGACGCTGAAATTTTAGATGCGAAAGTTTTGCCGAGCGAAGCTACTGAGTTTTTAGCTTTACTTGAACGTCGTATTAACGAAAAAGTGCCAACTTCATACTTACTCAATTTGGCATATTTTTATGGCAAACCATTCTATGTTGATGAGCGTGTGCTTATTCCACGTTCTCCAATTGCAGAGCTGATTGAAAACCGTTTTGCGCCGTATTGCTTGGGTGAAAATGGGCAGATGGGCGCGGCTGTAAATAACTTGCCAGAAAACCCAAATCCTAAAACACCGCAACGTATTTTAGATATGTGTACTGGGTCTGGTTGTATTGCAATTGCTTTAGCTTATGCTTATCCAGATGCAGAAGTGGATGCAACAGATATTTCTAAAGAAGCACTTGAAGTGGCTTCGATTAATGCAGAACATCATAATAAACAGTACCAAGTGGCTTTGCTTGAATCTGACTTATTTGCAAAAATCCCAGCAGAAAATCAATACGATTTAATCGTATCAAATCCACCTTATGTGGATGCTGAAGATATGGCTGATTTACCAGATGAATTCCATCATGAGCCTGAACTTGCATTAGCAGCAGGGCAAGATGGTTTGGATCTTGTGCGTAAAATGTTGGCACAAGCGGCGGATTACCTTACTGAAAACGGCTTGATCGTAATTGAAGTGGGTAACTCTGAATGGGCAATGCGTCAAAACTTCAATACCGTTGACTTTTACTGGTTGCAGTTCCAAAAAGGCGGTACAGGCATCTTTGCTTTGACTGCGGAACAGTGCCGTACATTCCGCGATTTATTCATTCAATCTATTCAAGCATAAGGAGTCGTTTGACATGGCAGGTAATAGTATAGGGCAACTGTTCCGTGTAACGACTTGTGGTGAATCTCACGGCGTTGGCCTTATGGCCATCGTTGATGGTGTGCCACCAGGTATTGAATTAACTGAAGCTGATTTACAAAAAGATTTAGACCGACGTAAGCCGGGCACATCTAAATTTGCAACTCAGCGCAAAGAACCAGATGAAGTGGAAATTATTTCGGGTGTGTTTGAGGGTAAAACCACTGGCACTTCAATTGGTTTACTTATTCGTAATACGGACCAAAAATCGAAAGATTATGGCAATATTGCACAAACCTTCCGCCCAGGTCATGCAGACTATACCTATACCCATAAGTATGGTTTCCGTGATTACCGTGGTGGTGGACGTTCAAGTGCACGTGAAACTGCAATGCGCGTGGCTGCTGGTGCGATTGCTAAAAAATTCTTGCTTGAAAAATTTGGTATTGAAATCCGTGGCCATGTAACACAAATTGGAACTGAAAAAGCTGAAAAATTGGATTGGAATGAAGTTCCAAATAATCCATTTTTCTGCGGTGATGCTGATGCAGTCCCTCGTTTCGAAGCTTTGGTAACATCGCTTCGTGAACAAGGTACCAGCTGTGGCGCGAAACTTGAGATCATTGCGACTCAAGTGCCTGTAGGTTGGGGCGAACCTGTATTTGATCGATTAGATGCAGATATTGCCCATGCCATGATGTCTATTAATGCTGTAAAAGGTGTTGAAATTGGCGACGGTTTTGCTGTTGCTGAGCAATTTGGGCATGAAACACGTGATGAACTGACGACTGATGGTTTCTTGGCAAATCATGCCGGCGGTATTTTAGGTGGTATTTCAAGCGGTCAAGATATTCGTGTATCTATTGCTTTAAAACCAACAGCATCGATTACCACGCCTGGTAAAACCATTACGATTAATCGTGAAGACACAGATGTTTTAACCAAAGGTCGTCATGACCCTTGCGTGGGCGTTCGCGCTACACCTATTGCAGAAGCGATGCTTGCAATTGTGCTCATGGATCATTTCATGCGTCATAGAGCGCAAAATGCAGATGTGGTTGCACCATTTGAACCTATTTAAGAAGTATCCTCTAAAAAAACCAGACTTCAGTCTGGTTTTTTTAATTAAAATTTAGAATAAAAATAAATTAACTTTATATTTTTATTAAATAATATTATTTAAAGGCCCGTTATGAATACATTTCGTCCTGCAGTATCAAACGATATTCAGAATTTAGTTGTTTTAATTAATCAAGCCTATCGTGAAAATATTGGTCGGAGTTGGACCAATGAACAGCATGTTATTCAAGGCCAACGTATACAGATTAAACAACTAGAAAATTTACTTACAAATCCAGACTTTGAATTATGGGTATGTGAAAAGCCTACAGCTGATAGCACAAAACAACACCCTATACTTCTGGGTTGTATAGGTTTAACCCATGATTCAGAAGATGCTAGTCAGCTAGAAATTGGCACATTTGCCGTGCAACCGGAATTTCAAAATCAGGGTTTGGGGCGTCAATTTTTAACATTTGTAGAGCAATATATCCGTGATAATTATGCTGAAGTGGAATGCATTAATATGTATGTATTGCATGTGCGCCAATCACTCATTGCATTTTATGAACGAGCAGGTTATCAGCAGAGTGGTTATACGGAAGCTTATCCAACTCAGTTGGATGTAGGCATTCCAACGGTTGAAGTGCACTTAGTTCATTTAAAAAAAGATATTTCAGCATAAGCCTGATGGTTATAAGCCAAATTTAGAATATACTGGACTGCATGTAAATGTTATACATAGCCATAAAAAAGCGCACCCGAAGATGCGCAAATGTCATATTAAAAAATACAAAGTGGAGAGTTTTAGCCGCTATTTTTAATTAGTAAGCACGACGGAATAAACGGAATGCATCAGATTGTTTGTTCGGACTAAGCATATCGCGTGTGATATCACCTTGGTTGGTACTAATCACCACTTGGATATTTTTAGCTTGATTAATTTGACTAAACAAATTACTAGGAACTTCGGCATTATTGGTAGATTCATAAATGCCTGAATTATTAATATTACGTGTAGTTGTTGCGCCAATGGTGCTAAATGAGCGCGTTTTACCATCTACAATAAAAGTAAATTCTTTTAAATCATACTGCTGTCGATCATATAAATGGAATGAAACATTATATTGACCTTGATTTTTGTTCCAATCAATGTCTAATTCAGGACAAACTTCATTGGTATTACAAGTTAATTGCCCACGAGTATTTACACGAGTAATGTCATTTTTAGAGTTATCAACATTGCTATCACCTTTAATAAGGGATGCAGGGTTGTTATCTTTAGATTTGCCAGTTGGAATGACAACACACCCAGAGAGTAAGACTGTTACAAGTGCTAATCCTAGTAAATTTTTCATTTTGAGTTCCAAAACAATGTAATTTTTATAGAGCGATTATTTGAATCTATAAAAATAATCACATATTTTTTATAAAAAGTAAAATAAATCACACTTTTCAATAATAATTGTATTAATCAAATAACTAAATTGATGATTTATTAAATTTTATTTAATTATACCGTATTAAATATGTTGATTTTTATGGCGCTTTAGGCAGGAATGAGCAAGTTCAGGCTATATATTTGAAGGATTTTTTATCTATTAGGCTTGGGTTTTAAAAATTTAAGTCTTTTATTTTGTTTAATAAATTGGCTTTATCTAGGTCTATTTTTTTCGCATTGGTATTTTTTGAAAGTTGAAGCGCTGTTTTTTGTTCTAAAAAATATTGGATACGTTCACTATTTGCGCCTGATGGATGGGGGAAACCCGCTAAAATTTGTGACTCCTTTAAATAGCCTAAGCTAACCAGATGATATAAAACCTGAGCAACACTTAAACCCATTGGAATATATACCGCTGTGGGGGAAAGTTGCTGAATCTCAGTAATAAAATTTTTTTGAATATGTTGTTGTAAAAAATCATTTTTTAGCATGTCTGGCGTAGAGCCATTATAGTTTTGTCCCTTATGCAAAATACAATGCCTGAGTACAGATGTCATGTGAACTCGCTCTTGATCTTGTTCAAATAGATTTTGTGAGCTTTCAATCCCCAACTTATGATGTAGTCCCACATAATCCAATAGATGAACAATATTACGGCGCATAGGACCACGAAATGCGCTTTCTGATTTTATCTGTTTCAAAAGCGTTGCAAAGGGAATATTGCTTTCTAAACCCGTTTTTGCGACCGCAATTGCATGTTGCCACTGGGCTTTACCAGGGCAAATTCCTACAAATATCACTTGAGCCATTGGATTGATTGCTTCAAATGGCGCGTAATAGCTGCTTAACTGACCAAATTGTCCAATTTTGAGGTGATCTTCCTGATACAGTTGCTCCAATGTATGGCTTTGAATGGTGCAGACGAAATCAGACAATTGCTTGTGTTGGGTCATGGAGTATCAAATTCACTTAGGCAGAACTATTAATTTATCGACTATTTAATTACATAATCAAGGGCTTAGGCTGTGAAATTAAGGCTATATACAAATGGCGAACAATTTATGTGCATTTAATGCTTTTCGTTGGTACATAAATTGCTCATATTAAGACTATTAATTGCTGTAGGAGAGAAACGTCTTGAATGACGTTCGCCGAAGGAGCAAGGCCTCAGGAAACTCTCAGGCAAAAGGACTGCAGCAATTCAATATCTGGAGAGAAGCGAACAATAAAAAGTACGCTCACCGAAGGAGGAAGGTTTGTATGGCATGTGGCTATGTAGGCTGAAGCTCTCAGGTCGTCATCAGCATGACGGAAGACAGATGAGGCACCCAATTTAAAATGTAGAGCATACATTTTAAGGAGGCGTTATGTGTCATATTGCAGTTATTGGAGCAGGAATTACTGGAGTCACCACTGCTTATGAGTTAGCTTTACTTGGCTACCATGTTACAGTGATTGACAAGCATTTATATCCAGCAATGGAAACTTCTTTTGCAAACGGTGGGCAACTTTCAGCATGTAATGCTGAAGTTTGGAACCAAAAAGCCACGGTATTGAAAGGTATTAAATGGATGTCGCAAAAGTCGGCACCTTTATTGCTCAATCCGAGTTTTAGTATTCATAAATATGCTTGGTTGATGGAGTTTTTAGGCAATATTAAGCACTATAAAGAAAACACTCAAGAAACTGTACGCTTGGCACTTTTGGCACGCCAACGCTTATTTGAAATCGCAGAAAAAGAAAGTATTGATTTCAACTTAGAAAAACGAGGAATCCTGCATTTTTATCATAATAAAGCGGATTACGATGTAGCGATTGGGGTAAATGACATGCTATGCCAAGGTGGCTTAGAGCGTCATGCAGTCAGTAATGATGAAATTAAGCGTATTGAGCCTGCTTTAACGGGTGATTATTATGCAGGTTTTTATTGCCCAGGTGATGCGACAGGCGACATTCATAAATTTACTACGGGGCTAGCAGAGGTTACACGTAAACATGGTGTGAATTATAAGTTTGGCTATGAAGTAACGTCGGTTCAGCATCATCAGCAAGGTGTAAGTTTGGCTTTAAAGGCCAGCGATGAAAATATGGAAGGCACAGATGAACAGTTGCTCACCTTAGACTTTGATGCATTGGTGGTGTGCGGTGGCGTGGGAAGTTATCACTTGGCAGAAATGTTAGGCGATCGTGTAAATGTTTATCCAGTTAAAGGTTATTCAATTACCGTTGAGCTGAGGGATGAAGCCAGCCAAAAACATGCGCCATGGGTAAGTTTGCTTGATGAAAGTGCAAAAATAGTGACTTCGCGACTTGGTTCAGATCGTTTAAGAGTTGCAGGTACAGCAGAATTTAATGGTTACAATCGAGACATTCGTTCGGATCGAATTCAACCTTTGGTTGATTGGGTGAACCGTAATTTTGAACTGTCGACAGAGTTTTCTGTTCCGTGGGCGGGCTTAAGACCAATGATGCCGAATATGATGCCCATCGTAAATCGTGGCAAACGTGAACGGGTATTTTATAATACTGGGCATGGTCATTTGGGGTGGACACTTTCCGCTGCCACTGCAGCCATGATTAGTCAGCAAGTGGCGCATAGTCATCCCATTTAAATAAGCAATGCAGTTTTGAATTACAAATGGTAGGGGTATAGCCGAATCTAAATAGCAGTACCACGTATAAAGCTCAGGTAACGCAATGTGATGACGCTATATTCCTTATTCCTTTACAGGCGATAAAATTAACAGTGTTTCAATCAAAGCTATACATCAGGATTAATCGTAGAGGCGATAGATGCCAGCGAAGCGCTCACAACCTTTTTGTTTGGTCTGAACTGACAGGATGGCTTTGCTATAGTTGAACTGATATTTACAATCATGTTCATTATCTAAAATATCTGTTTTTTGATCAGGCGTAGTGTAGGCAAGAAAAGGAATAGTCTGCGTTTCTAAACGGTTATTGGGGTTACGATAAGACAAACCCTCAATTTTAATGCGATCTTTTGTTAATTGATGAACTTTCAGTTGGGTAAACGGTTGCGCAAATGTCCCATGTTCAAATTTTAAATAATGTTGTGTCAGGCTCTGATTGAGCGAAACAAAAATATTGAGATCATCAGCGCGTAGTTCAAATTGTTGTTTATAACAATCTATACTTTTACATTGTTGTAATCGACTTTGCCAAATCTGCTGGGTATCTTGAATAATTCGTAAAGGTGCATCGGTGACTAAACTGGCTGTAAGATATAGATTATCAAGCTTTTCACGTTGTGTATTAAACTCTTCTGAGCACACTTTTTTGAGCGATGTTGAAGGTGGCATGCATTGAATTGCTTCAGCAAATGCTACAGGCGTGCAGAAACAGCCAAGGATAATGGCTAATCTAAAGTTTTTGATGATTTTTTTATCAGTTTTCAACAGCATGATCGCTTATACTTTCATTACGTTGCGCTTGACCTAACTATAGCGAAATAGAAAGCGTGAATACAAGATTTCAATCGTTTATTTCTAAGGAAACATAAGGTGGTTGCACAAATTCGTATCGGTCAGGGCCTAGATGTACATGCCTTTGAAGAAGGTGACTTTGTTACATTGGCAGGCGTTCAAATTCCACATACACATGGTTTAAAGGCACATTCAGATGGTGATGTTGTGCTCCATGCCTTATCTGATGCATTGTTAGGTGCTTTGGCACTTGGAGATATTGGCCAGCATTTTCCAGATACAGATCCAGACTTTAAAGGTGCAGATAGCCGTGTATTACTCAAGCATGTCTATCAATTGATTTTGGATCGAGGATATGTACTCAATAATGCTGATATTACGGTGGCTTGTGAACGGCCAAAATTAGCTAAGCATAATTTAACCATGCGCCAAAGCATTGCGGATGTATTAAATGTAGATGTGACACAAATTAGCGTCAAGGCAACGACCACTGAACAATTGGGTTTCACTGGTCGCCAAGAAGGGATTTTATCAACAGCAACGGTGTTAATTTCTCACGCAAAATGATCTGGATGGATCATTGAATACTGTAACTCTTGGGTTGATTTTCGACCTTGGAGTTGCACGGTTACTGCATGAATCAGTCCTGTCCAAGTTGCATTGGGTTCCCAAATTTGATGTAAATATTCCTGTGCAGTGGGCATATCAATATTCATATAAAATTGACGATATAAATACATCAGGCAACTGGCAGTAAAGTTATCTGTGCAATGTACCCAAATCATTTGTTCTTGCACCAAATGATCAATCATATCGAGCACCAATAAACATTGTGCATCAGAAGGTGTCTCTAGAGAAATTGGAATCTGAATGTAGTTGAGTCCCAAATCTAGGCACAGATGATCTTCTTGTGGAAGATGGTTTGGCGCATCACTCAGTGCAAGGTTAATTATGGTGGTGACACCATATTCTTTAATGTGTTTGAGTTCGGCTACTGAAGGTTGTCCTGAGCTAAATAAATGTTCATGAACAAACTGGAAGTGATCAATTTGAGTTAAACTATTTTCAATATCATTCATACGCTGTATTTAAAGTTCTAATCCCATTTTTACTATAAAGTAAAAACGCCATCTTGACGATGGCGTTTTAGATGACTTAGCGGGTTGGGAGCAACTCTTTAAGCGCTGCATCCATTTCCAATAAGACTTTTTCTGTTGTATCCCAATCAATACAGCCATCTGTAACTGATTTACCGTATTCAAGATCGCATAGATTTGCTGGAATATCTTGGCGACCACCTTTTAAGTGGCTTTCAACCATAATACCTACAATTGATTTATTACCGTCTTGAATTTGCTCAGTAATATTTTTCAGTACCAATGGTTGTAAGTACGGGTCTTTATTTGAGTTGGCATGGCTGGCATCAATCATGATTTTGCCACTGACTTTAGCTTTGGCTAAAGCAGTTTCTGCTTCTGCAACTGAACCTGCGTCATAGTTAGGTTTGCCATTACCACCACGTAATACTACATGTGCATAAGGGTTACCTTTGGTATTAATGACAGACACTTGACCGTCTTCATTTAAACCCAAGAAGCTATGACCATGTTTTACCGATTGCATGGCATTGGTTGCAACAGTGAGGCCACCATCTGTACCATTTTTAAAGCCTACAGGTGATGAAAGGCCAGAAGACATTTCACGGTGTGTTTGGCTTTCTGTAGTACGTGCGCCAATTGCAGACCAAGAAATAAGATCTTGATAATACTGTGGTGAGTTTGGATCGAGCGCTTCAGTAGCACAAGGCAAACCTTTTTCATTTAATTCGAGTAGTAATTGACGGCCTAAGCGTAGACCTTTCTCAATATTAAATGAGTCGTTCATATCCGGGTCATTGATTAAGCCTTTCCAACCCACTGTTGTACGTGGCTTTTCAAAATACACACGCATCACGATATAAAGCGTATCTTGGACTTTTTCACTTAATACTTTAAGGCGATCTGCATATTCATGTGCCGCTTTAATGTCGTGAATAGAGCAAGGGCCAATGACAACAAATAAACGTTTGTCTTGACCATCTAAAATATTGCGAACAGTTTCACGGCCTTTTAGCACGGTCTGATATGCAGTTTCAGTGAGTGGCAGTTCTGATTTTAATTGTGCTGGTGTTACGAGAGGCTGAATGCTTTTTACATTCACGTCATCGATATCGCTTTGGGTAATAGAATTTGACTGTAAAGTATTCATTGCCGTCACTGGTTGTTCATACAAGAGGTTGTTTCATGCACTGAATATAACATGAATGTACAGCTTCATTGTTATAAAAAAGATCAATAGGTTGGTTAAAAAAAAGTGATGAATCGTATGGATAATTTAAACATTCACAGTTTTTATATCCGTATGCGTTGTACTTTGAATCATCATTGCTGTTTCTGGTTTTGCTACAGGTTTAGCTTTTACAGGATTAATCATAAAGTTTAAGCCAAGTGCAAACAGTGTAATACCCAAAATTTTACGAATCAGTTTTTCAGGCAAACGTGAGCTAATGAGTGTACCCACCACAATCGCTGGGATAGAACCGCAGAGTAACCAGCCTAGAAGATGAAAATCTACATTACCAGAAGTCATGTGACCCATACCTGCAACAAAGGTGAGTAGAACGGCATGAACAACGTCTGATCCGATAATACGAATCATAGGTAAATTAGGGAACATGAGTACTAAGGCCATAATACCAAATGCACCTGCGCCCACAGATGAAAGCGTAACGAAAATGCCGAGTACAATGCCCATAATGACAATATAAACGCGTTTATTTTTAGCTTGAAGATTAACGCGTTCTAAATCCGATGTCATATCGTCTTGCGTATTGGCTTGGCGGAACTTATTAAAGAATCGTTCGATATGACCACGAAACATAATGGATAGGCCAGTTAAGGTCAGCATAAAGCCCAGTACAGTCGTTAATACGGCTTTATAGCTGCTCGATTGGCTTAAATAGTTGTCGAGTACCCAGTGTGTTGCAAATGATGCTGGAATACTGCCAATAGCAAGCCAAATGACAATTGGCCAAACAATATTAAGTTTTTTAGCATGGACCAATGAGCCACAAAATTTAGAAATCGCGGCATATAGAAGGTCTGTACCAATGGCAATGTGAGGTTCTATTCGAAATAAGCTAATTAAAATGGGAGTCATGAGTGAGCCACCGCCTACGCCAGTAATACCGACGCAGAAACCAACTAAAACACCAGCCATAATAAATTCTAAAGGACCAAACATGCTTATTTGCCATAATCAAAAAACGTGCATATCTTATGACTTTTACATATAAGTCGTTGTCTTGATTATTGATTTGCTTATGCAAAAAAAAGATAAAGATGCAATTTAATCTATAAGCCGTTTTAGTCTAAAACTTTGCGATCCAAACTTTTTATTTTGACGATAAATGCGACCGCCATATGCAGTATATTTAAGATGAGAAGTAGGCGGATGATATGGACAAATTTGTATTGTGCTTTAATCCAAAGTTGTTGATTTACATGTGACGCAAGCAAATGTGATTGTTGGGTATGATGCTCAGACTCTAAAATGATCGATTGAATAAAGACCTGCTCTTTTGCACCTTTAGATGGTTGCCAAGCTGTGGTTAAGTAAATAAATTGCACCGATTGTATTTTAAGTTGCTGTTGATGTGTTGAGGATTCACATAACTGTTCAATTTCTGGCATTTGCCATGCGCAATTGGCGATGTACTTTTTAGCGTTCTGCTGTAACACAATATTGCTTATTTTGCCTTTAACGATTTTGCTTTCAGGATGTTGCAAGCTCAGAATTTTAGTTTTTACAGGCAACCATACCTTCGGCATGATTAAAAAAGTCAGACCTTGAATCAGAATGGATATAATTAAAAATAGAGCTAAATATTGTACTGTGGATTGCCAAATATGCCGTACAGGATAGATGATTTCCTGATCTAGCCAAGTTGTTATTTTAGACAAAAGATTACCTTAATGCTCAATGAGATAGCGTATTAAAAGACGCAACAACATTTATAAACAAATGTTTATGTTAGAATCAAGTCTAAAGATTATTAGATAGACAAAGGATTAAATCTTGCAAAATCGGAAACTTAAAATCGGTATCGTTGTTGGAGAAGTATCAGGCGATACTTTAGGCGCCAAATTGATCCGCCGTTTTCGTGAGCAGGGTATAGATGCGGAGTTTGAAGGCATTGGTGGCCCACAAATGATTGCAGAAGGCTTCAAAAGTTATTATCCCATGGATATTTTGTCTGTGATGGGGATTGTAGAAGTATTAAAAGACCTTAAAAAATTATTCGCAGTACGTGATGGTTTGATTGAAACATGGAGCCAAAATCCTGTCGATGTGTTTATTGGTATTGATGCACCAGATTTTAATTTAAGACTCTCTAAAAGTTTAAAGCAGAAACAACTGCCGATTAAAACGGTTCAGTATGTCAGCCCATCTGTTTGGGCGTGGCGACAGGGTCGTGTACATGGTATTAAAGCCAGTATTGATTTGGTACTGTGTTTATTTCCATTTGAAAAAGCATTTTATAAAAAATGGGATGTGCCGGCTGCATTTGTGGGTCATCCGCTTGCAAGCCAGTTACCTTTAAAAAACCCAATTGCAGAGGCAAAAGCTGAGTTAGGCTTAGCACAAAATCAGAAACATATTGCACTTTTACCAGGTAGTCGTCGTGGTGAAATTGAGCGTTTAGGGCCTTTAGTGCTGGATGCGGCACAAATTTTAACGGCCAAACATCCTGACTATGTATTTTTAATTCCTGCCATTAATGATGCGCGTAAGCAACAAATACAGGCACTGTTAGCAAAATACCCAAAGGCACTGAAGGAAAAAATTCAATTACTGGAAAATACGGATACTGAATCTAAAATTGGCCGTCAAGTGATGAATGCATCGAATATTGTCGCGTTGGCATCAGGGACAGCAACTTTAGAAGCGATGTTACTGCACAGACCGATGGTGACTTTCTATCAGTTAAATACGCTAACTTATTGGATTGCTAAACTATTGGTTAAAATTCCTTATTATTCTTTGCCAAATATTATTGCAGGTAAAAAAGTGATTCAGGAGCTGATTCAAAAAGATGCCACAGCAGAAAAGCTGGCAGCTGAAATTGAACGCCTTATGAATGTTGAAACAGCACAAATCCAAGCCATGCAACATATTACAATGCATAAACAGCTTTTATCTGGCAATAGTGAAGATCCAGTCGCTGCAGTTTTGTCTATTTTAGAAACCAGCTAAATTTTTAAAGCGATTGTCATAGCCAAATATTTTTATAAGGATATTTGGCTATTTTTATGCATTTTAATGGTGTTGATAATGTTGTCGGTATTGGCTCGGTGTGAGCTCATACGCACGCTTAAAACTTTGGCTAAATGCTGTTTCGGATGAATAGCCTACCCGATGTGCGATTTGTTGAATGGACAAATCACCGTGGCGTAAATGTTGTGATGCCAAACGTAGTCTATGCTGTTGTAAATAGGCCAGAGGTGTTTCACCAATAATTTGATTAAATAAACTGGCAAACTTCGAACGTGACATACAGCATTGCTCAGCAAGACTTTCTACTGTCCATGCAAATTCAGGTTGACCATGGATGGCTGCCAATGCATTAGAAAGTTCAGCATGTGTAAGTGCGTTCAACCAATTCTGTGAATCACTTAACTGTGCGATATGATCACGGACACATTCGATAAACAAAATACTCACCAAGTGATCGAGAATTTTGTCACGACCTGGTCGAATTTGGTGAGCTTCCACCGCCAAAAATTGTAAGCCAATCTGTAGCCATTCTGGAGCTGTACTGCTAAGTATGTGATGAATATGCAAATAGTGGGGTAGTGCATTAAACAAAGGTTTGGCCATAATGCTGTCCACACGACCCCGTAGAGCTAAAATTAAACATTCCTCATGTTGGGGAAGTTGTTCAGATTCAATGTGTATGGTTTTTTGGTTCTTTTCATCAAATAAGGGATGGATGTCGAGCGCTTCTTGAAATACTGCTTGTGTGGACGCCGTACAGACATGTGCTAAGCCCGATGGAAGCAAAAGTAAGTCACCAGATTCGAGCATAATTTGTTTTTCGGCAATATGTAAAATACATTTGCCATGCATCATGATATAGGCGACCATTGCGCCTTGCTCTTGATGTTGAAAAGCCCAATTATTCTTGGCTTTCAAATAGATATATTCAGAATGATTTAGATGGATATCATCGAAAATTTTACTTAAAGCGTCCATGTATTTTGTTTTTCTGCCCTAATTCTTTATTGCTTTATTATCCAAACATAACAGAAATAGTGTCTGTAGGTCATTATTTATCAAATTAAGCCAAAGACTTTGGCATAGGTTTTTTGGACGCTCAAGACTGTTGTTAAGGCCTTATTTCTACAAAGATAAAGAAAGTAAAAGAAATAAGGATTTTTTGCAGATGAATGCGCCTCTACAACTCACGACAGAGAACTCTACGCTGCGTACAGGACGTCAGCTAGACAAAAAAAGATTCGGTTGGTTACTCAGTCCAGGTTTACCTGTCATTGGAATGGGTATTTTGGCTGGATATCATTTTGGCCCGAAAGCAACCAAAAAAATATTTGCCTTGGGTGGGCCTTTATTATTACACGTGATTATTCCGACTATCGATGCTTTGGTCGGCTCGGATGATAACAACCCGAGTGATGAAGACATTAAGCAGTTGGTCAAAGACCCATATTATGATCGTATTGTAAAAGTGTTTATTCCACTACAAATGGCAGCCAACCTATTTGCGGGTTATGTGGTTACCCGTCAAAATGTTTCTTTGCTAGATCAAGTTTTGCTTGGTGTTTCGATGGGTGCAATTAATGGTGTGGCTGTGAATACAGCACACGAACTTTGCCACCGCCCAAACAAAAAAGATCACTATTGGTCACATGCCACACTTATGCCTTTGGCCTATAACCATTTTCGTATTGAGCATCCGTATGGGCACCATAAACGTGCTGCGACGCCTGAAGATCCCGCTTCTTCTAAAATGGGTGAAACCTTTTATGAATTTTGGCCAAGAACGGTGTTTGGTGGCTTAAAATCGGCTGTAGAAATTGAAAAAAATCGTCTAAAACGTAAAGGCTTATCTTTCTTTAGTAAGGAAAATGAGTTATTTCACGGTTGGGCAATGAGTGCTGGCTTCCATGGCACAATGTTGTCTTTATTTGGTCAAAAAGTTGCGCCGTATCTGGCTACCCAAGCATTTTATGGTGTTAGCTTATTTGAAGTAATTAATTATATTGAGCACTATGGATTGAAGCGGGCACAAAAAGAAGATGGTTCTTATGCACGCACAATGCCTGAGCACAGTTGGAATAATAATAATATTGTGACGAATTTATTCTTGTATCAGTTACAACGTCACTCGGATCATCATGCCTATCCAACGCGACCATTTCAAGCTTTACGTCATTTTGATGAAGCCCCTGAGTTACCAAGTGGTTATGCCACCATGCTCATACCAGCATTGATCCCGTCAGTTTGGTTTAAGATGATGGATAAACGTGTCTATGACCATTATGAAGGGGATTTAACTAAGGCCAATATTCATCCGAAGCGCCGTGCTCAAATCTTTAAAAAATTTGGGCTAAGTTTGTCATAAATATTTTAATAACGATGTAAAAGTAGTTACCCATATTTGAGTATGAGAGGCTACTTTGTTTTTAAAAAATTAAGCTGTCGATCTAAGTCTAAAGGCATATAATAAATTATTGTTTAAATCATCAGAATATCTATGACTCCAGCAAGTAAGTTATTAAAAGCACAAAAGATTGAATTTTCGATTCATGAATATGAACATGACCCAGATGCTAAAAGCTTTGGCTTAGAAGCTGCTGAAAAGTTGGGTTTACAAGTCGAAGAAGTGTTTAAGACGCTTATGGTCACAGACGATAAAAACTATTTTGTAGCAGTACTCCCTGTGAATCATCAGCTCAACTTAAAAAAAGTGGCTTCGGCTTTGGGGTGTAAAAAGTTAAAAATGGCAGATCCTAAAGATGCTGAGCGACTCACGGGCTATTTAGTGGGTGGAATTAGTCCCGTAGGTCAAAAGAAGCGTCTAAAAACTATTATTGATGCCAGCGCTGAAACTTTAGCTAAAATTTATGTGAGTGGTGGAAAGCGGGGACTAGACATTGGATTAAAACCGCAAGACTTGGCTAAGGTATTGGGTGCAAATTTTGTTGATGTTCTGGATCAATAAGCAATTTCATTCAGTTAAGCATATTTTATATTAAGCACAATCCTAAGAGTTGTGCTTTTTTACGTAATTTGTTTTTAAGTTTTTGATTTTAAAGCATTAAATTAAGGATTCATTATTTTTAAGCATTTTAATTTAGGCCAATAAATCGATTGTGAATAATAAAAAACAATAGTAAATGCTAATTTTATCACTTAGTTCCATACCAATATTTTTAATAGTTTTCAGCAGAAATATTCATATTAAAAAATAAATAACCTAAAAACAGATCATTACAGTAAAAAACCTATTTGTTAGCAAAAGTTCACAAAAGTGCAAATGTTAATAATAATGATTATCATTAATATGTTTTGGGGCGTTGGCCAGCGCAGTCACAAAATTTGTGCATTAAAAGAAACATAAACACATGAAAGTCTCATTTTGAGCTTTGAAAACAGAGGATATGGTCAGATGAAAGCGCTTGCTAGTCGCTTGGCGATGCAGCATCTTGTCAATGCATACTCACAAGAAACGGGTAAATCGACTTTACTCGAGAAGTATCAACAAAATTCATCTCAATTGACGTTTAGCCAAGGCTTGACGTTATTAATACTCCCTTTAGATGCCATACATTCGCAACTTTTGGTGCCACTGTCCTATGCTAGTACGGTTGGGCGCCACCGAATTGCCACTTTGCCTAAGGTCTTCAGAAAAGGGCAATTTCAAAATATGAGTTGTGTGGCCATGGTGGCCTTACTTTTAGAAGAACTGGTGATCACTCCTCTTTTAAATGAGAGCAATGAAACGCCCACTTACCAAAGCACGCGTTTAGACCCAGCATCGTTATTGGAACGTTGGATTGAAAGTCGTGATGCACTCACTCAATTTCTAACACTTCGTCAGCATGAATTTGATGATTTTATTCAGCTCGAACAAAGTTTTATAGAAACAGAACAAGCCTTAATTTTAGGCCACAGTATGCATCCTGCACCCAAAAGTCGGGTAGGGTTTGTACACGAAGATTGGACCAGTTTCTCACCAGAAGCCAAGTCACAGACCCAAATGCATTATTGGTTGGTTTCACCAGACTTTATTGCGGAAGGAAATGCTCTAAATACGCCTATTTCCAGTGAATTAAAACAATATTTACAGAAGCATTTAAGTGAAGCAGATCGTGCATGCTTAGAACAATATCCACATTATAAATTGTTGCCTTTACACCCTTGGCAAGCTCGTTATTTGCAATCTAAGCCCTGGTTTAAGCAATTAAAGTCTCAAGATCAAATTATTGATTTGGGCGAGCGAGCATGGGAATTTTCTCCGACAACTTCTGTACGAACCTTGGCAAGTTTTGATGCGCCTTGGATGTTAAAGCCATCACTCTCTGTAATGATTACTAACTCTATACGGGTGAATTTAGCCAAAGAATGTTATCGCGGTGAAATGACCCATAAACTTTGGCACAGTGCTTTAGGACAAAAAATTTTAGCGCAATGTCCAACTTTAAAAGCATTGAATGATCCCGCTTGGATTGCACTAAAACAGCAAGATGAAATCATCAATGAAACCATCTGTATTTTTAGAGATCAGCCGTTTGATCAAACACAGCAGGTGAGCTGTATCGCTTCCTTATGTCAGGATCATCCAAGTCAAGAACAAAATCGTTTTGATACTTTATTCGCCTATTTACATCAGCAACAACCCACTCAAGACCGTGGCCAAATTGCGCTGTATTGGTTCCAAAAATTCTTAGATATTTCATTACAACCCTTGATGCATGTCTATCACCAATATGGCATGGCGTTTGAGTCGCATCAGCAAAATGTATTGCTTGAGCTGAAAAATGGCTTACCTCAATATTTATGGCTACGCGACAATCAAGGTTTTTATTATATTCAAGAGCTCGCTGGAGAGGTTTTAGAAGCTTTTCCTGAATTGGCCAGCAAAGCGTCTGCGGTAGGCTCCCAAGAATTTGTGGATGAGCGTTTTAGTTATTATTTCTTTGGTAACACGCTATTTGGCTTAATTAATGCAATTGGTGCGACGGGCTGGATTAAGGAACAACAACTATTAGCTGAGTTACAGCAACGCTTATTGGTTTTATATGCACAGTATCCTGAAAGCAGTTTGTTATATGGGTTGCTCTATCATGAAACGCTTCCTTATAAAGCCAATCTACTGACGCGTTTACACGAACTTGATGAGCTGATTGCACCTGTAGAACAACAGTCTGTATATGTGCAACTGCCTAATCCATTGCAATTAAAACATCAGGATGCGCGCTATGCTTGATTTTATTGGAATTGGATTGGGGCCATTTAATTTAAGTCTGGCCAGCTTATTACAAGATAAAACTCGCTTGAAATACCAGTTTTTTGAGCAAAAAGCACAGTTCGATTGGCATGCGGGGATGCAGTTACCCGATACGGTATTACAAGTACCATTTATGGCTGATTTGGTTTCAATGGTTGATCCCACCAGTCCATACAGCTTTTTAAACTATTTAAAAGCACAGCAACGGTTATATAAGTTTTATTTTCTGGAGCGTTCGCAAATTCCGCGCCGTGAATATAACCATTATTGCCAATGGGTCGCTGATCAACTGAGTCATATTCAGTATCAATCTACGGTTAAAGCAATTTATGCCAAAGAGCAAGGCTTTGAAGTTGTGGTAGAGCAAGGGGGAGTGTTGCAACATTTACTATGCCGTCACTTGGTGATTGGCTCGGGCAATATGCCACATTTACCTGCGTGTTTACAGCCTTTACAACAGCAATATCCTGAACAGTGTTTACATTCGGCTGCTTATTTAAACCAGACTGGTCAGCCTCGTAGTGGAAACGTGGTGGTACTTGGTTCAGGTCAATCTGCTGCAGAAGTATTTATGGACTTGTTTGATCAACAGTATGCGCAAGAGCGCCAGCCAAGATCTACTAGTCAAGCATTGCCTTATAAGTTGCACTGGCTTACACGTTCTAATGGCTTTTTCCCTATGGAATATGCGCCACTTGGTCTAGAGCACTTTAGCCCAGATTATACCGCGCATTTTTATCAGTTAAGTCCGGCTCAAAAAGCCGATCAATTAAAGCAACAAGCTTTGTTATATAAAGGCATTAGTGCACAAACCATACGTGAAATTTACCAAAAGCTGTATCACCGCAGTATTGGTACACGTGAGCAAATGACGCATTTACATGCGCAATCACATTTAAAGCATGCACAGTATGTGGACGGCAAAATTCAATTGCATTTTGAGCATACCGTGACACAGCAACAATTTGTATTGCATGCAGATTGTGTTGTGGCTGCAACAGGCTACGCTAGCCTAGAATTTGAATTTTTAAAACCTCTCAAACCCTTCATTCATACGGATGCGCAAGGGCACTGGAAAGTGCAACTTGACTATCGATTGTCACACGATGCTTTGGGGGAAATTTATGTGCAAAACCAAGAGTTGCACACGCATGGCGTAGGTACTCCTGATCTTGGCTTAGGTGCGTGTCGTGCTGCCCAAATTGCGAATCAATTGGCAGGTTATCCGCTGTATGAAGTGAGCGAACAGGCCCAGTGTTTCCAACATTTTCAACCTGAAAACAATCCAGAGTTGAGTCTTTTAATTACTACAGCACAAGTGGTGCCTATGCAGGAGCATTTTTGCATAAAAAAGCCAATCTCTCGAGCTCAAGTCTTTGAATCAAAAAGCCAACAACCTCAAAAAAATAATGCATTTGAGAAAATATTATGAATTTTGCAAAGTTACAGATTGGCCAAAAAGAGTGGCGTCGTGCGGGACAGCAATTAATTGAAATGGCAATTGCTGAGTTCTTGTATGAAGAAATGATGAGCGTTACGAAAATTGTGCCACGAACTTATCAGCTGGCATTCAATGATCAAGTGTACCAGTTTAAAGGCGAGCAATATTTGCTTGGGCACTGGAAAATTGATGCTGGTTCAGTTCGCGAGATTTTAACGGATCAAC
The DNA here is from genome assembly GCF_003664645.1 of Acinetobacter chengduensis. Taxonomy (GTDB): domain Bacteria; phylum Pseudomonadota; class Gammaproteobacteria; order Pseudomonadales; family Moraxellaceae; genus Acinetobacter; species Acinetobacter chengduensis. The sequence continues at coordinate 72,977 of NZ_RCHC01000003.1, read as the reverse complement.
AAGATGATCCAGATTTAAATATTGAGCCGGCATGGAATTTACATGCATTTATACAGGCTTTCGCTACTTATGCAGATGTAAAGCCGTTTACCCAAGCGTATTTAATGAAAGAAATGAATAATACATGGCTGGCAGAAGCGCATGTAATGTTAGAACAGCGCCTTCCGAGTACGGCGGTTCTGACAGAGCCACATTACAAAATTGAAGGCATGCTGCGTGGTCACCCATGGTTGATTATGAGCAAGGGCCGTATGGGCTTTGGTTATGATGATTATTTAACCAGTGCGCCTGAAGTTTCTCCGCAAGTTAAAGTACTGTGGTTGGCGGTACATCGTGATTTAGCCACTTTTCGTGCAACTGCAGATTGGCAAGCCAGTCATTTATATGTGCATGAATTGAGTGATTCCGAAAGAAATCATTTTGAAAATATACTGTTGCAACGTGGTTTATCGAGCGCAGATTATTTCCTTATTCCTGTGCATGCATGGCAGTGGCATCAGTGGTTGGTGGCGACTTATGCGCATGAAATTGTGGCACAGCGTATTATTGAGCTAGACATTGGACAAGATCAGTATGTGCCAATGCAATCTATTCGAACCTTATGCAATGTAAGTCAACCGAAACGTCATTACGTGAAATTGCCCGTGAGTATTTTAAATACGGCGGTTTATCGTGGCTTACCATCGAAACGTAATTTAGCTGCGCCAGCACTCACGGCATGGTTAAAGCAAATCCAACAACAAGATCCTGATTTAAAAGCTTCTGGTGTCGAGTTTTTGGGAGAGGTTGCAACACTGACCATTCAGCAACCTTGTTATGACCAAATTGAGGGAGCGCCGTATCAATTTAAAGAGTTGTTTGGATGTTTATGGCGTGAAAGTGTTGATCCATGCATTGGATCGGGGCAGTCTGCGCTGTCCCAAGCTGCACTTTTGCACCGTGATGCCAATGGACAGTCTATTTTAAAAGTGCTTATCGATGTTTCGGGGCTCACGCCACTGCAATGGTTAAAGCGCTTTGCTGAAGTCAGTGTTCAGCCCTTGCTGATTTGCCTCTACAAATATGGTTTGGCTTTTTCGCCTCACGGGGAAAATACCATGCTGATTCATCGTCATGGTCTGCCTGAAAAGCTGGTACTGAAAGACTTTATTGATGATGTAAATTTGGTCGATGAAGATTTTGCAGAGTTGGCAGACTTACCTGAAGAGGCCAATATTTTATTGCGCCATAGCGCTTTAGAACTCAGTCATTTTATATTTACTGGGCTGTTTATGGTTCATTACCGCTATATCTGTAATGTCTTTTTGCAAGATTTTGCTGAACATAGCGAGCTTGAGTTCTGGCAAACCATCTCTGAGGTGATTGAAGAGTTTCATCAGGCGCACCCTGAGTGGGTTGAACGCATTGAAAAATTCGCAATATTTAGACCTGAATACGACAAAATTTGCCTGAATCGTGTGCGCTTATTTACCACCAGTTATAACGATGAAGCAGAGCGTCCAGTTCCAGTCTTTTTAGATCCGATTGCAAACCCTGTCAGCCCACATACATTGCGAGATTGGGCAATACGCCAAAGTACACCTATAGCGTCATCTGAATCGAAATTTCAAAAACAACAGCATGCTACTTCATAGCATTAAAAACATTTAGGAACACAATAATGACAACTTTATCACGTCAATTACCTGATTTTTATTCATACATTGAGAATGAGACGCAATTCTACTTGCGTCAAATGCAATATCCAGAAGATATGGCTTTGGTACATAAGTGGATGCATGAACCACATGTGATTCCTCAATGGCAATTGAACAAATCCGAAATTGAGCTACAAGTTTATTATGAAAAAGCCTTAGCAGATGATCATCACCGAATATTGATTGTTGGTGTGAATGGGCAAGACGTTGGCTATACCGAGATTTATGAGGGCAAGCGTGATCGCTTGGGACGTTATTATGATGGGCATGACACAGATTTAGGCTGGCATTTATTATTCGGTGAAAAGTCTGCATTTGGTCAGGGATATTTAAGACCTGTGATGCGAATGCTTGGATTTTATATCTTCGAACATGCACCTTCTACAAAAATTGTGGGTGAACCAGATCATACCGTCAAACCTTATGCGGTTGTGGTTGAAGAGCTGTGTTATGAGGCACAGCGCTTAATTCCAATGCCTGAAAAAACCGCGATGTTGTATTACTGCTTTAAAGATAAGTTCTATCACAAATTTGGTGCTTATTTGACAGCCTCGGAACAGGCCAAAGTACAAAAAAAGCCTGCACCGCAGACTGAGGCCATGCTATGAGCTATGCCTCCACCCATATCCAAATCATGGACATGCGCTTTTCTGCGCATGTTTCTGTTGATGAATTTGAGCTGTGGCTCACTCAAGTTGAACGCTTTTTTTTAAAGAAGAAAAATTTTGTTTTGGTCATGCAAACCGATCCTGTGACTGAGTTTCCAGAGCAATATCGACAGCTACAAGCCACATGGTACAAGCGTTATAAACAGGATTTTTTCCACTATTGCTTGGGTTTAGTGCGTATCGCACAAGATCACGCTGATCAACAGCGCTTAAACACGCCGTCTTTACATGCCGCATGGCGTGTTCCTTATTACGTCACTTTATCCCATGAAGATGCATTGCGATGGGCTGTTCAGAGGTGGTTATGTTAAGTGAAAAACAACCCAGCTCAATGACAGGGCAAGGCCTCACTGCTTTGAGCTTAGGCGTAGTTATTGTGTTGTATTTAGCACATTCATTGCCACTGTATTTTTATAACGTTGCACTACCTGCAATTTTAAGGCATCAAGGTGTTGATTTACGCTGGATCGGTATGCTGTCTTTGCTGTATTTGCCGTGGGCATTTAAGTTTTTTTGGGCACCATATATCGATCGCTTTTATATTAAAAAATTAGGTAAACGCAAAACCTGGCTGTTATTGACCCAAATTGCTTTGGTATTTGGAGTGCTGGCCTTGGCGATGACACAGTTTTCCTATGGTTTAGGCGTATTTGTTATTGTTGGCCTATGGATCTCTAGCTTTGCTGCCACACAAGATATTGCCATCGATGGTTATACCGTAGAAAGCTTTCAAGAAGCAGATTATCGCTTTGGGAGTATGGCACAAAGTATAGGTGTAGCTTTGGGCAGTATGATTGGAGGAGCAGCCACACTTTGGTTATATCAATACTATGGCTGGCAATTTGCACTCACTACTTTGGCTGTGCTGACAGCCTTAACAATGCTCGCCATTTTTTGGATTAAAGAGCCATCAACTGGCTCTAAAATTACTGAAAAAAATGTACTCACACAGCCAAGTTTAAAACGCGCATTTAAACGTCCTGAAATTTTATGGGCTTTGGCGCTAATCCTGTGCTACCGCGTGGTAGAAGCACCCGCAATGGCGATGCTCAATCCAATGTTAATTGACCAACAGTGGTCACTATCACAAATTGGCGTATTGATGTCAGTGATTGGTGCAGGCGTGGGATTGTTGGCTGCAGTAAGTGCTGCATTTCTGCTTAAAAAAATAGCCTCAACTCAATTGCTTATTTGGGCTGCGTGGTGTCGTACAGCGCTCTATGCAGTCATGGGCTTTGCCATCATTTTAGGATGGTTCGAACAGTGGCATTTGTTATTGGCATTCTGCGTAGTGCTCATGTTAGCCATTCGGTATATCGCCATGACTTCTTTATATGCCTATTTCATGCAAAGTGCCTCCAAATCACAAGCGGGAACTGATTTTACGCTTTTAGTGTGCTTTGAATTATTGGTGTATTTCATTGGGGGGGCTTTTTCAGGATTTTTAGCCAAGGGGCTAGGTTATGGCAATTTCTATTTGGTGTTAGCCGTAGCTTCTGTATTGAGTGTCGTACTCAGTCAAATCATTATTTCGCAAATAAAAAAACACAAAACTCATCAAAAAAATACTGTTTCACACAGTGAGGAAAACCCATGAAACGCTTTTTTGTTCCAATGCAATTCACCTGCTTAAGTCTTGCAGTGTGCACACAGCTCTATGCTGCCGATACCAATATTACGAAAAATACAGAGTCTGAATTGTCCACCACGAAAATGGATACTATTGTTGTGACCGCGACACGTTCAGCAAAAAATATCGCAGATATTGCTGGAACGGTCTATAGCATTCCACGTCAGGAAATTGAAAAACAATCAAATGCTGGTAAGAGTACATCAGACATTTTGGGTCTATTAATTCCATCTTTAACTTCAGGATCAGGCACTACATCTAATTACGGTATGACTATGCGTGGCCGTGTTGTGCAATACATGATCGATGGTGTACCACAAACAGGCTATCGTGATTTATCACGCCAGCTCAACAGTATTAGTCCAGCGATGATTGAACGTATCGAAGTGGTTTCAGGGGCCAGCAGTATTTATGGTTCTGGTGCTACTGGAGGGATTATTAATATTATTACGCGTCGCGGTGGTGATGAGCCTTTAAGTTTTGAAACTAAATTGGGTTTAAGCTCTGGTAATAATATTAAGTCTGATGCGCTGGCTTATGAAATTTCGCAAGTGATGAATTTTAATCAAGGTGATGTAAAAGGTACTTTAGGTGCAAGCTATACGAAGCGCGGTGAATTTCAAGACAGTCATGGCAAGCGAATTGGCCCTGAAGTGGCACAAACCGATCGTCAAGATACCGATACTATCGATTTAAATGGCCGTGTGTCATGGAAACTTGCTGAAGGGCAAAGCTTAAGCTTTGGGGCAAATTATTTCCATGATGAACAAGACAGCGAATATGGGCCAGATTATGGGCCGGATTTAGCAGTGTTATTAAAAGGGCAAGCACCATCTTTACATGCAGTAAAAGGCTTACAACTGGATGAGCAACCCTTAACAGAGCGTTATGGGTTTAATACACAATATGAAAATCAAGACTTTTTAGGCCACCATCTGAATGTAGAAGCGTATTACCGCAATGAAGTTGCACGCTTTTATCCGTCTGTAAATGGTTTTGATCATCCTTCACTCAAAACCTATTTGGTGAGTCAGTCCGAAAGTGAAATGGATGTATTTGGGGCACGTGTTGCATTACAAAAAGATTTTGATGTCGCAAATAAAACACTAGGTCTCACTTATGGTGTGGACTATGAAAATGAGCAAGATAGCGCGACCTTCCGCCGTTATAACCTCGACACATTTATGCAAAGTAATGGTCTAAACTTTAAAGCACTGGGCAAATATGGTTTTGGGCCAGATGTTGAGACCAGTAAAGTCGGTGCATTTGTGCAAGCCCAAGTTGATTTAACAGACCGTATAGGTGTGCAAGCAGGCGTGCGTCAAGAATATGTAGAAAGTAAAGTTTCAGCATCTACACCCTATTCGGAACAGGTCGTAGCCAATGATGTGCCTAACTATCAGGCTAAAACACTGAATGGGGGTAAAATTGACCATGATTCAACCTTATTTAACTTGGGTGCGGTCTATCACTTAAACGATGAGCAACAGCTATTTGCTAACTTCTCGCAAGGTGCCAATTTGCCAGATGTACAACGTATGCTTCGCGATGTACCTGCTGGTTTTGAAGTGAGTAACCAAAGTATTGAGCCTATTAAAGTTAATAGCTATGAACTCGGTTGGCGTAAACAGTCTACAGCAGGGCTTAATGCGGGAGTTTCGGCTTTTTACAATGACTCAAATAAATCTATTAAATTTGGTCAGCCTAATTTCACCATTGATGTGATTGATACAGATGAACGTGTATATGGCTTAGAAGGCAATATGAGTTATCAACTACAACCAGACTGGACTGTGGGCGGAACTTTGGCTTATACACGAGGTCAGTTTAAAAATACATCAGGTGCTTGGCAAGAATTGGATGCTATCCGTATTGCACCTTTAAAAGGAACTGTATTCTCGGAATGGCAGTTTGATCACGATATGAGTTTACGTGTGCAAGCATTGGCTATTGGTGGTACAGATAAAGCCAAAAAAGATGCTGAAAAATATGGCGCTCGTGCTCCTGCTGAAATTAAAGGATTTAGCACGATGGACGTGATTTTTAATACCAAAGCTGGCCCTGGTAACTTGGGCTTGGGCGTATATAACGTATGGAATAATGACTATAAGTCGGTGTACAGCCAGTCTGTTGCAACTGTATATGGTCCAATTTCGAGCTTACCTGCGCAAGGGCGTACTTATGGTTTGAGCTATAGTTTGAAATATTAAACTTCTTTGGTATTTCCGCTTTATGCAGTGCATCGAAAAAAGGTAGCGCAGGCTACCTTTTTTGCTTTATAAACATGTCAGCCGTATGAGTTATAAAATAATGAAGCAAAATAATAAGATTTTTATTGCCGCAAGCCTTGCCAATGGCGCAAGTTTTTCTATGATTTTACCCTTGCTTGCACCGTTGGTTCGAAAGCTTGAGTTATCAGAGCTTCAAGCGGGAGCTATGGTGTCTATAGGTGCTTTATTGATGGCATGTGCTGCAATTTATATCAGTAAAAATCAAAACAAGTTTTCAATTTATCAATTGCTCAGTATTGGTTTTATTGGCATGGCTATAACTTGGGGGATGTTTACAGGCGTATTAATGTATGGGTTAAATGTGCAAATATCAGTCATGTTGCTGTTTAGCTTGCTTATGTTAGCTCGTGCCAGTACAGGCATATTTATGGCAATGCCACAGATTGCATTACAAACCTATGTCATGACCAGTTATGAAGAAGAGAAGCTACGCTCAAAAACCATGTCAAAATTTGGTGCGCTCAATAGCGTAGGCGTGGTATTTGGGCCATTTTTAACCACGATACTGTTGGCATGGGGCATGCTGACGCCACTTTGGACGGCAATAGCGATCTTAACTGTCATTAGTGTGGTTATTGTTGTGATGTTTGATCAGCAAGAGAAAATGGATGTAAGTCCAAAAAATTCAATCAGCACTGAATCTGCAAGTAATTTTGCTAAACAAGAGCATGTTCAACAGAATAAAAGCACAGATGCAGATGAAGTAGAGGCAGAAGAGCACAATGTTAGTTTAAAGCGCTCAATGGCATGGCTGGTACTAGGTTTTAGTTTGTACTTGGCTATTGTTACGGTCAATTTAACCGCTGGGTTTTATATTCAAGATCATTTTAAAACCAGTATTGTGCAAGGTGCGACATATTTTTCACAGTGCTCTTTACTGGTGGGAATTTCGCTTGTGGTGATGCAAGTACTCATTTCTAAAAAACTGAAATGGTCTGTATATACCTTACTTTGGGTTGGGCTGGTTGCCATGAGTGTGGCACTCTGGATTTCTGTGAGTACAGAACATTTAAGGGTGTTTCAACTGGCCTATGTGCTATATGGCGTTTCGGTCGCGTGTTTAATTCCTGCCTTTACTACAGGTGCTGCGCAAACAGCACCTAAACATCAGCAGGCTAAGGTTGCCAGTTGGTGTACTGCCACCCAAGCTTTAAGTTTTGTGGTTGGGCCAATGATGAGCACAGGCTTATACCAATGGCATACGTCTTATCCTTATTATTTTTTAATGCTCACGATGTTAGCATTAATGGTATTTTTTGCATTTAAGCAATTCAGTCCCGAAAAAACAGCTGAATTAGTGCGTTAAATTTGCTTATTAAGTTTATGTAGATAGGAGTGATGGCTTAAATTTAGCTACACACATTCGCAAAGCTTGATGCTTTAAGCCAATCGTAATCAAGTAGCAAAATACTTACACTTGATGGAGTGGCTTATTGATGGCAAATGAGGATTTATTTCAGGTAAATTTTCTTTATCTATGATTTGCCTTTTATGTCGCTGAATATTGATTTCATTTAGACAATTAAACTTGAAAATTGTAGAAAATTGGATTGCTTCGGTAACATGAGTTTGAACTCATGTTGATCCTCCCATACATTTATAGCCCACTGGAATTACATAAGCGCATTAGAGCGCTAAAGAAAAAACAACAAAAAATAGCGTATCCTTAAACTTTTAGATCAAAAAATAATCAAATTTGTTTCCATATTTATATTTTAGGCTTTCTTTATGCAAGCTCAGCTAGCATAGGTGTATGCGTTAATTTATAAATTAGGGGATTAAATGTTTAAATTTCATGGAAAAAATATTGTCGCTGCCATTTTTGATATGGATGGAACAATGTTTGACACTGAGCGACTTCGGTTTCAAACATTGAAACAGGCATCTCAAGAACTTCACGGCGAGGCATTTTCAGATGCATATTTGATGGCGTGTTTAGGACTAAGTGCAAAAAGTGCAGAAGCCTTGGCGCATCAAGAATATGGTGAATCTATTCCTTATGCCGAGATTCGCCAAAGAGCAGATCAATTAGAATTGGAGCATGTTCGTAGCAACGGTGTACCTATTAAATTAGGTTTGGTTCAAGTTTTAGAGCGCTTACGTAAATCTGGCTTACGTATGGCGGTCGCTACATCTAGTCGCCGTGCAATTGCAGAAGAATATTTAATTAATGCAGGCGTATATAAGTTTTTTGATGTGTTGGTTTGTGGTGATGAAGTTAAACAAGGTAAGCCACATCCAGAGATATTTTTGAAGGCCGCCGAACAATTAAATGTCGAAGCGAGTGCAAGTTTAATGTTTGAGGACTCTGCCAATGGTATTCGCTCAGCACGTCATGCAGATGGCATTACTATTTTATTAAAAGACATTAAAACCCCAAATGATGAAATGATGCGTAATGCAGATTTTTATTATAATGATATGTATGCTTTTTTTGATGATTTAGATCAATATGTTGATCATTTGTCGATGCCTGAACTACAAACGACTTTTCCGCAAACCATCAATTTATTAAGCGTGGGTATCCATGGATTTGGGGCTATAGGTGGCGGATATCTGGCGCAAGTTTTTTCACATTGGGATGGCTACACACGTCCTAAACGTATTTATGCAACTACGCGTAATCCATTGTATCAATCTGCGGTAAATGCCTTTGGCGCTTATAGTATTCGTTATGGTGAAATGTCTCATGACGAGCGCATTGATAATATACAAGTCATTGATGCCAGCAATCTTGAGCAGATGCAACAGATGTATACGGAATCGACGATGGTGGCGGTGTGTTTACCTGAGTCTGCCTTAGTGCAAGAAGCAAAAACCATTGCACAGGGACTGATGGCACGTCATGTTGCGTTTGAACAACAAGAGCTTCCGCTCACATTTTTAATTATCTTAAATAAAATTGGTGCAAAAGCGCTGTTCATGCAACTGGTTCATCAAGCGTTATTGGACATCACTGATGCAGAGATTGCAGAGAAGATTATGCATCAGCATCATTTTTGCGATACGGTGGTGAATCGTATGGTGTCTAAGCTGAGCGATCAAAATTTATATCGTCAACTGAAAATTAAGCATGGAATTTTTCAACAACAGCAAGCAGATGCTGAAGATGATGTACAACAGCAGTGGGATGATGCGACTCAATTAACGCTTGAGCAAGAACAGCAAGCGACCATTTACATTGATCACTTACGCCGTAATTTACAGCCGAGCCACGCATTACAAAATATGGATTTAGTTTTATTTCATGCAGAGCTGAATATGCCTTTGTATGTGGAAAATAACAGTCCTTTGCTGGGTAAAATGCGCCAAATGATTTTGGTGGATGATATTCAAGATATTCAGCGAATTAAAAACCGGTTATGGAATGGTGTGCATGCAATGACTGCATGGTATGGCAGTGCATTGGGGCACGAGACGATTGGCTTAGCGATGGCAGATGAACGTGTAAGTTTGTTTTGCCAGTCGCTACTTAAAGAAGTCACTGCGGGTTTAAATATCAGTATGCCAAATTATCACCATGATTTAACAGAATTGGCTCAGGCATTTTTAAAATCTTGCCATAATGCATTTAAAGACCCATGTGAGCGCGTCGCACGTGATCCTTTGCGTAAGTTAAAAGCTGGTGAACGTGTGTTGGGTTCATTGCAAACAAACCTTGCACATGGATTGCCAACAACTGCTTTAGAACAAGGTGTTGTATTTGGGGCGATGTATGCTGTTCAACAACTACAATATTCTAAAGCCGATGTACGGTTATTTTTACAAAAACAATTTGCCTTGTTAGATGCAGATCCGAACCTGATCCAGCAAAGTTTTAATGCGATTGATAGCGTGTTACAGAATCAATTAGCACAAGATGATTTTTAGATTGAATGATTCAAAGTCTTGGGTGAAGTAAATGTTATAAAAAATTGGTAATTTATGAACAATTGGCTAGAAGATGAGCAATATTCAACTCAAAGTGAATATTGTTAATTCAATTGACCGCCCTTAAGCATGGTCTTCATGCTGAAACATGGTTAAAGTAAGTTACCAATTTTTATTGTGAATTGTTTGTGTTTCTCCAGCCAAATATGCCAGTGATTGCCACGCTACAACAAGATTATCCTGAATGGCATTTGGGGCGCACAGAGTTTTCATTATGGTATCTTGAAATACATTCACCAGCACTGCTGACGTATTTATCACAATTACGTCAGCAATTTGCGGATATATTATTACAACCCAATACGCGCCAATTTCATATCACACTATTTATATGTGGATTTTGGAACGCACAGCACAGTGCTAGCGATAACTTTAGTGTGAAGCAATTACAGATACACCAGCATCAATTACAACAATTGAACGTACGGCCATTTCGCCTTAAAACAGGCAAAATCAATAGCTTTGAAAGTGCATTATTTGTAGAAATTGAAGATCCAGATCAGGTCTTAGGACAAATCCGTCAGGCCCTTAATATGTGCTCGGATGAAATCGCACCTTTAGATTACTGCCCGCATATTACTTTGGGTTTGTATGGGCATAATTTAAATAGCAATGAAGTCTTCGCATGGGTAGCAGAAGTGCAACAGCAAAGTTTCGAATTTGAGGTGAATGCCTTAACCTTTGGTACCTATCACGCCCAGCAATTACAAGCTGAGTTAATGGCTCAACACTATTTTCACTTAGGTTCATTATGATTCAATTGATATTGGGTGGCGCACGCTCGGGTAAAAGTCGTTTAGCTGAAGGCACTGCACAGCAGTCCAATATGGCTGTGACCTACATCGCGACTGCACAAGCTTGGGATGATGAAATGGCTGAACGTATTACACATCATCAAGCACAGCGACCTGCATCTTGGCGGGTAATTGAAGAACCCTTGCAATTGGCAACGTGTTTACAATCACTGGATCAGGCGGGTCAAGTCATTTTGGTTGATTGCTTGACCCTATGGATGAGTAATTTACTCATGCAAGATGAACAAGCCTCGTACCAAGCCATAGAATGTCAAAAGTTATTAGACGTGCTGCCTACATTACAATCGGACATTATTTTAGTCAGTAATGAAACGGGGCTCGGTGTAGTGCCGATGGGGCAAATAAGTCGTAAATTTGTTGATGAAACAGGGCGTTTGCACCAGCAGTTAGGCCAAATTGCAGATAAAGTTGTATTTTGTGTAGCAGGTTTTCCCATGATTTTAAAAGGAGATAAAGAATGAGTTGGTGGTTAAATGCATGTAAAGCCCCAAGTGAAAATGCAAAACAGCAGGCTGAAGTACGACAGCTTCAATTAACCAAACCTACAGGTTCTTTGTCTGAATTAGAACGCACAGCGGTATTATTAGCCGCTTTACAAGATCAGCCTCGTCCTTCTATAGACCGACCATGGATCTGTATTTTTGCAGGCGATCATGGTGTGATGGAAGAAAATATTTCGGCCTATCCACAGGCTGTAACACGCCAGATGCTACAAAATTTCACTTCGGGCGGTGCATGTATTAGTGTGATTGCCAAAGAATACAATGCAAACTTACAGGTGATTGATTGTGGTTCTGTAGGTGAAGTTTATGATTACGCTGGGGTAGAGCGTCACTGTATTATGCAAGGAACTGCAAATTTTGCACGTCAAGCTGCTATGACTGAAGAGCAGTGCTTGCAGGCGATGCAACTAGGCTATCTTAGTGCCGAAAAAGCCTTTGCTGAGCAGGCATCTATTTATGTCGCGGGTGAGATGGGTATTGGTAATACTTGTTCTGCATCTGCTGTTGCATGCTTTTTATTAAATGAATCTGCAGAAAAGTTAACAGGTGTAGGTACAGGAATTCGAGCAGAGCAATTAGCACATAAAAAACAAGTGATTGATCAAGCTTTGGCATTACATCAGGCGTATGTGCAACAGGATGCTTTTAAAGCATTAACTGCGGTTGGTGGCTTAGAAATTGCAGCCATGACAGGTGCATATATTCGCTGTGCGCAATTGGGCTTAGCAATGGTAGTTGACGGTTTTATTAGTACAGTTTCAGCTTTATTGGCAGTTCGATTAAATCCGCAAGTACGTGAATGGATGCTATTCGGTCATCAATCTGCCGAATATGGTCACCGTCGTTTGTTAGATGAATTGAACGCCGAACCTTTGTTGAAGCTTAATTTACGTTTAGGTGAAGGCAGTGGTGCTGGTGCTGCACTTGGCCTAATTAAGCTAGCATGTAGCTTGCACAATAATATGGCTACTTTTGCTGAAGCTGCTGTCATAGGCGATAAGGTGTAATGTCGAGTCAGGCAGTTACTTCAGCAGAAATGTTGATTTTAGATGTGATACGTCACGGCGAAACTGAACTGAGCCATACTTTACGTGGCTCAACCGATGATGCATTGACACAAACAGGCTGGCAACAAATGCAGCAAACGCTACAACATGCGATGGATGCGGGGCGAAGCTGGGATGTGATTTTTAGTTCACCACTGCAACGTTGTCAGCACTTTGCGCAGTCAATTGCAACACAACTAAAATTAGATTTGCATTGCCTACCACAGTTGCAAGAAATGCATTTTGGTGACTGGGAAGGGCAAAGCACGCAGTTTTTGTACGAAACTGTGCCCGATCAACTGGAAAAATTTTGGTTACAACCTACTGAATTTAGCCCGCCTAATGCAGAAACGTTGCCACAGTTTGATATACGGGTGAGTCAAGCCGTTGAGCGAATGATGGCCTATATGCAAGAGAATGGACTAAAAAAGGCTTTGGTGATTAGTCATGGTGGAGTAATTAAGCTCCTTAAATGTAAAGCCCAAAACCTACCCCTCAATGATTTACTCAAAATGGTGGCAGATTTAGGGCAGCTCAATCATTTTTGTGGCACAAATGCAATAAATTTGACTCTGGTTCATGCCAAGGAATCAGCTTTATGATGCCATTTTGGATAGCGCTTCAATTTCTTACTACATTTCCAGTACAGCTCAAAGCTATGCCGAGCAAGCAACAAAATGGACAGTCTGTGCTGTTTTATCCACTTGTTGGTTTAATTATTGGCGCGATACTCTGTGGTATAGCGATGTTGCTACAGGCGGTTCCTGCGATATTGTCGGCCAGTATCATTTTAGTGCTGTGGATATGGCTAACAGGTGGCCTACATTTAGATGGTCTCGCTGATACTGCTGATGCATGGGTGGGTGGTTTTGGTGATGCTGAGCGCACACTTAAAATTATGAAAGATCCTGCTTGTGGGCCGATTGGTGTGCTGAGCCTCATCATCATCTGTTTATTAAAATGGTCTGCGTTGTACTTATTAATCCAAAAGCAACTATATAGCGCTTTAGTGTTATTTCCAGTTCTAGGTCGTTTAGCACCGATGTTTTTGTTTTTAACTACAGATTATGTACGTGAGAAAGGACTAGGCAGTTCAATGGCATCGTATATTCCTAAAAAAATAGCGTTGGCCATAATGCTGTTTGTGGTGATTTCGTCTTTATATTCTTCAGTTTTAGGATGTATTGCAAGCTTAGCGACTATTTTAGGTTTGTTGTATTTGCGCCGTAAATTTAAGCAACGTATTGGCGGTATTACGGGGGATACGGTAGGTGCAAGTATTGAAATTTGTGAATGTGTGAGCCTTTTGGCTTTTGTGCTGGGAAGTTATTTTATATTGGCATAAGGATAAAGCTTAAAGCTGAGTCGGGCATATTCCTTATGAATACAATTAAAAAGCCTCTGATGAACAGAGGCTTTTTTGTTTTTGATCTAAACTTAGAAACTATAGCCAATATTTAGACCATAACCTACAGCATGGTTATTACTAAAACGGCCAGCTTCAGTATGTGCACCTGTTACGGCATCGGCATCACCTAACCAGAAGTATTTAATACCTGCGCCAATAAAGTAATTTTTTGCGGGGCTATAACGTACGCCTGTACCTACAGACCAGTAACCTTCTGTTGGGCCAAGTGTAGTAACAGGATTACCTGCGCCAGAGTCCCAACCTACAGAAAGGTTTGCAGCCCATTTATCGTTAAACTTACGGCCAACACCTGCATTTACAGAAATTTGATCATCTTTATAATCAATGAGGTTGTAACCATTTGGTTTGCCAACCAATGGGCCAGTTGCTTGGCTCACTTGACCCAATTTAAAAGGACGTACAACAAAGTTAGACCAGTTTACCCAGCGAATATTCGCAAAGGCAATGGTATTGGCCATAATGCCAGTCTGTAGGTCTAAGTTCACAGATTGCGGTGTAGAAAAGGTAAATGTATCAACAGGGTTGGTGCTTAAATTGAGTTGACCTGCTGTCACATACGGTTTTAATGCAATGCGTGCATAATCAATTTGTTCTTTCGCATCAATTTTATGTTCGACTTCAGAACGATATGTTAAAGATGCTTTTAAAGCAATTTCAGGAATTTGATAAGCAACGCCTGCTAACCAGCCCCATGAATAGTCATTACCCGTTTCGAGGTTATAACCATCTAAAACAGAGAATAATGCGCCACGTAATTTCACATCACCATTGACAGATTGGTAAACAGGGCCTGCATAGAGGTTCCAATTTTCATTGGGTTGGTAGCCCATAAGCAATGACAAGCTTTGCGTTTTAACTGTAACTTCTGTACCGCCAGAAATGCCTAAAGGCGCAATATTGGCGCCAGAGACAAACGCATTTTCCCCTGAATATTCTGCATCTGCACCATAAGGTTGGTCATATAGTAAACCTAATGAAATATGGTCTGTCGCTTGAACTTTTAACGCCGTGCTGGGGAAATAGTAATCTCCGGCCATATTGTTGGCCGTATTGCCATTTTTGTCTTGACCTGAAACAGAAGGGTCAAGCACAGAAATGCCTGCTTCAAAGTAATTACCAGGCTGTAAAAAGGCAGAAATAGATTGACCAGAGCGGTCTAAGCCACCAGCAAAAGCCATAGGACTAGTACATGCACTAAGTAAAATGGCAGATTGAAGCGTCGTAAGTTTCATAGCAGGCAGGTCAAAGAGATGACAAAGTAGAAAAAAATTGATGGAAAAATAACATAATATTTAAAAAAGTACAGATGTATATAAAATAATTATTAATCAAAAAATGAATAAAAATAATACATAATGCTTTACATGTTTTTGTTTTAAAATGATTATCTAAACATTGTTTCGATCGTTAGCGTTGGATTGTTTGTCCTAAAAATACACATGTATATCGTTAGCTATGAATATGGATATTCATCACGACCAGATGTATTGCCACGCACAATCATGCTATAAAAGAGCGGTATGAATACCAAAAGTATGCATACGCGTGTAAGACTTAAGTTGCTAAAGGTTCAAATTCATGAAATGGGAAGAAATTGGTAATCAACCATGTTCCATCGCTCGGGCATTATCAGTCGTGGGTGATCGCTGGACTTTACTCATTATTCGCAATTCATTTTTAGGCATGCACCGTTTTGATGATTTTCAAGAAAACCTAGGCTTAACTCGGCATGTATTGTCTGATCGTCTAAAGCGTTTGGTCGAGCATCAAATTTTAGTGAAAACGCCGTATATGGATCGGCAGGAGCGCTTTGAATATCGACTTACCGAAAAAGGCTTAGAACTGTACCCACTCTTAATGGCCATGAATACTTGGGCAGATAAATGGATGGACGAAGGGCTGGGTTCGCCAGTTCAATATGTGCATAAACGTTGCGGGCAGGTCTTTAAACCCTTAATGGTTTGTTCAGAATGTGGCGAAGTTTTACATGCGAAGCAAGTCAAAGCTATTTTTACAGAAGCCTATTATACAAAGCTGAACCAGCTTAATCAGGCTGTGTGAAAAGCGCCCTTAGGCGCTTTTTTTGATTTCACACATTTAATTTATATGCTTTAGTAATTTGATTAAATTAAAGGCAATTAGCAGGCTTTGGCACACCTGCTAAGCGGCTCAGATGTCTTGCAACCAAACCTGTATTAAATTTTTCCTGCAATATTGCATTGTTTACATCTGGGCTAACCGTTTTCATGAGAAATTTAATTAGAGGACGTGTTGCAGGAGAGTGTCCAAATTGTTGGTAAAACTGACGTACAGCTTGTAAAATTTCAAAGTGCCAATCCGTCAATTCTAAATCTAAAGATTTTGCCAGCTCTTGAGCAACCTGTTCATTCCAAATGGTGTAATCGACTAAATGGCCGTCTTGGTCCAAGGCTAAATTCATTTTAAATCATCACTTATTTTAAAGTTACAACACGGTTGTATTGAAGGCATAGATCTGCAAATTGCGTATAGTCCAATATGGCTATATGCTCCAACGTGCTATCAGCAGGTATTAATGCTAGTTCTGTAGCTAAAATCGCACATGAAAAATTTGCAAGCATCGGGTGGGCTACATGCATGACTGCATCACCCATCAGCACGATACGATCTGTTGACGTTGCCATTTGTTGCAATTTTTCTAATACTGATAGTGTATTTGCGTAGCTGGCCTGAACTAAAAATAATGTAGAAGTCGTCATAGTATCATTCCTTACCAATACAAAACATGGTCAAATTGCTGAATAAGCGTTGCATTGAGTTCAACAAACTCAAGCTCTTGTTCTGTTGCTTGTACCCAATGATAGTTTTGGTTTTTGTTTTCAACTAAAACTGGGGTTAAGTCATAAAATTCGAAGCTATCCACCATATTTGATGCAACTTTAAATGCATGTTTTATTTGGTTAAATTCTATATCAGAAGCCAATAAACTTAATGCAGCATCTTGTAAAAGCACTTTTACTTCACTGCCAAAAGTAGCCAAAACCATAGTCGCAGAAAGGCTTTCATGCACTTGCAAACTACTTAAGTTAGCTTGAGTTAATATAACGAGTACTTTTTTCACACGGTAAACCCTTTAAATACAGCAAATTACGTCAGTAATATTCATTAGAATTGAATGAGACGTTCTGAAGATTGAACCGCATCCGCAAGTTCACCTAATCCCACTAACTCAAAGCCTTCAGCAAGATTGTAATGCTGAATATTATGACGTTGGGCATTTTCTTCATCAGTGATGCCACGTGCCAGCGCTGCGCTCACGCACACAGGTAAACGAATCTCGAGATTTTGCCATTCTTTAGTCAAGTTACGTTGGTCATCTGGCACCCACTGCAACATATTGGCAACAGTCACACCGTCTTGATAGAAAAAAACCCGAAAGGCTTCGTTTTTACGATGCAATGCTTGCGCCAGACCTAAAGCATGCCATGCATGTATAGAATTTGGAGAGGAGGTAATTAGTAATAAGGTACTCATACTTTCACTGCAAAAATGAGCTGCAAATGCAACTGAATTTAGATTTCATAAGAAAAAGACATTATACAATAATCTGCACTAGCATAATTTTAAATGGACGCATATTTAAAATTATGACTAAAAATAAATTTAAGATGATATGAATTTATCAAATTTAATTTTTTAGAAAATTTGCCTAAAGCGATGTTTTTTTTCATTATATGAAATATGAATCTAAACTTAGATAATGAACAATAATTGATTGCATAAAGTAACTATACTTTATTGAAACTGGACAGAATTTACGGCTTTCTTTATTAAGGGATTAAAAAATAAAATTTAATAGGTTATTGAAAATTAAATTTATTTAATACAGCTACCTGTGTATGAGTCGCCCAATGAGCTACTAAATTTCTTGAACAGTATTTATCACCTCATAATATTGTGCAATGCATTCTGATTTCGATCAAAGTTTGCAGGGTATTGCCTGACCATTTTTCTGTATGTCCTGTCTAAGCATTGAGCTGTTCGAAGTGAGTCATTTGCATCTACTGAAATCATTTTTTACTTTCCAATGTTTTGCATTTTTTTAAGTGGAATGAATGCGCTTGTCAATCTACGATGACTTGATGGCATGAAAACTCTTTTCATAGAGAATTTGAATAATTCTATAAAGATGCATTTTAGATTGGATTAATCAAAAGAATTTGCTGTGATCTCAATCGCTTTATTCGGTGTGCTTATGTGATCTATTGATTTTAAATCGTGATTTTAGATCAAAAGGTGTTGAACATTATTAATGTTGCATTGCTCATTTTAAAGCTCATTACTTAAACATTAAAAATATGAGTAAATACTCTAAACACTAGCTTAATAAAGCTTAATTATTGTTAAAAATCTATAATAAATAATGATTTAGTTATAATAATGTGTTGCATAAATATAATCTTATGGTAGTTTTTTATAAAACAAGATGAGAATAGCAATGATGAATTCAACACCAAAACTAGTTGTAGAACAAATATATAATTTTGTGGCTGAGTTTGAAGGACTGGATGCAAAAAGCCGATTTATGCAGCTTTCAATGTTTTTTAAAGCATTGCATGAAGGGGTAGATGCAACTTTTCAAGCACATAGATCACTAGAATTTCAGGGTATATTTAACAATATTGAAAAATGTATTGTTGCTAATGCAGCACCAGAATTTTTTGATAAGCATAAGTTTGTAGACTGGGTGGTTAAGCAAATACATTGAGCTTTACAATTGGAATGATGTCGAAATGATTTACTTACCCTCTATGCTAAATATCGCTGTTTTTGTATGTTTCTAAATCAGCTAAAATAGAGGGTATGAAAAGACCCTGCCGAAAGAAAATGATTTCAGCATTGACTTGGACAACGGAACAAGACATTTATTTAATTGAAAACAGCACAGTTAATATGGCTGTATTACTTGAATATTTGCCTTATACAGAAGAGCAGATTATAGAGCGTAAAGAGGCTCTAGGTCTCTTACGTCGTGAATGGCAGATGAGACGGTTTAGAACGAAATAAATACTGAGCATCGCATAGTGAGAGTATTTATTGGTGGTTTTAGCTTAGACCAAGCATCACCGATAAAACAAAATTTAAAGCTATGTCGCATTAAGTTGTTCATGACACAGCTTTTAAAACATGAAATCTCAGCTTTAGTTCAGCACACGCCACGCGACTCTGATGAGAATCACGATGGATAAAATGACAATATAGAGAAAATACTCACCGATGCCTGATGCTTGATCCAGTCTATAGTGATATGCAATAAAGATTAAGATTAGAATTCCAATAATATAAGGCATTATGATTTATGAAGTTTTCATCATTATTGGCAATAGTGTAAATATTGCGGGAAGATAATGCAAAATTAGAATAATAGAGCATATCAGTTGTGAAGGACGTTTTATGTATTCATTTATACTTCTGCTATTGAGTTAAAGATTCTTTATGAAAAGTATTAAATATACTCGGTATAGCATTCTATCTTGTTACAATTTGAGTTTATGAGAAGAATCAAAAGACTATAGTTCAGCTACAACTTGCAAAAAGTAAAGCCCTCATTTGAGGGCTTTGGCATATTATTTATGTTTTGTTTTAATCAAATCAGACAGGTCAAAACCTATAGATTTTGCATAATTAAGGTATTCATTTACCGTTGCTTGGTCTGGATTGGCAGTTCTGCTGAGGACCCAAAGATATTTTTTATTGGGTGAGCCAACCAACGCGGTTTGATAATTATCATCAATTTTTAAAACCCAGTAATCACCACGGCCTACAGGTAACCAACGAATAGCTTTGGGTAAAAAGCTGACTTTGAGTTTTGAGTTGGCTGGAGCATTTTGTACATAAGCTTCGCCAATCGACTGGTTCAACTTACCATCTGAACTATAACAACTATTGTCAACTTTTACATTGCCATTATCATTAAGTGAGTACTTTGCAGTGACGTTGTAATCACATTTATTTTGAAAGTAGAGGGGTTTACGTGCAATTTCATGCCAAGTACCCAAATACTGTTTTAGATCAATTTGAGATACAGCTTGAACATCAGCCGTATTGGCATTTGCTGTTGAAAGTAAAGAGCCAGAAATTAAAACAGCTCCAGTCACTAAAAGGAGCTTTCGGTTTTTTAAATTCATGTAAAGCCTACTTTAATTTTAAAGTGAATTGATTACTATAAATTGCTTTTCATCCGATTTTGTTTTTTTTATGTATTAAGTATTTGATCTTAAATCATAGTTTAGTATTTCAAGGTAGTTGTACCTTCCTCAATTTAAATTATAACCAACGAATCAATTAGCTTTGCTCAGAGTGGAGATCGACTTAATGGCAGTCTTTTTGTCATAAAGCAAATACAGTTGATATTCATAACTGCAACAAATGATTTTTTTTTAAACGCTAAGATATAACTATAATTTTCTTGAAGATTAGCCAGCTGAAGAGAAATCTTAAGCTAGTTTCTTCGTTTTTTAGAGTTGAAGGATAAGTTAGAGATAGCACCAAAATAACACCAATAATACATATCCTACTGATTTATAAGTGGAGTTTATAAACAATGATTTTAGTCACGGGTGGTTTAGGCTTTATAGGCTCACATATTGCTTTAAGTCTTTTAGCGCAAGGACAAGAGGTCATTATTGTTGATAATTTATCAAATGCAAATTTACAAATTTTGGAGCGCTTGGAATTTATTTCTGGCATGTATGTGCCATTTGTTAAAATTGATATCCGTAATACACCTGCTTTAAATAAGGTATTTGAGCAGTACTCTGTGAGTGCTGTGGTGCATGCTGCAGGGTTTAAATCACTCGAAGAATCTGTGCTCAAACCTTTAGAATATTATAATGATAATGTCAGTTGTATTATGAGTTTAATGCGTGCTATGCAACGTACTGGTGTGCGTACCTTGGTGCATTTATCGAGCTTAGCCGTATATGGAAAATCCTCAGCGCACTTAAAAGAGGATATGGAATTTCAGTACGCTTATCCAAATCCATATATTAAATCGCAACAAATGGTTGAAGAAATTATACGAGATACTGCTCGTACAGACAGTGAATGGAAGATCGCGATCTTACGCTTGTCTAATATTGCGGGTGCCTTAGAGCAAGGTGTTTTGGGTGAATTTGTCATGCCATTACCCAAAAATATTGTGCCTTTAGCCATGCAAGCTGGTGCCATGCAACGCGACTATATAGAGCTACGTAAACACGCAAATACGGATGATCAAACCAATGAGCGAAGCTTTTTACACGTTTTAGATGCCTGCCATGCAATTGGTAAAAGTTTGGAGTGGCTGAGCCAACAGCAACAGGCGTGTGAAGCCTTTAATATTGCGGGCGAGCTGATTTCTATACAAAAATTATTAGATGAAATTGCAGAGGTAACACAAACGACAATCCGGACAGTTGAATCGAGTTACTATCCGAATGAAGAATTAGACCGTTTAGGTGCAGATATTAGCAAGGCAGAAGCAGTTTTGGGCTGGAAACCCGTGCGGAGTTTGCAACAAATGCTCAAAGATGAGTGGAATTTTTATCAGCAAATTTTACGCGGCCAATAACATTAGATATTCAACATTCACAACATCAAATTAAGTGAAAAAGTCACGCAAGATCTAATTTTCAGATCAAACCTATTGTAAAAAGCACAACAGTTGATATTGATTCTTATTTACATTTGTTTGGTAATTTCATACACTCAAATTAGCCATAGCAGAGTGTTGTTTCATTAGCTAAAGCCAAGGTCTTAAACAAGGAAATAGGGTTGTAACATGCAAACACGTATTGAACATGACACGATGGGTGAGGTTGAAGTACCAAGCGAAGCAATGTGGGGAGCGCAAACACAGCGAAGCCTACAAAATTTTAAAATTGGTGCAGAACGCTTACCTAGACCAATGATTCGTGCGATGGGACTGGTAAAAAAAGCAGCTGCATTAACCAATGCGGAGTTGAATCAAATTCCACAAGAATTGGCGCAATATATTGTAGGTGCTGCTGAAGAAGTGATGGCTGGGCAGTGGGATTCGCAATTCCCTTTAGTCGTTTGGCAAACAGGTTCTGGTACGCAAAGTAACATGAACTGCAATGAAGTGATTGCTAATATTGCGAATCAAAAGCTGGGTAATGCTTTGGGTTCACAAAAGCCAGTTCATCCAAATGACCATGTGAATCGTGCACAATCGACCAATGACTCATTCCCAACTGCAATTCATGTTGCTGCAAGTTTGCAAATTAATGAACTTCTTATTCCTGCGGTTACTCAATTACGTAATACCTTGCAGGCAAAATCTGAACAATTTTCAGATATTGTAAAAATTGGCCGTACACATTTACAAGACGCGACACCACTTACATTGGGTCAGGAGTTTAGTGGTTATGTGTCACAGTTAGATCATGGTTTAAAGCGTTTACATCAAGCTTTAGAAGGTTTGTATGAACTGCCATTGGGCGGTACAGCTGTAGGTACTGGTTTAAATGCTCATCCTGATTATGCAGTGAAGGCTGCAGAGCAATTGGCGAATTTAACGGGTCTGAACTTTGTAACAGCACCCAATAAATTTGAGGCTTTAGCAGGACGAGATGCTGCAGTTTTTGCCTCTGGTGCATTAAAAACATTAGCTGCAAGTTTAAATAAAATAGCCAATGATGTTCGTTGGTTAGCAAGTGGTCCACGTTGTGGTTTTGGTGAGCTTAGAATTCCAGAAAATGAACCTGGCTCAAGCATTATGCCAGGTAAAGTAAACCCAACTCAAAGTGAAGCGATGACTATGGTTGTTGCACAAGTGATGGGTAACGATACCACCATTAATATTGCAGGTGCTTCGGGCAACTTTGAGTTAAACGTGTTTATGCCAGTCATTGCATTTAACTTATTACAATCTATCCAATTATTGGGCGATGCTTGTAATAGTTTTAATGACCATTGCGCTGTAGGGATTGAGCCAAACCGAGAAAAAATTGATCATTTTTTACATGATTCATTGATGTTAGTCACGGCTTTAAACCCAGTCATTGGTTATGAAAATGCAGCTAAAGTGGCTAAAACGGCTTATAAAGAAGGTAAAACTTTAAAGCAAGTTGCAGTTGAATTAGGCCTTGTGACAGAGCA
Organism: Acinetobacter chengduensis; assembly: GCF_003664645.1. Taxonomy (GTDB): domain Bacteria; phylum Pseudomonadota; class Gammaproteobacteria; order Pseudomonadales; family Moraxellaceae; genus Acinetobacter; species Acinetobacter chengduensis. The sequence goes on along the minus strand of NZ_RCHC01000003.1, from coordinate 49,827 downwards.
ACAGTTTGATGAAGTGGTGCGACCAGAACAAATGGTTTCACCCAATACTCAATAGGTATTAAAGCCTTTTAGGCTATAAGTACAAAATCCTAGACCACTGATAATAGATTGCTTAGCTCTTTTATCGGTGGTTTTTTTATGGCGTGAATTTATATTTAGTTTATCTTCAAAAATTGATTTAGCAAAAAGCATCCATCGCTTTACAGTGAAATAGATAAACGGTTTAATCTACAGAAACGTTTTATTTAAAATTTGATGTAAAGATGCCTAAACAAACTCGATTTCTGTGCATTGGTGGCTTTCTAAATGGAACTCAAGTGAAAGACCAAGGTGACAGTTTTACTTGTGTAGAAAATGGTAAGCAAATTACTTACTTTAAAAAAGAAATTTTCAACCAAGATGCGTGGGATCATGACTACTATGTGTGTGAAACCACGACAGATAGACAAGCACATAACTGGGTTTTTGATATTGAATAATTGTTAAATTTTAGACACTAAAAAGCCCCTATGGTTAAGGGGCTAGTCGTATCACTCTCGTGATACTCATATAAGGCTCATCTCATACTGCGTATATTAAAGCACATATTTCAAAAAATGACATCTTATAAAGTTTATTGGCCATGCTATTCGGCTATGCGTTGCACTGTAAATTAGTTGGCAAATTGTATGCCTAGCATTAAAAAAATTTAAGACAACTACAAATGAAAGAATATAATTTATTCTTGATTAAGAAAGTTTACTATGTTCTTTGTTTTTAGGATTTTCAAAACTTGGCCCGATCAAATTTACTCATTTTTTAAATTAATATGCACAACAAGGTTGAGCAGTCATGACTATGGAAAAATATATATCTTTCATAAATCAAGAAATGATCGTTATATTCATACTTAATAAATTTTGAAAGCTCTCTAGTGATCAACAAATTTTGGGCACAGATTCAAGTTTTTATTCAGCCTGATACGGACTGACACCATCGTTAAATTGATGTGGTCGTATCTGATTGTAGTATTACATCAGATATAGACCGATCCATAGCTTTGCTTCTCTAGAATTTTGGTGGCTATTCACTTCAAGTCTCGAGATTCATAAACAATCATTCACAGCTTTGCATGGTCTCATTTAATGCAGAATCAGAAAAAATGTCCAAATAAAATGAGAATAGATGCCAAGTAGTGATTGATTTTGCATCTGCTCTAAAAAGCCCATTTAAATAATTAAATGAGCTTTTTATTAAGTCTTTGTATCGTAGATTTCATCTCGACAAGATAGCTTTAATTTTGCCTAGAGGTCTTATGATGCTACTAATAATTGATTAGCTATCAGTGGCCAGAGGTTTTGATGTGACTTTTTAAACATCAGCATGTGACCAATCATTTTATGGCCGTAGTTGGCTGGTTTAAGCTCAATCATATCTGTACTTGCATTTGGGTAAAGGCGTAGCAAATCTTTTACATTTGCTTCTGTAGCAATTTCATCATCAGACGACCAAAGTACAGTTATTGGAGTATGCACTTTTGCATGGAAGTCCTCATGAATCTGCTTACCTACAGCATTTATAATGTAGCCAGGCTTTGAACAGAATTGAGCCCATTCACGTGCAACGTCTTTAGGTAAATTTTCACCCATGCCAATTGCATTGGTCGGTCCATAGCCTAATGTTAAACGCGCAATAGGGAATATTCCCTTAAACATAATGGGTGCCAGAATTTTAGTGCGACCTTTTAAGCCCTTGATATGACCGGTTGAGCCAGATACAGCCACCACTTTAGCAACTTTATGATGATTCGCATTTACTCCCATAAGCTGACCGCCTGCGCTATGTCCCAATAAATAGACTTGTTGGGCCTGCGTTTTATGTAAAAGCGCATCAATGGCAGCAGGAATATCTAGCTCACCCCATTGAACAATACTAGCTGTCGAGTCTTTAAGTTGACCGTGTAGTGATTCGCCAATGCCTCTGAAATCGAATACCATGACATCAAAACCTTGCTCACTGAGCCAAAGGGCAAAGTGATGATAAAACTGTTTTGTAATGCCTGTGGCTGGACAAATTAAAACAGGTAAATTTGGTTTTTTAGTGTTGGTCTGTGCGTAAAAGCGTGCAGCTAATTCATAGCCATCTTTACATAGAATAGGGAGTTTTTCATTTTGAGACATGATGAAAAGCCATTAATAAAAGATGAGTGATAATTTAATTTACACGAGTTCCAAAAAGAAACTTGTTAAATAAGTGACTTTAAAGTCAGTTGGAAGATCAAAATAAAATAAGGACAATTTGAATGAATGATGTGCTATTACCTGTTTCGGTGCAATCCGCAATTGTATTTAGTGGAGTTTTTTTATGGGTGGGAATGCTTACAGGTGTTTGGAAATATTGGCAAATCCGAAATTCGGCACAGGCTAGAGCGCACTATTATGTAGATATCGCGCATCGGAGTAGTTTGTTATATGCACCTGCATCGCTAATTTTGGCGGTTTTGGCTTATTTTTCCCAGTTTCCAGAGTGGATAAATTTATTATGCGTTTGGGTAAATTTGGTCTTTTTTAGTTTTTCAATTCTGAGTTATGTCTTGCATGGAGCCCTACAAGACACGACGAATCAATTTAAAACACCGCATCGTTTAGGTGCACATTGGACTTTACCAACATGGTGTATGAGTTTGGCGATGCTATTACTTGTTATTGGTGAATTAGGTGCGACATTTTTGTTGGTGTTAGGCACCATGCTACGTTTTTTAAACTAAAAATTGTATCTGATATGAATACATTGAATCTAAAGATATTAATAATCTAAGAGCAAGATTAAGCAGAATTCAACTAAGTATTTAAATGATATTGAGAAATTGATATTTGAAGGGATGTTGGAATTTTTATTATTATTACTATCTTTAGATTGAAGATGGATGACGGAGTCATCCACCTTTCAATCTTTGAAATATTGAGAAGAAGTACTGCGACGATATTTTTGGTCCACGACAGCCCAAACAAAAAAAGCACACGAGACAATGATTGCATACATGAAATATTCAGGCTTTAAATTGCCATGAATAAGGCCTTGTATTAATAACGTCAACATGAGGGCAAAAGTTGTGCTGACAAATGTCACCATGTTCTTATTTGCCTTTAGAGCGTTAATGAAGAATTGCTTGTTGAAATGTATAGATAACATCTCCATCCCTCCTTTTTTGTTGTTAGTACTAAAACTTGAATGTTTTAGTCTGGATTTCAATTACAGTTTTACTGTGATTTTGAGTGTATTTCAATAGTAGATGTCATTATTTTGTCATATTGACATGCTAAGTCACGAAATTCGTGTATATAGTGAGATTGTTTAAATATTCAACAGATTTTATTACATGCATTTAAAAAATGAGCGCTTTTACACTGTTGGATACTTCTAAAAAACCAGTGATTTTGCATGGTCTAAAACAGGGCAAAATAGCTTGGTTATGGCTTAATTAAGCAAAATACGGACCAGTTCTTGTTTGGAATCATAGCTGGATGCGATTAAGAGATCACTAAAGCTGATATAAAATTGCTTAATGGTTAAAGTTATATAGTATAGCAAAGCTAAAAATCAATAAGTGCGTGTTTTTGTTGGATTTATGTTGTACTAAGGTATCGCTATTCGTATTGCTGTGCTATTAATGAGTTAGATTTAATCTGCCTGATTGAATTTATGAATTACACCGCGAAGCATATAAAATAGTGCTGGATAACCTTCAGCGATGCATAACATTGCAGAAACGAATGGGAAGACGAATAAAAGCATATTTGGATAAAATATGACATTTATTGGTCATTGTTAAAATCGAATTTTGGGTAAAAATTTGATTTTATTCCATTAAAGTAAGAAAGCTTAGTTTTTTACTTTATCAATCACAAATGCAATGATAAGAACAATGACTGATGGGATTAACCAGGCAAGATTCTGTTCATTTAACGGTAAATTTTGTAAAAAGACAGGAAGTTGTTCTGAAAAACCAGCAACTTTAATACCATCAACAATACCAAATAAAAGTGCTACGCCAGTTACAGGTGCAATAATTCGAGAAGGGTTATTGAAAAATTTAGCACAGAAACTTAATAAAATAACGGCAATCGCAGGTGGGTAAATCGCACTTAATACAGGTACAGAAACCGCAATTAATTTGGTTAAACCTAAGTTTGAAATCACCAATGAAAAGCCAACCAAAATAAATACAAATACTTTGTATGGAATTTTAGTTAATTCTGAGAAATATTCAGCACATGCACAAGTCAGGCCAATAGCAGTAACCATACATGCAATAAAGATCATTGCAGAAAGGAAGTAAGCGCCCATATCACCAAAAGCATGCTGCACGTATGCATGTAGGATCACTGCACCATTTGTGGCATTTGGAGCGATATCGTGGCTACTCATACCGAGTTTGAATAAACTAATGTAAACCAGTGTTAGGCCAATACCTGAGATAATGCTGGCAATGACTGCGTATTTGGTAATGAGCTTGCTGTCAGTTACACCACGTGATGTGATTGCTTTTACAATGACAATACCAAAAACTAAAGCGCCTAAAGTGTCCATGGTTAAATAACCATTCACAATCCCTTCAGATACAGGACTTGCAACATAGTTACCTACAGCAGGTGGGATGAGACCAGCTGGAATAAAGAACGCGGACACACCTAAAATAAATAAACCTAAAATTTTAAGTGGCGAAAGGAAGAAGCCTACAGTGTCCAAAATTTTATTTGGATACAATGAAACAATCGTGACTAAGGCAAAATAAATGATGCTATAAATCATCAAAGTATTTGAAGAGTCGCCAAAGTAAGCCGAGAAACCAATTTCATAAGAAACAGTTGCGGTACGTGGTGTAGCAAATAATGGTCCTACCGCTAAGTAACAGACAACGGTCAGTAAAATACTGGCTGCCTTACCAAGAGGTGAACTTAAAATTTGAATAGAACCATTTACGCGAGATAAAGCAATAATGGTGATTACAGGTAAGCCAACTGCTGTGATTAAGAAACCAAAAGCAGCTAACCATACATGTTCACCGGCTTGCTGTGCCACAATCGGTGGAAAGATAATGTTACCAGCGCCAATAAATAGGGCAAAGGTCATAAAACCTAAGGCAACAATATCTCTTGTACGGAGATTTGTCATAAGTAAAAGGGAGATGGGCTAGCCAATAGAAGTCGGTAATTTTAAAGCAGGTAAATTTTGATTTGCAAAATATTTTATTTCATTGATGAATATTTTTTATAATATTTAATATTAATATATTAAAGGATCAAATGTTGTTTAATTTATACATTTGATTATACGGAATATATTTAAAAGTGAATGTAATCAAGCTGGCTTGTTTATTATTGAAAAAAAATTAACAGGCTATGAATTTTTTGATTACAAAATAGGCTATTTTGCAATGGCATTATGTAAATTGAATACCCTAAAACCCAGCATAAAAAACAAAATGCTGTAAAAAGGTCTATACTCTTTTGTATCGAATTTGAGGATGATGTAATGAAAGCTTCCAGTATCACGATTAAAACCGAGCAGGATTTAGAAAAACTACGTATTTCAGGACGTTTAGCTGCGCAAGTTTTAGCAATGATTGGGGAGCATGTGAAGCCAGGCGTAACAACAGAGTATTTAGATGATCTGTGTAATGACTTCATTGTGAATACTTTAAAAGTGATTCCTGCCAATGTTGGCTATTATGGCTATACCAAAACAACCTGTATTTCACCAAATGAAATGGTGTGTCACGGTATTCCGTCTGCTGAAACTATCTTAAAAGATGGCGATATTATTAATATTGATGTTGCGATTATTAAAGATGGTTATTTTGGTGATACCAGCCGAATGTACTATGTCGGTCAAATTAAACCTGAAGCAAAACGCTTGGTCGAGACCACTTACGAGGCGATGGTTGCAGGTATTCATGCGGTTAAAGCTGGCGCAACATTGGGTGATGTGGGGTATGCCATTCAATCTGTTGCACATCGTGAAGGCTATTCAGTAGTGCGTGAATACTGCGGTCATGGGATTGGTAAGGTTTATCATGAGCAACCAAGTGTGTTGCATTATGGTCAACAAGGCCAAGGTGTTGTGCTTAAAACAGGTATGGTATTTACCATTGAACCTATGATTAATGCAGGTAAAGCCCGAACCAAAGAGCTTAAAGATGGCTGGGGTGTAGTGACCGCGGATAAATCATTGTCTGCACAGTGGGAGCACATGGTTGCAGTTACTGATGACGGTTTTGAATTATTGTCACCTTGGCCAGAAGGCTATGGATCTTATCCAGAAATCTAAATATACAGGCTTAACAATCGTGGTAGATCTTCGTAAATTTTAGACTTTGGTCTAAAGTTTATGCTGAAATGCTACTTTTATAGGTGTTAGCTATAATTTATATGAAAAAATAGATTTAAAAACAATGAGATTAGTTTCTCATCAAGTCTTTTTTAGTGTTAAAAAAGATTTATTATTGGATGTATTTTGGTCTATCCTTGTTTTAAGAAATTAGCTGTAGTTTCTGATTTCAAGCTTACTCTACACTTAGGGTAAGCTTTTTTTTTTTGCGCTGAACTTTATCAATCCTCGATACAAAGTCAATAAAGTATTTAAGTAAAGATATGAGTAATTGATAAGGTATCGCGATGATTAGTGTTTGCTTAGTTGCTCAACTAAATAATCAATGAATACGCGCACAGCAGGTAACAGGCCTCTGCGTGAAGGGTAAACTGCATGGAATATACCGTGTGGCGCTTTCCATGTTGGCAGTACTCTAACCAATGCACCTGAATTTAAATGTGTTTTTACAACACTGTCGGGCAATAAAGTTATTCCACAATTTTGTCGAGCAAGCTCAGCTAGCATACTCAGGTCTGAACCTAGTACTGTCGGATTAACTCGAATCTTAATTTGTTGGTTTTCTTCATTGTGAAGCACAATATTTTGATCTAAATGCTCATCGGACATACTTAAAATTTGATGCTGTGTTAATTCACTTGGATGTTTTAAGTCACCATGCTCATTTAAATAGGCTTGGCTGGCAAAGAGATGTTGCTCAATGGTTTCAAATTTACGTAAGACCAAGTTCGGATCATCATCTAAGTTATCACGTACACGTAAGGCTAAATCAAAACCTTCATTAATAATGTCTACACGACGATTGGTCACAATCATTTGAACTTTAATTTCGGGATATTTTTTTAAAAACTTAGGTAGGATGCGTGCAATTTCATTTTGTGCAATGGACACAGGTGTGCTCAGTTTAATGACACCACGTGGTTCTGTACTTAAATGATCGACTAAGTCGTGAGCAGCTTGAGCGGCATTCATCATGACTTGAGCGTGACGGTAAATATTCATACCGATATCAGTCACTGCGAAATGGCGTGAGCTACGTTGAATCAGTCGAACCCCTAAGCGTTCTTCAAGGTTGTATACGCGTCGACTAAGTTTGGACTTTGGAATATCTGTGGCACGTTCTGCAGCACTAAAACCACCATGTTCTACCACTTGGGCAAAACAATAAAAATCATCCAAATCACTCAGCATGTTTATACTTCCATATATGCAACAATATTGGAGTATTAAATATGATCGTTGCAAAAAATGTCAATTGTATTTTGGCAAAGTTTGCACAGGATTTTTTAGTATTGCTATTTAGAAACCTTGAAAATATCGACCCACGTAAAATAAGCATTAAGCTGAATATTGATTTAAAAAATGACCAATTTCAGATGCAAATTTCATCGGTTCACTTAAGAGTGGTGTATGACCAGATTTTTGGAAAATCACTTGTTGCGCTTGCGGGATTGAGCGAGCAATCTGCTGTTGACCCTCAGCTGGATAGAGAGTGGATTCGGCACCAATAAAAAAAGTCACAGGGCAATTGAGCTGTGTTAGTGCTACTCGGTAATCTTCTTTATGCTCAAGATAATTATGTATATACCAAGATAAATAATCTAAACGCTGTATAGGCAAAACATGAGCTTGCAAGCGAGGATATTTCAAAGCTTGTTTAATTAAAAATGGCGTAACTTTGCTACTGGCTTGCAAGTCTATAAATGCTAACCAACTATTTAATAGGCGCTTACGGTCAGTACTGCTTAAATCTTGCATGGCTTTTGCATCAGGGTTGGCTTTAAGTACTTGAGAAATGTGCTGCAAAATCTCGATAAAAGTTGCATGTTTTTGACCAAATAAACCAAAAGGCCAACTTTGATCGGTAGTTATTTTGGGGGTTTGATCAATGTGTAAATATTGCTGAATAGAATGGTAGAACTGACTATATTGCATACCATGCATGGCGGTGGTTGCGCCCATAGAGTAGGCAATCACTTTAAACTTGGGAATATTAAGCTGTGGAAGTAGTGCTTCAATGTCTTTCCAATGACTGCTGATAGCATCAGAATTGGGAATTTTGCAATATTTAGAGCCACCAAAACCACGCCAGTCTGGAATAATAAATTCGAATTTTTTATGATGTGGATATAAAAAAGGATGCCATTGCCAGCTTTGCATGCCTAAGCCTGATAACACCAAAACGGGTTGGCCTTGACCATAGCGTCGTACAAACAATTGTTCGCCATCTGGCATTTGGTAATAAGGCATGTCTTCTTCCTTTTTTATTTTTCTTGGTGCATTTCAGTAGCCTCAAGATGCCACATCAAGTTTTAACTCAATCTTTAGCAATTTTAAGTCGCATTTTCGTACTGACTATGCTCAAACTGCCATGGCAGTCTAAGTGACTTTATTTAAACATCGTGTTTTTTTCTGTATCTGCTGTGGCATCAAAGTCTTTTAAAGCAGGAATTAACTCTTCAAGCCAACGAATCCAGCCATGCTCTAAGTCAATGCCGAGCTGTAAAATCATTTTATGAATAAATAATTTACGATCACAAGGTATATGGCTGGGGAAATCTTTAGCAAAAATGGCTTCGTATAATTTTAAATTTTCTTGATGTAGATGCAAATGGCGTTCTAATTCTGGTAAAACACTATTACCACCAAACTGTGCCTCTGCACGCAGGCGTACCATGAGGTCTTCACGCAATTGCCCTGGCGGGCTTTGCTTAACCATCCAGTCGGCAAGTTCAGCACGGCCAAGAAGTTCAACTTGATAGGTTTTTTTGCGACTGTTGTCATCTTCCTCTAATGTGGAGATCCAACCTTTTTGCATCATGACATTGAGTTCACGATAAATTTGCTGATGGGTCGAATTCCAAAAGAAACCCATTGAACGGTCAAAGCGACGTGCCAAATTTATACCCGTGCTTGGTTTTTCAATCAGACTGGTTAGCAAAACATGAGCTAAGGACATAAGGGCAAATCGCATTCAAAATTTCAACAACTTTATTATGCAACAAGTTGCATAAAAATCAAATCTCGAATATAAATATATGCAACAAATTGCATAAATCTTAGATTGAGACTGTTTATTACACGTTTAATCTGGATTTGGAAATAAAAATAGCCAGCACAACAAGCACGCTAAGGAGAGATTATGTCTAACTATCCCCATTTATTGGCACCATTGGATTTGGGCTTTACTACTTTAAAAAACCGATTACTCATGGGCTCTATGCATGTCGGTTTAGAAGAAGCACCTGGAGGCTATGAGCGCATGGCTGCTTTTTATGCAGAACGTGCGCAAGGTGGTGTTGGTCTCATTGTGACTGGTGGTATTGCACCCAATGAAGCCGGTCTAACCTTTGCAGGTGGTAATAAGCTTGATAGCAAAGAAGAAGCAGATAAACATAAAGTTGTGACTCAAGCCGTGCATGATGCTGGTGGTAAAATTGCCTTACAAATTTTGCATACAGGGCGTTATTCATATCAGGCAGATAATGTTGCACCCTCTGCTATTCAAGCACCAATTAATCCAGTTAAACCGCATGCGCTCAGTTCAGCAGAAGTCAGTCAAACTATTGCAGACTTTGTAAACTGTGCCAGCCTTGCTCAGTATGCAGGCTATGATGGCGTAGAGATCATGGGGTCTGAGGGCTATTTAATTAACGAATTTATTGCGAAACGCACCAATCACCGTGATGATGAATGGGGTGGTAGCTATGAAAATCGTATTCGTTTTCCTTTAGAAATTGTACGCCGTACACGTGAAGCTGTTGGTGAGAATTTTATTATTATTTACCGCTTATCTATGTTGGATTTGGTAGAAGGTGGCTCGACTTTTGAAGAAGTTGTACAACTGGCAAAAGCCATTGAACAAGCGGGTGCAACTATTATTAATACGGGTATTGGCTGGCACGAAGCACGTATTCCTACAATTGCAACCAAAGTTCCTCGCGCGGCATTTACTTGGGTCACTGAAAAATTAAAAGGCCAAGTGAAAGTACCTCTGATTACTTCAAATCGTATTAATACACCAGAAATGGCGGAGCATGTCTTGGCTTCTGGGCATGCGGATATGATTTCAATGGCACGTCCGATGTTAGCTGATGCATTTTTTGTAGAAAAAGCGTCCGAAGGTCGTAGCGATGAAATCAATACCTGTATTGGCTGTAACCAAGCCTGTTTAGATCATATTTTCTCTATGAAAATTGCATCGTGTTTAGTCAACCCTCGTGCATGTCATGAAACGGAATTACTGTTTAAGTCCACATCTGATGTGAAAAAGATTGCAGTTGTTGGTGCAGGCCCAGCAGGATTAAGCTTTGCAACTTATGCGGCAGAACGTGGACATCAAGTAACAGTATTTGAAGCATCCAATCAAATTGGCGGTCAGTTTAATATTGCGAAAACGATTCCGGGTAAAGAAGAATTTTATGAAACCTTGCGTTATTTCAAACGTAAGATTGAACTCGCGTCAAACATCGAATTGAAACTCAATCATAAAGCGACATTTGAAGAGCTTGAAGCTGGTGATTTTGATGACATTGTGATTGCTACGGGTGTTACACCACGCGAACTTCAAATTGATGGCATTGAACATGCGAAAGTACTGAGTTATTTAGATGTATTAAAAGACCGTAAAGCCGTAGGACAACGCGTTGCGATTATTGGCGCAGGTGGTATTGGTTTTGATACAGCTGAATTTTTAAGTCATGAAGGTGAAAGTGGTAGCTTAAACCCTGAAAAATTCTACGATGAGTGGGGTATTGATACCACTTATGCGCATGTTGGGGGGTTAAAAGTACCACAAGTAGAGCAACCTAAACGTGAAATTTACCTATTACAACGTAAGGCAAGTTCAGTTGGTGGTGGCTTAGGTAAAACAACGGGCTGGATTCACCGTACTGGCTTAAAACACCGCAATGTAAAAATGATTGGTGGTGCAAGTTATGAAAAAATTGATGATCAAGGTCTACATATTGTGGTCAATGATCAGCCTGCTGTACTTGACGTGGACAATATTATTATTTGTGCAGGTCAAGAACCATTTACAGCAATGTACGAACAATTAAAAACGGCGGGTAAATCTGTACATTTAATTGGTGGGGCAAAAGAAGCAGGTGAGCTAGATGCTAAACGTGCAATTCGTCAAGGTGCTGACTTGGCTGCGGTTATTTAATCGAAGTCTCCATTAGAAACAAAGGAATTTAGGGGGATTTACTAAAAGTATCCCTCTTAACCTTCCTTCTTTAATGAAGGGGGGGTATAAACTAAAAAAGGACACAAAATGATGATTGAAACAACAAAAAAATCTGTTGCCCGTTGGCATGAAATGCTCGACACACGAGATATGAATATTTTAAATGAACTATTGGCAGATGATGTGGTGTTTCGCTCACCTGTTGCATTTAACCCTTATCCGGGTAAGCCAGTGGTGACTTTTATTTTGATCAATGTGGTTCAAATTTTTGAAAATTTTACCTATCACCGTGAGTTTTATACAGAGGATGGGTTAAATGTGGTTCTTGAGTTTTCTGCCAATGTCGGGGAGAAAAAGTTAAAGGGGATCGACATGATTCAGTTTAATGAACAAGGACAAATTATTGATTTTGAAGTCATGCTACGTCCGAAAAGTGGATTGGAAGCTTTAGCAGTAAAAATGGGCGAGCGCATTGCGCAATATCAGCCTTAAAGCTACTGATTTTTAAACGTCCATCTCAAAATGATAAAAAGCATGATGGGTATTGTCATGCTTTTTGCTTATTAGGCTTAAGCAAAAAATAGCGCGGTAGATATTGGTGTTTAATGGGCTTTGTTTGGCAAAGTTAAAAGATTGGAATGATTTGCTATAGTTTGAAGCGAGGTGAAGGTAGGATCAATGAATAATACGATTCATAAAGGGCGTCAGGCACTTTTAAACTTTGTAGATCATGCAACTGGTGCAGAATTGCCGCAGCTTTATTATCATCCAGAAGGGCAAATGAAACATGTGTTGCCGAAGTTAAATCAACTACATGAAAAATATCGTCCTACGCCTTGGCTGTCAAATGCCCATGCGCATTTACTGTATTTTGATGTCATTAAAAAACGTCAAGTGAAGCTTAAATACGATGCCATAGAACAACTGACCATGGCTGATGGTGGGATTACGGCAATTGCATGGTTGGGTTTAGATTTGCCAGCAGATGTACCAACAGTCGTACTTATGCATACGATTACGGGAACGCCTGAAAGTATGCGAGAAGTGGTTAGAGATCTCAATCTATATACAGGTTGGCGCATTGCACTGTGCTTAAGACGTGGTCATGCTAACTTACCCATGCCTGTTGCCAAAATAAATTTATTTGGCTCAACAGATGACCTACGTGAACAGATTGCCTTTATTCAGCAGAAATTTCCCGAATCGAATTTGTTCGGTGTCGGTTCATCTGCGGGAACTGGCTTATTGGTTCGATATTTAGGTGAGGCTGGCTTAGATACACCACTCAAAGCGGCTTTTGCGTTGTGCCCTGGCTATGATACTGAGCTTGGCTTTAAGAATGTGCATCCTTTTTACAGTAAAATGATGACGAAAAAGCTATTTCAGAAATTTGTAGAACCCTATTCTGCAACATGGTCAACGATACCATCTTTAATCGAAGTGCTGAAAAGTAAAGATCTGGCAGAGTTTGAACGCGCTTATTTTCAAATGGCGGGTTTTTCCGATTATGAAAGTTATGCTCAATCTACTAACCCAATTTATGTATTTGATAATGTTAAAATTCCGTTAATGATTTTAAATGCAGAGGATGACCCTGTTTGTCACATTAAAAATTTAGAACCCTATAAGACAGTGATTGAAAATATGCCAAATGTTGTGGTTGTAACCACCAAAAAAGGCAGTCACTGTGGTTATTATGAAGGTTTAGTCGACACTCATTCATGGGCAACTAAATTGATGGCAGATTTCTTAAAGTTATATGCGAGCTAGAAACAAAATAGCCTACTTTGGGTAGGCTATGTCTTGTGCAGTTAATCAGCTTGTGCGCAACATGTAGTTGTTTGAGGTTTAAGCTTCATCTGAATGAATACTAAAATTAACGCTATAGCACTGAGTGTGGCACCTGCATACGAAACCGTAGCATAGCTTAAGTTGAGATTTAACACAGTGGCACCTGCGACTGCACCCAAAGCATTTCCAAGATTAAATGCACCGATATTCACTGAAGAAGCGAGGCCTGGTGCATCATGAGCGACTGTCATAACGCGCATTTGTAAAGGTGGCACCACGGCAAAAGCGGCTACTCCCCAGATGATTAATGCGATAGCTGCTCCAATGATGGTTGTTGCTAAAACTGGAAATAACAGCATCATCAGCATCAGTAGCACTAAAAAGCCAACTAAGGTTTTGTCTAATGATCGATCTGCAAACTTACCGCCGAAATGGTTGCCGATTGAAAATCCAATCCCGATTAACACCAACATGAAAGTAATCAGCTCTGGACTCGCATGGGTAAAGACTTTTAAGCTTGGTGCAATATAGGTATATAACGTAAACATTGCTCCTGCACTCATTACTGTGGTCAGCAGTGCTAAAACGACGGGCATACGTGTTAATACTTTTAATTCTGCTCGTACATCAGGTTTTTCTGTTTGTTGCTGATGCGGAAGTGCTTTCCATAATGCCAACATGGTGATGATGCCAAGTAAGCTAATGGCCGCAAAGGACATACGCCAACCGATATTTTGACCCACCCAAGTTGCTAGTGGTACACCGCCAATATTGGCAATAGTCAAGCCCATAAACATCATGGCAACAGCACTAGCTTGTTTATCTTTGGGTACAACACTGGCTGCAACCACAGAGCCTAAGCCAAAAAATGCACCATGATTCAAGCTGGTTACTAAACGTGCTGTCATTAAACCGAGATAATTGGGTGCAAGTGTTGCCAAAACATTACCGATCGTAAAGATCGCCATCAGTAAAATAAGAGCAGTGCGTTTTGGAAAACGTGCTAACCATAATGTCATTAATGGGGCACCAATCATTACGCCAACGGCATAGGCACTAATCAGTAAGCCCGCTTGAGGAATTGACACCGATAAATCTGTTGCAATTTCAGGCAAAAAGCCCATCGGTGAAAATTCCGTTGTACCAATTGCAAAAGCACCTACGGCTAATGCAATTAATGGAAAATTGAATTTCATATTAAATATCCCAAACTGGAGCAAGTTCAGATGGATTCACTTCACGTGCATTTCTGTCAAGTGTTGCAATGGCCTGCATCTGTTCTGGTGTTAAATGAATATCTTGAGCTTTTAAATTACTGATTAAATGTTCAGGTTTAGTGGAAGATGGAATTACGGCATAGCCCTTTTGCAATGCCCATGCGAGTGCAATTTGAGCCGAAGTTGCTTGTTGTTCGGCGGCGATGTTTAAAAGAATGGGGTCTTGTAAAACTTTGCCATAGGCCAAAGTCATATAGGAGGTGACATCTATATGGTTTGCTTGTAAATAATTGACCACGCTTTGATTTTGCAAATATGGACTGAGTTCAATTTGATTGGTTGTAATATTTTCCAGCCCGATGTGATCGATTGCTTGTTGCGTTAGCTCAATATTAAAATTGGATACACCAATATACTCAGTCAATCCTTGTTTTTTAGCCTCAAGTAAATGTTCCATTAATTCAGGAATATCGACGCCTAGCGCGGGTGCTGGCCAATGAATCAGTGTGAGATTGACCGCATCAGTTCGCAATTTAATTAAGCTTTCTTTTAAACTGGGTATCAGTTTATCGGCAGCATAATTTTCAGTCCAAATTTTAGTGGTTAAGAAAATATCAGCTCTATTCACCTGACTTTCAAGGATTGCTTGACCCACTTCTACTTCATTGCCGTAAATTTGCGCCGTATCAATCGCTCGATATCCTGCATTCAGTGCATTTTTAATCGAGTCTATAACGGTTTGGCCACCGAGGCGGAATGTGCCAACACCCATTTGAGGAACAATCATTAGAAATTCTCTTTTTTTGAATGGATGGTATTGTGCTGCTTATTTTAATGAAGAAAAATGCATGAGTTTGGAATATATTATTGATTAAAAATCACGAATTCGAATATCAATGAAATCGACCATTGAGGAGCTACAGGTTTTCACTGTTATTGTAGATAGTGGCTCTATTATCAAAGCAGCACAAAGGCTGGATCAAACAGCATCTGGCATAAGCCGTGCATTACAGCGTCTGGAATCCAAATTAAATGTTACGCTGCTGGAACGCACAACTCGCAAAATTAAACTGACGCAAGAGGGGCAATTATTTTTAGCTAAAACTCGGCAGATACTGAATGATTTGACCGAAGCGGAAGATTCTCTACTGAAATTAGATGCGGATACTTCTGGTCTTGTGCGAGTCGATTCTGCAATTTCTTTTATTCTGCATATAATTGTGCCATTAATTCCTGAATTTAATGCACGTTATCCGCATATTCAGATTGAATTAGTGAATCACGATCAAGTGATTGACTTATTAGAGCATAAAGCAGATGTTGCAATTCGCTTTGGAAAATTAAATGACTCAAGTTTGCATGCAAAATTCATCTATAAGAGTCGACTATGTCTGGTGGCGAGTCCTGAATATCTTCATCAGCATGGACGTCCGAAAAATGCTGATGAGCTTTCAGCACATGCATTACTTGGATTTAGTCAAATTACACATATGAATACTTGGCCAATCCAAGTCGAGGGGAAACCACTAACGATCCGACCAAACATTAAGGCATCAAACGGTGAAACGATACGAGAGCTGGCGCTTCATGGTATGGGCATCGCTTGTCTATCGATTTTTATGTTAGAAAAAGATATTGCAGAAGGGCGATTGGTACAACTTTTAGAAGATCAAATTGAGCCACACGAGCAACTTATTCATGCCGTGTATTATCAACAAGAGCATCTACCCAAACGTGTTCGTTTATTTATTGAATATTTAGCTGAAAAACTACAAGAACGATTGTGAGAAAAAGTGAATCGTTTGGTACAGATTTCTATTTATATAGAAACATGAAAAAGCCCAGTCAAAACTGGGCATTTTCATGAATTGTTTAGCGAATAAACAATTAGTTATCTAAAGCAGGCGTTGCAGCGGCAATTGCAGCAGCGACAGCATCATCTTCAGATTGGCTTGCACTTGTATTTTTAGGTGCAACTGCTTGAGTCGGTTTGTCTTCTGCACGTGGTGCTTTAGCTTTTTGAACTGGAGCTGGCGCTGGTTTTGCAGCCTCGGCAGCTGGTGCTACTTCACGACGAACTTCAGTAACTGTGTTAGGCGTTTCTTCACGAATAACTTCAACTTCTGTATTTGAAGGCGTTAGTGGAATTTCTTGTTCGTCAGTTGCATCTAACTTTTGAAATTCTGCTGGCGCTACTTCAGATGCTGCAGTTTCAACGTGTTCTTGCTCATCTTCCTTTGGTGCTTCTTTTTTCACACATGCAGTTAAGAGTAAGCCAGCTGCAAGTGCACCACAGATCAAAAATTTTTTATTCATAATGCAAAAAATAGGGTGTGAATGGGATGTTGCCATTATAACAGCAATTCACAAGATAGAAATCCTATGAACTTACACTAATTTTTTATCGGAAATGCTGATACAATAGCCAATTGTTTATTGTTCTAATAATTGATGCGGATTGACTTTGCTTTATAGGTACAGAGTAAAGTAAAATTGCGCAACATTGCAGGCCGATTTAGGCTCGATTGTACGAGAAACCCAATGACCCATTTTATTTTCGTTACTGGTGGTGTAGTTTCATCACTAGGTAAAGGTATTTCAGCTGCTTCTGTTGCTGCACTTTTAGAAGCTCGTGGTTTAAAAGTGACCATGGTAAAAATGGATCCATACATTAATGTCGATCCAGGGACAATGAGCCCATTCCAACATGGTGAAGTTTTTGTAACAGAAGACGGTGCTGAAACTGACTTAGACTTGGGTTACTACGAACGTTTCCTACGTCGTGCGAAAATGACCAAATTGAATAACTTCACTTCAGGTCGTGTTTACCAAGATGTTCTTAATAAAGAACGCCGTGGTGACTACCTAGGTGGTACAGTTCAAGTTATTCCACACATTACTGATAATATTAAAGAACGTGTACTTCGCGCAGGCGAAGGCTATGACGTTGCGATCGTTGAGATCGGCGGTACAGTAGGTGACATTGAATCTCTCCCATTCATGGAATCTGTACGTCAGTTAATGGTTGAACTTGGTCATAAACGCACGATGCTTATGCACTTAACGTTACTCCCATACATTAAGTCAGCAGCAGAGTTAAAGACTAAACCGACACAACACTCAGTAAAAGAGTTGTTATCAATTGGTATTCAACCAGACATCTTAATTTGTCGTACTGAACACGATGTTGATGCAGACACAACACGTAAAATTGCACTTTTCACTAACGTAGAAGCACGTGCAGTTGTTGTATGTAAAGATGCACGTAGCATTTACCAAATTCCACGTACCTTTTATGAACAAAATGTTGATGATTTAATCTGTGAACGTTTTGGTTATAACGATCTTCCTGAAGCTGATTTAACAGATTGGGATAATGTGGTAGAAGCATTGCTGAACCCAGAATACACAGTTCGTGTTGCTATGGTTGGTAAATATGTTGAACTTCCAGATGCGTATAAATCTGTAAACGAAGCGCTTTTACATGCAGGTATTCAAAACCGTGTGAAAGTTCAGATTGACTATGTCAATGCTGAAGAACTTGAAAGCCAAGATGTAGTAGAAGTATTGAAAGATGCTGACGCAATCTTAGTTCCAGGTGGCTTTGGTGAACGCGGTACCGAAGGCAAAATGAAAGCGATTAAATTCGCTCGTGAAAATGGCGTGCCATTCCTTGGTATTTGCTTAGGTATGCAGTTGGCTGTAATCGAATATGCACGCAATGTAGCGGGTATTAGCGATGCAACTTCAACAGAATTTAACCGTTCTACTAAGTCTCCACTCATTGGTTTAATCACTGAATGGTTAGATGAACGTGGTGAAGTTCAGCAACGTAATGCAGATTCTGACCTTGGTGGCACAATGCGTCTTGGTGCTCAAAAATCTGAATTGGTTGCAGGTACTAAAACAGCTCAAGTGTACGGTTCTGAAGAGATTATCGAACGTCACCGTCACCGCTATGAAATGAACAACCGTTATATCCCAGTGCTTGAAGAAAAAGGCATGAAGATTTCTGGTTATTCTCCAGTACAGCGTTTAGTAGAAACTGTTGAAATTCCTGCACATCCTTGGTTTGTTGCGGTACAATTCCACCCAGAATTTACCAGCTCACCACGTGATGGTCATCCATTATTTGCTGGCTTTATTGATGCTGCTAAGAAACAGTATCAAAAATCAAAGTAATGGCATTGTAGGACTAAACTAGGAAGTTTAAATGTCACAATTAAAACCACAAGAAATTGTACGTTTAGGCGATATACAAATGGCAAATCATTTGCCATTTGTACTATTCGGCGGTATGAACGTACTTGAGTCAAAAGATCTTGCTTTTGAAATTGCTGAAACATACGTAGATATCTGTAAACGTTTAGATATTCCTTACGTATTTAAAGCAAGCTTTGATAAAGCAAACCGTTCAAGCTTAAATTCTTTCCGTGGCCCAGGCCTAGAGAAAGGCATCGAGTGGTTGGCTGACATTAAAAAACATTTCAATGTGCCTATCATCACTGATGTGCATGAGCCATACCAAGCTGCGCCTGTTGCAGAAGTTGCAGACATTATCCAATTGCCAGCTTTCTTAAGCCGTCAAACGGATCTTGTTGAAGCTATGGCAAAAACAGATGCCATTATTAACATCAAAAAAGCACAATTCCTTGCACCGCATGAAATGCGTCATATCATGAATAAGTGTTTGGAAGCAGGTAACGATAAACTGATTCTATGTGAACGTGGTTCTGCATTTGGCTACAACAACCTTGTTGTGGATATGCTGGGCTTTGACACCATGAAGCAGATGAACGTGCCTGTATTCTTTGATGTGACTCATGCGTTGCAAACGCCGGGTGGTCGTGAAGATTCTGCAGGCGGACGTCGCGCGCAGATCACAACACTTGCGCGTGCAGGTATGGCAACAGGATTGGCGGGATTATTCTTAGAAGGTCATCCAGATCCTGATAAAGCCAAATGTGATGGTCCGTGTGCATTGCGTATGTCTCAACTTGAGCCATTCTTAGCACAGTTAAAAGAGCTCGATACCTTGGTAAAAGGTTTTCAGAAGCTTGATACACATTAAAAATTTTCAACATTGATGCGTCATTTATTGGCGCATCGTTTTATTAATCAACTGAGGAATTGTTCATGAGTCAAATCGTTGACATTCGTGCACGTGAAATCTTGGACTCTCGTGGTAACCCAACCATCGAAGCAGACGTTATCTTAGCATCTGGCGTAGTTGGCCGTGCATGTGCACCATCTGGTGCTTCAACTGGTTCTCGTGAAGCTTTAGAACTTCGTGACGGCGACAAAGCTCGTTACTTAGGTAAAGGCGTTAAAACTGCGGTTAACAACGTTAACACAGTAATTCGTGATGCATTGTTGGGTAAATCAGTATTCGAACAAAAAGACATTGATAACACAATGATCGCGCTTGACGGTACTGAAAACAAAGAAAAATTAGGCGCTAACGCAACTTTGGCAGTTTCTCTTGCTGCTGCGCGTGCTGCTGCTGATGAAAAGAAAATCCCACTTTTCCAATACATCGCAGACCTTCGTAATAACAGCATTTTAACAATGCCTGTTCCAATGATGAACATCCTTAACGGCGGTTCACATGCAGACAACAACGTAGATATTCAAGAATTTATGATTGAGCCAGTAGGCTTCACTTCATTCTCTGAAGCTTTACGCGCTGGTGCAGAAATTTTCCATTCTTTAAAATCAGTTTTAAAGAAACAAGGTTTAAATACTGCTGTTGGCGATGAAGGTGGTTTTGCACCTAACCTTCGTTCTAACGAAGAAGCAATTACAGTTATTTTAGAAGCGATTGAAAAAACTGGCTACAAAGCGGGTTCTGATATTATGCTTGCGCTTGACTGTGCATCTTCAGAATTCTACAAAGATGGTCAATATATCCTTGCAGGTGAAGGCAATAAAGCATTCACAAGCAACCAGTTTGCTGATTATCTAGCAGGTTTTGCTAAACAATACCCAATCATCTCAATTGAAGATGGTTTGGACGAGTCTGATTGGGAAGGTTGGTCTTACCTCACTTCTATCCTTGGCGACAAAATCCAATTGGTTGGTGATGACTTGTTCGTTACAAACCCTAAAATTCTTCAACGTGGTATCAACGAAAAAGTTGGTAACTCAATTCTGATCAAGTACAACCAAATCGGTACATTGACTGAAACTTTAGATGCGATCTATCTTGCTAAAGCAAATGGTTACTCTACTGTTATTTCACACCGTTCTGGTGAGACAGAAGATTCTACAATTGCGGATCTTGCAGTAGGTACAGCAGCGGGCCAAATCAAAACTGGTTCACTTTGCCGTTCTGACCGTGTAGCGAAATATAACCAATTACTTCGTATCGAAGAATTGACTAATGCTGCATATCGCGGTAAAGCTGAGTTCAAAGGTTTGAACTAAGCGCTCATGCTCTCTATGTTAAATGTATTCGACTCCAAAGCGAGTAAAGTACTATTGGGCCTTGCGATCATTTTGATCGCAGGGTTTCAGTATTTATACTGGTTTGGTGAAGGTGGTTATAAAGACCATCAAGAACTCACACAAAAAATTCAGCAACAAGTCGAGCTGAATGATGAATTAAAAGAACGCAATCGTGTTTTGGCTGCAGAAGTCTTCGATCTCAAAAATGGTGTTGAAGCCATTGAAGAACATGCACGTTTAGATTTGGGCTTGGTGAAGCCACACGAAACATTTGTGCAAATGAGTACAATTAGTACCCAATATAAACCGATTTATATCGATCCAAATGAAAAAGTAGATTTACGTACCAATGAATCAGATGTCGCTGAGCTCCCGCCTACAGAACCTTAAGTTGTGGGCTGTTATACCTGCTGCGGGTTCAGGTAGTCGTTTTTCTAAAACAGAACTCAAGCAATATCAAGTTATTCAAAATAAAACCGTATTAGAACATACCGTCGAGCGTTTAAATCAGTTGCCTTTACAAGGTTATGTGTTGGCTGTTGGTGAGCAGGATAATTTTGTACAGACACTTTCTCTTTCACATGCTGAGCGTTTGCACCTTTGCTCAGGTGGTGCTGAACGAGTAAATTCGGTACTCAATGCCTTAGCGTATTTATCCAATATTGCATCGGATGACGACTGGGTGTTTGTACATGATGCTGCTCGACCATGTGTGTCGGTTGCTTGTTTAGAAAAATTGGTAACCACAGCAATTGAGCAAAAGAGCAGTGCGATTTTAGCTGTGCCTGTGCGCGATACCTTAAAGTATGTTGAGCAAGGTACGCGGATTGATAAAACAGTTGATCGTACAAGTCTATGGCAAGCTCAAACACCGCAAATTGCACCATTAGGGCTATTAAAAAAAGCGATTGAGCAAGCGTTGCAAGATGGTGTTTTCATTACAGATGAAGCCAGTGCACTTGAATATGTTGGTTTGAATGTGCAAGTCGTACAAGGTCGCGCTGATAATATTAAAATTACCTATCCAGACGATTTGGAGTTGGCGAAGTTAATTTTGGCTTCACAGTCAGCACGGAATACCTAATATCTCAAAATTATTTTAGCTACAGCGGTATTTTCGCTGTGGCTTTCACTTATAATTTCTGAATTCTACTTAACGCTTAATCTTAAAATGATCCCTTCACAGCAGTATCGTTTTTTGCGTCATTCCGCACGAGATGGAATGAGCATAAAGCACGATTCTTCGCGTTGGGCTAAATTACATTTAGACCCTTGGTTATTATGTTTTTTAGTTCTAAATGCCATACTTGGATTGATGGTTGTCTATAGTGCAACTGCTGAAAACTCTGGCATGTTGCTACGCCAAGCAACAAGTTTTGCCGTTGGTTTTACTTTAATGTTTTTGTGTGCACAGGTACCGCCAAAAGTGTATCAAGCGATTAGTCCTTATTTTTATATTGTGGGACTCATTATGTTGATGCTGGTGCTTGTGATAGGTGAGACACGGCTTGGTGCAAAACGCTGGATTACCATTCCGGGCATAGGTAGCATGCAACCCAGTGAGGTGATGAAATTTGCGATGCCACTCATGATGGCATGGTATTTTTCTAATCGTGCATTTCCACCAAAATTTGTGCATATTGTTATTGCGCTGATTATTATGATGGTGCCGTTCGTATTGGTTGCTTTACAGCCCGATTTAAATATTGGTTTGATTATTCCAGGTATTTTTATTTTATTTTTAAGCGGAATGTCTTGGAAGTTAATCGCAGGGGCAATGGGGGCTTTGGCCGTAGTTGCGCCTCTGCTTTGGACATTTTTATTACAAGAATATCAAAAGAAGCGCATATTAACGTTGTTTGATCCAGAATCGGATGCATTGGGTGCAGGTTGGAACATTATCCAATCTAAGATCGCCATTGGTTCGGGTGGTATGATGGGTAAGGGCTTTACTGAAGGCACACAGTCACATTTGGGTTATTTGCCTGAGCATCACACAGACTTTATTATGTCCACTTATGCAGAAGAATTTGGTTTTATTGGTGTCTTTTTATTATTTAGTTTATTTTTTGCCATTATTATTCGTTGCTTAATGATTGGTATGAATAGCTTTCATAATTTTGGGCGTTTATATGCCAGCGCAACAGGGCTGACTTTCTTTTTCTTTGTGTTTTTAAACTCAGGTATGGTGAGTGGTATTTTACCTGTAACTGGCGACCCATTACCGTTAATGAGTTATGGTGGTACAGCGGTTATTGCTATGCTTGCAGGTATGGGAATTGTGATGTCGATTCACACGCATCGTTAAATAGCAGACATACTGCATAGCCGGATTTATATCCGGCTTTTTAATGAGAAGTTATTTAAAACAGAAAACTTGAACTATTTTCTTTAATATTTAAATTAGATCAATCAGATAATGAAAACATTAGGTAGATATAAAAAAATATTATTGAACTGTCATTGCCAATTTTATCAATGTAAAAGTTTTTTCGCCTTCATTGAAACGGGAATTGTAGTTTTTCAATTTCACGCTTTTATATAGATAGTGAACAATGAATGATGAGGTAGGCTGCCATTCTAAATTGATTTAAATCGTCTGGCAGCTGAATTTTATAATTCTTTATTTTTGCGTTTTAAACGAGTTTCAGTCACTTTATTCAGCAAGGGTCCTTTTTGTTCTAAAATTTTATTGATGATAAAGTCGCGAGGAAGAACTAAACGTATTGGTGTTGGTAATAGCTCATAAACTTTTGCAATGACTGCGCGGATTTCAGTTTCATTTATGAGTTTATCTTCTGTTAGACCGAGCAATCCATCAATAACGAGGTTTTCAACTTTTGAACTGTTCTGTTTCCACATCTCATTTAAATTGAGCTGATCTTTCATTTTACCTAAAATATTATCTAACATGCTGAATCGTGTATAAAATAAATTTGTAGATCATACATTTAGCGGTGTAAATTCCCAAGAGAAAATTAAAAAAACAAAGCCCTCAAATGAGGGCTTTGTTTTGGGTGTTTAGGCAATAAACCAAGTGTAGTAGCCGATCAGCATCAGTGGCCAAGCAATGTATGGGCTAAACAACCATTTCCAAAACCAATGTTTGGGCAGGAAGCCTACACCATGAACAAAACCACCTGAAATACCAATCATCACCATCATGAGGGCACGATGACTATATCCACCATTGTCATCCAGCATTGCTGCTGGGTGAACAAGGAGGACTGCTGCCAAGGGAAAAGCCAAAAGGCAGGAAATTAGCATTGCAAATTTATTTGGCTTTTTCTCTACGACTGGTTTTTCTATAGCAACATCGGTCATGTTTTATTCCTCATCTAAATCTTGATGATGTTCAATGTACAGCGCACTCAGTACACCTGCGAAACATGCCATCAATACACCGAGAATCCAAGCAAAGTACCACATCTTTTTTCTCCCATACATAGCTTTTAGTAAAGGCTATGTGAATTCTCTTGAATATGTTTGTTAGTAATTACGCCCCACATTTTGTAGTAGCACCAAGTGGTGTAACACAGAATGATTGGAACGAAGATGCAGGCTGCAACAGTCATTACAGTTAATGTATTTTTGCTGGATACAGCATCCCACATTGTCAGGCTTACAGTTGGGTTGGTGCTTGAAGGCATTAGGAATGGGAACAATGCAAAACCTGCAGTTAAAATTGCACCAATGACTGCCAAACTTGAACCTAAGAAGCTCATACCAGCTTTGTTTTTGCCAGCTGCTAATACAACAATCAAACCACCTAATAGACCCATAATTGGAGCAATCATGGTAATTGGGTAAGTAGAATAGTTGTTCATCCAACCTGGGTTGGCATTGGTGATGACTTCTTTAGCAAGTGGGTTTGCAACACCATTAGTATTGAACGGTTCTGCAAGTGTATAGCCCTGAATGCCACCGAAGTATAACCATGCGCCAGCAGCCAAAAAGGTGAGTAGATAAACGATACCCATAATTTGTGTTGCTTTCGCAGAGCGTTTGCGTAATTCACCATCTGTACGGATCATTAGCCACGCACCACCGTGTGCTGCCAACATAGAGAGGCTCACTAAGCCACACACCAACGCAAATGGGTTGAGTAGCGCAAAGAAACTACCTGTGTAAGTTGAGCGTACAGTTTCATCCAGTGTAAATGGCACACCCAAAAACATATTACCAAACGCTACACCAAATACTAAAGCAGGTACGGCGCCACCAATACATAAGCCCCAGTCCCAAGACGTACGCCATTTTGTGTTCTCAAGTTTCGAGCGATAGTCAAAGCCGACAGGTCGCAAGAAGAGCGCAAATAGAACGAGGAGCAGTGCCCAGTACATGCCTGAGAATGCGGTTGCGTATACCATTGGCCATGCGGCAAATAGTGCGCCACCTGCAGTAATAAACCAAACTTGGTTGCCGTCCCAGTGCGGTGCAATCGTATTGATTGCAGCGCGACGTTCGTCATCTGTTTTACCTACAAATGGCATAAGTGCCATTGCGCCCATGTCGAAGCCATCGGTGAGGGAAAAGCCAATAAGTAGTACGCCTACCAGAACCCACCAAATGATTTTGAGCAGTTCATATTCGATCATGCTTTAGACTCCTCATTTGCTTTATTTGCTGCTTCAAGCTTTTCAAAGTGGTATTTACCAGTATGAAGTGAGCTTGGGCCAAGGCGTGAGAATTTGATCATGAGATACATTTCGATAATCAAAAGTACAGTGTAGAACGATGCTAGTGCGATGATTGATCCCCACACATCACCTGTACTCAAGCTAGATGCTGAAAGGTGAGTTGGTAATACTTCACCAATTGTCCAAGGTTGACGGCCAACTTCGGCAACATACCAGCCAGTTTGCGCAGCAATCCATGGAAGTGGTAAGCCAAACAATGCAAATTTAAGTAACCATGGTTTGTTTTCTGCATTGCGTTTTGCGACAGCAAAGGCTGCAAGTGCAAACAACAGAAGCATTAAGAAACCAGATGCAACCATTAAACGGAATGCCCAGAACAAGCTTGGTACGTGTGGAATGGTATCTTTAGCAGCAGCTTTAATTTGCGCATCAGATGCATCAACAACGTTAGGTGTGTATTTTTTCAAAAGTAGGCCGTAACCTAAGTCTTTTTGAGACTCAGCGAAGGCTGCTTTTAATTCTGCAGATTGGTCACCTGCGCGTAATTGTTCAAGTTGTGAATAAGCCACCATACCATTACGGATACGTTCTTCGTGTTGAACGATTAAATCTTTAATGCCTGTCACTTCTTTAGTGGTTGAGCGTGTCGCAATAATGCCCATCACATAAGGAATTTTAACCGCATAGTCTGTTGTCATAGTTTCTTTATTTGGAATACCAAACAAAGTAAACGGCGCTGGTGCTGGGTGAGTATCCCATTCAGCTTCAATAGCTGCGAGCTTAGTTTTTTGTACATCGCCAATTTCGTAACCAGATTCATCGCCTAGCAAGATCACAGACAGTGTAGATGCCAAACCGAAAATAGCTGCAATAGCAAAAGAGCGACGGGCAAATGGCAAATCACGTTTTTTCAACATGTAATAGCTTGAGATTGCTAATACAAATATTGCACCAGTAACATAACCAGCAGATACGGTATGTACGAATTTAACCTGTGCGACTGGGTTAAAAATCAGTGCGCCAAAATCAACCATTTCCATACGCATGGTTTCGTAATTGAATGCTGAACCGACAGGATTTTGCATCCAGCCATTGGCCACTAAAATCCATAGTGCGGACATATTTGAGCCAAGAGCAACTAACCATGTAACGGCCAAATGCTGTACTTTTGAGAGGCGATCCCAGCCAAAGAAGAATAAGCCAATAAATGTCGATTCAAGGAAGAACGCCATTAAGCCTTCGATTGCGAGCGGAGCACCAAAGATATCGCCCACGTAGTGTGAGTAATATGCCCAGTTTGTACCAAACTGAAACTCCATAGTTAAACCAGTCGTAACCCCTAGTGCGAAGTTAATACCAAACAATTTTCCCCAGAACTTAGTCATGTCTTTGTAAATTTCTTTACCAGAAACCACGTATGTGGTTTCCATAATGGCAAGAAGGAAAGCCATACCTAAAGTAAGTGGAACAAAAATAAAGTGATACATCGCGGTCATCGCAAATTGGAACCGCGAAAGATCGACCACGCTTTCAGAAATCATCAACGTGTCTCCTTGATTGGGGAAGGACTGCCAGCGATATGCTCGGCAACTTGATTGTCAAAATTTTTAGGAATAGTCGGTGCGTCAAACCAAATATGTTTAATAGTCAACAAAATTACCACCTTAATTATTAATATAATGGCAATTTCTCGACTTACATTACGATTGATATTTTTTGGAACTAAGCTCATGGTTAAGCCTGTTTTTAAAAACTATATTTACATTATTAAACAAAAAATAGATAAAATAAATAGACTAAACAGTTAAAATAATAATATATTAATAATTTAAAATAAAAACAATAACTTATGGTTAATGTTATTTAAAAAATATGCTAATTTTCATGTGTTTTAAGTCGATCTTTTTACTCGTATTTAAATAAAATTATCCCGACTTTTTTAGTTATATTTATATTTTAAATTCTGACTAAAACAGTTGTATTTACTAGGAATTACAAATGATAATTAATACGGATAAAACCAACTAAAACGCTTATATTTAAAAAAAGGAATTTAGTTGCTGATGGGAAAGAGAAAAATTGAAGCAAAAAAAAGAACATGCAAGCATGTTCTTTTTTTTGGGGGAGACGGTTGTTTTAGAAGTCGTAACGTAGACCTAAAGACAATGCAGTTGAATTTTCATCTGCTACACCGCTCACACCATTACCAAAGCTACGTCCTTCTTTCCAAGGATTAAGCTTTGAGTTTTTGTCGTTCAAAACTGTAGCAAGGTTGCCGTATACACGAAGCGTACTATCAAGCTTATGCTCTACGCCCACCGCAATTAAGCTTGCATTGGCATCGTTAGTATCAACATCACGGTAGAAATATTCGCCGCGTACTGAAGTTTTAGGTGTCAGTTTATATTCGCCAGCCAAGCCAAATACTTGTACGTCTGGGTTTACCTTGTCGTTATCATGTTGTGATAACTGATACATTGCACCTAGATTAAATTCTTCGGTAATTTTGTACGCACCCGCAAGACGGAAAGCATCACGGCTTGCACCATCGCTCACGTTAGCTGCATTTTTTTCATATTTTTCGTATGCAGCTGCAAAATCAATAGGACCTTCTTTATATGTCAAAGCAAGATCATAAGCTTGGTCTTTCTTTTTGCCTTCGCCATTTGCATCTTTTGTTGACTCTGTGCCTGCATTCATAGATACAGCGCCGAGTACATTAAAGCCACCGCCAAATTTTGGTGATTTATATTCGATGGTATTTTCGTTACGCTCATCAAACTTTAAGTTGCCTACACGCGTTACGTTACGTACGTCACCAACCATGTCGCCAAAGAAGTTGATTGGGCTACGTGCAACTTTGAATGGGCTGTCAAAACGACCTACGCGGACTTGACCGTAATTTGCGCTCTTCACACCAACAAAGGTATCGCGAGTTGAGAAGTTCACGCCGCTTGCATCTTTAGAGCCACTTGCAAAGTTTACTTCTTGCTCAATTTGTGCAAAAACATTTAAATCATCATTAATTTTTTGATCAACTTTGAAGCCTAAGCGAGATGCATTAGAAGACAAACCAACTTCGTTATAATCTTTACCATCATCAAGGTAGTCTAAAGAAACGTGTGCACGGCCATAAATTTTTACATCTGCTGCAGACGCCATTACAGGTGTTAGAACAGTTGCCCCGATTGCTAATGCACATAGTGTTTTTTTCATTTGAAGCTCCAGAAGACTTTTCTAGTCATATCAATACGTTTTATCAGTAGCTTGGCTAAAAATAATTTGCTATCTAATGGCGCTAAGTATTAATTACAAATAAGACAGTTCTATTAAGGAAATATTGCAAAGATATGAAATATGATCGCTGTTTAACTTGAGTGGGATGGTGATTAATTTAATTTAAGTTATTGTATTTAATTGTTTAAATTTATTTTTGATATGTATTTCTGGGTTTTTAGTCATCATAAGCAAAACTTAGAACCATAAAAAATGGAGCCGAAGCTCCATCTTATGCTATTTAAAATATGACACGCATATTTCAGAGTGCAGCTTTAATTTTTTCAGCCAAGGCTTTAATTTTATCTTGATCGCCCATTTGCGCTGCATGTTTACCCAGCTCATGTACAGAGCTTGGAATAAGATGAAAATGCACATGTGGCACAGTTTGGCCTGCGGCTACGCCTGACAGTTGCATAAGAACAATACCTTCAACGTGTAGCGCAGTTTCAATTGCTTTCGCAACTTTTTGCACAATTTGAATGGTATAAGCAGCTTCTTCTGGGGCTAAGTCGAGTAGGGTGACGGCAGGTGACTTTGGAATAACTAAAGTATGGCCTTCTGCTTGAGGCATAATATCCATAAATGCAAGAACGCGTTCATCTTCATAAACTTTAATCGCTGGTAATTCACCGCGTAAAATTCTTGCAAAAATGTTTTGGTCATCATAAGCCATGACGGATTTCCTTAAGCTGTTTTGAACTGTAATTATTTACAGTTCAATTCTTTCTGACGATCTTTGATCGCGTCAAGACGTTGCTGCTCTTTTTCTGAAAATTTTGGTTTGGTTGTATAGCAATTGTCATTACCATACTTTGCTTTAGCGTCAGGGTCTTTAAAACAAAAGCCTTTTGATGCATAAATCACATCATGATCATTTTTAAGTTTTTGGCATTCTTGCTCAGATGCCATAGCTACTGTAGATGCCCCTAATAGCGTAACAAAGCCAACCAATGCCGCAACTTTGAAATTGTTCATACGAGTTTCCTCTGTGTTTGTAACAATGTGTGTGATCATATCATCACAGTATTAGAATTAATTATGTATTTTCAATGGCGAGATCTTACTCAATTGTAATATTACTCCATGATTCGTACATTTTTGCGACAGTTGAAAAGTCACTATTTGCTTGTGCGGTATCGCTCGCAATTTGAACCAGACTTTGCGTGAGCGAAATGACTGGGGCAGAAAGTTTAGCACCACGGACTAGATCAACAGCAATCCCTGTGTCTTTGGCCAATAGTGGTAATGCAAAGGTCAATGGAAAGCTACGGTTGAGTACGCGCTGCGGTAAAATGGTTTCTGTTGCATTGCTTTTACCACTGGATGCATTAATGCAATCTAGAGCGGCGTGTAGATCTACACCATGTGCTTTAAGTACTGTTAGGCCTTCTGAAGCAGCACATAAATTAACAGCCATGAGCATATTATTGACTGCTTTTACTGCAAATCCAGCGCCGGATTCACCTACATGTTGAATCAGTTTGCCCATTGTTTGAATTGCGGGAAAAGCTTCATTAAATGCAGTCGCATCGCCACCAAGCATGAAGGTGAGTGTTGCATTTTCTGCACCTATTGTTTGCCCAGAAACTGGCGCATCTAAATAAGATGCACCGTGTTGCTGAAATAGCGGTGCGAGTTGTTTAGCAGAGCTAGGTACGCCACTGGTGCAATCCACCCAAATACTGCCAGCTCGAATGTCAATATTTGCAATTAGAGCTTCAACATCAGCACTGGTCGGCAAGCAAGAGAAAATGATATCTGCTTGCACAGCTTGTTGTAACTCTACAGCGAGCGTGCCAAACTCAGTTGCATGTTGTTTGGCTTTGTCAAAATTACGATTCCAGACATAAACGGTGTCAAAGTGCTTGGGTAAATGCGCTGCCATGCGGTAGCCCATTGCGCCTAAACCAATAAATGCAACTGATTGAATCATAATAGAACCCTAATTTAATTTTTAATAACTGTCGATCTTTGTTCAAGCCATGTGGTCAGTTTAGGCCAAAATTCATTCGCACTTTTTTGGCTCGACATGAGGCCTAAGTGCCCACCAGGGATAAGAGTAAACGTGACATCTTGGCTACTTGTCAATTCGCCTAAGGGTTGGGCCGCTGCGGCTGTTACAATTTGATCGCTAGAACCCGCGCCAATCAACACAGGCACGTGAATATCTTTTAATTTTATAACTTTATCTTTTAATTGAATAATACCTTCTTTAAGGGGGTTTTGTAGCCATAAATGTAAAACCATGTCCTGATTAATACCCCCTGGGTAGTCAATCATGTGATTTAAAAAGTCACCCATCGTGGCATGTTCATGGAGCGTTTGTGGGTCTGAAAGATTAAATAAAAATTGCTTTTGACTGGTGTACCAGCCTTTAGGGTCTAAGATTTTAAATCCCACAGCATTCAGTAGGCCGGGTGTATGAATCATTCTTTTAGGGATTTTACCCGTATAGATAGTATTTTTGAGCGCCTGACTGCGTGAAATCAGCTGATTGATATTTTGAAAAAGTCGACCAACGCGACCAGAAGCATAGCTATCAATTGGGCTTCCCATCACCATGAGGTTTTTCACACGATTTGATGCACTTAAAGCCGTATATAAAGTGACAAAGATGCCCGCCATGCTCCATCCATGTAAAGAAACTTGAGGGCTTTGGGCATGCGTGCAAATTTTATCGATGCAATGCGGGATCGCATCATCAATAAAGGATAAAAAGTCCAGAAAGCGATCTTGATAGCTAAGTTTGTTCCACTCAAGCAAATAGACTTCAAAGCCACTATGTTGAAAATGTTTAACTAATGAGCGATATGGATAGAGGTCATAAATCGCCATATTAATTGCTAAAGGTGCAACAAAGACAAGCGGTTCTTGATATTTACGATTGGGTGATGCGTAATGTCTCACCCGACAAAACTTATATTCTTCAATGACCTCATAAGGATTGGTTTGGGATAACACCAATGATTTTGCATTAAAAAAACGTGTGGATAGATGTTTAAGTTTTTTTTGCTGTGTTAAAAGCCTTTTTTTTAATGGGTTCATGGTGAGCGTTGGCCTATATCCTTGCAGGTTTGATCGAAGTCTAAGCGATATTTGCTTATTATACCTTGACCTTAAATAGCTTAGGCGCTCAAAATATTGGCAATAATTAACAAAAGGCAGTCATTGGACTGAGTAATGCTAATGAACCAACAAGACGACATCGAATATCAACTAGATACCTTAGCTATTCGTACAGGCCATAATCGTACTTCTGAGGGAGAACATAGTGAGCCGATCTTCTTAACATCGTCTTTTGTGTGTGAAAGTGCGGCAGACGCGGCGGCGAAATTTTCAGGCCAAATTGAAGGCAATACCTATTCACGTTACACCAATCCAACTGTTCAAGCTTTCGAAAAACGCTTAGCTGTTTTAGATGGTGCTGAAGCTGCAGTTGCAACGAGTTCGGGTATGGCAGGTGTTCATGCAATCACATTAGCCTACCTGAAGGCAGGTGATCATGTGGTGTGTTCACGTGCTGTATTTGGTTCGATTATTTCACTATTTGAAAAATACGTGATTAAATTTGGTGTTGATGTCACTTTTGTTGATTTAGAAGATTTGGATGCTTGGAAACAAGCGATTCGCCCAAATACGCGTTTATTATTTATTGAAACACCATCAAACCCGTTGGCTCAAGTGGGTGATTTACAAGCCATTGCTGATATTGCACATGCACAAGGTGCGTTATTTGCTGTAGATAACACCTTCTGTACAGCTGTATTACAACAGCCATTGAAATTTGGTGCTGACCTCGTTATTTATTCATCAACTAAGTATATTGATGGTCAAGGCCGTGCTTTAGGTGGTGCAGTAGTGGGTAGCGCAAAACTTATGGAAGAAATCACGGGTGTCATTCGTACACTGGGTAATTCTATGAGTCCATTTAATGCATGGGTATTCTTAAAAGGCTTAGAAACTCTAAGTTTACGCATGAAAGCGCACTGCGCGAGTGCACAAATTTTGGCTGAATGGCTTGATGCACATCCAAATGTTGAAAAAGTATATTACGCAGGTTTGCCAAATCATGAAGGTCATGAACTTGCGAAGAAACAACAATCAGGTTTTGGTGGTGTAGTATCCTTTGTTGCCAAAGGTGAGCGTGAAGGCGCTTGGACTGTTATTGATCATACGCGTTTCTTGTCTATTACAAGTAACTTGGGTGATGTAAAAACTACAATTACACATCCAGCAACCACTTCTCACGGTAGAATGTCGGCAGAAGCTAAACAAGCAGCAGGAATTAGTGAAGGTTTAATTCGAGTTTCTGTTGGTTTGGAAGATATTAATGATATCATTCGCGATATTTCTCGTGGTTTAGATTTGATTTAAACCATTTAAAAAAGTTTATTGTTCGGAGTATTTTATGAACATTAACATGTTGATGCAGCAAGCTCAGCGTATGCAAAAAGATATGGAAAGCAACGTTAAGAAGGCTAAAGAAGAGCTTGCACAAACGGAAGTCCATGCAGAAGCGGGTGGCGGTTTAGTGAAAGTAACTATGACTTGCCGTAATGTGGTTAAACGTATCGAAATCAATCCTGAATTACTTCAAGATGATGCAGATATGATTGAAGATCTTATTGCTGCTGCAATGAATGATGCAGCACGTCAAGCAGAAGTTATCACTGAAGAAAAAATGAAATCTGCAAATTCAGGTATGGGCTTGCCACCTGGCTTATCTGGATTGTTCTAAGGAAGCGTTTTGCATGTTTAGTGGACGTTTTGATCAACTCGTTCAAGCATTACGTATTTTACCAAGCGTTGGGCCAAAATCGGCCCAGCGCATGGCATTGCATTTGATTATGAAAAATAAAGAGGGTGCTTTAGGTTTGGCGCATGCGCTGAATGAAGCAACCAGTTATATTCATGAATGTGCAGTGTGTCATTCACTGACAGAGAATGAAGTATGTGATATTTGTTTATCCAATGACCGTGATGAACAGTTACTTTGTGTTGTTGAATCTCCAGCTGATGTGATGGCGATTGAGCAAAGTGGTAGCTTTAAAGGTAAATACCATGTATTGGGTGGTCATTTGTCGCCATTAGATGGCGTTGGCCCTGAAGAAATTGGTATACCTTATCTCATTCAACGGCTATCGGATGGTCAGGTGACGGAAGTTATTTTGGCAACCAATGCGACGGTTGAAGGGCAAGCAACGGCACATTATTTAGTTGAAGCTGCTAAACATTTGCCAGTTAATATGACACGTATAGCACAAGGCGTACCACAAGGTGGTGAGTTGGAATATGTAGACAGTCATACGCTAAGTCAGGCGGTACACAATAGAATGCGAATGAAGTAGGTGTGGTGCATGCTACACTTATTTAAACGCTACTTAATAATACAAAAAAACGATAATAATTTATTTAAAAATGTAATAAACCACCAATATATTTAAAAAAATATAACGAATATACAAAAATTATTTATATAAATATCTTATATATAGGTTAAAATAGGCTAAAACAGCTTTTGTAATAGATTTCCTAGTCTTATGTATCAATTTATTCAACAACAGCAAGATTTACAAAAAGTTCTTAACTTAATGAGTCAGCATACAATCTATGGATTGGATACTGAATTTATTAAGGTAGATACGCTGTGGCCAAAACTTGGTGTATTTCAAATTAATGTGAATGGTCAGGTTTTTTTGTTGGATGGAACAGCTTTAGATTTAACTGAATTTTGGACAAGATTGTTTGGTGCGCAACAAAATGTGTTTCATGCATGTAGTGAAGATATTGACCTCATTTACCATTATGCATCACATAAATCTTTAGAAAATGTTTTTGATACTCAAGTCGGTATGTCATTTTTAGGGCATGGCTTACAAGTGAGTTATCAAAATGCCTTGAAACTCATGCTAGATGTAGACATTGAAAAAGATCAAACCCGTTCTGATTGGCTCGCTCGTCCATTAAGTTTGGATCAATTGAAATATGCAGCCAACGATGTTGAATACATCATGACACTTTCTGAAAAAGTCAAAAATGAACTACAACAAAAACAGTTATTAGACTGTGTACTTGAAGATTGTCGTCATTTAACTTATGAAATTGGCGTTGAAACACCAGTACATCAATTGTATTTAGATGTAGGTAATTTCCGTAATAGCCGTAAACAACTCATGCAGTTGCAACAATTGGCGGTTTGGCGTGAGCAAATGGTGAAGGCTTTAAATCAGCCACGGAGTTTTATCTTAAAGTCAGCCACCATGCAGGATTTGGTGGAGAAAAACCCGCGTAATCATTTCCAGCTAAGTAGTATTAAAGGCATACGTCCAAATATTATCCGTGAGCATGGTAAAACGATTTTAGATTTACTCAAATATTTACCAGAACAAGCTGAATGGCCATTGCGTATGGCGCGTCCAATACGTCATTCATCACAAGATATTACCCAACGTGTAGAGTTAACGATTCAAAAAGTAGTGGATGAAACCACTGTGCCGAAAGAAGTCTTGATGCGTAAAAAATGGTTGAATGCTTTATATCAACATGTGGTATTTCGTAATGACGAGCAAGATTTGCCGAAGTATTTATTGGGGTGGCGTTATGAAATACTCACCAAACCTTTAATTGAAGTATTGCGTGCAGATGAGTCTTATTTGTCGACACAAATGAAAGTGAGCGATTAAATACGTCGAATTGATTAAAGATTTGGCAATTGTACAAATTCACGACTGATGCGTTAATAAACATTAATGTATCAGTCTTTTTTTGATGTATCCTTTGCCTTGCATTTTAGGAGTGTTGTTTCAAATTATGTTCTGTTCAATTTACAAATCGAGCAAAAAAGACGAAATGTATATTTACATTGCTCGTCAGGAAGTTAAAGAAAACCAAGAGCCAGCAAATCCGCTTGAAGTTTTACCTGAAGCAGTGCGTACCGCATTTGGCCGTGCAACTTTTGTTATGGATTTGGAATTGAGTGAATCACGTAAATTGGCGCGTGTAAACGTGCTTCATGTGATGGATTCAATTGTTACGAAAGGATTTTTCCTACAAATGCCTCCGGAAGGCTTAATTGACCCGAATGCCGCTGCGCCAGAAGGTTTACGTGGTGCTTAATTAATATTCAGGAGTTGTGAAATGGATAGTTTATGGGCTGTATTAGACTCAATTCCTGAAGATAGCATTGCTGTCACGGTATATTTGCTTGGTAGCGTGATTGCGCTACTGTGCTGGTATGGCGTGGCAAAACGCTTGCCGAAGATTTTGGGTGGTATGACATGGATTATCATGTTTGCCATTCTTTTGACGCCGACAGTTTCTGAGGGGAACAATGCCTCGATTGCGCCCGCAATTTTTGGCTTGCTTTTTGGTGTATTAACTAAAGATCAGCCTTTGGTCTGGGCAAATTTATCACTTATTCTTTTTGTATTGGGTATTTGTATGGTACTTGGCTACTTATGGTCAAAATATACTGCCAACAAAGCCTCAAATGTTGTTCACAAAAAAACTTCACCGCTTTAAAGTAAAAAAATAAAGGTTATGACATGTCTGTTGAAAATCAGCAATTTAATGGCACAGCTCAATATATCGCTACGGATAGCTTAAAACTTGCAGTTAAAGCTGCGCGTTCCCTTCAAAAACCATTGCTTGTAAAAGGTGAGCCAGGTACAGGTAAAACTTTACTCGCAGAACAGGTTGCTGAAAGTTTAGGTCTTAAGCTTATTACATGGCATATCAAATCGACCACTAAGGCACAGCAAGGCTTGTATGAGTACGATGCTGTTTCACGTTTGCGTGATAGCCAATTAGGCGATGACCGTGTGTATGATATTAAAAATTATATTAAGCCGGGTAAATTGTGGGAAGCATTTACCAGTGAAGAGCGCTGTGTTTTATTAATTGATGAAATTGATAAGGCAGATATTGAGTTTCCAAATGACTTATTACATGAACTCGATAAAATGTCGTTTTATGTATATGAAACGGGTGAAACCATTACGGCGACACAACGTCCAATCGTGATCATTACTTCAAATAATGAAAAAGAACTACCTGATGCATTCTTGCGTCGTTGTTTCTTCCATTATATTGAGTTCCCAGATGAAACTACGATGCGTGAAATTATTGATGTACACTTTGAGAATATTTCTGCCACATTGGTCAATGAAGCATTACAGGTATTCTTTAAATTACGCCAAATTCCGGGCTTAAAGAAACCACCTTCAACTTCAGAATTGATTGATTGGTTAAGTCTGCTCATGGCAGATGATATGCCAGAAGATATCTTACGTAATACCGATAAATCGAAATCAATACCGCCACTGTACGGCGCATTAATTAAAAATGAGCAAGATGTACAGTTACTCGAGCGTTTAGCATTTATGTCACGTCGTTAATTCATGAAATTTGAAACAAAAGCTGGAATGTCCAGCTTTTGTTTTTTTAATGTTCTGCTTAAAAGAAGTTCATCATATTGTTTGAAATATACTGAATGGTGAGTTACAGCTTGCCACTTTACTTATAAAAGTAATTTTGAATAATATTGAAGAAAAGGCCATAGTTCAAAAAGATACATACTTCGCAAAAATGCTCTAAATTTTTGGCTGTGATTATGTGATCTGCTTAGACTCACTATAAATTTAATGGATTTTATTCGCCTATGTTTGTGCGATTGTTTTATACCCTTCGAAAATACGGTGTTCCTGTTTCTACACGTGAGCTCATTGATTTAAATGAAGCCGTGGCTGCGGGCTTAGTCTTTGCGGACCAAGATGAGTTTTATCAGCTTGCCAAAACAGTTATGGTCAAAGATGAGCGATTCTTTGATAAATTTGACCGTGCAATGAAAGACTATTTTGATGGTATATCGACCTTTGATTTAGACGAATTGCTCAATCAGGTGCATAAGCTACCCAAAGAATGGTTTGATTTGGAGTTGCTTGAAAAGCACTTAACGCCAGAACAACGTGAAGAGCTGAAAAAAGCAGGCTCACTTGAAGAGCTGATGAAAATGTTGGAAGAGCGCTTGCGCGAACAACATAAAAAGCATCAGGGTGGGAATAAGATGATTGGCACGGGAGGCACATCACCATTTGGCGCTTTTGGTGATCATCCTGAAGGTGTGCGCATTGGTGGTCCCGGCCGTAAACGTTCTGCGGTAAAAGTATGGGAACAACGCCAATATCGTAATTTAGATGATGACCAAATTTTAGGTAGTCGTCAGATGCAAATGGCATTGCGCCGTTTGCGTAAATTTGCTCGCCAAGGTGCCGCCGAAGAACTGGATATTGATGGCACAATTCGTGAAACAGCCAAGCAGGGTATTTTAGATGTTCAATTGGTGCCAGAGCGCCGTAATCGTATTAAAGTGCTGATGCTTTTTGATGTAGGCGGTTCGATGGATGCACACATTGCACAATGTGAAAAGCTCTTTAGTGCTGCAAAAACAGAATTTAAAACCCTAGAATACTTCTATTTTCATAATTGTTTGTATGACTATGTTTGGAAAGACAATATCCGTCGTTCAAATACACGAATGAATACATGGGATTTATTTAATACCTATGGGCGTGACTACCGTGTGATTGTGGTTGGTGATGCCAGCATGGCACCTTATGAGTTGAACTCAGCAGGTGGCTCAGTCGAATATATGAATGATGAAGCGGGTAATGTGTGGTTGCATCGTTTGCGTAAGCATTTTGACAAAACAGCTTGGTTAAACCCAGAAGAAGATAATTATTGGCACTACACGCAAACTATTGGTCAAATTAAGCAAATCTTTGAAGATCACATGTACCCAATGACCTTAAAGGGTGTGGAAGACATGACTAAATATCTTGCACGTTAAGCTGGATTGAATGGGTAATCTTGTTAGATATATGTGTCTAGTGTTATGAATGTTGTATTAGATATTTTTGAAGATTATTTAAGTTATGGCTTGTTGTATTTAGAAGAAATTCGTTAGTATCGGGTCATTATTTTTGTTTTGTTTTTTATGTGCAGGGGTTATGTATGGATCATCAAATTAATGGCATTGCCTTACCAAATGAAGAAGGCTTCTTTGGTCATTATGGTGGTCAGTTTATTCCACCTGACTTAAAGCAAGCGATGGATGATATCAATGTTGCTTATCAGGAAATCCGCCAAACAGTGGCATTCCAAGATGAATTAAAAGAGTTATTTGCTCACTATGTTGGTCGTCCAAGTCCGTTATTTCATGCAAAGCGCTTGTCTGAGAAGTTGGGTGGCGCACAAATTTATTTGAAGCGTGAAGACCTCAATCACACAGGTGCACACAAAATTAACCATTGTTTAGGCGAAGCATTGCTTGCGAAATACATGGGTAAAACCAAAGTGATTGCAGAAACAGGTGCAGGTCAGCATGGTGTAGCACTTGCAACGGCATGTGCGCTTGTGGGTATTCCTTGTGAAATTCACATGGGGCAAGTAGATATTGAAAAAGAACATCCAAACGTGGTGAAAATGAAAATTTTAGGTGCAAACTTAATTTCAGTTACACGCGGTACTGCAACACTTAAAGATGCAGTGGATAGTGCTTTTGAAGAATACCTAAAAGACCCGAAAAACTTCATTTATGCAATTGGTTCTGTTGTTGGTCCACATCCATTCCCAATGATGGTACGTGACTTCCAATCAATTATTGGTGAAGAAATTAAAGTTCAAACCAATGAGCGCTTTGGTGCAAATCCTGACTATGTTGTGGCTTGTGTTGGTGGTGGTTCAAATGCTGTTGGTGCATTTACAGCATTTTTAAATGAACCTCATGTGAAGCTAGTTGGTGTAGAGCCAGCTGGACATGGTCTAGATACAAACATGCATTCAGCAACTTTAACCTTAGGAAAGCCAAGTCAAATTCATGGCATGGCGTGCTATGTGCTAGAAGATGAAAAGGGTGAACCTTTACCTGTGCACTCTATTGCATCGGGTTTGGATTATCCTGGGGTTGGGCCTCAGCATAGTTTATTAAAAGATTTAGGCCGTGTTGAATACACCACCGCAACAGATCAAGAATGTTTAGATGCATTTATGACTTTGTCACGTGTAGAGGGTATTGTGCCAGCACTTGAAAGTTCTCATGCCGTGGCTTGGGCTTTACGTGAAGCACCTAAACTTGGCAAAGAAATTAAAATTGTTGTAAATGTATCTGGTCGTGGCGATAAAGATGCAGATTATGTTGCAGATAAATTAGGTTTAAATTAATTCTTATTAGCCCATAGATTGAGCACTATGTATTTAATTTAGAGAGTACATAGCAGATTCATCTGTGACTTAAATATCCCAGTTTTGACTGGGATATTTTTTTGTATAGATCTTTTATAAAAGCTGGGTTGAAGTGAAGAGTGGCCAAATAAAAATTTAGATATATCACAAAAACAAAGCCTTATTTAGCGATATTTTCCGTTAAGTTATAAAAAAAGTATATACGAAGGAATGTCTTTGTCATTACATTTAATTTTGAGATAATAAAAATCCCTGAACATGCAGGGATTATAGTCAAAATATTTTAACCTGAAATATATTGCTGTAACTGTTCGATCAGCTTGTGTTGATCATCCATTGCTGCTTTTACGAGGTCACCAATAGAAATCAAGCCAAGCAACTGATCGTTCTCAACTACGGGTAAATGACGGAGGTGTTTATCGGTCATTAACTCAAGGCAATCTTCAACAGTTGCACTTTGGGTCACGGTGAGCACTTTAGCAGTCATAATTTCACTCACTGTTGTATCAAACGATTTACGCTGCATGAGCGCAATTTTACGTGTGTAATCACGTTCCGATAAAATACCTGCAAGCTGGCCATTGGTTTCAGTCACCACAATAGCACCGATGCCTTTTTCGGCCATTAAACTAATGGCATCAAGTACAGTTGCATCTGGACGTATGGTGTAAACAGTTTGAAAAGCTTTTTCTTTCAGTACTTGGGCTACATTTGTCATGATCTTTGCGTTCCATATTTAGCGTTATTATTGGTTTGAAAGTATCGTATATTGCATAGAAATCCAATATCAAGATGCATAAAATTATTGTGTGATCTCTATCTTTAAGCTATCACAAATTGGTGTGGCGTAAAGAAAAAATGTCGCATTTGTGCTGTGGTCAATTTAAATTTTTTATTCGCTGTATAAAGTGCTGGCGTGGCATGAATACGGGTGAGTGTAGGTAATAATGCGACTTCAAAATCTTGAGGGGTAATTCTTTTTGGGGTGTAATTTGGCCAATGTTTTTTGGCATAGCGATGTGCTTGTAAGCCATTGAGCCAAAAAGGAAAGATATAATCTTCCCCATCATTGCTCATTGCCCATCCGTCTCGATAGAGTCCCCAGAGAACGCCACAATACATCATGGTTTTTAAAATCGTAATTTTAAAAAACAGCTCTTTAGAAATAGGGTGAAAGGTGTGCATTAGAAATCTGGTCTTACTGTAGTTGGAACATTGGCTTATTTTAATAGTCAGAGATGAAACTAGTGTTTAAGCTTAGCCAAAAAAGCGTAAATAAATGTGTATTCATGAAATTTTAAGATAAAAAAAACGCCACCTAGGTGACGTTTTATTAAGCCTGCATGGTGGCCATCTTTTCCCAGTATTGGGCTTTGTAGGAATCACGCTCTACACGGAAACCTTGATAGTAAAGTTCTGCTAAAAACATTGCTGCTTTACCGTGGCCAGCGCGTGCCGCTTGTTCTAGCTCTGTTACTGCGTCCACAAAATTCATTTGTGATTGAATTGTATTTACCGCATTTGCATAAACATGTTCTAGTTCATGTTGAGAGATTTGTTGAATCATATAAAACTCCTTATTGTAATTATGATCACATCAGACTTGGGTACATAGACCCTATTTGATGCATACTCAATATAACTAAGTATTATTAAACTAATATTACAAAATATGGGAATTGTCAAATAAAAACGCAAAACCATATAGCTGTAGTTGAGTTTACATGATTAAACAATGATCAGTTTGAATATTTATTAATATAATGAGTGAAAATAATTAAATAACAAGGAGAACAGCACATGAGTCGTATTTTAGACGGTTTAAGTTTTGATATGCCTCCATCAGCGGAGCAAGTGATTGCACTGGCTCACTTGCATCGTATGAAATTGGATGAGGCAATTTTTCATAATGAAATTCATTTGGGAGAATTTGGTTTAGCACAGCGTAAACGTGTATATGACTTTACACGTGAACTGGATGTGCCTCAGCGTGAAGCCTTTTATCAAGTTTATAATGGAGAGCTTTTAAGCATTGCGGACGAAGATGACTTACATCCTGCTGAGGCTGAGGGTGGCTTAAGCGTATTTGCTATGATCGTGGTTTTGGTCATCATTGCTGCAATTTTATATTTTGCAGTGATCCGTGCCATTATTTAGAAAAATATGAGCAAAATTCTATCTTGTTGGTATCTAAGTCCACAGCTTGTACAAGAAAACAGCAGTGTGACTTGAACTTCATCTAACTCATCCATACACTACTTTTAACTTGAGGTAGTGTATGACTATTGATTTAGAAAAA
Source organism: Acinetobacter chengduensis (assembly GCF_003664645.1). GTDB lineage: Bacteria > Pseudomonadota > Gammaproteobacteria > Pseudomonadales > Moraxellaceae > Acinetobacter > Acinetobacter chengduensis. Next base: position 7,356 of record NZ_RCHC01000003.1, on the reverse strand, counting down.
ATTCTTCAATTGAAATCGAATCTGTCGAAAATAAAGCTAGAGCAAATTTATAATTATTTAATTGCGACCATTGTTGTACTCATTTTGTGTATATCGTGTTTTGCTTTAACCCGTCCTATCTCTGTGCAGAAATATCACAATGTTGAGTTGCTATCTGAGCAACACATTCATCCATTAACACAGGAAATGGCTGAGAATTTGAAGCAACAACGTCAAATTAGCCTGCGTCAGTACTTTCGCTTAATGCATGCCTATCAAAAGGAGTCAGTGCGTGCGCACCGACTCCCTGATGCTCAAGAGGAAAGCCTTTAAGGATTTTGTGCTGGACTAAGGTTTTGTTGCAATATGCTTTGTAACTCATCTTGGTCTAGAGATGGTGCTACCACAACAATCGTCATGTTATCTGCATGTAAGTGTTTATGTAGCGCCTTTTCAATATCTTCCACACTTAAACGAGCCAATAATTTTGGATATTGGCTGAGGTAATCTGCGGGTTGCCCATAAAATCCTAATAATCCAAGCTGCGCATTAATTGAAGCGTTGCTACTGTAGTTATTGGGATAAGCACGTAGCATGCCTGCTTTAGTATCTTCTAATTGCTTACGGTCTATAGGCTTCTGAATAAAATCAGCAAACGCTTTATGAGCAACTTTGATGCTGTCCATCAGTTGGTCTTGACGTGTAGAGTAACTAAAGCTAAATACGCCCGGCGCTTGACTGAAGCTAAAACTACTATATGCCCCATAGGTATAGCCCCGTTTCACGCGAAGCTCTTGCATTAAAATAGAATTAAAACCACCACCGCCAAACATTCGATTGGCAACTTCTAAAGCAAGGCGGTCTGGGTCATTACGTGTGGTACCAATATGACCAAAGGTGACATGGGCTTGCGCAGATTGAAATGGGATATGCTTAATCACAAAGTTGTTGTTGCTTACAGGTTGGGCTAATTCACCTGCTTTATTACCTTGTGGCACATGGCCAGAGATATATTCAGCTAGTTTCTGTGCTTCTTTGCTGTTCAATTTTCCTGTAATAGCAATATTCATATTCTGAGCCACCAAGAAGGTATCGCGGAATTGCTTTAAACGTTCTGGATTAATGCGTTTAATACTGCCATTGGTGCCAGTGATAGGCTCAGCATAGGGGTGTGTTCCATAAACACTACGATAAAACTGAATGCCCATTAAACGGCTTGGGTTCTCTTTAAGCTGTTGTTGTCCAGCTTGGTTATTGCTTATAGCTAAGCTCAGACTGTTATTTTTAAAGGTCGCATTGTTTAAAATTTCAAGCAACATGTTGAGCGCAGGTTCGAGTTTTTTAGGGTCTGAAAGTACGCGTAAATGAACCACAAACATATCTCTATACGCTTGAATACTATATCTAGCACCTGTTTGCTCAAATACACTGGCAATTTGTGTCGCGTTATATTTTTCAGTACCTTCACTCATCAGCCGTGCAGTCATGCTGGCTAAGCCACCCAATCCATTTGCAATTTCGTTATCACGTGCAGAACCTGCATTAAAGGTGAGCTGTATATCTACCATAGGTAAGTCTTGAGACTCTACAAATAAGCTACGCACGCCATATCGATTTTTGAGCTCATGAACATAGGGTGCTTGATACTCAGTTGTAGTTGCTAAGTTTTTTAAGCTTTGTAAGAGTGGAATAGACTGTAATGTATTTGGTGAAATATCAAGATTATCTTGGTTGTTGAAGTAGCCTTCATCTGAAGTTGCATAAGCTATATTATTTAGTCCAGCGCTGATTACGAGTGCCAAGAACAAGCGAGATGTTGTGTTAAACATATTGGCATCCATTATTTAGACGATTGGTCTGGAGTAAGGTACATGGTGGTTAAGTTGTCACGAACAAAATAAGTGTTGGCGACTTTTTGTACATCTTGTGGGCTGACATTTTCGTAATGGCGGGGTAATTCATCCATCAGGCGAAAGCTCAGATCATTCACTTCCAGATTGCCAATGGTTTTGGCCTGACCAGCAATATCATCTTGGTTATAAATCATATTGGCAATAAATTTGGTTCGTATACGATCCATTTCAGTGGCATCAATTAATTCATTTTTAAGTAAATCTATTTCAGCTTGTATGGCTTTTTGCGCATCTGTTAGTGATACTCCAGATGCAGGCATAGCAGAAATACTAAATAAACTATCACCACGATTATAAGGGTCATAAGAGACGCTCAATGTGGTCAATATTTTCTTATCGCGTATGAGGCGTTCTTGTAGACGTGATGAAATACCGCTATCGAGTAAGTTGCGAATAATGTTAAGCACATAAGCATCTTGCGGGTTTTTAGCTGAACTTAAAGAGTGTACATTCCATGCCATATATAAATTTGGAATCTGTACATTATTGCTTAATTCCAAATGTCGATAACCAGGTCTTTCAAATTCTAAAACATCATTTCGAGAAGGCTGTTTTTGTGAAGGGATGTCGCCAAAATATTTTTGTACCTGAAGCAAGGCTTGCTCAGCATTCACATCTCCAACAATCACCAAAATAGCATTATTGGGCGCGTACCATGTTTTGTACCATCGCTTTAGATCATCCAGTTGAATGTTTTGTAGGTTTTTCATATAGCCAATCACGGGCTGGCGATAATGACTGGTTGGGTAGGCCAACCATTTAAAGCGCTCAAAAGCCCAAGAACGGGGATTATCATCTGTCCGCTGACGACGTTCCTCCATTACTACTTTAATTTCAGGTTCAAAGTCAGATTGCTTAAGTTTTAAGTTACTCATACGATCTGCTTCAAGTTCTAAAGCCATTGGGAAATAGGTTTTAGGGTAAAGCTGATAATAATTGGTGTAGTTGGTAAACGTTGCGGCATTAATACTACCGCCGTATAAGCGACTTAAACGGGTAAATTCATCATTTGGGACTTTGTTGGTACCTTTGAACATCATGTGCTCAAGCACATGAGAAATACCTAAAAGATTCCCCGATTCATCACTACTGCCAACTTTGTACCAAATATGTGTCATCACCATTGGAGAGCGATGATCTTCACGAATAATGACTTTTAAGCCATTTTTGAGCGTGGTTTCAAATGTTGTACGGCTTAGCTGACTACGAGAATCTGCATGTGTGATTGAGCCAATAACAGTTGTGCTCAATAAACTTGTAAAAAGGAGTGCTCGCGAAGCGCGATTTAAAAAAGATCGAAAATAAAGAGTGCGCACAAGCGATTCCAAATAAGCGTGTGTGGTAGAGCACTATTTTTAATAAACCTAAGAATAAACACAAGGATAGCAATGTTGTTTTTTGGCATGTCATGCAATGCGAGCAGACGAATGGCTAAAAAACTGGGAACTTATGCTAGAATCATTGTTTTTAACGCAGTGCTTTTCAAGGATTCGGCATGCAACAGCAATCTAATGGGCAAGATAAATTTTTGATTGATGCTGATTTTGGGGATGATGACGTCACATTACCGAGTTTAGCATCCGTTAACGTGCCAATTGTAGAAACTCCACAAGTAGCAGTTCCTGCTTCCGAGCCTGTAGCATCAGAAGTGGCAGTTGAAAAAGAAGCGCCTCAAGGCGGATTCTTTAGTCGTATGAAAGAGGGTTTAACCAAAACCCGTAAAAACCTTGCAGATGGAATGGTGAACATTCTGATCGGCGGTAAGGAAATTGACGACGAATTATTGGAAGAAGTTGAAGAACAACTTCTGGTAGCTGATATTGGTGTAGATGCAACAAAAACGATTATTGCGAATCTAACCGAACGTACTGCACGTGGTGATTTGATTTATTCGCATTCATTATATAAGGCCCTTCAAGAAGAATTGGTAGCTTTGCTTGCACCACGTGTAAAACCATTACACATCGATCCAAATAAAAACCCGTATGTGATTTTGGTTGTGGGTGTAAATGGTGTAGGTAAAACCACAACTATTGGTAAGCTGGCTAAACGCTTGCAAGGTGAAGGGAAGAAAGTGATGTTGGCAGCGGGCGATACCTTCCGTGCAGCAGCCACTGAACAGCTTCAAATTTGGGGCGAGCGCAACAATATTTCTGTTGTTGCACAAGGTCATGGTGCAGATTCTGCATCAGTGATTTATGATGCCTTTGAAAGTGCACGTGCTAAAGGTATAGATGTATTAATTGCAGATACAGCAGGACGTTTACATAACAAAAGCAACTTGATGCAAGAGTTGACTAAAGTTAAACGTGTAATGCAAAAAATTGATGCAACAGCTCCACACGAGGTGATGTTGGTGGTTGATGCAGGTACAGGTCAAAACGCGATTAATCAGGTTGAAATGTTTGATGAAGCTGTAGGCCTCACAGGTTTAACCATTACCAAATTAGACGGTACTGCAAAAGGTGGCGTATTGTTTAATATTGCAAGCCGTACGCATGTGCCAATTCGCTTTATTGGTGTGGGTGAGAAAATTGATGATTTACGTCCATTCTCAGCAAAATCATTTGTAGCAGCACTCTTTGAAACCGACAAATAAGTATTAAACATTGAAGTTAAAGTATTGAAAATACAAAAAGCCTAAATGTGTGATATTTCACATAAACTCCGCCTAGTGCGGAGTTTGTTGTTTTTAAAGATGCTAAGCGATGGAAAAACAAACTATTTTCTAAAAAGCAAACCAAATCTAAAGGTTAAAATTTATTACACTAAGCTTATCAATACATTGTTGTTGTGATGTTATTTTTAGGGGATTCACTATGGCACTGTTGAGTAAGATTAGTCATGTACTAACAGCAGATATCACAAAAGATTTTAAGCTTAAGAAAAAAGATATAGAAGTGTCTGAGGAACAGACATTTGTAGATCAGCTCAAAAAACGCCGTAGCATTTATGATTTAGGTAAGCGGATTCATTTTAGTCAAGCCTATATTGCAGAACTAATTCAGGAATCTGTGCGCAGTTGCCCATCAGCCTATGATTCACAAAGTACACGTATCGTGGTGTTGTTTGGTGAATCGCACCAGCAGTTTTGGAATATTGTGCGAGATGTCGAGCGCCGTAATGTGCCCATCAGTGTATTTGAAGGCGTAGAAATGAAAATCGCAAAATGTGCGAATGCCTTTGGTACGGTTTTGTTTTACGAAGATCAATCTGTTATTCAGAAATTACAGAAAAAAGTCCCGTTTAGTGCGAGTGATTTTCCGGTTTGGTCCGAGCAGACATCTGGTATGGCTCAATTCGCAGTGTGGACTGCTTTGGCTGATTTGGGTGTAGGTGCTTCTTTACAGCACTATAATCCAGTGATTGACCAAGCGGTTAATCAGCACTTTGATATTCACTCGGATTGGCTTATGCGGGCGCAGTTGGTCTTTGGTTCTATTGAAGGCTCAATCCCTGAAAAAGAAGAGCGAGAAGATCAAGAGAGCTTCCGCATCTATGCATAAGTTGTTTTTTTGTTTAAGCGGTATGTTTATACCGCTTCATCTTTTTAAAATAATTATTAAATAAAATAAGGCTTTTAGCGCATTTGATTTCGCTTGAACACTTAGGGTGTTCTAAAAATGAGACGTAATGTCATAAATTTGGTCATTTCTAATTCATCTAAATCCCCTATGATTGCGTTATCCAATATTTGCGATACAACAACAAGAGGGTTCAAAATGTCTTTTCTAGATAAAATTAAACAACGCCGTACGATTTATGCAATTGGTAAAAACCTATCAGTTGACCAAAAGGTTATTGAAGAGACAATTCAAGAAGCAGTACGTCATAGTCCTTCATCTTTTAACTCACAAACTTCACGTGTCGTGACTTTATTTGGTGAATCACATACGCAATTTTGGAATATTGTACGTGAGACCTTACGTAAAATTGTTCCAGCAGAAGCATTTGCAGGCACTGATGCAAAAATTAGCAGTTTTGCTGCGGGTTTTGGTACAGCATTATTTTATGAAGACCAAGCAACAGTAAAAGCGCTTCAAGAACAATTTGCGCTATATGCAGATAATTTCCCAGTATGGTCAGAGCATTCAACAGCCATTGCACAGTTTGCTGTATGGACAGCATTAGCAGAACAAAACATTGGCGCATCTTTACAGCATTACAATCCAATTGTGGATGCAGAAGTTGCGGCTAAATTTAATATTCCTGAATCATGGAAGTTACGCGCACAATTGGTGTTTGGTTCAATTGAAGCGCCTGCTGGTGACAAAACATTTATAGATGATGCTGAACGTTTTAAAACATTTAATTAATGCTAGACCATTTAGCTGAGTTAGATATCAAAGTGAAAAGTTAAATCAATGCATTTCCTTTGTTATACTCATGATGTAAAAAAGAGTGCTAAGGCGCTCTTTTTTATGAGTAGAAAATCATTGTCATAAAGCTGTCATTTATACATTGCATAGTGCATCTAAAATTGAATAGAACAGCAAGAGTATAGACATGGTTTTTAAAATTGCGACAGGTATTGGCGCATTGTTATTGAGTAGCATCGCTTTTTCGGCGGTTACACTTTCAGTTCCTGAAGAAATTAAAATTGTTGCGGTGAATGATCAAGATATTGGTGCTAATCTTTTGCGATCAAATAACAAAATTAAACTTAACGCTGGAACGAATGTGATTAGTGTTCGTTATAGTGGTTATTATCAACACCCAGACAATTCACACGATATTTTAAAATCAGGCATCGTAACGGTTAAAACCCCAGTTTTAAAAGATGGTAATAATTACAGTTTGGCATTAATTAATCCGCCAAAAGATTTTGATCAAGCAGAGAAATATAAAGATGAGCCAATCATTGGCTTATATGATCAAAATAAACAACTATTAGTTCAGCAAGCTGGAGCTAAAGCCAGTAAGTCGTGGTTAAGCTCAGTATTTTCTGATTCAGATACATTAGATGCAACACAAATACCACCACAAGCACATCAACCTGCAGCTGTTTATAATACGCCAGCTGTGCAAAATGCATCAGCTACGTCATCAACACAGACTTTGATTAAAAGTTGGCAACAAGCAAACAAGCAAGAGCGACAAGCATTTATGTCTTGGTTGGCAGAACAGAGTAATTAAATATTGCGAGTTTAATTTAATAGCATTATTTGAAGCTGGAGTGATCCAGCTTTTTTATTGTGCGTATGAATGATAAAAGTACAGATACAAATAAAATGTTTAATCATGCTTTAAAAATAGGCATAATTTTAATAAATATGCTGTTTTAGGCTAAAAAATAATCGAATGATTCAGTATTTCTAATTAATTTGGAAATATGGGTTGCGCTTGTTTTAAATCCGTATAGAATACACCACATCAACACGATGAACGAAACAAAATGTTACGCTAAGTTGTTGAATTTGTTGCTGATGAGGCGCAAATAGATCATTAAGAGATTATGAAGAAT
>NZ_RCHC01000029.1 GCF_003664645.1 Acinetobacter chengduensis | reverse complement strand
TTATGCAACTTTATAATTTAATATTCCTGGCAGATCAGCCCTGGCAGTTTATGTAATAGCCCAGTTTGTTGCTATGACCATACAACTAGGCTCATCTGTTTCTTCTGTTGTTAGACGATATGGCATTTCGCCAAGGTTGCTGTTTAATTAAATGGAAAAGACTTATGCAGGATGGTGGAGTCACTGCCGTGGAAGCGAATGCGTAGGTCTTCAGTGTGATTGACTATAATGCGCTGTTAAAAATGTCAAACAGCTTCAGTAAAGGTTTGGATGAAAAAGCGTAGAAGTTCTCAGGAATTGATCAGGCAAAAATACATATCTCACATGCCATACTCTCTGTTTGAAAGCACCAAAGAATAAAAATAGCTCATCATTTGAAGTCTATGATCTGTAGCAGAGAAGCTTGGATCGGCTCCTCACTTCAAATATTACAGTCTGAAAATTTAGCGTTATTCATTTACTAGGACGGACTAAATTTTTCCTGTGGGTTCAAAATAAGAATTTTTATTATTCAGATTACGACACCTTTTCTGATTTATATTTTTCTTTATAGCCCACTTTTAACAAATCAGAATAATACTTTTTTACCTTTTCAGGGTCGAGAAGTTCAAGTGAAATCCTTTCTTTAAACGCTTCGATCTCCTCGCCTACATTGGCATATTTCCCCCCGAATTCGGGATATTTGATAAGGTCACACAATTTTTGAGCGAAAAATATAGATTGTTTTGGTGTCAGCTGATATGTCGGTTCCAGTACCTTATCACTAACAATTAAGGAAGCTTTTTGATTAAAAGAAAATTCGATATGTGTAATTGTTCTTCCTTCTTTTTTCTGCTCATAACTTACGTCGATATCAGTAAGTTTATTAATTTGATCTATGGCAACCGTCAATACACGCTTTTTGAAATCTCCCATGGTTTTATATTCATTTTCAAGTAGACCTAACTTATCACGCAATTCAACCATACTAATATATAGCTTGCCTTTGCTACGCCATCTAATCAAAAGTTCATACAGCCGTATAGCGTATACACTAGATAATTGAGAAATTTGCTTTAATTCATAACGAGTAAACTTTTCTTCAAGTTTTACAAAAAGCTGTAAAATATCAGGAGCAAAAATTAGTTGAGCGCATGCAGCTTCTTTAACATAGCCAACTTTTGATACCCAACGGCTTTTATAGACCGCTGGCTTACCAGTAACAGGATCTATGGCCTTATAGGTGAGTCTACGTTCAAACAAGTTATCACACGCTCCCTGAAGAGCCTCATAGGCTGCTTGACGACCCAAATTAAAGTGCTTCATGTATTCAGATGCGTGTATTGTTAGCAAGGTATCCGATGTAAGCTCTTTTTCAATTTCCCTAGCTGCAATAATCGCAACTAAAATTAAGCGTTGTTCAGACAGAGTCAACGCATAAGATGCTTCAATCAAGTTATTATCTTTATAAATTACATTTGCCATATTGTGATTAGAGAAACAAATATCATTAATTGACATTAACACTTAATGACCATTAATGGAAGATCTATCTATATCAGGAAAATGTCCATTTATGTCAGGAAAACGTCTATTTAAATAAAGGAAAATGTCCACTTATTGTCAGGAAAACGTCCATTTAAATAAAGGAAAATGTCCACTTATTGTCAGGAAAACGTCCATATAAATCCTCTAAGAACTAGACTACATAAGGCATGCAAAGGTCCTATAAATATAAATTTAAAAATATATATAAAATTAAAAAATAGCATTACTTGTGGATAACTTTATTTTCTAACTTTATTTTTCACAATAGTTGATTCAGGAGATTGAAACTTGTACATTGTTTTTAACAAAATTACGTAACTTACATAACTTATGATTATTTTAGTAGGTGGTGAAAAAGGCGGAGCTGGTAAAAGCTGCCTTGCACAAAACTTAGCGGTTTATTTACAAAAAAAGAATAGAGATGTTCTGCTTCTAGATGCAGATCCTCAAGGTACAACAACTGACTGGATTAAAGAGCGTGATGAGAATGGGAATTTAAAAAATATTCCATCTGTACAAGCTTCAGGCAATATTCGTCAAGTTTTAAAAGATTTATCAAAAAGATATGAAGATATTATCATTGATGCTGGTGGACAAGATTCGGAAGCATTGCGTTCTGCTATGACTATAGCAACACATATGCTATTGCCTTTTAGGCCTAAACGTAGAGATCTAAAGACTTTAGATCATATGGAACAAGTATTAAAACTGGCGCGAGCAGTGAATCCAGATTTGAATGCAAGAGCAATCATTACACAATGCCCAACATTACCGTCACAAGTACAGCGAATTTTAGATGCTAAAGAAGCCTGTGTATCGTTCGGAATAAAAGCCTTAGACCAAATCACGACAAATCGAAATGTTTATGATGATGCAGATGAAAATGGTTTATCTGTTTTTGAGGTAACAAGTGATCCTAAGGCAAAAGCAGAAATTGAAGGGATAGCTCAAGAGTTTTTAGGAGTATAACTATGGCAGGCCTTAGTGGTTTAAAAAAGAAGACTGACGAACTTTCGGATCAGGATAAACTGGTTGAAAATTTTATATCTGGAGCTGATAAAAGAGTTAAGGACCTTGAAGTTTCACAAAAGAAATTCGTTCGTTGTACCTTTTCTTTAAATCAAGAATTAAGTGAGTTAATCGATGAGTTAATTATCAAAAGTAATAATGCTCGTGTTAACAGATCTAGTATTGTAAGAATAGCTTTAGAATCACTGGCAGAGCAGAATTTAGAAGATTTTAAGCAGCTGATTGATAAAAGTTTTAAATAAAATAGGGGGGGGACAAAGTGGAAAGTGGTCTCTTCAGTTAAATCCATGGGTAATCCTCCCATAAATAAATAACCGAAGTTAAAAGTAGAGGTTAAGCAGCCATTAAAGGTGCTTTCCTTTGTTAGCTTGGTGTGGTCTTTCATGATTGTAATGCCACAGCCAATCAGTTGCGTAATCCTGAACTTCTTCTAACGTATCAAACAAAATGCTTGCTCAGCCAACTATAACGTATGGTCCGATTATAGCGTTCAATATACGCATTCTGCTGTGGCTTACCCGGTTGAATATATTCAATACGAATACTGTGCTCAGTAGCCCAGCGCACAAATTCGGGACTATTATCGCATCGGATCACTAACGGTTTTTCTCTCCACTCCAGCAATTGATTCAACGTACGAATAACCCTGATTGTGGGCAATGAGAACCCTGCTTCAATGGCTAGGCCTTGGCGCCGGTAATCATCAATCACATTCAATAATCGAAACTTGCGACCATCGGAAAGCTGATCATGCATAAAATCTAATGACCAAACCTGATTTTCTCGGATTGGTTCTTTCAATGGTTCAGGCGCATGTCGTTTTAGTCTTCTTCTCAGTTTAATACGCAGATTCAGTGCCAACTCACAGTAAATGCGGTAAACTCGCTTGTGATTCCAGCAGCAAATTTCAACATGCCGTAAATACGAGAAGCACAGACCAAAGCCCTAATCTTAATTTTCCTCAGTGAGTTCAATGAGCTGTTCAGCAATTAATGCATTGTCATCGCTGAGTTTGGCTTGATAGCGGTAGCAGGTTTCACTAATGCCAAATGCTTTACAAGCCAAACGAATACTAATGGCATGCTGGGCAACTGCCTGTTGTGCCATCTTACGCCGGAAAGATGGCTTCACCCTTGCGCAGCAGTGCTGCTCATTGCCATCGCTTCTTGGATGATTTCAGCCTTTAATCGCTCTTCCGCATACATCTTTTTAAGTCTGGTATTTTCGGCTTCTAGCTCTTTAAGTCGTGCCATTAATGATGTATCCATACCACCATATTTGGCACGCCATTTATAAAAGGTAGCATTACTCATGCCGTGTTCACGGCAAAGGGTCACTACAGGTGCGCCAGGTTTCGCCTACTTCAAGATAGACATGATCTGACTGTCAGTAAGTTTAGATGTTTTCATGCAGAATCTCCTGCTTGTATCTTAAGAGAAAATCCTACTTTTACATCCTATTATTTTTAGGGGGGATTACCCGGACTAAATTAAGGCTTATAGGATGAATTCATAAGGTGTGTTCAGCGGACGCTTACAAAAGAAATAACGAAAAAATAGTTAAATTAACTTTTCAGTATTAACTTGACTATTTTTAATTTTAATTACTATTGAATAATATTCGATTTAAATACAATTTTTTAGTGATTAGGTCTAACCCAGATATTTCTTTTTTCAAATCACATTTAAATGTAATAATTTTTTTTCCGTGGTCTACGGTATAGCTAAAAATTAAACCATTATAAACTTTATAGTATTTATTACCGATATACTTGTATCCAAAAAAATGAAATGAAAGAAGGGAGTCACAAAATATTTCTAACATCGTAGAATTATTTATATTAATAAAAGAGACAGTAAAGCTATCCGATGAATTGTGAACCAATTTATGAAGAATATTAAGAAGAAATGTATTGTATAGTTGCGAAGATTTCACTATTTAACCTTATTTAAAGCACACGAAAAACACGTAAAAAACGAGTTATCCTTTCATGTCTTTAAGTAAGAGTGACTTTCTCCCGCTATACTTAATTATAGCTAACCACCTAGTTTTATCTCTCAACCTAAGGGCTACTGATATTTATAGCTCGGAAAAGATGAAAAATCTAGTTCTTTTAGCATTTTTTTATCTTCTATCAGAATTTATAAAAAATTAATTTGAAGAACTAGAAACCAAAATCATAGCTATCACTGGTACGGTTTAGGCTCTTAGAGTTTTCGTCTAATGTTATAGACTTTTCTTTATCGATAGGGGCTGTTTGATCTTTTATAGTTGGTGATGTTGGAGGGGAATTAGGAATAACAGTCTTGTGCTCATTTATTTGGTGCACAATATTGTGAGCTATCTTGTCGTTCGCTGAGCTTTCAACTTGACGATCTATTACTAATGGGTGGTCAAATTCGATTCTTATATTTGTTGCATGTGCAATTTCTTGCACCTGTCTTTTAAAGTCATCTGTACCAGAGACCAATACAACACCAAACTTATCTCTAGCTAATAATAAGGCATCGTGAATATGGTCACGTTGTTGGCTCAGTACAGTAATATTTTCAGATTTTTTACTTTCAAAAAAAGCGACTTTCTCTTGATCGATATAAAATGTTTCTCCAAATCTGTATTCGATACGATATTTTTTAATAGGGGAGGCTGACTGTAAAATTGGATCAGAATCTTTCAATGTTTCTTTTGGCCTCGTGAAGATATTATTCCGCTCTAATTCCTGTTGTTTTTGTAGCTTAGCTTTTCTGCTGTATTCGTAAAACTCAAACATCTGTAAGTAATCTAGTTCAGATAAAGATTCTGTCTGTTGATAGGATTTGTTCACTTGATTTTTAGGTATAAGTGCGAGGTCTTTCAAATGTTGCGAAGCATCGTTGGTTATAACAAGGGTATGGCATTTTTCGTTGATCATAGGCTGATGCTGTAAAGAAAAATATAATTGCCAGGTTTGCTCGATGTCATTTGAGTTGAAATATTTTTTATTTAATTTTGAGGCTTGTGTATAGATCAGGTTATGCAGCCTTTGTATCAAGATACTCTGATCGTCTTGATTAAGCTGAGGTAATTGATGCTTTTGAATACATGTTGCTAAAATAGATGTGAGCTGGCTCATATTGATGCCACAACAGTTCAGAAGTAAACCAGATTTGATCAGTGCTGTGCTTTGGCATTCGCCTGTTATCTTAAAATGTTGATAGAGTTGCTTAAAGCCAATTTGGAGTTGCTCTAATGATAATTCTGAGAGAGCAGGCAGAGTTCTACTTTTGTTTGTATCTTGAATTTCATTGGATTTATGTTGGGACAGTATTTTAAATAAGTTTTTAAAATCTGATGATCCTCGAACTGATACTTCATGCTCAGGATGTAAATTCTTTAGACATTGCTGTAATCGGGTGATTGAATAATTACTAAAGACCAGAATCCCATATCTATTTTGAATCCCAATAGGCTCTTTATGATCTTCCGAATCAAACAGTATTTTGGCAGTCTTGATATCTGGATCTTCTTGATAAATAAAATTCTTAGACTGACGTTGATCAAATAGAAATTGTTGTTGTATCAATAGGGGATTAGTTGGTGAAACAAACCTTAAAAAATCAGCATAAGAGGTAATTTGGGTTGAATCAAAGTTTCTAGACAAAAAATTTTGATCAAATAGCTTTTCAGAGGTCTGTTGGCTTAAATTTTGATTTTGGGAAAGAAATACTTTTCTAATTTCAGCTCTGGTGGTCAGTTGTTCTGCCTGATGCTGATAATGCAATAGGGTATAAATGGTATCAGTAGGCTGTTCTGGAAATCTCTTTTGATATTGCTTTAAAAAAGAAGATTTATTGTATTTATAAATTTCATTCTCGAAGTTGATATCCTGATATTTAGATCGACGTCTCTGGCTATAAAGATCTTTAGTTGATTTCATATTGAGATAAGCGCTATGAAGTTCTTTCACCAGAAAGTCTTCACTTTGGAATAAATGATAAGCAGATATTGTTGATGATTCATGCCATTTGTGCTGAGCTGTTTTATTAAATTTGAGCTTAGAAATTTTTATCTGATCGAAATGATGAGGCGTAAACTCACCCCAACGTTTTTCCAAATTCTTTAATGTGACTTGTTTATTGCAAAATAAAGAAGCCTTAAATGTCAGAGACTGTTGATCATCAGTTTTTATTTTAAAAACACTACCGTTACGTTTTCGCTCATACAAAATTCCTAAACCTGCTAATTGTTGATGCCAGTCCTGCCAACTATTTGCCTCTTTTAGGATAGGCTGAATGATTTTTTCAAGATCATCTTGATAGTTGCTTGCAATAGAAATTTCCTTGCTCACTCGACTTTTCTGTTGATGGCGATGTTCTTGATCAAGAATCTTTGCATTTATTTTCAGCGCATCAGGTTTAGATATATGATTGATGTTTTTTTCACATTCTCCAGTCTCAGTATTATAGATGAAGAGGGGATTCGGTTCAGATTGCCAACCTTGTTTTGCTTCTATTTCTGCCACAGCTTTATGTACTGCATTCAAAATCCAGCCATCGCCTAGCTCCACTGCTTGATGTTCATTATGACTGTTTTTTCTGTAAGGGTGGATTCGATTAATGATCAAATGAAAATGCACATTGTCTGTATCCATGTGCAATGCATACTGCATTTGTAAGTCATCTGCTTTGAGATGTTTACTTAAAATATCGATTTGTTCTTCTAATTGTTGGGTCGTTGGGACTTCAAATTTTTTAAAACTTCCGACGATATGAACAATTGGGTCATCCACCCTTGTATTCAAACTGGCAGTTTGTGACATTTCAATTTTTTGATACTCAATATTGTCATCCAGAAAGTTACGTGAGTTCGAGTAAACACATTTTTCAGAAATGAGCTCATGACTAAAGCTAGCATGCAACTGAGTAATATAGTCACTGAGGTAGTCGATACGCGTTTGATTTGGATTATGTATGTAGTCTGATAAACCGTTGATACGGGTTTCGACAGAAGTGTCTAATGTATTTGGAATGACTTTAATAATCATGTCTAACGTACCTGGTCATTCAGTCGACGCACAATGATTTTCAACTCATCAATAAGTTGTGTAAGGTCTGTTAACTCTTTTGGGATCAAATCTTTATCTTTGAGTTCAATTAATATTTTTGGGAGAACAATCCCGATCATCCTAATCGTATGAATATCACGTTGATCAACTAATTGATTGTAATCATTACTTAAAACTTTCTTACGTATGTAGTCCGATTGATTGAGCTGTAATGCCTTGCAGGCATCATTGATATCTTGATGCTCATCTGCAGTTAAACGAACAATGATCTGCTTATTTCTTGATGTTTTAACTTTCATTTTTTTCTACTGTATACAAATTGAGACCGAGCAACGCGAGCTCGAGATTTGACATGGATGATGTGATATACATCATCCCATCCTGTAATTTTTTTAGTGGTTAGTGAGTGAATTAAAGTTAATGAAAATAATGGTTGATTTATATTTTTTTTATTAGCGCAAAAAGTTACATTTTTCAGTAATTCAAAAATCAGAAAATGGTCATATTTTGCCATTTCTGTAAGAGAAGATATTCAGAATAATTGGCTTATATATTTATTCTTAGGAAAAAACATGATACAAGACCAGAATGTTTCAGAACTTGATATTCAGAATCTAGCTAATACAAATTTAGCATCCTCAACAGAAAATACTTCTGAAACTGTATCGACAAAAGAAGAAAAGCATTCAAAAATTGTTGAGAAAAATCAAAAAATTTATAGTGTCAATGATTCTAAAAAATTTGAAGATATTCTTTTTCGTCATATAGAAAAAATGAATGAAAAGACGATCACACGTAATCAGTTACTTACTCAACACAAGCAAACCTTACTTGAACTTTTCAGCCTTGGTGCAACTGTAGAAGAAGTAGTGACTTTTCTAAAAGAAAACAATTTCACGAGTATTTCTGAAGAAAATTTAAAAGAATTTTTGAAGAAGAAAAAATAAATTATTGAATGTGAAGTAAGATCAAGTTGATACGAGTGCATATGAAATTACTTCACACAAAGCAATTTATCACGAGACATGCCGGGGGTTTTTTATTATCTAAACTTCTTAAATTAAAGTTGGATGAGCATCTAGAATACGAATTAAAGTCGCCGCAGGACCAGTCGGATAGCGACGGCCTTGTTCCCAGTTTTATAGGGTTCTTGCACTGATATGCAAACGTGCAGCAAACTCTGCCTGGGTTAAGCCGGCTGAGGGCTACGGTTTCACCCTGATGAACCGCGCCCAGTGAAATTTCCCCTGTTCCAGCCGCCGGGCACACAGCCAGATGCCCAATCCATCATGCACCAGCACTTTCATGCGATGGCCACGTTTATTACAGAACAGGTAAGCGCAATGCGGTTTGATATAGCCAAAGGCTCTCACTACCTGAGCCATGGCAGTATCCATCCCTGCACGCATATCCATCGGCTGGGTAGAGAGCCAGATTTCATCAATACGAATCATTGAGTCAAACCCTGGATCAGCACCAGTAATTCAGTTACTGACTCCACAGGCCAGTCGATTTCGATCATCTGATCCCTTGCGGAACTTGGTTCCTTATGCAGTGGAATCCTGATATGAGCGACAGCTTTCTTCTCTGGCACAGGTGGTAGAGGTGCTTCTTGTTTGACTGGAGTCGGGTGAAGAATGACCGGAAGAAAGTTAGTCTGTGGAATGGATGGGGTTTTTAATGCAGGGGGCATTGATCTGGACTGACGAATCCATTTATGCAACAGATTGGCATTGATTTGATGTTGCATTGCTACTTTGGCCACTGATGTGTCTGGCTGCTGACATTGCTGAATAAGCTGATGTTTAAATTCAGTTGTGAAGGTTCGACGGGGCTTTTTTAGCGTTGGTGTGCTGTCTATAACTGTCTTTAAATCCATAAATAGGTGTCCACTAAATTAAGTGGACACCTAGCCGTTCTGGCCAACATGCTGAAGCCTTCCTGAAAGGCTGGCAGGGTTATCTGGTCTGTGATGATTACAGTGGTTATAAAGCACGCTTTAGATCAGGCCAGATCATTGAGGTAGGCTGCATGGCGCATGCACATCGTAAATTTCATGAACTGCATGTGACCGGTAAAAGTCAGATCGCTGAACAGGCATTAGTGCTGATTCAGAAATTATATGCGATAGAAGCAGAATTAAGAAAAAAGACGGATGGTACAGCGGAAGACCGCTGCGAATACCGACAACAGCATAGTCAACCGGTCATGCAACAACTATATGAATGGCTCAACCAACATCATCTGACGGTGCCATCGAGTTGGAGATTTACTCTAATGACTTATAGCTGATTACTTAATTTAGTAGCACATCAAAAACCTTGTAAAATGGTATTTTACAAATATATTTACGCGCTACAGCCTTTAGAATTTAGCTATAGTTAGATAATCAGTGCTTTTTTTACCTTTGGATGTCTCAATAATAATCGAGATGTGATATTTCCGTCGTCATAGAGGCTCCTGATTTTTTTAGACAATAAAAAACCCTGCTTTCGCAAGGTTAGATATAGATTACTCTTGCCTTTTATGAAGGTGAAAAGCACTGCTTTGTAGAAACCTCCTTAAGGAGGTTTTTTAAAATCAACTGGATTAAAACTGCGGTTTAACCACCACTAAAATCACTACTGCGAGTAAAATAAGCGTTGGCATTTCATTGAAGAAACGCCAAAACTTATGTGATTTGTAATGCGGGTTTTCCATCAGTTTTTTACGATAATAACCACAAACAAAATGGTAAATCACCAGTAAGCCCACTAATCCAACTTTCAGGTAAAACCAGAGTGCTTCATGGTAATGCCGAGTTGCATCACCCCAATCCACTAAAAAATGCGCTGTGATGAGAGTGGCAAGCATTGACGGCCACATGATGCCGCGGTACAACTTTCGTTCCATAATCTGGAAACGCTGATGACTCGTGGCATCTTCACTCATCGCATGATAAACATATAAACGTGGCAAGTAGAACAAAGCGGCGAACCAGCAAACTACAGCAATAATATGTAATGCTTTTACCCACAAGAAAGCATCAGAAGGAGCATCCATCTATTCACCCTTTTAAGGGCAGTGTGGCAGAAGTTGATCATCCGTTGCCGAATGATCAACAATTCTTAGCTTAGCCTTCTCAATTTTTTGAAAACAAGACATGCATTTACACCGCCAAAACCGAAACTGTTACTCATCATAGTATTCAATTTTATGTCACATTTTCAAGCACGATATCAAATGGTTTTGCACCTTCATCCAGTTCAGTCACGTTGATTTTTGGTGCAATAAAGTCATTTTGCATCATCAATACTGAATAAATCACTCATATAGGCATACGGATCCAGTCCATTCAGTTTCGCTGACTGTAAGCATCATGTGTTCACAGCTCGTTGACCACTGTACAGTGATCCTGCAAACAGCTAGCTCTTACGTCCCATGTATGAGTATTTGTAGTCATGAATTAAGTCTCCACTTATTTTAAGTGGGGACCAAATTAAGGATTATCGGATAGCTTGATAAAGTGTGTTCACTAGAGAGGTTGCTACAATCCTTTTTGGGGAAGGAATTGTTTTATATAATACTTAGAAATAGATTATATTATTCTTAATTAGATAAGATAAGCAAAATACAGATGCAAACATTTCTATTAGGAAAGAGGGCTCTTTCCGTTCTTGTAGTGCTTATTACATTAATCTTATTTTTGGTTTATGTCCTATTGCGTACAGGACCTTTTGCACCAGTCAAGGTCAGTCTGACACAGGTTAAGTATAAATCTATTCAGCCTAGTCTGTTTGGTATAGCGACTGTTGAAGCTCGTCATAATTACAAAATTGGTCCCACAGCGGCAGGTCGTCTTAAAAACCTTCAAGTCGATATTGGCGATGCTGTACAAACTGGACAGCTCTTGGGAGAAATGGATCCAGTCGATTTGGAAGAAAAAACACTTGCACAACGTGCCATTATCCAAAAAATCATCTCTCAGCAACAAGATATTCAAATTCGTCAAAAGTTTGCACAGCAACAAGTTCAACGCTATCAGCAACTCACCAAAATCAATGCCACCAGTCAAGAGTCACTCGCGATTAAGCAGCAGGAGCTTGATCTCGCTACAACAGCACTTGGCTCAATGCAACAAGAACTTAATAAAGCTCGTGCAGACCTCAATACACTACAAGCCCAGCGCGACAATTTAAATTTAATGGCAACAGCACCAGGTATAGTCACAGCCCGTTATGCAGAACCTGGCTCTACTGTAGTTGCAGGGCAAACCGTATTGGAAATTGTAGACCCGAAGTCTATTTGGTTGAATACACGCTTCGATCAATCTAGTGCGATTGGCTTAGCCTCAGGTTTACCTGCACAAATTCATTTACGTTCGCGTCAAAGTAACACGCTTTCAGGTCAAGTCTTATGGGTAGAGCCTCGTGCAGATGTTATTACCGAAGAAATCTTAGCCAAAGTAGTCTTTAGTCAACAACCTAACCCTCTACCCCCTTTAGGTGAATTAGCAGAAGTGACAATTAAATTAGCACCACTGTCTCGCAGCCTTGCTATTCCAAATGCTGCTATTCACCGCATCAATAACCAAGTCGGTGTCTGGAAAGTGACAGATCAAAAACTACAATTTATTGAAATTAAACTAGGTCGCTCTAATTTAGAGGGTGATGTTCAAGTACTCGATGGTCTATCAGAAAATGATCAAATCGTTTTATATAGTGAAAAACCACTTAATGCGAAAAACCGTTTGCGTATTGTAAAAAATCTTGCAGGAACATCTGAATGATTAGCTTAGCCGGTCGGGATATATTCCATTCATGGGGTAAGTTTGTTTTTACTGGTTTTGGACTTGGCTTGTTGATCGGCGTGACTCTAATTATGGCGGGTGTCTACCGTGGTATGGTGGATGATGCCAAGGCTTTATTAAATAATAGCGGTGCAGATTTATGGGTGGTACAACAAGATACGCTTGGTCCATATGCTGAACCTTCTAGTGTGCGTGATGATTTATATCGTAGTGTCATGACTACACCTGAAGTAGAACATGCCTCAAATATTACTTATCTGACCACACAAGTTCATTATAAAGATAAAGATATCCGTGCGATGGTGGTTGGAATCCATACAGGTGAACATGCCTGGAATAATTTAGGCTGGCCACCTTACCTTTTAGCGGGACGTCAATTGACTCGGGGGCACTATGAAGCTGTTGTAGACATCACTTCAGGACTTAAATTAGGTGATCGCATCAAAATCCGTCGTAATTATTTTACTGTAGTAGGATTGACTCGACGAATGGTGTCATCAGGTGGTGACCCGATGATTTTTATTCCGCTTAAAGATGCACAACAAGCCCAATTTCAAAAAGATAATGCGGCAATTTTACAAGACCGCCGACGTACCGCACAAAATCCGATTTACAATCGTCCTGCGTATCCAGATTTATTAGACAGTGTTCTGAGTGCTCAAACCAGCAATCGTTATGTAAATGCAATTTTAGTCCGTCTTAAAACTGGTACTTCCGCAGAAGATACTGCTGAACACATCCAACGTTGGCAGCAACTGACTGTCTACACGCGTCTTCAAATGGAACATATTTTAATTAGCAAGATGATTGCAACATCAGCAAGGCAGATTGCGATGTTTTTAGTAATTTTGGCTTTGGTGAGCGCGGCAATTGTGGCATTTATTATTTATACCCTAACCATGGATAAAATTCGAGAAATTGCAGTTCTGAAACTAATTGGAACACGCAACCGAACGATTGCCTGGATGATCTTACAGCAAGCGCTCGCACTTGGTCTAATTGGATTTACTATAGGTAAAATCACTTCAACCTTTGCTGCGCCATATTTTCCAAAGTATGTATTATTGATTCCTCAGGATTCTATTCTTGGATTTATTGCTGTGATGTTGATTTGTATGTTGGCAAGTCTAGTAGCTATTCGTATGGCATTACGTATTGATCCAGCCGAAGCAATTGGAGGATAACACATGACCCACGGAATTTTAATTGAGGGTTTAAAAAAACGTTTTGGGCAAGGTGATAATGCTTTTTATGCATTAAAAGATGTCAATATGTGGGTGGATCCAGGAGAAGTTGTTGGACTGATTGGTCCGTCAGGTTCAGGTAAAAGTACCTTATTAAAATGTTTAGGCGCTGTGATTGATCCCACTGAAGGACGTATGACTTTAGGGAGTGAAGTGATTTTTGATCAACACTGGTTGGTAAAAGATTTAAGTGCATTGCGACGTGACAAAATTGGTTTTATGTTCCAAACACCTTATTTGATTCCTTTTTTGAATGTTTTAGATAATGTTGCGCTATTACCTATGCTGGCAGGTGTTCCTAATGACACTGCACGTGCAAGTGCTTTAGAAATTTTGACTGCTTTAGATGTTCAGCATCGTGTTCATGCCATGCCTGGGCAATTATCAGGTGGTGAACAACAACGTGTAGCTATTGCACGCGGCTTGATTAATAAGCCACCTGTCATTTTGGCAGATGAGCCAACGGCACCTTTAGACAGCGTTCGTGCCATGACTGTAATTCGTTTGTTGCACGAAATGGCGGAAAAATTTCAAACAGCAATTATTGTTGTTACACATGACGATAAAATTATTCCGACTTTCCAGCGACTGTATCATATTCGTGAGGGAATAACGTATGAAGAAAAAGGAGAGGGTCGTAGTTTCTAAAAGCTTAGAAATTTAAAGTATTTTATCTAGTTGATAGATTTAGATTAATAGCTTAATTTTTTCAATAAGCTGAATAAATTTTCTTTTTATTGCGTTGTTTTAAGTGGTATTCATCTGCTTTGGATAAACGAATAGTTTTCATATTCTTACGATGATATGTAATTAAACCAAATGTCTTGATTCCTCGAATTTGATTTTTAATTCTTGACTGATATATCCACGAACAGCATAGAGTTTTGTTTTTAAGCCTTCTACCAAATGCTCAATCATTTTAATGTCTGCTGTATGTTCATTAGATAAAGCTGTACTGACAATTTTGCCTGACTGACTCATGATTAAATGCAGCTTACAGCCAAAGAACCAGTCCATTGAGCTTTTACCGTGTGTTGCAATGGTAGATATTTATACCGTTGAATACGCTGATTTTTGCATACAGGCAGCGTAGTCGATTGATCCATAAATAAAATTGCTCTGATAATCTTTCATCAAGGCAAAATGTAAAGCATACAGTGCCAATCGATGTGCTCTAATGAGATAAACTATCCGTTGTTAACAAGGTAAATATCTAAAGAGTTGACCGTGATTTTGCTTTAATGAAAAGAATAAAACTTTGAGATTATGGAAATATGAAAATTTATACTAAATGGCAATAAACACGATTTACGAAACTTTTAATTGAGAGGATCGTATTTTAAAAATTGCCAATAAGTTACTTCGATTTTTGAAAAAAGTCATCAATCATGCAGAAGAAATATGTAAAATCAAACATGGTCGCTGAAAGCGTAGGTTGTGTGGTAACTCCCTAATAGTATGTAGCCACCTTTTTTTTCAAGCCAATTTCTTATCCACAATTCAGGTTATATTGATTTAAAAAGAGTATAAATCCTATGAAATTTATTAAAAACTTGTGCTTGTCTTTTCTGCTGTTTTTTTCAAGTTTATCGATTGCAGTAGCAGAAACAACAAAAGATCCATTATTTGTATTGCTTACCAGTAATGATGCTCATCGTACAAAGATGGCCATCGGCATGAGTAATAATCAATTCCAAAAAGGGCATCCCTTGACTGTATATTTAGTCGATCAAGGGGTTATGCTTGCTTCTAGCCGCTTCGAACATAGATATGCAGAGCATCAGGCCATGCTGAAAAATATAATGGTCAATGGTGGACAAGTCTTTATCTGTAAAATGTGTATGGATCAATATGGTGTTAAAGAGGGTGATCTTATCAAAGGTTTAAAATATGCGAATCCTGATGATATGGGGGAAGCAATTTTTCAACCTGGTACCAAAACTCTATCATGGTGATTTAATCAGATTTCTTACAACAAAGTATAATAAAACCTATTAAATTCACATGACGTTACTCAGAGAACTATAAAGCTACAGCCGTGAAATTTCAGGGCTGTAGCTTTATAGAAATACCACAACTTTTCGCAACAAGAATAGCATTCGGTATTCCTGTTAATAGCTCAGGAAGAGAAGAACTTGATTTTCCAAGTTTAATTTGGATGGTCTGCCTTTAGATGGAATATGCATTTTCAATTGCTTAACCATTAAATAAAAAGTTGACAATCAGATACCTATGTATCGCTTGAACTGAGGATCAGAAAGAAGATTGCTTTTTGATTTATGAAAAGAAGTCTAATAATATTAGACAATAATGAGAATACTTATTATATTATAAATATATAAAGTATAGTGATATCGACTTCCAGAGGGATAGTATGAAAACCCCAAATCAGCTGATAACTGAAGCTAAAAATAAGGTTATTGAAATAAAAGTCGAGAAGCTGTACGAGAAATATTTAGAATATCCTGACTTAATTTTAATAGACGTTCGTGAACCTGAAGAATACAAAACTGTAGCAATTGATCGAGCTGTAAATTTTCCACGAGGGATGTTGGAAATGAAAATAGCTCAACATCCCCTAGTGAATCACCATTGCGAAATTGAACATTCTTTACAGGAATTATCAGAAAAAGATATTTATTTAATCTGTGGTACAGGAGCTCGTTCAGCTCTATCAATTCAAGCACTTCAAAATATGGGATTTGAAAAACTCTATTCTGTAGAAGGTGGTATGCAAGCTTGGATTGATGCAGGTTATCCAACCATTTCTTATTTAAATTAATTCCCCCCCCTAAGGAGACTGTAAATGTCTAACCTAGATGAAGTTGTAACATTTCCACAATTAAATAAGCCAGCACCAAATTTCAATGCCAAAACTACTCATGGTATGAAAAGTTTAGAAGATTACAAGGGAAAATGGTTAGTTCTTTTCTCACATCCAGCTGATTTTACACCTGTTTGTACTACTGAATTTATGGGTTTTGCAACTCGCGCTGAGCAATTCGCTGAACTGAACTGTGAACTATTAGGTTTATCAATTGATAGTGTACATTCACATATTGCTTGGGCACGTAGTATTGAAGAAAACTTTGGTATTAAAATTCCATTCCCGATTATTGCCGATCTTTCAATGGAAGTTGCTAAAGCTTATGGCATGATCCAACCAGGTGCTAGTGATACAGCCGCTGTTCGTGCCACTTTTATTATCGATCCTGAAGGTATCTTACGTGCAATGGTTTATTACCCGATGAGTAATGGACGTAGTATTGATGAGTTTCTTCGCGTACTTAAAGCGTTACAAACCTCTGATGAATACAAAGTGGCTACACCAGAAAATTGGCAACCTGGCCAAGAAGTAATTGTACCACCACCAGCAACAATGGAAGCTGCAGATACACGTAAATCTGAAGGATATAATTATGTAGATTGGTACTACAGTACTAAATCGCTATAATTTTTAAAGTGATTATTTACTTTAAAATATAAAAAACATGAGGCTATTAGCCTCATGTTTTTTATAATGAAATGAATTTTTATTCTAAAAGACTTCTTAACATCCATGCGGTTTTCTCATGAATATCTAATCGTTGTGTGAGTACATCTGCAGTAGGTTGATCATTCGCTGCATCCACAACATCAAATATACTTCTTGCAGTTCTTGCAACAGCTTCGTGTGCATTGACCAGCAATTGAATCATCTCATTCGCTTTTGGAACACCCTCTACTTCTTTGATTGATGCTAATTCTACAAATTGCTTGTAAGTGCCCGGAGCAGGAAAACCTAACGCACGAATACGTTCTGCGATCACATCTAGAGCATTCCACTGCTCAGTATATTGACCCATGAACATGTTATGCAGGCTGTTAAACTGTGGACCAGTGACATTCCAGTGAAAATTATGAGTCATCAAATATAAAGTGTAACTGTCAGCGAGTAATCGTGATAAACCTTTGACAATTTTTTCACGGTTATCTTGAGAGATACCAATATCAATTGCTACCATTTTAGCTTGCTTTTTTGAACTACCCATAATATTAACATCCTGATGTTTTGAAATGTAATTAGACGACCATAGCATTGTTAGATATACAATTAATAGTAAAAGAGCAAATTATCTGTACTTACTCTCACATTTTCAGGCAATCAAGATCATTTCTCCTTTTTAGAAGAGTATCAATATTGAAAATGAAACCCCTAGAATATCGCTGATTCAAATACAGTGCCATTATCAAGTTAAATGAAGTCTAGATGCTGATTATTTGATGTAAAGCTCATGTGTTCAAATATTCAATTATCCTGAATAGTGCTTGTTGAGGATTATTATGCTTAATAAGTAGGAAGCCTTAAACAAGTTTAAGCTACAAACAAGTTTAAGCTACGACCAAGGTTCAGCTTGCCTTTCAAGCCCGTGCCGAATGGCATATAATTATGATAAGTAATTGCGATATAAAATAAAATTATAGGAGAAATAGGGATGGCAGGGTTATCTATTTGGCACGTACTCATTTTTGCAATTGTCGTGATTCTTTTATTTGGCACATCAAAACTTAAAAATCTGGGTAAAGATGTTGGTGGCGCCATCAAGGATTTTAAAAAGTCGGTACAGGATGAAGAGCCGGTTACAAAACTGAATGAACCACGTAGCGTAGAACAGCAGCACCAGAACAATAACGACAATACCACCAGCAAAAACTAAGTGGATGGAGGGATCAAATGCTGAATGTAGGCATGACGGAATTGCTGGTCTTCGGTGTGATTGCCTTATTGGTATTAGGTCCTGAGAAACTGCCCGAGGCCGCACGTTTTGCCGGAAAATGGTACGGGCACATCAAACGCCTGATCAATAATGTCCAGCAGGATATTGACCGTGAACTTCGACTGTCAGAACTACGTGAGGACATGCAGAATGAAATGCGGCGTCTGCATGAGCTGGAGCGGCAAATGCAGAGCCAGATGCAGCAGTTACAGCATGATAAAATCATGGATTATGACCAACGGACGCACATCAAAATCGATAATAATCAAAAAAATAAGTTTCCCATCTATCAATTTGTTGAAACCAAGCCACAAAATTTGCTCAGCCAAACTGGTTCTCAAGTTCAACAACTTACTCGGTTTCAAAAACAGATCAGGGAAATAGCATGAAACCTAAAGCTACGCCCACCATGGTAGATCCGGAGCAGCAGATGCCGCTACAGGATATGCCAATCACCCAGCATTTGATTATCCTGCGCCAGCATCTGATTAAAATAATAGGCTTACTGATTGTCCTTTTTTTCTGCCTGTTACCCTTTGCTAATCAAAGTTATCAGTGGCTGTCTGAACCGCTACGCGCCCAGTTGCCAGTAAGTTCCTCGATGATTGCCACCGATGTCACGGCAACCTTCATGGCACCGTTTAAACTGAATTTTTTTATGGCCTTGATGATTGCCATGCCGTTCATCCTGTATCAATTGTGGGCCTTTGTAAAACCCGCCTTGTATCAAAGGGAAAAAAACTTGGCTTTACCACTATTGCTCGGCAGTATCGGAATGTTTTATGCCGGGATTGCTTTCGCCTATTTCATCGCCCTGCCCTCCGTTTTGCACTTTTTTATCAGTGTTTCCCCTGACACGGTTGCACCGATGACTGACATCAACAGTTATCTAAGCTTTTGTTTAAAGCTGTTTTTGGTGTTTGGGATGACCTTTGAAATTCCGATTCTGACCTTAATTCTCATCCTGATTGGCGTGGTCAGCACAGATCAACTGGTCGATAAGCGTAAATTTATTATTGTCAGCTGCTTTTTTATCGCCATGTTTGTCACGCCACCGGATCCACTATCCATGATTATGCTCGCTATCCCGATGTGGTTGCTGTTTGAAACAGGTTTGTTCTTTGGTAAGTTAATTGAGAACAAAAAGATCCCTCATGCATAGACTTTATATAAGAACTATATAAATTATTTATTGACAATCTTCAGATTGATTACCAAGAGATATTAGCTGGATGTTTACTTTTTTCGTTCAAAAAAAAATACATAACTTAAGAGAAGGCGTATACTTTCTAATAACAAATAGAATCACCTAGGAGCAGACAAATGCCTCTCAAATTTGTAATCCGATTCGCGAGTATTTTGTTTTCATTATTACTTCTGGTTGTTATCGCGACTCAATTTTTATTTTCAAGTAAGGTAACAACGGACATATGGATCATTTCATTCCCTATTATTTTGGCTATTCCAATCTTGACATCTATTGTCTTTGCAAAAAATGATGAATTCAGTATCCATTCTATGGACTAGTGTATTTATATGAATTGATAAAGTAGTGATCTAATCGCTGAAAAGCTCATTGCAAGGTGGGCTTTTTTATTGTCCCACAATAAAAAGAAGTAGGATGTACTGAAAATTAATCAATGATTGTTAAGTCTGGGTAAAGGTAAAATGTGTGCCTTGAATGCACTAATCTGCAAGCGTGTACGTCGGTGTTATTGCATGCAAAAATATCAGACCGCCTATCAGAGAAATCATTTATTGGTCAAAATAATCTCAAAATTTGATTGACGTTCAATATAGTATCTCACATCATTCATGGCACATTCCATCTCCAGATTATCTTAATCGCTGCAAATATTATTTCAAATAGACTGGATTTCACCCAGTCTCTATACCCTTTAAGATAGTATTCCTTTACCTAATTCAGGAAGTAAATCATGCCAATGACTGCCGGCTCGAGCGATCCACACAGTACAGATTCAAGAAATAGCCTGTTTTTTACACTTCTGCCCCCGTAGTCTAGCCATTATGGATCTGTCATCCTAATTTGGCTAATTCTCAACAGACCCCAATAGAGAAAGTGGAGTTCACTGGATACTTTCATCTATTCAATAATCTTGTGCTTTGCTGTTAATGGTAACCAAACTAAATAACTATAGACTAAAACTGCTAAGACCATCGCGATATGAAATGCCCAATCCACCCAATAGCTTAGATCCAATATTGTGGCTGAAAAGTATAATGGTAAGAAAAAGAAGCCAGTAACTGAAACAACCAAGGCGACAATTAAACTTCGTTGATGATTGAATGATTTTTTTCTACCATTGATAAACCAATATAACCATGGTGCTACAAGAACCGTTATAAGAATGGCAACAAGTAGTCTATTTTCTAAAATAGCTTCCCATAACATCATAAGCATTTGATAGATTATCATTATAATTTCCTGTTCCTGATTGCTAAATTAAACACGCCCTTTCGCTACAGCCATGTAGGCTGGCTTGAGCATCATTTCCTCTAAAAACCAAGCAAAGTAACTTTCTTTCAATGGATCAACAAATGGTACAGTTGGTGTTAAATTATTTTCATAGTCAAATTCAACCAACATTGCTTTACCCTCTTCAATTAAAAGTGGACAAGAGGTATAACCATTAAACTTCTGACTTGGCAACTGACCTTTCATCACATCAATCAAATTTTGTACTACCACTGGAGCAGATAATTTGACTGTAGCTGCAGTTTTACCTTTTGGAGTGCCATTGATATCACCTAATCCAAAAACATTCGGGTAGCGAGTGTGTTGCAATGTATATTTATCAACCTCTAGCCAGCCAATAGAATTAGCAAGCGGGCTGTTTTTTACACTATCTACAGCAACCATTGGTGGCACAAGATGTATAAAATCATACATTTCTGTATGCTGATTTCCCTGTGTATCGACAAAAAATGCAGTTTTCTTATCGACGTCAATACCTGTTAATTTTCGTTCAAAATAAACATCAATTGGTTTTTCAAGTGATTGCCAACGGTTAAGCACATTTTCATTGACCTTAGGAACACTAAAGACTTGTTTGCTTGGACTAAAAAAATCGATTTGGCTATTGCTCAGTGTCCCAGCTTGTTGCAAGCGGTCATATAACATGAATGTCATTTTTAACGGTGCACCTGCACATTTCATATCCGTATGCGCCATAGTCATTACCGCTCGTCCACCACGTTTTCGAAATTTGTCCATCTGATGCCAAGTTGCTAAAGCTATTTCGGGGCTAGCATAGACACTACCAATTCCATTTTTACCCAAATCACTTTTGGATAAACCTTGAATTTGTTCATACCCTAAACGCAGTCCGGTAGCAACCACCAAAAAATCATACTTTATTGTTTCACCTGCCTCTGTCACTATTTGATTTTGGTCAGGCTCAAATGCTTGCACATTAGATTGAATCCAATTCACATCTTTGGGTACAAGGCTTGTATTATCATTTAATACTTTATCAACTGATTGCCATATCCCAGTTGCCAATAAGGTATAACCTGGTTGATATCGATGCGTGGTATTATGATCAATAAGTATTAGCTTGGCATTCGGCAACTGTTTGCTTAAGCGGTTAATCGCTGCCAGCCCGGCCAATCCTGCTCCTACTACAACCACAGTAACCGCATTCGTTTCTGCTGAAGCCTGAGTGGTATGACTTAAATGCAGACCTGCTGTAGTGATGAGTCCGACACCAGCTGCCATTTTTAGAAAATCCCGTCGATTATTACGAATACTCATGTATTCTCCTTTCGAATCTTTTTTATCGTTAAAGTGTTATTCAATGACCGGCTTTAGAATCTCTATTTCATTTCTGATCTTAGGTCATATGTAGATCACTAACATCAATCCATTCTAGTCTTCTGATCCTAATAAAATTCGAATAGATGAGATTATACTATCTAGTTAATTTTGCTTAAAAAACAAAATTTTTCATAGCCGACCAAAGCACTATAATTGATCAATCCTGATGCTGATTTTTTGTATAGGTTCTTTTAGCCTGTTATATTTTTATTTACAAGCAGATTAAATTATAT
>NZ_RCHC01000028.1 GCF_003664645.1 Acinetobacter chengduensis | reverse complement strand
ACTTTTCAAAACGCTGTACGCGGTGGGCTAAATCACGCCATTTAGACAGTGCAGAAATATTGGTATCAAAAGTGACTAGGCGGCTAACATCATCCACAAGACCAACAATAAAGTCAGCGGGTGACAAAATATTTTCAATTGCGGTTTTTGCTAGATTCAGACCATCACGGAAGGTATTAATGCCATTACTGATATTATTCACAGCATCAAAGAATTGGTTTTGATCGAGTACCTGAAGCTTTTTTAAGTACTGCTCTAAAGCGGATGCAGGTGCTTCAATAATGTCTTCAGTGTAAATTTCATCGGGTACAGCAACAGGAACAAACAGCTCGCGCTTTTTGTCTTTGGCCTGAATGAATTTGATTAAAATGGTGCAGGAATCAACGTTTTCAGCATTGTGATCAACTGAATAATCCACAACATTTACTTGCATGATGCCGTAGATCGGGTGGATCAGTTCACCAGCACCGGTTTCTAAAAGCGCAGCTTCAAGCGCATCAAGCCAAGTCTTATAGTCATCGCCAGCATAAACAGCATTAAGAGAAATATTACGCGGATTGTTGCCAACGTCTTCAATCTCAGCATCGTTGGAGTATGGAGCTTGTTTTACAGCAAGGGATTTAGACACAGCATCGTTGGTCGAGGTGCATTCAAATTGCACACCGCGGAAACTTGCATCCTGTAGTTCTGTCGCCCAAGCCATAAAAAAACCTCCATTCGAGGAGGTCATTATTAGAAATCTACAAGTTTCATATCAGGCGGAAAGGCTTCCTTTTATTTTTGCCCGAATGACAATAAATTAAAGCCGTGTCGTTTTTCTTCAGTAGCTGCATGGTTTGAAATGTCTCCGATCAACCCACTAGCACTGAATGGGATGGGTTTATTTTGCTGGGTGACATTAATCAATGTTTTGATATTTGCATTTAATTCTCTGGTGTATTGATTCGTAGTCTGTTGTTCAGCAATCATTTGCTCATATTTCGCTTGAGCTTCCACAGCGGCTTTTGCATCATCATTACCAAATGCTGCAAGGGTTTTAGCAATACTTTCACCTAAGAAGTCACCAAAAGCAGTACCTTCGACTAAATGATCACTTATAAGAGAACCTGCACCATAGCCAACTGCCCCAGCGCCTGCGACTGCTAAACCAGCTCCGCCAAAGCGTGTTGCGCCTGTAGCAATACCCCCGATTTTACCCAAAGCACCTTTACCTCCTCCAAAAACGCCACCAATAGCAGCACCGCCAGCAACTCCAGCTAAAGCAGTTAAAGCACCTGTAGCAGCCAAAGTTGCAGCAGTAAGCCCCTGATTACTTTGCATAACTGAAACTAAACCAGACTCAAATCCGCCTAATTTTTCATTTACAGATTCGTAAATTTTAATCTGTGCAAGAATGGTTTCTTGTTGAAGTGCAGCAGCTTGAGCAAACTCGTTATCACCTTTAACATCAGAAATCCAATCTACTGAGCCTTCCGCATTCCATGACTGTTTATAGACGTCTTGATAATCTCCATTTTTCATTCCAGTCACAATTGCTGAAATCCCTGACAACGATTGTTTATTATGGAAAATGTCACCAAACTCACCAGATATAACCAATTCAATAGCTTTTTTTAAGCTTTCAGCTTGGGCTTCATCTTTATTTTTGATGGCCTGACTGAGTTTTGAAGTTAAGCTATTGTATTCACTATTTTTTGATAGCTGGCGATTCATTAGATTTGCTATAGAAGTTGTAGTATCTACGCCTTTTAATTGTTCTTTTACCAGATACTGTGTTAGATCAAATTCTCTTGAGCCTTTCTTTTTACCTGCACGAGTAGGGTCTCCAGCTTCTACTATTACATTTTTAGCAATGGCATCTTTAAAGTGTTTTTGCCCAGTCAACCCATAGAGGTCTTCAATATTCGTTGCCGCTTCTCCCGGTGTCCCTGTGTATTTACGTGCGAGCTGCAAATGAGTAGTTACAGCATTAAGCCCTTGTTCACCTGAAAAACCAGCACGTTTTGCAGTGCCTAATAATGCTGGTAAAAACTGAGCCATATCACGAAGTTCAAAACCTCCAGCAATACCAGACCCCATCATTCTATCCAGTGCGGCCTGAGTTCGATTTGGCGCAACACCAAACTGCTTTGCTTGCCCTGCAAGTCTAGCCATATCAGCTTCAGAAGCACCCGATGCAAAAGATGATCTAGCAATGGCAATAAGAGGCTTCTGAAGATCAGCAATTGTATCGTAATTCCCTGAAGCACTAAGAATTTGTGCTGCCTCTGATACTCCTTCAACAGTGCCATGACCTTGTCGAACAGCGTCTTTTGCATAGTTCATTAACTGTTGATTCGCTGCTTTAGCTTGATCTTTAGTCATGCCCTCAAAGCCACCAGTTACAGATGCTGTAGCGTCAAAAATACTTGATGCAAAATTACGGCCACGCTCAAGAGGTGGTGCTGTCACATTTTTAATTGCATAATATCCACCTGCAACTGCACCAGCCACAGCACTACCACGCTGCAAAGTACTTATGCCAACAGAACCGCCAGTCTTTTGAATTTGCTGAATCTGCTTTTCTGTTTGTACTGTTTTACCCAATTCTCCATTTAATGCTGCAACACGCGATTTCATTGCAGCATAAGCACGCTCCATATCTTTTGCAGTTACAACACCTTGTCGCTGTAAAATACTCAGCTGAGCATAGCTATTGTGGGTTTTCTTAATCTCAGCATTAATCTGCTGTTCAGTCCGAATGCCCAGTTTGCGGGCAGTGTCTACAGCAAGCGCTTCACGCTTTTGAGCTGTAAAGGCTTGGCCTTGCTTACGCAGTTCATCACTGAACTTTTTAGCATTATTAATCTGCCCAGCTTGAAGGGGCGCAAGTTTCTGCTGTTCAGTATTTATTTTTTTAACAGCAGTGAGCTGATCCGCAGCTATACGCTTAAGCTCAGCACTGGCTTGCTGTCCTTTTAACTGAAGCGTTAATGAAACTACGGAATTTTTGCTCATAGCTTAGGCCTTTGGTTTGGAGTGCTTGCGCTTGGTTGCTACATAAGTCGTGCCAGTATTTGTACTGCTTGTCGGGGTATTGCTGGCGCGTGATTTTCTAGGGTTTTTCGAATGAGTATTGTTTGGCCGCTCATCGGTGAGTATGGCGATTGCAGTATCCATGGGCATTCTTTCAATCGCTTCAAAAGGAATGCCCACAGTTAAAAGAGCGCAGATTAACCGCGCTCCTTCATTTACTCTGCGGCTGCTTCCTTTGCTTTCAGCTCAGCCAGCTTTTCATTCAGATAATCAAGGTTAGAGCGGGATGAATTGCCCAGCATGTCATAAGTAATGGCATGCTCTTTGCCATCTTCATCAACTAGCTTGGTCATTGCAGCCAAATCAGCAATACCAATATATTGACCTGCTTCAGTGTCAGCTTGGGACTGCATATATTCAATTGCAGTCATCTGGCGCATAACAATTTTTTTACTCTTAATTTCCGTTTGACCATCTAGCGCCTTCAGCGCGACAGGCAGTGTACCTTCAACTTGAAACATGGTGTTTTTCCTTATTGGTTATAGATTTTCAGAAATGTAGCTAAGTGCAAAGCCTTCAAGGTTTCGGCGTGTTTCACCAGCAACATCATAAGAATCGCTGATCGTCTGCACATTGAAGCCAGTATAAGTTTCACGGAAATTGCCTGACTCAGATTCAAGGCTTAAACGCACATCTTCAACTTCCAGCCAATCTACTTCATCTTTGCCATCGGGAATCACCACGGCAACAGTAATGGCATAGGTGCGAATACCTTTGGCTGTATGTTTAACCTCACCTGTACGGTTCATAGTGGCTACAGGGCGGCGGCCTGTTGTTTTTGTTGAAGTCAGTGATGCGCAGTCATAGTCATCACCATTCACACTTGCAATAATAAAACCAACTGTTTCTTCAGCCATTTGTATAGCCTCAAATTAATGTTGGCCTATTTTTTCTTATTCTTAGTGCAGATATCAGGCGGAAGGACTTCCATTTAATTAAAAAAAGCCCACCGAAGTGAGCTTTTTTTATTTGACCAATTTAATGATCCTTAATACACGTTTAAAGTCGTGTCAATCACATGCATACCGCGCACCCAGTGCGATGGAATCTCAGCATTGGCACGGGTTTTATCGTCACTGTCTTGAGTCACAATCAGCTGATCCGCTGTGGCAGTGACATTTTCTAGAATTTCAGCAGTTTCTAGTTTTTTAGCTTCAGCCATAAACACTGAACGCAAGTTGCGGCGTGCTGGGCCAGTATTTTTGCGGCGACGTTCTTTTGACGCCGCAGTACGCATCACAAGGCGCACATAGTCAATGGTGAGCGCACCATTGATGTCGAGCATGATGTCATCCGCCATGCCTGAGTCGGGGTTTTTGCGAAAAGTAGAGATAGCACGCACAATTTCAGGCTTGCCATCTGCACCAGTTGCAATAATACAAACACCTGCGCGCATGGCTGCTTCTTGGCGCTCAAAGGTCAGCTTGTATTTATCTTCAACAGCATCAACACCTTCCAGATTTACACCGTTAAAAGGTAATGCCGGGTCACTAGAGTCTGCCAAAGCTGCTGCCATAGCCGCACTAATCTCAGCTTCTTGACCTGATGCCCCGTGATAACACACAGCAACGACACGGTAACTGGTTTCCACTGGTGCTTGAGCTGCAAAGGTCGTTGCTGCTTCAATATCAGAAAACGGCACAACCAAAATTGCTGGACGCTGTTCAATCGCATCACTGACAAAATTCAAATGGTCAATCCACGCTTCAGTTTCATCGCCAACAGCTGGTGTTTTATCTAAAG
This sequence comes from Acinetobacter chengduensis, assembly GCF_003664645.1. Lineage (GTDB taxonomy): Bacteria > Pseudomonadota > Gammaproteobacteria > Pseudomonadales > Moraxellaceae > Acinetobacter > Acinetobacter chengduensis. The sequence continues at coordinate 18,420 of NZ_RCHC01000028.1, read as the reverse complement.
CAAGAATGGTATGACCTAACGGGGCGATAATTTCTGTAGTGTCATCCACATCTGGCACAGGCGCCTGCGGATCTGTTGTATTCATTGCCAAGGTAATGGCTTGTACATCGACAAGACGGTTGGTTTTCACTGCAGCTTTAATCATGCGGCCAACAATACTGTCAGTACCGATTTTTTCAATTGCATCTGACTCATCATAAATCGTTACAGGCTGATCCATGACTTTATCATCAGCGGTGATAAACAATACTTTATGCGTATTCGCAGGCAAGCCTGTACGCTGGGTATTGATGTTGACTTTGGTATACATACCGGGTGTACGAATGCCTGCTTGAATAGACATAAAATTATTCCTTCAGCTTGACCAGATCAGACTCTATAAAGCCGTAATCTTTAGGGTCAAAGTGGTAATTAATATTGATACGTTCTAACCATGCTTCTTCTTCAGCCTCCTCACGGATGCGATCTGAAGCAGTGATGGTATAAGAGGTACTAAATTCTTGCGCCAATACATTGAGTGACTGACCGCGGGTTGAGGTATTAAAAATGGTTTTGACTCGGCCCAGCTCCAAAGGCGCTAAGCCTTTTACGCCTTGGCTGGAAAGATCATTGCCAGTGAGCAGCTGCTGCACATGATGCAGCATTTGAAATGTGCCGATATCACGGCCAGCACCATGGCGCTGTGATTCTTCATTGCGTACAGAGCGGTTGCCCACCAGCACTACAAAGGTAATCGGCATTTTGGTTTTATTGGCGCTAGTTTTTTCAGGCGTTTTACTGCCGTCAAAAGTCACCCAAATTGCAGGGAAAGCTTTAATAATTGCCGAAATATCATCATCAAACTCACCGCCATAGGTTTTGACCTCACGAATCCATGGCCATTTTTTGTCCTGAATTTGCTGTGCCATCACATCTTTAATGGCTTGCTCAATAATCGATAAATCCAGCATCACCAGCCTCCATTGCCAAAATCTCGGCGGCCCACGGCAAACATCACGTTGTTTGATGAGGTTTGCACCGGCTTTGACTCACCAACTGGGGAGCCGCCCAAGACCAGCTCACCCTTAGAAATTTTGGTTAAGGTTTTAATCGATGATTCATAACGATTTTTGACTGGATCATTTTCGGATAAGTCACCTGTAACTGCGTAATAACGTGCTAAGTTGCAGCCGATCTCAATTAAAAATGGCGGAATGATCTGCAACGGCAGAGCATAGCGGCTGCCTACATACGCATCAATTTCGCTGTTGGCTTCCTGCATTGCAGCATTCAGCTTATCCATATTGATTGCATCTAAATAAGGCGCTTCAGTATCAGTGAGCTGAATCAGCTCACGTTCACCAAATTTTCGCTGCATTGCTTCTACCGTTGCGTACATATCAATTACCTTTACCTATCAGGTTGTACCTGTTGAACCTGCAGCTAGATGAGGCAATCCGTAGCCTGCTTCACCACGCGCTTCAACACCGAATTTATATTCACCGCGCATGAATACGTCATCAGAGTTAATATCGGTTTGAGCCAATAACTCTGCAGTCTGACGTTCCTGATAAATAATTGGTTTGATCGCTTTAGTCGTTGCAAGCAGATGCCATTCAGTATCAGTCGCTAAACCAGCTTCTACCAACACTTCAGCCGTTCCTTTGAAGATATTTTCTGAGCCATCTGCAAACTTGGCAGCAGTCATCAACGCTTTGGCTGTAGTTTCAAGCGCAGGCGGCACAACAAGCAAGTTCGGCTTAATTTTGAGGCTGCGCCCATTTTCATCTTTTAGCCCCGACATTGAAGAACGCGCAGCACCATACCCAGCTTCAGCATCCGCTAAACTCGCCCAAGACAATTTTTTGTCAAATTTGTTCGAGAATTTACTTTTTTCTTTATCGCCTACAGGGTGGTCTGCAGAATAGAATGGCTTGCCGTCATAACATTTATTTTTAAAGCCTGATGTAAGTGCTTCAAAGACTAAATCTTGAGGGAAGCTCTTAGATTCTTCACCCATTGAAGAGAAGATCACTGGCAGGCCAAGTAATTCATTGTCTTGAATTTCATGTTTATGCACGGCCACAGTAGATTCAAAAGAACGGTTTTTAACGGTATAGCCATGGCCCTCAAGACGCTTTACGACTTTATCGCCAATCCATTCACGCAATTTAGGAAACTTGCCCAGCCAAGCATAATTTTCTGCAGCATTGGTTGAAGTAACTTTTGTTGCGACTTTATCCCAAGTCACTTCTGTTTCAGTAAAAGACTTATTGAAAGTCGTTTTAAATCCAGTGAATAAGTGCGTAAGGACTTGCTTTGCATTTTCTGCTGTAAATTTCATTAAACGATCTCCACCCAAACATACAATGGGTTTTCAAGGTCAAATCCCATGAATGCGCCAGCAACTGGCAGCACGCCTGAGTTATCTGTTTTTGCAATAGTTTGGTTATCTTGGATATAAACCAGCTGCCCCATATCTACTTGGGTAACAGGGTCTGTTGCTGAATTTGCAACCAAGAATTGTTTATTGCGGCGTACCACGCCATGAGCAGCACCTGCAGCACCCAAGTTTTCTGCATCATCTTCCCAGATTCCGATACAGGTTTGATCTGCAGCACCGACATTCGCAGACGCCACGGCATAGCCATCTGCGCCAACGACAGCAAAAGTACCCATCAATACGACTGTGGCAGCAGCGAGAGCAACAGGAATTAAAATTCCGTCACGGTATTCTGTTTTAATTGAAGTATTAGATCCGGGCATGTTTAGGCTCCATATTTTTCAGCGTCTTCTTTGCTTACACCAAGCAAGCCAAAGACTTCGTTTTGAACATCATCAACAGCTGGTGTTTGCTGATGATTTTCAGCCAAGTTGACCTGACTTGTTTGCTGCTGCGTCAGCGCAGCAATTTTTGGCAAACTTTCAATCTGAGCTTTCACAAAAGCAGGATTTGTTTCGATCTGACCTTTGTAATATGCAATTGTTGCAGTACCAGTAAGTCGACCATCCGCACATGCAGCTTCAAACAGATCATTCAGTTCTTTTGTTTGAGCATCATTTGAAGCTTTAGATGCCTGAGCAATTGCTTCTTGATACACAGCCATCGGGACAAACTGGGTTGGATCAGGGGCTGATTGGCTGTTTGCAGCAACTTTCAATTGACCAGCTGCTGCAATTGCATCAAATAGGTTCTGACCATTGGCTGCGACAGTCGTGCCGGTAGCTTCTTGAATCTGCGCAGTAAGCTTATTGAGTTCTGCAATAATGTCCTCAGCCGTTGCTGAGATAGGCAGATTCAACATCCAGCGCAAGCGTTCTAATAACTCTTCCATTGTGGAATCCTGTTGTTGTGAATTTTGGGCAAAAAAATCCTGTGCCGCGGCAGCCAAACGAGCTTCGGGCAATTGATCTAAATTTGGGGTGTTGGTGAGCGCTACATGCAGAAGATGCTGAACTTCACCGGCTTTGTTATATAGAAAGACTGGGGATAGGTATTTATATTCTCTAGAACCGATAAATCCAGCCGCTTTATCAGTCCATTCAAATTTTGCGCTACATACGCCAACTCCTTCAATATACTGAAAACCGCCTGACTTTAGCCAGCCAGCCGCTGGTGCGGGTTCACCAGTCTTTTGTGCTTCTAGTGTCGCGTGTTCATAGTCAATCACCATATCAATGCTGCGCTGGTTTAAAGCCGCAACAATCTGCTCACCGCGTTCTGGAGTTAAATTCCAGTGCGGAGCATCAAATGGACGTCCATCAATACCGTGAAATATTCCTTCGGGAATAAGCACAAGATATTCAGGCTGGGCTGCCTCAAGGGCAAATGAGCACGCGGCTGCTAATAAGGTCTTTTTCATGCAGTCAGATTAAAGCTGGCGCAAGAAAAAGATCAGGCGGAAAGACTTCCGATTATTTTTTATTATTTAAAAGCTTGCTGTAGAAAATAACTTGCAGTGTATTCAACGGCATCTTCAGCTTCAGGCTGTAAAAAGCCTTGGCTGTCCATCGGCAAATATGGACGTGGCTTAATATGTACTTTCCGATTGCGACCCGCAAAACCACCCCATTGGTGAATGGCAGCATAGTCTTTACTTTGCCCAGATCCAGCGCCTACCGTTGCAGAGGTTTGATCATGGTCACCTTGAACACTGTCGCGCAATCCACCCGGAGAGCGCTGCAATATGCCTTGCGGTGTAATGCCGCGCTTGCGGTAAATCTCTAGTGTCACTGGTGAAAGTCCCGCCCATGCTGGCCGTCCATTGGCATGAAAGTTCTGTAAAGTCTGACTGACTAAAACACGCTCTAGACTGGCTGCCAGCGGTGTTGTATCACTCATGTGTGCCGCAGCATCAAACAATGTCTGACGTACATTTTCATCAGCAATCTGCATAAAGCTCATACTTGCACCTGCATAATTATTAAACTAAAATCTTTGTATAAAGTGCGCTTTTGTTGAAGTAGGCTATGGGAAGCCAGCCGGAAACGGCATATTCGGGTTCGAGTCCCGAACCAGCAAAAGCGCATTTTTTATTTCTTACTCACAAGAAACTCATAGTCTTTGCTGTTCTTCAAATTAACTTCCTGTTCGACCACAATCGTCCGAATCAAATTCCCCACAATCTTTTGCTTATTGCCAGCTTCATCTTTACCTTTAATACTTTGATTGAGCTGCAGCACCAGCTTGTAAACCACGCCTTTAACTTCTATATCAAAAACCAGCAATGCCGCGTTATGCCGTACATCCCAGTATAGGTCGTGCTTGCCACTTAAATGGCTGACAATATTTTCAAACCATGCTGGGTCATGCAGTTTGCGTTCTTTGGCAATATGACTAATGGTGCCTTTGTCATGCACGGTGATTGCCGCACTTGCCAATTCAACCCGCTTTTTCTTCTTCAGTGTTTCCAAAAAGAAGGCATCAATTACACCTACGTTGCGCATTTCACCTTTAGGCTTCAGGGGATCAACACTTTGAATCCATGCTTTGACGTCTTCATTCAGCTGCTGAACCACCTCATTATTTTGCAGTGTTTTACCAACTAGCTTGGATGCAATAGACGGTTCAGCAACTACCGCTTTGTCCAGCAGTTTTTGGGTAACTAAAGTACTTGGGGAACCCGTCCAACCTGCATCTGTAGAGAACACAGGCAAGTCTGGAAATTCAATCCGTGCAATTTGAGCTACACCGCCATGACTGACATCAACGTCATACAGTTTGAGATAGCCATCACTGCTGCGGACTTTGATGTTCTGATTTTTGATGTCAATTTCCATCATCTCATAAGAGGTGCAACGGCACTTGTAGCCGTTCTTTGGCTTGATGTATTGCCAAGCCGGGTCAGACTTGCGCATGACAATGCCATGCAGGGCGCGGTGTGCAGGCCGAGTATGATTGTCTAAAATAGCGCTGTATTGCACGTATGGAAAAAGCGGATTGTCATCCCATATCACAGACTGACGGCCAGCTTCATAAGCTTGTGCCATATTTGTTTGGTAAATGGTTTTTAAACGGTATGGATTGCCAAGCTGAACTTCTCGCTGACCATCTTCAGTTAATTTTTCCTGTTTTCCCCACCAGCCGCGCTGCTTCATTTTGGGTTCAATTTCTTGTGACCAGCGCTTTAAATCCCAGCCATTTTTTTGCGCATCCAGCAGTGACTTGCGCACATCCTCAAGCAGATCTAGCCGAGTCATGTGTGCAACCACAAAAGCCTGATTATGTGCATTGCCTTGCACTTGCCACCAGTCTTCGGAGGGCATGACTTTTTTCTGCTGAAGATACTCAATGGCTTTACGCGGCGGCTGACCGAATACAGCCTGCATCGTTGGCTGATCCATTACTCATCCTCAGACTGTGCCGCTTTACGGCTTTCATGAGCAGATAATTTGCCCAGGACTGAGCTGGCAAAAATCATCTGTTCTAAATCATTCTGCAATGCGTCTAAATCTTTATCTGGAGAAATCTCTGAAAGCATGGTTAGCGCTGCTTCAATATTTTCACCACGGCTGAGCTGTGCAATCAAATCAGGTAAAAAACTTTCAGACTGTGACTGCAAATGCTTATTGCTGAGGCTGTACTGCATTTGCTGATCCAGCAAAGCTTGTCCACGAATTGCGGCAGCCTCTGCAGGGTGCATTGCAGTTGGTGTATTTTGATTCAGTGCAGCTAAATTCATCACAGGATAGCCCGCATACTGAAAACTGTTTGCTGCCACTTGGGCAGGCTGCACACGGGCAAGAATAGGCTCTTGATCATCCGCAGGCATTGGAATGCCCGCACGCTCATGCGCCCATGCCAAAGGAATCTGCATACCAGTATCGACTAGCTCACCCAAAGACTTACTAAAGCTCTCTAGGTCTTCGGTATCCGAAGTATCGAACCAAAATTTCGGGTAACGGTCAGGCGTAATATTCGGATAATTAATCTGCATCATTGCAGAGACTAGACTGTCATTGATTGACCGTGCCAGCTGCTTAGAGTCTGATTTAACAATGACTTCAAATTGATTTTCATGGGTTTTACTTTGCGCATTGGTGCTGGTTTTACCATCTGCTTGAGAGAGCAAAGTCCCGCCCACAATAATCTTAGATTGGGTTTGCTCACACCATTTCACCAAGTTCATATGGTTATTAGTGTCGCCATCGGTGGCATCATTAAAATCAATCGACATGCCTTGCGGGATGATACCGCCCGCATTACGGCCAATACTCATGACTGCACGCATCAAAGTCATTTTTTCTTCAGCGGTTGCACCAGCAGGATATTTGCCTAGTTTTGAGGGTAAGCCGTAGGTTTCTAAAAACTCCATAATGTCTCTGACACCATAGTTTTTAAATAGAAACGGCCACGCCAATACGCGGAATAAACCAGAACGTGAAACATAGCCTGACTTGGCTTTATGCCGATGGATAAACCAGCCGAAAGGCCAAAACTCAGCACCTTCCAGCGAACCATCATTCAGGCGCAATTCATTTGGCTGCTCATGCGGGGTCATGATCAGGCGTGGCTGAATATGCTGGAAGCTCTCTGGCAGCCATAGGTTGCCAAGCTGATGCCATTTAATTTCCTGTGCACTGTAGCCATGGCCCACAGCATCCATGGCTTCAAACAAGAACATTTCAAAGTCTTCAATGTCATCCAGCCATTCATAGACTTCTTCGGCAATTTTCTTTTCTTGCTCAGAGGCGTTCTTAGGCGGCTTCACTCCCCAAGGCAGGCCATTCACAGCCTGCTTACGCTTGGACATTTCTGAAAAAATATGACCATCACGCTCTTCCATGTCACAAAACAAATCCGCCTGCGCCTGCAGGTTGCCTTGTTCGGCATCGGTCAGCAGACGGTGCATGCGCAAAGGTGTCATACCCACAACAGGATGTTCCTGCCATTGATTTGACAGCCAAGCGACTTCTGCGGTCTGTGAGGTTTCGAGTGCAGTTCGGTCTTGTTTTTTTGAAGAGCGGTCTTTTTTAGCCATGGTGGATGCAAATATAGGAAGTGGATTCTGCATCACAGTAGGCAATTTAAAGCGAAGGAATCAGGCGGAAAGACTTCCATTTATTTTTATATTTTTTATGAGCGCGTAAAAAGCGTTTTAAGCGCTTTGAGCTTCCGCACGGGTCATTTATGCAGAAACTTGATTAAACCGCTAAAAACGCTTTTATAAAGATTTATAAATCTATAAATCACTACGCTTAGTAGTTAGTGATGATTAATTCCTGTTTTACGCTCCGACTGGCCGTAGAATTGCCCACGGTATATTTAATTTCTGCGGTATCAATATTCAAACCATCAAAGGTTTTTCGCATATCGTGGTGGTCATTAATCGAGAGCATCACTTTACTTTTACAAGTCTTCATCAGCTCTGCCATTTTTTCATACTGATCCAAACCAAAATCCACACCATAGCCAGCAAGTTTCCAGTAAGGCGGATCTGCATACATAAAACTATGAGGCCGGTCATATTTCATTAAACACGCGTCCCAGCTTAAATGCTCAACGGTCACACCAGAGAGTCTTAAGTGGGCTTCACTAAGCTGCTCTTCAATGCGAAGTAAATTGACGGGACGTGCTGTTGTCGCTGTTCCAAAATTCTGTCCGGAGCATTTAGCGCCAAAAGCTGTATGCTGCAGATAATAAAAACGAGCTGCACGCTGGATATCTGTCATCAAATCTGTATTGGCATTTTTGAGCCAATCAAACATTTGGCGGCTCACCAGTGCCCATTTGAATTGCCGTACAAATTCTTCTAGATGATGCTGCACGACTCGATATAAATTGACCAGTTCACCATTTAGGTCGTTAATGACTTCAACTTTAGACTGCTGATCACGCATAAAAAATAGCGCTGCGCCACCAGCGAATAATTCTACATAACATTCATGTTCTGGCATTTTTTTAGCCAGCTGCGACACCAGTCGACGTTTACCACCCATCCAAGGAATAATTGGCTTGGTTTTCACGATTTCACCTACTGCAAAAGCATTTCATTTTTTGGTAGCCTGCAGTTACTCTGATCAGGGTAACGAGGCTTTGCCTGCGGTAGTGCTATACCAAGGGAGGCGAATCTTGCTCCAACAAGATTCGTCGCCTCGTTCTATTATTAGAATTTTTATACTTTTAATCAGGGGGAAGGCTTTCCATGGAACAACAAAATCAATTTAAAAAACCATTCTATAAACTTTGGCCTTTCTGGTTCGTATTTTTATATCTCTTATTCGTTATTATTTACACAATAGCATTTAAGAATAGTAGTGGTAAAAATGTTCTCCTAGCATCGAATGAATTAGGGGATTTTTTAGCAGGTGTTTTTGCTCCATTAGCTTTTTTATTCTTGTATCTAGGTTATAAACAACAAGGTGAAGAATTAAAAAATAGTGTGTCACAACAAACTGAACTAGCTACAACAGCAAAAAAGGAATTAGATCTAACAATTGAGCAAATAAATAAGAATAATAAATTTCAACTAATTCAAGCCCAACCATTTTTTCATATTCATGGTTCAAAAGTCCTGATAAAGCAATACTCTGATGAGGAATCTAATAGTATTTATCATTTAGATATTAGTTTCACACTAAAAAATAGTCGTTCTTTATGTAGGTCTCTCTGGTTTAGCTACAGTTTTGAAGAAGATTCTCCCGTTTACATATTGGATGGAACGACTTATGAAATATTAGATAAGGGTCTAAATGCATTAAATATAGTTAGCCTATATTCTAGACATCCCAATGAAGTACTTAAAACAACTAATTTAACCTTTTTTTTGCAGTTAAATTATACCGACGCATATGACACTCCCCAAATACAAACAATAAAAATCCAAACAACTGAAGAAAGTTTTGATGATCCAAGTGCTCATATTTTGCAGAAGGTGCATAATACTTTTATAGGTTAAATACACCCAACTTCACTAAACCACCCATCATAATCATCATGATTTACTTCCAACTCGCTTGCAGTTGGAAGCGGGATAAACTCTATCGAGCTGGATAGATGCAGGCTGGCAAACCATCCTAAAATCATCGCAACAGCACCATCTCCATGTCGGTATAACTCAGGGTCTTTAATATCTTTGGTGCGCGCTTTGGTGACCATGTGAATGCCATCTACTTCTTCAATTGCAGAGCAGTCATTCTTTAAGTTTTCATCCCGCGGCAAGTCAATCATATCCTCTTCAAAAGCCGTGACTAGCTTAGGCGTCCAAAGCCCATACCATGCGCGGCTTAGTTTGATTTGATGCACCATATGTTCACCATATCTTTCCGCTGTATTTTCAGCTATGGTTTCACCAGATCCAGTGGCATCCATGGCAATACCGCCAAAGCGCGGCAGCCGATCCAACATGTACCACAGAATTTTTTGCTGTAACCGAGATGGCACTTTATGCATCTCAATGGCAAATGGCGCAATGCGGCGCAAATCTTGTGCAATATAAAACGGCAGAATAAAACTGAAGTCACGGTGACGTGCATAGTCTTGCCCGGCACAGTGTTGTTTGCGTTTATCCAGCTTTTGTAGTTCAGGTTCTAAATAACGCTGAATCCAGTCATCAATATATGAGTCACGCTCATCGGGTGTCAGCTCAGTAAAATCATCACCCAAGGTTAAACGCAGGATTGTTCGCACTTCTGGCATAGCACGCTCAACCCAAAGTGCAGGCAAACATACTGAAGAACCGTCGCGGGGAATAGCATCCAGTTCTTCACGCATGGCTGCTTTACGGCTGCCGTATGCTTTGCGGATTTTGGTGTACCATTTCTTCTTACCCTCAAGCGTGGCTTCTTTGCCTTGCATAAAGCACACGCGCTCATACAAACCATTCGCAACAGCATCATCAAAAGTGACCACATGCACAGCGGCATCTTCACCAAACACACCATTCTCAATATCTTTTACGAATTGGTTGAATGGATTGTTTTTACCGTTATGTGAACTAATCACAGAGATGCGGCCACCCCAAATCAAAAGCGCTGTAGCGGCTTCCATCACACCTTGCACGTTGGGGTGGAATGCGGCCTCATCAATCACAACTTTACCTTGCAGACCGCGGATGTTCTCTGGACGGCTAGACAAAGCAACAATTTGAAAGCCGCTGGCATAGCGGATGCGGTAGGCGGTGATCTGACGTGTTTCACCTTTCTCATTTTGATCTTCAAACAGAAATTCTTCTATCTGAACAATCTGTCCCTGTGCTTCGGCAATCACACGGGAAAACTTGGCGCAGTAGCCAATAAACTCCAGACCTTTTTCTTTAGTATCCCCGATATAATAAACACTCATACCGCCAGCTTCTTTGCTTGCGGCGGCAGTAAATACTGCATCAAAACTTTCAGCAAAGGTAATACCGGTACGACGCCCTTTAGGGCATGCCTTGATATCTGTCTTGATCTTCAGCCATTCAACTTGGTGTTTCATCAAAACACCTTCTTCAAACGGATTAAGATTATCAGGCAGATTGCGGGCACGTTCTGGAAGTTCATCCCAGTCGATAATCCGAACAGTATCTTGCCGAGGTTTTGGTGCAGTCATTATTTAATACCCAATACTTTTTCACGCCAGAATTGAATTTGCTCTTCACCCATTCCTTGTGAGGCAGCCGCTTTTTTCAGGTTTTCATCCTGCTCTTTTAGCAATTCCTCACGCGCTTGACGGCGGACTTCAGCACGGTTTTCCATGGCTTTTTCTTTGGTCATAATGGCCGCGCGTGCTGCACGCGCTAAAGAACCTACAGCATCAATATCCATTTTAGGCTTGTTTGGATCTTCACCGTCATTGGTCAATTCATCCAGCGCACGTCTAGTCACTACAGCTTGAACTGCCTGAGCCAACAACATACCGCCTTTATCGTCAGGGTCTTCGCCAAACTCCTTAACCAAAACTTCTGATGCAGCAGCAATTTCACGGAACTCTTTTGCTTCAGCCGCGAAGTTCTTTTTTTCACGACCAAGCGCTGAACGGCTGGGAATGCAATCTGCAGGGAATTCTGCACGGATTTCATCCATCATTTCATTCAGGGTGAAACGGTCTTCTTCCATCATTCGATAGATGAATTGACGCTGTTCATCAGTCAATTTGCGCATAAAGGATTTAGACATAGATCACCTAAGCCGAAGGACGTTTAATGCCATGGATACGGGCGCGGTTTTCTACAACGTCCTGACCGCGCTCAGTAAGCTTCACTACAAGCACAGCGGGGTCTTCCATTTCAATGCTTAAACAACCTTGATCTTTCAGCCAGTACAGTTCCGTTTTGACTTGATCACGGCTAAAACTCAAACCCCAACGATCCAATCCGCTATGCAAAGTAGAACTATTGCCGCGGTAAGAAGGCATTTCATTCAACAGACGAAGCAGCACCAAACGCATTTCTTCTTTAAGCTGATTTTCAAAGCTCATGTTTCCTCACTTTTTATTATCAATTAGCCATTGTTCAATACGCCGAACACCGTGCTGCACACTGTCCATTTGTTTGTTGAGTGAATTTAATTCACCGCGCAAATTTTCAACATCCACTTTGGATGGCATGTCTTTTACAGTATTTTCCAGTTCAACTACACGCATACGTAAATCGAGCATTTCTTTTGCTGAAGCGCTTTGTTTATTGATGAACCAGATATAGATGCCAAGGATCGTTGTCACGATCCAATTGGCTTCTGAAAAGTTGAGTTTGAGGGTTTCAAACATCGGCATCCCCAATATGAATTGGTGGCAGCGGTAGCGGCTTGGTTTGATTCAAATACCGCCCAACAAATCCACAAAATGCTGTAAAGGCAATTACGTAATAACGGATGTTTTCAGGCAGTACCGCCAACACTTCTGGGGGAATAGGTGTAGTGGCAAAAAAGACAATCAGGCCAAAGCACCAGTTGCTGATCCATTTCCAGCTATCACGCCAATTTTCCACAATCGGGCCTGAATAAGTTGTAACCCCCAATGTAGCCTCAATTAACTCAGGCTTTTGCTCGATCTCAGCCTTTAGCTCATCCACACGCTGTTGATGACGCTTGGCCTGATCCAATAGTTTTTGTTTAGCTTCAGCCGTTTCTAAAATCGCATGATCAAGCTCACTTTCACGGGTAGAGAGCTGTAGGCGCAGTTGCTGGATTTTAGTTGAGTATTCCGCATCAACTGCCGCATTTTCGGCAGCTTGACGACTTACTTTAGCCTCAGCGCTGCCTGCTTCAAAAGCCTGTTTCCACGTAAAATCCAACTGGTCGTTATGCTCAGTCAGAGTGCGTCCATGAATGTTTGAGAGCAGTTGAAAGCGAGCAATATAACGTTCAATTTTGGCTAACTGGGCAAGGTTGTTTTTAACTTTAGAAGGCATGCAATATCCTCCTTAAAGTTCAAAATGCGGTGAATCATATTCACCTTTTTCACGATAGTTGCCGTCATTATCCCAGTCAGCACCCCAGCGGATTGGCACACCTAATTCTTTAGCAGCAGCAAACATTGCTTTCGCAACCTGATCAAATTTAGAAAGGTCATTCCAATCTACTGGGTACGGTACTAAATCAACTGCTTTACCTGTTACGTGTTTGCTGGAGAGTGGATTATTCAGCCATGTCACTTTGGCAAGTTTGGGCTGAGCATATGAAGCGGGTACGCCTTTAACTGTGCATTGTGCAGCTGTACGGCCTTTGCCGTAGTTGATATAGCACTGTTCTTCTGAGCGCACACCTTCAACAACAAGAAAGTCTTGCTGGGTGATTTCAATCGCTCGTTTAACAACTTTGACTAAGTCAGGGTTTACGCCTTCAAGGCGGCCCAGACTTAACTTTGAAAGTACAAATTTTTTAGGGGTATTTGACACAACAAAAAACCTCATCTAATGATGAGGTCATGGTGCTGCTTTTATATTTGTTATATCAGGCGGAAAGGCTTCCGATTAATTTAAACTCAGCTCTTTTCTAATCTTTTCAACTTTTCTTTTTACACCAATCTTAGGGTTTAGCTCTAAAGCCATTTCAAAGCTATGGAGTGCCAAGGCCTTATTTTTTAAAAATTCATAAGCTCCACCTTGTATCTTAAATGCCAATGCAGCCCAAGATGAATAATGGTGTTCATGTTTTTGTAGAATTTCCATAGAGTGCTTTATAGCAGCAATTATTTTATGAGCATATTCTTCATTTAGATCAGTTGATTTTAATAAATCCTGCGCTCTAAAAATTACGATTTCATATTTATTGCAAGTTAATTGCTCTTCATTATAACGATCATGATCAAGAAAATTACCATTTATATCATAATAATAAGTACCAACATCTTTATGGACTACACCTAGTCTTGAATCATTCTCCATAAAAATATATTGATTTGCCCATCCTGTAACTGGGTTTCTTGAAAATAAAACTTTCCTTTTAAAAATATCAAAGAAAGTGAGTAAATTACCATCACTAGAATTCTGATTATTTGCTGTTTGACAAACTAAATATTGACCATCTGATGATATATCACTATTAAATAAATTCCCTTCGAAAGTTTTTTTGATAAGTATTTCACCTGAAGATGAAAAGGCATAGACCGTTGATTGCAACTGATCCCTAAATCTCCAGTCTTCTATACAGAAAACTCCAGTATCTATTACTTTGGCTCGTTGTGGGCGTTCCAACCATCCTGTTAAAACAATCTCTTCTTTAAATTTATTATACAGAACAAACAAACCACGACCCGATTCACGGCAACCGCCACGTCCGCTATTAAATTCAAGATCACTATCAGCCCAACAAATATGCCATTCACCAGATGGAGATGAAGAGAATTCCCCATAGAACCGTAAAGCGGGGATATTAACAAATTGATTTTGTAAAAAAGTAACCTGATTCATTCTATTCCCACTTTATCAGCTTGGTAGCTATAATTTATTGCTAATGATTTGATGATTTAATCTTTTCATATTTCTCATCAAACCACTTATCTTCATTTTTATCCAAAGCTTTTAAAACTTTTTCAGTTTCTTGATCAGCTTTCTTTTGAGTTTCGAAGGGCTGTTCGTCTACTACTTGATTATTAATTTTTTTACTCTCTTTTTGATTAATAGAATAAAAGGCAGAAATAATCACAAAAAGTACAAAAAACCCAATCACTCCAATTGTCCACTTAAAGCTCTTAGTCATAGCACACCCTAAAAATCAATAAAAATTTTTACTCGAATTTACAACTTTTCCAATAATTTCAACATCGCTTGCTTCATCAAGCTTTAATGGCATTGGTGGGTAAATTTTATTATCTGATATCAATAACAACGACCCATCTAATAACCTTTGAATGCGTTTTACCCACAATATTTCACAACTTCGGATGACATATATATGCCCATCCTGCGGATCTTTTTCTGCAGTATTTACTAACAGTGAGTCTCCATCTGAAATTGTAGGTTCCATTGAGTCGCCACGAGCAAACACTACGTATAGATCTTTCTCTTTTAAGCCGCGACTTTGTAGCCAGTCTTTGCGAAAAGCTAAACAATATTTCGCTTTATCCTCATTTCCAGCAACGGCTCCATCGCCTGCAGAAACTTCAACATCTGCACGCACTTGAATTAAGCCAAATTCATCATTTATAACCTGCTCATTATTTTGAGCTAATCGTTCATCATAGAGAACAAAGTTAATATCTATTCCGAATTGTGAAAGTACAAATAGCTTATCTAAAGGAATATTGCCTTTTTCACTCCAATTATAGAGTGAATTTCTGGCAAATCCTGTCTTGCGAGCTAACTCACTCACTCCAACACGATCAATCTCAAAACGTAAACGCTCTGTAAAATTGCTCAAAATACACTCCAATAATCATAATTTAGATCAAAATATTGATCATTTAACATTGACATGCTCAATATATTGAGCAATCATAAGATTCAACTTAAATCGAATTAATTCACACATGAGGTTGCAAAAAAATGATGGTTACAACTCCCGATGAACTTAGAAAGCAATTCGATTCAGAGGGCAAAACATTTGCTGAATGGGCAGCTAGCAACGGTTTTGAACCCCAAGATGTTTATAAGGTATTGAACGGTCAGGCGAAATGTAAAAGAGGCAAAGGTCATAAAATTGCTGTTTTACTCGGTCTTAAAGCCAAACCAAAAGACGAATCAGACGATACACCACCTGTTCAATAATTTGCACATATTTGCACATATTTGCACATGGAGCAAGAGCAATGAAAAACGAATATTTTGCAGTGATTTTTATGTTTTTAACTTTTTTAGGTTTTTCAGGCTGGTACTTCGCAGAAAACGATAACGAAATTTTGCGCCAAGAACTTTCCACTTACACAGGGACTGAGGTACGTAAATGAGCACAGTGAAGTCTGCTGAAAAAGTTTTAAAAGTGCTTAAGGCCTTACGTGGTCACAGCCTTCAAGGTGTTACCAATCAAGAGTTATCAAAAAAACTGGGTGAATCGCCAGCTCAAACACACAGAGCACTGCAAACCCTGTTAGCAGAAGGCTTGGTAAAGAAAGATGAAAACGATCTTTACACCTTGGGCACTGCGCTGGTGCAGATGGCAAAGGCACACGACAGCGAAATGGAACGGGCCAAAGCACGTATGGCCGAATACGAACAGCGCACCAGCGTCACTTTTTAATTAGGGGTTCATTATGGACTTAGAACAGCAAACTACAGAAATTGCATTTTCTGAGCATTCACAAAAACTTGGCGTGCTAGCTGCGCAGCTAGGTTATCAAGGTGCATTAACAGTTGGCGCTTTAGAAGATGAGATCCGTTTCTACCAGCAACGCTCAGTGGAAGCCGTTATGGAACTCGGTAAGCGTTTGCTTATCATGAAAGAAATGACTCCACATGGTGAGTTTTCTAAGCGCATTGAAATGCTTGGTATCAGCAAAAGAACTGCTCAACGTTTTATGTCTGTAGTTCTTAAATTTTCAAAAACGACATCGATGTCGCTTTTGAGCAAATCAGGAAATGGTACAAAACTTCTAGAGCTTATGGTTCTAGATGATGACGATATTGAAATCATTGATGCTGGTGGCAGTATTGGCGATGTGTCTTTAGACACCATTGAAACCATGTCTGTGCGCGAGCTAAAACAAGCTTTGCGTGATGCAAAAAATGCACTTGAGTCCAAAGACCAAGACATCAAAGCCAAAGACCAAATTATTCAGAAAAAAGACCAAAAAGCCAATGAGCTGGATGAAAAGCTCACCAAGCTGAATAGCCCTGCAGAAATTCAAAAACGCGCTGAATCTGAGCCTCAGCGTTTGGCCGAAAAAGCTTTAGAAGAAATGAACAAAGCATGCCTCACAATGCATAACGATACAGTTCGCTTCACCAACAGCATCAACTCAATTGTCGATGCCATCAATGAACATGAACTGTATGACATTCAAGACCGCCTTGAAGCTAATGTGGTTGCACTGTTCCAGCAAATTGCGCAGACCAGTGTTGAACTAGGCATTCAAATTGACTTCCAAGCAATGGTCAACCCATCTTGGATGAGCGTAGCGCCTGTGGCTAATGAGTCGGAGGCTGAATAATGACAACCCCAAACTTAGCGGTGCAGGATTATTTACGCGATGTCGCGCTAAAGCTCACAAATGCTGGGTTTGGCGAAAAAGGCTCAATTGTAAAAACGGCTTGTGAACATCTTCAGATCAGCAAAGCACAGCTCTACCGTGATCTGGAAACAGTCGGCTTTAAAACTGAACGCAAACAGCGCAGCGATAAAGGCAAGTCAGTAGTGACTGCCGAAGTTGCAGAACAGATTGGCGGCATGGTGCATGTGGCAACACGTGCCAATGGCAAACAAACCCTGCCAATTACCACTGCGCTCAGCATCATGAAAGCGGAAGGCAAAGCGCCAAACGTTTCAGCAGCAACCATTGCGCGTGTAATGAAAAATAATATGTGCCATCCAAAGCAGCTGGCAACCCCATCTGCGCATGCACAGCAAAAGTCATTGCACCCGAACCATGTTTGGCAAGTAGATGCTTCGATCTGTGTTTTGTTCTATCTCCCTCGCGGTGGTATGCAAGTCATGGACGAGAAGAAGTTCTACAAAAACAAGCCAGCCAATGTGAAGAAAATCGAGAATGACCGCGTGATCCGTTACGTCATCACAGACCATTTCTCCGGTTCTATTTATGTTGAATACGTTTACGGCAGTGAAAGCGCTGAAAACTTGACAGAAATCTTTTTGAACTGTGTTCAAAAACGTTCAATGCAGGAACCACTGCATGGTGTGCCTTTCATTCTTTATACAGATAAAGGTTGCGCCAACACATCAGGGCTTTTTAAGAATCTGCTTGAACGCTTAGATGTGACTTTTATTGCACATGCAACGGGCAATTCACAGGCCAAAGGTCAAGTTGAAAATGCCCAGAATATTGTCGAAACCCAATTTGAAGGTCGTCTGCGCTTTATCAAAATTGACAGTATCGAGCATTTAAACCAAACCGCTGCGCAATGGCGAATGATGTGGAATGAAACCCAAATTCATAGCCGTACCAAACGTTCACGCAACGCAGTTTGGCAAAGCATTTCACCTGCTCAATTGCGTATTGCTCCGCCGCTTGAGCTTTGCCAAGAGTTGCTGAGCACTACACCAGTAGAGCGTACAGTGGCTGCCAATTTAACGGTCAGCTATGCCATTAAAGGTTATGGTTCAAATGATTATGACGTTCGCCATATAGACGGTGTTTATCCAAAAGCCAAACTGAAAGTAGTGGTGAATCCTTACCGCGCACCATCTATTGATGTCCTTTGCATAGATGAGCATGGCAATGAAGTGACATACACCTGCGACCCGTTGCAAGTGGATTGGGTGGGCTTTAGACCAGATGCTGCGGTGATTGGTGAAGAAGTTAAAGCGATGCCACAAAGCGCAATTGATGAAAACCGCAAGCGCATCATCAAAAAAGCTTACAACGCAGACACATTGGAACAGGCAGACAAAGCGATTGCCAAAAAGCAC
>NZ_RCHC01000027.1 GCF_003664645.1 Acinetobacter chengduensis | reverse complement strand
GCTTTTCAAAACGCTGTACGCGATGAACAAGATCACGCCATTTAGACAATGCGGAAATATTGGCATCAAAGGTCACTAAACCACTGACATCATCAACTAGGCCAACAATAAAGTCTGCTGGAGATAAAATATTTTCAATTGTGGTTTTGGCTAGATTCAGGCCGTCACGAAAAGTATTAATGCCATTACGGATATTATTCACAGCATCAAAGAACTGATTCTGATCCAGTACTTGAAGATTTTTTAAGTACTGCTCTAAAGCAGATGCTGGCGCGTCAATAATGTCTTCAGTATAAATTTCATCGGGTACTGCAACAGGAACAAACAGCTCGCGCTTTTTATCCTTTGCTTGAATGAATTTGATGGAAATGGTGCATGAATCAACGCTTTCAGCATTGTGATCAACAGAATAATCAACAACATTGACTTGCATGATGCCGTGAATAGGATGAATCAGCTCACCAGAGCCTGTCTCAAGCAAAGCAGCAATAAGCGCATCATGCCAAGTCTTATAGTCATCACCCGAATAAACCGCATTGATTGAGATATTTGCTGGATTGTTCCCCATATCTTCAATTTCAGCATCATTTGAGTATGGAGCCTGTTTTACAGCAAGGGATTTAGACACAGCATCATTGGTCGACGTGCATTCAAATTGCACACCGCGGAAACTTGCATCCTGTAATTCTTCAGCCCAGCCCATAAAAAAACCTCCATTCGAGGAGGTCATTATTAAAAATACTTAAGGTTTATATCAGGCGGAAAGGCTTCCATTTATTTTTGGCCGAATGACAATAAATTAAAGCCATGGCGTTTTTCTTCAGTCGCCGCATGGTTTGAAATATCATTCAGAAGGTTTCCTGTACTAAATGGGATCGGTTTATTCTGCTGGGTGACGCTAATGAGAGAACTTAATTTCCCAATGATATCTTTTGATAGTTGATTGGCTTCTTGCTGTTTAGCTAGAAGTTCCGTGCTTTGTTGGTTTTGCTGATCAATTGAAAACTGAACAGCATCAAATTTCTTGCCATCTCCACCAAAAAGTTTATCGACTTTTGAAAATAAGTAATCATCAATAGGTTCTATGGCTTCTGAGAATGCATAAGCACCTCCTAGAAGACCAGCTGCTTTTAATCCGCCTGCACCTTTAATTTTAGGTTTGCCTTTTGTCTTTGTGTCCGTACCTGCAGGTAGATTTGGTAATGGACTATTATTGCCGAACGATTTAAGCGCAATAGCGGCAGTTGTTGCAGCAACAGTTAATGCACCTACGGCAATTGTAGTCCCATAAGTTGCACCAGCAAGTTTTTCATTTCCCTGCGCCCATTCAGTAAGATGTTCTTTTATGCGTCCTAAAGAATCTGAGACTGCATCATAAGCCTTGGACTGTGCAAATAGCCTTTCTTGATCTGCGGCTTGATCTTTTGCCCATTCCGTCTGACGAATCATTTCAAGGTCTGAATTAACTGTACCAGATGCAGTGCTGATATTTTTTTCAAGATTTACAGTTTGATCTTTGTTATAAACAGCAGCCATCGCAGCTAATAGGGCTTGACGGTCTGCTAAAAATTGACCTAACTCACTACCCATAGCAATATTGCTCATATCTTCAAGTTTTGCTTTTCGCTCTTCAGGTGTTTTGGCGGAATTAGCTTCTTTTTGTAACTTCGTATACTGAGTATTTCCTTGAAGCTGTCGTTCAAGAAGTTTTACAAAAGCTTCCACACCATAAACACCTTGTTCTCGCTGTTGGGTAGAATACGTAGCCCAATCAAATTCCTGACCTAAAACTTTACCTTTTTTATTTTTAATAGCTTTAGTTGGCAAACCATCTGTATTTTTAATTTTATCTGCCAAGGTATCAGCGAGTTCACGGCTGGATAATTTTTGTAGCAAGTTGACTACGTTATTTCCTGCCTCAGCACTGTCGCCAGCAGTGCTTTTAGCAACTTGGTTTAAAGCAAGAAGCTTAATTAACCCATCATCTCCTGAATAGCCAAATGACTTTGCCATAGCCATTTGACTAGGCAGAAATTTAGAAAGATCTTTATACTCAAAACTGCCAATTTGGCCCGCTCTCATTGAACGATCTTGTGCTAAATCAATGTTTTTAACTCCAAAATTCTGCATTGCAATGGTCATTTTTGCAGCATCAACTGTATCCGCACCAGCTGCGAAGGCTGTTTTAGAAGATGATAAAAGTGCTGTAGAGACATTGGTTTCATCATATTTGCCAGAGGCAATAAGTTCATTTAATGCTGCTGCAACGTCTTCACGTTTTCCGCCACCATTACGTACAGCATTTTTAACAAAACCTTCAAAATTACCAGTCTTTGAAAGCCGTTGTTCAGCTGTTAGGCCTTGTCCGCCAGTAGCTGTTGCAGTGATATATGTCATCAACTGAGCGTAGTCACGTGGCTTTTGTAAGGCATTTGAAACAACAGCACCGCCCGCAACAGTAGCTCCAGCAATAATTCCACCACGCTGTAGGGTGCTCATTCCAGAACCGCCAGTTCTTTGAATCTGCTGGATCTGTTTTTCTGTCTGTACAGTTTTACCCAGTTCACCATTCAACGCCGCTACACGTGTTTTCATGGTCGCATAGGCGCGTTCCATATCCTTCGCTGTAACAACGCCTTGGCGCTGTAAAATACTCAACTGAGCATAGCTGTTGTGGGTTTTCTTAATTTCAGCATTAATCTGTTGCTCAGTCCGAATACCCAGCTTGCGGGCAGTGTCTACAGCAAGTGCTTCACGCTTTTGTGCTGTAAAAGCTTGACCTTGCTTGCGTAGTTCATCACTGAACTTTTTAGCATTATTAATTTGCCCAGCCTGTAGGGGCGCAAGTTTCTGCTGTTCCGTGTTTATTTTTTTAACTGCAGTAAGCTGATCTGTAGCTATACGCTTAAGCTCAGCACTGGCTTGCTGTCCCTTGACCTGAAGCGTTAATGAAACTACAGAATTCTTACTCATGATTTATGCCTTTGGTTTTGAATGCTTACGCTTTGTGGCTGTTTTGGTGGTTGTGGTGGTTTCAGATGTATTGTGTTTTTTGCGGTTGTTTCTTGGACGAGTATTGTTTAGCCGCTCATCGGTGAGCATGGCAATTGCCACATCTATAGGAAGCTGAACAGCTTCAATATATGGAATGCCTAGAGCTAAAAGAGCGCGGATTAACCGCGCTCCCTCATTTACTCTGCGGCTGCTTCCTTTGCCTTAAGCTCAATCACTTTTTCATTCAAATAGTCGAGATTTGAGCGGGATGAGTTACCCAGCATGTCATAACTAATCGTATGCTCTTTACCATCCGCATCCACCAGCTTGGTCATTGCTGCAAGGTCAGCAATGCCAATGTACTGACCAGCTTCAGTGTCTGCCTGCGACTGCATATATTCAATTGCAGTCATCTGGCGCATGACAACCTTTTTGCTTTTAATCTCAGTTTGACCATCCAGCACTTTAAGTGCCACAGGAAGTTCGCCTTCAACCTGAATCATATTGTTTTCCTTATGGTTTATAGGTTTTCAGAAATGTAGCTCAGTGCAAAGCCTTCTAAGTTTCGGCGTGTTTCACCAGCCACATCATATGAATCGCTGATGGTTTGCACGTTGAAGTCGGTGTAGGTTTCGCGGAAATTACCCGACTCAGATTCAATGCTAATACGAGCATCTTCAACTTCTAGCCAATCCACCTCATCCTTACCATCAGGGATCACCACGGCAACGGTAATTGCATAGGTGCGAATACCTTTAGCAGTATGCTTGACTTCACCAGTACGGTTCATGGTTGCTACAGGGCGGCGGCCTGTTGTTTTGGTTGACGTAAATGATGCACAGTCATAGTCATCACCATTCACACCCAGAATAATAAATCCAACGGACTCTTGAGCCATTGTTGTCGCCTCATATTAATGTTGGCTTATTTTTTATTAATTTTCGGCTGAATATCAGGCGGAAGGACTTCCATTTAAATAAAAAAAAGCCCACCGGAGTGAGCTTTTATATTCTAGACATTACGTTTCAATTTCATTGACGGACAATTCACTGGATGAATAATTCTCCACTGGCTTAATCTCATCAGAAATAGCTTCAGCTATCTGCAGTGCCTGATCTTTATTTTCAGCTTCAACTTCAGTCGTTAAGCTGATGTGATGTAAAATTTGAACTCGATAATTTTTCAATTAAATAATCCTTAATACACGTTTAAATTCGTGGCAATGACATGCATACCACGTACCCAGTGCGCAGGAATCTCAGCATTAGCGCGGGCTTTATCGGTACTGTCTTGAGTCACAGTCAGCTGATCCGCTGTCGCTGTGACATTTTCTAAAATTTCCGCTTTTTCCAGCTTGATGGCTTCAGCCATAAACACTGAACGCAAGTTGCGGCGTGCAGGGCCTGTGTTTTTGCGGCGACGCTCTTTGCTTGCAGCTGTACGCATCACAAGACGTACATAGTCAATTGTTAAAGCGCCATTAATGTCGAGCATGATGTCATCCGCCATGCCTGAATCTGGGTTTTTACGGAATGTTGAAATAGCACGTACAATTTCAGGCGTGCCATCTGCACCGGTTTGAATGATACAAACACCCGCACGCATGGCGGCTTCTTGGCGCTCAAAGGTCAATTTGTTCTTGTCTTCAACAGCATCAACACCTTCAAGATTTACATCGTTGAATGGTAATGCTGGGTCACTAGAGTCTGCTAATGCAGCAGCCATCGCAGCGCCAATTTCAGCTTCTTGACCTGTTGCACCGTGATAACACACAGCAACCACGCGGTAGCAAGTTTCAACTGGAGCTTGAGCAGCAAAAGCCGTTGCTGCTTCAATATCTGAAAAAGGCACAACTAGAATTGCCGGGCGCTGCTCAATCGCATCACTAACAAAGTTTAAGTGATCAACCCACGCTTCTGTGTCATCGCCAATTTTTGGAGAAGCATCTAATGCCAAAATAGTATGGCCCAGCGGTGCAATAATCTCAGTAGTTTCATCCACATCTGGCACAGGGGCTTGCGGATCGGTGGTGTTCATTGCCAGTGCAATGGCTTGAACATCAACAAGACGATTGGTTTTAACCGCCGCTTTGATCATGCGGCCAACAATGCTGTCAGTGCCGATTTTTTCAATTGCATCTGCTTCGTCATAAATCGCCACAGGCTGATCCATGACTTTGTCATCAGTGGTGATAAACAATACCTTGTGCGTATTCGCAGGCAAGCCTGTACGCTGAGTATTGATGTTGACATTCGTATACATACCTGGTGTACGAATGCCTGCTTGAATAGTCATAAATTATTCCCTCAGCTTGACCAGATCAGACTCAATAAAGCCATAATCTTTAGGGTCAAAATGGTAATTAATATTGATACGTTCTAACCATGCTTCTTCATCGACTTCTTCTCGAATACGGTCTGAAGCCGTAATTGTGTAAGAGGTGCTAAATTCTTGCGCCAATACACTGAGCGACTGGCCGCGGGTAGAAGTATTAAAAATGGTTTTGATTCGACCCAGTTCCAAAGGTGCTAAGCCTTTAACACCTTGGCTGGATAAGTCATTACCGGTGAGCAATTGCTGTACATGACGCAACATTTGAAATGTGCCAATATCAGCACCCGCACCATGGCGCTGTGACTCCTCATTACGAACAGACTCAGCACCAACCAACACCACAAAAGTAATTGGCATCTTGGTCTTGCTGACACCTATTTTTTCTGGAGTTTTACTGCCATCAAATGTGATCCAAATCGCTGGAAAATGGCGAATAACCGCATCAATATCATCATCAAACTCACCACCATAAGTATAGATTTCGCGAATCCACGGCCATTTTCGATCTTGAATTTGCTGCGCCATCTCGTCTTTAATGGCTTGCTCGATAACAGATAAGTCCAGCATTACCAACCTCCATTACCAAAGTCTCGGCGACCCACAGCAAACTGCACATTGTTAGACGAGGTTTGCACTGGTTTTGACTCTCCAGCTGGAGAACCGCCTAGCGTCAGTTCTCCTTTGGAAATTTTAGTGAGGGTTTTAATAGATGATTCAAAACGGTTTTTAATCGGGTCGTTTTCTGATAAATCACCAGTGACTGCGTAATAACGTGCCAAGTTGCAACCAATATTCACTAAAAATGGAGGGATAACCTGCAACGGCAGTGGGTAGCGGCTACCCACATAAGCATCAATCTCACTGTTGGCTTCCTGCATTGCAGCATTCAGCTTTTCCATATTGATTACGCCCTGATAAGGCTTCTCAGTATCGGTCAGCCGAATCAGTATGGTTTCACCAAATTTGCGCGTCATCGCTTCTGCCGTTGCGTACATATCAATTCACCTTATTTATTAGGTTGTACCTGTTGAGCCAGCTGCAAGATGAGGCAAGCTATAACCTGCTTCACCACGTGCTTCAACACCAAACTTATATTCGCCACGCATAAATACATCGTCGGAATTAATATCGGTTTGAGCCAGCAGTTCAGCAGTTTGGCGCTCCTGATAAATAATCGGTTTTACCGCTTTAGTTGTTGCAAGCAAATGCCATTCAGTATCAGTGGCAAGGCCTGCTTCAACCAATACTTCAGCTGTATCTTTGAAAATATTTTCAGAGCCGTCAGCAAACTTTGCAGCAGTCATTAAAGCTTTAGCTGTAGTTTCAAGCGCAGGAGGAACCACTAGTAAATTCGGCTTAATTTTAAGGCTGCGTCCATTTTCATCTTTTAAGCCCAACATTGAAGATCGTGCAGCACCATAGCCGGCTTCGGCATCTGCTAAAGTCGCCCAAGACAATTTTTTGTCAAATTTATTGGAAAATTTACTTTTCTCTTTGTCACCAACGGGGTGATCCGTAGCATAAAAAGGCTTACCGTCATAACATTTATTTTTAAAGCCCAATGTAAGCGCTTCAAAAACTAAATCTTGAGGGAAGCTTTTAGATTCTTCGCCCATAGATGAAAAAATCACTGGAAGGCCAAGCAATTCATTGTCTTGAATTTCATGTTTATGTACTGCAACAGTAGATTCAAAAGAGCGGTTTTTAACCGTATAGCCGTGACCCTCAAGGCGCTTTACAACTTTTTCACCAATCCACTCGCGTAGTTTAGGAAACTTGCCCAGCCAAGCGTAATTTTCTGCAGCACTGGTAGACGTCACCTTTGTTGCGACTTTATCCCAAGTTATTTCCGTTTCAGCGAAAGACTTATTGAAAGTCGTTTTAAATCCAGTGAATAAGTGAGTGAGTACTTGCTTTGCATTTTCTGCTGTAAATTTCATTAAACGATCTCCACCCAAACATACAATGGGTTTTCAAGGTCAAAGCCCATGAATGCGCCAGCGACTGGGAGCACACCTGAGTTATCTGTTTTTGCAATGGTTTGGTTGTCTTGGATATAGACCAGCTGGCCCATATCGGCCTGAGTGACTGGATCAGTTGCTGAATTTGCAACCAAGAATTGTTTGTTGCGGCGCACAACACCATGGGCTGCGCCGGCAGCACCTAAGTTTTCTGCATCATCTTCCCAAATACCGATGCAAGTTTGATCTGCAGCGCCAACATTTGCAGAAGTGACTGCATAGCCGTCTGCACCAACAACAGCAAATGTGCCCATCAACACAACTGCAGCGGCTGCCAGTGCGACAGGAATTAAAATTCCATCACGGTATTCTGTTTTATTCGAAGTATTAGTTCCGGGCATTGTTAAGCTCCATATTTATCGGCGTCTTCTTTGCTTACACCAAGCAAGCCAAAGACTTCATTTTGAACAGCATCAACTGCTGGTGTTTGCTGAGAATTGGCAGCCAAGTTGACTTGACTGGTTTGCTGTTGAGTCAGCGCGGCAATTTTTGGCAAGCTTTCAAGCTGCGTTTTTACAAAATCAGGGTTGGTCTTTGCCTGATCCTTGTACCAGCTAATAGTTGCTTCACCCGTCAAACGGCCATCACTGCAAGCAGCTGTAATCAGGTCATCCATTTCTTTGGTCTTCATTGCGGCATCCGCATTGCCAGCTTTAGCAACTGCTTCTTGATAAACAGCCATTGGTACAAACTGGGTTGGATCAACAGCAGTTGAGCTGTTGGCTGCAATTTTCAGCTGATCAATTGCATTCAATGCGTCATAAAGGGTTTGACTATTGGCTGCTACAGCAACACCTGTTTTTTCTTTAATCTGCGTTTTCAGCTTCTCAAGCTCAGCAGTAATTTCTTCTGCAGTCGCAGATAGAGGCAGATTCAGCATCCAGCGTAGCTGTTCTAATAACTCTTCCATTGTGGAATCCTGTTGTTGTGAATTTTGGGCAAAAAAATCCTGTGCTGCGGCAGCCAAACGAGCTTCGGGCAAGGTATCTAAATTGGGGGTATTGGTGAGCGCTACATGCAGAAGATGCTGAACATCACCAGCTTTGCTATAGAAAAATACTGGGGATAGATATTTATATTCTTCAGAACCAATAAATCCAGCTGCTTTATCAGTCCATGTAAATTTTGCGCTACATATACCAACTCCTTCGATATATTGAAAGCCACCAGCTTTCAGCCAGCCGGATGCTGGTGCGGGTTCACCAGTCTTTTGAGCTTCTAGTGTCGCGTGCTCATAGTCCATAACCATATCAATGCTGCGCTGGTTTAAAGCGGCAACAATTTGCTTGCCGCGTTCTGGTGTTAAATTCCAGTGCGGAGCATCAAATGGACGTCCATCAATACCTTTAAATATTCCTTCAGGAATAAGCACAAGGTAATCAGGTGTGGCTGCCTCAAGGGCAAATGAGCACGTGGCGGCTAATAAGGTCGTTTTCATGCAGTCAGATTAAAACCAACTGCATAAAAAGATCAGGCGGAAAGGCTTCCGATTATTTTCAGGAAATTAGAAGAATTTTTTCCAATAGAAATCCACATCTTTAAAAATTTCATTTTCAGCTTCAGGTTGTAAAAATCCATTGGCATCCATGGGTAAATATGGGCGTGGTTTAATTTGAATATCATGCGCTCCAGTGACGCCTGAAGTCGGCCCAATAAAACTATTTTTAGTGAAACTGGCTAGACGCGCACCTTTTTGATAGCGGGTTCCACCTGAGTGTTTAATGGTTCCACCAAAATGCTGAATCGCTGCATAAGGCATATTGCTGCCAATACTGGCACTATC
The DNA here is from genome assembly GCF_003664645.1 of Acinetobacter chengduensis. Taxonomy (GTDB): domain Bacteria; phylum Pseudomonadota; class Gammaproteobacteria; order Pseudomonadales; family Moraxellaceae; genus Acinetobacter; species Acinetobacter chengduensis. Next base: position 14,307 of record NZ_RCHC01000027.1, on the reverse strand, counting down.
CCGATCTGAACTGGATGTAATGCGTGACCGTAAGGCGCCTGATAATTGCAACACACCACCATAAGACAAGCCTCTACGCTGGTAGTTCTTGATGGTGGACGGTTTGCGTCCAGCCCAGGTTGGCCGACCTTGAGTCGCAAAATTATCATCAGTAACCGCTACCAAGCTTCCCGCAATGGTAGCAGTCAATGGTGATGTATCCTGCATTGCCTCAGCAACTTGATTTAACTTTGCGATTAACTCAGGGCTTTGAATCTCCATAAAACTCATGATTCACCTACCGAATTGCTAAATATGTATTGGCATTGAGTCGATCCACCGTAGCGCTGCGCTCAACAACAGCAACATCCACGATCTGCATTACACCATTTTTAGATTGCACTGCAACCTGAACCACTTGATTCGCACTGTGTGACTCAATTGTTGGTAACCAATACAGCAACTGGCTGTTTGCCTGATCCCACAGCACACGCCATGACTGGGCAATTAGACGAGGAAAATCCACCCATTCAGCATCCGACAGGATTGATCTCTTATCTAAAAAAAGTTGATCACCGAGGCTAATGATTGGGTTTTCAAAAGCCTGCTTTTGGGTAGCCATAAACTCGATATCAGTGGCGTGCATTACAGCAACCGTGCTGGTTTTATTCTGGATCGGCGTATCGCTCAGTGAATTTTTAATAAACGCCTCATGCGCTTTTAAGCGTGGACGAGACAGCAGCACTTGCTGAATTTGCTGAGTGCCTTTATCTACACCCACTAGATCCACAGCACGTTTACTTAATTCCGCATCAAGCAGGTAGCTTGAAGCGGGATGACTATTAAACCCCGGTGCTGGACTGAAGAAAGACTCAGAACCGTCTTGCTGCTTAATGCGAATGCGGGTTTGCATAGAAACAACATCCTGCCCAGTAAAACTGCTTTTTCCAACAATGACTTGGTGGTGTTCAATATCTTTAGGCTGGGTTTGAATCAACGTTAAATTCTGATCAGCCACATCACTTTCACGCCTTGCAACCACTTTGCACTTACAGCCCCATTCCGTGGGTGGATAGGCATACAGCCAAAAAGGATCATCATAACGACGTGCTTCACCATTGCGGGCTAAATGAATTTTGCGAGGATTAGAAATTGAGATATGCACCCACACCCAAATTGGACGAGTCTCAACGGTTGCCATCATTGCTTTATATCGTCCAGCAGCAAGGCTTTTGTGCATATTGGTGTCAAAGATGGTTTTAAGGCGCCGAGGGCTACCCAGTTGAACCGTCTGTTCCATCCCCGCAGGGTTAATCACCGTCTGTTTTCCCCACCAGCCAGTTTTTTGAAGTGTGGGGGTAATATTAGCTTTCCATTGCTCAAGACCTTGACCTTGCTGCATCGCATCAATGAGAGATTTTTTAATATCCTGAAGTAGGTCAATACGAGCCACCTTGGCAACTGTAAATGCACGGCTATGCGCTTCATTCAATGTCTCATGCCAATCCCAGCCAATCTTAAAACCCTTTGCCTGTAAATAATCAATCGCATCCTGCGGTGGCATGTTAAATAAGGCATTCAGTTCTGGGCGCTGCGGGACTTTACTCATCTTCAGCATCCGCCTGAGCACTCAAGCGCCCAAAGACCTCCGCTGCAAAAATCAACTGCGTTAACTTTTCTTGAAGCACAGGCTCATCGTCGGATGGATACAGCTCAGATAAAACAGCCAAGATTTCATTGTCATCTTGTCCCGCATTGATTTTCGTTATTAGATCCTGCATCCAGAGTTCCGCGGTTTGCTGAGCCTCCTTGGCTTGATCGCGCAGCTGGAGCTGTACCGCTTGTTCATCAATCGGGATTTGCGCTGAATTACTGCCAGCAAATGATTCATTAAGTGTGGCTGCCAGCTATTCATTGCTAATTGTGGCATTTGCGGTTGAACACGAGCTAAAACAGCCTCTTGATCATCCGCAGGCATTGGAATGCCTGCACGCTCATGCGCCCACGCTAGTGGAATTTTCATGCCTGTATCAACCATTTCACCCAGCGACTTACTGAAGCTCTCAAGGTCTTCGGTATCAGACGTATCGAACCAGAATTTCGGATAACGGTCGGGTGTAATATTTGGATAATTAATCTGCATCATCGCAGAGACTAGGCTGTCATTGATTGACCGAGCCAGCTGCTTAGAGTCAGATTTAACAATGACTTCAAATTGATTTTCATGTGTTTTACTTTGCGCATTGGTACTGGTTTTGCCATCAGCCTGCGATAGCAAGGTTCCGCCGACAATGATCTTGGACTGCGTCTGCTCACACCATTTCACCAGATTCATGTGGTTATTGGTGTCACCATCGGTTGCGTCATTAAAATCAATCGACATGCCTTGCGGGATGATACCGCCAGCATTACGGCCAATACTCATGACTGCACGCATCAAGGTCATTTTTTCTTCTGCGGTTGCGCCTGCAGGGTATTTGCCTAATTTCGATGGCAGACCATAAGTCTCTAAGAATTCCATAATGTCCCGCACGCCATAATTCTTAAACAAAAACGGCCACGACAACACCCGGAATAAACCTGAACGAGACACGTAACCAGATTTGGCTTTATGACGGTGAATAAACCAGCCGAATGGCTGAAACTCCAAGCCATCCAGCGAGCCATCATTGAGACGCAACTCATTTGGCTGCTTATACGGGGTCATGATGAAACGGGGCTGAAGCTGTTCAAAACTTTCAGGCAGCCACAAATTACCCAGTCTGTGCCATTTAATTTCCTGTGCACTGTAGCCGTGACCGACAGCATCCATGGCTTCAAACAGAAACATCTCAAAGTCTTCAATGTCATCCAGCCACTCATAGACTTCCTCCGCAATTTTCTTTTCTTGCTCGCTGGCGTTCTTCGGGGGCTTCACACCCCACGGTAGACTGTTCACAGCCTGCTTGCGCTTGCTCATTTCTGAAAAGATATGACCATCACGTTCTTCCATATCGCAAAACAAGTCAGCTTGCGCCTGCAGGTTGCCTTGTTCAGCATCGGTCAGCAAGCGGTGCATACGCATGGGGGTCATTCCAACGACGGGATGTTCCTGCCACTGATTGGACAGCCAAGCGACTTCTGCGGTCTGCGGTTTCTCCAGAGCGGTGCGGTCTTGTTTTTTTGAAGAGCGGTCTTTTTTAGCCATGATGAGTGCAAATAGGGAAAGTGGATTTTGCATCACCATAAACTTTTTACAACGGATGATTCAGGCGGAAGAACTTCCATTTATTTTTATGTTTTTTTAGGAGCGCATAAAAAGCGTTTTTAGCGCTTTGGGCTTCTGCATGGATCATTTATGCAGAAACTTGTTTTAAACGCTAAAAACGCTTTTATAAAGATTTATAAATCTATAAATCATCTTGCTCAGTAGTTCATGATGATTAATTCATGTTTTACACTGCGACTGGCCGTAGAATTGCCTACGGTATATTTAATTTCTGCCGTATCAATATTCAAACCATCAAAGGTATTTCGCATATCGGGATGATCATTAATCGAGAGCATCACTTTACTTTTGCAAGTCTTCATCAGCTCTGCCATTTTTTCATATTGATCTAAACCAAAATCCACTCCATAGCCAGCGAGCTTCCAGTAAGGCGGATCTGCATACATGAAACTATGAGGACGGTCATATTTCATTAAACACGCATCCCAGCTTAAATGTTCAACAGTCACACCAGACAACCTTAAATGTGCTTCACTGAGCTGCTCTTCAATACGAAGTAAATTAACTGGTCGCGCTGTAGTTGCAGTCCCAAAATTCTGTCCGGAGCATTTAGCGCCAAAGGCAGTATGCTGAAGATAATAAAAACGAGCAGCCCGCTGAATATCTGTCATTAAATCTGTATTGGCATTTTTGAGCCAATCAAACATCTGCCGGCTAACCAGTGACCATTTGAACTGCCTTACAAACTCTTCTAAATGATGCTGCACAACTCGATATAGATTGACCAGTTCACCATTTAAATCATTAATCACTTCAACTTTAGACTGCTGATCACGCATAAAAAATAGTGCAGCACCGCCAGCAAATAATTCTACATAGCATTCATGTTCTGGCATTTTTTTAGTCAGCTGCGACACTAGTCGACGCTTACCACCCATCCAAGGAACTATTGGCTTAGTTTTCACGATTTCACCTACTGCAAAAGCATTTCATTTTTGATAGCCTGCATTTACTCTGATCAGGGTAACGAGGCTTTGCCTGCGGTAGTGCTATTACCAAAGGAGGCGAATCTTGCTCCAACAATGTTCGTCTCCTCGTTTTATTATTTTTATTTATAACTTTATAAGAAGACGGAAGCTTTTCCGCAATGTTAGGAGAAATATGAGTACTTTTATTTTTGACTGCCCTAATTGCTCTGCTAAAAAAAGCACATTTGATGTAAATGGTTCCGAACCGAAGGGAGTAACTGTTTCTACCTCTAATGATTGGTATTTATTTTCTACATGTAGATCTTGTAGTGTATCTATATGTATTAACGCGAGAGTTACATACAGTACAAGCCTCTCTTTAGACTCAAAGTGTGGTAAGAATGCTAATTTAAGAATACAAGCCTTAAGAGAGTTCTTAAGTAAAGGATGTAGCATTGAATCTGGGTTTGTAGATTTTAAATATTCACCAATTCTACCTAGTACAGAATTACCCCCTGAATATCTTCCAGATGAAGTGGAATCCCTTTTTAAGGAAGCAGCAAAATGTTATGCAATCAGTTGTTATAATGCTTCAGGAGCGATGTTTAGACTTTGTCTTGATATAACTACTAAAAATATCATTAGCCAGTATGCGAGTCTAAACCCAACAACAAACGATAAAAAAACAATTCATAGCCGACTCAATTGGATTTTTAATAACAACATACTGCCGAAACAATTAGAAGAATTATCTCGTTGCATTAAAGATGATGGAAATGATGCTGCACATGATGGTTCTCTATCTAAGGACGACGCGGCTGACCTTTTAGACTTCACATATATTTTATTAGAACGAATTTATACAGAGCCAGCCCGTATTCAAACTGCTCACCAACGTCGAGTTGAACGTAGACAAGTATAAGCTTGTCAAAGATTGAAAATTTATAGGATGAAAGTTGCTTCATGAAGATCAGAAAAAAGATGTGTATAGATTTACTTCTATTTAAAAAAAATAATGCTCTGATCTTCTGGTTAGTGACATCCTATTTAATTTTTATAACTAGCTATTCAATAATTTATTTAATTTGTTATGCAAATCTTAAACAAGCAATGGCTCTGAACGAGCTTGGTGATTTTTTAGCAGGTGCATTCTCACCACTTGCCTTTTTATTCTTATATCTAGGTTACAAGCAACAAGGTAAAGAGCTGAAACAAAATACTACTGCTCTAAAATTACAGTATCGAGAATTAGCCAATAGTGTTGAACAGCAAAAATTATTAGTTGAAACAACTCAGGCCGATTTAGAGTTAACAAAGAAGAAAGAATCACGTCAGAATACTTTAGATACTATAGAAGCCCAGCCATTTTTTCATTTCGAAAAATTTAATATTTCTCCAGTTGCTAAAAATTTAGATGGAACTAGCAATGGGATATTAATTTTAAATTGTCAGATTAAGAATAGTCGTGCCATTTGCAGAAATATAGACTTTATCATTGAAAGTCTTAGCAAGAACACAACTTTAACTACTCACGTTAATTATCTTAATAATGATCTAACTTTAAGTCCCCAAATATCATTATATTTACCTTATGGCTATGAATATGAAACCTTTGATTCATTTGAAGTTGATATAAATATTAAATATCTTGATGCATATGATAATCAGCAGTTTCAGTTAATTAAACTGACCATCAGTCGAGATTATACAAAAGATGAACTTAGTTATGACTTTGATTACTATATAAAAAATAAATCATTTAACTGAGTAACTTATGTAATTTATATACAACCAGCATCACTAAACCAGCCATCATAATCATCATGATTAGCTTCCAACTCACTTGCAGATGGCAGGGGTATAAATTCGATAGGACTAGAAAGATGCAAGCTGGCAAACCAACCTAGAATCATCGCTACAGCACCATCGCCATGGCGGTATAGTTCAGGGTCTTTAATATCTTTGGTTCGCGCCTTAGTCACCATGTGAATTCCGTCTACCTCTTCAATTGCAGAACAGTCATTTTTCAGGTTCTCATCCCGTGGTAAATCAATCATATCTTCTTCAAAAGCTGTGACCAGCTTAGGCGTCCAAAGTCCATACCACGCACGGCTCAGTTTGATTTGATGCACCATGTGCTCGCCATATTTTTCAGCAGTATCCTCAGCCAGTGTTTCACCAGAACCAGTTGCATCCATAGCAATACCGCCAAAACGTGGCAACTGATCCAGCATGTACCAAAGAATCTTCTTCTGCATCCGCCCAGGCACTTTATGCATCTCAATGGCAAAAGGTGCAATGCGACGCAAGTCTTGGGCAATATAAAACGGCAAAATAAAACTGAAGTCGCGGTGACGTGCATAGTCTTGCCCGGCACAGTGCTGTTTACGCTTATCCAGTTTTTGAAGTTCAGGCTCTAAGTAGCGCTGAATCCAATCATCAATATAAGCATCACGCTCATCTGGTGTTAGCTCGGTAAAGTCATCCCCCAGAGTTAAGCGCAGGATTGTCCGTACTTCAGGCATGGCGCGCTCAACCCAAAGTGCAGGCAAGCAGACTGATGATCCGTCACGCGGGATGGCATCCAATTCTTCACGCATAGCTGCTTTTCGACTGCCGTATGCTTTACGAATTTTGGTGTACCACTTTTTCTTACCCTCAAGCGTGGCTTCTTTGCCTTGCATAAAGCACACACGTTCATACAACCCATTCGCAACCGCATCATCAAAAGTCACCACATGGACTTTAGCATCCTCACCAAACACACCATTTTCAATGTCTTTTATGAATTGGTTGAACGGATTATTTTTACCGTTATGCGAACTAATCACAGAGATGCGGCCACCCCAAATCAAAAGCGCAGTTGCTGCCTCCATTACACCTTGTACGTTCGGGTGGAATGCTGCTTCGTCAATAACGACCTTACCTTGCAGACCACGGATGTTTTCAGGACGACTGGATAAAGCAACGATCTGAAACCCACTAGCGTAACGAATACGGTACGCTGTGATCTGACGTGTTTCACCTTTTTCATTCTGGTCTTCAAAGAGAAACTCTTCAATCTGGACAATTTGCCCCTGAGCTTCAGCAATCACACGGGAAAACTTGGCACAGTAACCAATAAACTCCAAACCTTTTTCTTTGGTATCGCCAATGTAATAAACGCTCATGCCACCAGCTTCTTTACTTGCGGCAGCAGTAAACACTGCATCAAAGCTTTCGGCAAAAGTAATACCTGTACGACGACCTTTAGGGCATGCCTTAATGTCTGTCTTAATCTTCAACCACTCAACTTGGTGTTTCATCAAAACACCTTCCTCAAATGGGTTTAGATTGTCAGGCAGATTGCGTGCACGCTCTGGAAGTTCATCCCAGTCAATAATTCGTACTGTGTTTTGCCGAGGTTTTGGTGCAGTCATTATTTAATACCTAATACTTTTTCACGCCAGAATTGAATTTGATCTTCACCCATACCTTGTGATGCTGCGGCTTTTTTCAGGTTTTCATCCTGTTCTTTTAGCAGTTCCTCACGTGCTTGACGGCGGACTTCAGCTCGGTTCTCCATAGCTTTCTCTTTGGTCATAATTGCTGCACGTGCAGCACGCGCCAAAGCCCCTACAGCACCAATATCCATTTGTGGATTCTCAGGATCATCATTCGGCTTGGTCAATTCATCCAGTGCGCGTTTAGTGACTACAGCCTGAACTGCCTGAGCTAGTAGCATGCCACCTTTATCATCTGGGTCTTCACCAAACTCCTTAACCAAATGCTCCGAAGCAGCAGCAATTTTTCTGAACTCACGCGCTTCATCTTCAAAGTTTTTATGGTATCGGCCTAATGCTGAGCGACTAGGAATTGTTGCGGTTGGAAACTCAGCCCGAATTTCATCCAGCATTTCATTAAGCGTCAGACGATCTTCGCGCAGTAGCTTCTCAATGAACATCCGTTGATCTTCAGGCAATTTTTTAATGGATGACATATTGTTGCCTCCTAAGCCGAAGGTCGTTTGATACCATGAATGCGGGTACGGTTCTCGATCACATCCTGACCGCGTTCAGTCAATTTCACCACAATGACAGCTGGATCATCCATTTCAATGCTTAAACAACCCTGATCCTTCAGCCAGTACAGTTCTGTTTTGATTTGATCACGGCTAAAACTTAACCCCCAACGATCTAACCCGCTATGCAGGGTTGAGCTATTACCGCGATAAGATGGCATTTCATTCAACAGGCGAAGTAGCACTAAACGCATTTCTTCTTTAAGCTGATTTTCAAAGCTCATAGTTCCTCACTTTTTATTATCAATAAGCCATTGTTCAATACGCCGAACACCATGCTGAACACTGTCCATTTGCTTATTCAGTGAATTTAATTCCCCACGCAAATTTTCAACATCTACTTTTGATGGCATGTCTTTTACTGTGTTTTCCAGTTCAACCACACGCATGCGTAAATCAAGCATTTCTTTTGCTGAAGCGCTTTGTTTATTGATGAACCAAATATAGATGCCAAGGATCGTGGTAACGATCCAATTGGCTTCTGAAAAGTTGAGTTTGAGGGTTTCAAACATCGGCATCCCCAGCATGAATTGGCGGCAGCGGTACAGGTTTGCTTTGATTCAAATACCGCCCCACAAACCCACAAAATGCAGTAAAGGCAATCACGTAATAACGGATATTTTCGGGCAGTACTGCCAGCACTTCTGGAGGAATAGGTGTAGTTGCGAAGAAAACAATCAGACCAAAGCACCAGTTGCTGATCCATTTCCAGCTGTCGCGCCAATTTCCCACTACAAAACCTGTATGCAAAGTTGAACCCAGCTCAGCCATAATCGGCTCATGTTTCTGTGCAATTTCAGCTTTAAGTTCATCTACACGCTGTTGATGGCGCTTTGCCTGATCTAATAGTTTTTGTTTAGCTTCAGCCGTTTCTAAAACTGCTTGATCAAGCTCACTTTCAAGGGTCGAAAGTTGTAGGCGTAGTTGCTGAATTTTTTCTGATTCAGCTTCAGTTGCTGTTTGCCGAGCGACATGATGTGTTGTATTAGCAGCACTTACACCTTTCTCATAACCATCTTTCCATGAATAATCTAGTTGATCCTTATGCTTAGTCAGTGCGCGCTCATGGATGTTGGACAATGTTTGAAAGCGAGCGATGTAACGTTCAACTTTCGCCAGCTGGGCGAGATTATTTTTAACTTTAGAGGGCATTCAATATCCTCCTTAAAGTTCAAAATGCGGTGAGTCAGATTCACCTTTTTCGCGATAGTTACCGTCATTGTCCCAGTCTGCGCCCCAGCGGATCGACACACCTAACTCTTTAGCGGCGGCAAACATGGCTTTGGCAATCTGGTCAAATTTAGATAGATCATTCCAATCGACTGGGTACGGCACTAAATCAACCGCTTTGCCAGTAACATGCTTACTATCGAGTGGATTATTCAGCCATGTGACTTTTGCAAGTTTAGGTTGAGCATAGGATGCAGGCACGCTTTTAGTGGTGCATTGTGCAGCTGTACGGCCTTTGCCGTAGTTGATATAGCATTGTTCTTTAGTACGAACACCTTCAACTACAAGAAAGTCTTGCTGTGTGATTTCAATCGCACGCTTAACAACTTTAACTAGTACAGGATTTACTCCATCAAGACGACCAAGACTTAACTTTGAAAGTACAAATTTTTTAGGGGTATTTGACACAACAAAAAACCTCATCTAATGATGAGGCCATGTTGCTGTTTTTATATTTGGAATGTCAGGCGGAAAGGCTTCCGATTATTTTTTAGCATAGCTAATTGCACATACAACAGGATATCCATCTTTATAATGAGTTGCATCAAGATTAAAAAAATAGCCATATCGAATATGTTGAGTTGCTGGAGTCGATCCTACTTTTTCATTTTCATTAATTTTCACAGCTAATTCATCAATTACTGTTGGAACTCTGTTATCTATATCTTTCCAAATATCTTTGCAAATACTAAATGAAGTCGTTTTGGATTGTTCATAATTTTTCGAATCAAAGACTTCTACAATAAAACTTTTCCAAATTTCTGAATCTTTATTTCTTGATATTTTTACACTTTGCCAATCTTGTGATGGGAGAAATTTAGCATCAGGTGGTACCTCCTTAGACAGGAACTTTACTTCAGTAGCATCAGAATTGTATCCAGCCTGCATTGACGATAAATTATTAATCGCAAGTTGAGTTAGCTGAATAAAATCGATTTTTGCGGCAGAATCCGATTCGCTATAACTCTTATTTATGTAAGGTACAATTTCTGAAGAAGCAGAATTTTCAACTTTCTGAGCTTCCTGTCCTGTACAACCAGCTAAAAGAAATAGGCCTAGAATTATAATTTTTTTCACTTAATCCTTACCTCATCAATAAAAATTCTTACTCGAATTTACAACTTTCCCAATAATTTCAACATCACTCGATTCATCAAGTTTAATAGACATCGGTGGATAAACTTTATTATCTGAGATTAATAGCAATGAACCATCAATCTGCATTTGAATACGTTTTACCCAAGTCATTTCACCAGAACGAATCACATAGATGTGGCCGTCTTGTGGATCTTTTTCAACCGTATTGACTAAGATTGGCTCTTTATCAGAAATAGTAGGATCCATACTGTCGCCACGAGTAATAAATACCTTTAAATCTTTGGCGAAAAAACCTCGTGAACGGATCCAATCATTTCTGAAGGCCATATAACTCGACGGTTTATTTTCAGCACATAAAACTGATCCATGGCCTGCTGAAATCAATACTTCATCATGGACAGGAACAACTGTGAAACCATCAATACAATCGATTCGGTTACTTTTTGGTGACCTTTCACTAATTCCAGTAACAATATAATTAATATCAGCACCAACACCTGCAATAGATGCAAGATATCCAGCTTTTGGTTGCGTTAAATCTTTCTCATAATCAATTTGGCTTTTTTTGGTCGTACCAGCCAATTCAGCAAAAGCAGGCTGAGTGTAACCAAGACGCTCTCGCTCTTCTCTCAATCTTTGTCCAATAGTCACAAAAAATACTCCAAACTAGTTGACAGGTAACATATTAGTTACTATTGTGTGCTTAAAGGTTCTACTTAATCCGCATAAAGACACACAAAGGTGACCAAGATGCAAATTAAAACTCCAGCTCAAGTTAAACAAGAATTCATTAATAGTGGCATTCCAGTCTCAAATTGGGCTACTAAAAATGGTTTTGTTCCGCAGGAAGTTTACAAAGTTCTTAATGGGCAAGCTAAGGGTAACTTTGGTAGAGCTCATGAAATAGCCGTAGCTCTCGGCTTAAAAAAAGAAACTAAAGTCACTGTTTAGTTACTTTGCACATATTTGCACATTTTCGCACATGGAGCAAGAGCAATGAAAAACGAATATTTTGCAGTCCTGTATTTAATTTTAACAATGATTGGATTTTCTGGCTGGTACTTCGCAGAAAACGATAACGAAATTTTGCGCCAAGAACTTTCAACATACACAGGGACTGAGGTACGTAAATGAGCACAGTGAAGTCTGCTGAGAAAGTTTTAAAAGTGCTTAAGGCATTACGCGGTCATAGCCTGCAAGGCGTGACCAATCAAGAGCTGTCAAAAAAACTTGGTGAATCTCCAGCTCAAACCTACAGAGCACTGCAAACACTGTTAGCAGAAGGCTTAGTAAAAAAAGATGAAAACGATCTTTACACATTAGGTACAGCGCTGGTGCAGATGGCTAAAGCCCACGACAGCGAAATGGAACGGGCCAAAGCGCGCATGGCTGAATACGAACAGCGCACCAGCGTTACATTTTAATTAGAGGTTCATCATGGACTTAGAACAACAAGCTACAGAAATAACTCTTTCTGAGCACTCTCAAAAGTTAGGTGCATTAGCCACTCAACTTGGCTATCAAGGTGCATTAACAGTTGGCGCACTAGAGGATGAAATACGTTTCTACCAGCAACGCACTGTTGAAGCATGCATGGAACTAGGCAAGCGTCTGTTAATCCTTAAAGAGATGACACCGCATGGTGAGTTTAATAAACGTATAGAAATGCTGAATTTCACTCCACGCATGGCACAGAAGTTCATGTCAGCTGTACTTAAATTTTCAAAAGCGAATTCGAGTTCGCTTTTGCAGAAAGCAGGTAATCAAACAAAGCTACTTGAATTGGTCACCTTAGATGATGATGAAATAGATGTGCTTGAGCAAGGTGGAAGCATTGGTGATGTCTCACTAGACACCATTGAAACCATGTCGGTTCGAGAATTAAAAAAAGCATTACATGATGCAAAAAAAGCACTTGAATCTAAAGACCAAGACATCAAAGCCAAAGACCAGATCATTCAAAAGAAAGATCAAAAAGCCAATGAGCTGGATGAAAAGCTGACTAAGCTGAATAGCCCAGCTGAAATTCAGAAACGCACTGAATCTGAACCACAGCGCTTGGCTGAAAAAGCTTTAGAAGAAATGAACAAAGCATGTCTCACCATGCATAACGACACCGTTCGCTTTACAAATAGCATCAACTCAATTGTCGATGCAATCAATGAACATGAATTGTATGACATTCAAGACCGGCTAGAAGCCAACGTAGTTGCACTGTTTCAGCAAATTGCGCAGACCAGTGTCGACCTAGGCATTCAAATTGATTTCCAAGCCATGGTCAACCCATCTTGGATGAGCGCAGCGCCTTCTGAGCTGGAGGCTGAATAATGACAACCCCAAACTTAGCGGTGCAGGATTATTTACGCGATGTCGCGTCAAAGCTCACAAATGCTGGGTTTGGCGAGAAAGGCTCAATTGTAGCAACAGCTTGTGAACATCTTCAGATCAGTAAAGCACAGCTTTACCGTGATCTTGAAACAGTAGGCTTTAAAACTGAGCGAAAACAGCGTAGCGACAAAGGAAAATCAGTAGTGACTGCTGAAGTTGCAGAACAAATTGGCGGTATGGTGCATGTAGCAACACGTGTGAATGGCAAACAGACTCTGCCAATTACCACTGCGCTTAGCATTTTAAAAGCTGAAGGCAAAGCGCCGAATGTATCAGCTGCAACCATTGCACGTGTGATGAAAAACAACATGTGCCATCCAAAACAGCTGGCTACACCATCTGCGCACACGCAACAAAAGTCATTACACCCAAACCATGTTTGGCAAGTCGATGCTTCCATCTGTGTTTTGTTCTACCTCCCTCGTGGCGGTATGCAAGTCATGGACGAAAAGAAGTTCTACAAAAACAAGCCTGCAAATGTGAAGAAGATTGAAAGTGACCGCGTGATCCGTTACGTCATCACCGACCATTTTTCAGGCTCAATTTATGTTGAATATGTGTACGGCAGTGAAAGCGCAGAAAACTTGACGGAAATCTTTTTGAACTGTGTTCAAAAACGTTCGATGAAAGAGCCTCTTCATGGTGTGCCTTTCATTCTTTATACAGATAAAGGTTGCGCCAACACATCAGGTCTTTTTAAGAATCTGCTTGAACGCTTAGATGTGACTTTTATTGCGCATGCAACTGGTAATTCACAGGCCAAAGGTCAAGTTGAAAATGCTCAAAATATTGTCGAAACCCAGTTTGAAGGCCGTCTGCGCTTCATCAAAATTGACAGCATTGAGCATCTAAACCAAACCGCCGCTCAGTGGCGAATGATGTGGAATGAAACGCAAATTCATAGTCGCACCAAACGCTCACGCAACGCAGTTTGGCAAACCATTGCACCTATTCAGTTGCGCATTGCACCACCGCTGGAACTTTGCCAAGAGTTGCTAAGCACTTCACCTGTGGAACGAACTGTCGATGCAAAACTGCAAGTCAGCTATGCCATTAAAGGCTATGGCTCAAACGATTATGACGTTCGTCATATCGATGGTGTCTATCCAAAGGCAAAACTGAAAGTGGTTGTAAATCCATACCGTGCACCATCTATTGATGTCCTCTGCCTAGATAAACATGGCAATGAAGTGATTTACACCTGTGATCCCGTGCAGACAGATATGTTTGGTTTTGGGGTTAATGCAGCAGTGATCGGTGAAGAAATGAAAGCAATGCCACAAAGTGCAATTGATGAAAACCGCAAGCGCATCATCAAAAAAGCTTACAACGCAGACACATTAGAACAGGCAGACAAAGCGATTGCCAAAAAGCAT
>NZ_RCHC01000026.1 GCF_003664645.1 Acinetobacter chengduensis | reverse complement strand
GGTGCAATAGCTGTGATTGCAGCCCAAGTAGAAGGATAATCTTTTTCAGATTCAATCAATAATTGAACCGCTCTTTCTCTGATTTCAGGGGTATATTTTGGTTTTGTCATTGGAACATTCTCTCAAGAAAGTTGGTCTCCGACAAACCCGGTACGGTTCATTGGCCCGCATATAACAGAGCTCTCATTAATCGTGGGAATATTGCTATTTGGTTCGATCCAAAGACCCTGTGGTATGCAAAATCACAAGGCAAACATGGTCGGAATCAAACTTACTTCGATAAGGCTATTCAATGTTGCTTGATGATCAAATCTTTATTTAAATTATATTTGCGAATGGTCACAGGCTTTGTCCAAAGTCTGATTAAGCTTTGTGGATTAGATTGGATAGCGCCAGATTACTCCACACTGTGCAGAAGACAAAGGCATAACGATATTGCAATTTGCTATCAAAAAAGTAGTGGTGGTCTCCATCTACTCTTAGACTCTACTGGCCTAAAGTTTTTAGGTGAAGGTGAATGGAAGCATAAAAAACATGGACCTGAATAGCGTCGCCAATGGCGTAAGCTTCATATTGGTATCAATGCTGAAACCCTTCAAATACGTGCCGTTCAGCTTACGACAAATAATGTCAGTGATTCACAGTTACTGGAAGATTTACTTGTTTAAATCCCTTTAGATGAACAAATCGATTCTGCCTATACAGATGGTGCTTATGACACAAAACGATGCCGTCAGGTCATTGCAGATCGGCAAGCGTATGCAGTGATTCCACCTAGAAAAAATGCAAAGCCCTGGAAAGATATAAAAGCTCATTCACGAGAGCGAAATGAACTCCTGCGAACGGTTAATCTTGCGAAGCAATGCTTCTCAGGCAGGACACTCTGGAAAAAATGGTCAGGCTATCATCGGCGAAGTCTGGTTGAAACCAAGATGCATTGTATTAAATTACTAGGCGATAAACTCTGCTCAAGAAATTTTGATAGTCAAGTGAATGAGATTCATGCACGCATAGCTGTCTTAAATACATTCACAGAATTAGGTCGCCCTCATACCCAAGTTGTCACTTAAATATGAGTAGGTATGGGAGATTTTAATTTTGAATATTTGTGCAATAAAGCCCTATGAAATTAACCTACTTCATTACGAATGTTATTCACCATGTGTAATAACCTTGGCGCAATTTCATCCTCCAATTTTTCACGGCCTAAAATAAAACTTGGCCCACCACAGTTAAAGACCAATAAGCCATGCTGTTCATGAAAATATGGCACAGCAACAGAATTTACATCTTTATGCCACTCACCAACCGAAAAGCAATAGCCAAAATCTTGATAATCTTTAAAGGATTGATCTAAATCACGCTTAATTTTAATCCACTCGTCTTTATGCTTTGAGCGAATGGCATCTAGCAAAAATTCACGTTCATCTTCAGGCATAGCTGCTAAACAAGCACGGCCAACCGAACTGAGGTGAATGGGTAAATAGGTTCCCACTTGACGGCGCATTGTGACATTGCCTTTACCCTGCACTACATCTAGATAAATCATATTCAAGCGGTCACGGGTCGCCATGGCAACAGCAGCCTCTGCATAGTCAGCCAGTTCTTTCATATAATGATGTGCAATCGAACGGATCGACACATTCGAAAGCATTGAATAGCCAAAGGACAAAACCCCAACAGAGAGCTGATATTTGCTTGAATTTGGAACCTGTTTTAAATAACCTAAACGTGACAATGTATGCGTTAATCGTGTAATGGTTGGTTTTGGAAGGCCAGTCATCTGCGACAGTTCCAGATTACCCAAATGCTGATGCTTAGGTGTAAAACAGCGTAATAATTCTAATCCGCGCGCAAGCGCAGTAATGTATTGACGATCATTTTCCTCTTGCATGTCTTCAATTGGATGCAAAAGTTCGTGGCGCAAAGGAGCCAACAATTTTTCTTCTTGCTGCAAATCTGTACCGTCTGTCATTCAAAAATCTCTAAATATTCAATAAGCGTACCGCATTGCGAAATTATAATATAGTTAATACCTATATAGCAAAACAGCAACTTTGATAAAAAGTTGCTGTTTTTTCTAAACTTTAAATAATAAAAAAATAGCTCTAAGCGATAATTCCTTTTTCTTTTAAGTCTTTTAGCTGCTCAGCACTCACCACACGCGATAAAATCTCATCCGTATGTTCACCAAGCATTGGTGGCGCTTTTTTATACTCAACCGGCGTTCGTGACAACTTAATCGGTGAACCTATCACTTGTAATTTGTCCTTTAATGGATGCTCCATTTCAATCAACATATTACGTGCTTGAACTTGCGGTTCTTGGAATGCTTGCTCAAGGTTATTAATCAAACCTACTGGAACTTGCACGGCATGAATCGCCTCTACCCAGTGTTTTGCAGTACCACTTAAAAAATGCGCTGCTAGCAAATCACCAATTTCTTGACGATGTTTAATACGTAAGGCATTTGTTGTAAAGCGTGGATCTTCAGGCAATTCAGGCAAACCAATCGCTTGACTTAAAGCAACAAACTGCTTGTCATTACCACATGCAATAATAAAGTCTTGATCTTTAGCTCTAAACACCTGATAAGGAACAATATTCGCATGTGCATTACCATAACGTCCCGGCACTTTGCCTGAAGCTAAGTAATTCATGCCTTGGTTAGCAAGTAAAGCTACTTGCACGTCCAGCAATGCCATATCTACATGCTGCCCTAAACCTGTAATATGACGATTAAGCAATGCTGCCTGAATCGCAATTGTTGAATATAAACCAGTGGTTAAATCAGCAAATGCAACGCCTACTTTTTGCGGGCCACCGCCAGGTAGGTCATCTTTCTCACCAGTCACAGACATTAAACCGCCCATACCCTGCACGATAAAATCATAACCTGGTTCAGGTGCACGTGGACCTGTTTGTCCAAAGCCAGTAATTGAGCAATAAACTAAACGCGGATTAATCTCTTTTAAAGTTTCGTAATCTAAACCGTATTTTTTCAAAGAACCAGCTTTATAATTCTCAATTAATACATCTGATTCTGCCGCTAAAGCACGGACTAATTCCTGACCTTCAGGTGAGGCAATATCAATGGCAATTGACATTTTATTACGGTTAGCAGACTGGTAGTAAGCAGCTTCACGTGTATCTTCGCCTTTGTCATTTTTCATCCAAGGCGGACCCCACATGCGGGTGTCATCACCCGTTTTTGGACGTTCCACTTTTATTACTTCTGCGCCTAAATCTGCAAAGATTTGACCACACCACGGACCTGCTAGTACGCGACTTAAATCAAGTACGCGAATACCCTCTAATGCACCCATGTGTTTTTCCTACTTATACGCTTTCAATAACCATTGCGAGACCTTGTCCCACACCAATACATAAACTGATCACGGCATACTTTTGACCACGACGTTTTAATTCACGTGCTGTACTCAAGGCCAAACGCGCACCCGATGCACCCAATGGATGACCGACAGCAATTGCACCGCCATTTGGATTGACGCGAGAATCATCCAAAGATACATTTAAACCTTTTAAGCAAGCTAAAACTTGAGATGCAAAAGCTTCATTAATCTCAATAATGTCCATATCATCTAAAGTTAAATGGGCACGTTTTAATGCAAGTTTAATTGCATCTACTGGGCCAGCACCCATAATACGCGGTTCAATACCAGCTGCGCCTGACGATAAAATTTTAGCAATCGGCTTAAAGCCTAAGGTCTGTTCTGCTTCTGCTGAACCAATAATCAGTGCGGCTGCACCATCATTAACACCAGATGCATTGCCCGCAGTCACCACACCATCTGCAAACAATGGTTTCAGTTTTTGCAACGCTTCCATATTAGACGAAGGACGTGGATGCTCATCAACTGCTACTAATTTAGGCGGTAATTTGCGACCTTGAGCAACTTCAACTGGGCTAATTTCGCCTTCGAAGAAACCATCGTTACGCGCAGATTCATATTTTGCTTGTGAAGCTGCCGCAAATGTATCTGCATCTTCACGGCTAACACCATATTCAACTGCAACGTTATCACCCGTTTTTGGCATGGTGTCATCACCAAATTGCTTTTCTATTGCAGGGTTTGGAAAACGTGCACCAATGGCTGAGTCAAACACTTTAAAATCACGGCCAAAAGCTTTTTCAGACTTTGCAAATACAAATGGCGCGCGGGACATAGACTCCACACCGCCAGCAATGATAATTTCACCCTCACCGCAGCTGATCGCACGCGCAGCATCAATCACAGCTGCTAAACCAGAAGCACATAAACGGTTTACCGTCTGAGCTGGCGTTTTTACATCTAAACCTGCTAGCAAAGCCGCATGACGTGCAATATTTCGACTATCTTCACCCGCCTGATTGGTATTACCCAAAATCACATCATCGTAAATATTATTCGCTAAATTATGTTTTTCAATTAATGCCTGAATAACTCCAGCAGCCAAGTTATCAGGACGAATTGTTGCTAAGTCACCTGCATGACGACCAAATGGTGTACGTAATCCATCATAAATAAATGCATTTAACATGAAAGTATCCTTATATTCGTTTAAACCGCTGCAGTGTGAAGTAATGAGATATTTAATTGAGCACGACGCTTCAACCAAGGACTTGGACGATAACGCTGATCGCCTGTATTGGCTAAAATACGCTCTAAAATAAGTAAAATACGCTGTGCACCTAGCACATCTCCCCAAGAGATCGGTCCATGCGGATAGCCCAAACCAAGTTTGACGGCCTTATCAATATCCGATGCTGTTGCAATTTGCTGCTGTGCAATATCGCACGCCAAGTTCACAACCATAGCTAAAACACGTTGCGACACAAAACCTATACTTTCAGCAATTACAGTTACGCCATGATCATTTTTAGCAAAGATTGCATGCGCCTGATCTACATACGATTTTTGTGTAACAATCGAAGGCATTAAAGTACGGTGCTTAGTAAAGTCCGTTAGTAAATCAATACTGACAGCCCGTGTTGCGTCCACGCCAAAGCGCAATGCTGCTGTGGTCGTATCCTCACCGTATGTTGCTAAAACAATTAAGCTGTCGACTGCAGGCTTTTCTGCAGCATCAATAATGAAACCATTTTCGTTTAAGTAGTCACGTAAAATCGCCGCATCTTGTTCACAATCCGCTTTAATCCAGACTGGGCTGAATACCGTAATTGCAGGAACAGTTTGAATTGGCTCTTCATTGGTTTTTTGGCCATCTTGATATTTATAGAAGCCCTCTCCAACTTTACGGCCAACCTTTTTACCTGCCAGCATTTGACGTGTTAATGCATGCGGACGGTATCTGTCTTCTTGGTAAAATTGATTAAAAATCGACTCCATGACTGGATGAGATACATCAAGTGCGGTTAAATCAAAAAGTTCTAACGGTCCCATTCTAAAACCAGCGCCTTCACGTAAAATACGGTCAATTTCCGAAATACTGGCAACGCCCTCGCCTAATGCTTTTAACGCTTCAGTTCCATAGGCACGGCCAGCATGATTGACAATAAATCCAGGCGTATCTTTCGTACGGACACCAAAGTGCCCCATACGCTGTGCCAGTTCCAGCAAATCAGCGACGACTGTTTCTTCAGTCGCTAAGCCTGCAATCACTTCCACAATTTTCATTAATGGAACAGGGTTAAAAAAATGAAATCCTGCCATACGGTCTTGATGCTCAAGGTTTGATGCAATTGCGGTTACCGAAAGTGATGATGTATTTGTCGCTAAAATTGTGTCGCTCGATACAATCGTTTCTAGCTGTTTAAACAAATTTTGCTTAATCTCTAGATTCTCGATGATGGCCTCAATTACCATGTCCACGCCAGCAACTTGATCAATACTGTCTAGAACTTTAAAGCGAGCTAAAGTTTCATTTAAAGCCTCTTCGCTAAACTTACCCTTCGCTTGTAGTTTTTGTAATGTACTTTTCAGTTTATTTAAACCTGCTTCGGCAGCACCTGCTTTGGCATCAAACAAACGCACCTCGAGTCCTGCTTGCGCTGCAATTTGCGCAATGCCCATGCCCATCACACCTGTGCCTATGAGCGCCATAGATTGAATGCTCATGTCTTATTCTCCAGTGTATTGCGCAGGACGCTTTTCAAAGAAAGCATTTACGCCTTCTTTTTGGTCTTTGGTATCAAATAAAATTTGGAATGCTTTACGCTCAAGCGCCAACGCGCCTTGCAGCGATTGATCCTGCCCAAGGTTCGTGACTTCTTTAATTTGCTGCACAGCAATTGGTGAAAAACTTGCGATGGTTTTTGCTAATGCAATTGCATGTGAAATTGTTTGCTCATCCTCCACAACCTCTGATACTAAGCCCATACGATTAGCTTCTTCTGCGGAAATAAACTTGCCTGAAAGCACCAGCAACATGGTTTGAAATTTGCCAATAGCACGCAGTAAACGCTGTGTACCGCCAGCGCCAGGCATTAAGCCTAATTTGACTTCTGGCTGACCAAATTTTGCCGATTGACCTGCAATAATGATGTCTGCATGCATGGCCAACTCACAGCCACCGCCCAATGCATAGCCATTTACAGCAGCAATAATCGGTTTAGGGCAATCTACCAAGCTTTGCCAATATTGCTCTGTATGACGTAAGTACATCTGCGCAGTCGTTGCAGTTGTAAAATCTTTGATATCTGCACCTGCAGCAAAAACCTTGTCACCACCAGTAATGACAATCGCGCGCACAGCATCATTTTGACTTAAATCTTGAAAAGTCTCTGACAGCGCTTGGCGCAATTCTAGGTTTAAAGCATTACGCGCTTCTGGACGATGCAATTGAACAACGGCAACGCCATCTTCCTGAAGGCTAATATTCAATATTGGGGTGCTTTCCATAATTATCTCATTTCGCACAGCGGTATTTAATACACAATATACATCTTTTAATGGCTTTGTAAATTCTAAATTTGACGAATTAATTTTTTTATAGTGCCATGTAATTTTTAAATAACATTCTAAAACAGATATTTAAAATAAAAACCACACAAAATATAAAATACCGCTGTGCGAAATATACTTTCGTATATATTGATTCGAGTTTTGCTTTTGATTAATATCCGCCTAAATCGTTTTGTGTAGATCTTGATCACCGTGTTGATTTGCGGTTCAAGTTAAATATCCTAAATATGGAGTGAGATCATGGTTCGTGATCAGGAAACCTTAAACCAATTGGTTGATATGATTCGACAATTTGTTGAAGGCGCATTAATACCAAATGAAGAAATTGTTGCCGAAACTGACGAAATTCCAGCAGAAATCGTCCAGCAAATGAAAGAGCTAGGCTTATTTGGTTTAACTATTCCTGAAGAATATGAAGGCCTTGGCTTAACCATGGAAGAAGAGGTTTACATCGCTTTTGAATTGGGCCGTACCTCTCCTGCTTTCCGCTCATTAATTGGTACAAATAATGGTATTGGTGCATCAGGCCTCATCATTGATGGTACTGAAGAACAAAAGCAATATTTCCTGCCAAAACTAGCAAGTGGCGAAATTATTGGTTCTTTCTGCTTAACAGAACCTGACTCTGGTTCGGATGCAGCTTCACTTAAAACAACAGCGGTTAAAGATGGCGATGAGTACATTTTAAACGGTACTAAACGTTTTATTACCAATGCTCCACATGCTGGCGTATTTACAGTGATGGCGCGTACCAATACAGAGCTTAAAGGTGCTGCAGCAATTTCTGCATTTATTGTGGACAGCAAATTACCTGGCATTTCATTGGGCAAGCGTGATAAAAAAATGGGCCAAAAAGGGGCGCATACTTGTGACGTAATCTTTGAAAACTGCCGTATTCCAGCCTCAGCTCTTATTGGCGGTGTAGAGGGTGTTGGATTTAAAACAGCGATGAAGGTTTTAGATAAAGGCCGTATTCATATTGCTGCCTTAAGCGTTGGCGCTGCAACACGCATGCTGGATGACTCACTTCAATATGCCGTTGAACGCAAACAATTTGGTCAAGCCATTGCAAATTTCCAGCTAATTCAGGGCATGCTTGCAGACTCAAAAGCTGAAATTTATGCTGCAAAATGCATGGTTCTAGATGCAGCTCGTCGCCGTGATGCGGGTCAAAATGTAAGTACGGAAGCCTCTTGCGCAAAAATGTTTGCAACTGAAATGTGTGGTCGTGTGGCTGACCGCGGCGTGCAAATTCATGGCGGTGCTGGCTATATCAATGAATATGCAATTGAACGCTTCTACCGTGACGTCCGTTTATTCCGCTTGTACGAAGGTACAACTCAAATTCAACAAGTGATTATTGCGCGTAACATGATACGTGAAGTTACCCAGTAACCGTTTTGGCTGGGTCAACATCTCCTTGCGGCCCAGCTTTTTTTTATGAAGGTAAAGGATTATGACGATCAAGAATTCGATCTCAAAAATCGGTCCTAACACATGGAAAGTTGCTTTTATATTCGCATTCCTTGCGTTATTGGTTGATGGTGCTGATTTAATGCTGCTGTCTTACAGCTTAAATAACCCCAGTTACGGATAAGCCAAAGATTTAATCACATGAATTTTAGGCTTATTCTTTTGGCAAAGTTGATACGCACATAGTGAAGAAAATACGCCTGCTAAAAAACCAGCAATCGAACGATGTTTACTCGTAACTAAGTGATATTTTTCTTTCAATAATCCTATCAATGTTTCAATTCTTTTACGTTGTCGTAGATGAAATTCATCAGAAAATGGCAATAAGGTCACTCTCATATTTTTTCTTGGATAAGTAATTAAATCAATGCCTTGCTCTTTAAGTGTTTCTTTCAATGGTTGGCTAATGTAGCCTCTATCACCATAGACCGTTGCTGATAAGCCATTCACTAAATCCTCAACTTTTTTAAGATCAGCAATATGTCCGTTTGATAAATCTGAATTTACAATTTCACCCTCTTGATTCATCAGCAAGTGTAATTTGCAACCATAAAACCAGCCCATCGTACTTTTACCACGAGAAGCAATCTCATCTAAAGCATGATGACCTTTAGGGATTCTTTTATTTTTACAAACAGGTAAAGGTGTTGAATCAATCCATAAATATGAACTTTCATCTTTTTGGCTCAACGCATAAAGCAAAGCATGAATAGCAAGTTGGTGCTGATTGATGAGGGGAATCAGGTTTTTATAACAAGGCAAGTCTTTAAAGAGTTTGCCTTCAAACTGACAAAGCAAGTTAAAAAACATCTTAAAATTATGTACTTGAGATGTTTTATAGTAGATGGAGATAGCCACAATTTCTGATAAAGATAGCGTTGCTTGTCTGATACGTTGACGTTTGTTTTCTTGCTTGAGAAATTGCCAATAGATGGGTTCAAATTTTTTGAAAAAATCATCAACAATACAAAAAATTTCTGTAAAATCGTACATGGTAGTTAGAGCCTTTGGGTTGTGTCGTAACTTTCTAAATGGCTCTAACTACCTTTTTTTCAAGGGCTTTTCTTATCCGTAATTCGGGTTAAATAGTATCAAAGCTGAATTTGGCTTAACTCCTGTAGAGGCAGGTATGTTGGGTACATTCACCCTTGCTGGTATGGCAATTGGTGGTATTTTTGGTGGATGGGCATGCGATAAATTTGGACGTGTGCGCATTGTTGTTATCTCAATTTTATTATTTTCTACACTGACTTGTGGCTTAGGTTTTACAAACTCATTCTTAGAGTTTGGTGCATTACGTTTCTTTGCATCATTAGGGTTAGGCTCTTTATATATCGCATGTAACACGTTAATGGCGGAATACGTTCCAACCAAGTTCCGTACAACCGTTTTAGGCACACTTCAAGCAGGTTGGACAGTCGGTTATATTGTTGCAACATTACTAGCTGGTTGGCTCATTCCAGACCACGGTTGGCGAATGCTGTTCTATGTTGCTGCTTTGCCTATTATTTTGGCAATCATGATGCATTACATGGTTCCTGAACCAGCTGTATGGCAAGAAAACCGCTTTAAGAAAGTTGAAGTATCCAATACTAACGAACAATCGACATGGAAACTAATTTTCCAAGACAAACGTAACCGCAATATGTTCATCCTTTGGGCATTAACAGCAGGTTTCTTGCAATTCGGTTACTATGGTGTAAATAACTGGATGCCATCATATCTTGAAAGTGAATTAGGTATGAAATTCAAGGAAATGACGGCATATATGGTGGGTACATATACCGCAATGATCTTGGGTAAAATTCTTGCAGGCTATATGGCAGACAAACTTGGACGTCGTTTTACCTATGCATTTGGTGCAATTGGTACAGCGATTTTCCTACCACTCATCGTCTTTTATAACTCACCAGAAAACATCTTATATTTACTTGTAATTTTCGGCTTCTTATATGGTATTCCATATGGCGTAAATGCAACATATATGACTGAAAGCTTTGCAACCAATGTACGTGGTACAGCGATCGGTGGTGCATATAATGTAGGTCGTTTAGGTGCTGCAATTGCACCTGCTGCAATCGGTTATTTAGCAAGTGGTGGTTCGATTGGTCTTGGTTTCCTTGTAATGGGCGCAGCATACTTCATCTGTGGTGTGATCCCTGCGCTGTTCATCAAAGAAAAACAATATGACCCTCAAAAATCTTAAAACTTAAGTGACTAAAAAAAGCCTCTATATGAGGCTTTTTTTATGAACACTTTGCCATGATCGCGCTTCCAAAAAGTGTACACCAACGATATAATACCGCTAAGCGAAATTTGGTTTCACGATTATGGAAGATTTAATTAGAGAATCGATGGAGTTTGACGTAGTCGTTGTTGGTGCAGGTCCTGCGGGGCTTTCTGCTGCGATTAAAATCCGTCAACTTGCAATTGAAAATAACCTGAACGATTTGTCCGTTTGTGTCGTGGAAAAGGGCTCCGAAGTAGGTGCACATATTCTGTCTGGCGCTGTGCTTGAACCACGTGCAATCAATGAATTGTTCCCAGACTGGAAAGAACAAGGCGCGCCTTTAAATGTGCCTGTTACTGAAGACAAAACCTATTTCTTATTGTCTGATGAAAAGTCTCAGGAAATGCCACATTGGATGGTGCCAAAAACCATGCACAATGACGGCAACTATGTCATTTCATTGGGCAACGTGGTTCGCTGGTTATGTACGAAAGCAGAAGAACTTGAAGTATCAATCTTCCCAGGCTTTGCTGCTTCTGAAATTCTGTATCATGAAGATGGTACGGTAAAAGGCATCCAAACTGGCGACATGGGCATTGGTAAAGATGGCGAACCGACGCACAACTTTACCCCAGGCTATGAACTTCACGCAAAATACACGTTATTTGCTGAAGGTTGCCGTGGTCATCTAGGCAAACGCCTCATTTCTAAATTTGATTTAGATAAAGATGCTGATCCGCAGCACTACGGTATTGGTATTAAAGAGCTTTGGGAAATCGACCCTGCAAAACATAAAGCAGGTACGGTCATGCACGGTGCTGGCTGGCCTTTAACTGAAACAGGTTCTTCAGGTGGCTGGTGGTTATACCACGCTGAAAACAACCAAGTGACGCTGGGTATGATCGTTGACTTGTCATACACCAATCCACACATGTATCCATTTATGGAAATGCAGCGTTGGAAAACACATCCACTGATCAAGCAATTCCTTGAAGGTGGTAAGCGTATTTCTTATGGCGCGCGTGCTGTTGTAAAAGGCGGTTTCAACTCACTGCCTAAATTCACATTCCCAGGCGGTTCTTTAATTGGTGATGATGCAGGTTTCTTGAACTTTGCAAAAATCAAAGGCTCTCATACTGCCATGAAATCAGGCATGCTGTGCGGTGAAGCTGTTTTTGAAGCAATTGCTGCCGGTGTAGAAAAAGGCGGTGACCTTGCTATTGCTCGTGTGACTGAAGGTGAAGATTTCTTCGCGAAAGAATTAACTTCGTACACTGAGAAATTCAACAACAGCTGGTTAAAAGAAGAGCTTTATAATGCTCGTAACTTTGGCCCTGCAATGCATAAGTTTGGTACATTCGGTGGTGGTGCATTCAACTTTATCGATCAAAACATCTTTAAAGTGCCATTTACGCTGCATGACTTACAGCCTGACTACAGCGCACTGAAATCTGTTGAAGTGAACAATGTGAAGCCAAACTATCCAAAACCGGATGGCAAGATCACATTCGACCGTTTATCTTCAGTTTTCGTGTCAAACACAGTTCATGAAGAAAACCAGCCTGCTCACTTGAAGCTGACTGATGCTTCTATGCCTGTAAACGTAAACTTGCCTAAATGGGATGAGCCTGCTCAGCGCTATTGCCCTGCTGGTGTATATGAAATCATGAAAAATGATGACGGTGATAAGCGTTTACAAATCAACGCGGCGAACTGTGTTCACTGTAAGACGTGTGACATCAAAGATCCATCTCAGAATATCACCTGGGTAACGCCTGAAGGCGGTGGTGGTCCGAATTATCCAAACATGTAATGTTCAGATAATTTTGCGAAGCAATGCATCACATACCCAAATACATTATTTGGTGTATGTTTGCGTTAGAACGAATACCCGCACATGCCGAAGTTATTAATTAACTCTGCATTTTTAATTTTTTAGGTAATCTCAGTGCCTTAGGGTGCTGAGATTGGAAATCTAACTACAAGATGGAATGTTATAAAAAATAATTATTTTTTATTTATTGGCTAATATATAAACTTAGGCTAATTTTTTGAGATGGCGTCAATTGAACTAAGCTATTGATTTATTAAACATAAAGCCAATAGCATTTTTCCTGTACCCATTTTATACCCAAATTAGATTTAGTGCATTGAATCAAAAAATTTATTTTGTTCAAATCCTTAACAGGATTTGAAATGGTATACTAATTTTAGCACATATACATTTAATACGGTCTTGTTGCACAAACCTATTCTTGAAGGCTTATTCAGCAATATAATTTCCAAATGAAGAAGCTAGGCATCTAAAATCTACCGTACAACCAATTGGTCCACTTATAACCGAGCATTAATAAATCGAGGAAATATCGCGATTTGGTTTGATCCTACGACTCAATGGTATGCTCAAGCACAAGGCAAACACGGACGCAATCAAACTTATGCCGATGCCGCGATTCAGTGCTGTTTAATGATCAAATCGCTATTTCGACTCTCTTTACTCATGGTTACAGGCTTTGTTCAAAGCTTAATAAACTTTGCGGATTAGATTGTGCGAAATCAATAGTTACTTGGACACTCATTCTTGTTTAACTTGGACACTTTGGTCTACTTATAAGCAAACCAAAGTGTTGTTTAACTTGGACAGGAGATCATCACGATTCTAAAACTTTTTTACCACGTCTTTTCCTCATAGACTGACCTTTTAAATTAAACACGTGAGCACGATGAACTATGCGATCTAATAAAGCTTCACCAACAGTCTGATCCTTATTGGTAAGCTAAAATCGAATTTGCTTATCTTATTGTGCCATCCCTTCCCAATAAAAATTAGGAGAAGAGATGACATAGCTATAAAAATCGTATTTTAGGAGTAGATTTAGAAATTATATTGATAAGATAAAGCAACACGATTTTCAATATAATCTTTAGCTGTTGAATTTTTATAATCTGCTAACAACCAAGAGAAATTCAGACCTTTTAACTTTGGATATTGAAACTCATAATTGAGAAGCAAATCTAATTCTTTTTCCTTACCATTGCTGGTCTGTGCAGTTTCAATATTACCTCCATCGTAATAGCGTAGAATCGATTTTAGTCCTATCAAAGGAGTATCCTTAAAATCATAATCATAACGTATTTGCCATGAACGCTCATTTTTCTGCATATAAGTACCTACAGACCAATTTGCTGAATAAACTTGTGGAACCCAATTTGCTAAAAGAGGGAAGCCTTGATCACCCGCTACCTGCTTAAACCCTAAACCAAACGTATGATTACCGAATTGAAGCATATTAATAGTGGCGTAAACCTGATTATCTATATGCCCTTCCAAAGAGTCGCCTGAATCATAAGAGTCAAAAATATAAAAATTAGACTTTAAATTCATTTGAGGATTAAATTGATGGCGAAATTCATAACTTAAAAAATGTTGGTCATATATATCTTCTAATTTTGCATAAAAATAACGTACTTGCTGTTGATTAAAATCATAATCAACTCCTGCAAAATTAAAACCGTCTGAAGAAGCTTTGTTTTTGCCATTTACTAATTGAAATTTAGAATAATCTTCCGAATTACGTCCACTTACTTTAGTCAAGCGGCCTAAAGTTATTTTAGTTTGATCTATTTCCTTGGATTCGAGAATACCCCCTAAAAATGTTGTAGGTAACTGCATAGCAACATCAGTATGAATAATAGGCAGCCGTGGAATGACTTCACCAATTTTTAATTCTGTTTTACTGTATTTAAATTTAGCTGTTGCTCCCAGTTTGAGCTGATCTTGGGCTTGTTCTTGTTTAGCTTCATCGTAGGGCATTACATTATCCACGATATTTTTAGCTGAACTTAAACGATAGGCATAACGTGCAGATAAATCCAAACCAACCTGTATAGGAGAGTCCGTATATCCTGACTTAATTTCTAATGTTGCTGCCTGTGACCAGTTATTCAAATCTTTTGTCTGCTGATCTTCAAAATTACGGTCAAAATAAAAATTCTTTAAATTTAAACTTGCTGTACCATCATTAATTAAATCTGCGTGGCAAACAGAATTTAAGACAAAAGGGGTCAATACCCCTAAAAGGAGTTGATTAAATTTCATGTAATTTCTTCCTGAAAATGAAATAAAGGAATTTGGCTGATAAGGTTCCACCTTAAGCAGCCTTTTGTTTTAGGTCATATCAATTAAAGGTGCATCAGTAAGAGACTGTAGTTCAGAAAAACTGACGCCTTCTACTATTTCAATGACTTTTAATCCATCTGATTCGACATTAATCACACATAAATCAGTATAGATTCGATCAACACAGGATTTTCCTGTTAAAGGATAAGTCAACTTACTCACAATTTTTGGCTCGCCAGTTTTAGTCGTATGCTCTGTGGTTACAAAAACTTTCTTTGCACCTACAGCTAGGTCCATTGCTCCACCAACTGCAGGAACAGCATCTGGTGCTCCTGTATGCCAATTAGCCAGGTCACCATTTGCAGCTATCTGAAATGCCCCCAGTACAGCAATGTCTAAGTGTCCACCACGCATCATGGCAAATGAATCCCCATGATGAAAATATGCTCCACCTATCAACATCGTAACGTATTCTTTACCTGCATTAATTAAATCAGGATCTTCTTTGCCTGCCTCTGGTGGAGGCCCAAAAGCTAATAGCCCATTTTCAGAATGTAGGAAAATTTCTTTATCGCTAGGGATAAATTTTGCAATACGTGTAGGTACGCCAATCCCTAAATTGACATAAGCCCCATCGGGAATATCCTGTACTACACGCGCAGCAATCTGATCTCGAGATAGTTTTTTATAAGTCATTGATATTATTCCTATACGTTAAATTTGAACTACATGATTCACAAAAATACCTGGTGTAATAATGTGTTCGGGATCTAACTCACCTAACTCAACGACTTCTGCGACTTGTGCAATCGTAGTTGTAGCAGCCATAGCCATGATTGGACCAAAATTGCGTGCAGCTTTGTTATAAACCAAGTTACCCCATCGATCTCCTTTATGAGCTTTAATCAATGCGAAATCAGCTTTAATTGGATACTCTAAAACATAATCTTTACCATCTATATGTCGAGTTTCTTTACCTTCCGCCAGTAATGTACCGAACCCTGTCGGTGTAAATACTGCTCCTAAACCCATTCCCGCAGCTTGAATACGACATGCTAAATTACCTTGGGGTACAAGTTCTAACTCAACTTTACCGGCACGATAAAGCTCATCAAACACATATGAGTCAGCCTGACGAGGAAAAGAACAAACCATCTTTCTGACACACCCTGCTTTTAATAATTTGGCTAACCCATAATCTCCATTACCTGCGTTATTGCAAACAATGGTCAGATCTTTTGCCCCTGTTTCAATTAAAATATCAATAAGTTCAGCAGGTTGTCCTGCGGTTCCAAAACCTCCGATTAAAATGGTTGCGCTATTTGGGATATTTTGTAATAGCTCATAAGCAGAATGATGAACTTTATTCATATTAGGCTTGTCCTTTTAAAACAGTTTTTTGAGGCATTTTTCTAATGGTAAAGGTCAACATGACAATGGCTCCAACTAGCATTAATGCGCTGCCATATAACATGCCTACAGCAAAGGATTGTGTGAGGTCTTTTAAATAACCGATCAAGAATGAACTGACGATAGTTGCTGAGTTACCACAAGCATTAATAAAGGCAATTCCCATCGCTTTATGAGTATGGGATAAGCTTTCATCAGCGAATGCCCAAAAGATTCCCATGGTACTAAAACCTGCCATACACGCTAAACATAGGCCTACAATTTGCAGGATTGGCGCATTTAAATAGGCAGCCATAATCCAACCAATGAACCCAAGCATCATCGGGAAAAAAGTATGCCAGTAGCGTTCTTGGGTTTTATCTGAGTGATAACACAGCAAGAATAAAACAATGATGGTAACAAGATGAGGAATGGCAACCACAATACCATGCGTAACTGAACTTAAGTTTGGTAATGCGGCTGAGACAATTTGTGGCACCCAAATATTAACCATGCCACAGGTCGTCACAATACAGAAATACACCAGCGCACAGCGTAATACTGAATTATTAAGGAAAGCCCATGTTGAGTCTTTTTGCACAGGAGCTAATTGTTCACTATGAAGTCTTTCTTCCTCTAAGGCACCATTTAAGACCATTTTGTCTTCAGTAGTAAGCCAAGTAGCATCGTTTGGTTTGTTGGGTAATTTTGCATACACTATTAAGCCTAAGATGACACAAGGCAAGCCTTCAACAATAAAGACCCATTGCCATCCTGCAAATCCATGCCAATTATGCAGGTTCAAAATATAGCCCGTGATTACTGCGCCAAACATAGCAGTAAATGGCATTGCTAACATGAATATGGCATTAGCCCGGGAACGATGGCTAGATGGAAACCACTGTGTAAGATATAACAGCATGCCAGGCATAAAACCTGCTTCAGCAATCCCTACAATGGCCCGAATGGCATAGAGTGATTTTTCATCAGTAGCAAAAGCAGTGCAGCTTGATGCGATACCCCATACAATGATAATGGAACCAATCCAAATTTTTGTGCCAAACTTTTTAAGCATGGCATTGCTAGGCATACCAAAACAAATATAAAACACATAAAAGATGGTATTAGCCAAGCCAAAGCTGAGTGCAGTCAAACCTAAATCAGCACTAAGCTCTTTACCTACAAAGCCAATATTAATACGGTCTAGAAATGAGAAAATGAATAGAATCAACAAAAAGTACAGTAACTTACGTCTGACTTTTGTCATGGTATGATCGAGTTTTATTTTTTTCTCAGACGGATTGAGTTTCTGATAATCACTGTGCAGTGTATCCATAGTTTCTTCCTTTAAACTCTAAATAAATTAGGCGAATCACTCGCCTAATATTTATTGTGTGACTACGTCATAAATATGACTTTCTCTTAATAATTGTTCGATACTTTGAGTTTCTGAAGCTTGTCCAAAAACATAGCGATCGGGACGTACCAGTACGGCATGGGCATTCAATTCTTGGAGCCATTTTTTAATCTCTACAGAATTGGCATAGATGATATTTAGATATTCAGTATCTGTAAGATCAAGTTCTTCAATTTCATCTTTGAATTCTGGCAAAACAAATAAGCTAAATTGATAGCCGATGAGATCATCAGTTAAGGTATTCCCTTCTTTAAACTGTGGAGCAATTTGACCATTTGCAGCATATTGGTTTTGATAAAATCCTTGTCCCAATTTTGGTACTGGAGTAATGAAGTTTTTCAATTCAGAAACTTTTTGCTGATATTCCTGATCTTCGCAATAGTTTTGAATAATTTTTCCAAAACTTACTGCACCTTCAATAAACTCTTTAACATGTGCGATACGCTCATCATGGTAACTTTTTAATAATTCTGTCGATTGATGACGAATCATTTCATGAATTTTCCAGGCTAAATTCGACGCATCACGAATACCGGCAGCCATGCCCTGCCCCATAAAAGGAGGAGTTTGATGAGCAGCATCCCCTGCAATAATTAAACGGTTTTTAAACCATTGCTTAGCGAGTAATGCATGAAATGTATAAACTGCAGCACGCTCAATAATTGCATTTTCAGGTTGGATATAATCACCTAACAAAGACCAGATAGTGTCAGGTTGGGTTAGATGCTGTGCATTATCTTCAGACAGAACCATAATTTCCCAGCGCAAACGTTGTCCTGTGCCCTTGATATAGCTCATTGGCCGTTTTGGATTACAGAATTGGATACTATAATCACCTAAATCATTTTTATTATTTTTTGCAATAAAATCGACTACTAACCAACGACTATGGAGATTTAGGTCTTCAAAAGTTGTACCGATAAGACGACGCACTAAAGATCGCGCTCCGTCACAACCCACTACAAATTTTGCTGTGGTATTTAATAAAGTGCCATTTGCTAGATTTTCGAAGTAAATAGCACATTGATCGGCTTCTTCATCAATCTTATAAACTTCATGTCTAAGCTTTAAGGTCAATAGTGGATGTTGCTCGATTTTTTTGCGTAAAACTTTTTCTAAATCTGGTTGATGAACACGATAAGCTGAACTCCATTGATTTAGGCCTTTTGTAATTGGTCTTTCCCATGTAATCAAAAGATTGTCATCAGCATCAAAAAACTTCATGCCTGGGCCTGGTTCTAATTCTTGTTCAAGCTGTTCTGCTACATCTATAGTCTGAAAAACACGCATACATTCAGCATCAAAGCGAATAGCTCGTGGAAGTTGAAGAATTTCAGCTTCACGCTCGATCACTAAAACTTCCAGACCTAATTTAATAAGAAGATTCGCAAGCGTAACGCCAGTTGGACCATAGCCGACGATGGCTACATCATAATGTTGTTTTAAATCCATGACTTATTCCCTTAAAAATAGGGCTTTTTAAATCACTAAAAAGCCCAGAATATCTTAACCGTCATTCTTTACAACGTTGCTTAAGATGCCGATTTTGTCGACTTCGATTTCAACTACATCACCTTCATTTAGAAGCACTGGTGGTGTACGTTTCAGGCCAATACCGCCTGGCGTACCACTTACAATTACGTCACCCGCACTAAGTGGAGTAAACGTAGAGATATAATTGATTAAAGATGGAATATCATGGATAAGCTGGGTGGTTTGTGCACGCTGCAATTCTTGCCCATTTACACGAGTAACCAAGGTCATAGTTTTATTGGCAGGAATTTCATCTGTAGTAACCAACCATGGACCAAAACCACCTGTTTTAAAGAAGTTCTTACCCGGGCCCCATTGAGCTGTATGTAACTGCCAATCACGTACTGAACCATCGTTATAGCAAGAATAGCCTGCGATATGATCCCATGCATCCTCTTTAGCAATACGGCGACCACCTTTACCAATAACAACAGCAATTTCGCCTTCATAGTCAAATTTTTCAGTTTCAACAGGTTTCAACAAAGGCTGTTTATGACCTACTTGTGATGGTGCAAGCCTAAAGAAAATTACTGGTTTTTCAGTTACTTGTTTTTGGGTTTCTTGTACGTGATCCGCATAATTCAGACCAATACAGAAAATTTGTCCTGGGTTAGGAATCACAGGCTCAAATTCAATTTCAGCTAATGTGTAGTCAGCAGTAGCATCAGCTTTCGCTTTAACAATACTTAAAAAATCATCTTCAGCAAGCAAGCTTTTTAAATCTTCATATTTACCGTCAAGATGTTTTTTTAGATCGATTACCGACTCATCTTTGACTAAACCAAAGCTTTGCTGACCATTAACACTAAAACTTACTAATTTCATTGAAATCATCCTTGGAAGAGTGAAAATTATTATCAATAAATAATAATAATTGACACAATACTGGCAAACAATATATCTTGTGTCAACATTTTTATCAATTATTGAGAAAGATCATGAAAGGATTTAAATTTAGTCACATTGGGATTTATGTCAAAGACGTTGAAAAAATGGAGAATTTTTATACGGAAACTCTAGGATTCTTTGTAACAGACCGTGGTCTTTTAAATACACCACGAGGTGAAGTGAAACTAGTTTTCTTAAGCCGTGATCCGAAAACTCATCATCAGATTGTGTTGGCAAGTGGCCGCCCTGATGAAAATATTTTCAATCCAATTAATCAAATTTCATTAGAAGCAGATTCTTTGGAAGCTCTACAGGATACATATAGAAAATTTATTGAATTAAACATTCCAAACTTAGATGCAATTACCCATGGGAATGCAATTTCATTTTATGCTCCTGATCCTGAAGGCAACCGTTTGGAATTATTTGTTGATACTCCTTGGTATGTATCTCAGCCTATGAAAGTGCCTGTAGATTTGTTGCAAGATCCAAAGCAATTAATGAAGATCGTTGAAGATCATGCAAAAAGGCTGCCTGGCTTTTGCCAAAGATCTGAATGGGAAGGTAGAATGCGACAATTAATGTCTATTCAGTAAATTGAGTTTTGTAATGTCTACATCCGATAACATGCTAAATATCTTGACACTTTTTACAATCCAAGAACCTGTATTGGATGCAGACACTATCTGTGAGAAATTGAATTTTTCTAAACCGACTGGTTATCGCTATATTAAAGATCTCGTGGCACATGGCTTATTACAACGTTTACACGGGGGACAATATACGTTTGGTCCACGTATTTCGGTTATGGATTATATTTCTCAACAATCTAACCCTATTATCCGTTTTAGTGTTCCTCTAATGCTCGATATTGTTGAGCAGACTGAATTTAGTTGTTGCTTAACTCAATTTTATGAAGATTATTGTATTGATATTCATCATGAAAGCCATAGAGATTCTAATCTTTTAGCATATGGTCGAGGTAGACCTCGACCAATTTATGCTGGAGCAGCACCTAAAATTATTTTAGCTTCTACTGCTCCTAAAATTCAGAAATCAATCTATCAAAAGTTTTCAAATGAGTTTCAGGCCTCAGGCTTTGCAGATAATGAACAAGAGTTTCTTGAGAAATTAAATCAAGTGAAAAAACAGGGCTACTATGCTTCTAAAGGCGAATTAGAATCACATTTAGGAGCTATAGCAGTTCCAATTATCTATTCTAATAAAGCATATCCAATTGCTCTAAGCGTAGTAGGTTCTGTTAAACGATTTAATTTAATAAATAGTGAAACTATTGTGAATATATTGAGTAAAGCAGCAAAAACTATTGAAGAGGAAGTTAAGAAAGCGGAACAAAAATAATGAAGAGAGATCATAATGATTCGTCTATTTGGTAGACAGGATTCAACTAATGTCCGAAAAATACTTTGGTGTCTACATGAGTTGGATCTAAATTTTGAACATATTCCTGCTGGTGGATCATTTGGAATAACGAACACACCACAATATCTTGCCCTTAATCCAAATGGCCTAGTGCCATGTTTAATCGACCAAGATGTTGTATTGTGGGAATCCAATACAATTTTACGTTATTTAAATGAAAAACATGGCCAGAATTCTCTGTATATTCAAGAGAGAAATTATCGATATGATGCCGAAAAATGGCTTGATTGGTGCTTAAGTACAATCACCCCAATATTCAGAGTATTAATACTCAATACGGTTAAACTTCCTACTGAACAAAGAAGCCCTTTACTTCTTTCTCAGGCATTAAACGATCTCAAAAACAAGCTAATCATTTTAGAACAGCATTTAGCTCAATACGCTTATGTCAGTGGCTCTCAATTTTCGATAGCTGATATAGCCCTCGCTAGCTATTTCATCAGTTTAAAGAAGCTTCCCATAGATCCTTCTATTTTCAAATCATTTATTCATATTGAAAAATGGTTTGATCTTCTGTCCGTACGTAGAGCATTTCAAAAAATTGCATAAAACATTTTTAATGTCACAAGTATTAAAGAATTATAGGAAATAATGTAATGGAACAAGCATATATTATTGATGCGATTAGAACCCCTTTTGGCCGTTACGCAGGTATATTATCCACAATCAGAGCCGATGATTTAGGTGCATTACCGATAAAGGCTCTTATAGAACGTAACCCAACAATCAATTGGAAACTTGTTGATGACGTAATTTATGGATGTGCGAATCAGGCAGGAGAAGATAACCGGAATGTAGGTCGCATGTCTGCATTATTAGCAGGGTTACCTTACGAAGTCCCTGCTACAACCATCAATCGTCTATGTGGATCTTCCTTAGATGCTATAGCAATGGCTGCACGTAGTATTAAATCAAACGAAGCTCATTTAGTAATTGCAGGTGGTGTAGAAAGTATGAGCCGTGCCCCATATGTGATGGGAAAAGCTGATACCGCTTTCGGACGTAGTCAAAAAATTGAAGATACAACAATGGGATGGCGTTTTATTAATCCCAAAATTAAAGCATTATGTGGCATCGATACTATGCCTGAAACTGCTGAAAACGTGGCAAAACAATTTGGCATCAGCCGTACTGATCAAGATAAATTTGCTTATCAAAGCCAAATACGAACAGCAAATGCTCAGAAAATAGGTTTTTTTGATAAAGAAATTGTTCCTGTACATATACCACAGAAAAAAAGTGATGATGTTGTCGTAAAAATAGATGAACATCCACGTGCATCTACAACTTTAGATGGCCTTGCTAAATTAAAACCTGTGGTGAATGCTGAAGGCACCGTAACAGCTGGCAATGCCTCAGGCATCAATGATGGAGCAGCTGCAGTACTCATTGCTTCAGGACAAGCAGTTCAACAATATCAATTAAAACCACGTGCTAAGATTATTGGGGCCACAGTTGTAGGATTAGAACCAAGAATTATGGGGTTTGGCCCATCCCCTGCAATTAAAAAATTACTGGTTCAAACAGGATTAACTCTAGATCAAATGGACGTAATTGAACTGAATGAAGCTTTTGCTGCACAAGCCTTAGCAGTTACACGCGATCTAGGATTAATTGATGATGATTCTCGTATAAATCCTAATGGAGGAGCCATTGCTATTGGACATCCTCTAGGTGCATCAGGGGCACGTTTGGTGCTTACAGCACTTAATCAATTAGAGCATACAAATGGTCGATACGGTTTATGTTCTATGTGTATTGGAATAGGACAAGGTATCGCAATGATTATTGAGAGAATCCCATGATTAAATCCCATTAAGGTCTATGATCTGTAGATGAAATTTATTTTCATAAAGAATAAATCAGATAATACTTAATATAAGAGGAAGTCTTGCTAATAAAACCCTAAATCAAAAGATTTAGGGTTTTAAGAATCTTGATGGAGGAGGTGGTGGGAGTTGAAATCATTGCTAACATCTTCTTTAGTAAGATAAAAAGAAAATGTTGCACCCATTTTCACCCAAATTAATTTGAACAACTAAAGATTACTACTGTAATCTTTAGTTAGGTAAGTGTCCGCTAGCGAATCCATTTAAATACAAGCTAGTACAATTAAAGAATTAACAAATCTTTCTCGATGTCACTTTCCGCACTCATTTCAGATTCGGCATCTACCCACACTTTGTGTTCTACATCTTGAGTTAAGCTACTCATTCCATGTGTAGGTTTTATACCCATTGCATCAAGTTTTTCCTTTAATGACATAATCATATTTTCACGTTCAATGGACCAACTCGATGCAAAGCATCTCCAGAATGTCCATCCTGCGCGTTCTAAAGCACGTTGACGAGTCATGTCATCATGCCATTGTTCCGGCCCATGATAGCTATCACCATCACATTCAACAGCCAAACGCTGATCACCATCTGACTCAACGACTAAATCGATTCGATAGCTTCCAACTTTAACCTGTGGAGTAACTGTGTAACCCATTTCATGAAGTGTCGTAAATACAGATTTTTCAAACTCCGATTCACACAAGTCTAATTTTGCTTCAAATGATGCTTTTTGATCTTCTTGCAAATCATAAAAATGATTGAGTAAATTCAGCCTTAGATCTTTTGGAGATATATGATCACGATTCACGGAGTGGACAAGATACATCCTTTCACGAGCACGGCTTGCAGCCACGTTAAATCTCTGTTCATGATCAGATCGACTCAAAGCATGACAATTCTCAGGATCTGCTACCATAGATAAGAAAATAATATCTCTTTCTGCACCCTGAAATGCTGAAGCATCTCCACAAGCAAATTGAACCTGAGTAAGAGTTCCTGCGCCAAACTCATTCAAAGCTTCTGATTGAATGAACTCAGCCTGTGCTGGACCTAGCAACGAGATCACGCCAATTGATCTATTCGTATATCGTTCATCTTTAAAAAGTAGCTTCATTTCCTCAATAATTGCTTTCGCTTCTATTCGATTAATATGTTTGCTGTTTTTAGATTCTCTATATCCCTGCGATGTATAAATTGCGACTAAAGCTGGGCTTAACTGCTCAGACTTCTTCGATAGTCGCATTGGCTTAATACGATTACCATAAAAGTTTTTATTGCTGTAACTAATGATCGCAGGATGACAGCGGAAATGCTCTAGAAGCATCACACTTGACTCATAGATAGAAGAAGCCATGTCGTATAAAGACATATCTGGGGTTAAATATGCAGCATGTGGCTGACCATGTAGATAACGATTTCTTAATACATCAATTTGAGCGCTTGCTAGACCGACATTACTCGGAGAAACTTGTTTATTATCCCCCACTACTAATAATTTTTTAGCACGCATTAAAACAGGTAATACATCAATTGATGATTGTGATGCCTCATCCACAATCACTAAGTCAAAAAGGCCTAATTCAGCAGGCATAGATTCAGATACCTGAAGATGTGACATGACCCAGCAAGGAATAGCTGCTGTTGCCTCTTTAAGGGCTACTTGAGCATCTTTTCTATAACGTGGAGCATTCTTACCTGTCCCTTTTCCATAGTGTTGTACAGCAATTTTATAACGCTGTAATGCAACTAAAATTTTGTCTGAGGCATTTTCCTTTAATGCCAACCATGTCTTGTTTGCTGCCAATTGAGCGTAATTTTGAGATAGATTCTTCTCGTGTATACGACGGCGCTCATACAAATTTTCAATTTGACTTGTATTACTGATGGCCATTACAAAAATCTCAAGACGTTTCCATTCCCAAGCCTCTAGCAATGTATTACGTAATACAGGATCTTCAATTTCTTCAGCGTACGGAACTTCCAGAATATGTTTACTAAGAATCAAAGCATTTGTTTTACTCAATCTAATACTGGCGGATTTAACTCTTTCAAAATCTTCAGTTAGATCTTTTAAATGTGATAATTTTTTT
>NZ_RCHC01000025.1 GCF_003664645.1 Acinetobacter chengduensis | reverse complement strand
AAGAAGGCAAAAACAGTTTGCCATAATCCATGTTTTTCAATAGACACTTTTATAAGCTCCACTATTGGTTTAGAATATTCGAACATAGATTGATCATGTCTCCTTTCCTTTAAGTTGATATGAAAAAAACCCCGATGCTTCCAACATCGGGGTTTTTCTTTAGGTATAAAAAAACCGCCCTAAGGCGGTATAAATTACAATTTAGTATTCAGCTTTAGTCAGCATTAAGCCATTGACCAAAGTTCATAATATTCTTGGATATCTGGGTTCAAAAATTCATCATTTTCTGAGTCATAGTTAAATGGTTTGTTCTGCAAAAGTTCAGTGCAATTCAGTGATGTTAGATATTTTTTTAAGAACTTCTTAAAAGATTGAATCTTCTCGGGAAAAACACTTTCTTCATCCCACAAAATTGTATGCATGGAAAAGGCTCACAATTTAATCTAATTGTGCGGATTATAGTGACAACAAAACAACTATACAAGAAATAATTGTGACTTATTTATCAATAACTAACAATTATTTTCTCAAATCATCTTTTGCATTTTTCAATTCTTTCACCACCTCAATAATTGTTTTACCCTCCTGCTTGTTAATAAAATTAAAAGTCCACCGTACAACTGCCCAACCAGGTAAACCACATACGAAAAAGAAACCGCCTAAGGCAATCATTCCCCAGATATCAGTTACCCACTCATGTAGGCCCCATTTCACGATAATGAAAGCACCGCCAGTAAGGCTAGATACAACAGTGCAGATCAGGCCAACTGCCCACTCCTGTGGTGAGCGCGGCAAACGCATCATGATGACAACCGTTGCAACCAAGCAGATGGCTAAAGTCACCGCGACTGCAGCACCATAGAATTTTAAAAACGCGGCAAACCCGCTTGTGGACACTGGTTCCATTTATTTTCCCCTAATTTTTGGCAATAAAAAAGCACCTTTCGGTGCTATTTTTTTGATTGCTTAAGTTAAATCGTAAACTTTGAAATTTCTCAACCAGCCTTTAAATTTGTTCGGCGTTGTTGCTGGCGCATGTCCAAGCATTGTTACAGAGGATGAATTTGGTGACTCGGAAAGATTAAAATTTAAACCTAACACATCATCTATGTAGATCTTAATATTACGATTATCTCTTTCAACTGTTAATTTATGCCAAATGTTGTTTGAAATGTTTTGAGCTGCTGCTGTTGCTGATATGTAGCTAAAGTCAATATAAACCTTGTTAACTAAATAAGACTCACCAGATGGTGTGCCGCTAGAGTACCCCAAATCTCTGGGTAGAACATTTCCGGTGAAGTACACAAGTGGCAGATACGCGGAAACACCAATTAGTCTTTTAAACTCAATAGAGAACTTATATTTTGATCCGAAATCATGAGTTATTTGCTTAATCCAGCTCGCAACATCATCATTGAAATATGCGCCATCAGATGAGTGTGTAATACTTCCCTGCTTCGACCAATTTAAACCAAGTGAACCAAAATCCTCAATTCCTGCTGTCAGTGGCATAAAAACAAGCAGCTTTTCCGTTGTTACTGCTTTTTCATCACTTAATTTTTCAGTTCCATTTTTTACAGACCCAATACGAACATAATAAGTTCTCCCAGCTTCAATATCGGTATCAACATAAGTCCGCACATCACCAGCCAAAACAGCTTTCGGCACCGGCAAATTTTCAGGATCAATAGGCGTTTCTGAGCAGTAATAACGCTGCTCATCAACAAAACCATCTAATTTCCAATTCAGTTCTAAGCGATTAGTCATTTTTAAACTCAACTGTTAAATCGTATGGAGCGCTGAAGAATTGAGATAATTCAACTGTATGAACAAAAGGATTTAGGCATTCATAACCGTCGCGTACAGTTTTTAAGATAATTTCTACAAAACGCGCATCAGCCTGCATTAATGAAATTGGCATTGTGTAGCTTGTTGTGCCAGTGACATTCGCATTTGTTGTAGCAAGCTCAAGGTTATTTTCATCTAACTGCGTCAAAATCAAATGCGTTTGCGTGTTGGGCTCAATTGCAACACTAGCGTCAAACCAGCTAAGCGGTTCGCCGCCAGTTTGCTGCAAACGGTTGCGGTCATCCCAATTTACAATGAGATCTGTTTCAATTTCTGCTGGCCAGTATTCATTGTTAATTTTTACGTTTGCAGGCGGATAAGGTCGAATCGCGCGTGCAGCGCATGTAACTGTATGCGCAGTTGCTTCTGCAATGCTCAACTGATCAGCACTGGTCTGCGTCAAAGCTTTAAGCAATACCGATTCACCGCTTAAATACTCTGTGCTATCTAAACCTGAGCGATTATCCCAAACATATAGAATCCGTCCTGCTATATGTTGCGCTGGTACAGTATCTGACACACCGCGTTTTACAGTCAGTGTTTTTGCTGCCGCGTCATAACTCACAACACTCATGAGTTCATTGCCGATTTGCAGGCGGTTGCTGGCAGAAATCAAATTAAACTCACGTACATTCTGAAGATGCAGCGCTGAATCTGTATATGAAATAGCATTTTTCAGTTCAGCCGCCGGGCAAAAATCAAGACTTGACACCTCATCATAGCCGGCACCTGCATCACTAAATAATGCAGCATTGATATGCGAGTTGTTTGGCCGAATTGCAGCCATACCGACGTAACTTAGATCAGGATTCTTTTCGAGCTTAACGTCGATTTCGTCTTGTCCATATTGCTCAACCAATTCGATATATGGCACTTCAAATGCGATTGCTGTGGCATCTTTAGCATCATAACTTGTCTTGATCGGTGGTACATATTCAACAATCGATTGCATCGGACTGCTAAATGAATCTTCAACAGCATCTATTGAAACTGTGTTATTAATGCCGTCACCAAAGCGCATTTCTTTGACTCGAAAAATTGCGCCACTTAGACCATAGCTGATATCTGATAACTTAAATGGCTTGCCAAGATGCCAGTTTTGAACCTGACTTTCTGTGACATCAAAAGACACGCTGGCTAGATTTGCAGATAAGGTCTGCAGTTCACGATAAGCAATACGGCTAGCAAGCTCACTATTTGTGAAACCTCTATATTCAACACTTTGGGAAACAACGCCACCTTGTTGCGCAATACGGGCAATATCTTGAACTGTGACAGTTGAGTCTTTGGAGCGCTCACGATCCCAGTATGTCAAAGTAACTGAGTTGATGCATTCAGCCAGCGTCCGGCGTTCAAATTCTAAATTCTGTACATGGCTTTCATTTAAATGATCTAAGTCATCAACATTGTAGTCAGCCCGAATTAAATACAGCTTCCACTTTGCATCTGACTTATCAAAATACAGCTCAGCATTAATGTGGGTTTTGATAATTTCGATAAATTCTTCAATCGAAGTTGAGTCATCCCATTTAATCGACATGCCCATTTTTTCTGTATAAAGCGTATCCGCTGATTTTCTGAATGACACATCATCAATATCAGCTTCAGCAACACCAATCCCCCAAACCGGATTTGTGAGGCATTCACGGATAATGTGAGCTGGATTAATATCTGCTTCAATTGCTGTTTGAGATAATGTTGAGTAACTAACCCCTAGATAGATACCAATATCAGAACCCGATGGCACACCATCCACAGCACCCACAAAGAGCACATTTCTGCCAACTTGCATCATACTAGTTGTTATCGTTGCATAAGAACCTTGTTCATCACCGCTCGTAAAGTTTACTTTCTGACCGTTAAAATACAGCACCCCGCCATCATCGTGTTTTACATTAATTAAGATATCTCCAGTAAATGCTGGGTCATTTATAAATATTTCTTCACGCACGACTATAGCTCTGCCAATTTTCGGTTCCACTCCAGTGTTTGCAGAAGGCCAAGCATGTCCGCGCATAGCACCGTAAGGGCCCAACGCTGAACTCCAATGCGAATCATCATATTCGATACTGGCATAATCAAATAATTGAGAAAGACTTGAAATTCCATCAATAACTAAATATTTATAATTTGAGATTACTGACTTTTCGAAATAGGTCGGCAGTATTTCCGCTTTTTCATCATACCACTGCACTTGACCATCGTGTCGAGTATGAATCCGTTTAACACGCCAAGTTGATTCTGGAAACTGTGGTGATGTGCCGTAATAAAATTTATCAAACACGACCGAAACAACACCGCGGTAAGCAGAAATCAAGCCATTAAAAGCATCAGAAATAGAACTGCAAATCTCCTGCAATTTTGAGCTTTTGGGCTGATCAGACCCACCAAAATGCAGTTCAATTTTGCCTTGTACGCCACCAGCTTGCTCATCACCACCGAACAAAGCGGGCTTATCAACAGTGATAGTTTTGTTTTCAGATTCTTCATTCAAATACGCATCTTTGTCTTGAAAAGATATCTTTGTAACTGAGTCCACGGGGCCATGGCACAAGACAGCATGTGCACTGGCGCGGTAGCGGTAGCCGATTGTCTGTTTCTTTTTTTTAGCCATCTTTTTCAGCCTTTTCTATCACTTGCTGCGCCATCGCGTCATGCCCAAATAGCGCTTTGAATTGCTCAATCTGCATGCCGTTGTCGAAGAATTCTTTAATCCGCTGGTTAGTCCAGCCTTGATCTAAGAAATACCGGCGGGCTTTAATACTGCACATCCCGCATGCGCGGATATGACGGACAAAAATAAAGCCCGCGATTTGCGGGCTGTTTTGATCTTCCATTTCAGATACCTTTATTTTTGAATTGCTTCAGGCGCTTCTGCTTTAAATGCTGTGAAGTTTGGCGATACATCACAGGTGCCAAAAATCACACAAATTGAGCCAC
Source organism: Acinetobacter chengduensis (assembly GCF_003664645.1). GTDB lineage: Bacteria > Pseudomonadota > Gammaproteobacteria > Pseudomonadales > Moraxellaceae > Acinetobacter > Acinetobacter chengduensis. The sequence continues at coordinate 22,822 of NZ_RCHC01000025.1, read as the reverse complement.
CCTCATCCGCCTTCGTGCCTTCCTGCTCCCCGGGACTTGGTGTTGTGGTCTTCATCTTTGGTTGCAGAAAGAATGATGCAAGCGATATCACAATTGCTACGACTGCCCACATTTATGCGTTCCTCGTAGTAGATGGATTGTCTTCGGGCATATATGCAAATCCCAAATGATTTTCCGTATTATTAAACCGACTGCATGCAGTAAGTGACTTCATACAGCCTGGATATGCCGCAACAAAAAATACGGATTCCGAAGCAATATTGAATGCTTCCTGCTTTAGTTCTACCAGAGCCTGCGCATCAGCAAAGTCCTGTTCATAATCAGGATCATCTGCATCCAATCCATCACGCACTGCGATGGCTTGCTCAAGTTCCGCTTCTGCAGTTTGATACGCCAACAAATCAGCATCACTTGTGATTTGATCAGCAAGCGAGTCTAGCCGGCGGATGATATTCACTGTATTACCTGCGCTTGATTCAATACCGACACTGACACCAAATGCGCTTTGAAGCATGCCAAGGCGGAAGTAATTATCATCAAAGCTTAGATCACGCAATTCAATCGCATTGGCATTAACCGATTTAATTGTTGTCTGCACACCCCAGTCAGATTTATTGAGACGACAGCCATTGCCGTACAAATCATGACAACACGTGCGCTGAAATTTAAGACGTGCACCAGCTCTACCCAGCTTTGTGTAATTCGTTTCGCATTTCAGAATGATACTTGCACCCGAAGGCTTCACAGATACAACACGGCCTTGCCAAAAAATCGATTGCTGGCCGTGCTGAAGTTTAATCACTTTTACATATACGTTTTCTTCAAGTGCAGAGCGCAGGCAGTCTTGTGCAAACTTAGAATCGCGTGCAAATGTGATTTCAAGCGGATCTTTTTCAAGATCACTGCTATTTTTGATTTCACTGCGTGAGATTGTAATTTGCTCATACACCACATCATTCAGTTCAACTTCTGCATCGCCAGACGTGTAGTAAAACTTTTCTGTACCGCGAGTGAACTCGTACAGCTCACGACGTGTTGCTGAGTCAAACATATTTCGAAAGAATGTGCGTACACCCATGTCAGACTCCTATTTCTAAAATCGGCACACTCACTTCGACAATGCCGGCGCCTTGATAATGAATATCAATCGAGTCCGCGTCGAGACGATGCAGGCCAAGATATGAAATACGCTCAATAGCGCTGGCATTTTTATTCAATGCTGGTGTAATGGTGATCTGTATTGAGTTTCCTGCCACTGGCGCCGAAGCTGTAATCGTGTGTGCAGTCCAATTTCCGTCACTCTTAATTGCAATATGCTTGCGTTGATCTGCTAATTGTTTGTACTGATCATGCTCTATCAGCATTACAGATGAAATCAGACCAGTGCTTTTACAGCGCATATTGCGCTCATAAGACGGCAACCAAAAAGGGCGAAATCGCCCCTGTCTACGAAACAGAAACTGTCGATATGCATACAACTGTTCAGGCCCTTTTAAAACTGTGCGATATTGCTTGCTATAGCGCGCATGGTTCCAGTCCGTGCCCTGGTAAATCTGCCCAATTTCTGAATCAACAATCACTTGATTCTGCGAAATCGTCGTTTCAAGGCTTCCACCGTTCAACATCAGACAGAACTTATCCAAGTCATTTTCAAGAAACTGCACTGGTACACTTTCCTGAACTTCTGGCTCATCCAGCACAACAAATGTGACGTTTGAACGTGCATAGAAATTGCTAATCTGCCGTGAAATATCACCACTGATAAAACACACGCGCACGGGGTAAAGCTTTGCCTTTACGATGGTTGCTGATTCGGAAATCAGCAGACCATCGGTTTGAACTTCTACCACTTCCACAAGTTGAAAAATAGCGTCACTTTTAAGTAGCGCGAGACCGCCCGCGTAGAAAGAAAATATATCCGTACGGCATTCAATGAAATCACCGTCCACAGCACCGACATATTGCGACTCCTGTGCCAGCGGTACTGCCCAAAGCTTGCGAATGCCACCCCATTGCACATTGAAGTTTTGAGAAACTTCGTCATGCAGCGCAATAGAAGAAAAGCTCAGCGTTTGCCGAGCTTTGTCTTTTAATGGAGTCCGCTGTTCTGTGCCGTTTTTAGCTTCAAAAACATCGGTTTTAAAGGCCAGCGTTTCTGTCGCATCAGTCAGTATCGGCGTTGTCAGCAAAATGACATCGCCGAATTTTTCAGTGCTTATGATCATGCAAGAATCGCCTTAAGTGTTGTTCGATTATTCTTAATGAAATTCATGAATGTTTTGGTACCTGACGATGTCCCCATGAAATCACCTACAATATTCGGATCTAAGATATTGTTGATTTGCAAGTGCTGTGGGGTTAGTTGTGCTGAAGCATTCTGCTGTGTTTGATTGACGTAATCTTGCATAGCAGGGCTTTGAACATTCATCAGTTTAGGCGCATCAAGAGCCAAACCACCATCTGCAAAACCATTACGGATAGAATCTCGCAAAGCAAAGAAGCCCGCTGGCCCACCTAATGCAGCGATTTCTTCCTGATTCAGCACCCCCTCGCCCTTATGGACGATTCCTGCTGGCTCGTACTTGCCGCCAAAGCCTGTAAACCCACCTCCAGCAAAACCGACAGGAGAAAGTGCTGAAACAGCCGCTTCAAGTAGACCTGTTTGCATTACCGCCATCCCAACGGCAGGCATGTTGTATGGGAATGCAGCCGAAGCCCAAGCTTTAGAAATAGCTACTTTGCTGTCCATCATGACTGAGTACAATGCAAAGCTTTTTTGAGCCAATCCCAAAACTGTGTATGCGGAACTAGATGAATCAACTAAGCCCATCATCATGCCCGCAAAATCGGCACCATATTGCGCACCATAAGACAACTGCATTTCTAAGCGCTGGCGCTGATACTCTTCCTCAGTAATCAGCATTTCATCACGTGCAGCCTTTAGTAGATTCATGTCTTGCTGATACGGCGATTCATCAAGCCCCATCATCGATTTATAATCAGACCAAACGCTTTCACGTTTTTCATTTTGCTCAATACCCTGTTGTAAATTTGCACCCTTAATTAAGGTGTCCTTCATTTCAGGTGAGTATTCAGCTGTATTGAGTATTTCCTCCCTTACCAACGCATAGTATTGTTCAGCATAATCACTAGCAGTCATCCAGTTTTTGCGAACATCTAAAAGTTGTTTGGATTGAGATAAACGCAATTTGTCAGTTTCAATCTTGTACAATTCATTGAGTGATTGAATTTTTTGTTTTCTTTGCTCAGAAGTTAATTTCTGATCTGCTAAAATTTCTTGATGCTTAATACCAAAAGAATATTCGAGTTTTTTCTGCTCTGTCATTCGATGCTCTGTCAGCTCGAATGCAAACTGCATGTCTGACAGTTTTTTAGTTTGCTCATAGCGCTCTTTTGCGACTGCCAAATATTCCTGACTTGCGCCAGCGCTCAACAAGCGCTGTACCTCTTTTTGATAATCAAGCATCTTTTGATCATCGCCGGAAGCATAGTCGTATTTGATGCGCTCTCGCTCTTGCAGGATTTTGTTGTAGTCACTTTCAGCTTTAGCTAATGCAGAAGTTGCTTTTGCGGTCTTTGCTTTTGCTTTAGCATTTTCATCAGCCTGCTTAGTATTTACTTTTAATCCAGTGTTACTAAGTTGTGATGCCACTGTAGTTTTTAATATTGCTTGTGTTAATTTTCCTTGGACATTTGCATTACCTGAAAATGCATCTACGGCTTTCTTTCCACTTTCAAGAGCTGTGTCGGCAACTGTTGACCACGATTGCTTAACAACGCTAGCGCCAGTTTTTAGAGCATCCACAGCACCGCTAAACGAACCTGCAGTTACTACATTGTACAGTGTCATACCTGTATTAATTAGGCCGACCATAGATTCGCGTGCTATGACAAACAAAGTTTTCAATACACCTGTAGCCGTCACCACAACACCAGCAAATGCATTCATACCAATGCTGACAACAGATACGCCACTATCCAAACCAATTGCTGAATTTGTTGTGTCTACAAATAAGCTCATAAGATTAGATACAGCAGGCATCACTGCGCTAACCAACTGGTTTTTCATTCCTTGAAATTGCAAATCTAAGGCTTGAGTCTGGGCTGCCAATAGTCGTGACTGCTCCATGGCATCCTGCATTTTGAGAATGCCAGCGTCTTCTAAGGCTTCGCCGAACTCATCTAACATTTTCCCGTTTTGGGCAAATAGCGGAGCAAGGTTGCCAAGGTCAGATGCCAAACTTTCAAAAACAAATCGTCGTTCTTGGCTTGTCACCCCAAGTTCATCCATTTTGTCGTTCAGCAGCTGAATAGCTTCAACACCATCCTTGCCTTGAAGCGTTTTCGAAAATGAACGAATTTGATCTTCGGTCATTTTGGTGTTGTTTTTTAATGCATCAAAAAAATCAGCTGCGCCACCGCCTTCGGTTGCGCTAAATTCACCGAGCTTTTCTTGTACATCAGCAAGTATTGAGCCGAGCTGATCTTGCGATACACCAAAGCCCAGTGCAGCATGTTCTAAGATTTGAAAGTTTTGAACTGATGTGTTGGCGCGATCGGCCAGCATTTGAAGCTGTACATCAGCCTTAGCTGTTTCAATCGCCATTTTAGCTAAAGCAGCTGCTCCAATCACCACACCACCTGCAGCCATGCCTGCAACTGCTGCACCTGCAACTAGTACATTCCTTCTAATAGACCCAATTTTGGAATTAAATCCATCAATGACGGAGCCTATTTGTGTGCCGCTAAAAGCATCAACCACTTGCTCTTTGAAACCTTTTACCGCATCCCCCATTTTTGTTGTGGTATTTTTCGTAGTTCGCTCAGCCTTATTCATACCCTCAACGTATGAACCTAGCTTGACAACTAAATCGAGTGTTAGTCGTCCTAGTGATGAAGTTGCCATGCTATTCTCCAGGCAATAAAAAACCCTGCATAAGCAGGGTTTGGGTTCTAAAATCAGAGTTTACATTGGTCTAAAATTCACCCCTACTATGTTATGCTTCTTAGCGGAATGAGTAGCGCAAGCCTAAACGATATGTTGTGCCGTTCACATCAAGTTCACTAAGATTTCCCGCATCATAGCAAACACCATTCAAGCAAGCTTCAGAGTCTTGATTGTACATCCATTTATAACCAAGGCCACCATAAGCAGCAACACTTGGTGTGAATTTATAGCCAAGCTCTAAACCAACAGGAATGGTTAGATACTCAAGCTCTAATTCAGCACCATCACCTTTCCCATCTACCCATGAATACCCCAAGCCCGCAGTACCATTGATGTAAACTTTTTTCTCATCATAGAAATTGTAAACACCACCTAACGAAAACTCTTTGAGTTTTAATTCATCTTTTTGCTGCTCGTACTTAGCAAAAAGACCGCCTTTTTCATTTAAAAAATAAGTAGCGCCAAGCTCCCAACCCTTTAATCGAAGCTTAACATCCTCTTCATCAAGCATGCCGCCAACATAGCCGGCATTAAACGTGATATTGCTTAGATAGGGCGCGGATATGGATTGTGGTTCATGGTTATTCTGCGCATTTTGACCACCAAGTGGTGCTGGTGAGCCGTACTGAATTGGCAGCGGTTTGTCTGCAAAAGCTAATGATGAAATGAAAGATAAAGTTGCGATTGCTAATGTTTTTTTCATAATACCCCCTAGTAAAGTGGATAACATACTAAATTTTCAGCAGAAAGTACATGCAACCAAAAGGCCAACCTAGGTTAACCCCTTCATCATTATTTCATCGACGGTATAGACCTTTTCTTGAGGTTGATCTTCATGAGGCATAAAAGATAAAGCTTCGACATCCTTAACACCTTTCGAAGCTAGGTATGTAGCTGTCATGCCTCCCAAGCCCTGCTCGATTCTTCGCCCAATGAAAAGTGAGCCACGCAAATTACGGTATGCAGCCCAAAACATGAATTCCTCATAGCTGAGGTTATTTTTCGCCTCAGCTATGGTTTTTCCGCCTATTCCGTTTAAAACTAACTCAGCCCAGAGTTCTTCGTGCTTGTCGATTCCTTTCCCAATTTTTCAACATACTCTTGCAGGCCTTTCAAACCAGATACTTCACTAAAAATCTGATTTGCTAAAGATTGAGTAAAGTTATTTTCAACCTGTTCAGCAGTAAATAGCTGGTTGTTACTCTCATCCACCAAAGCTAGAGAAATCCAATCGGATACAACACCACTATCGCCTGAATTTAGGCGGCTATGTAAGCTTTCAGTTTTTGAAAATGGAAGTTGCTTAATACGCAAGTCAACCGACTCCATGGCCCCGTTGTGGTAAAACACCACAACGGCTTCGCGAATTTCTCCAACCAATAGGCCCTGTCCAATGGCTTTAATGTCCATTCGGCCTTTCTTAATCTTTTTAGCCATAAAGCGAATGTCCTTAGGTAATTGTGCGGATAGTTTCATTAACACTTGAAGTGCGTTTCATAGGGATTGCATAGTTGACAAACTGGCCTTTAGGGAATGTTGGTGTTGCTAACTTTAAGTAACCAGTCCATACCCACCATGTACGTGTTTCAGGTAACGTCACAGTGTTTCCAGAAATTGTTGGAGGATCATCTGAATCACTTGAACCTAAAAAAAATGTTGGTTTCACACGAGGTTTTGATTTAGATAATTGCAATAATTTGAGATGCGATGAATTTTCGTCATCCATATCAATTGTAATTGACCCATCACCAGGAGTTACTTTGCCCGCATCGAAATTATCTTCGTCGTCATCCAAGCAAGTAACGTCGATATCTTCTTCAGAATCAGTTCCAAGATCTAATTCTTTAGCGCATTGAACGCGCTCAACTGTGGCGGCACCTGCCACATGATAGAACAGGTGTGAACCTTGCACTTTAATACGCATGAGTAGCTACTCCTCAATTTTTTTGCATAAAAAAAGCACCCGATTGGGTGCTGTGTAAAAAATTGGTTTTATTGAATCGCTGTTACTAGCTTTGCTGTTGCCTCAATGACTTTTGCTAATGGAAACAAAGCAATGATCATCAAAACCCAATAACAAAAAATTCTTACCGATTTATGTTGCTGTACGAGTTCTAGTGCTTTCACTATCCAGTCCCCGATGTTAAAATTCATTTATGGTTTGCTTCCTTCTGCATCAAGGTTGTGAACACAAAAAAGCCCATGATTACGAGTCACGGGCTTTTTGCTTTTTAAGGTATTTAAATTAAGTTTCAGACCACCAATTCATATCCCATCCTCGACCGTGCAATTTGGTCTCGGTGTCGATACTGTCTGGATGCTTTCCGTTGTAATAAAACCCTGCTTTTTCAAGCAAAGTGCGCACTTTCAAACGAAGCGCTTCAGCATCCTTAGGGTTAGTGTGCCAAATCACAAATTGATATGTGTCATTTTCATCGATCGCACCGCAATCAATTGTGTTTTCTGGCGTGGAGCCTGTGCCTTGAAAAACCAAATACGGCGTTGCTGTGCCTATATCTGCTACGCTCAGAAATATTCGACCTCCGAATATTGGTGCTAAATATGTATCGGCTTTAATGGTTCGAGCAATTGGAGCTGTCATGCGATTTTGCCCTTCTTAATTGCAGTCTCAATTGATTTCATAAAGTGCTTATTAAACTCAGCAGTTACGCGCTCAATGTTTTCTGATAATGCTGGCCGCATAAACGGCACAGCTGGAAAGCGCGAAGTACCAAACTCAATATAACGCCAATAAAAAGTATCACCGCCGGGGTTTTTACTGCTGCCGTCAGTAGCATATTCTTTACCTGCGCGGCCTTTTCGAACATTGTCTTTTGTGTTGGCATAATTTTTTGCCCCACCCAAAACGCCAACGCGCATCACTACGGTGTTTAAATCCCTGCTTTTACCACTTCTGATAGCAATATTTTGTTGGATGCTTTCTTTGGTCTCTGGATCGTTAATCCGCGCAGCGCCGACCATAGCTGCCATCTGTACTAGCTGCATGGCCTTACGTGCTGCGCTTTTTGCTTTTCGATTTACAGATTTTCGATCTTTAAGCGCATCAAGATTGCGCATGAAATCATCCATGCCTTCAAGTTTAAAATCGGCTGACATAAGTACCTCACATGGTCGAAAGCAAGAACGTCACCGACTCATAGCCCGTATTTGTATCTTCAAGCGCTTGGCTATCAATAGCGTAGGTTTTGCCTTTGTAAATCACTCGCATGGTCGTGTCTATATCTTCTCGATAGCGAACCTTTACACGTGCAACGACTTTAGAATTACTTGCTTGTGCGGCAATTAGGTCCTTACCTGATAAATGGGTGACTTTAGCCCACAAAGGCATGTAATCAACCCATTGTTCAAGGATTGGATATCCATCTTCATCACGACCTGACGTAAAGTGTTGCACCATGATTCGATGGCGGAGTTCGCCAGCGTTTTGGGTCATACAGCCTCCTAAATCGCTGTAGGCTTACGATATGGATATAACAAGGCTTGCACTGGCATAGGCAGATAATTACCGTTCAGCGGTGCATCTGATTCAGCATTTCGATATTTATCCCAATACCCACAAAGCATCAGAATCGCTTGGTGAATCGCTTTCGGATATTCAGACTCAAATTCATCTGTGATGTAATTTTTAACAGCACTATCAGCTGCGTCCAAATATCCCTGCAACATCGTGTCGTTTGAATCATCGTCATAGCGCAAATGCTCTTTAAGGATGTCTAAATCAACAATGCTCATTCATCACCCCACTTCTTTTGCGCTAATTTAAAGTTTTCATGGCTAAATTCACCTAAATGGTCTTTTTCACAGTGCCATAACGAGCCTTTATGTGTCACAAAACAGCCTTTTTTATACTGATTTTCTGACTTAAAAACGCCTTGGTAGTGTGATTTTGGTTCCGTTTTTGGAGTTTCAGCCTTACCAAACGGATCGTCCTTTTGATCACGCTTTGAAAGCGCTTCAAGTGAATAGTTTTGTTGCTGCATATAAACCGTATCACCACCAACAAGTGGCTTGTATCCGAGTTTTTTGCGAGCCTCATTGGGCGTTAAGATTGCAGCACCTACACCTTCTTTTAAGCGACTCATCTGACTGGCTGAATCCATACGGATTAAAGTGTCTAAATCAAGAAACGCTTCAAACCCGATATCTTTTAAACCCAGGCCGTCATCTATCAAATTCTCACGAGCTTCGATCATGCTTTGCAGACAATCTGAATAGTAAATTTCATTTAGATCTGAAACTTTTTGTCCGGCAGGAATCGACCCAACACCAACCTTAAATGCAGGCACGTGAAATACACTGCATATAATTTTTGTGGTCATCTCCAGCTGCTCAATCAACTGAGAATCAGCAGCAGAAATAGCAATCGGTTCAAATTTAAGACCATCACCAACTACAGCAGTACAACCTGCATTTGCACCACTATAGTTTTCATTCCATTGTTTTTTTACACGATTAGCAGTCTCTTCAGTAATTGGTCCCGGAGCAGTCAGCACACCGCCGGGGCGACTATTATTCTTGAAGTGCGTACGCTGGCTTTGCTGAATGTCCAATCCGTGTTCCGCAGTCATCGCACAAGCTGAAATTGGCGAAAGCCCAACAAGTGGATGGTAGAAACAATTTATGCGGTCATGAATAACTTCAGATGCTGGCACAATCTCATCAGATGAACGTGTTAAATCATCTGAACTTAATCGATAGAACACTTCCCCTCTATCACTTACCAACGGACTAACACGATCTGGATTTAACACAGTTAAGCCACTAACTTTCCCAGTAAAAACATCTCGATGCTTAAATATGTAGGTATTGCCCCGCATCAACAGCGAAATTGTCCATTGCTCCCCAAATTGCTGCCAGTTCTGATAGCTATTCGGTTTTTTGAGGACACGTAAATCCTTACTGATTTCCTGCTCAACCCACACGCCTTCCTCTTTTCTTTTTAAAAGAATAGGCATCTTCCCAATGTCTTGAGAAATTAAACTAATACAGGTAAACACAGTGTGATGTGCAGCAATTTCTGCATCAGATAACCTTTCACTTGTTTGAAAATTTACATGAAACCCATTGCCAAAAATTGAAGTCCAGCCACCGCCTGAGTTGACAGACGAAAGCGATTTTTTACGAAAAAGTCTGTCAAAAAATCCCATGGTTCTACCTTATTTTGCTTTAGGTTTACGTGCTGCTTTTGGTTTCTGAGGCGCATTTTCCAATGGAGGTAAATCAAGCTTTGCACCAAGAACCACCAACGAGCCAAAATCATCTACCACTGGTGTAAAGTTAAGATTCTGCAAGTACTTAATGCCTTCAAATGGTTCAGCAACACCTGTTTTGATCAGAATATTGGCTTCAAAATCTGTCACTTCAAGCACCGCACCAATATTGGCATTGTGCATTGCTTTTAAATATTTAATTTTCATAAGACTGTTCTCATAGCTAAACAATTTGTGTTGCTTAGATATAAAAACAGCCCCAATTAAGGAGCTGTTTCAGTTGTTTTAACCGCCAGTTGCATAATCAATAAAAGCTGAAGCAACAGGACGACGTTTTGCCCAAGTAATGTACTTTTCAACACGTACCGCAAACTTATTTTGTTGCCATAAATTGTGAGTGGTTGAGCCATCTACAATAGTTGCTTGGTCTGAATAAGACACATCCACACCACCGTCTTGAGCAAGCAAGATTTCTGAAGTTTTAATCAGAATGATCTTGTCTCCAACTGCTTGCGATGTAATTACTGGCACCCCAAGTAAAGTTCGTTCGCCACGTAAGCTCATTCCGTTAAAGTAAGAATTACCCAGCGCATCACGCAGCAAACTAATCTGAGCTGCACGTGTTTCAGACATTAAGAAGTAAGCACCGTCGAGGCTTAAATTTGCAGTCACAAATGCGCTTATTAGCTTTAATAAGTCTGCTTCATAGTTCGCAGCCGTAGTGCCTGCTGCGGTAATCGCAGTTACTGCATTTAAAACCCCTGCTGGTCGCACCGCAGTTGCAGCAGCTGCGTCAAGGAAGGTGTTATCAATGAGTACTTTTGAAGCCTCAATCAAATCATCACGGACCAATACATCAACCGCCGGATCAGAACGACGCATTAACTCCTGTGTATAAACCGTGATTGCGGCAAGCTTGTGTTCTTTAATTTCAACTTCACCGTAGGTTGGGTTTGTTACTGGTTTAACGGCACCTTCGCCAACCCATGCTGCGGTACCGCTAGTTAATTGGCTAGGAATTTTCGAATTGAAAGGAACCGCACGAAATCCGGTTATTTTATCAAAGACTGTTGCAGCACGAAGCATTTCAACAAATTCACCCACTAGTCGATTTTCATGGACCAAAGAAGCTGCAAATCCCGAATCAGTAGTTGTGCCAAGAGTTGCTTTGGTAACCAAGTCTTGAACTTCGTCACTGAAGCCCATTTGCTTAGCAACATCCATTGGTGACACAAAATTACCTTTTTTCGCTTCTAGCTGTGAGCAAATTTTTGCTCGCGCATACTGTGCAAAGCCGATACCTGCAGGCAAATTAGATTCCATAGTAATTACTGATTTCTTTTTTGTCTCTTCGCCATGTGAAGGTTCAGGCTTATTTGCATTTTTAGCAGCTTCTTCAGCTGCAGCAATCTGCTTTTTGGTACGTTCGATGTTTACATTTAAAGCAGCAATGTCTTTTTCAATCGCTTGAATTTCAGCTTCTGTGGATTCATCGGGTGTTGTGCCTTCGGCAGATGCCTTAGACAAGGCTGTTTGCATTGCTTGGTTCTTTTCAGACAATGCTTTTAGCAATTTAGCTAAATATTCTTTCATAGTTTTACTCCACCCTTTGTTGGGCAATTCAGTTTTACGACAATGTGTTTTTGCTCAGATGAATCGCCATCTGGTGCGGGTTGCTGAGGTTCTTTGCCCAACGCGGCTTTGTATTCCTCAAATGCTTTTGCGTAATCCACGCCTGCTTCACGGTTGCAAGGCGTAGTTACAAGTGACAGTTCAATAAGTTCCCATTTATTAAACTTAATGCCGCCGCCTTGAATAAATTCGGCGCTTTCCCAATCAGCATTAAAGCCGACTGACAGACCAGTAATTAGTTTGTATTGGACACTCTGGAAAGCCTCATCCACTCGCTCTTTGAGCTTCCCTTCTTCTTTAATTTCAGGAATGTAGAATTCAACTTCGATCGTGTTTTCAAGAACAGTGATTTTCGTTACATACCCAACAACCAATTTGCTGTCGTGGTGCAACAGAAGCGGTACTGGCAAAGTGAACTGCACACCGCTCGGCACCATGATGTCTTTCACACGATCAGGGTTACTGGTGCTTGCTGTGCCGGTAAATGTGCGAGTAGTTTCATCAAAACTCTTAATTTCAAATGAGCTGAAATTCTTAAACAGAGCACCCATAGAGGCTTTCTCCTAAAATGAAAAAACCTCCAAAGAAGGAGGTTAATAAATTGCATATTTCTAAATGAAAAAGACGTTGTATTCTTTTTTGACCTGTTCAGGATTCATACTCATCAAAGCCACGGCATTAAACGTAGCAATCAATGGATCGATCTTGCCTACGCCTGATTCCTGCTTGCTGATCATCATGCCGTTGCCTTTCACGACTGCACGCGCATTGCCTACACACCACGACATAAGGCCTTGCCCTGCATGGTAAAGATTGCCTTCAGCAAGCTTTCGTTCTGTGGTGAGGATGTACCCCATTAATTTAAAACCTTGGGGTACGGCGGTGAGCTTGTCTTCAGGAATGCCAGCGTCAAGTAAGCCATCCAGTAGACCACCCAAGCCAAGAGGATCGAGTCCAACTTTGTCGAGTTTTCCTGAGTCATAAACCTGTTTTGCAATCGTTGCGAGTTGATCAATGTCGTCTCCCACTCTATCAACAATAGTTAGACTGCCTTCACGCTCATAATCTGCATACTTGGGCGCATTCTCTTTACGTCTTTCAACAGCGGTTTTATTACACCAAGCATGATTCCATAACCACCAGATCCGTGAATTACCCTTCAATCGACCTATGGCGCTGAATCCAAGCAAGTCATCAAGGCCGCCGCCATCCACACCAAGAGTGATTACGTCTGATTTTTCAATCAATCGCTCAAGCGTGATGGTATCTCTTGCCTGCTGCAGCCAATATTCAGCGCCAGCCCAACGGTTAGCACGGAGGTTTAGGCCAATCTCGATGTTTAAGTGTTTGGCCAAGAAATCACGTAACGATTCCTCACCCGCATCCTTAACTTTGTTGAATTCTGAAATTAAGTATTCAAGATCAACCGATGCACCCAAGTTTGGATTGGTGATGTAAAAGTTTTCGGGCTTTAAGTGCTCACCACTTTCAATAAGATGCTTCGGGAACTCATATATCAGTGGTAAAAACTGCTTATCTTCTTTGATGCCGTCACGTACATCACGTGCATAATCAAGCAGGCTTTTAAAAACACCGCACGGCTGTTCATCCGACATGGTTGAAAGATAGATAACACAGCCTTCAGGACGTGATGCCAAGCCGCCTTTTGCTTCACGAAACATACTTTCAGCATGGGCTTTCTTACCAAACAACCAAATCTCATCAAAAAGAATGATCGATGCTTTCTTACCTGCAGCAGCATTACTTTCCGCAGCAATTACTTTTAGAACCGTGCCTGTACCCAAATGAGTCACAGTTTTTGTATGTTCTGAAATATTAATTAATTCACTGAGCTCTTCATCAGCCCGAATAAAGTCTCGGATCGGATTAAATGAGTTGTCAGCGACTTCTTTTGTAGGCGCAAGAATGATTAATTCCGCAGATAGACGCTCATTGAGAATCAATGCAATAAGCATGATGCCCGCTGCAATCGTAGACTTCGTATTTTTCTTCGAAATCAGTAAGAAAAATTCACGAATTAATCTGCGTTTTGATTCAGGATTGTAAGCGCCAAAGATTGCTCGGACGAACTCAATTACCCACGGCAATGTGACATCACTCATTTTTGGGCTACCCATCACATCGACTAAAATTAATTCTTTAAAAATCCGCTCTGCTACGTCCGCCACTTCGGGAAAAAGTGGAGCACAAGGCATCAGGGATTTTTTCGCGACAATACGCTCCTCCCAGTCTGGGCAAGCGGTTGTCCATTCTGGGAGCATTGCTGACATAAATTTTACCCATTAAAAAACCGCCTCAATGGGCGGTTTAATTAATCTCTCTCTAATTCGATGTAAGCTAGTCTTAATCGTTTTAATCGCTCTACAGTTTCCTTATCCCATCGATGTTTTTTAGACACCTCTTCTAAGGCCTTGCCTTCCCAGCCGACCACGATTCCATATATCCAGGCATCGCGCTTGCAAGAACTATAGTCTTTTGAGCTAAATACAACAGCTGAACGTAAAGACTCCAACGGGTTTTCTGTATTCATTTTAATTACTCGGTCTTAAACCTATATGAGAGCTAACAGGGTGTGTCCATCCCCATGCTGCGCAACACTGTAGGCATCAGTTAGCTCTCGTATAGATATAAAAAAAACCTCCCGAAGGAGGCTCTTAAATGATTTCTATTGCAAATCCAGTATTTTGAAATTTAATGGTTTGATCTTTCTTTTCCGAATAATCAACACCAACCCAAACAGGCTGACTTTCTTGTTTTACCTTGAACTCACCAAATAAAAATTGCTGTCTTTCTTCTGGTGTCATTGCAATATATTTTTCTGATAATTTGCCATCCAAACCCATATTTTCATACTTAATATCTAATGACATATTAATTTCTCAACTGTGAATCCAATGTTCCAAATTTACCGCCGCTTGTAGCGGTTTGTTTAGCACCATCTGCTTTAGATTCTTTCTTACCTTTTTCCGCAACTTTGCCGTGTTTGTATGGGAGTGCAGCCTTAGCGGCATTGAATCGAAGCAACATATCATCGCTATTGTTCATGACATCAATTAAGAATTGCAGAGGATCGTCTTTGGCATAATCCTCGTCATCCAAGGGGTTATCATTTTCATGAGTGCTGGCAGGTTTAACTTTAGGTTTTTCAGGAGTTAACTTTTTATTTTCAGAAGTTAACTTTTTGGCCGCTGAATATTGGTCAATATACGCAATAATTTCAGGATTTTTGGAAAGCTTTGAGCCTTGTTGCATCGCTGATTTTTCAGGGTATCCTGCTGAAATTGCTGCGTCTTTTTTACTCATGCCATCGACAATAGCTTGAGCAAAAGCTTTCATTTTTGCTGTTAAAGCCATTGCGATTCCTTAACTCTAAAAGTTAACTTTTGCTGAAAATGGAAATTTTTTTATAAATGAGATCGGGGGCGGTGTCCGCTGGCTTGGCCTTTTGAACTTTTTATCTCCCCCTCCCTCTTAAAAGCTTGTTGGTTGAGCTACAGATCGAACCAAGTACATAAGACCTGTTTGGAAATCCGTCTTAGCCATGGCAGCAAATCGCTCTGGCGTTGCTGCATCAAGGCGACGATCCTCTTCTACATCCAACACCTGCATATTTGCATCGCAGCGACAGTTATATCGTTGAGTTGCAATGTGCTTTTGAACTTTCTCGATTACTGCTTGCACTTGTGGCCCAATGGCTTTGATTTCATTCATCAAGTCAATCTCTTCTTGAGATAGATCACGATAGCCTTTGATTTTTTGATGTTGATTTTGCATATTCAAATTCCTTTAGATTCTCTTTGAGTCTTCTCTTTATGACATGGCACACACAACGATTGCAGATTAGACTCAACATCCGTTCCGCCTTGCGCCTTATTCTTAATGTGATCTAACTCAAGATCCATAGTCACACGACCACAGCACTGGCATGTCCACTCATCACGAGTGTGGATCTTCTGCTTCAGTCTGCGCCATGGTCTACCACCTCGACCGCTGCCCCAATTCTTTTTTGGTTCAAGTCTTGGCTGCTTGGGTGTCATCGCCTGCAGTTTGGTTTGGAGTCTTGGGAGTTTCATGGATCAAGGTACTCATGTTGGCTTGGCTCGTCCTCGTCGGGATTTAACTGAAGCAACAGCTCTTGTATCTGACTGCTCTGTGTCACCACTATCTGAATCAACTGACTGTTCTGCTGCAACACTTGATTGTTCTGCTTTACGATCTCGGTTAGTAAGTCGAGAAATTGCTTTTGTGATGGATTCTTTTGAGTTGTCATACATTGCCTTTAGTTTTAGTCTGCGTTGTTCACAACCTTCACATGCCATATTGATTACCTTATGCGTAAAGAGCTCCGCGTAAATTCTTGATACGCTCTTTCAACTTAATCATGATGCCGTCTATCGCCAACATTTCACTTCTTGTTAGACCTGAACGACTGAGGTTTTGGTATTTTGACAATTCAGCACTACAAAATTCTAAGTCGCGTTTCGCTTGCACTTTGTCTGTCATAAAACCTCCAAATATGAAAAGAAAAAGCCCTGTCAAATGACAGGGCTTTTGTGTGCCGTAATACGTTCGGCAAAAATGGTATTTATTTAGGAATTTTTAAATCCACATCTGGAACAACAATAGAGGGGCGGAAGTTAACTTTATATTGGTAAACACTTACCCCTTTGCTATTAAGCTGTTCAGAGAAATAAGTAACATTATCGGAAATGCCAAGCGAATGTTTTTTGAATTGTTCTGCGCCAGTCTTGCAGGTCACATCAACCTTGCGCTCACTCACAGCTTCAAATGAACATTTGCCTTCAATTGTTAGGATGTATTCACTTGTAATGCCGTTATAGAAAACAATACGGCGATCCAGCTGAAAATTATCAGCTTCATACGATAGGTTTCGTGAAGCCACTTGAGCATCACGAGCACAACCGACAATTCCCATCGCACACATTAAACCGACTGCTAATAGTTTTATTTTCATTTTAAGCTTTCTCCAAGCATTAAAAAGGGCGTGGCAAACTGCCACACCCCTGCCTTTAGTTCGATATTAATCAGCTCGGCCACCGATCTACCGCTACTCCCTACTTTGATTGCCAGTGAATAGGCACACTACTAATCAATTTTCGGTTTCATTATCTATTTTCTGACGGGGCATCACTCCCAGTTCTGATTTCACTTTCCTGCATATCCTATTCATGCGCGATGAACTGCATGGGTTGTACCCTCTTTCGCGGGGCCTAGGCGTAGCTTAAAAGCTGTTTATGCAAATGCTGGCATTTTTATTCCCCTTGTTTAGGTTTATAGGAAATTTCAGGCAATAAAAAAGCCCACCTATTGGCGAGCTTTCAATCAACTTTAGTGCTTTACATACACTTCGGTCACTATAGCAGAAATATGCCAAAGTACTGTCGACAAGTCAAATACTTAATCAGTTAAATAGCTTTTAATTTTAAAACGAGTAGCTAGGCGCAATATCCCCATCATTTTGTCGCGCTTAACGGCATACATTGTCATGTTAAATTTTGATGCTATATCTTCTTCAGTATAGGCATCCACATAGTATCTAGTCACAACGCTTAACCACTGTTGAACTTTAGCCCCCTCGGTACTGGCCACATGTGCAAGCATGTCTTCAATTGCCATTGCTTCATGCACATTGATATTGCAACGAGGTAATGCCCTACGTCTACGATCGACACTAACCCCCTCTACAGAATCAATTAGGCTTGCTAGTACACTTTTAGCTCCAAGAAAGTCAGGTTTATTATCAAGCAACAGGTAGGCACCATATTGCTCAAGCCATTGTTCAATGCATTTACCTTCCCAGTTAATTGCTACTGTAAAATGTTTGCGTGATCCTACCGCTGCATTCATCCTAAATCCCCTACCATCTCTTCAATTTGCTCAATCGCTTTGCCACTTTTCACTTGCTCTGTACTAAACCGTATTACCTGATAACCCATCATCGTTGCTGAGTTATATTTTTCCATGTCACCGATATAACCCTTGCCTCTAGTGTGACGACCTCCTGACCAGATCCCACCTTCAACCTCAATGAGGATTTTTTTGCCTACAAGGTGAAAATCTGCACGCCATTTACGGCTTGGATGAAACTGAAACTCTTGCTCAAATTCAATTTTCAAAGCCCTTAATTCTCTGGCCAGCTTTGCCTCAAACTCATTTGGTACTTTTTCCCCTTTAACCTTTGGACGCTTCGAACCTTGTTTAGGTTTTGAAGCCCCAATCATTCGCTTGTATTCAGCAATTGAGTAGCTGGTCATTAGTCACCCCAACCAACTCAGCCTTTAAATCGACAAGCAAGACATATTCACCGCACGCATCTTTAGCTGGCTTGTATGCCAAATATTGTTTGGTGTCCTCACAAAACACATACGCCACATCATCGTGGTCACTAACATGCCCATAAAGCTTAATGTCATGGAAATAGCAATTCGGTAATACAGCACTAGTTAAGGCTTCGCTTAAAATCATTTCAGCCATACCGACGCCACCAACTTTTTGAATCAAATTCATCCCTTCACTCCAAATAACTGTTTTGCTTTTCCTGTCAAGTAGTAGCGTTTTGCCTCACCAATTTTCGAACGCCCCGTATATAAAAGCTCAGCCTGCACCAAGCTGTTTAAATAACGCTGTACACTTCGAATATTTTCTAATGGCATAACTTGCAGTTGAATTTCAGATGCTGTAGCTACATCGGTATTTTTAACAGCCAGTAGAACATCAACACCAACTGAAATAACCCGACCTTTTCCGCCACAATTTCTACGCATATCCTTCAAACTACCACCCCATATCTATGTGAAACGTCATAACAGCGCTTAACCCACGGCTTGAATCTTTCTTTGTAGCAAGCCTTGCAGTTAGCCTCTAAGCTATGTGAACCATCTTTTTTAATTCGACCAGTACCGTAAAAGAATTCCTTTGTTGCGGGAAAATACTCACCACAGCAAATACACAACTTTTCAGTGCCTAATTCAGTTTTGATTAGTTTTGGAGTTGTCGTCATTTCTAGCCTCTCACACGCTGATCAGCCCAATTGCATTCAATCACTGATAGACCATCGTGCTGAAAGCGTGACCAAAGACGATCACCCAAATCTTTCTGCAGGTGCTCAAGTGTAAAATTTGAAATCAACATGGTTGGTTTTTTTAAGTCATATCGCTCAGTCAAAACCTTGTGTACTAGCTCCGTACGTTTATCGCGGTCATGCAGTCCGTATTCATCAACAATCAGCAACTCATACTGCGCAAAATCATAAATTACAGATTCCTCAGATTGATCCTTGGTATCACGATCCCAAGCCTTCATGATTCGGTTTGCAATTTCCTCACTGGTGATGTAACGAGCCTTCAAACCGTTTTTTAAGAGAGTTTTAGCAACACCACATGCAAGGTGTGTTTTACCAGTGCCAGTTGATCCAACCATGATCAAATTTCCACTCAAATTTTTAATAATTTGTTGGGTATAATTCACACAGATTTGTAAGGTATGAGCCTGTCTTTGGGTTTTGGTTAAATAATTCGACAGAGTTGATTTAGCGTGTCTTTCAGGAATCATTGCTCCATCCATGTGTTTTTTGCACACTGCTTTGTTCACCTCATCTTGTCGATTTGCGTTGTTGGAGTTCACCAGAGCTATCGCGCATTTCGGACAAATCAATTCAGGACCTACTTGAACTTTTGCCACTCCATGTTCAAGACATGCTATTTCAGACTTAGGGAATCTTTTTGAAATCATTGTCATTGTGTTCATACGAAGCCCTCAGGAATTTCAACAGTTCCGTAAAACGGTTCATCTGATTGCTGGCGATTAGCCCACGCATCGTTCACATTGCGATTGTTGTTTACAGATGGGTTATTTGATTGGAATTGCTGTTTCGGTTGAAAAACTCCCTGATAATTTCCAATGATTGAGTTTTCTAAAGATTGATTTGCTAAAACTCCGAATGATTCAAGTTTTTTCAAGATCAGATTTACGGCGTTTTCAGTGAGCGGTTTTTTAATCCCTACTCGCATTTCAACAAATTGGTTCCACAAATCACGATTAACCAGATTTGGTAATTCAGCTGACTTTGGATCAAATGAAGTTTGCTCTATTGCTTTTGGTTTTTCAGAAACACTCTCGCTTTTTTTATTTATTTTTTTATTCTTTGTAGAGTTGTTTTTGATAGTGATACTTTGTGTGTAAAAATTTTTTACTAGCAAAGGTAAAATATTTTTACTAGTGTAGTTAAAATTTTTTACTAGCAGTGGTAAAGAATTTTTACTAGCATTTGGCTGTTTTTCATCTAGTAAAATATTTTTACTAGGGAAATTTACAAGCATTCCAATGCTAGTTTCTTCACCTAATTTATAAGTATTTCCATGGAACGTGCTTTTCAATTCTACAACCAAACCAACTTTAATTAACTCACGTAAACACTTGATCACTGTTGGACGTGTTTTGCCTGTAATGTCCTCAAATTGAGTTAAAGAGATAGAATCCATCTCTTTATTCCAACCACGCGTTTTACGGCAAATCACAAGATATAGTTTGCACGAAGCGTCAGATATCTTGGATAAAACCTCGTCAACAAAGGCATTAGGTACTTGGAATGAGTTTGGTACAAATTTACTCACTTAGCACCCCCCTAAATTCACTAAACCACGCTTTTCCAATTGACGGATAATTCGAGGTTCGACAAATTTGTTGTTGATCTTGTAGCGCGTACGTGATTTCTCTTTCACCTGAATCAGTGGTACTCCATCCTGCAATTGACGGCGTATTGCTATAGCTTGCCCCCCCATTTGGGTGGTGTGCTCAAGAATGAAATATGCTTCTTGGGCCTCAATAGCTTCATTCATTACAGACAAAGGCATAGCCGCGAGTTCTTTTGCTGTATAAATTTTCACTGGATCAAGTAGCGGAATAATCACTTCAATTGGTGCTGGGGACTGGACGTCTTTTTTCGTGCGTTTAGTTGAATATCTCATTGAGCATCCCCTGTTGGCATTTCATAAATAAAACTGCCATGCATTAAAATTTTATTGGCTCGATGTAAGCTTGAGACAATTTCACTCGCTTGATACACAGAGATTCGATATTCATTGACCAATGCTTCAATAAACTCATTTCGTGTAATCGCTGCGTTTTTCTCATCGCGGTTAATCTTGCGCAGATTTGCTTTTCTGACCTCTAGAAATGTATCTAGTGACCGTAGCGCAGGCTCATACCATGATTGCGTCCACTGCATCTGTTTGTGTTCAGGCTTTTGCTGAATGGTTTTATTGGTCATCATGAAACCTCCGCTAAAGCGTGTTCAGTTTGAGTAAATCTGCGTTTGGCCAACACTTCGGCTACAGATGCGTTTCGAATCAAATGCGTGAGTGCAAAGCTTCGATTGCCGTTGAGTAGCACACCATCACCTTGAACTTTATGCACAGTCATTAGGTGGTCTGGCTTATTTGGATCTGTGAAAACAACAACATCACCGGCTAAAAAGTCGGATTTGTCATTGCTTGGTTGTTGTGTTAAATTAATCTTGTTCATTAATTTTTCCCTCTAGAGGTTGGTGGACACAAAGCCTGAGTTCTGACCTCAGGCTTTTTTTTGCATAATTTTTGTGTTAAATTTGAGTTGTTCATGAATTGCTCCAAATTTATGGACACCTAAAGCCTGTCTCGAACCGTCAGGCTTTTTCTATTTCTAAATTTGATGTGTATTTTTTCATTTGCTTAAGTGCTGCCTGATCTACTGCTGCAATCAATTCTGTTAAGCCCTGCGTTAACTGGTGAATTTCTTCATATTCCGCAGGTGTAATAACGCCATCCTCATAAGCCTCATACACAACATGGTTTGCTTTGCCGTTCTTAATGTTGTGCTGCATCATTGCTTCAAAAATTGATAACTCATGATGTTTGCTTGAGTCGCAATTCACTGGAATTAATGCGTACCCAAGTTGATGTGCCCAAATTTTCAAAATTTCAGGATTTTGTGTGTACATCATGATTGCTTCAAGTTTTTTAAGACTTGGCAAATGGTTAGGCATACTTACGTTGCCGTAATTGCAAATTGTGTTATGTGAATCACCAGTAACTTGAGCGATTTCTTTTGGTGAAATCCCTTTAGTCTGATTAATCATTTTAAAAATTGCCGTCTGCGCTTCACGGCTTAGCGTTAGTTCGCTCATATGTGAAATCCTTGATTTGTTTCACGTTTCTTTGAGTTACTTGTGATGTGATAATTCATTAAGTGGTTAGCGACTCTTGTTTATTTAGACCTATTTTCAAAATCTGGTCTTTCGACAATTGCCCATTTGTCATAGCTGATATTTTTTCAGCGTAATTTGTTTCACCCTTGTACTCGGTGTAAGGGAGAGTGTTTCTGGAAATCCACTTGTAAACAGCTCGCTCCGTAACTCCTGTGGAGTTTGCAACAATTTTTACACCTCCAGCACACGACACAGCGCCCTTAATAGTGTCCATAATCTAGACCTTGTTGAACTTGTAGTTCAACTTTAACAAGAACTGATAGTTCTTTCAATACTTATTATTATTGAACCATTGGTTCATTAAGGTTTTTCATGAATACCCCAGCAGATAAAATCAAAGAAGACTTTGCGAAACGCATCAACGAAGCTATGGATTTACAAGGCTATCCTGTGCGAGGGAGGGCTCGTGTCCTTAGTAAGGAGTTTGAGGTGTCGGATAAGGGAGCTGGGAAGTGGCTTAAGGGTGAAGCCATCCCTGAAACCTCAAAGCTTCCTCTTCTGGCATCATTCTTAGGCGTGTCCACTGAATGGCTAATGAATGGATCCACCTCCACCTTGAATACCGGGGGTATTAAAATAGCCCCAATTGAATTTAGAAGTGGTGACGCAAAAGCCACCAATGTGAGAATCCCCATCTACAAAGATATAAAAGCGTCTTGTGGCGCGGGTATTGAAAACTTTTTAGAAGATGTGAGTGAATATTTG
>NZ_RCHC01000024.1 GCF_003664645.1 Acinetobacter chengduensis | reverse complement strand
CAAAAAGGATCGTGTGGTTATTAAAAAAGGTTCGAAGACTGGTGAAATTCTTGCGAAACGTGGCTCGATCCAACCCGATTACGCTATGAATGAATATCTGATTGAGCGCTTTAAATTATTTAGCTTGCAGTGGTTGAAATATGGCAAAGCATGGGTTGAAGAGCTGGATAATTCAATGATGTGTAAATTTGTGGAAGTACAACGTCAAATCAATTTAGCGAAGGTGGCGTGATGGATATCTATTGGTATACAGATAAAGATCCTTTACCAAGTTCTGTAGTTAAAAGTTTAAAGGAGGTGTCATGAGTAAGGTTAAATTTAGTGAAATGTCACAGCAAGACAAAGACATCTGTTTAGATCGCTTCCTTGCTGCACCAGATCAACAATTATTCACACAGGAATATATAGCAATTTACCTATCCTGTTCTACACATACCTTACAGCGCTTACGCTGTGTAGGTGGTGGCATTCCATACACCAAGGTTGGTCGTTGCGTCACTTACAAAAAGTCAGACGTCCTAGCCTACCAAGAGCGACAAACTGTAATGAATACCGCTCAACTTGCCTCTTAATCGAAGCAATTTAGTTTTCCCTGATACACGGCTTCAATGTCATTCATTGCAAGCCGTAATTTTTTAAGTGAAACCTGAACATATCCACCAGTCACATCATTTTTAGCGCCTGAGCGATGATTTAAAAGTCGCTTGATGGTATACGGGCCATAATCCAAGTTGTTGCAAATTGTGGCAAAGGTTCGACGCAAATCATGCAGGGATATTTCAATACCTGTCTGCTTGTTAATCGTATTCAATAAACCTTGAGCACCTGCGATATGTTTTGCGCTTGAAGTCATGCTTGAGCCAGGAAAAACATAGTCATTTCGACGTAGCTCATAACGCTTCTTTATAATTTCAAATAAATGATCACCCATTGGCAACAAATGATCATCCCCGTTTTTCGGGTCCTTAAAAACAAACAAGCCCTTCTCAATATCTACATTTTCCCATTTCAGTGTCTGGGCTTCATTTCTACGACACCCGGTATACATAATAAATAACACTAAATCTCTTACGGCATTTTTTGAGGCATCCTCATACAAAGACCGTTCGGTAAAGTAATTAAGAACTGCATTATAAAAAGTATGGATGCTACTTTCATCAAGGTGGCGAGTCCTAGCTTTTGTTTTATTCCATCCCCGTTTTGCCGGAATTACATCGACTGGATTGTGCTTTAAAATTGGATTCTCATCTGTGGAGCAATGCACTTGGGCGAAGCGCCACATAGATCCAAACATTTTTAAAGTGAGATTGGCTTGAGCTGGACTGTATTCGGTCAGTTTAATGAAACGGTCAAACACATCCTTTTTATTGATTTCAAATATAGGGCGTTCTTTCCAGTCCGGAAGGAAGGTATCGATGCAGTGATGGTATGTATTCACTGAAAGTGGCTTTAATTTTCTTTGCTTGAGATACAGGTCGAAAGTCTGGCTTAGGGTCATTTCATTATTTAGGATATCTTTCTTTTTTTCAAAAACGCCATTGGAGATATCAGCTAAAATAGATTGGGCCTTTTTTCTGGCTTCAGCGGGTGTAATCTCGCTGGTTTTACCAATCGTCACACGGAATAACTTTCCAGCATGTCGACGCTCAACAATATAAGATTTGCTTTTGGTCGTTACTCGGACTGCAAAACCTATTAAGTCTGCGTCACGATGGATGGCTTGTCCTTTTTCGGTCAATGCAATAGCATCAACATTAGTCTTGTTGAGTTTCATTTCAGACTTAATCTACAAATTCGACACTTGCATTTTAAGCCCGAAATTACTCAACAGTCTACATATAGTCTACACAGTTATTTTTCATGTAGACAAACAACCAAATAAGAACATATATAACAACAACTTATATAAATTCAAATGTTCTCACCCTTAGAAGCGCCAGTTGTAGAATAAGTCGATCGCGCGCTCCAAAGACTGGCTGGCTTCTAAATACAAGCGTTGATTCATTTGATAGCGCAGTGTTAATTTATTCACTGGTGTAAATACACCCACACCATAACGAATAAATAAGTCTGGCGTAATATAGCCCGTCACTGAAACTTGCGTATCATCACCCGTACCTTGCGCATCTAATGCTAAACCACTTAAACCAAATGTACGGCCAATCTGATTGGTTAAAGCACGTGTACCGCCTAAGCCCATACTAATACCTGCAGCAGCAATGGTATTATTTACATCAGATTTGAAACTTTCTGTTTGGCTTAAACCTGTCGCACCTTCATTAATACGTCCTGTAATTAAGGCATTCATCGCTTCTTGTTCAGATAAACCCGCATCATTATAAACTTGAATGCTCGGGCTCGAAGCTGTGCCCGTTACACGCACGCCCACTGTACTACTTTGAATGGTTTTATTGGCATCCACGTCTAAAGTTGGATTAGATACAGGCCCATTGAAACGAGCAATCGCACGGTTCAAGTCTAGGCTTTGGCCATAAGCTTCAATTTTCACACGCTTAGATACACCAATTGCACCGTTGGCACGCATTGCTGTTTCCAAACCACGTTGTGATAAATTCAAACGACCCAATAAAGGAATACGGCTATCAAAACCTTGGAAAATCACTTGATTACCCAAGCTCACACTGAGATCAGCGCGAATATCCCAAGGGCGCGCTGATTTTAAAATCTCCAGCTGATTATCACCTTCATGTACCACACGAACATCTGACGAAAGAACCGTAACTGGAACTGAAGATTCAGGCATTGAAATTAGAGCACGTGGCACATCGACCGTACCATTGAGTGCCAGACGCTTTTTCATTGGGTAAACATCTAGGTTTAGATCTGGTGTCACTTGCGCTGTAATCAGTGGTGCTTGACGTATGAGCAGATCCGTACCTTTTAAGCTGAGCTGTATACGTGGTTCATCTTTCCAATCCACACTACCAGTCAATTTACCCACACCACGCCCACTATTAAATGCACCGTTAATTGAGGCATTGTTTTGGCGAATCGCAGAATACAGTTGAATATTGGTCAAATTCACAGGCAATGAAATCATGCTAATTGAACCATCTTTAATACGCGCTTCACCTTCTAATAATGGCGATGTGAGTGTTCCTCTAATTTTACCTGCATAAGAAATGGTACCTCCCAAAGAACGCACATCCTGAATAAATGGTTTTAAAATTTTCAATTGCACTTTGTTAAAGGCAATTTCACCATTCATAGGTTTTGATTCTTTATAAGGATCAATCACCACATTGGCATAACCTGTACCAATATCAGGTGCTTTTACATCTAAGCGAAGCTGTAAACCTTGCGCAACGCTCTTGAGTACTAATGCGACTTCGTCATATTTCATGGTTGAACCAAGGTACTGCGGATCTTCTGCAGCCAAGCCCATCACGCCGTCACGTGTAAGTAATCGTGCATCAATTTTGGGTTGTGAACCTTTGGCCCAAGAAGCCTTAGCATAGCCATTGATTTTACCCGTCAATGCCAAACCTTCAGGCATGAAAGCCGCAAAGTCATTTAAATCCACGTTGCGCGTGGTAAATGACACATTACCACGGTTAGGACTCACACGAATCGGTTGATCAAAGCACAGTTCACTTTGCTGACTCATCCAACAATGTGCACCGATAAATACATCAGATTGCGCTGTATTATAAATAATCGAGGCATTTTGGCGTTGTACCAGACGAGTACGAAGTGAATCGAAATCACCTTTTTGAATTTGACCTAGCCAGTTATTTTGCGCATTAAAGCCACCTGCAAACTGTACACCAAATTTAGTAATTTTATTTTCTGCACTCACTTTAAGCACATGTGCATTACGCGTACCTGCCAATGACAGTGAGGCATGCAAAATACCACGGTTACCACTACGTAAATTGTCTAAATTTGCAGTCAACAATGAAGGTACAGTTTGCGATGTTGGCAATTGCCCCCGTATACGAACCTTTTGAATGCTAAATAAACTATTTAAACCAAAGTTATCAATCGCTAAATTAGCAGAAGCCTGTAGTCGAGGTTGTACCTGCATATTTAAATAACCGTATGCACGACCTCTTAAACCTGGATAAATTTCATATAAAGCTGGCGCATTTACTTTAAGTCTTAAATTTTGTGCATTGCCTGTTGCTTGTATTTGGTTACTTGCATAGGCCAAATATAAATTATTGGCTTCAAATTGTTGTGGTAGTAAGCCATTTTGATTTGAATTAATGACTATGGCTAAATTACCTTTGCCCCGTATCGGCTTATCATTAATGACACCAGCCAAATTCAAACCGTCTAACTGCACACGCTTCAAACGATCTGACCATTGACCCTGTGTTTTTACATTGCCTGATAATTCGCCACGAACATTCGAAGCAAAATAATGCGGTTTAAAACGCACCAGTGAGGCATTGACGTTCCAAGCCAAACCATCTTTCAGGTTTAAAACTCCATTGGCTAAAATTTTGCCTGCAACACCGTCATGACGTAACTCTGAAATTTTAATTAACTCAGGAGTACCTGCCACATTTAACTTTAACAACCCCTGACTCGCAGACAACTGACTTGCAGTTAAACCACCATCATATTGCACAGCAAAGCTTTTAAATGCACCGCCTTGTTTCGGATCTTGGAAAAGTAAAGCAGCCGTGCTCTTACCCATCAAACGAACAGTATCTTTCTGACCCGCTAAACGTCCAGTCAAGTCCACTGCATTTAAATGAATAATTTGCTGATTCGGCTTCGCATAACCATTGGCTTTTACTTGGCCATTTAAAACATCAATAGGCGCTGTAACTAGAATACTCTGTGGATTAAATTGGTTTGCATACAACTGCGCAGTCCACTTCAGCATGCGTTTATCATCTGGCAGTTGTACTACTGCATTACCTTTGAGTGTTCCTTGTTTTGCAATATAGCTAAAGCTCGGCACATTCAAATTATTATTTTTAAGATTTAATTGTGCTTGATACTTTCCTTCAGGAAGCATGCCTTTGTCATGTGCAGATACAGCGGTGGCAACAAAA
The DNA here is from genome assembly GCF_003664645.1 of Acinetobacter chengduensis. Lineage (GTDB taxonomy): Bacteria > Pseudomonadota > Gammaproteobacteria > Pseudomonadales > Moraxellaceae > Acinetobacter > Acinetobacter chengduensis. Next base: position 22,895 of record NZ_RCHC01000024.1, on the reverse strand, counting down.
ATATCTTGCTGGCCTTCAACCAATGCTAATTTCGCATCACCAGAGGCACTACTCAACCAGCCAACATAAGGCATAGCACGGTTAATATTTTGCCAAGACACATTCATCAGCATGGGCTGAGGTTTATCATTTTTAGCTGGATTTTGGTCTAACTTTAAATTCCATGTTTCGTATTTATCAAAGTCAACCAAGGCAGTTAAATGTAAACCATTTTCGAGCGTGCCTTTAGAGCCAATTTTACCGTCTAGACTTGGTGGCAAAAAGCCCTGTACCACTTGCGGGATTAATTTATCTTTGGGATTAAGTTTGGATAATGCACCTTGAATATCCCAAGTCACATGATCTTTCCAACTCACCACACCGCCTGCACTGACTGCACCTTGCATCAACTGTGCATTTAAATCGTCAATATTCAGTTGATGAATCAAATCAGTATGCATAACGGCGCTGTACTGGCCTTCAGGGATATTTTCGCCTTTTAAATCCGTTCGCACATTTAAGTTTAAACGATCAATATTGCCCTGAAACTCTGCAACGCCATTTTTAGAATGGAGTTTAAAGTCTGTTAAAAGTGGCCAATTGTAGTTTTTAAACTTTAATGCGCCTTTCATGGGCACGTGTTCATCCATTGGGCGTACTACTGCCCAGCCTGTTAGCAAATCTGGCGTGTTGGTTGCGACACCCGCCTGAATACTTTCTAAAGTACCACGCGCAGCAACATTAATATCATGAATATTTAAGCTTTCATGTAGTGAAGGCAAGTTCACCACAGCATCGGCGTGAATAGGATAACGGCCTGTGAAGTCCATTGAACCCGTTGCACCACGTACGGCTAAATAGCCCATATCAACACGTGAGTCCTTAAACTCAAGCTTTGTACCCGACCACAGAGCATCATTTAAATGAATATCATAAAAATCCACGCCTGCCGAATGGGTCTTAATCAGCATATAGTCTACATCTGCATCATCTATACGTAGTACAAATGGCAAACGGATATCACTATAACTAAATGGTGTATCACTTGGCGGAAGTTTAGTGATGATCTGTAGATTACGAACATCTGCATGACTCAAGTGAATTTCTTTCTCTAAAATTGCACGCCAGCCCAATTTCACATCGGCGCGATCGATTTTCACATCGACGGGATTTAAGCTCACCAGTACATTACGTAAAATAATGCCACGCCATAAATTACCGCCTTCATATTCATACTGAATAATTTGCTGACGCTCTAAAACACGATCGAGTAGAAATTTACTGCCCTTGTCCGTAGAAAACATCACAGCCAATGCTGCTACGAGCAATACAATAATAAAGCCAAGCGTAAGCAAGACACTTTTTAAAATACGGCGTCTCTTAGGTACACCTTCTGGCACGTTATTGTGTTCTTGCTGCTGTTCTTGATCAGCCATAAATCTCTCTATTACCGTATTTTATAATTGTGAGCCAATGAAGAAATGAATTCGTATTGGATGATTATCATCAGATAAGCCAGAAGCAACATCAATACGGATCGGCCCGATTGGTGATGCCCAGCGAATACCTAAACCTGCGCTATACGCTGTTTTTGTATTAAATTGCTTATCGTATGCATTACCTGCATCACTAAAAATGGCAGCACGCCATCCCTCTTTAAATTGGTAGTTATATTCTAAAGAACCTACTGCCAAGGCTTGTCCACCAATTTTGTACCCCGATTCTGACGCAGCTAAGCTTTTATAATCAAAACCGCGGATGCTCTGATCACCACCTGTAAAGTAGCGTAAGTTATACGGCACTTTACTAAAGTCTTGGGTAAAAATATAACCTGCATCTGCACGACCCACAAATTGATGGTTATCATTTTCACCCAAAGAGTAAATAAAACGCCAACCTGCGTTTAGAATTGCCAAATCTGCATCAGTTAGAAGTTTTTCTGAACCCAATTCCACTTTATAGGTTTGTTTAAAGCCTCTCGTTGGGTTTAAACGTTTATCGGTATCTGTTTTAGACACTTCATAGCCCACAAGCAAAGACTGCTGTTGACTATTGGCATTCACCAAAAAGGCTTCTGGTATTTTTTCAATATCAACAGCAGCTAAACCACTTTCTGTAATACGGTCCAAACGATAACGTAAGCCATACGTTTGTTGCCATTGGCCTCTCGGATTTTTAATAATTCGGTCTGCACCTGCAACTGCCGATTCAATCAATAAATTTACATCACCACCCACATTGTCACGGACTTCACGCTCATAACCACCTACTAAACTAATATAGTCATTGAGTGGGTGTTTATAAGGAATGTTATAGCGACCATCGATAGACTGTCGAATTTGTGACAGCTCCATATTGGCATCAAATGAGTGACCATGTTCATTCACAATGGCACGGCGGTATTGTCCACGTAAACGAACACCCGTATCTGTACCAAAACCTGCACCAATTTCAGTATTATTTAACTTATCTGCATTTAAAGTCACAATCACGGGCACAACTTTGCTTTCACGTGCTTGATCTTTTAGGACATCTTGCTCATTGTCTCTTTGGACTTGTTGCTCTGCTAAACTGCGCAAGCTGGCTTTTTGTACTGGATCTGTCACACCTGCAAATTGCTCTTCATTTACAACATGCTGTGTCACTTCACGGTCAGAAGCTACGGCTGTTTTGTCTTGTAGGGCTAAATCATTGGCAGAGAGTTGATTTTGATCGACCAGTTTTTGTAAATCTGGGGGTAATTCCAATCCTTTTTCGATTGGATCAGGACGTACCGCATCCACTAAAGTGTAATTAAAATAACGTGAGTTGGTAAGGTTATTGGCTAAACCATTGACACGCCAAAAAGCATAATCTGCGCCACTGTCCCATGTTACTAAACTACGTAGAATTTTTTCATTCAATGGGAACGGCTTATTAGGATCACTCATTCTAAATTCAACGTCACCAAGCTTATAACGTTCGCCTGTTTCAAAGCGTAAGTTAATATCTGCGGTATTTTGTGGTTGCGCAATTTTTACATCGTGCAAACGCCAGTATGAGTCAAAGTAACCGTTATTAGAGGCTGCGTTATCTATACGAACTTTAGTATTTTCGTATAAACCATGGTTAAACACACCACCTTCTTCTTGGTCTGGCAATACGCCAATCACTTTAAATTGAGCTTGATCTGCTCCTGGGCCAGTAAATTCGATATTTTGTTGCTGAATCACCACTGGGCTATTTGGCGTAACAGCCACACGAACTTTTGAATCACTCAGTTTTTCAAATTTAAACTCAGCGTTATAAAAACCAACGGCCTGCGAAGCTTGGGTAGAAAGCACACGGAGCTGAGGCAATGCCGAAGAGAAATCGCTAAAAGATTCTTGAGTAAAACTCGACAACTTACCTTTAATATTGGCTTTGAGGTTCTCTAGTGCGTTTAAATAATCTTTGTTCGACACATTACTTTCATTTTGCGAAGCGAGCAAAACCACGTCTGCACTAATCCGTGGCACTTTCGCTGTATTGAGTTGACGTGGTGGGCGCACCTTATACAGTAAGCGCTTAAATACATTCGGTTGTTTATCATCTACCGTTTCTTGATCTTCCAACCCTACGACTAGCTCACCACCTGCGTCGTTTTTATCGACCACAATATTGCTGTCCGCACGAATAGCTTGCATGAGTGCATCAACATTAACGGGTGCTTGGTTAATCTCTTGAAGCTCTTGCTGGGTAATGTCTGCAACGGCAACTTCATTATTTTGTGTTGCTCTATAGTTTTGCGCCGACTGCTTGGCTTCTTCTGCAACTTTAAAAATTTCATTGGCCAATTGCTGATCAATAGGTTCAATAGGCAGACTTTCTAAGTCTTCAAACTCAATCGGTTTAAAGGCATCAATTGATGATTGCGTGTTTTGTTGTTCTTGTAACATTTGCACGCTGTCTACGGTCTTTGGCTCTATCAGCTGTTGTTCAACTTTTTCAGTAAGTTCGGCTTTAGAAACACCTAGCTGACTGGCTTCTGCTTTTAATGCATTCATCATTTCTACTTGAGTTGCATCTGCGACAGGCGTATGTTCTTCAACAGTTTGAGCTATTGTATGCTGTGCAAACAATGCTAAAAAGATACTTAAACACAAACGTTTGTTGTTATGATGCCCGAGTGTCAAATGACGTATACTTAAATGAAGCGCGGTCTTTTTAAAGTTTATTTTTTCTGGCATAGCGAACTCTAAACATACGTGTTTATGAAATGGATTTTTCAACTCATTGAAGTCATGTTAAAGAACTGAAATTCAGTTGATTTGTGCCATTTTCCTAGGCTTTAAAGTATCTTACATGATTTTCTTCGCTGTTTTACTAAACACTCACATTTCTTAATAAAACTTTATGTAGCACATATCATATGAAGAACAGTGAACATTTACTTGGTAGCCGTCGTTTCCTCCCGATGTTTCTCACCCAATTTTTTGGGGCGCTAAATGATAACGTTTATAAGCAAGCCTTACTTCTCGTAATCACTTATGGGTGGATTCAACAACAAACAGCCAGTATTAGTACCTTAAATAACTTTGCAGCCTTGTTGTTTATTTTACCCTACTTCATCTTCTCTGCGACGGCTGGACAGCTTGCAGATAAGTATGAGCGTTCACAGCTTGTTCGAATGCTCAAAGTTGCTGAAATTTTGATTATGCTTTTGGGCACAGCAGGCTTTTTATTAGGCAATTTATGGCTGTTATTAATCGCACTATTTTTAATGGGAACACATTCCACCTTCTTTGGACCCATCAAATACGCGATTTTGCCTGAAATACTCAAACCGCAAGAGCTTATGTCTGGTAATGCACTGTTTCAATCGGGCACCTCCATGGCCATCTTGATTGGTATGATATTGGGTGGCGCAGTTATTTCCCTGTCTCAGGGTAATTTACTTTGGATTAGCCTCACGGTACTCATTATTGCTTGCTTAGGCTATTTATCAAGTCGTTTTATTTTAGAACAGAAAATCAGCTCCCCCAACATTCAGATTGACTGGAACTTCTTTCGTACCAGTGGCCAAACCCTTCGCTATGCCAAAAGCCTACCGTTAATTTTTACCATTTTATTAGGCAACTCATGGTATTGGTTTTATGGTGCAACCTATCTCACGCAAATTCCACAGCTGACACAGCAAAATTTACATGCTTCCGAAAATGTCGTGAGTTTATTACTGACCTTCTTTTCTGTTGGGATTGGCTTAGGTTCACTGTTGTGCCGTAAAATTGGTGGCACAGAGGTGAATATTAAAATGGTGCCTTTCGGTGCAATTGGCTTAACTGTATTCGCATTGTATTTAGCAGCTAGCCTGTCTTTTGTACCCGAACGCACAGGTGCACTACTGAGCCTAAGTGATGTATTTCACGGGGGATGGAGTTATTACAATGTCATGCTGGCTGTCACTTTGCTGGGCATAAGTGGTGGTTTTTATATTGTACCGCTGTATGCCATGATGCAAGCCTACTCACCTCGCTCACATCGTGCGCGTATCGTTGCGGCAAACAACATATTAAATGCTGTTTTCATGGTATCTTCTGCTATATTTTCTATTATCATCTTAAGTATATTGAAGATTGATATTAAAATACTTTTCTGCATGACCGCGGTGTTGAGCGCTATTTTCTCTATTTGGCTTCTGCTGCGTTTAAAACCCATGCTTAAAACTGCGCACGTTTCGTTGGAGGATTAATTCATGCGTCAATACACAGGTCTCGACAAATTCATTCATTCTTTTGACCAAGCGCTACGCAGTTTAGTTCCAGGGAGCACCTCTGCTCAACGCGAGAACCCTGCCAACGGCACTAATACGCAATTAGCTGTAAGCGAAGCACGTCATGTTGCGGGCTTAATGCGTGTCAACCACAGTGGTGAAGTGTGCGCACAAGCGCTCTATCATGGCCAAGCTTTGACTGCAAAGTTACCCAACGTGCGTCGTGAAATGCAACAAGCCGCTATTGAAGAACAAGATCATTTAGCATGGTGTGAAGACCGCTTAAAAGAGCTAGATAGCCATACCAGCTTACTTAATCCAGTGTGGTATGGGCTTTCTTTTGGTATGGGTGCTTTAGCAGGTATTGCAGGCGATAAATACAGTTTAGGCTTTGTTGCCGAAACTGAGCGTCAAGTGAGCATGCATTTAGAGCATCATATCAGCCAACTCCCTCCACAAGACCAACGCTCATATCAAATCTTACATCAAATGAATCTTGATGAATTGCATCATCGCGATACGGCGCTGAATGCAGGCGGTGTCGACCTTCCCGCACCTGTTAAAATCACCATGACTGCTATTTCAAAATTAATGACAAAAACCAGTTATTTTATTTAAGGCATATATGTGCTTCATAAGCCCGCAAATCTGTGGGCTTTTTTTATCTAAAACCATTCAGACACTTACCTCATAATCCGTTGATGAACCTTAAAGGCTATTTATTCTGATGACAGAATTATTAGTCGTAGAGCTCATATTATTTATTTTTTGAGCGTTGATGAGTTAGTTTTTGTCTATATCCATAAACCACACGACCAAGAGCAATACAAACAATGACTGCAATCACTGTATAAAGCTCTTCATCATAAGGCAATATATATTGCCAAAATGCATGTAAAGCGTGTGTGATATACACACCAGCACTAATCACCACCCATGCCCAGATAAAGCATGCCACAATGTTGATGAGTACATATTTCCAAATTGGGTAAGCTTTTATGCCTACTGCAATTGGTAATACAGTACGAAGCCCCCACGCAAAGCGCATACCCAAAATAGTTAAAATAGGATAACGATCAATGAATTGGCTGGCGCGTTGAAATTTTTTGGCAAACTCAGGCTGAGATTCAAGCATTTTTTGCCCATAACGCACCCCCAATTGATAATAAAACTGATCACCAATAAAGCTACCCAACATAGCCACTGAAAGTAATAACCAAAAGTTGAGTAAATGCTGATGCACCGCATAAGCACCCAGCATCAGTACGGTTTCACCTTCAAATAAAGTTCCTGCAAATATGGCCCAATATCCATAATGCTGAATGAGCTCAGTCCAATTCATACAGACAACAACTTAATAATCATTATTTTTTCTATCTTAGCATTGAATCGAGCATAACTACGGTTTTACAAACTCAAGTGATCTGCTATGTAATACTCAACCTAGCACTGAGACAAAATCGAAGTGCTGATCATTTGAATAAATAAAATTTTAGATACGAAAGCCTATGTATGACATGAGACCACAGGAAAATGATGTGCCTCATGTTCCAAAGTAGCGTCCGACCAGATCTCATGCATTGGAATTTTAACATCTAAAGCCAAAGGTAATTTTTTGGCATTAAACTGCATATTAGACAAATCACTGCCCCATGCAATTAGATCAATATCCAAAGAAATTTGATGTGAGGGACGAATGCGTCCAGAGTCGGTTTCCATCCGCTTTAAATGCTGGACTAAATCCACGACAGAAAGCGAACTTTTCAACAAACATGCGGCATTCCAATAGTCCGCACCAATGGCATCTCGGCACGGAATTAAATAAATATTGGAAAAAGTTAAATCACCGAATTGAGCGAGTTGTGCAATGGCATGTTGAAAATGCTGTTTCGGATTGCAATTACTCGCCAGTGCTAAGGCGAATATCGTTTCGGTGACGTTCAAGACGAATTCCTACAGAATTTGCTTGCGGGATAATGGCAGGCTTACGGATGGTAATCATAATAGATTCCACCACAGGAAAGGTAGTAAAAAGTGCATTCAAAACCAGTTTTGCTGCATGTTCGATCAATTTAGGTTGCGCATCTTGAATCACTTTTGCGGAAATTTCACAAATTTCTGCATAATTGAGCGTATGATCGAGTTCATCAGAATTAGATGCTTGCTCTAAACTGGTCTTAATCTGTAAATCGAGCATTAAAGGCTGAATAATTTGACGCTCCCAATTGAAACAGCCGATCACTGTATCTACTTTTAAGCCTTCAATAATAATCGCGTCCATAATTCTCTCAAATACAAAAGTCCCCCTCACATAAGGGGGATTTTAAACAGTGTGTCAACTCATACAGGCCGTAAGTCAATCAACCCAACGACTTTCTTCTGTTTGGTTATTAATAGCTTAATGCTTTAATAGCAGATTTGGATCTATACTTTGCACCATCTGTAAGCGTTGATCAGCATAAATATCCGTATACGGCGCTAGAATACGCATAAAACGATCAAAATACAGCATTTGCTTAAATAACAAGGCAAAATCTCGTGGGAAACGAATACCATGGCGTTCACCAACACCCACCATATCCATCATAATGTCATTGATATCAGCTGGATTTGATGTAAGCAATTCTTGCGGATCTGCCAACAATACACCACTAAATAGACGCTCTAAATCATCAGCCAACACCTTAGTATCAATTTGACGATCTGTCATGCCCATTTTCAGCATATTTTCAGCCATTAAAGCATAATCCGTTTTTTGCAATGCATCCATAAATGCAATACACGCCGTCCATACTTCTGGTTTGAGCTGACCCACGATCCCAAAGTCAATGAACCCTACACGGCCATCTTCTAAGAACATTAAATTGCCTGCATGCAAGTCAGCATGGAAGCTATTACACATCATGAGACTACCAAACCATGTATTCATCGCGGTAATTAAAACTTGTGATGGGTCTTTTGCTATTTTTTTAACCACATCAAAATCAGTTAAAGGTACACCATACAGGCGTTGCATAGTGAGTACACGACGCGTTGAGTACTGATGATAAACCTTTGGTGCTGTGGCTGCTTGATTGTTGGTAATATTTAAATAATTGACAAAATCATCTAAATTTTGAGCTTCTTCAATAAAATCAACTTCACGTACCATACGTGTTTTAATTTCTTCAACAATATCTGCCAAAGATGCAAATTTAACTTTAGGTACAGCTTTTTCAAGTAGCTTGGTTGCCCAATGCAATACGTTTAAGTCGGTGTATAAAATGGTTTCTACACCAGGCTTTTGCACTTTAATTACGACATTTTCACCACTCACCAAAGTAGCTGCATGCACCTGTGCAATTGATGCCGAAGCAAGTGGCTTTTCATCAATAGATGCAAATATTTCGTCTAAATTACGGCCAGCAAATTCAGAAGCTAATACTTGTTGTACATAGCTAAACGGCAAACTTGGTGTTTGATCTAAGCAACCTTGAAATTCTTCGACGTATTCACGTGGAAATAATGAAGGTGTACTCGCAATAAACTGCCCTAATTTAATGTATGTAGAGCCAAGCGATTCAAAAGTTTCACGCATGAGTTTTGCATTGCTTGGTTTTTCTGTGGCGTATTTAATGCCAGCCTTGGCAACCACCACTGCTGTTTCACCCATACGACCAACAGAGCGTAATCCATCAAGCCAAATATTGTTTTTCATAATGTCTGAGGAAAAATAAAGTGTAGTGAGTGTAGCAAAATTTTATGCTGTTGCAGGATTATCTTGCCTGACAGCTTGCACAATTTTCATCATGCATAAAATTTAAAATTCGCTGTGTCATATTTAAACCATTCCACAGTAATAGTTTTTGCTTCAGTGGACTCAAATTTAAGCCCAAATACAATAATGCATGATGCGCCTGTAAACTGGCCATTACATTAGGTGTTGTTGCCAGTACACCAGAGTCTGCACAGCGCAGGCTTTCATTTGATTGTTGCTCTTTTGGAAATAAGCATTCATAGCAAGCTGAATCCCCTTCAACCATAAATAACTGCCCTTCAAAACCAATTGCAGAAGCACTAATTAAAGGCACGCCATATTGCTGACAAATTTGATTGACCAAATAACGCGTGGAGAAATTATCACAACCATCGAGCACTAAATCTTGCGATGAAATAAAAGTATCGGCATTTGTTGCATCTAACTTCGCCACAATACTCTGCACCTGAATATAGGGATTAATTTGTGTTAAGCGCTTTGCCAAAACATCGGCTTTATAAAAACCAAGGTCTGCTGGAGTATAAGCCATTTGTCGCTGTAAATTACTCACTTCAATGCTATCTGCATCAATTAAGCTAATTTTACCTACGCCTGCACGTGCTAATAACTCAGCCAATGCACAGCCAATCCCGCCACACCCCACAATCAATACATTCGAAAGTTTAAGCTTCTCTTGTGCGTCAAGATCCCAACCATCTAAAAGTATTTGACGGCTATACAGGTGCATTTCTTCTTCACTGAGCTCTAAGTCCAAATCCGATGATTGATTCACGGTTCAATATCCATTTAAAGTGCGGTATCTATATTCAAGCTATTATCAGCATTGCATAGACCATATTGTCAATTCTTTGCTGTATTTACTTTAAATTGCTCTTGTTTATTGCTGAATAAAACATCAGAACTACCTCATTGAGTATCGATTGAGAATAGAATATTGCTCTTAAAACTTAATATTCTTATGCTCGAATATTCTGCATGATGAATATCTAAAATGAATCGCGAAATATAAATTAACAAGCGCATAAAAAAATAAGGCGATCCATTGATCGCCCTATTTTCAAACTTTTAAAGCACTAACCAACTTTTTCTAATAACTCTAATTTTGCAATTTCTTGTTGCTTTAGCAAATTACGCTGAATTTTCCCGCTAGAAGTTTTAGGTAAGTGCTCAACAAACTCAATTTCTTTTGGATAGGCATGTTTAGACAAACGTGAACGCACATATTCTTGCAGTTTTTTCATGAGCTCTGTAGTTGAGGCATATTGTGGTTTGAGCACCACAAAAGCTTTCACAATTTCCGTACGCTCAGGGTCTGGCTTACCAATCACAGCAGACTCTAAAACCTCTTCACATTCCAATAATGTGCTTTCTACATCAAAAGGACCTACGCGATAGCCTGACGTTGTAATGACATCATCAGCACGACCGATAAAATCTATACCCAAATGTTCGTTTAAACGAACCGTATCGCCTGTTAAGTAGTATTGACCAACAAATGATTTACGGTTGTTTCCGCCATAACCATTAAACCAAAACAAGGGTGATTGTGAGCAATCAATCGCTAATGTACCAATACCGCCTACTTCGACTTCTTGATTTGTACTGTCTAATACCGCAAAACGATGCCCAGGAATTGCATAACCTGCTGAACCCACTTTCTTTTCATGTGCTAAGGCATGATGATTGGCAATCACCATGCCCAATTCTGTTTGGCCATATTGATCGTAAATATTGACATTCAAATCATGGTTGAACCAATGAATGACTTCAGGTGTAAGAGGTTCACCTGCACTACTGACCACACGTAAATGAGTTTTAATTGATGCATCAAATTTTTCTTTAAAACCAAAAAATAAACGAAATGCTGTAGGTGAGCCTGTCAAATTACTCACTTTATATTTTTGAATAATTTGCAAAGCGTTATCTACACTAAATGCACGTTCATCCATAATGATGCTATGACCTAAGCTTAATGGCCCAGTAATGCCATAGTACAAACCATAGGCCCAACCCGGATCTGCCAAGTTCCAAAATGAATCTTCTTCACGTAAATCTACAGCATGGGTCATATATCCCTTAAAAGCTAACATTGCCTTTAAAGGCACAGGCACAGATTTAGCCAGACCTGTCGTACCTGAGGTAAACATCATTAAAAAATAATCATCAAAGCTCTGCATCACAGCTTCACATTGGGCAGATTGATCGGCCAAAACTGACCAAAAATCAGCATCTGTACCCGTTAAAAGAGGCGTAGCCTCTGCTTGGCTCACCGTTAAAATATGTGGCACTTTCAGGCTATTTAATTTTGCACGTTGCTCTATGTTGGTCACAATCAATTTAGTTTGTGCAACTTCAATACGGTGCTCAATGGCTTTAGATTCAAATGCAGTAAACAAAGGCTGATAAACTGCGCCTATGCGCCAAGTGGCCAATACCGTAATCAACAGTTCTGCGGTTCGTGGCAATAGCCCTGCAATACAATCACCTTTTTGAATGCCTAGACTTTTAAAATAGTTAGCAAGTTTGCCAGAAGCATCATCAAGTTGTTCAAAGCTCCATGTGACCGATTCACTATTTTTGCCTTCCCAAATTAATGCCGTTTTGTGCTGACCAACATAGCGTTGACAGCATTCGACGTATGCATTTATCTGATTGGAATGACCATGTAATTGCATTGTCATTAATTTTTCAAAATTAAAATCGAGATATGCTTGTTCAAGTGTTTTCATTGTATTCCCTATTTTACATGGGCTGAGGACCTGGCATCTGCACGATGTCGCTTCAGCATTGTTATATGGCTTACACACATCTTGCTGTGTGTTGCTCTGTACATCCCGTACTTCGTGTGGCGCAAGTTCAACTTACGCCTTTGTTATATATGATTAGAAAAACACGTTTAAATCAGACCTGCAATTTCCATATACCTCATCTCTATTGCAGGGTTTGAACACCGACTAAAGTCTAAAAAGCATTGGCTTGTTTATGATGACGTTGCATATCTATGACTTAGCCACCTCGCGTGCAATCACCAGTCGCTGAATGTCAGATGCACCTTCATAAATCTGACTTACACGCACATCTCTATATATGCGCTCGACAGGGAAATCAGATACATAACCATAGCCACCATGAATTTGAATAGCATCTGAACACACACGTTCTGCCATGGTTGATGCAAACAACTTCGCCATAGATGCTTCTTTTAAACAGGGTAAATTGGCGTCTTTTAAGGTAGCCGCATGAAAAATAAGCTGGCGCGCAGCTTCTATTTGTGTGGCCATGTCCGCTAAACGAAATGCGACTGCTTGATGCTCTACAATATTGACGCCAAAGGCTTGGCGCTCATTGGCATATTCGACTGCAGCATCTAAAGCCGCTCGCGCCATACCAATACATTGAGCAGCAATACCAATCCGTCCAGACTCTAAATTAGATAATGCAATTTTGTAGCCATCACCTTCTTTACCCAATAAATGATCAGCAGGAATACGGCAATTATCCAAAATAATGGTCGCGGTGTCTGAGCAGTGCTGGCCCATTTTTTCTTCTAAGCGCGACACAATATAACCTTCCGTACTAGTCGGTACTAAAAAGCATGAAATGCCTTTTTTACCCGCAGATTTGTCTGTCACGGCAAATACTAAAGCAACATCTGCATATTTACCCGTAGTAATAAATTGCTTAGTGCCATTAATGACCCATTCATCACCATCACGAACAGCCTGACACATCAGTGCACTCGCATCTGAACCCGCTTGTGGCTCCGTTAGACAAAAACAGCCCAACATTTCCCCAGTCGCCAATTTACTTAAATATTGCTGCTTTTGTTGCTCTGTACCATAACGTTGTGTAATGCCACATGGTAAAGAGTTTTGCACACTTACAATGGTAGAAATGGCACCATCACCTGCAGCAATTTCTTCAATGGCTACCACAAGCGACACATAGTCCATACCAGCACCGCCCCACTGTTCAGACACGGTCATGCCTAAAGCACCCAACGCACCCAGTTCTTTTAATTCTTGTGCTGGAAAACTCGACGTTTTATCACGCTCTGCCGCAGTGGTTTTAAGTTTATTTTGTGAGTAATCACGCATCATTTCCTGAATCATTTTTTGTTCATCATTTAAAATCATGCTTACATCCTTTTAAAATTTAATTATTTTCACTATCCGATACATCACAGTGGTGGTAGTACCACCCACTGGCCAAACATCCCATTCAGCCAGCAAGGCATTGAGTTGTACTACTCTTCATTCATCAAGAGCAAGTAAAGACTTTCTAGCTAAATAAACAAAATCATCTATAAAATCAGTAACGTCTTTACTCAGGTGATTGGATTATTTAGGTTGCATACGAATAGCACCGTCTAAACGAATTACTTCGCCGTTGAGGTAGCCATTTTCAAAAATATGCCCCACCAAATGTGCGAATTCTTCTGGTTTGGCCAAACGCGGTGGAAATGGCACCATTTGACCTAAAGCATCTTGTACATTTTGCGCTAAGCCTTTCAGCATAGGTGTTTCCATAATACCTGGGGCAATGGTCATCACTCGAATCGCTTCACGCGCCAACTCACGTGCTAAAGGTAGGGTCATTCCAACCACTGCACCTTTTGAAGCTGCATAAGCCGCTTGACCAATCTGACCATCATAAGCCGCCACAGAAGCTGTATTCACGATCACACCACGCTCTTCTTCGCCCGCTTTTAATTCATATTTAGCTATTAAGCGCGCGCCAAATCGAATCATGTTAAATGTGCCGGATACATTAATATTTAAGACTTTTTGAAACATTGCCAAGTCATGTAAGCCATCACGGCCAAGCACTTTTGCAGAAGGCGCAATACCTGCACAATTCACCAAACCATTTAACTGGCCATATTTATTTTCAACATGCTGAAAAAAAGCTTCTGCTGCAGCTTCATTGGTTACATCTAGCATGACAAATTCTGCATGCTCGCCTAAACGCTGTTCTAAGGTTTCACCCAAATCTCGGTTCATATCAACCATAATCACCTTGGCCCCTTGCCCCACCAAATAAGTGGCTGTCGCCGCACCCAAGCCTGAAGCACCGCCCGTTACAACAAAAACTTTCCCTTGAATTTTCATTTTCTTTTATCCTAAACATCATGTTTTAAATTCGACTTAAGACACAGAGTAATCACAGAATAAATTGAGTACAATTTCCAAATGCTGCATCTTGCATGATGTATTTGAACAATGGCAAATCTACTGAGCCTCAATCATGGAATTTAGATTGGATCACGATTATTTTAAAGGGACGATCTCAATTAGCCTTGTGCATGAAGCACTCTTGCATGCACAACAAAAAGGCTACGACACCTTGGCTTTATTACAAAAATCAGGCATTGCACCTGAGCTTCTGCATTCAAATAAAACTCGCGTATCTGTTACTCAATACGCACAGCTCTGGATCGTGCTAGCAGATGCCATGAATGATGAGTTTTTTGGTATGGACTCGCATCCCATGCGTCGTGGGAGCTATACCTTTTTATCTAAATCCGTTATACAGTCCACGTCATTAAAACAAGCACTTACGCAAATTCTTCAATTTTTAAATCTTGTTTTAGATGATTTTAATAGCAAGTTTTTTGTGGAAGAACACTATGCATATATTGTGATTCAGGAAACTACGCCACCCAAGCGCATGTTTAGTTATGCCACCTATTTAATGTTAATTCAGGGTCTGATGTGCTGGTTATGCGGACAACGTATTGTCTTAAATAGAATTCAACTGCGCTGTGTTGCACCATTCGACGATCACGACTATAAAGTTCGATTTTGTGATGATATTCAATATGGTGCTGAAGAAAATTATATTCAGTTTGATGCCAACTATTTAAACCTCCCTATCAAACAAGATCAAAAATCTTGGCATCAGTTTATTTTGCACACACCTTATAATTTATTGGTTCGTTATAAAAACCCGAATGCTTTAAGCCATCAAATTCGTCAACATTTTATGCAAACCGCAACGGCTAATTGGAAAGAACTGAGCGAACTTGCCCCCTTATTTAATATGTCTGAAGCCACAATGCAACGCAGACTTAAACAAGAAGGCATTAATTTTCAGCAACTCAAAAATGATATACGACGCGATCTTGCCATTGATTTGCTTGCACAAAGCCACTTAACCCTACAGGATATTAGCGAGCAACTTAATTTTCATGATGCAAGTGCATTTCACCGCGCTTTTAAAAAATGGACAGGGGTAAATCCTGGTAGTTATCGCCAAAAGCAACAGGATAAAAACACTGAAGTCTAATATTTAAAATCACTCAAATAAGTTGATTTTTAAATGAATTATAAAATAAATTTAATTATCAATATCTTATAAAAATATACAGAAACGACTGTACGTTCATCGTAAGAATATTGCGCATCAAACTTAAATAGGTTATTTTTCAATCAATTTAAAGCATTTTGCTTATGGTTATTTTGGCTGTATTCCACTCCCTGATCTCATCACCTCGAAGGCTCCCACATGCTTAAGATGATAGACGTACTCGAGCAAAGCTTGGTACAAAATTTTTCTGAATCAATTTTTGAAGCAACTGAACAGAGCGACGCTCAATTTCATCAGGAGCTCCTTAAAATTTCTGATGTTGATTTAGCTAATATTGTCTCTACATTCTTTTTAAATGAACAAGCACTTGAAATTGCACAACACTTAGATATTTCAACTGAAACTATTGAAGCCGTTCAAGCTGGTGCTAATTTAAAAGACGAACCATATATTACAGCAACTAGTAAAATTGTTGCTTATTGCCTTGCAGTAGAAACTGGCGCCTTCAACCAAGTTGAAGTGGCGGAATGCTTACAAGATTACCCAATGTAATCTAAAAGCTTTAACACCAATATTGAAAATACGGCGGTCTAAATGACCGCTTTATTTTGTCTAAAATACCTTATACAGCCTTAAACTGGACTTATCTATTTAACTGCATTTTTATGATCAATTTGATATATCACACAACACAGTAGCTTTCATTTTTAAAAATCATTATATTTCAAAAGATTATGTTTAGAAAACATCTTTTTAGATATTTTCGATTTGATTATCACTTTTTCTCTTTTGCAGTATTTCACTTCCCCACGTATTTATAGCAAATTATTTTGTGCTATACATTTTCGGGGTTACATGAAAACTATTCGTCAACTTTCTACATTGGTTGTTGCAACATTAGCAACAACACTGACCTTGGCTGCAACTCCAACAGAAATCAAACTGGATTATGCTTACTACGCCCCAACCAGCTTGGTGGTTAAAGATCAAAAACTTTTGGAAAAGGCTTTTCCAAAAAGCCAAATCAAATGGGTATTTAGCCAAGGTTCAAATCGCTCTTTAGAGTATTTAAATAGTGGTAGTGTTGATTTTGCATCAACAGCGGGTTTAGCTGCAGTATTGAGTAAAGCCAACGGTAGCCCAATTAAAACAGTTTATATTCAAAGCCAACCTGAATGGACAGCGTTGCTGGTGGCTAAAAACTCAAACATTAAAAGTTTAAAAGATTTAAAAGCGAAAAAAATTGCAGCAACTAAAGGCACAGATCCTTATTTATTTACCCTACAGGCTTTAGAAACAGTCGGTTTAACCAAACGTGATGTGCAATTGGTTCACTTACAGCACCCAGATGGCAAAACTGCTTTAGAGCGTGGTCAAGTAGATGCTTGGGCTGGGCTTGATCCATTAATGGCTTCTGCTCAATTACAGTCTGGGGCAAAATTGCTATATCGCAATGTTAGCTTTAATAGTTACAGCGTTCTAAGCGTGAAAGATTCATTTGCAAAAGAAAATCCGGAAACTGTAACTGCGGTGATTAAAGCTTACGAACAAGCTCGAAAATGGGCTAAAGCTCACCCTGATCAAGTTGCAGCACTTTTGGCAAAAGAATCTAAACTGCCTTTGAATGTTGCAAAACTACAAATTAGCCGTACCAATTTTGACCAAAATATTCCAACTGCAAAACATATTGCGGCACTGCAAAAAGCAGGTAGCATTTTGACAGAAGAAGATTTAGTCCGCAAAGGTACAGATGTGAACCAAGTCGTGACACAACTCCTTGATGCGAAATTTGCACAAAAAGCTGTGAAATAAAAGGCATTTTTTGACTTATGACACATCGTATAGCAAACCCCAAAACACCTACTTCACTCGAACCAGCGATTAACTCTCAACCTTCAACAGCAAAGTTTAAAGCTTGGGGGAAAGCGCTAACCATTCCAGTGCTACTACTTCTATTGAGTGAATACTTTGTGCGTGCGGGTTGGATTGAATCCTACTTACTACCCGCACCAAGTAGCCTATGGCAAACATTCACAGATTTGGCAAATGGTGATTTATGGCAACATATTTGGGCAAGTAGTTTCCGCGTATTCATCGGCTTTTTGATTGGTAGCTTTTTGGCTTTATTTTTTGCAGTTTTAGTAGGCCTAAATAAGCAAGCAGAAGCCTTTTTAGAACCTAGTTTCTCAGCAATTAAATCAATTCCTAGCTTAGCTTGGATCCCACTGTTACTGCTTTGGTTGGGCATTGATGAAGCTTCAAAAATTACCCTCATTGCAATTGGTGCGTTTTTTCCAGTATATACCAACACCGTAGCAGCCATTAAAGGCGTAGACCGTAAATTAATTGAAGTCGCTCAAGTTTACCGTTTAAAGTATTGGCAACTGGTACAGCAAATCATTTTACCCGCAGCCTCACCAGGCATCTTAACTGGCCTACGCAATGGCTTAAGTCTGTCTTGGATGTTTATGATTGCCGCTGAATTGATTGCAGCCACACAAGGCATTGGCTATTTACTCAGTGATGGACGAGAAACATCACGACCTGACATTGTGATTTTAGCCATTATATTATTGGCTGTATTGGGTAAATTAACCGATCGTGTCATGCAATCACTTGAAACTTGGTTACTGCGCTGGAGAGATGTGATTAAGCATTGAAGAAAAGCAAGCATATCTAAAAAATAAAAGCGCATCGAATGCGCTTTTATTTTGGATTTTAAGTTACAGCACTTACTGTTGCCACTGTCCTAGAGTTACGCGGTCATTACCGCCGTAGTCTTTCACAGTTCGTACTTCACGGTAGCCTGCTTGTACAAATAAATGACGTACAGCATCACCCTGATCATAACCATGCTCAAGCACCACCCAACCATTTACTGTTAAATGTTTTTTCGCTTGTAGAATAATTTGTTCAAGGTCAGCGAGACCATGTTTATCCGCCACCAAAGCACGTTCAGGCTCAGTTTCTAAGTCTTTCATGTGCACATCTGTTGCATCAATATAAGGCGGATTCGACACGATCACATCAAAAAAGCTACGGCCAAATGGTTTTAACCAAGAACCCAATACAAACTTCACATGCTCTAGGTCATGCGCTTTTGCATTGTATTCAGCCACTTCAAGCGTCGGCTCATAGATATCTGATGCAGTCACAGACCAATCGGGGCGCTCACTGGCCAATGACAATGCAATTGCGCCAGTTCCCGTACCTAAATCCACAATGCGTGCATCTTCAGGGACATCTAAACGCAGTACAGTTTCTACTAATACTTCAGTGTCTGGGCGTGGCACCAAAGTATCTTTGGTCACTTTCAAATCTAAAGTCCAAAATGGCTGTGAACCTGTCACATAAGCCAATGGTTCACCAGCAGCTATCCGAGCAAGCCCTGCAACATAAGCTTGTTCTTGCTCTGTCGTCAGTTCCTGATCCTTCTTCATGATTAAATCAAAAGAATCAATTTTAGTAATGTGCTCGAGCAACCATGCATTTTCCTGACGCTCATAGCTTTCAGGTTCACCGCGATAGGCCAAGGCCTGTGCAATATTCATTAGCCACCATTCTGCTGTGCAAGCATCGCCAATTGGTCTGCTTGATATTCACGATGCAGACTATCCAATAACTCAGTCAAATCACCTTCCATCACCGCATCTAACTTATAAAGCGTTAAGTTAATACGGTGATCCGTCATACGACCTTGTGGATAGTTGTAAGTACGAATACGTTCCGAACGATCGCCCGAACCCACTAAGTCACGGCGCATTTCAGAAGTCGCCGCATCTGCAGCTGCACGTTTTGCATTTTCAAGACGTGATGCCAATAGTGCCATCGCTTTAGCCTTGTTTTTATGCTGTGAACGCTCATCCTGACATTCCACCACCGTTCCTGTTGGAAGATGAGTAATACGAACAGCAGAATCCGTTTTGTTAATATGCTGACCACCTGCACCAGATGCACGGTAAGTATCAATACGTAAATCTGAAGGGTTGATTTCAACAGTGGTGTCTACATCAATTTCAGGCAGAATAGCCACAGTACATGCAGAAGTATGTACACGACCTTGTGATTCTGTTGCAGGTACACGCTGTACACGGTGCGCACCACTTTCAAATTTCAAGCGACCATATACGCCTTCACCATTCACAAGGCAAATCACTTCTTTATAACCGCCATGCTCACCTTCATTTTCAGAAAGAACTTCTATACGCCAACCTTTAGATTCAGCATATTTACTGTACATACGGTATAAGTCACCCGAGAAAATTGCAGCTTCATCACCACCCGTTCCTGCACGAATTTCTAAATAAGCCGAGTTCGCATCGTTCGGGTCTTTTGGAATCATTAAAATATTTAAGTCTGCTTCTAACTTAGTAATCAGCGCCTTATTTTCTTTAATTTCTTCCTGCGCCATTTCCTTAAAATCTGGGTCAGACAGCATAGCTTCCGCAGTTTCAATATCTGCTTCTGCTTGAGTGTATTTGTGCCAAACTTCAGTAATTTCGCTCAAATCACTATGTTCACGTGAAAGTTGACGGAAACGTTTATTATCTGAAATTACCTCAACATCAGCGAGCAAGGCATTTAATTCTTCGTGACGGTCAGACAATTGGTCTAACCGCAAACGCAGTGATTCTTTCATTTTACAAAATATCTCTTTAACGCCTGCCCTGATACAGCAAATATAATCCAGCTAGAGCAGACAAATCTTCATTTTGCGCTTAGTTTACAGATTCTCAGTTTTAAATGACATCTTTATTGTTAGTCAGCGACTTATCGCTTTGGCCTATATATGTCACAGCATCTATATAGAATGTGGACTTTTAAAGTCCCTTTAGCTTTAAAATTTTTAATCCGACAAAATTGTATTTTAAATCATCAAGGTTTCAGCTAAATTTAAGCCGTTCAACTTAGCTTATTGGGTAAATTAAACTAAGCAGGACGAATAGAAACGGAAAAAATTACAAGTTACACGCTATATCTACGATAAATCCTGTTTTTAGGTCGCATATTTAAATATGTGATACCCATCGTTCTACTTTATGTATTCATCATTACCTGTAATTGGGTAAATTAAAGGCAGTTTTTTCACATTTGTTACAAACAGAAACATTGCTTACACCAAAGCACATTAATTTGGAGAAGGCTCTCCATATTTATAAAGAAGTCTTTTGTTACATTTACCCCATCAAAGAAATTAAAGAGTCCAAATAAGATTGGACATGGAGTTAACCATGAAAATGAATACCCTTTTACTGAGCAGTGCTTTGGCACTCACTTCAGTTTTTACGGTTAGCACCCACGCTGACAGCACTACTCGCGTTGCTGCTGCTAGTGCACTTGGTAGTGTTGCAGGAACTGCAATTGGTAAAAATATGGGTGGCAACACGGGTGCGACCATTGGTGCAGCACTTGGTGGTGCGGGTGGCGCAGCTGTAGCAAGTGACCGTCGTAACCGTACAGATTCTGCGATTGGTGGTGCGATTGGTGGCGGTGCGGGTTATACCGTAGGTAAAAGCATGGGTGGCACAAATGGTGGTTATGTAGGTTCTGCCCTTGGTGCTGCAGGTGGTGCTGCTTTAGGGAATAAAATCTCTAAAGACAAGCAATACGACAACAGTAGCCGTAAATACAGCAAAAAGCACGGTAAAAAATATCGCCGTCATTAATTCGAATGAATTAATACACAAATCTGAAAGAGAATTTTTAAACGCTTAATGCTCAGCATTAGGCGTTTTCCTTTGCTTAGTCACATAACGAAGAAAAAAGTTGAACCATTTGACTCATCTCTTAGGCCTCATCATATAAAATGAAAAAGATAATTCACGCGACTTCATTCACCCAATGAGGTAAGTCAACTTTTAAACTAGATGTCTTATATATGTCGCCACTTTGTATGAAACTACAATCCGCGCAGAAGAAGTTTTAAGCTTTTTTTCCCCATTTTCACAAGTCTCTTCTAAATAAAAGTCTTCTAAGATGTAGTACTCCCAACGACTCACATTACAGTGAGATGAATTATTATCGCTACAGAGCATAAGTTCATTTAAATATATAAATCAATTGAGGAGGATTTTATCTGTATTAAGCTTCTGAGCTTTATACGAACAATGCTTAAACACAGCTCATTTCCCTTCATTTAATACAATGCAAATCAGCAGTGATCAAATAAATTCATACTCCCGAGTTCATAGGTTTTAGATATTTAAATCTTTTTATGCATTTTAAAATGACGATTTTCAATTTCTATCTTCCATGGTTTTGACTTTTGGGGGGTGAAGACAACATCACTATTTTTAAAAACACTATTAATATCAAATAAATACAAACACTTAATTCAAGCAAGGCTACAAGGGAGGCTTTGAACAAAACAACCATTATGTACACTATGTGGTGATGGGTTACATACAGGTTACAAATTATTTCATGAGCGTCCTGTTCATCTTCATTATTTTTCCAAAATTTATTTTTAAATTGATATCAAGACAGAAACGAGTGTTTTTAGGACGCGAAAAATGAAAATCAAAACCGTATTCTTTAGTGCAATATTTGCAGCTTCAGCAATGACTATGACCGCTGCAAATGCAGGTAATACCACAAATACAGCCCTTACTTCAGCTCTTGGTGGTGTGGTAGGTGCAGCCATTGGTAACCAGATGGGTGGTCAAACAGGTGCAATGATTGGTTCAGCCATTGGTGGTGGCGCTGGTGCTGCAGCATCAGCGAATAAGCGTGATCGTAATGGCGCAATTATTGGTGGTGCGCTAGGTGGTGCTGGTGGTTATACCGTTGGTAAAAATATGGGTGGCACAAACGGTGGTTATATTGGTGCCGCTGCAGGCTCTGCAGGTGGTGCAGTTTTAGGCCAAAAAGTCAGCCAAGACCGTCGTTATGACGATGGATACAATAATCGTTATAACAGCCGTTATGATGACCGCTATGACAATCGTGGCTACCGCAACTCTAAATACCGTTATAACAATTCAGCATATCGCAACGACAATGGCCGTCACGTAGGTTGGTACAAACAAGATCGTCGCTAATCATCATGCATGATTAGGCTATGACCTATTATCAGAACACTCATTATTTAGCACCTTCGGGTGCTTTTTTTATAACTCA
>NZ_RCHC01000023.1 GCF_003664645.1 Acinetobacter chengduensis | reverse complement strand
CAATGATCGAAAAAACTGATCAAAATAAAAAATATAACTTTTATTCAAAGACATAATACAGTTCTACGTCTCTATCTAACACTTTGTAAAACGATTCGATGCACTAAAAACATGGAGCCTAAAATATTTAAGCTTAAGGCCTCTAACTTAAGTGTTGCCCAATACGTTGAATACGATTTTTCAAATGCGAGGATAAAACAAATAGCAATAGACTCATCACAAGGAATATCGCAATAGCAAACAATAATACCCAGTATACGACTGTACTCAGCACATTGGCTTGCGCGACTTGCTGACTCACACTTTGCGCCATTGGCGTCATTGTTTTATCAAACAGTTGATTTTGCATGCTCCACAACTGCTCGGGTTTAAAGCCATAGCTTAAAAACTGAGGATCCTGTTGTTCGGCCTGTATCAGCGCTTGTACATAAGGAATGGCAGTTGCACGATCGGCTGGCTGATGTAACAAGGCAGTTTGTGCCAAAAGATAGCTTTTAACTGGTACCGCAATCTCTGATGCTTTCAAATAATGTGATATTTCACTTTCTTGAATATTTTTATCATAGTGAACTAGCTGTTGATATTCACCCGCATGATCAGATTTTAAATCATATTGCACATAGGTCAGTCCGCCCCAAAGCACCATAAATGCAATGATCCAACCTACAAACTTCAATACAAACGATTGGAATCTGACAGCAAAAAAGCGAATTTTACGTAGCAAATGGATCACAAAAAATGAACCAATAAATGCCACAAAGAGTTTTAGAAAAAGCCAACCAAACCATGCCAATAAATTGACGAAATAATCAGGCTGTTGGCCAACGGCCATCAGCTGTGCATCAATACTACTGGGTAAATGTAATTGTTCAACCTGCGTGGTCAAACCAAAAAAACCATAGACAAAATCTTGTTGTACAAACAGACCAATCACCGAAGCAATCAAAAAGACCGATGTCGTGATGCCCAATAAGACAACATTACGTTGCCGCTTTTTAAGCGTTACTAAACCAGCTTCAATCTGTTGTGGACGAACAGCATATTCATCTAAGGGAGGCATATATTCTCCTGAGTCACTAACAATATTGCCTTCCTAAGCAGTAAAAATGGCACACCCTTATGCCAATGATCAAGTTCTAAGAAATCTTGGAAGCATTTGAGCTGGTATCCAGCACCAAATGATTCAAATTATCCTGCAATGCACGTAAGCGTGTAGTCGCCTCATCACGTTTTTGCATGCCTTCTTTTTGAATCTGAATCACATCATTCACTGTTTTAATGAGGGTATTTTGTACATGTTCAAGGGTTTCAATATCAATCACCGAACGCTGATTCGCTTTGGCTGTATCTACCGAGTTCTGATGCAACAAATCCGCATTACGTTTGAGCAAGTCATTGGTCGCATCATCAATAGTATTGGCCAACTGCACACTATTCTTTTGTTCCTGCAATGAAATTGCCAAGCTAATTTGGTTTTTCCATGCAGGTAAAGTAATATTTTTAATGGCATAAAACTTATCTACCAGCATCAAATTATTCGACTGAATAATACGAATCATGGGTAAAGTTTGCATCGCAGATTGTTGCAAGACTTGTAAATCACTGACTCGTTTTTCTAAATTATTGGCCAAATGATTGAGATCATAAATTTTTTGTGTATTGTTCTGATCTTGCTCTAAAGCCGTTAAAGTCGAAATTTCTTGTTGAATATCTTGTTGCTTCAATTTACCTGCAGCAACATATACGCCCAACTGCTTATATTCGTCTTGCACGCTATTAAACATACGATCCAGCGTATCTACACGTGCTTTCAAGCCGTTTTGTGAGCTTTCAATTTCTTTCACCAAAGCATCAATTTGCTCTTTAGTAGTATTAAAATGCTGATCAAAACTTTGCTTCGCACCCTTAAACTTACTCAGTAAGCCGCCCAAAAAGCCTGAATTTTTGGATTTGTTTAAAATACTACTGGTATTGAGTTGCTGTGCTACTTGCACCACCTGATTGAGCTTTTGCCCTGTTGCATCAAGGTCTTTATTTTGCACTAAACTTAACAGTTCATCGGTATACGTTGATGTTTTAGTTGCAATATTTTTACCATACTCAGCAACTGCATTATGGTTCATATCCGCCAATTCTTTATGTGCGGTCATGACATCCTGAAAATCTGCTGGTTTTAAACCAATACCTTGTAAGTCGAGTTGTTTAAATTTTTCTTCTACCACAGATACAGCTGTTGTTGGGGTGTCTTCGTTTACAAGCAATTGGAGGTTTTCTGGATGTGTCATAGCGCACCTTACTGATTATGATTTAGAGGATTTCTCTAATGATTTTCTTAATGTTTTAATGAGGGCTTCTCGACTATTATCAAGTTTTTCCAGTGAAGTTGTCGAGTTATTCTGCTGGCTTTGTTTAACATGATACTGCCATGCTGGAATCAGCACTTGCTGTGCCTCTTTAAAACGGTCCAGCAAACTAAAAGATAACTGCTGTGATAAATGCATTTGCATCATTGCAATATCATTGCTGGCCTGTAAAGTTCTTAAGCTTTGAATCTTTTTTGCTAAGCGCTCGGCAAAACTGTCCAAAGGCGCTTGATGTGCAAAACTTGGGTATTCTTGTGAGAATTCCTCAGCCGCCTGAATATATTTTACCATTTGCTCACGTAGCCCCTGTAACTGACTAAAACGTGATTGTGATTTTTGAATTTCGATTTGCAAATGCTGACTGAGCTGATTGGCATCAGTTAAGATTTGATCGAGCTTTTTATAGTAATCAAATTGATGAGAACCAAACTCTAAATCAATACCCAGCCATTTTTGTAAGCCATTAAATTTGCGTTTTTTTAAAATTTTCTTTGAGTCAGACAGCATGTGTATTAACTCTTCAATCCGTTGGCCCAGCTTTTGAGTTAAATGCGGATCTACCCCGTCTAACAGCACTGATTGAGCCTGAATGATGGAATCTGCATAATGATTTAAACGATATTGATCATTCAATATGGGGACCAATTCATTGCATTTGACCGACAGCACTTCCTCTGAAGATACAATTATCTCTGTTAAAGGCACCAACACATCGACTTGAGACATAAATCATTAAACTCAATAAAATCATTTTTATACTAAGGCTTTTAGCAAAGCTTTGATGTAGTTTTTTGCAAAATATCCGAGCCTTTTGAGTATTGCGCTATTTTAATCTTAAGCCTTCATTCAAACTTTGAAAGGTAAACAACTGGATTTTAAATCATCTGCTAAACACGTTTAAGTTTTTCGATCATTGTTTAAATTAGCATCGATTTAATTTTATAAAAATCTAGCTCTAATCACTAGCACTACTCAAAGATGCTCTTTTATACTCATATCAAAATAACACTAAAAGAATCATCATGATAACAAATCATTTTAGTACCTCAAGCGACTCTACTTTATCTACAACCGCGCGTATGCAAGGCATTCGAAAACATTTTAAAGATAGCGCAAATCAGCATGAGTTTTATATTGCCAATGCATTAAATACTGTTAATTTGGATCAAAGCTTTGCCAGCTTTCAGCGCCTTGATCAATTATTTACAGCATTTAAAAAACAAGTAGGTTCACTCGATATTCAGCATGATGCTGAAACAAGCCAGTTAAACACACTCATGCTATTGGCCAGCCATTTGGGCCAATTTTTAGCAGAACGTAGTACTTATGCAGAACAATGGTTGAATCGTGAAGAGCTGAAAAGAACGCTATCTGAAAGTGAAATGTCCTTGCCTCAATCATATTTATATGACTATGCACTGGTTTTAGCTCATAAAATAGTTTTTCCCCTTCTTGTTGTACACCAGTACTTTCAACAAGCTGAAATTCCACTTCATTTTAGTCAACATGTTGAAATCGAACTTCTCAATCACATGGTATTGACTGGCGAAAGCCGACAAAAAATTGCTGAAGAAATGCATGCGTTACAAAAGATGTATCAAAACCAATACCCGTTACCCAGCGGAAGCCCTTATTTAAAACTTGTAGAAATATCTAACTTAGACTACTCCCTCAAAAGCCTTGAACGCTTAGATGAGTTAATGCGGGAAATGCGCCAGAATTACATCATTTCCGCTGAAAAATTTTTAACAGAAGAAAACAATTATTACTTCATTTTATTTCTAAGTGGCTACTTAGGGCGCGTTATCGCGCAACACGCAGGCACTTCTTTACGCTGGCTAAATCCGGTCCAAGCAAGCCAAATGCTTGGGCAAGATATTCAAGCTCAATTGCCGACTGCGCGCATCGCACATATTCATAATCGCGTATTTTTTACCACTGGTCATGTTTGTGATTTTCTTTTTGCACCTATTATTCAGACCAGCTCAACAAAATATGCCCAGCAGATTATTAACGACATTTTAAAAACGCGTAATCCAATGTACATTGCTAAAACATCTTTAGATGATCTGCATAAAGGCTCTCCTTATCATGATGCCTTACATCAAGCTGGTGTATTGATCGCGTATATATTTCAATTTATTCATGGAGTCATGCCAAGAACTGACCCAGATGACAATATGATTCCAACCAGCTTTCCACCCGGCCATACATTTATTAAGCACATGGGTGGCCCTGATGAAGCCTTAAATCAACTGGAACAGAATCCAAACAAACATCCATTTAATGTTCTTGCTTATGAAATGTATGCCTGTTTACCACATATTCGTACCGATGCTTTTGCCATTCACATTCGCCAATACGGCGCACATGCCATGAACTTACAACTGATTATTCCCTATTTTTCTGTATTTGATTACCGTGGATTTTCTATTTTCCAACCTTATTTGAATGCCTGCGATGCGATTACAGACAGTGCTATGCCTCAAATTTTATCTGCGATGCAAGCACTGTTCGATGGTATAAACAATTTTGAAACATCACTGCCTGCGGAGCGAAAAGTTTGGGCCAACCATTACCAACCTCATTTAAATCCCTACCCACAGGGTTTTGCTCAGAACTAAATAAAAAAACTCCAGATCATCAATCTGGAGTTTTAGTTTTAACTGATGTCACGTAAGCCAATTATAAATAGTTGCCTTCGCGCTCTGGTTGGTACAGCACTTTTTCAATTTTGACTTTCATAATGTGACCGTCTGGCTGTGGCCATTCAATTTCTTGACCTTCAGCTAAACCTAAAATGGCCGCACCCACTGGTGCCAACACATTCACTTGTCCTTTATCGCCACGAAAATCATGCGGATAAACCAAGGTAATTTCAGTCGCCTCTGTCGCTGGTGCAATTTTAATGAGCACCTTAGCATTCATACTTACAACATTGGCTGGCACATCCTGCGGTGCAACGACTTCGGCACGTGCCAACTCATTTTCCAGATGCTTCATGGTCGGCGTTAGCTGATCCTGATGTTCGAGCATGGTTTCCAAACGGTTCAAATCCTGTTCTGAAAGAACAATATTCGGCTGCGTCATCTATAATTATCCTTGTATTTTTATCCATTCAAATGATGATCAAATGAATCATTCTTTATGAAGCTATTTATTAAGTTATAGCAGAATTTTCTGCACTTGAGTAACACTAAGTATTCTGCTGAAACTGTATTTAATTCAGCTATAAAAAAAGCCCCCTTGAGGGGGCTTTTTCTCAAGTAGAACTTATTTTGCGTAAACTGGGAATTTAGCGCAAACAGTTTCAACTTTCGCTTTAACTGCGTTAATTACAGCTTCGTCGCCTTTTGCATCTAAAATGTCTGCAATCCATCCAGCCAAATCACGTACTTCAGCTTCGCCAAAACCGCGAGTTGTTACTGCAGGCGTACCAATACGGATACCTGAAGTTACGAACGGAGAACGAGGATCGTTTGGTACAGAGTTTTTGTTCACAGTAATGTGAGCAGCACCTAACCAAGCATCAGCTTCTTTACCTGTAATATCGCCTTGTTTGATTAAAGACAATAGGAACAAGTGGTTTTCAGTACCACCAGAAACAACATCGTAACCGCGAGCGATCAACACTTCAGCCATTGCTTTCGCGTTTTTAACAACTTGTTGTTGATAAGCTTTGTATTCAGGCGCCATTGCTTCTTTAAAGCAGATCGCTTTTGCTGCTACAGCATGAACCAAAGGACCGCCTTGGTTGCCTGGGAATACAGCTGATTGAAGTTTTTTCTCAATTTCTTCGTTTGCTTTCGCAAGGATTAAACCTGAACGTGGGCCACGAAGTGTTTTATGTGTAGTCGTTGTTGTTACGTCAGCAATTTGAACTGGGCTTGGGTAAACACCAGCAGCAACTAGACCTGCAACGTGAGCCATATCTACAAATAGGTAAGCGCCAACTTTGTCCGCGATGTCACGGAAACGCTGCCAGTCAACAATTTGGCTATAAGCAGAGAAGCCAGCAACGATCATACGTGGCTTATGTTCTTCAGCTAAACGTTCAACTTCTTCATAATCGATTTCGCCAGTTTCTGGGTTCAAACCGTATTGAATTGCGTTGTAAGTTTTACCAGAGAAGCTTACTTTAGCACCGTGAGTCAAGTGACCACCGTGAGCCAAGCTCATACCTAATACTGTATCGCCTGGGTTAAGAAGCGCTAAGTAAACTGCAGAGTTTGCTTGTGAACCTGCATGCGGTTGTACGTTTGCATAGTCTGCGCCGAAAAGTTCTTTAGCACGATCAATCGCTAGTTGTTCAATAACGTCTACATATTCGCAGCCGCCGTAGTAGCGTTTGCCTGGGTAGCCTTCCGCATATTTGTTAGTGAGTTTAGACCCTTGAGCTTCCATTACTGCTGGTGAGCAGTAGTTTTCAGAAGCAATGAGTTCGATGTGCGCTTCTTGGCGGGCATCTTCTTGAGAAATCGCTTTAGCGATTTCCGGATCAAATTCAGCAATAGATGTGTTGGCAAACATTAGCGAGGTCCTATGAAATGTAGGGCTTTTAAGCCGTGCTAAGATTGGCGCGTATTGTAGCATGAAGTTTTATCAAGTAGAGAATGAAGTTCGTGCTGTTTGCAATAAAAAATGCCCATCTTTATTCTAAAAATGAGCATTTTAGTTAAATTAACTTATTGAATTGGCATTAGAGATTGTACATCTTTCACAATATTGCCCAAATTTAAACTATAGGCTGTGATGTGATCCCATTTAGCTGCTAGTGGAAGTGCATCATCTGTTTTATAACTAATTGTTGTGCCCTCTGGTGCTGATTTCACCAAAGCATCTGTCACTTGGCGTGGCACCGTTGGATCGAGTGTCCCTTGATAAATAATAATTGAAGTTTTAATCGCTGTTTTTAACGGCTGTGAACCATTAACCAAAAAGTCTTTCACTTCTGGAATATCCGTCATGAAATTCGCTTGGGTTCGTGGGTAATTTACTAAGCTCATATTTTGCTGTAAATATTTCCCCATTGCCCCACCCAAAGCATCACCCAACTTATCAGAACATAATGTTTCTGCTTCTGCTGCAATTGAATCCGTTGGTGATTTAAAGATTTGGTTGTATTGCAAATTTGGATATTGATTTTTTATACCAGCAACAATCAATGCAGTAAAGGTATCTAAAGAAGCCAATGTGGTAATTTGTGCTGTTGGATCTGTCATTTGTTGAGCAGCATCTTCTCCAATACTCAACACAGAACCCAAAAATGATGCGGGTGCTACGGCAATCGCACCTTTATAGCTTAACTGCGCACGTGATGCATATTGTGCTGCGCCTAAAGCCGCTTGCCCGCCTTGCGAATGCCCAACAACCAACCATCGATTTTCTGTGGTATTGCCAAGATAATTACGTGCTGCAACCACAGCATCTGTAATTGAAAAAGCTTCACTTTTTAGATTTAAGAATGGATGTGGTTCACGGCCACTTGGCTCCCCCAGTCCTTCATAATCTGGTGCAACCACCGCATAGCCAGCAGCCAATAGCGCTTGAATTAAATATTCATTGCCTTTTAAACCTTGTTGGCTGGGTGCACACATATCCGCAACACCAGTAGTTCCATGCGCCCATGCAACAATAGGCCATCCCCCCGCTGGTTTAGCTGTATTTGGCGTAAATACTAATGCGGTTGCTTGGGTCTCTTTTCCATTCACACCTAGCATTTTATAAGTCATTAGGGACTTATCTGAACTGACCGTAGCTAAAACATTATCTGCTGTTGGACTAGCATCGGTGTAGCCCACTGTTTTAACAACAGGACTCTCGATATTATTTTTAGGTATCCCATTATCAATGATATAGACGGCCTCTCCACCATCGCCACCGCCACATGCCGTTAGTAAAATAGAACCGCCCATTAAGACTGCTAAAATATGTTTTTTCATTCGAAGTCCTTCCTTGTTGTTTTTTTCACCATTTTATATATACCCCGTCCATGCGCATATACACAAGAGTATTTAAGATCAATGACAACCTATGCGTTATATGATGTAAAAATGTCTATGAACGCATGACCAACTGAGTATTTTTATGTGAAGGTGAACCTAATCTTAAAGAGATAGGAATAACATTTAGATCAGCGTTGGATGCTTTGAAATTTACACAAGCGCTATGAAACTAAATTAAGTTGGTCTACTCGATAACTTATTTTTTCAATTCTTCTTAAATAAAGAACTTTAAGCTATGAACACTAAAACTAGACTTTATGGATATATGACGTACTCAAATAAATCTTAATTGACTCATATTTTCAGCAAATACATGCAAGGTCATCTCTTTCAGTGCAGTTGGGTTTGTCAGCATTCGACGCAAATGATAGATTGGGCATATTCATTTTGCTTTTGGATTTGGGCATGCAAGCCATTATTCTTGATACAGAAACACATACATTAAATGGTCAACCCATTGAAATTGCATACGCGCCGATCGAAATACAAAATGGCAAGCTCAGCTTAGACAAAACCAAAGTATTTGATCAGCTGTATACTGTGGATGAGCCCATTTCATTTGCAGCCATGGCTGTACATCATATTTTAGAGTCAGACTTGGTCGGTATGCCACATTATAGTAGTTTTCAGCTCCCCGCTGAAACAACTTATATTATTGGCCATAATATTGATTATGATCTTCGCGCATTAGAAAAATGTGGTGTGAATACATCTAAAATTAAAGCCATTTGTACACTTGCCCTTGCACGTCGTGTTTGGCCTGATGCTGAAGCGCATAATATTTCTGCATTAATTTATATGATTAGCAAAGGTAGTGAAAAAGCCCGTGAAATGATTCGTAAAGCACACCGTGCAGATATGGATATTATTTTAACGGCTAATATTTTGATGCATATTGTGCACCAACTCAAAGTGAATGACCTTGAATCCCTCTATGCGCTTTCTGAAGATGCTCGCATTCCACGTAGCTTAAATTTTGGTAAGCACCGTGGTACAGCAATTGCTGAACTCCCTGCGGACTATGTGCAATGGCTGATGCGCCAAGAAGATTTAGACCCTTACCTACGTAAAGCTTTAGAAAATACGGCGGTTAAAACCCTATAAAATTGTTAAAAATCAAATGAAAATTCATTAAACTGTCATTTCAGTGTAATTTTTACACAATAGGATGTGCCTTGATTTATTGGGGAATAAATTAAGGTATGTCTACTTTTTATAAAACCGAACTTGGTTTTCGCACCATCAAATTACGTGACTTAGCATTAAATGCAAAACAACGTCGACTCTTGCTACTCATCGGCACAGATGATTTCAATGCGATGAATTCATCAATGCAAAATCGATTTGCTACTCCTGAATTAATTCAACAACTTTTAGAGCTCGGTCTCATTCAAACAGAGGCTACATTTAGCCCAGATTTAGACATCCCGCCGATAACTGACGATGCTTTCACTGCCCCATCGCTACAAACTACAGAGATTCAAACAGCCACGAATGAGCCCATTGAATCTAGCACTCAAACTTTTGTGATGCCTGATACGCCATCACTCATTCTTTCGAATCAAGAAGCTCATCAAGAACATAGGCCTGAAACAACAACGCTACGTACCCATGCTTCAACTCTAAACGAGTTAAAAGATTTCATGACGCAACAATTGCAACAATATTGTGGCCTTATGGCTAAGTTATTGATTGAAAAAATTCATAAAACGCAGCATCCTGCTGAATTAAAAACCTGCCAAATGCAATGGATGACCCATTTACAAGAATCGCGAATTCAGCCTGCTCAACTCAATATGGCTTTAAAATATGTGAATTCTAGTATTCACACCTTGGCTAGTGATTAAGCGAGATCACTCTAGGTCATCGCTATGTTTATACTTAGAGCTTTTATGTTCATTCTGATTTATAAAAGCTCTCAAATTAAACTTTTGTTAGTTTTAAAACACTCAATTTGTCTAAAATTCTCTCAATTATATTCAAAGTAGCTCAAGCATCATTTACACACTACGACTTAATGCTAATGGGTTTTCATTGTTATATTTGGCATAGATAAGGCTGTATTTTAAGAGCGTGACGCATGGCAGTTTTATTTGAGTTTGACCCTTTTGACCATCCGACTCAATTGAGTAAAGTCGGTAATTGGGTGATTACCTTTTTAAGCCCTGCAAGTGAACTGCATGACATCCAGCTGGCCATTACCTATGTATTACCGCGCCAAGCCAATGACCAATTACAAGCACGACGAGTTATTATTCATAGTACTGCACACGAACAGCAATGGCTGATTCAAAATATTGAATGCTTTGACAGTGCTCAAAATACGGAAATTGATTTATTAGCAACGACACTCGAAGGCCAACAGATTTTACAGACTGTCGTGCAAGAATTTGCGCGTTATGATGTTCTAGTCAAACTCATTTGTGAATAAGCTAAATACTTAAACAAATGAAAGAAACATCTAATAAAAAAGCTCCTCAACTAGGGAGCTTTTTTACGGTTTGATCAAGCTATTATTCAGTGAATTTAGGCTTCAATTACTTTATAAATACTTGGTGAAGTCTGGCTTTCATACAGAAATTCAATGCTGGGTTGAATCATTTCACCATTCACAAAAATATGATCAATATGGCGAGATACTGGAGTTCCTTCTGCGGCTTGCTCCATAAGACGTGTACTCAAAACTGCTTTTGCATCGAGAATCTGGCTATATTGATCTTTCACTTTAATATCAATCATTTTTATCATTTCACTATATCCTTCTTCAATTATCAACGTCATCTATCTATTTATGTGTTATAGCACATACAAAACAATCAACCACAAAGAAAATGTTAGATTTCATGGCAATGTAACTTTTCTTAATTTTAAAAATGATATATCAAAGAGATAGTTTGAATAAATTAATATTGTATGACAATTTTGCTATATATCTGACCCATCAGTTTCCACTTTATAGACATTAATCCATTAAAAAAGCCCGCACATTGGCGGGCTTTATGTTGGAAGGCTAGTGCTGATTGTATTGTTTGAACTAGCAAACTCAAAACGAGCTGTCATTGATCCGTCCAACTACTTTGTAGCGTCTACTTAATGTTTCGACCTACTGTAATTTCACTATAAGACGACATGCAGAATACTTCAATCATTTGAACACTTTCACACATTTGTGCAAATAAACACCAATTGATTTCTTTTCATTTTAAGTGAACAATTGCTTGGTTATTTTTGACTATAATTAATTCTCAGGCTGTATAGGACAGTCTTCTCTCTTTTTATGATGCAGTGAATTCAACCATGTTATCCAAACTTATTTTAAGTGACCTCTATCGCTACTGTGGCAACACCAGCTGGAAGTCGTTTATTAAAAATTATTTGTTTAACCGTGGTTTTAATTTTAGCGTTTGGCTTCGTCTTGCAAGCCCGCAATCACCTTGGCGTAAAATTGCCTACCCTATTTTTTATTATAAGAAAAAGAAATACAGTATAGATATTCACTGTACCACTCAAATTGGCTATGGCCTCTTTATTGGTCATGGTGGGCCTTTGGTTGTAAACCCAACGACGATTATTGGCAACAATGTAAATTTATCTCAATTTACTACCATTGGTGCAAATGGTGGCAGACAAGCCGCTGTCATTGGCGACAATGTTTATATTGGCCCTAATGTATGTATTGTTGATCATGTCAATATTGGTCAAAATGCAACGATTGGTGCAGGTAGCGTAGTCACTAAAGACATTCCAGATAATGCAACCGCAGTGGGTAACTATGCCAAAGTGATCCATTACAATAATGCAGGAACATCGGTGAATCGTCGCTGGGACATTCATCAATAAAAAAAGAGCCTGATTTAGGCTCTTTTTTTTATTTGTTGTACTCAACGTAGCATAACTTTATTTAATATGAATCTTATCCATTTATAGTGAAAATTCTATTTTAAAATCAGTTAAAAGCCCCTAATATAGTTAATATATTAACTTAATAATTAATCATTCGTGCATACCTTCAGTTCATTACGTTTTCCAAACTTTCGTAACTATTTTATTGGCCATTCACTTTCCACGTTGGGTACTTGGATTCAACAAGTTACACTTGCTTGGATTATTTATGAACTGACAAATTCCACCGCATTACTGGGCATTATTGGTTTTTGTGCGCTCATTCCACAGTTATTTGTGAGCCCTTTTGCTGGTGCTTGGATCGATAAAATCGACAAACGCAAAACTCTAATATTTATTCAGATACTGTTGTTTGCCCAAGCCATTTTATTAGGTGTGGCTTATCATTTTCATTGGCTAACGCCTTCCATACTTATTGGTCTTTCCTTGCTACTGGGTATATTAAGTGCAATTGATACGCCCCTACGTCAGTCCTTACTCAGTCTAATTATCGAAGACAAAACTGCGCTACCAAATGCCTTGGCCTTAAACGCCATGGTGTTTAATGCCTCCCGTTTTGTTGGCCCGCCTATTGCTGGTCTTTTGCTGGCCAGCATTGGTGCAGAGCTTTGCTTTTATTTAAATGGTCTATCCTATTTGGTGTTGGCGCTGGCTGTTTTTTGCATGAAACAAGTAAAATCTTCAATCGCGCAAGGAAATATCAAAAATGTACTTAAAGAAGGTTTTGAGTACGTCTATCGGCACCACGTTTTTAAATATTTAATGCTGACTGTTTTTATACTCAATATGACTGCTTCTAGTTATGTCGCTCTGCTCCCTGTATATGCAAAAGATATATTACAAGGCGATGAAAAAACCTTAGGGATACTTTGGGGTGCGGCAGGCGTAGGTTCATTACTCTCGTCCGTAATTCTTGCTGGACAAAAAAGCTTTAAACGTGTCCACACACAAATTTTATTCAATCTCTTGTTTTGTGGTGCTGGCTTGTTGCTCTTAGCTCTTTCTTCTAGCTACATATTTTTGATGCTGGCGATGTTTTTATTGGGTTTTGGGATATCTACATCCAATATTTCCACCAATATTGTGTTACAGCAAGATACACCAGAATCTTTACGGGGACGTGTGGTGTCTATTTACACCTCTACTCGATTTGGCTTTGATGCACTCGGCGGGCTTTGTGCAGGATTGTTCGCCAGCCTAATCGCACCGCAAAATGTGATGCTGATCTTTGCATGTATTCTTTTAAGCTATGCGCTGTTTAATTGGCTTCGGATTTATCCGCATCTAAATGCGCCAAAGCTGTAGCTCAGCGCATATAGATAGTAAAATATCAGTCTTGCTTTAAGCTTTGAATCTCTTTGAGAAGTTCCATCAGCTGTTGCATTTTTTCTTCACCAAAACGGTCCTGAATATTTTGATAGCGGCTTTCCATGCGCCCACGCATTTGGGCAAAAATCTTTTGCCCTTCTTCACTTAACGAAATGAATGAGAAACGCTGGTCTGTATCTGAACGACGGCGCACGATCAAGCCCGTTTCTAGCATGCGATTAATAATGCCCGTCAAGCTTGGCTTTAAAATACAAGCTTTTTCGGCCAAGGTCGTGCTATCTAATTCCTGGTATTGCGCCAATGTACGGATAATGCGCCACTGTTGTTCGGTTAAACCCATCTCGTTCAATTCAGGACGAAAATGGGTCATAAGTGCTTCACGGGCTTCCAATAAAGCCAACGTCAAGGATGGTCGGATATTTTTCATGTAGTGCGATGGCATAAATATTAATATATTAACTATTCTACCAACATTATGAAAAATTAAAATGATAATGGATATTCGATGATGACTCGTAATTCATCGATATCATTATAGCGATAGCCATCTACCGCACGATGTGTTGCTTGGCGCAGTTTAATATCCATGCCTTTAGCAAAGCCTGAAGGTACCTTATAGGCCAGTTGAATATCTCGTTCCCAATGCGTTGTGTCTATATTTGTGTCATAGACATGGCGTTTTGTGTAGTAAGTGTTATTACTGTGACTATTATCAATATCCCAACCATAAATATAGCGTGCCATTAAACTTAAGCCCGGCAGACCATACGGTGAAAAATCCGTCTCATATTTGATTTGCCATGATTTTTCTTTAGCTTCAGAGAAGGTTGCAAACTGAGCCGCATTTAAAATAGACGTGTTACCACCAATAGTAGAAAAACCTACCCAATCAAAGGGCTCATTGCCAAAGACCTGCTGATACCCTGCAGAAAGCGTATGATTTTGATACTGATAACCCAGCAACACTGATGCGATATGTGCTTCAATATCTCCAGCTATTTTTTTACCTGTATCATTATTGCTATAACCCGCAAAGGCCACTTTAATTTTCTGATCAGGATCGTGTAGCGCTTTTTGGTATGTTGCACCTAAAAAGTACTGATTCCAGACATCTTCAAGCTCTGACGCATACACCGTGACAGACCCTGTAGGCAGTTTATATGTTCCGCCTAAAAAGCTGATGCTGTCAGCCTTGATGCCTGCTGCATAGTCCGTGGTGAAATAATTCAAATCATGCGTCGAATCCAATGGATTCATGCTGTAGAAATAACCTGCGTTCACCACCAAGTTATTCAGCGTTTTATCTTGAAGAGATACCCCTGTAGACACTGTAGGTAGCAAGCGCACTGTACTGGTTGCAATCACAGGTACATTTGGAAACTGATTACCATAAGTGAGCACCGTGTCTTTGTATTTAACTTTGACTGCACCGCCAACTTCGCCATAAGCATCTCTGGTTTCGCCAGTTTTAGGGTCAAAAGTAATTAAATTGGTACCGGTCTTATATTTATCACTATAAAGCTTAATGCCAACCATACCGTAAGCATCAAAGCCAATTTGCACGGCACCATCAGTAAAACCTGAACTGTACTGCCCCACAATGCCATGCGCCCATTCGCTACGGTATCCTTCTCTTTCAGAAACAGGAAGCTGTGAATTTGCGCCAGATGGATTAGAAGCACCATTTCTAAAGTCACGGTAAAAGTAAAAATTCCGATTCATTAAATCAAATTTGCCATCTTCAAAAATATTATTGGCAAAAATTTCTGGTGATAAAGGCATGAGCATCCCTATCACCAGTGAAAGTTTCACTGGTGTATTCATTAAATTATCCTTAATTTAAATATTGAATGAGACTGTTATTTGTCACTCACAAATACAGCTTTGGCAGGAATCAAGAAGATCATAATGAGCGCAGCAACAACCATCACTGCAGCAATACTGAGTAAAGCACCTGCGTTAGTTCCAGTGTTTTCACGCATAAAACCAATCAGCCATGGGGCAAATAGTCCGCTCATGGTTGCTAAGGTACTCACCATTGCAATCCCTGCTGGTGCGGTTTTGTCTTTTAGATAGGCTGCTGGCAACGACCAAGCGACCACGACACCACCACTGAAACCAAAACCTGCTAAACCTAAAATAATCAAACGCGTCACCAAACCACCTTCCCAAAATGCAGCCAAGGCCATCATGGCAGCACCAAACAGCATGCTGATGGCATAGTGCCAACGGCGTTCACGGCGCTTATCCGAACTGCGACCTACTGTAATCATGCCAACTGCAGCCAATGAAAATGGAATCACCGCGTAAAAAGAAATCTGTGCAATATCCGTCACGCCCATTTCTTTAATCATGGTTGGCATCCAGAAGTTAAAACCGTATGAACCGCAGTAAGCTGCAAATGCCAGTGAAGCCAATAGATATACACGGTAATCTTTTAAGCAACTGAGTACCGCAGTACCACTGTGGCTTGAAGCATCTTCTTCCACTGCGCCTTTGCGATCTTCTTGCATAATTTGTTTATGCAGAGCACGTTCTGAAGTATTCAGCCATTTTGATGATTGCGGTTTATCCGTTAAATACAGCAAGCACAGGAAACCAATTAAAATAATTGGCATCGCTTCAAGTGCAAACATCCATTGCCAACCGCCCAAACCATGTACGCCATTCATGTGGGTCATGATTAAGCCTGAAATTGGGCCACCAATAATGGGTGCAGCTAATGTTGCCAAAATCAAGATGGAAGTCACACGACCACGCATGTAGCTTGGAAACCAAAAGCTGAGGTACAAAATCACCCCTGGGAAAAAGCCTGCTTCAAAAATGCCCAGCAATAAACGCAAAAAATACAGCTGAGATGCAGTGCTAACAAACATGGTGGCTGCAGAAGCTAAGCCCCATAAAATCATAATGCGCGCTAACGTTTTACGCGCACCGATTTTGCCCATGAGAATGTTGCTTGGGATTTCAAAGAACGCATAGCCAATAAAGAAAATACCCGCAGCCATGGCGTACTGTGAATCTGTAAAGCCAATGGCTTCCTGCATTTGTAATTTTGCATAGCCAATATTCACTCGATCTAAAAACGAAAAGAAATAAGCAATAAACAAAATAGGTAAAATTTTCCAAAACAGTTTCGTCAGTAATTGTTGCTTTTCTAACTCAGTCGCATTGGAAAGTGTAATGTCCGACGTTAGTTGGTTATCCATACCAAACCCCTCATCTCTAGCTTCTCAGCTAAACAAAATTATTGTCCTATTAGCAAATCATTTGCCAATGATGAAAAGTTAATATATTAACTAATCTTAATCAAGAGCTAGAACAATAAATTTTTCTTATGAGTTTTATAAATAAAAAAAGAATTAGCGTAGGTCAAAATAATCTATTTGTAGACATGGCCTAACCCAAACATTCATGCGCTCTGCAAGAGGATGAAAGAGAGATGCTTCAGTATTTAGCGATGAAAATACGTCAATAACAACACAACGTTGAATGTTGTAAATGCAATATCTTAACGAGACTAGATACCGCGTAAGCAATCATAACTTTAAGCTGAACTAAATTTTAGTCATGCTAATTTGCGCCAATACTCTTAGATAACTCTAAAATTTTGGCAGAAAGATAGTCTTGAATCTGTGCTTGCTGTTCCAACAGAACATCACTGACATGGAAAATGGTAATTACAAACTGTACTTCTTCAGAAATACTAAACACAGGAATGCTGATAGAACTCAGCCCACGACTTGGCCGATCAATCATTACCGTCAGTGGTTCTTCACGCTGGGCTTTCATCCGTTGTAAAAAATCCTGCTTTTCTTTTTGACTGAGCTTCTGCCCTGAACTGCGCATGCTGTCCAGCTCTAAAGCTTGCTTAAGCAAATGCTCTGGAATGTACTTGGCAAAAGTATTGCCAATAGAACTATTCACCAGTGTCATTACAGAACCCACACGAATCTGTGAATAGACACTTCGTGATGGATCAAAAGTTTTAATTACGGTTGGACCCAATGAGCCCCAAATACTGACCGCGGTACCAAAGCCTGTTTCATAATTAATCGCTTTGGCAGTTTTACAGGCCTCTTCTACAGGATCTAAAGCGTTTAAAGCGCGAAAGGATAAATCTAAGGCCAAACTGCCGACTTCATATTCATTATTATCAGTTTTATGCAATAAGCCAATCCGCGTCAGACTAACCAAATATCGGAAGATTTTCGCTGGGCTTTCATTCAACTGCAGGGCAATTTCTTTTAAGCTTAAACGTGACTGATTTTTGCAAAATAACTCTAACACCTGTGCCGTATAGTCAATACTTTGAATACCAGCATTTTCGTTTAAATCATGCATAGCTACTCTCCTGTAAATTACGGGCAGCAACTTTTAATTCGACCAAGATTTGCTGAATTTTTTCTGGGCTTAACTGCTGTGTTTTGGCAAAGGCGGTAATGGCAAAACTGATTTGCCCTGCACTATTAAACACAGGCACTGCATAACTGCTAATACCGGGTGTAGGTGTATCAATCAATGCGGAATAGCTCAAAGCTCTAATGTCGGTTAAATCCTGCTGAAAAAT
The DNA here is from genome assembly GCF_003664645.1 of Acinetobacter chengduensis. Taxonomy (GTDB): domain Bacteria; phylum Pseudomonadota; class Gammaproteobacteria; order Pseudomonadales; family Moraxellaceae; genus Acinetobacter; species Acinetobacter chengduensis. The sequence continues at coordinate 23,299 of NZ_RCHC01000023.1, read as the reverse complement.
TGGATCCAAAAATTGTTCTTGCTCTGGCAAGAAGGCTTTTTGAAGGATGTGATTTTCTTCTACATCTATAGATTTATAAGCAGCAAATAGCCGTCCAGTCGCTGTGCTGAGCGCCATTTTATTACCTAAGCGGAAACCCAAGTTAAAGAAACCCGCAGACTCTTTATAAAACACCACCGTCGGTCCATTTAAATCTGACCATAGTGAGCTAAAGACATTCACTTCGTATTTTTCAGCTATTTGAGTCAGTAAATGACGTGACTGTGCGACAACTTCATTTTGGCTGATTTTAGCAATGCCTAAACGTAAGCTAAGCGAACCCGCTTCAAATTCGAGTGTGCTTTCATTGCGTTTGAGCAGGCCTGTACGCTGCAAACTAATGAGATATTTATAAGTAGAGCCAGGCGCAAGCCCCAAAGTTTCAGCAATTTCACTCAAAGAAAGTGATTTTTTTGACCGGCAGATCAAGTTTAATATTTCACCTGATAATTCAACTGTCTGAATCCCGCGTTGCTGGCCAGCCATCCCTGCTCCTCTATACAATAATTCTTAAAATTTAAATAACTTAAAATTTAAGCTCATACTAAACAGATCAAGCAGGAAAAGGAATAGCATTTATAGTATAGCTTGAGCACTTATACTGTTAAATAACCGCCATCTACAGGCAAGATACAACCCGTTACATAGCTGGCCGCGTCAGAACATAAAAATGCCACTGGCCCAGCCAGTTCAGTAGCTTGCCCCATACGGTTCATAGGCACATGGCGCAAATAGCCTGCCAATGCATCGGGATTTGCACGTGTTGCCTCAGTCATTGGTGTTTCAATGACACCTGGAGCAATTGCATTGACACGGATATGATATTTGGCCAATTCTGCCGCCAAAGTTCTGGTCATTTGTGCGACTGCGCCTTTAGAAATTGCGTATGCCGTCGCACCTGTCGCCGCTACAAAGGACTGAATCGAAGCGACATTAACAATATTGCCTTGGGTCTTTTTCAACGACTCAAATAAAGCATTAATCAGATAATAACTGCCTTTTACGTTCACATCGATGGTATCGCTTAAGTCCTGAATAGACGTTGCAGACTCAAAGTTACTACGACGTAAAATTCCAGCATTATTTACCAATACATCAATGTCACCAATCGTGTCATACACGGCTTGAGCAAAATCTTGACAACATTGCTGCTCTGCCACGTTCAGAGCAAAAGCATAAGCTCGCCCACCTGCCGTCTCAATTTCATTTTTTACATTTTGCAGTTTTTCAAAGTTCATATCTGCCAAAATCACCGTTGCGCCAAGCTTTGCTAAAGCCTTGGCGATCGCCTCACCATTACCTTGCGCCGCACCAGTCACGACAATTTTCTTTTGTACTAAATCAAACATGTTCATTATCCTTGTATATTCAGCTCCGCCTGCTGATATCATTTTTTAAAATATATTCTTCACCAAAAAACCGTACTGTACCGTCTTGAATAAAATGTCCAATATCATGAGAAATTTCTTCACGACCACGTTCACTGTCAAAATAGTGATTCTGCACGCTGTGCAAATCTGGAAAATGCAGATCGGATAATCCCCGAATTTTGGGTGAATGCTGGGTCAACACCTGATTCACCCAATGCCGTGCATATCTAGACAAACCAATATGCACTTTGGTGGCTAACTTAGAGTGATGTGCCCATATACGCTGCGCTGCTGTATCTGGTAAATCATCATATAAAAATAAGCCCCGCATAATTTTAATGCCCGGTACATACATCGAGCCTGCTTTAAGCGCTTGTCGATTCAATACTTCCGTATCCGTGATTTGATAGATATGCATCTGCGCAACTTTGGGTTGAAGCTCTAGTTGCAACACTTGCAGTAATTCCATGACATTACACTGTGCCTGTGGCCAGAGTTGAACCACCACATCTGGTGCCTCACCTTGTAAGGATTCAGACTGGCCATAAGGTAACAGTTGTATCGATGTTAAAGCCAAGTTCACAATGACTTTTTGTAGCGATGCTGAATGAGCAAGGCTTGGTCCCCACTCATGCAAACACCAGTGTCGCAACTGTTGAACTTGACTTGGGTGGGCCTGCAACTGAATCAGTATTTGCATACGACACCCTCCTGTTTAGACTGCCTCAGCACTACGCTTTACAGTCTCTATCACTGGATTATTATCCTGACCTTTCGCAATAAATAACCCCGTTTGATAGCCAAATACCAACGCTGGTCCAAGGGTAATTCCTGCTCCAGGATAATTACCACCCATAATACTGGTTGCATCATTACCCACAGAATAAAGTCCATTAACAACTTTACCTGAGCGATCCAATACACGACTATGGCGGTCTACAGGTAAACCTGCATAAGTCCCGATATCACCCGGATGCAATTGAACTGCATAGAATGGCCCTTGCTCGATAGGTTTTAAACATGGGTTTGGCATGTGCAACGGGTCACCTTGATAGCGGTTATAAGCTTTTGAGCCTTTACCAAAATCTGGATCTTGACCAATTTTTGCCAGGGGATTGAACTTCTGAATTGTTTCTTCAAGGCCTTTTGCATCAATACCGCAATTTTTTGCGAGCTCTGCAATGCTGTTCCCTTTTTTCAGATAACCTGATTTTAAATGCTTACCAATAGGTAATGGCTGAGGTGGCACAGAACCTAAACCATACATTCGTAGTGTTTTACGGTCACAAATCAGCCATGATGTAATTTGACCGTCAATATTGGCGCCATTGATCATGCCTTGTACAAAATCGTGATAAGAATTGGCTTCATTCACAAAGCGCTTACCCTTTTTATTGACTGCAATCACACCTGGTTTTGCGCGGTCAATAAAGTGTGGCATGACACCAGTAGATCCATCTTTACGTTTCACTAAAGAGACTGGTGCCCATGCTGCAGCATTTGGTAAATAGGTATCGACAGCGACATTGAGCTTTTCAGCCATGGCAATACTGTCACCTGTATTGGTTTCCGTAGTGGGTGACCAATGCTCCAAGCCTGTAGGCGTATGACCATATAAGCGTTTACGTAGTTCAACATTGTGCGGGAAACCACCTGCAGCTAAAACTACGGCCTTCGATGCATGAAGCACAATTTCTTGACCTGCTGATTGTGCAACCACACCCACCACTTTGCCATCTTTTAACATCAGTTCTTTGGCTGCCGTATCCACCAATACTGGAATGTTTAAATCTAATGCCGTTTTTGCTAAACGTCCTGCCAAAGCATTTCCGTTGGTTAATAGCATGCCACGACCATATTTCATACATTCTGCAAAATGCGTCGAAAATCGCTTAACCGTATATAGCGCAGATTCTAAAGAACGTGTGGCTTTCATAAAGTGACGTAAATCTGCACCTGAACCAATCATCATGCCAAATACAGTTAATTCTGGCAGTGGTGGTTCCAACAACGCCAAACGATCACCTAATTCACGTGCATCAAACGGGCGTGTCACCATTGAACGGCCACCCTGCATTGCGCCTGGCGCTTCTGCATGATAGTCAGGGAATGTCAGTGGCATATCAAACTGTACAGCTGTTTTTTTAGTGAAAAAATCAACAGCGTCATAACAGTGATTTACAAATGAATCGACACGCACTTCGTTATAAGCTGTACCACCTTCATGCTTCAAATAGGCTTTAACTGCTTCTGGTGAATCAACATGACCGTAGTTTTTACCCAGTTGCGTGCATGGCACCCATAGCCAACCACCTGAACGTGCTGTGGTTCCGCCATAGTTTTTAGACTTTTCAATAACCACAACATTTAAACCTAATAATTTTGCCGTAATGGCTGTCGACATACCTGATGCGCCTGAACCTACCACTACCACATCAAAATCAAATTTGTTTTTCATGTTCACTCCTGAGAACTTCTCTTTATCCTTGTACAGCATCACTTGCTATATAATTAAGATATTAAATATTAATTAACCTATTAGAAAGTGTTTCACTTATGCGTAAAATTTATAAAAAAACTGCCGAAGCAGTTTTAGTGTAGAAATCAAATATTAAATACCAATCAGATCTTTCAGCATTTTTTTGAACAGTGCTTTATCTTGATCAGAATACGCACCAAATACATCTTGCTGATGGCTTTCTGCAATCTGATACAACATTTGCGCACTTTGAACGCCTTGCGCTGTTAGCTCATAAGAATGCCCTGTGTCCGTCATGAGCCCTTTACGCACTAAAATTTCAGTGGCCTGCTCAATTTCACGGATTGGCATCGCCACTTCACGCTGTAAATCATCTTTAGAAGTTGCTGTTTTACTTTCCAAAACCAAAAGTAAACGCGCTTCACTGGTACGAAAACCTGATGCCAATTGTTTTGGCTGATAATCATTGGTATAAGCACGGACTGCCTGAGTCAGCAAGTAATACATATTGTCATATAAACGCCCTGGGAAAATTTCCGCAGGTGTTTCTGCTTTAGCATTTAAGCTCGGATGTGGCAAAACTGACGAATAAGCACCTTGATGATATAAAAGTGGCGAACGGCCATTGTCTTGGAAGTTCACCACACGGCCTAGAATAATCCAGTGATCACCGCCTTCAATAATGTTAAAACGCTCACATTCAAATACTGCCGAGCATTCTTTTAATAGAGGCGTATTCCCCGCACCCAATTCAAAATCTACATTGGCATATTTATCATCTTTAGAGCGGGCAAACTGATTGGATAATTCAATTTGATCGGCAGACAAAATATTGACTGCAAAATGCGTTGCTTGTTCAAATACGGTAAAACTTGAAGAACGCTTATCAATACTCCATAAAATAAGCGGTGGATCTAAAGACACGGAGTTAAAGCTATTTGCTGTCACACCAACTTTTTCACCTTGCGCATTTTGCGCCGTCATAATGGTCACACCAGTGGCAAAATTACCTAAAGCACGGCGAAAAGCTTTCGAGTCAAAGCCAATTTCTGGCTGTATATTCATTGAATTCATCTGGGCTCTCCTTGCCTTAAACCATGGTTGGATCTGGTTCTAGACCCATCAATTCACGTCCCAAAATCTGTGCACATACATCATAATCCGTATATGCATGCGCACCTGTCATGTGTGAATCACGGAATAAACGTTGCATTTCTTGACCATCTAGCCAGCTGGTTGCACCCGCCGCTGCAAATAAACGATCTACGGCTTCAATACACATTTTTACGGCATAAGCTTGATTGGTACGCCAAAACGCCAAGGTTTCTTTTGCTGGATAAATCTTGTTTTCACCATGTATACGATGATCTTCCCAAGTTTTTTCTAACAGCGCACGCGCCGCAGCCACCTGATGGGTAGATTCGGCCAAACGCATTAATGCTGGTGTAGATGCGCCCAAATTTGCCCCTGTATAAGCACGAATACGTGTTTTTTGCTTTTCTTTAAATGCTTCTAGCATGCGTTCTGCAACACCTAAACTTACCGCAGAGAAACCACTCGCAAAATATGGACGATACGGTGAATAGAAAATTTTGCTGTCTGGATAAAGACCAAATCCAGCAGACTTTCCTTCCATCATGTCTTTGGCTTTTTGAATTCGATATTCTGGAATAAATAAGTCACGAATCTGTAATTGCTTTGAACCACTGCTCTTGATTGCTCCCGCAAACCAGTTGTCATGAATGACATAGTCTTTACGTGGAATCACACCAAAGCAGTAAATTTTGTTGCCTTCTGCATCAAAACGGTTAAAGCCCACAATGGCATATTCGGCATGATCACAGCCACTGCTCCAGCCATAATCGCCATTTAATTGAATGCCACCTTCGACTTCTTCCACTTTACCAAAAGGTGCAATTGAACTGCTGGCTGTCGCATCTGGATTGCTCAGCCAAATTTCATCTTGTAGCTGTTTTGGAAACATCGCTATTTGATGGCTATGCGTACATAACAAACTAAATGCCCATGCTGTACCTGCACACGCGCCTGCCAAAGTCACAATACAGTTAGCAAAATCAGGTAAGCTCATTTCCAAACCGCCATAAGCTTTTGGCTGAAATGCGCGGTGAAAACCGATTTCTTTTAAAAGCGCAATATTTTCGTCGGGTACTTTGCGTAACTCTTCTGCATGTTCAGCATTGGCCGCAATTTGAGGAAGAATGTGTTTAATTTTTTCAAGCATGCTACGTTCAGCAACAACTGGTGCTTTTGCGTCAACATAACTCATTTTAAAATAATCTAGTGCTTGGTCATCCTGACCTAAAGAAACAGTATCTGCATTAAAATTGATGGTATTTTCCATATCTTACTTTCCTTTTATCTCGTTCTTTCAGAGCTGAAAGTACTGAGTGCTTTAAATCCTTATATAGCAGGCAATACTGCTGGGTTGACCCCATTATTCAAGAATCTTCCATAAACTTTAATGTATTTTTCCGACTTAAAATTGTACTTTTCAAATTACACATATATTAAATATTTTCCAATAGGATAATTTTAAAACTTTAGTCGCACAAAAAAGCCCCTGATAGACAAGGGCTCATTTAGACTTAGCTAATCCACTTAAATATAGTGCGAAATTTATGATTCAACTGAATTAAGATGCTGGCTTAAAAATATTACGAATGTTAATTTCAAACAATGATTGTATGCACTGCGCATGAGCTGGCGACAAAATACCGTTGTGCACGATCCCCATCCAAATGGGGGCTAAAATCAAAAGGGTCAAAGCTTTAGGATCACTTTGTGCTGGCAGTTCTTTACGCTCTACAGCAATTTCAATTAATTTTTGAAGCTCAACTTGCCCTGGCTGATAAATTTTTTGCAAATATAATTCGCGTATATGTTCGAAATTTTTACCTTCACTCAAAATTAAACGGGCAATGTTGGCACGTCCAGCGGACTCTATATTGTCTATCGCAGGCATCATCTGTTGCAAAATAAAATCTGCTACTTTCACATCTGCTGTGAGTTCGTCACTTTGAATCGGATGATAAGTATCTTGAATTAAATAATCAATCACACCTTCAAACAGTTTTTCCTTGGTCTCAAAATAAGAGTAAATCGTTCCCTTCCCAAGCCCTGCCGACACCGCAATAGAGGCTATTTTGCTATTGGCATAACCTAAATGATTAAACTCATTTAAAGCAGCAACAATAATTTTTTTGCGGGTTTCAGCTGTTTTTTCAACCGAAGGGCTACGCTTTTTCATGAAATAAATCGTCCTGATTCAAAAAAATTAAATTGACCCAAAGGTCAGTTTTAAAATAAAATCGACTCACAAGTCAATTTTAACATATTTTCTATGCAACCTTCAGCTACACATTTAGAATACATCATACTGTGTTTATGCCTTTGTTTGGGTGTACTCAGCACAGCCCTTGCAAGTCCGCTTTATTCCATTTACATGGAAAACTGGCACATCAGTACCACTGAAATTGGCTATGCATTTATTGCATACATGGTGGGTGTAGTCTTTAGTTTACTGTTTTTAAATGGATTAAGTGCCAAATACGGTTATAAAAAAACAGTTATGGCTGGTCTTGTAATTAGTATTTTATCGCTAGCCTATTCCGCATTGGCCAATAACATTGTGCATTTGTGCGCAGCACGTTTTTTTATTGGGATTTCTTCTGGCTTACTGTCAACTGCAACCATTATTGGTCTTACGCATAAGTATCCATTTAAACGTAAAGAAAATGCCGGCAAGATCTCTTCAATTATTACTGTATTTGGCTTTGGCCTTGGCCCATTAGTCGGCGGGATTTTGGCAGACCATAGTCAATCTCCACTAACGACGCCCTATTGGATTATTGTCGCAATCTCTAGCGTTGCACTCTGCGCTTGCCCGCTCATTCGCTATCGCCATATTCCACTCACTGCGTCTAAGCCTGCGTCCATTTGGAATATTCCTACATCGCTACTGAATAAACAGATTTTCTTTACCTGTGCCATGACCGCTGTCTGCTGTTTTGGTATGTTCAGTCTGTATGCAGCTCTTGCAGGTACATTTATTAAGGCATTACCTGTTGCTCAATCTGCAACACTCACAGGCTTTTCAATCTCTATCATTTTGTTTATTTCAACCTTTACTCAGCTCGTGTGTAAAGGCTTAAAAGAAGCTACCAGCATGATGTTTGGACTTTGCTTAACCATATTTGGTTGCATGTCTTTAATGCTGGCGCAATATACTCACCTAAATATCTGGCTAATTAGTAGTATTTTAGCTGTTGGGATTGGGCATGGCCTGTGCTTGAGTCCTGCTTATTACTTAGTAGGTTTAATGACACAAAAAGAACCGCCTGCAATTTTTTCAACGTTCTTGTTATTGGGCTATCAAGGTACGATTTGGCCCGTATTGCTCTCAAGCATACTCATTGACCATTTTGGTATTATGACTTCATTGGCTGTTTTTTCAGTGTTAATCTTCTTTGCTGCAGTGTGGATCTTATCTCATTTACAATCCATTAAGCACAATGCATTAAGTACAACCAAAGCTTAATGGCTATCGAGTTGCATAATTGACCTTTTGACCCTAAAACATGCGCATATTTCATCAATTGAAATACGAATCTAAAATAAAAAAAGCTGAGATGATTCTCAGCTTTTTTATGGTGCTACATTCAGTATTAATCGCTATACACACGCTTGGCTTTTTCTTTACTAAAGGTAAATGCAGATTCATTTTGTAAAGCTTCATGATCAGGCCCTAATGGAATACCTGAGCGGTCTTTAAGCAAAATGGTCGCAACCAGGCCAATGAGGGTCATTCCAACTAAATAGAAACCTACAGAATCTGTTGAGCCCGTGGTGCTCACCAGCCAAGATGCAATTAATGGGGAAAATGCGCCACCCAAAATCGCACCCAGTGCATAAGAAATGGAAACACCTGAAAAACGGATGGATGCCGGAAATAGTTCAGAATAAAAAGCAGATTGAGCACCATAAGTCATCCCAATGCCCACTGCCAAGAAACACAGCCCCAAAGCAACTGACCAAATTTCACCAATATTCACTAATGGGAAGAGTGCAATAACACCAAATAGTTGCACAATAAAACCGTAAATATACGTCTGACGGCGTCCAATTTTGTCTGATAACCCGCCAGAGAACCACGTGAAAAATAGCCAGATTGCAGCCGAAACTGTCACACTAATTAAAATAGGCGTACGCGGTAAAGCCAATGGCCCTTCTGGATTAGTGGTGTAATTTTGAATAAATCCACCCGTTGTCATATAGCCAATCGCGCTATTGCCAGCAAAAACCAGTGCTGCCACAATCACTAGACCAGCATGATTTTTAAATAAATCTTTAATAGGCGTCTTAGATGCAGATTTGCGTTCTTTAATTTCTTCAAATACAGGGCTTTCTTCTACAGATTTACGTAGCCAATGGCCCAAAAATAACAGCACAATACTAAACAGAAAAGGAACACGCCACCCCCATTCCATAAATGCTTCACCTGGGGCAATCACACCACTCATTAAGGCAAACATACCAGAAGCCAGTAACAAACCTAGTGGCACACCAATTTGTGGGAAGGAACCAAAACGGCCACGTTTATGTGTAGGCGCATGCTCAACCGCCATGAGTACCGCTCCGCCCCATTCACCTCCCGCAGATAAGCCTTGTAAAATACGAAGCACCAACAACAATATTGGCGCCCAAAGACCAATTGTTTCGTAAGTGGGTAACAGACCAATTAAAGCAGTCGATAACCCCATGACCACCAATGTTGCGACCAATACAGCGCGACGTCCATATATATCACCGAAATAACCTGCAAGGAATGCACCTACTGGGCGAAAAAGGAAGCTTAAACCCACTGTCGCAAATGCCAACATGGTGCCTAAGGATGAACCTGCGGGTGAGAAAAATAATGTTTTAAATACCAGGCCTGCGGCAGCCGCGTAAATAAAGAAGTCATACCATTCAACCGTTGTTCCAATAATGGTTGCAAAAGCAACCTTTCGGTCATTGGCAGACATTTTATTGCTATCTTGAACAGCATGTGCTGTAGACATGAGATATCCCTCTCTTCAAAACCATACAATGCAGGGATGAATACGTCCGTCCAGCAGTTTTTCACGGCTGGTTCATCACTGTTTATGTAGGTAGCTGTTTAAATAAATATGCGATTAAAAATCAAATATTGCTCATTCAGATGATCAATTCGGTGTGCATCTAGGTTTTAAGCATTTTCACTATGAGCGTTTCCAAACACTCAAAAGCATTGGTCTTTGATGGGCACAAAATGCACGGAGCACACACATGCTTCATACAGGCTCATGTAATGTTTAGTTGCAAAACTATGATGTGATTTTCCATCATCCAATCGTTGCTCATTTCCTTCGAGCATCTTTTCTCACTTAGTTTATCCTTTACTATTTTTTAAATGATCTTAGTCATGCAATAAAGGTACTAAATTGATTTAAAGTTGCACTTTTCATGAAGCTTATTTATTTCATTTAAAAACATTAATTTATGTATAAAAACCCGCTTAAACTTTGGTCTAATCCAGCACCTTTCTGGTGGCTACTTATTATTTTCACGTACTTTAAATGGATGTACCATGAGTAAAGAAATCCGCTGTATCTGCTGAAAATTCTGCGCATAAAATGTTTGCCATGATTCAGATTCAAAGTCAGCCAAAACATGGGCATATTGATCATACCAAAGACTAAAAAATTGCTGTGGTACATCTAGTAATGTTGGCAATTGCGGACGGTTCATGACCTGTTGTACATTACTCCGTTGTATACCCGCCAAGTTTGGCAATACTTGCCTTAAAGTCTGCTCGCTGACTAAAGCATCCACATCGCTTAAGCACAAAAGTATTTTCAGCTCAGCTTGCAGTCCATGTAATTTGGCTTCATCAACAATACATACTGAAATACGCGACATAAATTCGCATTCATCCTGACGTAGTAATTCGATGGCTCGCTGACTATTAAAATCTTGCAACATCTGCGCTTCTGTCTGCCAGTACATTTCTGCAATGCCATCAATGTGAAAAGCAGGATGCTGTGCCGTAAAATTTGGCAATAAATCTACGCGATGATTTTGGGTATAGCATATAAATTGGGGCATTCGCATGACCAGCGGGCTATGTTTTTTGGCCCAATAGGCACTAAATTGGGTTTGTGTTAAATCTTCGCGTCGCTGAAATAGTCCCATACGTTTAATCATGCAGTTCTATCCTTAAAGTGCATTGATGACAAAAAACTAAAAACAATTGAAAATTTGGCAAAAAATAAGGACCCGAAGATCCTTATTTTTGAAAATAAATCGTATTGCAGTTCGAGCTTAGATGCCCATGCACATATATTTAATTTCCATGTAGTCTTCAATACCGTATTTAGAACCTTCACGGCCAGAACCCGATTCTTTAATACCACCGAATGGTGCAACTTCAGTCGAAATTAAACCTTCGTTAATACCCACCATGCCATATTCCAGTGCTTCGCCAACTTTCCATGCACGGCTCAAGCTTTCTGTATAGATGTATGACGCCAAACCAAATTCTGTGTCATTGGCCATTTGAATGGCTTCAGCATCGGTGCTGAATTTAAATACAGGGGCAAGTGGTGCAAAAGTTTCATCTTTAGCCACCAACATGTCTTGAGTTACACCCGACAATACCGTTGGTTCGAAGAAAGTATGACCCAGTGCGTGGCGTTTACCTCCAGCAACAATTTTTGCACCCTTAGACACTGCATCCGCAATGTGCTCTTCAATTTTTTCCACAGATTTTTCATTAATCAGCGGGCCTTGCTCAGCACCTTGTTCAAAAGCAGGCGCAACTTTTAGCTTGTTGACTTCAGCAACTAGCTTTTCAAGGAAGGCATCATGAATACTTTCGTGTACCAATACGCGGTTGGTACAAACACAGGTTTGACCTGAGTTACGGAATTTAGATGCAATTGCACCTTCAATCGCTTTGTCCAAATTGGCATCTTCAAACACGATAAATGGCGCGTTGCCACCTAGTTCCATACTGACTTTTTTCATGGTTGAAGAACATTGTTCCATCAACAATTTACCTACGCCCGTCGAACCTGTGAACGATACTTTCTTCACAGCAGGATGCGTAGTTAACACACCACCAATTTCGCGTGAGCTACCTGTTACAACATTAATCACGCCTTTTGGAATACCCGCTTGTTCAGCCAATGCAACCAAGGCCAATGCAGAGAGTGGTGTTTCAGAGGCAGGTTTAATAATTACTGTGCAACCTGCAGCCAATGCTGGTCCCACTTTACGGGTGATCATGGCATTGGGGAAATTCCACGGAGTAATAGCAGCCACAACACCGACAGGCTGTTTAATGACGACCAAACGACGGCCCTGCTTGTCATGCGGAATAACATCGCCATAGGTACGCTTTGCTTCTTCTGCAAACCATTCTATAAAGCTTGCGCCATATAAAATCTCACCGCGACTTTCTGTAATCGGCTTGCCTTGTTCTGTACTCAAAATGACTGCCAAATCTTCCTGATGTTCAACCATCAAGTTAAACCATTTGCGCAGTAGCGCTGAACGTTCTTTTGCTGTGGTCAGCTTCCAAGATGCTAATGCCGTTTCGGCTGCTTCTACTGCTGCTGTCACTTGCGCTTCTGTCGCGCTAGGAACACGGGCAATTTCTTCACCTGTTGCAGGATTCGTTACAGCAAAACTTTTGCCGTCCGTTGCATCTGTCCATTGACCATTAATATAAACTTGCTGTTTCAGCAGATCAGTATTTTTCAGCTGCATTCATATTCTCCTTAGTAGACGCTTGGCGCTGCAGGCTGTGCAGGCGCGGCGCCGTCTTTAAATTTTGCCAGCAGCATATTCATTGATTTCATCAGCAGGCTGGTGTCTACGCCTACCGCAACAAACTCAGTGCCTAAAGCCAGATACTGTTTCGCTAAAGTTTCATCGGCAGATAAAATGCCAGCCGCTTTGCCCGCTTTCCGAATCTTCTTAATGCAGGAAATAATAATCTCCTGCACGTCAGGATGACCCGGATTACCGCGATGACCTAGCGCAGCAGATAAATCTGCAGGTCCGATAAACACGCCGTCAATACCATCAACCTGCAAAATCGCATCGAGATTTTCCAAGCCTTTTCTTGACTCAATCTGTACGATGACACAGATTTGCTCATCCGCATCATTCAAATAGGTTGTTAAATTGTTCCAGCGCGATGCACGTGCCAGAGCAGAGCCCACTCCACGTATACCTTCAGGCGGATAGCGGGTCGCACTTACCATGAGTTCAGCCTGCTCAGCCGATTCAATCATTGGAATCAATAGTGTTTGCGCACCAATATCTAATAGCTGCTTAATCAATCCTACATCAGCTGTGACTGGACGGACAACCGCTTGGCTTTTATATGCTGCAATTGACTGCAATTGATGCAATATTGTGCGCAAATCGTTCGGTGCATGTTCGCCATCTATTAATAGCCAGTCAAAACCAGCATTGGCCGCAATCTCTGCCACATAACCATCTGCCATACCCAGCCACATGCCAATCTGCTGTGTTTCGCTGAGTTTTTTCTTAAAATAATTGGTTGTATCTAACACGTCCTACTCCTTACACAAAACGGAATGCAATTGAACCCAGCTGATCATAATCAACATGGAAGGTATCGCCTGGACGTGCTGCCACTGGGCGTGTGAACGAACCGCCCAGAATGATTTGACCCGCTTTTAGTGTTACGCCATGTGGGTGTAACTTATTTGCAAGCCAAGCTACACCTTTTATTGGGTTGTTGAGTACTGCAGCAGAAACACCTGATTCTTCAATCACACCATTGCGGTATAAAATTGCAGAAATACGGCGTAGGTCTAGTTCATGCGGTTTGATCGGACGACCACCTAACACGATACCTGCATTGGCAGCATTATCAGAAATGGTGTCGAATACTTTGCGTGTGATGCCTGTTTCAGGATCAACATTGTGTAAACGCGCATCTATAATTTCAATCGCTGGAATGACATAATCCGTTGCATCTAATACATCAAAAATCGTGCAGTTTGGACCCGTTAAGTCTTTACCCAATATGAACGCAAGTTCAACTTCCACACGTGGCACAATAAAGCGATCAAATGGAATATCTGAACCTTCTTCGAACACCATATCATCCAGCAAAGTGCCATAATCAGGCTCTGTGATATTTGAAGAAACTTGCATTGCACGAGACGTTAAGCCAATTTTGTGACCTACCAATTTACGGCCTTCAGCAATTTTGTGTGCAACCCATTCTTTTTGAACTGCGTAAGCATCTTCAATAGTAATTTCTGGATATTGCAACGAAAACTGACGCACTTGCATACGTTTTTTTTCTGCGCTGTCGAGCTCAAGCGCGAGTGCTTTAATTTTATCTTGATCTAGCATATTAGAATCCGTTCTTATTTCTGGGCATTAAGAAATTGATGAATGTTGTTTGATTTAAAGTTCAACACTGGATCAAGTTCAATCATTTCAAAAGAAATGGCCAATAAACGCTTGTCCTTTAAAGGTTGGAAGTGAGCTTCTATCAGCTTAAATAACTCTTCAGCCACTCCCTTGCGTGTTTCTAAATCTCGACCTGCCCCAACTTTGAGCGTCATGTGAATAAAGGCATAATCATGTTGCGCATCCGCAATCACATAGTCATCCATGCGAATTGCACGGCTACGAATACCACCGAGTGGAAACACACCCGTATTTCCTAAAAATGTATTCACCTGTCCAAAGAAATCTTGGAAATCGATATCATCTTTAATATTTGCGCTATATTCCGCAATAAAGTGAGGCATGGTCTTAATTCCTATGATTCGGTAAGTTTATTCAACAGGGAAAATGGCGTTGATCTGACCTGTACCTGAACTTGGGAATGCAGGTGTAATAATTTCAACCGCTTTGTCATATCGATCCCAACCCAATAGGCCAAGAAGCATTGCTGTATCGTGCATACCACCTTCGCCATAGCAGTAGTCTGCATATTCAGGAAGCATTGCGGTAAACTCAGCCCATTCAGCACGTTCCCACATACCGACAACATGTTTATCTACTTGGCGATCCCACTCACGCGTATAGGAGTCCATACCACGGCTTGCATCACGATCCCAAATAAAACGATGCGATAAAGAACCACTTGCAAATACGGCAACTGTACCTTCGTATTTTTCAATTGCAGCACGTAAACCTTCACCAAATTTACGACTGTCTTGAAGTTCATGCGAAGTTAAAAACGCAGATACAGAAACCACTTTAAATTTCTTGTCTTGGTTCATATATCGCATTGGAACCAATGTTCCATATTCAAGATGCAAGCTTTCAATGTTATGTGCTTGTACACGAATACCTGTTTTTGCAATCTCTTCTTGCATCAATTGACCGAATTCTGGATTACCGTCGTAATCAAATTTCATGTTTTTGATGAAGTGTGGCAATTCATTACTGGTATAAACACCTTCAAAATGTGCGCCACTATTAATGTGGAATGCACTGTTTACCAACCAATGACTGTCTAGCACAACAATGGTGTCTACACCTAATTCGCGGCATCGACGGCCAATTTCGATGTGACCATCAATTGCAGCCTGACGGCAACCATTTTGTGGGCCCGGCAATTCTGATAAGTACATTGAAGGTACATGTGTAATTTTTGCGGCTAAAGCGAGCTTGCCCATATTCTTTCTTCCTGAAATTTTAAAATTCTTTATTTATTTCCCGAAGGTAGCGTTTACACGCCCCACTTTGGAATATGGTGTGAACCCATTGAAATACATACGTTCTTAAGCTCTGTGAATACTTCTAGACTGTACTCACCACCCTCACGACCTGTACCAGAACCTTTAATACCACCAAATGGCTGACGTAAATCACGTACGTTTTGACTATTAATAAACACCATACCTGCTTCAATACCCGCAGCTAAACGATGTGCTTTAGCAATGTCTTGCGTCCAAATATAAGATGCCAAACCATATTCAGTGTCGTTCGCCAAACGAAGTGCTTCCGCTTCATCTTTAAATTTGATCAAACATACCACTGGGCCAAAGATTTCTTCTTGCGCAATACGCATACGGTTATCGACATCAGCAAATACCGTTGGCTGAACAAAATGACCATTTTTCAAATGTTCTGCTAAGCCCGCTGGACGCTCTAAACCACCCGCAACCAAGTTTGCACCTTCTTCGATACCAATCTTGATGTAGCCCGTTACTTTGTCGTAATGCGCTTTAGTGATCATTGAACCGACTTGTGTATTTGGATCTTGCGGATCGCCGACATTGATGTTCTTCGCACGGCGCGCAAATTCTTTTACGAATTCGTCATAGACCGATTCTTGAATGAAAATACGGCTACCCGCAGTACAACGCTCACCGTTCAACGAGAAGATGGTGAACAGTGCAGCATCTAATGCGCGCTCAAGGTCAGCATCTTCAAAAATCACCACTGGAGACTTACCACCCAATTCCATTGAGTATTTTTTCAAGCCTGCACCAGCCATGATCTTACGACCAGTTGCTGTACCACCTGTGAATGAAATTGCACGCACATCTGGGTGTTTTACCAGTGCATCACCTGCATTTGCGCCATAACCTTGAACCACGTTGAATACGCCTTCGGGAATACCCGCTTCAAGTGCTAAACGACCGAGTTCGTTTGCAGTTAAAGGTGAAAGTTCAGACATTTTTAGTACAGCAGTGTTACCTAATGCTAAACATGGTGCAGTTTTCCACGTTGCCGTCATGAACGGTACATTCCAAGGAGAAACTAAACCACATACACCTACAGGTTGGTGCAGTGTGTAGTTCAACATCTGGTCGTCTACTGGATATGTATGACCATTTAAACGCGTACATACTTCCGCGAAGAAATTAAAATTATGCGATGCACGTGGAATCAATACATTTTTGGTTTGGTGAATAGGCAAACCTGTATCTAAAGTTTCAAGTTCAGCAATTTTCGCTACGTTTTGGTCAATCAAGTCGCCCAAGTTACGCATTAAACGCGCACGTTCTTTCGCAGGTGTTTTTGCCCAGCCTGGTGCAGCGCGTTTTGCAGCAGCAACTGCAAGATTAATCTCTTCTTGACCGCCACTTGCAACTTCACCAATCGCTTGGTTCGTTGCTGGGTTGTAGTTGGTAAATGTTTCTTTGCTTTCTACTTCTTTACCATCAATCCAATGCTTAATCATTTTGTTCATCCTTTAACACTTAAACTGTTTTGAAAAAATCCGATTCTGAAACGATAAAGTTGCGTAACTTGCCGATACCTTCGATTTCAACCACAACTTCATCGCCCGGGACTACATCAGATAAACCTTCTGGTGTACCTGTAGCGATCATGTCGCCGGGTTGAAGTGTCATGAATGATGAGATGTATTCGATTAAGAATGGAACATCGAAAATCATGTCCGATGTTGTGCCTTCTTGACGAAGCTCACCATTCACCCAAGTTTTTAATACGAGATTATTGGGTGAAGGTACTAACGATTTATCAATAATGTACGGACCTACTGGTGTTGTAGAATGACGGTTTTTCACACGTAAGTTCGGACGGTAGTAGTTTTCTAAGAAGTCACGGATTGCGTAGTCATTACATAGTGTGTAACCCGCCACATAATCCAATGCATCTTCACGTTTTACGTTTTTCGCTATCTTACCAATTACGGCTACAAGCTCACACTCGTAGTGCATGTATTCCACATTGTCAGGACGCCATGTATTGGCGTTATGACCTGTATATGTATTTGGTGCCTTAATGAAAATCAAAGGCTCTTTAGGTGGTTCAAAAGCGAGTTCGCGTGCGTGATCTGCATAGTTCAAACCTAAAGCGAACATGGTGCCCTGCGCAGGTGGAAGCCATTCAACATCTTGTTCATTTAGCACTTCACCATTCGGCAAAGTCACTTGTAGCTCATCATTTACAGCTACATTAAAAATTTCACCATTATGGCGGATGCGTGCAGTTTTCATCATTCGTTCCCTTCTTCCTGAATTGTATTTGTCACAGAGCCAAGCTGATCAATCTCAACACGAACTTCATCGCCCGCTTGTAGATCAACACGACCCAAAGGTGTACCCGTCAGGATGATGTCCCCTTCGTTTAAAGGCATATATTCTGAAATTTGTTCAATAATTTGTGCAGGTGTACGAATCCAGTTTGCTGTCGTGCCTTGCTGTTTCAATTCGCCATTTACATACACACGTAGCGCTAAATTATTCAAATCTGTCACTGCTTCTTTTGCCACTGGCGTACCAAGTACACAGAAACCATCTTGGCATTTGGCTTTAATCGCTGGGCGGTAGTAACTGTCTTCAGGAAGACTAAGCTCATTTACGGTAACGAAACCAGCTACATGGTCTAAAGCATCATTTTCCGAAACACGGCTGGTACTTTTGCCAATCACGATACCCAGTGTCGGGCCTGCTTGTAAAATGTCATCTTTTTGTTTAACAACATGTTGACCAGATTGATTACGCGTATTTGGCGTTTTAATAAACAAAACTGGTTTTTTCGGTTCATTTATATAAGGCTTTTCATTAAACTGAGCTTGAAGTTTTTCGTATAAGCATTTGTAATTCAATGCAATACCAAAAATATTTCCATCCATGCTGTTCTTATTTAACTCACTCATTTGAGACTCTCTATCTATGATCTGATCAATTATTGACTAGACATTTTGCAAATTAGTTAATATATTAACTTTATAATTAACATATTAACTTTTTTCAAGCACTTTTTACAGTTATTGTTAAAAAATTATACTTTTCATGGACTAGAAGGTATGAATCACATGCAGATTCCAAACATCAAATTAGGCGAAGTCTATGACCAGCGCTATATGGATTCGGAAATTCATTATGATGCACAAGGCAAATTGGCAGACTTCTTTGGCGTAAACATGCCAGCGCATCGCCATGACGGATTTTTTCAGATCCACTTCTTTACTAAAGGCTCAATTCGCATCTTTTTAGATGATGTGAAATATGTCTGTAAAGCACCTGTGTGCTTTTTGACACCGCCCTCTGTTGCACACGCCTTTATTACTGACCCAATGTGTGAAGGTCATGTACTGACCGTACAGCAAAATTTAGTCTGGCCTTTATTACAGGTCGATTTAAAAGTGCAAAACATCGTACCTTTATGTATATCTCTCGATGGTCTAAAGAATAAAAGTAGTGATGAGTTGATACAGCTAGAGCGCTATTTTGATGATCTACAAAGAGAATTCCAATCAAACAAGCCAAATCGTCAAGTGGCTTTAAGAAGCTTGGTGTCACTCATCTTTATTCAGTTAATTCGCCTTGGTGATGTTACGGCGCCACGTATTAATAGTTGTAGTGGCGATTTAGCAACATTCCGTGCATTTAATGAGCTGATTGAAAATCATTTTCTTGACCATTGGCCTTTAAGTGAATATGCACAAGCGCTGAATGTCACCGAAACACGATTGAATGATATTTGTCGTCGTGTCGCGGATATTTCATCTAAAAAACTCATTTTTGACCGCCAAATGCAGGAAGCCAAACGCCTGCTGATTTTTTCAGATGCAACCATCAATACTGTGTGCTATCAGCTTGGTTTTAAAGATCCTGCTTATTTTAGTCGATTCTTTACTCGTCATGCGGGCATACGCCCTTCGGACTACCGTACGACCCATTTAAATACGGTTAGAATGTAATGACTATATCTAAAAAAATAGCTTCTGAAAAAAATGTACCCAAGTCTATTATTGTATTGCTCAGTGCTTTAGTGGCTTTTGGCCCACTATCCATTGATATGTATTTGCCAAGCTTGCCTATTATTGCACAGGACTTACAAAGCCCTGTGAGTGAAGCGCAAAAAACCATTACGCTTTTTTTAATTGGTTTTAGCGCGGGGATGCTGGTGTATGGCCCTTTGTCTGATCGATTTGGCCGTAAAAAACTATTGCTCATCGGCATTGTCATTTATATTTTGGCGACATTAGGCTGTATTCTTGCCAACCAAATTGAGCAACTGCAATTTTTCCGTTTATTACAAGCCATTGGTGGCGCTAGTGCATCAGTTTTGTCTAGAGCCTTGGTACGCGATTTATTTAGTAATGCTGAAATTCCTAAGATATTATCGCTAATGCACATTATCACCATTATGGCGACATTGGCCGCTCCTGTTCTTGGTGCTTTAATTGCAGAATATCTAAATTGGAGCGGAATTTTTATATTTCTGTTTGTCTATGCGTTGCTCTGTCTAATTTGGAGTAAACGGGCAATTCAACTCCCGCCAAGCCCCCATGTCCCCGCAGGTATTCTCAGTAATTATAAAGCTGTGCTCAGTAGCCGTTTTGCGTGGGGTCTCATGCTCTGTAATAGTTTTTCTTTTGGTGGGATGTTTGCCTATATCACTGCATCCTCTTTTGTATTTATTCAATACTATGGCTTTAGCCCGACCCAATACGGTTATTTATTTGCTTTTAACTTATTTTCGATTTTGGTTTTTACCAGCATAAACACACGGGCACTGAAATACTGCTCTGCATTGCAGTTGCTAAAAATCATGGCCTGTATTTCCTGTATATCGGGCTTATATTTGGCCTATATCACCTATTTAAATCTTCAGTCATCAGTTTGGCTCATTATTGGACTGGCATGCTTTGTTGGGGTAACTGGTTCTATTGGTGCCAATTCAATGGCGAATTTATTACGAATTTTACCTAAGCAAGCTGGAACTGCTTCTGGCCTATCTGTGTCTATGCAATTTGCGATGGGCGCAGTGATGAGTTACACCGTTAGCCTACTGTTCAACAATAACCACCCTGCGGCCATGAGTATCATTATTTGCGTGAGCGCGTGTCTGTGTCTTTTCAGCTTATTGTTAACTAAAGGTTTGAAGGAATACATCGTTTCAAGTAACTAAAGCGACCTACATTATTTAAAATTTAAAAGCTAGCTTAAGGTACGACTACAAGGAATAGAAAAAGGATAGATCATTGTTTTTTTAATATTTGTGATTATTGGATGTGCATAAAATACAAAGATGGTGCGCTCAGCGGGCACTTTTATTAATTTCGTGTTTTCTTACTTTATCTAATTTTACCTAATTTTTTCTTAATTATTATCGATTTAACATGTACTGATAATTTAGTTAGTTACATGTTATCTCATTATTCCTTATTATTCCCTCTAAATAGATTACGCCAAATTTACGCCACGACATTTTAGAGAGAAAATTATGGCCACCTTTAGACAAAGGGGTGATGCTTGGCGAGTTGAGATTAGTGTGAATGGTACTCGGGAAAGTGCGACATTCGATACTAAGACTCAGGCTCGCGCATGGGCATCAAAACGTGAAACTGAATTAAGAGAGTTATCACGCGGAAAACTTCCTGATTATACATTAAATTGTGCAATTGATAGGTATATAGAGGAGGTTTGTCCAAAGCATAAGGGCTGCGATTCTGAAATCAAAAGATTTAAAGCTTTCAAGAAAAACTTCCCTCAACTATGCAAAAAGCATATTGCTAAAATTACTACCGATGATTTCGTTGTGTGGCGCGATAAAAGACTTAAGTCTGTAAAGCCCGCCTCAGTACGCCGTGAAGGAAATATACTATCTGCCCTATTCACTGTTGCTCGCACAGAATGGAAGTGGGTTTATGATTCACCGATGAGTGATTTAAAGATGCCTCCACCACCTGCACACCGAGACAGGCGTATCAGTGAGGATGAGGTAAATCGATTATGTCTTGCTGCAGATTTTAATAATCAAGCACCTGAAACCTTTACTCAACAAATTATGATTGCTTTCTTATTGGCAATTGAAACCGCAATGCGTGCAGGTGAAATTCGTGGGTTAACCTGGGATCGTGTTTATATAAAAAATAGATATGTCACTTTGAATGAAACTAAGAATGGTACAAAACGACATGTGCCACTCTCAAAACGTGCAGTTGAATTGTTGGGGTTGATGCGAGGTTTGAGCAGTCATCAAGTATTCACCGTTAAGGATTCAAGTTTTGATACACTTTGGAGAAAATTACGAGATCGTTGCGAAATTAAGGATTTGCATTTTCATGATTCGAGACATGAGGCATGCACAAGGCTTGCTCAGAAATTAGAAGTATTGGATTTAGCGCGGATGATTGGTCATAAAGATTTAAGAAGTCTTATGATTTACTACAATGCCACAGCTAGTGAAATTGCAAACAGGCTGGATTGATAGCCCTCACTTGAGGGCTTTTACTTATTATGGCCATGCATCACTTAATCGCTTTGCATCAGCTGCGTGTTCATCAGCTCGTTGCGCCACTGTTCGATATTCATTGACGCATTTTTCGAGTACGACACTGCTGGCACTGGCGTACTCAATGATGGTTTCTCGGGTAGCTGTGGACATACGATTTGAGGCTGTATCGATTTGCTTTGACAGCCGATCAATAGCGGACTTAGCGCTATTGCTATCAGCAATGATTTGTTTGATATCCTCACGATGTTGGATCTCCGCTTTTAATAGTTTTTCAGACCATTGTTTTTCTTTTGCAACGGCGTCAGCCTTGGCTTTTTCAGTAAGCGCCTCAGCCTTGGCCACATCAGTTTTATATTTTGCATCAAGTAGTGCGTAATCATCTTGCCAAGCCGAAACTCGCCATGTCTGCACACCAAAGCCGATAAGTGCAAGCAATAAAAAAACCGCCATTGTGATAATGACGGTTCCGTAGAATTTGGCTAAAAACGCTTGAATTGTTGTCTTAATCACTGACCACCCCACTCCTTATAAGCATTCGCCAATTTCACATCATAGCTATTCTTAGCGTATTCGACGCCGTTATAACCGCGTGCAAATGCTTTCCAGTCTTTATTTTTAAGTGCATTTACTAGGCCATTCACTTTAATGTATCGACACATCGCTTTAAGCTGTGAAGCCTCATCTTTATACATAGCATTTACAAAGGCCTGTAAAGATGCATACCCTAGCGACTGCCAGTGATAGCCCATTACCTGCCCAATCCCCCAGCTTGCAGACTCTAATGCAGATGCACGATGGTATTGTGTCGCTACATTTAAACGCCCGTGTTGGGCTGAATATAATCCATAGCCACCAGCCGTTTTACTACATAGATCTGGTCGCTTAATCATCATTTGATCTGCAATCTTTAATTGGCCATTTGCTATCAAACGTTGTCGCATCACATGACGCTCAAATAAGATCACTGGTGTATTGTCCGTATTAAAGCCCGAGCCTTTACATTCAACTTCGATCACTGCACGTAATACGGCACTTTCAACGCCTAATTTTTTGGCTTGATCTTCAATTTGGGATGGGATTAATTTTTTATTCATTTCACTTTCCTTTAGACATAAAAAGAGCGCCTTATGGCGCACACAGACAA
>NZ_RCHC01000022.1 GCF_003664645.1 Acinetobacter chengduensis | reverse complement strand
TTTAATCACTTGTTTTATCGTGTGTTTCTTTTTTATGCACTGATTTGTTTCATATTTGTACATAATAAAGCCCAAACATCTGATTTTAATAATTTAATATTAATTTTTTATGAATGGGCTTTTTTTACTTACTTGTTCTCTTTTGGTGCTTTTATCTTCACACTCTGAATAACAATCGATTGTGTTGGTACATTTTGGAACATACCACGATTGCTCGTTGCTGTTTTTTCAATTTTCGCAACAACATCCATGCCTTTAGTCACCTTACCAAATACAGCGTAGCCAGCATTCATCGCACTTTTATTCAAAAAGTCATTATCTACAGTATTAATAAAGAATTGGCTACGTGCTGAATTGGGATCGTTTGTACGCGCCATAGCTAATGTGCCACGCTTATTCAGCAAGCCATTTGAAGATTCATTTTTAATAGGAGCTTTATCTGTACTTTTTTCTATTAAGTCACTGCCTAGGCCACCACCTTGAATCATGAAGCCCGGAATAACGCGATGAAATACGGTGCCATTGTAAAAACCTGATTTTGCATAGTCTTCAAAGTTTTTTACTGAAATTGGTGCTTGGTCGTTAAATAACTCAATCTCAATATTGCCCATATTGGTATTCATTTCTACCAAGGTATTTTGTGCGAATGCACCGAAACTGCTTAACGTTGCCGTTAGTGCGATAAAAGCATGTTTTAACATTTGCTCACTCATCTATATGAAGTTGTGCTTGTCACTGTATGTATTTTAGTCTTTCATGAGAAATAAAGCATTAATCAAAATGAGAAAAATATGAATACCCCTTCCAGTACCCTAGAAATGATTCAAGCACCTCCCCCTTGGAAGCTACACGGCACGGGCTTTATTTTAAACTACTGGTTAACGCCACGTTTTATTCAACAATCACACCTATTACATCACTCCCCCTCCCCAATCGGTAGAATGATTCAAGTGATATTGGTTCGTTATGAAAGCTCACCTGTTGGTGCTTATGATGAATTGTTGATTTTGGATCACCCTCTGATTAGTAAGCGAGTGTTAAGTTCTATCCCTAAAATATACGTTTCTACGCTTACTTCAGTCACTCACGGACAAGCACTTTGGGGAATTCCAAAAGAACTAGCGCAATTTGAATGGCAAGACACAGAAAACGGCCTCACGTGTACAGTCCGTGTTTCAGATCAACATTTCGCCTTAAAGCTATATAAAGCTAAAAAACCGAAGCTGTTTTATATTAATAGTCATCATATTCCATCTTCAATTTTGCAGATCCGACAATCTTGGAAAAATAAACGTTATAGTTTTGCCCCCCAATTTAGAGGGCATATTGCAAAATTAGCTGGCGTGGAATGGTCAGATACCCACGGACTATTTCCAGACTTTTCTCAGGCACGTTTATTACAGAGTTTTTTTGTGCCGAAATTTAGTCTAATTTTTCCTGAAGCTAAAATAAAAGACAGATAACATGGTTTCACGTGAAACCATGTCTTCAGCCATTTTTCTTATCCCAAAATTTACGGAAATTCTTACTTAGCTCGATATGGTATTTTTTTGCACGTGCCGAAACCGTAGTTAAATTAATAAAGCCATGGGTTTGATCTAAGTATTCTTGGTAGTGTAGCGCAACGCCCTGCTGACGTAATTTATGCGAATAAATCTCGCCTTCATCATGCAATACATCATGCCCAGCCGTCACAATAAAAGCAGGCGCCAAACCTTTTAATTTGCCATAGGTTGGTGAAATCAGCGGGTCATCAAGTGCAACCTGATGCTGTTCTGCATAAAAAGCAGTTACATGATCGACATCAACCCCTGTCAACACCAAACCATCTTTATATGCAAAGAATGAAGGATGACGGCTTTTAAAATCCACAACAGGATAAATCAACAATTGTGCATGAGGAGAATAAGCTTTTTGTGCTGTGCGCTGTGCAACCACAGTCGCAATATTAGCGCCCGCACTATCTCCTGCAACTGCAATACGGCCTTTTAGGATTTTTAGTTGCTTGCTATTTTGAAATACCCAAGCCAACGCATCTTCACAGCATTGTATGAGTTGCTGAGGGCTAGCTTCAGGTGCCAAAGGATAATCAATACTTAATACCTGTGCTTTAGCATGGACAGCCAATAAACGGCAGGCTTCATCATGTGTATCCAAACTACCCACCACAAAACCACCACCGTGATAAAACACAATTAAAGGAAGTTTTTTGCCAGGTGCAGGATGATAGTGACGCGCGAATACCGTGCCACTTTGCAAAGGTAAACGTAAATCTTCAACATGCTTGACCGCAGTAACTTTATTGCGTAGCGACTGCATCTGTAAGTCAAATTGCTTACGTGATTTTTCGTAATCTGCACCAATAAAACCCTGACGGCCTTGCTTAAGCTGTGCCGCCATCATGCATTTAATAAAAGGATCTAGGTCTGGAAATATATAAGGATAACCCAATGCTTTGGCTAAATTCTCTTGTACAAAACTAGGAAGTTTATCGAGTGCACGTGCAGCCGTGCCTTGGCCTTTTTCTAATAGTTGTTGCAAGTTTTGATTAAAAGCGGTCATTGCTATTTTTTTCCTTGGCTTTCTTCATACTTTCTACATGATCAACATTTATGTGACCATACTTGTATACAAGTCCCAACATCTGCATACACAGATATTTCATTCATTAAGCTAAGCTTATTTAAATCACTTGTCATTGACAATTATTTCTTAATTTGTGGAGTTATTTTGCTGCTCCCATTCATCAAGGACATCACTATGACGACTAAAATTATTGCAATTTCGTTGGCCACTGCTTTTATGGCCGTAGGATGTGTGGCATTTCCAGAGGATGGTTATTACGATGGACGTTATGATCAGCGCCAATCCGACCGTGGTTATGATGCGCGATACGATCGTGAAAGAGATCGTCAACGCTGGGAATATCAACAGCAACGTAACCGTTTAGAGCAAGATCGACGCAGACAGCTGTATGAGCGTCAACAATGGGAACAAAAACGCCAGCAACAACAAGCGCTCGAACGTAGAAAAAATGAAATTGAACGCCAACGTAATGAGCAACAGCGCCAACAAGCGCAAAAAGACCGTGAAAAGCGTGCAGAATGGGACCGTAAAAAACGCGAACAAAACCGTAACTATGATCAACGCAAACAATCTGCAGATCAACGACGTGATGAACAGCGTCAACGCTGGGAAGATCGCCGTCAGGACAACCGAAATTAAATCCTGTCCTTTATTCAGCACCAGTCTATAGCACAGCTATGGGCTTTTTTTATGTCTATTTTCTATGTCATAACTACAACATTACACATGTAGCGCTAAGCTGTTTAAATCTAAGTGATAACCCTGTGTAAATTAAATCACGATACACGATGCAAGTAGACAGAAAAGGGCGCCATCTTCTTTCTACTGTGTAAATCTGCCATCAGCCCAAATAATTGAACCGAATGTACAGATGAATTAAATGTTTATTGTGCTGTTGCTTGTGGTGCTTGTCCCTCTACTGCAGGTGCAGATTGAATCCCATCCATATTTTGCATACTCGGATCTGCTTGCACTGTTGCTGTAGATTGCTCTTGCGTAGCAGGCGCTGTATTTAATTGTGAAGTTTCTGGTGCTGATACCGCATCTTGAGATGTACACCCCACAGCCACTAAAGCAAAGCCTGCGAGTACGGACAGCATTAACATGGTTTTCTTCATCTTTATATATTCCTTTCATTTTCAAATAAAACGCAAAGTCACTGCTTTGCGATGCTGATTATGAAAAAAATCCTTTGCTTATGCCCACCTGCTCGGTAGTAGTTTTAAGGTGGAGCAGTACGCCTTCTGCAACGTTATATTAATTCTATAGTTAATATGTTTTAGGCTAATTTGGCTTAGGTCCTGTCAGATCTGACATCTATGCTATATGTTGCCAATTCCAGTTACATGAAACAAAAAAAAAGCTTACCCAGAGGTTGGGTAAGCCTTGAAAAACACATTCAAAATATACTAAAAGAAGAAACTTCAGCGATAGAATCTGAGATCTATAGTAGTGGTCTATCCACATTTTGTGAAAGACTTTATAAAATAGTTCTAATCGTTTTTATGTATAAATATTAACCAGTGTAAAAATCACACAACACAAATAAGTAAACAGAAGCCATATCTTGCTCTCTCTTCAAAATATGACTGCTGTTGATTTGATTATATTGCCTTGCATGACAGAAAAATGAAAACTGATAAAAATCATGATATTAATCGTTTTTTTAGATCCATTTGTATATTTTAATCTAATTTGCAGTTTTAAAGATCGAGCTTTTATCCATAAAACTGTGCTTTCTCTATGAATTCTCACAAGATGCGTAAAAATTATGATACCTCTGCTTGAATTTTTCACAGAAGCCCCGATTTCTTCTTTAATCGTGGCATTTAGCAAATCATGGCAGTTCAGAATTAACGCAGTTAGAACTGACGGCCCAAGGACTGTACATGTTTAAGAACCCATTTAAACGGAGTAAATCAATGGCGACTGAGCAAAACCCGAACTCTCAAGAATTAGAGCAAGAGCAAGCAGAAGCGCAAACTCAAGCTGAAAATGAGCAAGCAGAAGTTACCGTTGAGTCTTTACAGGAACAGATTGCTCAGCTTGAAGGCGACTTAAAGCTGGAAAAAGCGCGTACTGCAAATGCAGTATATGAAGCACAAAAAAGTGTAGAACGTATTCAACGTGAGTCTGAAAAGCATAAAGATACTGTGCTTGAAAAGTTTGCTAAACAACTTCTAGATTCAGTTGACAACCTTGAACGTGCTATTGCTGCAGCAGGCGATGAAAAAAACTCATTGTCTGAAGGTGTTGAACTCACACTTAAATCATTGCTCTCTACTTTAGAGAAATTTGGTGTGGTAGCTGTGGATACCGCAAATGGTTTTAATGCAGATCTACATCAAGCTGTAGGTATCGACCCATCTGCTAAAGCTGATCAAATTGGCACAGTTTTACAAAAAGGTTATAGCCTTAATGGTCGTTTATTACGTCCAGCTATGGTTATGGTTGGCGCATAAACCCAAGAAATTCGAGAGTTTTTGAAAAATTTTCTAAATTTAAACTTGAAAATTTTTGATTGGCTCTCATATCGGATAACAAGTAAATCCCTTTTTATTTCCCTTTGAGAAAGGGAAGAATTTGGGAATAAAAGAATTTTAGAGGAAACATCCAAATGGCGAAAATCATTGGTATTGACTTAGGTACAACTAACTCTTGCGTAGCAGTACTTGAAGGCGACAAAGTTAAAGTAATCGACAACGCTGAAGGCGCACGTACAACTCCATCTATTATTGCGTATAAAGATGGCGAGATCCTTGTCGGTCAATCTGCGAAACGTCAAGCAGTAACTAACCCTAAAAACACATTATTCGCGATCAAACGTTTGATCGGTCGTAAGTACCAAGACCAAGCAGTTCAAAAAGACATCGGTCTTGTACCTTACAAAATTATCCAAGCAGACAATGGTGATGCTTGGGTTGATGTAAACGACAAGAAACTTGCGCCACAACAAATCTCTGCTGAAATCTTGAAAAAGATGAAGAAAACAGCTGAAGATTACTTAGGCGAAACAGTAACTGAAGCGGTTATTACTGTTCCTGCTTACTTCAACGATGCGCAGCGTCAAGCAACGAAAGATGCAGGTAAAATTGCAGGTTTAGAAGTTAAACGTATCATCAACGAACCAACTGCAGCTGCACTTGCGTTCGGTATGGACAAAAAAGAAGGCGACCGTAAAGTTGCTGTATACGACTTGGGTGGGGGTACTTTCGACGTATCAATCATCGAAATCGCTGACCTTGATGGCGACCAACAAATCGAAGTGTTGTCTACAAACGGTGACACATTCCTTGGTGGTGAAGACTTCGATAACGCGTTAATCGAATTCTTAGTTGAAGAATTTAAGAAAGAACAAAGCGTAAACTTGAAACAAGATCCTCTTGCTCTTCAACGTTTAAAAGAAGCTGCTGAAAAAGCAAAAATCGAGCTTTCTTCTTCGAATGCAACTGAAATCAACCTTCCATACATCACAGCTGATGCGACTGGTCCTAAACACTTAGTGATCAACGTAACACGTGCGAAATTAGAAGGCCTAGTTGCTGACCTTGTTGAACGTACAATCGAGCCTTGCCGTATTGCACTTAAAGATGCTGGTCTTTCAACAAGCGACATCTCTGATGTAATCTTGGTGGGTGGTCAGTCTCGTATGCCACTTGTACAACAAAAAGTACAAGACTTCTTCGGTCGTGAGCCGCGTAAAGACGTGAACCCTGACGAAGCTGTAGCAATGGGTGCTGCGATTCAAGGTGCTGTACTTTCAGGTGACAAAACTGACGTACTTCTTCTTGACGTTACACCGCTTACACTTGGTATCGAAACAATGGGTGGCGTGTTAACTGCGATCATCGAGAAAAACACTACGATTCCTGCGAAGAAATCTCAAGTGTTCTCAACTGCTGCTGACAACCAGCCTGCTGTAGACATTTCTGTGTTCCAAGGTGAACGTAAAATGGCGCAGCAAAACAAATTGTTAGGTAACTTCCAATTAGGCGACATCCCACCTGCTCCACGTGGTGTGCCGCAAATTGAAGTATCTTTCGACATCAACGCTGATGGTATCTTGAAAGTATCTGCAAAAGACAAGAGCACTGGTAAAGAACAATCAATTCAAATTAAAGCAAACTCTGGTTTGAGCGATGCTGAAATTGAAGCGATGATTAAAGATGCTGAAGCGAATGCTGAAGAAGACCGCAAATTTGAAGAGCTTGCAAAAGCACGTAACGAAGCGGATGCTTTAGTTTCATCTTCACAAAAAGCAGTGAAAGATCTAGGCGAACAAGTAACAGCTGACGAAAAAACTGCAATTGATACTGCTGTAGCTGAACTTGAAGCTTCTACAAAAGAAAATGACGTAGAAGACATCAAAGCGAAAACTGAAGCACTTCAAAACATTATTATGCCGATTACACAACGTGCGTATGAAGCAGCTCAAGGCCAAGGTGGCGCTCAAGGTTTCGACCCTAACGCTTTCCAAGGTGATGCTGCTGGCCAACAACAGCAAAAAGCTGACGATGGCGTTGTAGATGCTGAGTTCACTGAAGTTAAAGATGACAAAAAATAATTTGTCGCTTTAAATGAAAAGACCGCGCGAAAGCGCGGTTTTTTTATGTGCCAAATATAAGTGCATCTCAAAGACGCACCTTTAAAACCGAGGTTTTAGAAGAGGTATCACTACTTATTTTTGTTTAAATATTATACATTAAGCCTATATTGTTCATGTGCTTGCATTATGCGTTTTATTATTATTGCTCTTGTACTGTTGTTTGTTGGGTTATTAAATTATCAACTCAGAACACATGATCAATTGCGTTATAACTCGCTGTCCGACCGCGTACTGCATCCTTTTGACACCCGTTTACGTTATCAAATTGCCGATGTCGATCCACGCTTTGATATTAGTCAACAAGAACTAATTGAACTCACCCAACAAGCGACTGATCTTTGGGAAAATGCCTCTGGGCAAAAGCTCTTTGTCTATGACCCAAATGCACAGCTCAAAATTCATCTTGTGTATGATGAACGACAAGATAACTTTAATGCATTTAAAAAAATGGAGACAACGCTCAATACTGAGCAAAATAAAAATCAACGCGTCTCAGAAAATTTAAACACTTCACAAGCATATTTAGAGCAATTGCAAACGAGTATTCAACAACGTCGTGTACTAATCGATGCTGAATATCAAAATCTCAATCAACAACGACTGAGCTGGAGTCGCCTTGAAGACAGCCAAGGGGAAAATCGTCAGCGCATTGAACTTCAATATCAACAATTAAAAGAGAAGAGTCAGCAACTCAAAAATGATATTGATTACTTCAATCAATTAAATGCGCAATATAATCAGCAAGTCGACCAATACAACCACAATATTCATCGTTTTAACCAAAATGTCACGCATGCCAAACAGCAGTTCCCTGCCCGCGAATTTCACAAGGGTGTATTTATGGGGCGAGAAATTCAAATCTATCAATTTGAGAACAAAGATGATTTACGCTTAACACTGGCACATGAGTTAGGACATGCACTTGGGCTTGGACATAACTCAGATCCTAAGGCCTTAATGTATCCGATGCTTGGCGCACAAGATTTAACACATTTTCAATTACAAGCATCAGATTTAGCGCTCTTAGCGGCACGTTAGAAACATTAAATTCCTTATTTTTTATAAGGTTTTCTATCTGCTTTCGCAACAAAACCTAGATTTCATGTTAATCTAAAATTATACAATCCGCCTGAATATATAACTGGAGAGCAATGTGAGTTACTACCATATTCTTATTGAAGTGAATGACCACATCAGCACAATTGAACAGACGCGTGATATCGAAATTTTTAATATCACAGAAATTCAACCGTATCTCCACTCGATCTTATTGCCATTTTTTAATGAGCACATGATTGAACTCGAAGATGAAAATATTGAGTTTAAAGATATTTTACATTTATCAATCAAACAGACCTTATTACCTATTCAGGATTTGATTGAAGAAGAACAAAAGTTATTGCCAAGCGATACCGACGTTTCAATTACAGCTTACGAAATTTTTAATAATCGCGACCTCAGCCAAGATGTCACTACAATTGTGTTAGATCTTTTAGAAGCCATCAAATTTGATACCAAAGACTAAAAAGCAAAAAGCCCTCAGATGAGGGCTTTTTTATGCGAATCTAAATGCCATGAAAGATTTAGATTGAGAATGAAGAACCACAACCACAGGTTGTTGTTGCATTTGGGTTTTGCACCACAAAACGCGAACCTTCTAAACCTTCTAAATAGTCAACCACTGAGCCAACTAAATATTGATAGCTCAATGAATCCACCAACATTTTTACATCGCCATTTAAAAACTCTGCATCATCTTCGTTTTGGCTTTCTGCAAAGTTAAAGCCATAAGAGAAACCTGAACAACCGCCACCAGTAACATATACACGGAGCATTAAGTCTTGGTTTCCTTCACTGTCACGCAATTGGCGCACTTTATTTGCGGCATTGTCAGTCAACACAAGTGCAGGTGCATTCATGGTGGATTCCTCTAATTGAATGGGATGTCTTAATCAAAAAGACCATAATTCAAGTATATCATACTCGAACTATGGTCATACTTTGCAAAACAAAGTTAAATCAGAGTAAATTTATCAGGTTTATTTGTAGTTTTCATCCTGCAATGCACATTCAAAGTTTTTCGCATCTTCTTTACAACGGAATTGCCATAACAGCTTCATCATGCGCTTGTCATATACACCACGTTTGGTCAAATCAATACGGGCTTCACGCATCATTTTTTGATAGCCCGCACGATCAGCAACTGGAACATCCATCCAATATTTACTTGGAATATCCGACTTCATTTTACCCAAAATAGTAAATGCGCGTGGCAATTGTGTTTTCACCCATTCACGTGATTTTTGGCCATAACCTTCTGGGAATTTATCTGGACGAATAATAATATTGCCAGTGACCTGCAAAATTGGATAATTCACAATTGCGCCTTTAGTTCCTAAACCCTTATGTAGTTCTAAAGGTTTAAATACCGCAGCTGGTGCACCAATAATATCCACCTGACCATTATTAAACTTGGCGCCAAAGTTAGTCACATCTGCACTTACGGCTTGTGCACCCACCTGCTGGACCATAATTTTTTGCGCTTCGTCATAGTCTAAAACGGCAATTTTTTTGCCTGCTGCTTTGGCCACAGTATTGATACTGCGGTCGTTTACCAATAAATAAGCATCACCTACTGGAATAACCCCGGCCACTTCATAACGACCATTGACCATGCTTTTTGCAAAGGTTGGACTGGCTAAACCTTGCATCACTTTAACCGCCAGTTTTAAATCTGGAATTGCGCCAATCGCATCTAAAGAACCTGTAAATGCATTAAATTGACGACCACGCATGCCCGTCACACTAATACCATCACATTTACCTGCTTTAAAGTCTTCCGCAATCACGGCTTCGTTTTGCCCAACGCGTAGTTCAATATCAGCTCCCCAATTTTTGGCAGCCAATTGATAATCTTTCATTAGGGTAAAAACATCTCCATTTTTACCCACTAAATCAAACACACACACCACTTGTTTTGCTTGAGCCACATTCATAGCGAGCATTAAGCCTGCACCAAGCCCGAAGACTTTTAACGCTTTTGCTTTATCCATTTTTTTCATCCTTGTTACTTTTTTTATCGTTTCATTATTGTGTTTATTTACATCTACATGGCGTTTTTGATTCATCTCGCTATGTGTATCAATGCATAAAAATTTAACACTGTTTGATTGCATCATCTTCGAATTTAATCATAGATACAATTGCAAAAATGCCTGAAAATGAGCATTAAAAAAAGCCTAGCATAACTAGGCTTTTTTGTTAAAAATCAAATCATTCACCACCAAGTGAACATTCGAAGTTTGCTTTATCGACAGAGCAACGTGCTTTTTTCAGTACACTCATCATCGCTGGGTCATAAATACCACGTTTGGTCATGTCCATACGGCCATCACGTAATAATTTTTGATATTTGGTTTTGTCTTCCGCTGTTAAATTCATTTTGTATTTTGCTGGAATGCCCGCTTCTAAGCGATTAATCATTGCAAAACCTTTTGGTAAGTTTTGAATAAACCAATCACGAGATTTTTGACCAAAACCTGCAGGGAATTGTTCAGGACGAATAATAAAGTCCGCTGTCACTTGAAGGACTGGGAAGTTAAACATTGCGCCGTTGCTACCTAAACCTTTATAAATTTCCAAAGGTTTGTACGCATAAGCAGGCGCACCCACCATATCAACCTGACCATTGTTGAACTTCGCCACAAAGTTAGATACATCAGAAATGACAGCTTGAGCACCCACACGTTGCACCATAATTTTTTGTGCATCGTCATAGCCCAATACTGCAAATTTCTTACCTGCTGCTTTTTCAATCGAGTCAATGCTCTTATCACGTACAAAGATAAAAGCTGAACCTAGAGGTGCAATACCTGCAACTTCATATTTTTTACCGCCTAGGTTGCTAATCATTTTGCTTTCATTACGTTTGTCTAAAGCAAATGTAATCGCACGTTTTGCAATTTCATTGCTTGGTGCACCACCAAGGGCATCAATTGAACCTGCAAATTTATTGTATTGGCGTGCGCGCATAGCTGTCATAAACACGCCATCACATTTGCCAGCTTTAAAGTCATTGTCTGCAACAGCTTCGTCTTGACGTGCAATCAGATTAATATCTGCGCCCCAGCCTTTTGCCGCTAGCGCCCATTCTTGCGCCATTTGGAAAGACTCACCCGACTTACCTAGTAAGTCGAATACGCAAATATCTACTTTTTCTGCTTGTGCTGTGCTTGCAAAACCAATCACAGAGAAAGTTGCCAAAGACAGGAGGGCTTTTTTCATTGTATTTATCCTTTTGAGATTTTTTTGTTCATGGGTATCCATTCATGACAAAGTTTAAGCAAGTTATTTTTAAAAAAATAGAGCATTTACTCAATTAATTCATGTCATTTTGGCCTCTTTTGCCAATTTTGATGACCTAAATCACAACTCAAAAATAAAACATATTTTAAATCAATATACTTAGCACTTTTCTCGAAAAGTGTAATTTGCATAAAGCAGATGATTGTTTACAAAGAAAATACATGATGGCTATTCACCACCGAGTGAACACTCAAAGTTAGTCCGCTCAACCGTACATCGTGCTTTTTTCAATACCGTCATCATACTGGCATCATAAATGCCCATTTGAGTCAGTTGAATACGCTCATCTCGTAGAATTTTTTGATATTCATCACGGGATTCTTTCGTCAGTGACACCTTATATTTAGCGGGAATTTCCGCTTCCATACGTTTGACCATCGCAAAGCTTTTAGGCAGTTGCTTCACAAACCATGCTCTAGAATTTTGCGCATAACCTTCCGGAAAAGCCTCAGGTCGAATAATTAAATCGGCAGTCACATTCACCACGGGAAAATCAATCATTGCGCCTTGCGCACCCAGCCCTTTGCTAATTTCTAAAGGCTTAAAGGCTTAAAGGCATAAGCAGGTGCAGCCACAATATCCACATCATTTTGATTAAATTTACGAATAAAATTAGAGATATCTGACATCACAGGCACAGCACCAATACGTTCAACCATACTTTTTTGCGCGCGATCATAATGCAAAATGGCAAATTTTTTACCTTTGACTTGCTCAATGCGATTCATATTACGATCTTTCACAAAAATATACGCTGAACCAATCTGACCAATACCCGCAACTTCGTAGGTCTCTTTACCCACTTTACTCACTAATCTACGATTATTACGTTTATCAAGCACGTAACTAATGGCTTTTTGAGCAATTTCATTATTGGGCACACCGCCTAAAGCATCAATTGAACCTGCAAATTTGTTATAGGCGCGTGCACGCATGGAGGTCATATAAAAGCCATCGCACTTGCCGTCTTTAAAGTCGCTATCTAATTTTGCTTCATCTTGATAAGACGACAGCTGTACGTCTGTGCCCCAGGTTTTACTCGCTAAAGCCCATTCTTCAATCAACTTATAAGATTCGCCCGATTTACCTAATAAATCGAAGACACAAACTGTGGGTTTTGCCTGTGCAGACATGGAACACATTAATATTGTGGTTGCAGACAATGCCAAAAATCCTTTTTGCATGCGCGTCATCCTATTCTTTTGCCGTATTTTGTTTGTTTTTTGAACTTGTTTTTTTACAATATAAGCAACTTCTATCAATAAACCTAGAAGATTTCACATATTTTCTAGAAATCTGTTGAATGACGCGGTTTTTACATCTATTTGCAACTTTCTCTATAAAGCGATGCGGTTTTTTTGTTTTTTGGTAGGCTTCCTTTAGAATAGCGCCATCTTTTTGCTGTGTTTTTAATTTCATGATTCAGTTAGACCAACTTTCTATACGTCGCGGTGGCCGTGTTTTATTTCAAAAAGCATCCATGCAACTTCACCCAGGTTGGAAAATTGGCCTAACAGGTGTCAATGGTGCGGGTAAGTCCACTTTATTTTCTGCACTACTCGGTGGAATTGAATCCGATAATGGTTCTTTAACCCGCCCAGCAGTCTGGACTGTGGCACACATGGCCCAAGAAATTAAAGCCTTAGACATGAAAGCCATCGATTTTGTATTGTCTGGCGATGAAGAATATTGGGATATTCAGCACAAATTAGAACATCCAGAACAATTGGATAATGACGAGCTTGCACATCTATATGGTCGTTTTGACGAAATCAGCGGTTATTCTGCACCGTCTAAAGCCTCTCAGCTCATGGCAGGTTTAGGCTTTTTTGAACATCAATCTCAATTGAATGTTTCAAGCTTTTCTGGTGGTTGGCGTATGCGTTTGAACTTGGCACGTACCTTAATGAGCCGTTCAGACCTATTATTACTCGATGAACCGACCAACCACTTAGACTTAGACGCAATTTTATGGTTAGAAGATTGGTTAAAAGCCTATGAAGGCACTCTAGTGCTCATTTCACATGACCGTGATTTTCTAGATGCAATTACTGACCATATTTTACATATTGAAAATCAGGAACTGATTCTTTATACAGGCAACTATTCAACCTTTGAAACCACTCGCAGTGAACGCCTAGCACAGCAACAACAAGCTTTTGAAAAACAACAAGAAGCTCGCGCACATTTGCAAAAATTTATTGACCGATTTAAAGCCAAAGCGACCAAAGCCAAACAAGCCCAAAGCCGTATTAAACAATTAGAACGTATGCAGGAACTCTCTGCGGCACATGTAGATACGCCGTTTACCTTCAGTTTCCGTGAACCAACTAAAATGAGTTCGCCACTGTTGCAGTTAGAACATGCAGATATTGGCTATGGTGACAAACTCATTGTGACCAATGTGGGCCTACAAATTACGCCAAATAGTCGTATTGGCTTATTAGGGATGAATGGTGCTGGTAAATCTACACTGATTAAATCTTTGGTGGGTGATTTAAACTTGCTTAAAGGTGAACGAAAAGCATCTGAACTGTTAAATATTGGTTATTTTGCCCAACATCAAATGGATGCCTTAGATGGTCATGCCAGCCCAATGTTACAACTGGGTCGAATTGCAGGCAAAAGTATCAGTGAAGCAACTCTTCGCTCCTTCTTGGGTAGCTTTGGCTTTAGTGGTGAACGTATGGACACCCCAAGTGAAAGCTTTTCTGGCGGTGAGCGTGCTCGATTAGCCTTGGCACTTATTGTGTGGCGACGTCCAAATGTGCTCATTCTAGATGAACCGACCAACCATTTAGATTTAGATATGCGTCATGCACTCACCATGGCCCTACAAGATTTTGAAGGCGCTGTGGTCTTGGTATCGCATGAACGTCAATTGATTGCTAGTGTTTGTGATGAGCTATTACTGGTACATCAAGGTAAATGCCGTGAATTTGATGGTGACTTAACTGCTTATGCAGAGTGGTTACGTCAAGCACGTGCTGAAATGCTTAAAACAGCAAATGTGCCTGTAGCCCCGATCAAATCTGAAGTACAAAATAAACCTATGAGCTCTAAAGGTGATAAAGAAGCTCAACGTAAAGAAGCAGCACAGCGACGTGAGCAAACTCGTCCAATTCGTAAAAACATTGAAAAATGTGAAAGCCAAATTGCCAAAATACAACCGCGCTTAACTGAGATTGAAAATTTACTGGGCGATGCAGGCTTATATGATGCTAGCCGTAAAAACGATTTACTCAAGTTAATGAACGAGCAAACTGAACTCAAAACTAAATTAGAACAAGCAGAAGAGCAAATGCTTGAATTAATGATGGAATTAGAAGAATTAGAAAGTAGTTTTGATTAATAAAAATCATTATTTAGTTTAACTAAAACAAAGCAACCGCCGTGAAATTAATGTTTCACGGCGGTTTTTAATTCAACTAAACAATAAGATTCACTAAAATAAATACTCAATATCAACATTGGATTGAGCTATTTAAAGTTCAACACTCCAGCACAAATACCCACAATCCTTGTAAGCCCTGAAAGGATGTTTTGAATTTAAAAACCAAGCACAGTTTTAAATTCAAAAATGCTCGAATTTTTTAAATTCAAAATAAATCACAGCAAACTCTATTAAATCACCCACCACATTGTGGATATTTTTTATTTTTCACGTAATAATTCTATGGATAACTATTATATATATCCACAATTTTTACACAGATCATTCTTAAAAAATCCATGTAAGCACAGATTTTTCTGCTTTATTTTGCTCTTTTTTGTTTTAAAAATCGCAATTCTTTTATTTTCCATGTCTCTTCAAATTGCCATAATTCTTGTATTTGCTGCTGGTTTTCGGCAAGGCCAATTAAAATTTTACATGCTGTTTGGTCACGATCAAACTCATAAGCTTCAAATTCGACATCTGGTTTCTTAGGTTTCCACACGCCATTTTTTACGGCATGTGCAATGCGATCATAGCGTGTGAAATTACTTTCCGTACGCCCATCTTGCTCATAAACGACTTTAAAATGCTCATCTTCATACTGCAAAAGCACCTCATAATTGCCTATAAAAAAAGCATTAACCCAAATATCACGTATTTGTTCTAACTGATTATCCATCATATCAACCTCTCATTTTTACAGCATTGTGCCCATTTTAAGAACATCATGACACAGCAATGCGTCAGTTTGATAAAACCAATATGACTATATTTTATACAAAATCAGATTCATTTAGCATAAAAAAGCACCCACATAGGGTGCTTTTTTTAAGATCTTGAATTGAACATTAAGCATCAATATCTGCGTTTAAGGCATTCTCTTCAATAAAGGCACGACGTGGTTCCACATCATCACCCATTAAGCAAGAGAACATACGGTCTGCTTCAATGGCATCTTGCACAGTCACTTGTAGCATGTTGCGGTTTTCTGGGTCCATTGTGGTTTCCCAAAGTTGCTCCGCATTCATCTCACCCAAACCTTTATAGCGTTGGATCATCATGCCACGGCGAGAGTCTTGCAAAATGTGTTGCCATACTTGATGGAAAGTGTTTACCGCAATTTTACGATCGCCTTTTTGCAAGTATGCGCCATCTTCAAGCAACGTGAACCAGCTACGAGAATTTTTCAATAATCGAGCGTATTCACCAGAACCTAACAGACCAGCATCTAATAAATATGGATGCGGTAAGTTATGAATATAAATCGTAATACGAGGCAAATAGGTTTCAACTTTTTGACCATCTGCCAGCTCTTTCTCAAACACTTCAAGCGTTAACTCTGGACGCAAGCTTGGCTGTTTTTGTGCAATAGCAGCACAAATTTGTTCGCCCCATTGCTCCACATAAGCACGATCCACAATTTGATCTAGCTTAAAGCCTTCCACAGCAATCAACGCGTCCAATAAACTTGCTGGATAACGTACGGTTAAACGGTGCAAGCTCTTTTGTGAAGTTTGATAATCTGCAATCACTCCGGCTAAAGCTTCACCACGAATGGCTGGCGCTTCTGCACTTACGTGAAGTTCGAGCTCATCAATCGCATTTGAAATCAAATAAGTTTCAAGCGCATCGTTATCTTTGATGTACTGCTCTTGCTTACCTTTTTTCAACTTGTACAACGGTGGCTGTGCAATATAGATATGACCACGTTCCACAAGCTCCGGCATTTGACGGAAGAAGAATGTCAGCAATAAGGTACGAATATGCGAACCATCGACATCGGCATCGGTCATGATGATGATTTTGTGGTAACGCAATTTATCTGGGTTATATTCTTCACGGCCAATACCACAGCCCAATGCAGTGATTAAAGTACCCACTTCAGCAGATGAAATCATCTTGTCAAAGCGTGCACGTTCCACATTCAGGATTTTACCTTTCAGTGGCAGAATCGCTTGCATTTTACGGTTACGGCCTTGCTTTGCAGAACCGCCCGCAGAGTCACCTTCGACCAAGTACAATTCTGAAAGTGCAGGGTCTTTCTCTTGGCAATCTGCCAATTTACCTGGAAGACCTGCAATATCAAGCGCACTCTTACGACGTGTCATTTCACGTGCTTTACGCGCCGCATCACGCGCACGTGCAGCATCAATAATTTTGCCAGCAATTGATTTAGCCGCTTGTGGGTTCTCTAAGAGATATTCAGAGAACGATTTATTCATGGCCTGCTCAACTGCAGTTTTAACTTCGCTCGACACCAATTTTTCTTTGGTTTGTGAAGAGAATTTTGGATCTGGCACTTTAACCGAAACAATCGCCGTTAAGCCTTCACGCGCATCATCACCAGAAACCGCAACTTTCTCTTTTTTGAGTAAGCTTTCGCTTTCCATGTAGCTATTTAAACCACGCGTTAAGGCAGCACGGAAACCAGCTAAATGCGTACCACCGTCTTTTTGCGGAATATTGTTGGTAAAACAACGTACATTTTCTTGATAGGTATCATTCCATTGCAACGCAACTTCAACACCAATGCCATTTTCTGCTTGGGTGGTGAAATGGAAGATTTCATTCAGATGTGTTTTGCCCTGGTTAATGTATTTAACAAACTCAGACAAACCACCTTCGTAATCGTACACGTGTTCTAAGTTAATACGCTCATCACGTAAAACAATACGTACACCCGCGTTTAAGAAAGATAACTCACGTAAACGACGTGCCAAAATATCCACATTAAAAATCGTTTGGCTAAACGTTTCTGCACTTGGATAAAAACGTACAGTTGTGCCTGAAGTCTCTGTGGTACCTGTTTCACGTAGCTTATAAACAGGATCACCATGGTGATATTCTTGTTCGTAGGTTTTACCCGCACGACTAATATTTAACAGTAATTTTTCAGATAAAGCGTTTACAACCGAAACACCAACGCCGTGTAAGCCACCAGAAACTTTATAGCTATTGTCGTCAAACTTACCGCCCGCATGCAGAATGGTTAAAATCACTTCTGCTGCTGAAACACCTTCTTCAGGGTGAATATCAGTTGGAATACCACGGCCATTATCTGACACGCTGACCGATTCATCTTCATGGATTGTGACAAGAATTTCATCACAATGACCTGCTAAAGCTTCGTCGATTGAGTTATCAACGACCTCAAACACCATGTGATGTAAGCCTGTACCATCGTCAGTATCACCAATATACATGCCTGGACGTTTACGAACAGCATCTAGGCCACGCAATACTTTGATACTAGAGGAATCATAAGCTTTTTCATTGGTTTGTTCTGTATTAGAGACAGATTGCTCTTCTGAACTCATGGTTTCTCCCTAGTGAAAAATAGGTCTATCCCAAAAAATGGGTAAATCGTCATTGCACAGCAAGCTGAACGCTACCGTCTTTAACATTGAATAATTGATAAGAAATAGACAAATCATGCAGGTGCTGTTGCACTGAGTCACAATCTAAAGTGGTAATAAAAACCTGGCTACCAAGTTGGCTTAATCGCTCAATTAAACGTTGTTGTGCGGTTAAATCTAATTCTGCTGTAAGATCATCTAATAATACCACAGTTTCCTTATTACACGCATGTAGCATTGCAATCTGTGATAGTTTTAGCGCCATGATCAGAAGCTTTTTTTGCCCTCTCGATAGCACCACATCAGCATCCCCCATCGGGGTTTTTAAACGTAAATCTGCCCGATGCGGACCATACTCGGTATAGCGCCTTTCTAAATCTTTATAATGCGAATTGGTCAAATCATTGAGCAACCCAGTTTCACTATGGAAGCCCGCACTGTATTCCATGCAAATTTCTAGATTAGGCAACAGTTGTGCTAAATCTTGTTGTAAATATTCCTTCCACTGTTCCACAACAGCTTGACGCTGGCGATGCAAAATTTCGCCATAATCACTCAGCATTTGGTTCCACGGTTCTAGGTCGCTGAGACTTAAATTGCGCTGTGCTTTTAATAAACTATTGCGTTGTTTGAGTGCCCGTGAATAGTATTGCCAAGCAGGATAAAATTCGGGTTCCACGTGGAACATCATCCAATCCAACATTTGTCGTCTGGGTTTTGCACCATGATCGATAATATCGCTACTTTGTGGATCAATCAGTTGTAAAGGTAAGATTTTGGCCAATTGACCTTGGGTTGCAACCAGATCACCATTCACCTTAATCAACTGCTCACCACTTTGCATTTTTTGCATTCCGATTTTATCGCTATCAGATTGCGCAAAAACAATGGCATCAACACAGGTATTTTGAATATAGTTTTTGGGAATATGCGTGCGAAATGAACGCCCTGTTGCTAACAAATGAATGGCTTCCAAAACAGAGGTTTTACCTGAACCATTTTGGCCATAAAAGACATTAAACGGCTGCAATCCTGAGAGTGCAACCGTTTTTAAGTTCCGTACACGTTCAATATGTAAACGCGTAATATGCATATAAATGGGCGTCTAAAACTTAATTAAACACGCATTGGCATCACAACGTAAGTCTGATCTTGATGCAATGGATCTTGTACCAATACAGACTGGTTCGCCTCAGTCATGGTCATCAACACATCATCACCATCAAGCACACTCAGTACATCTAACAAATACTGTGCATTAAAAGACATTTCCATCGACGCATCTGAATATTGAATCGCTAAGTCTTCAACAGCTTCGTCTTGCTCTGGGTTATTCGCACGCAATTGCAATGAATCTTCATTAAAATGTAAGAATACACCGCGAAGTTTTTCATTACTTAAAATCGCAACACGTTGCAATGATTGCTTAAATACATCATGTGCAATGCGTACATTTTTATCGCCACCACGTGGAATCACA
Organism: Acinetobacter chengduensis; assembly: GCF_003664645.1. GTDB lineage: Bacteria > Pseudomonadota > Gammaproteobacteria > Pseudomonadales > Moraxellaceae > Acinetobacter > Acinetobacter chengduensis. Next base: position 28,252 of record NZ_RCHC01000022.1, on the reverse strand, counting down.
CGACGGTAGTCTGGGAATTTACCATCAATCAATTTGGTCGTGAAACGCACCATAATGTCGTATTGTTCTTTGTCGCGGCTTGGAATGCGAATAGTCACATTTAACAATTCACGGCCAATTAACAAAGCCAATTGTTCATCTTCAACACTCAACAAACGCTGTAACTCACCCACTGCCTTACGCGGTGCAATTGCTTGAACTAACTGTGTAGCATTTGAAGTCGCAGTCGTTTCGCACAACGCTAAACGGTGGCCATCTGTAGTTACTGCGCGTAATTGATTCTGATCAATTTCCAACAAGGTACCCGTTAAGTAAAAACGTACATCTTGCACAGCCATTGCAAAGGCTGTTTTTTCAAATAAACGTTTTAATTCACGTTGTGTAACGGTAACTTCTGTACCTTGTGTATTTTCAGTGGTCAACAATGGATAGTCTTCTGCAGGTAAAGTACCCAACACAAAACGGCTATTGCCTGATTTTAAAATACAACGTTGATCTTCTGTGATTTGCAAATCAATCAAAGCTGCTGAAGGCAATGATTTACAGATATCCACCAACTTACGTGCAGGAACTGTCGTCTCACCCGCTTGTAAGCATGCACCTTCAGATAAAGTAGTCGATGCAACCAGTTCCACTTCAAGGTCAGAACCTGTAATGGTCAGAGCTTGCTCAGTGACTTGGATTTTAAGATTCGATAAAATGTTGAGGGTATGGCGACGTTCAACCGCTCCTACGACATGTGATAGAACATTCAGTAAGTTTTCTTTCGCGATTTTTAAACGCACGATGCATTCCTCTAAAAACTGAAGATTAAGAACAAATAAAATTAATTTTTTAGCAGTGTACTATGCGGCAGTTATAGCCACATTGCAAGAATAGAATTTAACCAAAAATGCTTTAGCTTTGCAGCAAGCGTAACAGGTTTTTGTAATCTTCATTGAAGATTGGATCTTCCTCACGCAAGCTCTGAACTTTTTCACATGCATGCATCACCGTACTGTGATCACGCCCGCCAAAAGCCATACCAATTTCAGGGAAACTATCCCCTGTTAACTCACGTGCAAGGCCCATCGCCAGCTGACGAGGTCGCGCATAAATACGTGTACGCTTCGGACCAACCAGCTCCTTTAATGGAATTCGGAAGTATTCACTTACCACACGCTGAATATTTTCAGTACTGATGGTACGCGCACGAATCGCCAAAACATCTTTTAAAGATTCACGCACAACATCCAAATCAATTGGCGTACCTTTAAAACGTGAAATCGCAACCACTTTGTTTAAGGCACCTTCTAGCTCACGAACATTGGCGACCACTTGCTGCGCAATAAACAAAGCACAATTTCGCGGTAATTCCACATCATTGCTTTCGGCTTTTTTTAACAAAATTTCAATTCGAGTTTCAATGTCTGGTGGTTCCACACCCACAGATAAGCCCCAAGAAAAACGTGAAACTAAACGTGGATCGAGTTCAGTCAGCTCTTTGGGATAACGGTCCGAAGTTAAAATAATTTGTTTCGATTCATCTAATAAAGCATTAAAGGTATAGAAGAACTCCACCAAACTAGCTTCTTTACCTGCAAGCAAATGAATGTCATCAACCAACAACAAGTCTAATGAACGACAATTCTTTTTAAACTCTTCAACCTTACCTTGTTGTAATGAGCTAACAAAGTCTTGAACGAAACTTTCAGCCGTCATATACATGACACGTGCATTCGGCTTAGCTTGCAATAAAGCATTACCTACAGCTTGCATTAAATGCGTTTTACCTAAACCTGTCGGTCCATATAAAAATAATGGATTATGCTGTGATTCACCCAATTGCGTCAGAACTTTACGACACGTTTCTGCAGCCATTTGGTTAGAACGACCTTCAACAAATAGCGAAAAACTAAATAAAGGGTTTAATTGACGCTTACGAATCTGTTTCGATCCGCTGTCTTCGCGTTCTTTTTTAGCTTTGGCAACTGGTGCTGGGCTAGCTGATAAAGCAGCTGTCGTTGTTGCAGGCTGTTCACTGGCAGATAAAATTGCGCCAGGACGAGAATCCACCTGAATTTCAACTTTACGTACCCGACCTTCAGACAACTGCTCAGCTAAAATTGTAATTAACTCGAGATGATGCTCTTGTATATAACGTGTCCAATATGGATTGGGTGCATATAAACGTAAAGTGTCTTCTGACTCTTCAGCCACCAACGGACGGATCCACATCGTAAAGACATTTCCCGAAAGCTCTTGTCGCAAGCGATTTAAGCAGTCTGTCCAAAGCATGTGAAACCCCTATTCATTCCATTGTGCCAATAAAAAATATGCTAGCCCGCAAAGCGGGTCGCCATTCTAACCAAGTTATCCACATCTGTCATGAACAATTCAGCAGAAATTAATCAAATAAGCCATTTTTGAAAGATAAATTTAAATTTAAATCCAGTGTGGATAAGTTTATCCGCAAGCTGTGGATAAAATATAGCATAAAGTTATCCACAATGTATCAAAAAAATAAAAACATAGTTATCCACAAACCAAGTAAATGTTTTATAAGATGTAAAATAGGATTTCCACAGAAAAAAAGCTCCCTAATAGTAATAAATTTAAATTTATAAATTTGAATTTATTTATAAGATCACGATTTTCTGGGGATAAATCAGAGCATGTTTTAAATTCAAATTTCAAACAAGGAGTGAATTTAAATTTAAAGCGATTTGTGGATAAGTTTGTGGTTAAAGCTGTTAGTATCTTATTTGTCTTTAATAAACAATATTATAGCTTGTGTGTAAAACTTTATATAATTGAAAACATCTTTTTTGTTTTCATCACTTTTATTCTCTTAACTTAATTTGTTTTTTAAAGAAAGTCGGTTTTTAATTGACAGCTCAAGCAATGAGCACTAAAATCGCGAACCTTCATAGAAAGATCATTTTTGGAGTTTCGATATGAAACGTACTTTCCAGCCTTCTGAACTTAAACGTAAACGCGTTCATGGCTTCCGTGCTCGTATGGCTACTAAAGCTGGTCGTCAAGTATTAGCTCGTCGCCGTGCAAAAGGCCGTCATAGCTTAACTGTTTAATTTGTTAAAGCTATACACGACTTGGGTGTTATGACAACACTTTATGGGTTTAGCACAGATGTTCGCATACACTGTGCTGACGACTATAAAAGTGTGTTCGATGGTGCGCTTTTTAAAGTGCATCAGCCCCATCTCTTATTTCTTGCGAAATTTTCCGAACAGCCTAAAAGCCGTTTGGGTATTGTTGTTGCTAAGAAAAAAGTACGTCGTGCACATGAAAGAAATAGAGTAAAACGTCTGGCTCGCGAAAGTTTTCGCTTGCATCAGCAGCAATTAGATGTATTGGATATTGTGGTGATGCCTAAAGTAGGTATAGAAGCAGTCCCAAATGCAGAATTGCATCAGCAATTACAATTTGCTTGGCAAAAGCTTCAACGTATTGCCAAAAAGCATTCAAAAACAGCTCCCTCCTCACAGAAAAAGTAGAGGCAACCAATGGTACGTCTACTGCATTGGTTCATTCGTTTCTATCAAATCGTGATTAGTCCCTTACTCGGGCCTCGTTGTCGCTATATTCCAACCTGTTCTCAGTATTCTTTGGAAGCAATCCATCGGCATGGTGCTGTGCGTGGTGTCTGGCTGTCTGTTCATCGTATTTGTCGCTGTCATCCTTGGGGTGGCTCAGGGTATGACCCAGTGCCTGCCAAAGCAGTTCGTTTTATTTCATTTCAGCAAATAGATTCTCAAACGCGTCACGTTGTTGTACCCTTTCGTGATCGTTTATTGAACCAAAAACACTCTAACCACTTGGGGTAATAGATATGCAACAATGGGCCAGGATTGCCATTCTAGGAGCCATGTTTGTTGTCGCTTATTTGCTCATTTTGGCGTGGCAAAAAGATTACGGTCATGCAGAAGTAAAAGCACAGCCAACCGCTGCTGCAGTTTCGCATGAAGTATCAGCCGATTTGCCAAATGCTCAAACAGCGGCGTCAGCGACCACTGATGTGCCACAAGCAAATGTGCCAGCACAACAAACAGCAGATGCAACAGCACCAGTAAGCCAACAGCTTATTTCTGTAAAAACTGACCTTTATCATCTTTGGATCAATCCAAAGGGTGGTGATATTGTTCGTGTTGAATTACTCAACCATGACAAGAATAAAGACAGTGATCAACCTTTTGTAATGCTTGAAAGCGATGTAAAACGTACGTATGTAGCGCAATCAGGCCTCATTGGTCTAAACGGCCCAGACAGTAGCCGTGCAGGACGCCCATCTTATGAGATTGAAAAATCTGCATATACTTTAGCTGATGCAAAAGCATCTAAAGATAAAGATGGTAAAGAGGTAAAAGTCCTTACTGTACCAATGGTGTATAAAACTGCAGATGGCGTTGAAGTTATCAAGTCATTTACCTTCACTCAAGGTGATTACCCGATTATCGTAAATCACAAAGTTGTGAACCGCAGTGCACAAAATTGGCAAGGTCAAATGTTTGGTCAAATCAAACGTGATAATTCAGAAGATCCAGGTAAATCGGATCAAGGGATTTTCACTTTGGGCACCTTCCTTGGTGGCGCATGGGGTACACCAGATGAACATTACAACAAGCTAAAATTTGCCAACTTTAATGATGAAAAATTGAATGTTGAAGCAAAAGGCGGTTGGGTTGCTGTCGTACAACATTATTTTGTAAGTGCTTGGATTCCAGGCGAGCTTAAATTAACGCAAGCCAATGGTCAGCCTTATGTTGCGAAGTTAGAATCACGTAAAACCTCTGATGATATGAACATCATTAGTTTTACTTCGCCAACAATTAATGTTCCTGCGGGTACGGTTGCTGAATTAGATGCGACATTCTACTCAGGACCAAAAATTCAGTCTGAATTAAAAGATTTGGCGGTCGGTTTAAACCAAACTGTTGATTATGGTTGGTTATGGCCAATTGCGAAGCTTTTATTCCTTGGCTTGCAGTTCTTCCACGGTTTAGTGGGCAACTGGGGTTGGTCAATTATTTTATTGACGATTCTGGTGAAATTAATTCTTTGGCCGTTGTCATCTAAGAGCTATCGCTCTATGGCGAAAATGCGTGTGATTGCGCCTGAAATGCAACGTATGAAAGAAGAGTTCGGTGAAGACCGGATGCGCTTCTCTCAAGAAATGATGGCTTTGTACAAGCGTGAGCAAGTGAACCCACTTTCAGGGTGTTTGCCATTGTTATTACAAATGCCGATTTTCCTAGCGTTGTATTGGGTATTGATGGAGTCTGTTGAACTTCGTCATGCACCATGGTTAGGTTGGATTCAAGATTTATCTGCAATGGACCCTTGGTTTATCCTGCCATTGTTGATGGGCTTGACTATGTTTATCCAGCAAAGTTTGAACCCTCAGCCTGCTGATCCGATGCAAGCGAAAGTGTTCAAAATCATGCCAATCATCTTTACGGTATTTATGTTGTTCTTCCCAGCAGGTCTAGTACTGTACTGGATCTGTAACAACAGTATTACGATCTTACAACAAGGCCTGATTAACAAAGGTGTTGAAAAAGACCGTTTAAAACGTGAAGGCGCAGATTCAGCAAACTAAGCAGTGCTGATGGGCTGAATAAATCCGCTTAAGATGGTAATCTTAGGCGGATTTTTCTTTGCTTGTAATTTGAGATTTTTTTAGGTGAATGTTATGCAAAACCGAACCACTATTGCTGCCATTGCAACCCCGCCCGGTCGCGGTGGTGTCGGTGTCATTCGCCTATCTGGGCCAAAATCGTATGCCATTGCAGAAGCGTTGTGCAAGTCTGAATTGCCTAAAGCGCGTTATGCTGGCTTTCGTAAGTTCTTAGATGTTCATGGCGAGATTATGGATGAAGGCTTGGTGATTTGCTTTCCAAATCCGCATTCTTTTACGGGTGAAGACGTGGTTGAGTTGCAAGGTCATGGTGGGCCTGTGATTCAAAATGCACTACTTGCACGCTTACTTGAATTGGGCGCTGTGGCTGCCAAAGCGGGTGAGTTTTCCATGCGTGCCTTTGAAAATGGCAAAATGGACTTGGTGCAAGCAGAAGCGATTGCCGATTTAATTGATGCCAGCTCACAAGTGGCTGCACGCTCAGCGGTGCGTTCTTTGCAAGGTGCGTTTTCGACCAAAGTCAATGCGGTGTTAGAAAACCTGATTCATTTGCGTTTACATGTAGAGGCTGCCATTGATTTTCCAGAGGAAGAAATCGATTTTTTGGCCGATGGTAAAATTTTAGGCCTATTGGATGAGGTCAGTGCATCTGTGAGCGCTGTGCAACAGTCTGCACGTCAGGGACAGTTGCTCCGTGAAGGCCTACAGGTGGTGATTGCAGGTAAACCCAATGCAGGTAAGTCCTCTTTACTGAATGCGCTAGCAGGTGTTGAACGCGCTATTGTCACCGATATTGCAGGCACGACGCGTGATGTTCTACATGAGAAAATTACGTTGAATGGTTTGCCGATTACCTTAACTGATACTGCTGGCCTACGTGAAACGGGTGATATCGTTGAGAAAGAAGGGATTCGTCGTGCAATTAAAGAAATTGAGCAGGCGGACTTGTTACTTTTGGTGTATGACTTAAGTCAGGGTGAAGACCCATTGCAATTGGCGCAAGATTATTTTGCAGAACATATTGAACCTAAGCGTTTAATGCTGATTGGGAATAAATGTGATTTAACCGCAACGGCGTCAGCATTGAGTGATTATCAAGGCTTTCGACATATTACGGTCTCTGCCAAGCAAGAAACTGGCGTTCAGGTGCTGATAGATGCTGTTACAGCGCATGCAGGCTTCCAGCCCGAAGAAGATACCTTTATTGCACGAACACGCCATCTAGACGCAATGAAGCGCACTCAGCACTATCTTGCTGAAGCACGTGAACAATTGGTGGTTTACCATGCAGGTGAATTGGTCGCAGAGTCGCTACGCCTTGCGCAAAACGCACTGGGTGAAATTACTGGCGACTTTAGTGCTGATGATTTATTAGGCAAGATATTTGGTTCGTTCTGTATTGGTAAATAATACAGCGACATTGCGATTCTAGTATCTCAATAAAAGCCCTCAGATGAGGGCTTTTATGATGTTGAAAAACAGATCTGAGTTTAGTGCTGTAGTGGCGTATTCATACGACGTTGGCAGATGAGTAAGCTAAGGCATAGTGCACCCACTGAGATACAAAAGCCGAGAATACCGATCGTGAAGCCAAAGTGATCCGAAAGATAGCCAACAGCTAAAATTGGTAAAATGGTGCCCAAATAGCCGATAAAAAGATAAGTCGACATTACGGCAGCTCTATTTTCGGTAGTTGTCATGCCGTGAATCATGCCAAATGCGCCCAGTAAGCTCAAACCGTGTCCCATACCAGCAACAATCACACTAATGAAAAATAGCACGCTCCAGTGCATAGAAACGCAGAGTGATAACAGAATATACCCCACGATCAGTGAACACAGGCCAAATTTGAGTGCCTTGCGCGGTACCATTTTTTTAGCTGAGTACTGTGACAGTGCCGAGACCAATAAAATGCTGGCAATAGATGTACCACTGACCATCGGGCCATGCCATGGAATAATATCTTTTACAAATGAGGGTGCTAATGAGGCAAATAAACTAAAAGATGCGAATGCACTAAAGGCCGCAAAACCTGCGATATAAAACAGGCCATGATATTTTTTTGCTGGTAATTCGAGATGTGGTGCAATTGAAAATGGCTGTTTTTCCGTAATCACATGCTTCACAGTAAAAAGCCCGATTAAGCACAGAATCGCACCCGCGATAACAGGAAGATAAGGTGTGATGAGTGGCTGGACAGAAAACTGCGCAATCACACCGCCAATCAATGGACCTAGTCCAAAACCGATGACAGTAATTATTGAACTGAGTTGTGGTGCGCTCTGCTTGTGACTATTTGGGATAGTATAAATCAGACCAAGCATAGCTGATGTGCTGATGAGGCCTGAGGCGATCCCAATGAAAAAACGTGCAACAGATAAACACAGCGCATTTGGAGCGATGGCAGAGAGTGCTAAGCCCACAATCACAAAAACCATGCCTGCCTGTAGTGTTTTAAGGAAGCCAAAGCTGTTGCTAGCGCGTCCTAAAAACAGCAGTGTTGCCATGCAACCAAACATATAGGCCACAAAAATATAAGTGATATGGCTTGGCAACAAATGCCAAAGTTCTTGATACATAGGGTACAGTGGGCTGGCCAGCGCAGTGCCGATAGTTCCCATAATCAGGGCAAGGCTCACCATCAAAAATGGGTGCCAAGATTGAGAATTTGTCATGAAGCAGATCGCATCTACAGGCTCATTTCTGCCTATAAAATGCAGAGCATGAGAAAATGGGTGGGTGTACGGTCAGTGTACTGGTGATCTGCCTCTAGGGTCAATTTATCCTGTGTAAAATCTTAGTTGTACCGTTTCAGGAGTTTCATAAATTCAGCTAATTCTTCTTCATTGGTTTCGGTCTGTGTACCAATCACATGATGGCGTAAATGTGATTCAATTAATTCATTCATTAAGCCATGTACGGCGCCTTTAATGGCTGCAACTTGCTGAAGTACGGCGATACATTCGGCATCAGGTTGTTGTAGCGCCTGTTCTACCGCATTCATTTGGCCTTGTAGTCGTTTTACACGGTTTAAAAGCTTCTTATCGTGGTGTAAATGGCTCATCTTTTATATCTCAAACAATATACTATAAGGGAGTATATGAAGAATCAGGTTAAATGAACAAGCCCCTTTATTGTTCTTTTATACTGAAGGTATTGATGTTTATATCTTTATAAGTGTTTGTTATAAAATGATTTTAAAATATTTTTTAGCTATAACATTATTGAATTCTTAAAGTTGTGCGGTTCCACTTTATTAAATACCTAGAACATTTTACTTGTATTTAGCATATTAAAATTCGAAGCATCAACATGCTATGTTCCACGTGAAACGATGTTGTTTTTGGGTAAGTATTTGAAAATAAACTTCGAATTGCCTAAAAAATAACAGTAGAATCTTCAACATAAAAATGACTTGGTGAACACAATGATCAAAAAGACCTGTGCCTTAATTATTGCGGGTGTAATGTCGCAGTGGGCGTTGGCAGATGCGGCTTCTGTACAAGCTTTACTGGTAAAAAACTATCCCGCATTAAATATTGAGCAAGTGAAAAAAACTGAAGTTCCAGGTATTTATAGTGGTTATGCTGGAGACACGGTTGTTTATATTAGCGAAGATGCCGAGTATGTATTGGCAGGTAATATGATTCGCCTGAAGGATCAGGAGAACTTAACCAAATCACTTATGTACCGTCCAGGACAAGTGAACTGGAAAGCATTGCCACTAAAAGATGCAGTTAAAACTGTGCGAGGTACTGGAAAACGTCAGTTGGCGATCTTTTCTGACCCCAATTGCCCGTATTGCAAACAACTTGAAGTAGAGCTGAATAAACTAAATGATGTAACGATTTACACATTTATTCTGCCTTTGAAGTCACAATCTGTGGCGCCATCTAAACAAGTTTTTTGTGAAAAAGATCCTGCTTATGCTTGGAGTAACTTGATTAGCAAAGGCGTACAGCCGACGAGTAGCAAGAGCTGTGCAAACCCAATTGAACGAAATATTCAATTGGCACGTACTTTAGGTGTAAATGGTACACCTGCCATTATTTTTGCTGATGGTGCGAAAATGTTAGGGGCTTATCCTGCTGCAGAGATCGAAGCGCGCTTAAAGCAAATTGGTCAATAAGCTGAATATTGAGCTGAAGCAAACGCCATAAAAAAATACCCGTGTAAAACGGGTATTTTTTTATCTACTTCGTCTATTTGCGTTTTAAGCATTGGATTTTTTGGTGACCATATTATAAATGAACAAAATAATGATTGCGCCAATGACTGAGGCAATAAAGCCCGCCGCCGAATTTTCACCGTAAATTCCTAATAAGCGACCGCCATAAGTCGCAAGTAGTGAACCTGCAATACCCAGTAAAGTCGTTACGAGAAAACCGGCTTTATCTTCACCTGGGTGAATGGCACGTGCAATTAAACCAGCGATAAAACCAATAACAATTGCGACAATGAGTGACCACATAAGTGAGCTCCTTTTCTTATCATCTATTTGTTTTACGTCATGTTTCTATTTTATCTTGAGTCAATATGCTGGGTTTAAATAGTTGAATTTGGCTAATAAGTGTTGTTTTTTTGTTCAAAATAAACATGGAAATAAAAAAAAGTGGCCGAAGGCCACTTTTAAATATCTGTTCTAAATTACAGACCAATTTCACCAATAAATGGAATGTGGCGATATTTTTGATCGTAATCTAAGCCATAACCCACAATGAACTTATCTTCAACTTCAAAACCTAAAAAGCGAACATCTAAATCAATTTCACGACGTGAAGGCTTGCTTACTAAAGTACACAATTCAATTGAGTTTGGCCCACGTGTTTCTAAAATTTCTAACACTTTGCTTAATGTATTGCCTGAGTCGATAATATCTTCAACCACAAGCACATCTTTACCACGAATTTCGCCGTCTAAATCTTTTAAAATTTTCACGTCACGTGTTGATACTGTACCACTGCCATAGCTTGATACCGTCATAAAATCTAATTCATGAACTTTGCTAATCGCACGGCATAAATCTGCCATAAAAATAACAGACCCACGTAACAGACCCACCAGAACTAATTCTTTATCACTGTTAGCATAGTGCGCATCGATTTGTGCACCTAGTGCTTTAACTTTGGCTTGAATTTCTTCAGTGGAGATCAACACGCTCATTTGAACTGTCATGGGTAGATACCTAAAATACAAAAATAAAAAAGGCGTTGACCAGCAACACCTAAAAATATCTCTTAATTTTAATACAACTTGCATGCCCTTGCATTATTTTTTCTGTTGAAAATGTAAGCAATATGGTTAGGCACTTTGATTTTACAGGTATTTAATCAAGTCAAAATACTTTGAACGCTGACGAATGCCTAACCAATGTTATCAGAAAATGCAAATTTAACAGGCTTGATAAACTCGCTGACCATAGACATAGGTAGCGTGAATATTACGATCATCACCCATCAGCATCAGCGCAAATAGCGCATCTTCTAAGCCTTTTACACGCGATTGGCGTAGCTGTTGTAATGCTGTAGCTTTTAAATCTAACACCACAAAATCAGCTTCTTTACCTAGATTAAAGTTACCAAGGTTCTGATCTAAATCCAAAGCTTTTGCACCGCCTAAGGTTGCATGATACAGCGCTTCAAAAGCAGACAATTTATTGCCTTGTAACTGTTGTACTTTATAGGCTTCTTGAATGGTTTGTAATTGATTAAAAGACGTTCCCGCACCAATGTCTGTGCCTAAACCCACTTTGACTTGTTTTTCCCATGCGGTATGTAAGGGAAATAAACCACTGCCAAGGAATAAGTTTGAGGTTGGGCAAAAAGCGATGGCTGAATCTGTGTCATGCATGCAGTTCCATTCATCATCTTCTAAATGTACACAATGTGCAAAAACTGATTTTTTGCCTGTTAAACCATAATGATGATAAACATCCAAATAACCTTTTTGCGCTGGAAATAATGCTTTAACCCATTCAATTTCGTTTTTGTTTTCACTTAAATGTGTATGGACATAGACATCTGGATATTCTGCTTTAAGCTCCCCTGCCCGTTGCAGTTGCTCAGGACTCGATGTTGGGGCAAAACGTGGTGTAATGGCGTACAAATTACGGCCCTTGCCATGCCACTTTTCAATTAAAGCCTTGGACTCGTTATAAGCACGTTCAGGTGTATCACACAAATCATCAGGTGCATGGCGATCCATCATCACTTTACCTGCAATCAAGCGCATCTGATAGGTGCTTGCAGCTTCAAATAAGGCATCAACCGATTCAGGATGAACTGTGCAGAACACTAATGCTGTCGTGGTGCCATTTTTAAGCAGTTCTTGCACAAAAAATTCTGCAATCGTTTGGGCATACTCAGGATCTGAGAATTGTAATTCTGTTGGAAATGTATAGGTATTTAACCACTCTAAAAGCTGTTCGCCGTATGCACCCATCATTTCGGTTTGTGGAAAATGAATATGCGTATCAATAAAACCTGGGACAATCAGTTGATCAGGATAATGCTGCACCTCAACGTGTGCAGGCACATGTTCCTGTCCGTCTTGCCATGTTCCAAACCACTGAATTTTGCCATCTTGGCTGATGAGTAGACCATCTTCTACATATCGCACTTGGTCGTGTATTTCACGTGCTTGGGCAACTGTATTCTGAATGTCGAGGAAGCGACCATGGATCGCTGTCGTTGCATTTACAGAAGACATTTTTAACCTACGCTGTTTGATTTTTTCGATTGATTGTAGCTTAAAAAATTGTCATGGTTGTATCAATATTCACATTTTAAAGCATGATCTTGATTTTCAATGACCTCCCAAAATTATCTTGAGCAGTTCTATAAGATTGTGCGTGCGCAACCACGATTGATGCAAATTTTACTGTGCTTGGCTCAGTTCCAACCTAATGCTTATGTAGCAGCAGGTGTTTTACGTCATGTGGTTTGGGCACATTTACATGAGCGTGAATATGAAATTTTACACACTGAAATTGATGTAATTTTCTTTGATTCGACTGCATGTCATATTGAAGCTAGACTCAAAGCAAAATTAGAACAAGAATTTTCAAATATAGCTTGGGATGTCACTAATCAGGCTTTTGTGCATGAATGGTATCGTACAGATCAAGGTGCGAGAATTAAGCCACTGAGTTCAGTTAAAGATGCTTTGTCTATGTGGCCTGAAACTGCTACAGCGCTAGCTTTACGTGTAAATAAAGACGGTGATTTTGAGTTAATTGCACCATTCGGTTTAGATGATTTATTTGAATTAAAATTGCGTTGGAATGCCAATCTAGTCAGCTATGCTGTCTTTGAACAGCGAATGCTAAGCAAACAATTTTTACAAAAATGGCAAAGATTGACCTTAGAAAAATAAAAAGCCTGCTGACGCAGGCTTTTGATCACCCTAAATTAAAGGGTCGTTTCGTTATATTTTTTACTATGTCGAATAGACAGTATTGCGGTAATCGCAAGGGTAATGATGATAAAGCCGAGTGAAATCCAAATTGGCATATGAAACACATCGAGCATCAACATTTTGAAACCAATAAATACCAAGATCAGCCCCAGACCATAAGGAAGATAATGCATTTTTGACGCGGCACCCGATAACAAGAAGAACATGGCACGTAAACCCAAAATTGCCATCAAATTTGCGGTTAATACAATAAATGGGTCTGTGGTGACCGCAAAAATTGCAGGAATAGAATCGACAGCAAAAATGACATCTGAAGCTTCAACCAATATGAGCACCAAAAATAAAGGCGTTGCCCACAGCACACCATTCTGACGGACAAAGAATTTATCGTCTTGCATTTGTGGGGTAATGCGCATGTGTTTGCGTAACCATTTTAAAATGGCCATATCTTCAATATTGGTATCTTCTTCCTCTTGTCCTTTTAAGAACTTGAAGCCGGTATAGACCAAGAACGCACCGAAGATATATAGGATCCACGAAAATTCTTGTACGAACCATGCACCAATAAAGATAAAGATAGTTCGAAGTACAATCGCACCCAATACGCCGTAAAGTAAAAGCTTACGCTGTAATGCTGGTGGGATTGCAAAAGCAGCAAAGATCATGAGCCAGACAAAGACGTTATCTACAGCAAGAGATTTTTCTAACAGATAACCTGCAAAGTATTCCATGACCTTGGTATTGGCCACAGTAACGCCTACGGTTTGTTGTAGATAGAGCCAGAGTCCGCCACCAAACAATGTGGCTACTGAGACCCAAGCAATACTCCAATAGGCAGCTGTTTTAACTTTAACTTCTTGGCCCTGATTATTTTTAAAGCCTAAAAAGTCGATAATCAGCATAACGGTAACTAAACCGAAAAATGCTAAATATAGCCATAGTGAGCCGATTGTTTCCATGTGTGTATCCTCCACATCTAACAACCGGCCATAAAAAAACCTTGACCTGTTGCCAGATGAATAAAAACATCTGTAACAACATGATCAAGGTCTTGCCTACATTTTAGTATGGACATTTTGTCAGCTAAAATGCTCAGATACCGACTTTTTGCAAAGTGTAATGACGATATTCTGACACGTAATCATTAACGAATGATTGCGTTTGGAGGAGGCTACTCCCCTTGTCTTGCATAATTGAGTGATTGAATCGTGTTCAAATCTTTGGCGATCTTCTCAGATTTTGCTGAACTAAGCAAACCTTATCTGTGCAATTTTTGTATGTCTATCTGCTTAAGTCCTAAAATCATTACGCTGTACCAATACGGCGGCCAGTATTGTTCCAATCACCGCTAAGATCCCGCCAATAATGCCAATACTACTCAGCCCAAATTGCAGTGAAACGATGCCACCGAGTAAGGCACCGCCACCAATGCCGACATTGTATAAGCCTGAATAAATTGCCATGGCTACGTCAGTTGCATCGGAGGCCAAATTTAAGGTTTTAGACTGTAGTGCCAGACTAAAACCAATAATGCCAATGCCCCAAAATAGGCTTAATACGCTGAAGCTTATAAAGCTACCTGAAGCAGGAAGCATCAAAAGCATAGACGCAGCCAGTAGCACCGTGAACATTGGAATACTAATGCGTGGATATTTAGCACCAAATTTACCAAATAGGTAAGAGCCAATAAAGCCTGCACCACCATAGATTAATAGGAGTGCTGTGGTTTCTGTGGAGCTGAGCTGTGCTATGTTCAATGCAAAAGGCTCAATATAACTATAAGCAGTAAACTGCGCCGTAATCACAATTACGGTTAGTGCAAACACCATAATAAGGCTAGGACGTTGTACAAAGGATTTTAAGCTACTTAAAGAGCCAGAGTTTTGGCTAGGTAGCAATGGCAAGGTTTTAACCAATGTTAGGCACACTACAGTGGCACCCACAGCAATCAGTGCGAATGTATTGCGCCAGCCATAGGCCTCACCCACCATACGCCCAAAAGGAATACCAAGCACCATGGCCAGCGCCGTACCCGTTGCGAGCAGGCCCAGCGCCTGAAACGCCTTACCTTCAGGTGCAACACGCACAGCAAGCGAAGCAGTAATTGACCAAAATAAAGCATGTGAAAATGCAATGCCAATACGACTGACCAGAAGTGTATTAAAGCTCCATGCAAAATATGACAGCACATGACTCACAATAAATACAGTGAACAGCGCCATCAGCAGAAAGCGACGTTCAATATTTTTGGTCAGTAGCATAATCGGCAGAGAGATCGGTGCGACCACCCATGCATACAAGGTAATCATAATGCCAGTTTCGGTGGCGGCCATATCAAAGCTTTTGCCAATATCGCTCAGTAGTGCTACGGGAATAAATTCCGTGGTATTAAAAATAAAGGCTGCAAAAGCGAGTGTAATCACACTGACCCATTGGCGGGTGGTGGATGTATCGGAATGGGAGCTAGACATGGTCGGGCATTTTAAAAATTTTCGTCATTCTAGGGTTATGGTGAAGAATTGTTAAGTGCTATTGAATATCTACATAAATATCAATAAAAAATACTAAAGAACAAATCAATGGTTCTATATATCCATTCAATAAAAATAGGTGAACACATGATCGTACAGCATCAAGAAAATGGCAGTAAAGGCGCATTTTATGTGGATCAAGAAGGTGAACGATTGGCTGAAATGACCTATTCCTGGGCGGGTACAGACAAATTTATTATTGACCATACAGATGTAAGCGATCGCTTACGTGGTCAAGGTGTAGGGCGACATTTGGTTGATGCAGCGGTGCAATTTGCACGTGATCGTGAAGTGAAAATTATACCGCTATGCCCGTTTGCCAAATCAGTTTTTGACAAAGATCCAGAAATTCGTGATGTGTTGGTTTAATGGATGACGTTTCATTAATCTGACGGCAACTGATGCTGTCTTTGAAAAGATACTATCTTTTAAACATAGACAGAAGAACGGATAAAACTGATCATTGTATCATTCAGTTGAACATATCAATTGATTGAGAAGATGCCTGTTGCATTCCAGCAGGTATTTCGCTTAAAAGCGTGAGCGGTACATTGATACGGCCAGTAATATCGCAATGAGTATTAAAAATCCGATAGCAGCAAGATATAAATCCATTGAAATCCCCAAGAAAAGATCAAAACAAAAAAAGAACAGCTTTAGCTGATGAATTTAGAGAAAATTAGTATGATTTGATATCACTGAAATTAGGTATTTTTTAACGTTTTTAAATAGTTTAGTCGATTAATTCAGTTATTTTAAAATGTCATTTGGACGGTATTCAGGAGTATAACAATGCAACTTCAACATCAAGATAATGGTCAGCAGGGTGAATTTTTCAAGTTGAACGAAAACGGTGAGCGTGTCGCAGAAATTAGTTATATCTGGAATGATGAACATAAAATTGTTGCCAATCATACCTGGGTAGATCATTCATTGCGTGGTCAGGGCGCAGCCCGTGAAATGCTCGATAGCCTCGTTAATTATGCACGTGAAAAGCATTTGAAAATTATTCCAGCTTGCTCTTATGTTGATGTAATGTTTAAACGGGACAAAAGCCTTGCAGATTTGCGTGCTTAAAAAAACACCTGACAGCATCACTGGACTGGTACAGCAATGCTTCAATAAAATATCAGAGCCTATAGATGTACCTCATCCATCTTTTTATATGATTGTTAAGAATTTAAAAACTCGCGATTAGGATTCGATGCTAAGCGATGTTGCTTTTTACGGGATTTAGCATAGCGTTGCACCATATAAATTGCGATATAGCCCAATGGTGCGCTAGCTAACATCATTTGAAGCAGGTCGAATGCGCTGTGATAAAACAGCACGGCGCTCAATGCTACAAGAGTTGCAATTAGATATACACGCTGGCCAACGAAATAACACAGGGATGCGCCTAGCACAGCGGAAGTGATGAGCACGTTCAACAGGTCATTAAGGCCTAAATGATAAAACACCAGTACCAAAACGCTTGTAACAGCAATTAATCCAAATGTTTTGAAAATGTTTGGGAGCATAGATAACCTCTTTTATTGTTTTGGAGGTAAAAGCACCAGAAAATGTTGGTGCGTAATATTGGCCAATTTTATCTGAAATTTTTTGAAAAATTGAGATGCAGTTGGCATAATTGGCTGTAAGAATAAAATTACATTTGAATAAAAAACAATCGAATTAAAATTGAAAAATCGAAGCGCTTCGTGCTTATTTTAGGATGAAACTTATGATGCAGTTGTGCTATGCCAGTACCCGTCAAGAAAATCAAAAGGACTTACTTGAGGATTTAAGTGATATTTTAGTCTCTGCGCGAAATTTTAATCAGGTGCATAAAATTTACGGCGTGTTGTACTATGCGGAAGGCCGTTTTTTTCAGTGCCTTGAAGCAGAAGCGCAGGTTTTAGAAAAAGTCTACACTAAAATTGCGAGTGATCCGCGCCACCACAATCTCATACGTTTTGAAAATCGTATGATTGATCAGCTTCATTTTTCTGAATGGTCAATGAAATACGTGAATAAACATAGCTCGATTGGAACACTGTTTAAAAGATTCGGTTTGAATGCATTTTTACCGCATGAGCTTCGGACTGAACAAATTCCTGTATTTTTGGAATTATTACTACGTTTACAAAATAGTGATCCGAAGCCAAAACTCACACAAGGTTACCGTATGCGTGGCTATAAGCCCTATCTTTAAGATATTTAGACCTCTAAAAATGAAAAAAGCCCGCTACGCGGGCTCCTTTAAAAATAGCAGAACCATGTTTTAAATTATGCTGTTAAAGCAGTAATCAATTTTTGATGCAGGCCACCGAAGCCACCATTCGACATAATCACCACTGCATCGCCCTCGCCTGCTTCTGTAACGACTTTTTGAATGATGTCATCCAAAGTACGTGCAACCATTGCTTTGTTTGGTGAAGCTTGAATCACAGGTTCTAAGTCCCAATCCAAACCTTCAGGTTGATACCAAATCACTTCATCTGCCAGACGGGCCGAATGTGCTAGCCCATCTTTATGACTCCCCATACGCATGGTGTTTGAGCGTGGTTCAATAATCGCCCATAGCTTGCGTTCGCCTAAACGTTTGCGCGCACCTTCTAATGTCGTATCAATTGCTGTTGGGTGATGTGCGAAGTCATCGTACACTTCAATGCCACGGACTGTGCCGAGTAGTTCCATACGGCGTTTTACACCACCAAAATTGGACAGTGCTTCACAGGCCGTTTCAATGGATACACCCACGTGCTCAGCTGCAGCAATAGTTGCCAAAGCATTAGCAACAGAGTGTTGGCCTGTCATGTTCCATTTCACTTCACCCTTTACAATGCCGTGTTGTAGCACTTTAAAATGTGAACCATCTGCTGAGAGTTGCTCTGCGTAGAGTTCAGAATTTTCATTGGCATCTAAAGACGTACGCACTACAGGTGTCCAGCATCCTTTTTCTAATACTTCATCAATATTGCTTTCTGTAATCGGAGCAATAATGCGACCTTCACTCGGAATGGTGCGGACCAAGTGATGGAATTGTTTTTGAATAGCAGCCAAATCATCAAAGATGTCGGCATGATCAAACTCAAGATTATTTAGAATGGCTGTTTTTGGATGGTAATGCACGAACTTAGAACGCTTATCAAAAAACGCTGAATCGTATTCATCTGCTTCTACGCAGAAGTATTTTCCAGCGCCTAAACGTGCGCTTTCGCTAAACCCTAAAGGCACGCCACCAATGAGGAAGCCTGGCTGAAGACCAGCTTGATCCAAAACCCATGCCAGCATGGTTGTCGTTGTCGTTTTGCCGTGAGTCCCTGCAACGCCAAGTACGTGTTTACCTTGTAGTACATAGTCTGCAAGGAACTGCGGGCCAGAAATATATGGCATGCCTTCATTAAGCATGTATTCCACCACATCAATGCCACGTTTCATGGCATTACCTACAATCACAAGGTCAGGCTGTGGTTGGAGCTGGCTACGGTCATAGCCCTGAATTAAAGTGATGCCTGCATTTTCGAGTTGGGTCGACATTGGAGGATAAACGTTTTGATCTGAACCCGTCACCTTATGGCCAAGGTCTCGCGCCAATAGCGCCAGAGAACCCATAAAGGTGCCGCAAATACCTAAAATATGCAGATGCATACGCTCACTCCACTGCTTTTATAGACACATCACGTATTATTGGTGCTGTTGTCGTGATTAATTTGATGTGAAAGCAACCATAGCAAGGCTCTTGGCGAAAAGATAGTTTTTCTTGTTGCTGGTCGTAGAATATTCGCGCACTCTTTAAAGCTCATTTTATGGCATAAAACATGGCAATAGACTAAGAATTTGCTTAGAAAAAAAGTAAAATGGCGACACCTCTAGTGAGACCGTTGAGCCAATGTATCTGCCCTTTATATTATTGATCGTTGCGAACTGCTTTATGACCTTGGCATGGTATGGTCATCTAAAATTTTTACCGCACGATGCGCCACTCTGGAAAGCAATCCTATTGAGTTGGATTATTGCCTTGGCAGAATACAGTTTTATGATTCCTGCGACGCGCTACCTTGCTCAACAAGGTTGGTCTATGGGCGAAATGAAAATTACCCAAGAAGTCGTGACTTTGCTGGTGTTTGTGCCCTTCATGATTTTTTTGTTTAAACAGCCATTTAAACTGGATTATCTCTGGGCGGGCTTGTGTCTATTGGGCTGTGTATATTTTGTCTTTCGTAGCCAATAATTTAATTCATAGGGCTACTGCCCTATTTTTATTTGAGTTTTGCCAAGCTTCATAAAAAAATAATAAAAATCTGTGCTTAGTTTGACTCTAAGATTTTGGTGAGCTGAAAATTCAGTCTATAATATGGGGCTCTTATTAAAGCTTGGCTCTAGTCGAGATTTATCTCTCTTAACTAATCTCTGGAAACATTGCAATGAATGCGGCCGCTTCACAAGACACTCCTCTCGTTGGAATTATCATGGGTTCTCAATCAGATTGGGCAACTCTCGAACACACTGCCAATATGCTTAAGCAGCTTGGTGTCCCATTTGAAGCGGAAGTGGTGTCTGCGCACCGTACGCCAGACCGTCTTTTTGAATATGCAGAACAAGCGCGTGATCGTGGCATTCAAGTGATTATTGCGGGTGCAGGTGGTGCTGCGCATTTACCGGGTATGTGTGCTGCCAAAACAGATCTTCCAGTACTGGGTGTTCCAGTGAAGTCTTCGATTTTAAACGGCGTTGATTCATTGCTTTCAATTGTACAAATGCCTGCGGGTATTGCAGTGGGTACATTAGCCATTGGTCCTGCTGGTGCAACCAATGCTGCCATTATGGCTGCGCAAATTTTAGGTCTTACGCGTCCTGAAATTGCAAAAAATGTAGCAGATTTCCGTGCTGCACAAACAGATAAAGTGGCTAGTAACAATATTCCTGGTCAGAACTAAGAGCAAGCTTAATACGGGAGTTATATCATGGATAAAACCATTGGTATTTTTGGTGGTGGCCAGCTGGGTCGTATGATGGCGCAAGCTGCTTTACCGCTAAATGTGCAATGTACTTTTTTTGAAGCCAGTGCAGATTGCCCATCAGCGGCACTTGGTCCAGTGTTTTCGACCAAAGCTGAAAATGGCTTGCAAGACTTTATGGCCAGTGCGGATGTGTTTAGTCTAGAGTTTGAAAACACACCATTAACCGATGTTGATGTGCTGACCAAAAGCAAAACTTTGCACCCACCACGTCAAGCACTTGCAATTGCGCAGCATCGTTTATCTGAAAAAGCCTTATTTGATGAACTAGACATTCCAGTTGCGCCGTACAAGGCCGTTACATCGCTTGAAGGCCTAAATACTGCTGTGGTTGAGTTGGGTTTACCGATCGTCCTCAAAACATCTCGCGGTGGTTATGATGGTAAAGGTCAGTTTGTCCTTCGCTCTGCTGATCAAATTGCGCAAGCTTGGGCTGAGCTAGGCCCTGCGGGTGAATTAATTGCAGAAAGTTTTGTGACTTTCTCGCGTGAAGTCTCAATTATTGCCGTTCGCGGTCAAAATGGCGATGTGAAAACATGGCCATTGGCTGAAAATCACCACCACAACGGCATTTTATCGCACTCGATTGTCCCAGCACCGAACAGCGTAGACTTACAGCCTGTGGCGCAAGACTACATCACTCGCCTGCTTAATCATTTGAATTATGTGGGTGTGTTGACGCTTGAGCTATTTGTTACAGACAAAGGCTTGTATGCCAATGAAATGGCGCCACGCGTACATAACTCTGGGCATTGGTCGATTGAAGGTTCAGTGTGTTCTCAATTTGAAAACCATATTCGTGCGGTTGCAGGCTTGCCTCTAGGTTCAACAGCTGTGGTTCGCCCGACCGTAATGGTGAATATTATTGGTCAACATCCAAAATCTGAAGATGTTTTGGCTTTAGAGGGTGCGCATTTACACCTTTATAACAAGTCAGAGCGTGAAGGTCGTAAGATTGGTCATATCACTTTAATGCCGAATGACAGTGCAGCATTGACAACTTTATGTCGCCAATTGGCAAAAATTCTGCCAAATCCATTGGCACTTAGCGAAGATATGAGCATCTAAGCATCCAGTTGCTGTAAAAAAAAGCGATCACGTCAGTGGTCGCTTTTTTTATACCTCAACTTCGGGCATGATTGCGCCTCTTTTACGCAGACTGACCTTTGGTCGGTTTCAAAGCCAACGAAATTGATTGTAAATTCACCCATTTGCTATAAATATTGCTGCATAGCTGTGCTACTCAATTGAGTAAGATCGCTCAGCGAATTTAACTTTTCATTCAGATCAAATGAACAATAAAAACCAACTTTGAATTCAAAACATAAGCAATGAATTTAAATTCAAAAAAATGAATTCAAATTTAAAGTGCTACTTTTAAATTCAATGTTTGAATTTAAATTTATTGGTGTTTAAATTCATAATAAAACCTATTGAGATTATTTAAAAATTACTTATTTATCAGATTTTTACACCTTAAAAGAATGTGGATAAAAGTTTGAATTTAAAACTTTTGACTGAAAATGAATTTAAATTCATTCTTTATTTCTGGTTTTTGAATTTAAAAATACTTAAGCTAAATTGTGGGTAAGTTTTTTGAATTCAAAACTAAAAACTTGCTTTAAATTTAAAATGAATTCAAAAGTTACGTATTCCTCCATAAAAATACATAATCTGGTGTTAAGCTAAGAATCAAATACACTTCCAGAAAAATAAGGCGGATATGCGTTCATTCATTTTATTGTGTACAAGCACATTGTTTGCAGTGACGACAGCGCATGCTGAATTAATTATTAATGGGCAAAAAGTCGTTACAACTTCAACTGATATTCAATCACCAGCCCAAACTCAAAATTTCCAAGCTTGTTTAAGTCAATTACGTGGGCAGGCCCTTGCGAGTGGTGTCTATGCCAATACTTATGACCGCTATACGCAAAATTTGACGCCAGATTATTCAGTTTTAGAAAAGCTTAATTACCAGCCTGAGTTTTCAACGCCAATTTGGGATTATCTATCTGGATTGGTAGATGATGAACGTGTGCAAGTAGGTCTACAAAAGCTTCAACAGCATAAAGATGTATTAAACCGAGTGGCGAGTGCTTATGGTGTTCCTGCCGAAACGGTGGTTGCTGTATGGGGGGTAGAAAGTAATTTTGGACAAATTGCAGGTTCTTATCCTTTATTGCAAGCCTTGGGAACTTTAAGTTGTGAGGGGCGTCGTCAGGGATTTTTCCGTGGAGAATTTTTTACCACACTTCGTTTATTACAACGTGGTGATGTGCGCGAGGATCAATTAAAAGGTTCATGGGCTGGTGCTTTCGGTCATACCCAATTTATGCCATCGACTTATGATGAGCTTGCTGTCGATTTTGATGGCGATGGTCGACGTGATTTGGTTTCAAGCGTGCCAGATGCCTTGGCATCTACAGCCAATTTTTTGAGTAAGCGCGGTTGGCAAACTGGGCAACCTTGGGGCTTTGAGGTTAAAGTGCCAGCAGGAACTTATTTGGGTGGCGAAGGCCGGCGCAATAAAAAATCATTGGCATCGTGGGTAAATCGTGGTGTATTACGCGCAGATGGTTCACCATTAATTCAGGGCAATTTAAGTGAAAGTTCACAAGCGGGCTTAATGATGCCAGCAGGTGAAAATGGCCCGCTGTTTTTAGTGTTTAAAAACTTTGATGCAATTTATAGTTACAACGCGGCTGAAAGTTATGCCTTAGCCATTGCACATTTGTCAGATCGTTTGCAGGGAAAAGGTGGGTTTAGCACTGCTTGGCCAACGGATGATGCTGGGACTTCGCGTACAGAACGTCGTGAAATACAGCAGTACTTACTGAATAAAGGCTATGATATTGGCAATGTGGACGGTTTAATTGGTGATAAAACCCGTCAGGCGATCCGCCAAGAGCAAATTAAATTGGGTTTAAGTCCGACTGGTCGTGCTGGGCAAGTGGTTTTAAAGGCGTTTCGAACTGAAAATGCCAAACTTATTTTAAAATGATTCTGTCGCATTTATTAAAAAGCCTGCATTAGCAGGCTTTTTTGTGTCATTTTTTTGACGTTATACAGCGGTAATCGTACCCAATACGCGATAACCTTTTGCACCCGTCACAGCAGGAAGGTTTCCTGATTGTTGCTGAACAAAGCGCATAGCCAGCCAAGCAAAGGCTGTTGCTTCTACCCATGTTGGGCTCAAACCAAGATCAGCTGTGCTTTGCACGGTCCATTGGTGCTTACGTAAACGCCAGCGTAATTGCTCAAGTAGATGTGAATTATATGCACCGCCACCACAAACATAGACTTCACCTGTTGGCATATTGGAGCGGTAAATCGCTTTTTTAATGGCGCGTGTGGTGAGCTTCATTAAGGTCGCTTGAATATTTTCAGGTGTGTCTTCTAATTCATCATATTCAAGATCGCTACGCCAATCGGCAACTTGTTCATCTAACCATTCTAAGTTGAAGTCTTCACGGCCTGTACTTTTTGGTGGCTCTTTGGCAAAGAAGTCATGTGCTTGGAGTCGATCAAGTAGGCTACGAATGGGCGTGCCATAGGCTGCCCAATTGCCATTTTCATCATAAGCTTGACCCGTATAACGATGGCACCAAGCATCCATTAAAATATTGGCAGGGCCAGTATCAAAACCATATACACTGTCTGGATCACCTGCGGGCAGAAGGCTGACGTTGGCAATGCCACCTAAATTTAAAATCACACGATGGATGCTATTGTGTTGGAAAACATCTTGGTGAAAGGCAGGAACAAGCGGTGCACCTTGGCCACCTGCAGCCATATCACGACGACGAAAATCAGAAATAACAGGAAGTTGGGTAATTTCACTAATAATATTGGGGTCGCCAATTTGTAGCGTAAAGCCGTGTTCTGGGCGATGACGAATGGTTTGTCCATGTGAGCCAATGGCTTTAATTTGAGTTTTATCTAAATTATTTTCTGCAATTAAGCGATTAACGCCTTCGCCAATCATGGTAGCCAAAGCAACATCCGCTTTCCCCATGCGGTCAATTTCATTATCACTAGGTAAGGTGAGCGCCATCAGTTCATCACGTAAATCGGGATCAAACTCAAGGGTTAGCGTGGCATGTAGTTGTAAGGGATTAAAAGAAGCAGCGGCAATATCGACACCATCCATGCTGGTGCCCGTCATTACTCCAATATAGATCGCGGTCATGATTATTCTTAAGCCTGCAAAGTGCTGAAAAAGTGTTAGTATATCGCACAAATTGAATAACTGATGTATTTGGGTTTTGAGATGTCAAATTTCCTGCCGGCTGAAGAACAACTTGCCCTCATCCAACGAGGCACTCACGAAATTATTTCTGAAGAAGACCTTCTGAAGAAGTTAAAACAAAATCGTCCTTTAAAAATTAAGGCGGGTTTTGATCCTACAGCGCCTGATTTGCATTTAGGTCATACAGTTTTAATTAATAAATTAAAAGTATTTCAAGATTTAGGTCACGAAGTTTATTTCTTGATTGGCGACTATACTGCGATGATTGGTGACCCAACAGGTAAAAGCGCAACGCGCCCACCTTTGTCACGTGAAAAAGTTTTGGAAAATGCAAAAACTTATCAAGAACAAGTATTTAAAATTCTTGATCCAGCAAAAACCAAAGTGGTTTTCAACTCTGAATGGTTCGGTCAAAAAACTGCTGCCGATTTAATTCAGCTTGCTTCACAGCAAACAGTGGCACGTATGTTAGAACGTGATGACTTTACTAAGCGTTATAACAGCCATCAACCGATTGCGATTCATGAATTTTTGTATCCATTGGTACAAGGTTATGACTCTGTTGCATTGCAAGCAGACGTTGAGTTAGGTGGTACGGATCAGACCTTTAACTTATTAATGGGTCGTACATTGCAAGGTCGTTATGACCAAGAAGCACAAGTCTGCATTACGGTGCCTATTCTTGAAGGTCTAGACGGCGTGAATAAGATGTCTAAATCTTTAGGCAACTATATTGCTGTGTTTGATGCACCAGGCGCGATGTACCAAAAAGTACTTTCAATGCCAGATGCTTTGATTGAACGTTACTTTGATCTTTTAAGTTTCAAATCAATTGAAGAAATTCAGCAATTATTAAAAGAAGTTGCTGAAGGCCGTAATCCACAAGAAGTGAAAAAGATTCTTGCATTGGAATTGGTTGAACGTTTCCATGGTAGTGAAGCTGCAGCCAGCGCACATAAAGGTGCGGGTAACTTAATTACTGAAGGTGAATTACCTGAAGGTACGCCAGAAGTAACCGTATCACGTGCAGAATTTGGTGGCGAAATGTTTATTGCGTCTATTTTGCGTGCAGCTGGTTTAGTTAAAAATGCTGCGCAAGCCAAAGATGCAGTTGCACGTGGTGCTGTAAAAGTGGATTGGAAAGAAGTAGACGCCTCTTTTTCTGTGAAAGAAAACGTGACTTTAATCGTTCAATCGAGCAAAAAGGCCATTGCTAAAGTGATATTTGTAGACTGATAACGCACTTAAGTTCTTATAAGTGATTGAATTAAAAAGCAGGCTTCGGCCTGCTTTTTTTATTGAATATTCATATTAGTAAACTAGATAAGCAAATTCAAAAAAACCTTATAAAAACAACAATTAAATTTTTCCATATCACTTGCATTTTATATACCTTATGTATAGTATTTATTCATCTAGAGATTTTTACCATATCTAGAGGGTATAGATAATAATTACTCCACAATTTATCAGTCTCTTCCCCAAGGGACTTTTTTTTAAATACTAGAGAATAACTATAATAACTACACGATGGATCGAATAAAGATTCAACTCCGAGGGAGGGATTTTGGGAGAGATCTCTTCCTTTTTATTTTCTTAAATTTCTACACGCTTAATTTTTAATCCTTAAAATAAAAAATCCCCAGACTTGCTGAGGATTTTATGTTTATTTTTTATTATTGATTAAATTTTATAAAGCTGAGCTTCGGTAGCATTCGTTTCACCAGACTGCCGACTGCTAGCGCAGTAATGATTGTGCCTTCGCGAACTCCAATAATTTCACCCAGCACAGACCAAGCGCTAATTACTGCGATCAGGACCAATACAATATCGCCATAGGTTTTACAGCTACCAAACTCAAAGCCAAAACGCTTAGAGACAGCTGCATATAAGCCTTCGCCCGCCAAAAACACCAAATTTGCTTTCACGACAAGGCAGACACCAATGGCAGTAATTAAGCAACTGAACAGGCAGGCGCCAATTTGTAGCGCATAAACATGCATAGACCAGCCTTGTGTCGCCCACATTAATATATCAATAAACGCACCAAAAATAATGCCTACAGGAAGTTGTAGCCATTGGCGCCATTGAAACTGTTTACCCAGCAAAGCCATTTGAAGCAGAATCATTACGATATGCATCAGTACGGTTAATGTGCCAACACTCATATTAAAGATGAAGCTATAGCTATAAGGGATAGATGAAATGGGCGATGTGCCTAGATTAGAGTGAATAGAAATCGTGACACCAAATGCCATCAGCGCAAGGCCACTCAGTAGCAGGATCAAACGGGAAATGAAATGCGCAGGCATAAGTCGGGGTTCAAAAAATAAAACCCAGTCTATGTAAAAAAATAAATCGTCTCTATGCGCCTTAAGGATAAAAACGTGGCAGTTTTTATCTAATCATTGTTATATATGATGATTGTACATTCGGTCTGCACTTTAGAATGTAGGATAATTTAAAGCACTGATGTAGACGCTAAAGTATTTTATAGATAAATAAACAATAAAGTGGGAGAGACATGGCTTATTACAATACAGACAATAATGATGAGCAGATTGATGCTGTTCTGTGCTGTTTATTTCAATATCAGCCAGAAATGGTCAAACAGGCGCAATATAAGCAAATAGAGGAAATTTTCTTAAATATGGATGTTGGTGCGCATTATCAGCTGTTTGCTTTTATTCATGAACGTCTACCTATACGGGCAAAAATGATGTTTTGCGCTGAAGATTATCAAGGTAAGCGTCAGACTGTATTGGAAGTAATGGCCCATCTATGTAGACAATCGCGCGCTTAGCGATGCTTCTGACAGCACGGATCAAACAGAGGAGATAAATCAAGAAGCCGAAGATAGATGATCTATGCTTGACGACATAAGCATCAAAACACTTTTGGCTTGACTACACCTTAGGATCAGAATTCCTCAAATGGACATACCTGCAACATATAGAAGATGTCTATATGAATAGATACATAAGAGTGTGATGCATAGAGATTGAGATAGGGGGTAGATTGGTGTGGCAAATATGAAATATTTAAAACAGACAGCTTCAATCTAATAAAAGAAGCTTATTACGAAGGATTTGAAGATTTGATTTAAAAAAATATTTAAAGAAAGTGCTTTAAGTCTAAGGATAACTTGAAATTGACAGAATATTGAATGTGATTACGTGGCTTAGAAGATGCAAAATGGATTCTGATGGTTTGATGTGGTTGTTTATTGTTCATTTATACAATTTATAGCTATATTGACTCAAATATGATTTTGCGCGAAATGGCTAATTAAAAAAATAAAATCCTATTAAAAGGTTTTTTTTAAATAAAAATGGTTAAAAAATAGATGAAAAACCGCTTTTTTTATCATATTTGTAGAAAAAAAGTACATACGTGAAATATATCGTTAATT
>NZ_RCHC01000021.1 GCF_003664645.1 Acinetobacter chengduensis | reverse complement strand
TATAGACCTTGCTTTTTTATTGCCTAAAATTTGGTGTTTGACATAAACCGTTTAAGATTGGGTAGGGCGGTGAAAATAAAATAAGTTAATTGCTGTTTTTATGATAAAAAAATGTTTGATTGGTTAGAAAAGCGCTTGTCATCAGCATTCTATCTCTATAATATACCCAGCCATTGGGGACGTGGCGAAATTGGTAGACGCACTGGATTTAGGTTCCAGCGCCGCAAGGTGTGAGAGTTCGAGTCTCTCCGTCCCCACCAAGATACAAAAAAGGCAAGATGATATATTCATCTTGCCTTTTTTTATGGCTAGCATTTGTAATTTAATATTCTAGACGTAGCTATTTTTATATGTGGCATACAATACAAGTTTGTATAGCAGCCATGATGTTAAATGGCGCTATATTGAAAAGTGTTTGCGGACTTAACGAAGGTTGGCAATAGAAAAAGATCTATAATGAGCCAAATAGTCACGAACACGATTGCAGGTGAAAAGGCTAAACACGAATAAGAAAGAAGAATAAATAAAATGCCACTGATATTTTTTCCTAAATAAAACCTGTGGATACCTAAGAATCCACAGAAAATTAGTAAACAATATGCGATAGCTAAATCTTTATCTTTTGATTCGTGCATATAAATATCTTAATTAAGAATTATTATTAATCATATCAGACTATATGAGAGGTTAAAATTTAAAGCCAAAGTTTCGATCTAGGCTTTTGAGATTTCACATGCAATGAAATTGCAAATATACGTGTGCTGAAAATGATATATCTATACCGTATGCAATATATAAAAAAGCTTGGAATAATCCAAGCTTAATGAAGAATAATAAATTGAGCTGATCAAACTTTCCCTATTTGATTGAGCGGTAGATGTAATTCAAAAAATGGTTGAAAGGGCTTTTAGCATTGCTTAAGCCTTGAGGTGATCCTCAAATTCTTCACCTAGTTGCATCGCTAAAGCATTTCCTGCAAGTTCATAGGTGACTAAACCATATTCTTTTTTAAAACTGAAAGTAAAACCACGTCCATCGGCCAAGTTGCGTACGCTATAACCGAGTTTTTCTAACCATAGGCGGAAGGCGATTAGATTCTTTGCTTTAACCACTTTTTTCACAGGCGAACTCCATATCCATCTTAAAATATTAATAGGGACATACAAATCATTTTTAAAGGTCTGTTAACTCAGTTTTATATAAAATATTTTATTTTGAATATTTTTTCATCGAATAATCGCGTTTTGGTATGAGTAGAATGAAACAAATCTTTCATATTTTTAGATATTTTAATCATGTAACTAAATATATTAATCTTTGCTACAAAGTGTTGAAAAGCCAAATGACCATGCTTCAGCGAGATCCCTTTTTACTCACTACGATGTAGATTCATTCCGCTATTTAAAACATGCAATATGGTACATAAAGTGAGATTCACAGTGTGTACGGGCTTGTGAAAATTGGAAGGTATAAGAGGGTATAAAAATGGCGATTTATCTAATTTAGCCAGCTATAGGTTTTTGTGTTTAATGTTGTTTTATTCAGCAGTGAAGCATGAAAAGTGATTTAGATTGTATGCGGAGCACTTATACTTCCATAATATTAAGATCACTTTGTATGTAAGAGCTGTGTAATGAGCCTAACCACGATTGAAACTCAGGTAAAAGAACAGATAAATGCGATGCAGCAGCAGGGCCTTCAAGCTGTAGGCGTGATGTTAGGCCATGAAGATTGGTTGGTATTTTCGACTGAATCGAAAGTTGCCTATACGCCATTTGGCAGTGCACGTCGTTACCAGCCTGCATTAAGCGGTTTATTATTAGTACGTGTAGACGAAATGTATGCCATGCGTGTAGTGACGCAAGCAGAGTTAGACTTGTACGCACAAAGCAATCAAATTTTATAAGTAATAGACGATATTAAAGTACTTTTTAAATGTTGCTTAAAATGGCGTTACGTCCGTTTATGGATGAATTTAAAAACCAATCGCAATAAAGAGCGGGCTTTATTTGAGCTTTAATCGCAATCAAAAGTGATCTTTTAATTCTCTTAAGCGTTGGAATTCTTCCACACTCTCAGCTCTTAAAAATGGATTAGTTTCTAACTCGATGTCTATACGGCTAGGCAATGTGCATTCACCAAGCATACGTTTACGTTGTACATCTTCGGCGCGCTGTTGAATGGCTAGGTTATGTGGTTCTACATGCAAAGCAAATTGTGCATTTGAAAGGGTATATTCATGGGTGCAATATACGGCTGTTTGGGGCGGTAAAGCGGCTAGACGCGACAAAGAATGGAACATTTGTTGATGAGTGCCTTCAAAAACGCGCCCACATCCCATAGCAAACAAGGTATCACCGCAGAACATGGCATCCAGTGCATCTATAAAATACACAATATGCCCGAGGGTATGCCCAGGAACAGCGATAATGTCAACTTTTAGGTCATGAAATTCGATTACTTGTTCATGCATCAGCGCATCAGAAATAAATGGAATTTTGGACAATTCTTCGCGTGGACCAAACACTGGAATAGAGCGTGTTGCAACCAGTTCAGGCACGCCACCAATATGGTCTTTATGCCAATGCGTTAACCAGATTTGTGCAAGTTTAAGTTGGTGTGACTGACAATATTCTTCAACTAGATTTGCTTCTGTTGGATCAACCACGAGAACTTCTGAACTTTCTTGATGCTCAAGCAACCAAATATAGTTTTGTAATGAGTTTTTAACGTCGATACAGTGAATTTTATAAGTCATTTATCGGGTCGAAGAAGAATAGGGATGTCTTAAGATAGCATGTTGTAAAATCAATGGCTATTCAGGTAAATACTGAAATCGTAATGCGACAAAATATAACCAAAGCCTATTTACAGCAGTAGCCTAATCCTCTGACTTCGAAGCTCTAATTAATATTATTTTGCTGTGGAAAGATTAACAGTTAGCTTTAAAAAGCACAGGGAAATTTCTGTGCTTTTTAAAGTGATACGGAACAGGTTTATTCAACCGATACTGCATGGCCAATCGTGTAAAAATGACCACCCGCAACATGATGTAGACTTTTCCAATCTTCTGAGGCTTGATCAAATAACCAATGCCCATCTTTAAATATACGTTCATCTGCATAGGCATGGATCACTTCACCTATAAACAAATCGTGTTGCTGCTGATGGTGAGGTTCGACTATTAATGTACACAATAACCATGCAGAGCAACCCTCAACTGCGGGAAGTGTTGAATGTGGAAAATGGAATAGATTCACGCCACATTGGCGAAGTTTTTCAGGCGCATCGTGTTGGCTCATCATGCCGAGTGCATAAACCATTTTGAGTTGTTTTAGATTGGGAACTTGTAAAACAAAGTAACCTGAATTTTCAATGATGGTTCGGGTCATGGTGCTTTTATCGAGTACCACGCTCACTTTGGCAGGTTTGAATTCGACAGGGCAGGCCCATGCAGCAGTCATTACGCCTATATGTGTTTGATCTTGCGCAGATACTAAAACCGTTGGGCCATGATTAAGTAAGCGATAGGCTTTTTCCAGAGGTACGGGCAGTATATGAGGAATTAAATTGAGCTCATTCATAATTAGGATAAATAGCGGATTAAAAGTTTGGCGAGTCGTTACATAACATATAGCATATTAGATGATATGCATGCATAAAAGCTCATAAAATACACATAGGTTATTTGGAATTTATACAATGAAAATGTATCAAGTAGATGCTTTTACGGCAGCTTTGTTTAAGGGCAATCCAGCTGCGGTATTGGTGTTGGATGAATGGCTCACCGATGAGCTGATGCTCAATATTGCCATGGAAAATAACCTATCTGAAACGGCTTTTGTAAAGCCAATAGATGCAGAAAATTTTGAGATCCGTTGGTTTACCCCAACCACTGAAGTCAATTTTTGTGGCCATGCCACTTTGGCCAGCAGTTTTGTACTGTTTAAAGACTACACGCAAGCCCAAAAAATTCATTTTCATGTGAAAAACTTGGGTATTTTTATTGTGGAGCAAGAAGCTGATGGCAAAATCAAAATGAATTTTCCACAGCGCAGAGCTAGCCTTGTAACAGAGTATCCTGATGAACTTCGCCAAGCTTTAACGAAGCC
Organism: Acinetobacter chengduensis; assembly: GCF_003664645.1. GTDB lineage: Bacteria > Pseudomonadota > Gammaproteobacteria > Pseudomonadales > Moraxellaceae > Acinetobacter > Acinetobacter chengduensis. The sequence continues at coordinate 50,193 of NZ_RCHC01000021.1, read as the reverse complement.
CTTTAAACATGTGTATTTAAATACGCAGGCGTATATTGTGGTATACGAAACCGTACAAGATGTACTAGATGAACAGCCCAATTTAGAGCTCTTAAAAACCTTAGGAAAAATACGGACAGCTATTACAGCATCGGAGACACAATCGCCACGAGATGTTGCTATTACTTCATTGGGGCAACAGTACGACTGTGTATCACGTTATTTCGCGCCAGCCAATGGAATTGACGAAGATCCTGTTACGGGTTCAATTCACACGGCAATTGCACCACTTTGGGCAGATAAGCTAGGTCAAAGCACTGTGTCAGCTTATCAAGCGTCTAAACGTGGCGGAGAACTCCATTGTACGTTATTAGGTAATGATCGGATTGAAATATCTGGCTATGCAAAATTATATATGCAGGCAGAAATTGATGTAGATATCCTTTAATTGTGATATCTATATTTTATGATGAGTCTTTTAAGTACGATATAAATTCTAAATTGTATGCACGATTATTCAAATGAAGATAATCATGCATACAATGAATGAAAGCAGTGCTTAAAAGACAAAATTATGAAAAAAATACTACAAAACATGCCATAAAATGAGAATCATTCTCTTATAATTGTGTCGTAAAACATTTGAAATGTTACATGAAGGTCAATAAATAAATATGCGTTTAACACAACTCACGCTGTCGCTTGTTTTATTAGCTTCGACTGGCACAGTGCTTGCTCAACCTGTTTTGATCAAAACAGACAATAACATTCAAGAATATACATTAGACAATGGTTTTCGAATTATTCTTGCGCCGAATGATAAAGAAAATAAAGTATTTATGAATACGATTTACCGTACAGGTTCGTTAAATGATCCGCAAGGTAAAGGGGGGCTGGCGCATCTGCTAGAACATTTGGCCTTTAAAGGCACAAAAAATATTAAAGGTGAAGAATTTCAGCGTCGTTTGGATCAGTACACATTAGGCACCAATGCCAGTACAGATTACTATTCGACAAAATATACCAATATTATTCGTCCTGAGCAGAGCGTACTCAATGAAGTGATTCATTTAGAAGCTGAGCGAATGGACAAGTTGGTTTTACAAGAAAAATATGTACCTTCAGAAATTGCAATTGTGAAGCGTGAGCGTGAAATTCGTTTAGATCAGCCATTTTCAGTGCTGATGGATCAAATATTTAAATCAGCCTATGGCAACCAATATTTAGGGCGTTTGCCTATTGGTGATTTAAAAGAACTGCAATCTATTAAGATGCAAGAATTGAATCAGTTTTATCGTACTTGGTATGCGCCGAATAATGCGGTGATGGTGCTGTCTGGGAAATTTGATGCACAAGCAGTATTGAAGCAAATTGATGCGCAATTTAGCCCGATTGCTTCACGTACTGTACCTGCGCAAACTATTGTGCCAACTATTCGCGGTAAAGATATCAAACAACGTGAATTTAGCGTACAAAAGGGTAGCGATTTAGCCAAATTCAATATTTATTTGAATGGTGCAAATGATTCAATCACCACGGCTTTATCTGCATCGCCTGTACTTTATTCACTGCAACCGAGTGGTCATTTGTATAAAGATATCGTAGAAAGTGGTATCGCCAACGGTGTGCAGTCCAGTACGTGGTTAGACCGTGATTTTAACTTGGTATTTATGGGGGCAGTATATGCGCCAAACCAAAATGCTCAACAAGTTCAAACAACTTTAAATAAAGGTGTTGAACAAAGCCAAGCATTTAATGAAGTAGAGCTCAATCGTGTTAAGGCTATGACGCGTAATCAGGCCGATTCAATTAAAAATAATGCAGCTGCATTGGGTACACGAATTAGTGATTACTATGTCGCTTATGATGGTAATTGGTCTAAATACTTTAAAGATTTAGACGATTTGCAAAAACTCACAGTCGATGAAGTCAATCGTACCTATAAGGATTTTTTAGTTCCTGAAAATCGTATTGTTGGTAATATTTTACCTACACCTGAAGATCAGAAAAAAGCACAAACACAAAAGGTGGCAGAGCCTGCCAAAACTTTAGGCGCGACCACACAGACTGAAGAACCACTAAAAGATGTCGCTTCCTATCAAGCGGAAGTAAAACAATATGTTGAACAATCGAAAGGTTATTTGACTTCGAAAGAACAACAAATTCAACGTGGTAAACTTAAAAATGGCATTCAATACGCGCTGTTCCCAACACAGACACGTGATGACAAGACCTATGCGACTATTTCCTTGGACTTTGGTACAGCGCAATCCCTCATGAATAAAGGTGAGGTGTTAGATCTCACTGCATATTTGTTGTTTAGGGCATCGGCTGAGCAAAGCCTGCAAAACATCACAGATAAAATTATTGAAAGTGGTGGTGGTGCGTCAGTCAGTGCAAGTTCTAATGGTCTAAGTTTAAATATTTCAGCCAAAAAAGAAAAATTTGACGAATTTTTTAAATACTTTATGGCCGTAGTGACCGCGCCAACTTTTGAGCAAAGCCAGTTTGATTTAATTAAATCCCAGAGCTTATCGGGTTTAGATCGTCCATATACAGAGCCTGATACCGTAGCAGGCATGACCCTATCACGGATGTTGGAAAAGTATCAACCGGGTGATTTACGCTATCACTTTGAACCTGATTTAGTGAAAAAGCAGTATGAAGCAGCTACACGTGAGCAAGTGATGCAGTTGTATCAACAGTTCTTTAAAACTCAGCGGGTAAATATTGCTGTGACTGGCGATTTTGATGCCAAAAACATGCAGAAATTTTTGAAAAAAGAATTTTCGCAGTGGTCGACTAAAGAGCCTTTTGAGCGCTTGGAAACTGACTATACAGCATTAAAAGCAACGAAAGTTCATGCACTTTCGGAGCAACGTGAATTTGGTAGCTATCAGGCTGTATTATCTTTCCCAGTGGGCTCATACCACGCAGATACGCCTGCTTTGCAAGTGTTCCGTCATATTTTAGGTGACTCGCAATTGTCTTCGCGTTTAGCGCAAGAACTCCGCGAAAAGAATGCACTGGTCTATGGTTTTAGTAGTTCTTTGAGCTTGAGCAGTTGGAAAGACTCTGGTGCTTTGGGAATTGGGGCGAATTACACAGCAGGTAAGTCAGCACAAGTGTCACAAGCTGTGCATAAAGTGTTAAATGACATGCTCAGCAAGGGCGTAACTGAGCAGGAAGTAGAAGCGGCTAAAGCGAGCATATTGAAAAAACGTGTCACCTCTTTAGAAGATGAGCGCAATATCCATTCGATGCTGATTCCACAAATGGAACATGGTCGTACTTTGGCTGAACGTGAAGCACGTGATCAGGCGATTGCGAAATTAACCAAAGCAGACATTGATGCGGTCATTCAAAAATACATTCATCTAGATGGTTTGGTTGAGGTGATGGCAGATCAATACGGTAAAATGGTTAATCAACCACCTTCAGCCTTAAAGCAAAACTAATTAATTTAAAATGAAGCAATAAAAAAGCGCCTTAGGGCGCTTTTTTATTGCCACTTTCAATACGTTGAACTGAGATTAGGAGTCTCTATCGACTCCAGTACAACATTAACTGAAAGCATAACTTTTACAGGCGATAGAACTGTTTGGCGTTATCACGGAATACGAGGCTTAAAGCGTCTGGGTGCGATACGGCTATAGCATCACTAAAGGCATCAATAATATTGACTAAACTGGTGCTTACACTATCCATAGGAAAGTTAGAAGCAAACATGATTCGATACGGCCCAAAACAGTGTAATACATGGCTAATTAAAGGATAGGCCAAATCAAAGACTTCGGTTTTACTGGCTAGCCGTTTTTGTTTATGGAATTGATGACCCAAAATTGGCATAAATAGTCCAGACATTTTGGTATAAACATTGGGTAAAGTTGCTAATTCGGCCATGTCTTCTTGCCAATGAAATAGTATATTTTCACGCGCTGTTTTGGTTAAGCCAGTATGTGAACCTACAGGGCCAAAGAGGCCTGCTGGTGTACCAAAGTGATCCAGTACAATGGAGGTTTCTGGGAACGTTTTGGCTAACTGAATGAGGTCTGTCAATTGGCTCGAATAAGTCCAAGCATCAAAGCTTAAATTCATTGAAGCTAAGGCTTCAAAGCCTTTCATAAATTTTTTGTTGGTATATAAATGTGGCTCATCTGTCCATGCATGAATTTTAGGATCTTCATGGTATGCAGCCATTTTACGAATGCCACGAAATAGTGGTGATGCTGCCTGATGCAGTTTTAAAATCTTTTTAAAGTTGGCATCACGTGGATCGGCAGTCCCTACAATGCCAGCTAAAGTCAAATGTTGGGCCTGAAAATCTAATTTAGAGACAAACTCCGTTTCAGCGACCACAGCTTTGCCCTTTTGATGGTGCCAATTAGCTTCAACATGGACGACTTTATCGACATCGTAGTCGCCAAGATCTGCTTTATAATTCTTAGGCAAATAAGGCGCTGTCACGTGTTGTGTTAATCCGACAGTCTCAATGAGGTCTTCGGATTTTACAAGACGCATCATTTTATCGAGTAAATAAGGGTGTTTCCCCAAGAGTTTCACTGCCATTTTGGCAGCATGAGGCGTGTTATAGGGGTCCCATTGATGAATGTGGGCATCAATAATAGAAAAACCGAGCTGATGCATGACTGTCCTTTGTTTGCAGCAATCTATTTTTAATATAAAAGGTCTGAGCGAATAAAACAGCAAAACAGAATGAAAAAGTGACAAATGGTTGTTTTAATAGCATTTAGCTAAGCTATAAAAGAATAAAGCTCCCAAAGGAGCTTTATTCAATCACTTAGTGATTATGATCGTGCTTATGCTTATTGGCATGGAATTCTTCGTTGTGACGGAAGCGGAGGTAGTTTTCAAACTGTTCGCAGTATTCGTCATAGTTGTCTTCCAGCATCATTTGAAATTGCTGTAATACATAAGACATCACTTGCTCTTTGGCATCACGCATTTCATTACCGTCTTTGAAGTTATTGGCAGCCACCCAAGTATTAAAACGCGCGGTACCAAACAACATAGCAGCACTAATTTGGCCACGTTTTTCAGCAGGTTTTTCTTCGCTACCTTTTTCTACACGGCTAAATTCATTTGCGAGTTTAATAAATTCATCTGCACGTTCAAAGAATGCCGCATTTAACGCTTCTTCTTCGGTTACATCGGTTGCTTCAATCTTTTGAACCATGAATTTTTCCTGACATCTAAAATCTTAAAGCCTAATTATAGGCAAAGCCTTGCAGAAAATAAAACTTTGACATAATCTAAAAATAGCCTAAGCAATAAAATGGATGCCTCATGCAAGATGCCATTGCAGTACAAAGCCTAAAAAGTGATATTGCTTTATTACGTCAAAATATTTGGCCACCTGCAAATTTAGCCAATGTTGAAGGCCTCCCGATCTACTACGGAACGAAGGCGGAGGTTGATGAATACTATCAACAGTGGACGGGTCTGATTGAAAGGGCACAAGACTTATTTCAACCGTTTATGGATGATGAGGTGATGGATGCGATTCATTTGCCAAGTCATTTAAATTTACCGTTGTTTTATTTTTATGTAGACCGTATTCGAATTAATAAAACCAGAGCTAAAGAATCTAAAAGCTTTCGCGGTATTGCGAGCTTAATTGAAAAATGTGGCCAATATGAAGCGGAGCAGGTATTGGCGATGCGTCGTTGGTTGGATAGTGATGAAACAGCAGTTTTAGTCGCACATCGAGAATTTATTGATTTAAGAACTTATGTTTTTCAGCATGGGCAAAGTGATTACACGCGAACACGGTTCTATGTGAATGGCATAGTATTAAGTGTAGAACCTGATTTTAAATTGGTGGACGCACGTGATAAACCCCGCAAACAGCGTAGTGATAGCTATGCAGATGCCTTGGCAGATAATAATACATGGAAGGTTTTTGGAAAAAATCGTTAAGCATATAACTGAAGTTTCAATACGCCGTATCTAATAAGCATGTTGATACTGATCTATCCAATAAAAAGCAGACAGGTGTCTGCTTTTTTATGTACAGTAAAAGCCTATTTCGCTTAGTTATTTAATTAATTTACGACTCACTAAAAATTGTTCAGTCGCTTCCAGTAAGCGCTGAGCATACACTTCTTGTTTTGCTGTTAACCAGCCAAGTACAAACCAATCACTGGCTTCGAGTTCAGTTTGTTGAATATACTGAGCAGAAGAAGACAGGACTTGATATTCATGTGCTGCTAATTGTGCATCATTCAGAGCTTTGCCGTATTTCTGTAGATTTTTCACATCGTAAATAGAAGTTAAAATTGGGAAGCTAAATTTTAACTCTTGAATATGTCGAGCCAATACGTCCAAACTTTCAAAGTCAGTGATGTCTGCAACTGTGAGGCTGTCTTGTAGCAACTTGTACTGCTGTTGCAGTGTATTGTGTGCATACCATTTTAAATCATGACTCTGCACATGCTGAGTGTTATTCAGGCTGAACATCATCAGTTCTAAATAATGATGCACATTGAGTGTGGATTTGACCAAATTCCCCAGCTTTTCTTTGGCATATAAAATATCTTTTGCCAAATTCTCTGCAGTGGTCGGGTTTTGTAAAAAAGCACCCAGCGTATCGCGCATGTGTTCAAAGTGTTGTAACTGATCAAACTGTTGCTTAAAAGCATCTAATTGATAGCCCCATTTGTCTGAAACATCGGGGTTCCAGTCTTTAAACAAGCTAATGGTTAACTGTAAATGCTTGAGTGCATTGCGTGCTTCTTGCATGTGCTCTGGTGTGGCAACCGAGGCTGAAATGGCTGCAATATTAGGCAATAAATGCTGCATTTGCTGTGCAACCAAGGCACGCAAGTTTTGGCTCGCTGGGTCTTTTTTACTGAGGACAAAGTCTTTAGAGACTACAGCAGGGCTAACCAATTGCGAAGCAACCAATAAGTTGCCAATTTCAGCTTTACTGCGAACATCCAGCCAAAGTTGGTACTTTTTAACCCATTCAAAGCAAAATGCCAGTAAAGACTGAATAGATCCCTGTTTCAATTCAAACTCAACCTCATGCACGCTGTGTTCTGCATGTTGAGTGCGAATACAGCCCACATCTAGACTCACTTCAATTTCAGCGTCTTCGTATTGAATCACACGGCAAGTGCGCAGAATGTCAGTTTCAAACTGTAATTGCAGTTGATCAACTTGATTGCCCAAGGCATTTTGTAGCACCTGTAAAGCTTCTAGATGTTGCTGATAAATTGCTAGATTGAGTTCAGGTGCAATCTCATGTACACCTAAATCAAGGTTGTGTTCAAAGCGCTCAATATGGGTTTTCCCAGCAGCTTTCAATGTTTGTACCCAGCGATCGCCTTCTAAACGCTGGCGCACTGCGGCATGTTGTTGTGCCAGTAATTTATCGGCAGTATCAAAATATTTGGCTTTAAGTTGAATCTGTTCTGATTTTTTTGGATCGATTGCTTTAAGCAATGCTGCGCGTCGTGCTTCTGGAATCTGAAATTTTAATTCAACTTCAACCATGATTATGTCCTAAATAAAAACAACCTATCTAAAGAGGTTGCTTGCAATGTCAGATCGCTTGAAAAAGCATCTGAAATTGAATGTACTTTCAATTTTTCAGGCTCGATTGTAAACAAAAAACAGTGCAAAGTAAGACTTGATCTTTTTATTTGATTCGGAAATCACTGCGTATTTGTTTTGAATTTGTATGGGCTAACAGCTATACGTTAAATCAAAAATAAAGGCAGTATTTGGGGGAAACCAGCGAGTATAAAACGGCTTTTCATTGGCTGAAATTTAAGCTATGGTGAAAGAAAACAATGAGGACGTTGCAATGAATGCGCAGGTACAACCCAAATTTGAGCAAGAGCCAGAATTCCAATTACCTATTCGAAAATATTCGGATTTTTACCGTTTTTATTTGACCGAGCATCGAAATATTACCAGCCGTCGTTTACATGCAACGGGTAGCACAATTGGTCTATATTTTTTCTCCAAAGCAATCATCAAAAGACGTCCTAAATATGTACTTTACGGGCTAGTATCTGGTTATGCCTGTGCATGGGTGGGGCATTTTGTATTTGAACGTAATAAACCTGCGAGCTTTAAACAACCCCTATATAGCTTTATTTCAGATTGGCGAATGCTTAACGATATTGTTCAAGGTAATTTAAGTTTGATAGACCGTCGCCATGACCGTATAGAAAGCTAATAGGTTGGAAGCGAGCATCATGGTGAGTTTCATAAGTTGTTAATCTGATCGGTTATGTTGCCTAATTAGGTAAAATACTCTAAGAAAAGCATTAGAATGGGCAATGCGAGATACACAAATCATATTTTTACTGTTATTCTTCTAATATTGTTAGTCATAGACACATGACCAGTTTTCCAAGCCTAGAGTGACCTTCTCTAGGCTTTTTTTATGCTTCAAGATATTTTAACAAATGATCAAAATCACCCAAGTGATTCTGTAGTTTTTTACTGTGAAGAATGCGATATAAAAGGAAAATAGGTTGGATCTATAAGTGTTTCAACGTTCCCCAAAACGTTTTTAAATAAAACACTTATAGATCCAATTTGCGCTGTAGATTTCTTTTTTAAAGTGTACTGATTTTTTTATATTATTGCTGTTGTTGTGTAAGCTATTAAAGCGTGATTATTGGCATGTCGCTATCCCTATAATTGGGTATATTTTGTACCTAAAAGCACTTTTTTGTAAAAAAAACTTCTTTTTTCAAATTTCTCAGTCAATCTTGCATTGCCTAAGCAAATATCTATGCGCTTAGCTCTCTAGTTCAGCCTATAATACTGCTAAGTTTTGATAAGTGATTGTATTATGCGCGGTTTATATTTAATTACCAATGATGACCCGATTGAGCTACTTTTAGCCAAGCTAGAAGGCGCAATGGCAACGTATGAAGTGGCTGTTTTGCAATATCGCCGTAAGAATGTTGCAAAAGAAAATCAGGACTATGAAATTGGTTATATGAAACATCTATGTGAACAGTACAAAGTGCCATTCGTCATTAATGATGACTTAGAAGCTGCTGTGCAGTACGGTGTGGGTGTACATTTGGGTCAGGATGATGGCTCTATACAAGATGCAGTTGCGCGCTTGCCTAAAGGCGTGTTGATTGGTCGTAGCTGTAATAATTCATTAGAACTGGCTGAGCAAGCGATTGCCGATGGCGCAAACTATGTGGCTTTTGGTGCCATTTTTGCGACTGAAACCAAACCAGAAGCTGGCAACATTGGTTTAGAAACCCTAAAACAAGCCAAAGCAAAATTGAATGTACCTATTTGCGCAATTGGCGGTTTAACCGTAGAAAATTCTGCTGAGGTGATTGAAGCCGGTGCAGATCTTTGTGCTGTTGTTAGTGATGTATTGGGCCGTTCGATGTCTGTGGTTGGACAACGTGTATACGACTGGTCTGAGCTTTTTGCTGCAAAAGCTTAAGTATTGAATCGCATTTTAATTTTTTGAGTTGAGTATTTTCATGACTTTATCTGCTAAGCAAGAACAATTATTTAAACAAGCCAGTAAGCATATTCCTGGTGGCGTAAATTCTCCTGTGCGCGCATTTAACGGTGTAGGCGGTACACCTGTATTTATTGAAAAAGCACAAGGCGCATATTTGTACGATGTAGACGGCAAACGCTATGTGGACTATGTGGGTTCTTGGGGCCCCATGATTTTAGGTCATGCACAGCCTGATATTATTAAAGCAGTGCAAGAAGCTGCGGTTGATGGTCTAAGCTTTGGCGCGCCTACCGTGCATGAAACGACTTTGGCGGACATCATTTGTGAAATTATGCCGTCGATTGAATTGGTACGTATGACCAACTCGGGTACAGAAGCGACCATGACGGCAATCCGTCTTGCACGTGGCTATACAGGCCGTGACAAGATTGTGAAATTTGAAGGCTGTTACCATGGCCATTCAGACTCGCTTTTAGTCAAAGCAGGTTCTGGTTTACTCACTAAGGGTGAAGGTGAGGCGACATCTGCGGGTGTACCAGCTGATTTTGCTAAGCATACGTTAACGCTTCCGTATAACGATATTGCCATGCTGAAAGAATGCTTTGCAAAATTTGGTTCAGAAATCGCGGGTGTGATTGTAGAGCCTGTAGCAGGTAATATGAACTTGGTAAAACCGATTGATGGTTTCCTCCAAGCAATCCGTGATGTATGTGACGAGCACGGTTCAGTATTCATTATTGATGAAGTGATGACAGGTTTCCGTGTTGGTTTAGGCGGTGCGCAAGCACATTATGGTGTAACACCTGATTTAACCACTTTGGGTAAAATTATTGGTGCTGGCTTACCTGTGGGTGCATTTGGTGGTAAACGCGAAGTGATGGAATGCATCGCGCCACTGGGTAAAGTTTATCAAGCGGGTACATTGTCTGGTAACCCATTGGCAATGCGTGCTGGTATTGAAATGTTTAAGCATCTTCGTGCTGAAGGTTTTTATGAAACTTTAACAGAAAAATTGGCTGGTTTACTTGCTGGTTTACAAGCAGCTGCAGATGAAGCGGGTATTCCGTTCTTTACTCAGCAAGTAGGCGGTATGTTTGGTATTTACTTTACAGATCAAACAGAAATCACAGGTTTTGATTCCATTTTAAAATGTGATGTAGATGCTTTCCGTAAGTTCTTCCACGGTATGTTACAACGCGGTGTAAACCTTGCACCATCTGCATTTGAAGCAGGTTTCTTCTCAAGCGCGCACAGCGATGAAGACATTGCTTTTACCATTGAAATGGCAAAAGAAGTTTTTGCTGAAATGAAGTAATTTTCATTTAAATCTGTAAATTCTGCTTTAGAATAAAGCCCGCAGCCTGCTGTGGGCTTTTTTGTTGTTTTAAGATTAGTTTTTTAAGAAAAGGACTTTGTAAATGAAAACCAAACATTATTTAACCTTGGCAGATGCAGAGTTTTTGTTAAACACAGCACAGGCCTATGCTTTAGAAAATGGCTTTAATGTGAGCATTGCAATTACAGATGAAACGGGCAATTTGTTGGCAATGAAACGCATGGATGGTGCATCGCCAATGACTGCGAATTTGTGTTTGGAAAAAGCCAAATGCTCTGCTATCAGCCATCGTCCTTCTAAGCTGTTTGAAGATATTATTAAAGGCGGGCAGATGGGGTTTCTGACCATGGAAACATTTTCTGGCATGCTTGAGGGCGGTGAGCCAATTATGTATGAAGGTCAACTGGTCGGGGCAATAGGGGTATCTGGTGTGAAATCATTTCAGGATGCAGAAATTGCACAGCAGGCGATTGAGAAGTTTTTCGCACAGGTCTAATCTTTAAAAAGATTTTCTCAGTTTGATCCTAAATAATATGTAGAACATGACATATAATGAAAAAGCTCAAGAGTTTCATCTTGAGCTTTTTTTTATAAGTGATGAATTTTTATAAAATGTATAGGTATGATTTTATAGAAATTGAGAATGACTTAGATTATGCGACTCTATTATAGGTTAAATATTGAATAATTTCTTGATACGATTCAACTTTATGAAAATAAAAAGGAGAGTTTTTACTTACTTCTTCGGAGGGTTGAAATAAAAAACCATGATCAACTAAGTGTAACATCGTAAAATCATTGAATGCATCTCCAATGGCGATACTATTTTTTAATGGCACTTTTTCTTTTTGATAATTTACAATAATTTCATGCTTTCCTTTTTTTCTATTATAAATTACATTTTCTATATAACCATTCGAATTGATTTCTAAATTATGACAATATGCATTATTAATGGGTAAATTTAATTTATCAAAAAAAGGATCTAAAAACTCATAGAAGCAGTCCGATATTATTTTCACCTCAAATTTTTTATTATTTTTTAAGTATTCCAAGAATTCTTTAGCATTTGGACTTGCATCAATTTCTTTAATGAGCTCAACTAATTTTGTTAAAGGGATGTTGTTTTCTTTCAGTATATTGATTCTGAAGTTCATTAACGACTTATAGTCTGCTACTTCTCGAGTCGTAACCGCTAATTCAGGGATATTCAGTACAGTTGAGAAGTGTTTCCATAGTTCTGGAATAAGAACACCTTCCATATCAATAAAAGCCATTTTTTTCATAGTATTTTCCAAATTATTTAAACTTAGCAAAAAGAAGAAGTATTCCGAGTACACATAAAATAGATCCAATAACTCTGTTGATTTGCACTTGTCGCGCCAACATTTTCTGTCTTAAAACAATTGAAGAGAACAGTAATGCAACTAATGAAAACCATAAAAAGTGGGCAAATGACATAAATATGCCATAGCTGATAAGAATAATTTTAGGTGTAGTTGTACTGACGATTTGCGTAAATGTGCTGATCACAAATAATGTCGTTTTAGGGTTTAAGGCATTGGTAAAAAAGCCGTATTTGATTGCTTGAAAGGGATTTATTACAGAAATTACTGAAGTATCGGTGATTGGTTTTTGTACAAAAGTTTTATAGCCAATATATATCAGATATATAGCACCAATATACTTGACGATATTAAGAATTTGCGGTGTATAAGCCATTACAAATGCAACAGCAATCAGCGTGTAGCTAACATGGATTAAAACGCCGAGGGAGATGCCCAATGAAGTTAAAACACCAATTTTTCTACCATATAAATAGCTATTTTTGGTCACGATTGCGAAATCAGCGCCAGGACTGACAACCGCAAGTAAAGTAATGAGAATAACAGCAATAAGTTCACCCATGAATTATGCCTTTTTAAAAGTGATAACTAATACATCGCGTAAACCAGTGTTGCTTTGAATGGAATCATCGACCTGTATTTCAGTTACACTGTGATAAACCTGATGATCATCAACGAGTGCGACATCTAAAAAATTTTCAAGCATAAATTCAGTTTTTAAATTTTTATTTAAATCATAAATTTTCGTCATTCCACCTTTGATGTTATGGCGGTTAATAATTGCCATTAAGACAAAATCTACACCGTCACGGTGAATACCTTCTGGTGTGGGCTTACCAATGTCATTTACTTGAGCTTTAATTCGGAATTGATGCGCTTCAATAAACCAATTTTCAGTTTTAATTTCAGAAAAAGTTAGATAAGCAAATTGCAGTAAATTTTTAAAAACAGGATTTTCAATAGTATTTTTCTCAATTTCTGAAAAATATCTGGCAATTCCTCCATTTAAAGTGTTGTATTCAATGGTCTGAAAATGAGGGATATATGAATTTTTTATTAAGATTTTATGCTTATCATTAATTGTAAACGTTGCATGTTTTCTAGTTCTGTATTTTCCTTTGTCAGACATAAATTGATCTAATTCGAGCTCATTCCAGCTATTGATAAAGTTGCATATATCTTGTTCTTTTACCTCGTAAAAATTATTCAAATATTGTATTTTTTGGAATGTATTTGAATCAATAAATGTATAGCCATGATCTATAATTTCTTTCGAATGTGTGTATTCTGGAAACGGTTTTTTGTTAAATGAACTTATTTTTAATATATTTTCCATTGTATTAGCTGTATTGTTGCTTATGGTGATTTTTATTTTGAACAATAGTTAAAAAAATAAAATTGATAAAATCGACTAAGCATATATGAGTATTTGGAATGATAGAGAAAATCCCTTTGAATTCACTAAAATTTTTTTATTTTGTTGCTAGGTACAGTAGTGTGACGATTGCCGCAAAAAAATTATTTGTTACACAAAGTGCTGTAAGCAAACAAATCTACAATCTAGAAGAGCTATTAGATATCGAACTGTTTGAGAGACGAAATAAATCTTTAATTCTTACGAAAGAGGGGGAGATACTTTTTAATTGTGCTCAAATGATTTTTAATCAATTAGATGAATGCCTGATTGGTTTAACTAAAAATAAAATTGAACAAAAACAATTGGTACTTTCCTGTGAGCCAACAATTTCTATGAAATGGCTGATTCCTAGGCTCGTAGAATTTAAAAAACTTGGGCATGATTTTGAAGTTGTTTTATTGACTGATGGCGGTGATATTGATTTCGAAAAAAATAATATAGATATCGCTATTCGTCGAAACGACTTTGACTGGGGCGCACATATTTTTAGCGAAAAAATAGGAGACGAATATATTGTAGCGGTTCAAGCTTCACATCTTCCCAAAACGCAAGAACTATTAATTTCTAAATCTAGGCCAAATTTTTTTAAAAAATTAAATCAATTGGCTGATCTTAAATATTTGTTAAAAACATATTCAAAGACAGAATTAGAGCATTTTTATCTCTGTTTAGAAGGATGTTTGGCGGGTTTAGGGGCAACAATTATTTCTATTTACATGATTGAAAAAGAACTGGATTTAAAGTCTTTGGATCAATTGACACAGCCTATTCAAGATGGCTCTTCATATTATTTGCTATCGCATACGAGTTTTACGGAAGACCCTCGGAAAATCATTTTTTTAAATTGGTTAAAAAATGAAATGACACAAAGTCAAATGAATTACATCTAAATTCGAGGGTATTGAACATCATCATGATGATATGAAAGGCCTAACTGAGACGAAAACTAAATCATCATAAGAATAAACCAACTCGATGGCTTGATTCTGCGTTAGCATAACAGGTGTTCCAACATGAGTTTTGTACCGAGCCTGTATGCTGTATCCAATGCCCAAAAAAATCCAATTTTCACTCTCTCAAGCAAAATGGCAGTTGTCATCTGCACAGTCTGTGTTGGTACTGGTGGGTTTGCAAAACTTACGTATGCAAGAGGGTATACAAGACACGCAGTTGATGGAAAATCTGATTCATTTGACCAATAAAGCGAAGGCGCTAGACATTCCAATAGTCGATTTATATGGAGATGATTTGCTACAAGGGATGCAACAGTTGGGCGAATACGCAAGTACACATCCTCAGTTGATATTCGCAGGGCAAATTACGCCAATGCTGAAACAAATTTTGCCCCATTTATATAGCGTAACTGAGCAAATTTGTCTGGTGGATGATGCAGTGCTGTTAAATACTCAAGAACAGCATATTCAATGGATAGATTCAATGTCAGCACAAGGCATTCATCACATGAATAGCTATAGTCTGATGCGCCTTTGGAATCTGTCTGCACCTGCGGAATTTATTTTATCGACAAAAGGCATTTTACTGGCCATTGCAGAACAGTTAAATATGGACGCCTTGGATATTGATCCGACCGCAGATTTGCGTAGTTATGGACTAGACTCGGTGGCTATGGTCAGCCTAGTGGGTTTATGGCGAGCAAATGGTGCAAATATTAGTTATGAACTGTTTTGGCAACATGCAACTTTGCAAGAATTACTCAAAATTTTGCAGTGCAAAAATTAATTTTTGAAGAATTGAAATTTATTTTTTATAAAATCGGAAAAATCATCAGGAAATAAAGCTTTTCGCATTGTATTTCTTTGCTAAGCTTTTTATCATTGCGCCCTTGTTTTCACGATTGGCCTGGATTGAACATTGAATAATTTTCTAACAGAACATTTAATTCATCGTGATGAAGATTTTATGGTGATTCACAAGCCAGCAGGCTTACTCACCGTACCAGGAAAAACCGCAGATCTACAGGACTGCTTAATCAATCGCTTAATTCAAGCAGAACCCAAAACGCTACTGATTCATCGCTTAGACCGCGATACCTCAGGTATTTTGGTTTTTGCGCTCTCTAAGTTGGGTCAAAACCGCATCTCCCGTCAGTTTCAAGAACGTCAAACCTCCAAAACCTATCAAGCTATTGTGGCAGGCCATTTGCATGGTGAAGGCACTGTCGATGTCCCTGTGATTTATGATCCAGAACATCCGCCTTTGCATATTGCGGCACCTGAACACAATAAACCTGCTTTAACGTATTGGAAGGTTGCTGAACAATTTGAAATTAACGGCTCTCCTGTGACGCGGGTCATTTTGACGCCAATTACAGGGCGTTCGCATCAATTACGTGTACACATGCAGTATTTGGGGCATCCAATCATTGGAGATACCTTATATGCAAGTCCAGAACAACAGGCGCTGTCATCACGTTTATGTTTGCATGCGGCGCAATTAAGCTTTAAGCATCCCAAAACTGAGCAAGGCGTAGAATTTAATTGTCCTGTGCCGTTTTAAGGTCTAAATAACATCGGTTATTGGGCTCACATTTTGGTGAGCTTTATGTCAAAATATATTGCTAAGAGGTACTATTTTTTGCTCAAATATCAAACAGTGTTTGAGTTTTAAAATATATAGCCTAAATTCAAGATAAAGGTGGAAAAATTGCAGCAGTTTGCTATTGGTCAGCGTTGGTTATCAGACACAGAAACAGAACTTGGTTTAGGAGTTCTCATTGATGTAGATGAGCGATCTATCAGCATTTTATTCCCAAAAAGCGACGAGACTCGAGTCTATGCACGCCACAATGCGCCTTTATCTCGTATTGTTTTTAACGCAGGCGATGAACTTCAAGATCAAGAAGGCTCAACTTGGAAGGTCGAATCTGTAGAAGACCGTCATGGCGTACTCCGTTATAACGTGATTCGCCAGCTTGAAGATGGTTTAGAAGAACGCAAAGCACTGAATGAAACGCGTATTGGCGCAAATATTCAGTTGTCTAAGCCACTTGATCGTTTATTGGCAAGCCAAGTCGATTATAAAGAATGGTATGACTTACGTATTGAAGCATTACTTATGCAAGCCAATATGAAAGCCAGCCCATTACGTGGTTTGGTCGGTTCTCGTGTGGGCCTTATTCCGCATCAGCTGTATATTGCACATGAAGTTGGTAAACGTTTTGCACCGCGTGTACTTTTGGCCGATGAAGTAGGTTTGGGGAAGACCATTGAAGCCGGTCTGATTATTCATCAGCAACTCAAAACAGGTCGTTCTGAACGTATTTTGGTATTGGTTCCAGATTCACTCCAGTACCAGTGGATGATTGAAATGCGTCGTCGTTTCAATCTTGAGTTCTCGTTATTTGATTTGACCCGTACCGCGTCTATTAAAGAACACGATCCAGATTTAAATCCATTCTTAACAGAGCAACGTATTATTGCTTCTGTTGACTTGATGATTGACCATGACGATTTACGTGAACAGGCGCTTGAAGCTGGTTTCGATCTGTTGGTTGTCGATGAAGCACATCATTTGATGTGGAATGAAGAAGACGGTGGTAACGACCGCTACGACTTAATTGAAGAATTGGCACAGCAAACAGCGGGCGTGTTGCTATTAACAGCAACACCAGAGCAATTGGGTGTAGAAAGCCATTTTGCACGTTTACGTTTGCTTGACCCATCACGTTTTAACTCGCTTGACCGTTTCTTAGATGAAGAAGAGCAATATCAACAAACTGCAAAAATTGCAGAAGTGTTGATGTCTGATTTCCCGCTTGAAGCAGTACATTTAGATGCGGTTGAAGTGCTGTTAGGCCAACGTATTGACGATACACCAGAGCAACGCTTCCGTGCGATTCATGAAATTTTAGATCGTCACGGTACAGGTCGTATTTTATTCCGTAACACCCGCGAAGCAATTCAAGGTTTCCCAGGTCGTGATTGTCAACCAGCACCATTACCAGCACCAGAAAACTGGTCTAAAGATGGTAAGCTACGTGAGCAAATGTGGCCTGAAGAAGCACAGCTTGATGGTGCTTGGATGGAGCATGATCCACGTGTGATGTGGTTGATGGAAAAATTACGCACAGATTTAAAACACAATAAAGTGTTATTAATTGCGCGTAGTGGCCCAGTGGTTGAAGCTTTGGAAAATGTACTTCGCTTACATGCAGGCGTGCGTACAGCGATGTTCCATGAAGGTATGAGCTTACTTGAGCGTGACCAAGCGGCTGCATATTTTGCTGAAGAATCATACGGTGCACAAATTTTACTGTGCTCTGAAATTGGTTCAGAAGGGCGTAACTTCCAATTTGCATCTGATTTAGTGTTATTTGATTTACCAGCTAACCCAGATGTATTAGAACAGCGTATTGGGCGTTTGGATCGTATTGGTCAAGAAAACCGTATTCAAATTCATGTGCCATACTTGGTTGGTACGGCGCAAGAACGTATGTTCCGTTGGTACAATGAAGGCTTGAATATTTTCAGCAATATTTCGCCAACAGCGCAAACTTTACAAGAAAACTTCATCGTGCAACTTAAAGACTGTCTATTGGCAGATTTAGGTCAACAGTTTGAAGATTTACTTGAAGAAGTATCAGTACAACGTGAAGCTTTAGAAGCAGAGCTTCAAGCTGGTCGTGACCGCTTGCTTGAGTACAACTCTTGCCGTCCAATTGTGGCACAAGAAATTGTAACTGCACTTGAAGACTATGATGACAATACCACTTTGCCTATGTTTATGAAGCGCTTTATGGCGTCTACAAACATTGATTTTGATGAGCAAAGCAATGGTACAGTGATTATTAAGCCGACAGATCAAATGCAGGTTCAAGGTCTGACCTTAGATGAAGAAGGCATGACAGCAACTTTCTATCGTGACCAAGCACAATTGCGTGAAGATGCACAGTATTTAACACTGGAGCATCCATTCACTGAAAGCGTGATGGAAATGATTAATACCCAAGGTTTTGGTAGTACCAATGTGGCAGTATTAAAGTCTGCAGCGCTACCACAAGGCTCAGTATTAATTGAAGTGTGGTTTAAGGTTGATGTGATTGCACCAAAAGCATTGAACTTACCTTCAAGTTTGCCTCAACAATTGGTACGTGTACTGCTGAGTGAAAAAGGCCAAGATTTATCGCAAAAAATTGCACCTGAAATCTTGAAGCCATATTTACATCATTTGGATGGCAATAGCTGTCGCCAAGTGGTGAAAGCGCGTCGTGATGTCATTGAATCGCGTTATAACCAAGCATTGGATATAGCGAAAGCTGCATTGCCAAACTTCAAACAACAAGCTAAAGAAGTGTATGGCAACAAATGGCAGTATGAAATTGATCGTTTGACTTACTTAAAGCAATTTAACCCAAGTATCCGTGAAGATGAAATTTCACGTTTGCAAAAATTGCAGAAAGAAGGTCTAACTTTACTGGATGGTTTATCTGTAACACCAGAAGCTATTCAGGTGATGGTTGTGGTTAAACCATAATCCTGAAAATGATACATAAAAAGCACCTTCGGGTGCTTTTTTTAATCCATCAAATCGCTAGGATCAAGAGGTGAGAGCATGTAGGTGTTTTTAAGAAATTGTACTGCCTGCTCAAAGTCTTCTTCTAATGGAATCATTGCAAAGCACTGATTTAAGGCTTCATAGTGTGGATGCTGAGGATCGAGTTGAATGATGATGCCATACTGTGAGCTGAGTTGCTCTATATTCACTTGCTTTAAGCTGGGATGCTGGAGTGCAATAGCACCACAGTGAATGCTTAATGATGGTAAAAGATTAAGCACATGATCGGCTTCTATGCCATCAGCCACAAGCACTTCAGGCTGTTGCTCAATACAATAATTGAGTAGGGTCTTTTGTAGATCTACATCTGATTGGCTCAAGTCTAAATGAATCTGGCGATCTGATTGTTCAGTATTAAAATCATCTAAAAAGCGCATGACTAAACTCCAAATTGTAAAAATATAAAGAGAGATGAAGCATAATCTGGTCACTACGCGTGCTATATATCACTGCATTAAATGCCTCTTAAATGGTTTAAGAGGCGTGGACTTTCCTGTTATGCAATAAAACGTTCAAAATGTTGCCAGAGTTTTTCAGCTACTTTTTGGGCTTTATTAGAATCAGGTTCTAATCCCATCTGTTCATTTTCTATGATTAATAGATAGTCTTTTAAGGCATCAATTGATGCATTTTCATCATCTAAAATATCTAGAAGTCCATCGATGTAGCTATCATATTCATCCTGTAACTCAGGTGAATTGCCAACACTAATAGGGTTCCAGTCGTGGTTGAGTGTTTGGCGAATATTGAGAATAAATTGTTCTGCTGGATCTGGTTGTGTCATGGTTTATTCCCTTGCGGTGTTATGTTTTTATTTATCACAATATTATAAAGTGCATTTGCAATTTAACGAGTTCTTGGCGTCGTATATTGACGCCTAATCACATCCTAATGAATTTATGCTGCAATCAACGGATTGTCAAAATAGATATCTTCTACAGTCAGATATTCACTCAAAGTTTTCGCAACTCGGATCACATATTCGGGTGCAGGTGCATTACGTGGTGCCGTTAATTGGTGAAATTCGTATTTAAAACAGTTTTTGTTGTAGCGCAAACCTAAAGTGCCTCGAAATTCCTGCCAAAACACCCGAAAGCAATAATACTGTTCATGATGAATAGACGATGCAAAGCTCAGGATACAATGTTCCATTTCTTGGGCTTCAGTTAATAATTCCTGAGTATTGCAAATTAGCTCAAAGGTACAATCATGGAATTGAAATGAACTGGCTTTAAAATCAAAGGGATAATTTGATATTTGTATGCGTTGGCTTTTTTTGTGCCAAATCGCACTATGGCGAATCAAGCTTTGTGCAGTTGTGGAAGATTGAATCAATGCAATATTGGGCAGTTGCGTATATTCAGTACCATGTATTTGTTGCCCATAAATGAAATCGTTCAGTGATAAGTCAATGTCATTAAACTGTTCGAGGTTTTGGATGATATGTAAGTTTAAAGCCAGTGCGTGACTATATTGTGCTACATATTCGCCGTACAGGCTATACTGACCGTGTGGCATCATCATACTGAGGTTTAGCAGTTGTTCCTGACAGCTTAAGTGTGGAATTAAGTTAAAAATAATCTGTGAAGCATACATTTTTTGTGTGGATGCTGAAAAAACCAATTTTAGTAAAGCAATAAATTGATCTGGTACTTGTGCAAATAGCTGTTTAATTTGACCTTTATGCTGAAATAAAGGGACATCTAAATAGTTTATTTGCATTAAATGCATATAACTAAAATAGCTCGGATCATCAACAGAGTTGAAATCTTGCCATAACAAGAACCAAAACAGCCGGTTTGGATTTTCTTGTTCCCAACGTTTTAAATCGCCAATGTGTGGCTTAATCTTTAGGCTAAATTGACTATAGGTGTGTAGATCAAACTCGCTCCAAATGCGTAAATACCAATTGGTAATCGTTGGATCTAAGAGTTGATGTAAAGTCGTATTTTTTAATTGTGCTACCACGGCCCTTAACTGTTGCTTACAGGCTTCAATATGTTGGTGCTCGATGCATATTTCGTGCTGTTGTATTGAGGTGATTTGCATAGTTGAAGCAAAGAAACATGTATACAGATGACGGTAAAGGGCGAAGAGCTTCTGTTGGGGCAGATTTGTATATTGAGCTTGGCAATAGTGTGCAACCAATGAAAATAAGTCATGAATATTTTGTTCTCGAATCTGCTGGCTTGAGACTAGGCGATTTAAGAAATATTCAATTTCAATGATAGGGTTGGTTGCTGAAATAGATTGATAAAAAGCTTGAATTTGCCAAGTGTGCTGTTCATTGCGATGTGTTTGTATGGCAAAAATAGGACTGACACTTAGGTTTGAGGATGCTTCGTTATAATTAATTTGAATGCGGTCTAAAGTATGCTGAAATAATTGAAAAAATTGCTGTATTTCATGTCTATGACATTCATTCATCATTAAATACTCACATTCTTAGATATGCTATTTAATGTAAACGATTCACAGAAATTAAATACGGCTTATAGATGTAAATAAGATAAAAAATGAAAATAATTTAGGAGTTTTGATGAGCGATTAGTGTCGTGATTGAGCGGTGGAGATTTGTGCAGTGTTTCGTTAAAATGAGCCCATCTAAAATAACTCGAAAAATAATAACAATGTCTAAAGCACTGATTACTCTTGGCGCAAAAACTTCACATGGTGGCATCGTAACGGAAGTTGAAAGTTCTTTCATCATCAATGGAATTGCTGTGCACTTAAATGGCATGAAGCATTTTTGCCCTAAGTGCAAAGCGATGGTAGCTGCGATAGCATCTGATCAAACTACCATAGTTAAAGGTCGTGCAGTTGTAGTTGCTGGGGATAAAACCACCTGTGGCGCAAGTTTTTTACCACAGCAAGCCCTGGTTGTATCCGCCAAATAAAGCTCAATATAACAGGGCGAACACAGCTTCAACTTTGTATTTTGATATGTGTAAATGGAAGGTTTGGATCTGAAGATGAATTGCCAGTTTGAATCTATAGCATGATTCAAGATATACGAAAGGGTTTAGAGAATATTCGCCACCGTGCATACAACTCATGAAATATTGAGTTTATAGGTGTTGAAATTTGATTGCAGATAATAAGCCCTGTATAGGCGGTATGCTTATACCGCATATAAATGTGTATATCAGTTTTGAGCAGAAGGTGGCTTTAAACTCGGCAAGCTCAGCGTTTTATTTAAGTCAGCAGGTTGGTTTAAATGAAGCATGAGAATCGTTTAACGAATTTTAGCTTCGTCAAGTTGACGAGCACCTTCCAAGATCATTCGAATCATAATCATGGTTTGTTCAGCCACTTCAGTTCGTTCAATAGTAGGCATATCAATCACTTTGGCGCCCATATTAAACACCAATTGTGTAATGGCCTTAGCTACTATATCTGGGTGAGACAGCTTACTATTGTTGAGTTTTTCCAACACGATTAAATCTTCTCTCAACTCTTGTTGAAAAAAGTTCAGCTGACGTTCAACTGCTTTTTTATATGAATCTGAACCTGTATAACCTTCACGCAGGAGCAAACTTAAATTGCCTGTGTCGGCATCCAGTTGTTGAATAAATACTTCAACTGAACTGCGAATAATACTGCTTTGCTTTGATGCTTTAAGACGTGCTTCATGCAAAATTTGACGCAGTACAACACCTGCACGGTCAATCAGTTCAATAGCTAGTTCATCAATATCTTTAAAATGACGATAAAAACTATTTGGCGCAATGCCTGCTTCACGTGCCACTTCACGCAAACTTAAAGAGGCAATACTTTTTTGAGGCCCAATTAAATTGAGTGCGGCTTGAAAGAGTTCGTCTTTTGTAATGGTCGCTTTGCGTCCGACATTGCGAATAGTAGGAGTCATTTCAGGTTGCGTTTGTTCTTGGAGCATAGTGTCTATATTCGTATTCAAGGCAGACAGATGCCATGTCTTTCAAAGGATGAGAAACATTAACATAGATTGACTTGAGCTTAATAGTGTTTTGGGTCTGAATAATTTATGCACAAATATATATACAGATATATATACATGTGTATAATAATTAAAAAACCCACGAGATATACATGACAATGCATGTTCTTGCTAAAGCAAAATCGCCTTTAAGCTTCGTTACAGACAGTGTGTTAGATCTAGATGCTATTAATTTTTGGCTTCAAAAGATCAATCCGCTTTGGTCGAGTAACAAAGCTTTGGGTAAAGTTGTGCAGAAGGATACTGCTGCTGAAGGCATGGTTAGCCTCACGATTCAAGTGAATCGTCATTTTCAATTTGGGCAAGCTGGACAGCATCATCCAGTATTTGCTGTGGTCGATGGTATTCGCTATGAGCGTACATACAGCTTAACCAAACTTGATGCACAGCATGTATTGCTTACGGTAAAAACCTTGCAAGGCGGTAAAGTGAGCACATGGTTAGCAGAGCGTGCTCAGGCGGGGGATTTAGTTGAGTTTGGCGCACCTTTTGGTGACATGGTTATTACTGCGCTACACCAACCGCTGGTATTGCTAGCGGCGGGCAGTGGTATTACACCAATGCTGAGTATGTTGAAAGACATGGCTAAAAATAACCAGCTCAAAGATCAGTCAGTTCGTTTAATGTATTGGGTTAAAAAACAAAGTGACGCTGCTTTTGTTGAGCGTTTTGAGAAGTTGGCTTCACAGCATCCTACATTTAGCTATCAAATTTTTTATACCCAAGAAGCCGATGCAGACGCGCGCTTAAATGCCAGTCATGTAGAGCAACTGACACAGGTCGAAACGAGCAAGGTATATGCCTGTGGCCCATCGGGCTTTGTGTCTATTGCAGAGCAACTTTTTTCACATGCTCAGTCATTTAAAAGCGAAGCATTTAGCATGAGCTTAATGTCCAATGATGATATTGGTTTTGTGAATGTCACGCTAACACAATCGAATAAAGTGCTCAGTATTCCAAAAGGTGAATCTATTTTGGTGGCTTTAGAGCAACAAAATATCAAACCAAAACATGGTTGCCGTATGGGTATTTGTAATAAATGTGCATGTAACAAAGCAGAAGGTTCAACCAAAAATATGGTGAATGGTGCACAAAACACTGAACCTGGCAATTTGCTTAAAATTTGTGTGAACTCAGCTCAGTCTGATCTTGTCATTGATTTATAAGGTAGGACCATTGCGATGAATATGCCTGTAAAATTTGAATATTTTAAAAACCCTAAAAACAACGAATTGACACAAAGTCAGTTAGACGAACTTGCACGTGAGCTTGATGCGATTAAGCAAGAAGTTTTAGACGACCTTGGCGAAAAAGATGCCATATATATCCGCCGTGTGTATGCAAGTATTCGTTATGCATCATTTGCTGGTCGTGCTTTACTGTTTGCAGGATGGTTCCCACCGGCATGGCTATTGGGTACAGGCCTATTAGGTTTTGCCAAAATCATGGAAAACATGGAATTGGGCCACAATGTGATGCATGGTCAATATGACTGGATGAATGATCCGAAGTTCAATGGTCAAACCTATGAGTGGGATATTGTGGGTACGGCAGATAACTGGCGTCAAACACATAACTTTAAGCACCATACCTATACCAATATTAAAGGGATGGATGATGATATTGGTTATGGTCTAGTGCGTTTGTTCCCAGAGCAACGTTGGAAGCCTGGCTATCTTTTACAGCCTATTTATAGCATTCCATTTTGCTTGTTGTTTCAATGGGGTGTAGCCATTCAAAACCTTGAATTGGGCCGATACTTCAAAGGGCGTAAGAGCAAAGAACAGACCAAAGAAGAATGGAAACCAATGCAGGCCAAAATTAGCAAGCAATTATTCAAAGACTATGTGTTCTTTCCATTGATTGCAGGGCCAGCTGCTTTGCCTGTATTTACTGGGAATTTGGTCGCCAATGGTCTTCGTAATATTTGGACATTCAGTATTATTTTCTGTGGTCACTTTACCAAAGATGTTGAAGTTTTCCCAAAAAAAGTACTTGAAAATGAAAGCCGTGGGCATTGGTACATGCGTCAAATTCGTGGTTCTTCAAATCTAACTGGTTCAGAAGCTTTCCACATTCTGACAGGTCATTTAAGCCATCAAATTGAACACCATTTATATCCAGATGTGCCTGCACGTCGTTACCGTAAAATGGCGCCAAAAGTACAGGCTGTATGTGAAAAATATGGTTTGAACTATAACAATGCCAGCTTAGTCAAGCAGTATGGTAGCGTGTTAAAACGTATTGTGAAATATGCGTTTCCATTTAAAAAATAAATAGTTTTGAGCGTTATAAAAAAACCTGCTGATGCAGGTTTTTTTATGGCCTTTTGTACAACCTAAAAATCTTTGTATTCATTTTATAGTGCTAAGCAGAACGTGCCAGATTTAACTCAGGTAAGCTTTGTGCCTGACCTACCATAAAAGGAAAGTCCGCTAGACTGAGCATGGCAAAGTCTTCGTGACTGTTGCCGTAGGCATAGATGCTATCGTAGTCATGCAGATTATATTTTTCCAAAATACGGATTTTTTTCTGCTCACTACTACAATCTTGGGTTTGATATCGTCCCGTTATTTTCTGATTTTGAATTTCAACCTCGGTACAAATTAGTTCGATGCCCAATAACTCACAAATAGGCTTTAAGTAAATATCGATAGACGCGGAAACCAACACCACTTGATGTCCCAATTGCTGATGGCATTTTAGTTGATGTAAAAGAGCGGGATCTAGATGTTGAATTAATTCTTCCGCATAGCCATTGGCCAACTGGTAGAGCGAGTCTGCTTGGGTATTACGAAACATCGCATGATAGAGCTTTGGGCGCATTGCATGAGGAGGGTAAATATTAAGATAGTAGCCCTGAATCCAAGGTAGTATTTTTAAACCTTGCCGTACAATATGTCGTTTAGATAGCGCATAGAAAATAAACCCTGTAAAACTGTCTTTGTTACACAGGGTTCCATCAAAATCAAAAAGGGCTAAATTTTTAGATGTTTTATTCGGCTCATACATGTTTGATAGCGTCCGTTTACGCGAGAAGCGAACCAGTTAGTATTGTAGTCTCTACTTAATTTTGGACCAGAAATAACCACTTCAGGCATTATGGCATAAAAAGGTTCTTTGCCCGTTTTTTCTTGATAAAGTTTTGTCACTGCACGGTAAGTTGCTGTTTTCTCGAAATCAATGTCTTTTTCCTTTTTCAAATCTGAGCGAATCTGATTTGGCGTTAAGATCACATTATTGGTAGAAAAAGCTTTTAATAATTCACGTTCAGATGAACTTTTAGTGGCCAGTGGAGATCCCTCTTTGTTATAGAGCAGTAAATCTCCATCTAAGGCTAAATCCGAATCACTGACTTTATTTAACATGCTTTGAAACGCAGCATTACGGCTTGAGTATTTGCCAGAGTTATAATCTGCGAAGCGATAAATAGGCTTGTTATAATCTGCGTCATACATCATAAGACGGTGAATACCATAATATAAACCACCGTATTGTGAATACATATCTGTACGTAATTCCGCCATATTACCACTTTGGCGTTTATTCTCTTTGGCATAACTGACTAAGACTTGCATAGAACCCAAAGTGGTGATTGGATTCATTTTTTCGCTAATATCTTGCCCTAAAAGTTTAGCTGTACCTGTGAGGGCGCTAACGTGATAATGCTTGGCCATATAAGCAAAAATTTCACGGTATAGTTCATCTAATTGGCGTTCAGTTCGAACACGGCTCATTTGACTCAAATAGTTATCTTCAGGACTTGGCTGGGTCTTGAGTACTTCTTGGAAGTAGCCTGCGATTGTGCCACCAATTTTATCGCCTAGTTTTTCTTTAAATTTTTCATCTAAACGGTCTTGTACTTCTTTCACTGCTTTTTGACCCAGTCCTGGTACTTCAGGGTCAGCATGAAAGTTTGATTCTTGATCAACAACCGCCACAATCGTACAAACATTTTCTTTGGTTTGTGGAATACCCAGTTGCTCGGTAATGTCGTAGATATCTTTTGCCCACGAGCTGCGCTCTTGCACGCGACTTGGAATGGCTTTGCGAATCTGGTCTGCATTGAGGGTGGGTTCTTTATCGTTAGACCACCAAGATCCATTGCCACATGCAGTTAAGCCAATAGAAAGTGCTAAAACAGAAAGTGTTTTAACACCATAGGTAGGAGCAAAAGATTTTTTCATATTGAAGAAAACACATTCCGAAAAGGGAGGTCTATCTGACGCTAGCAGTATACTATGTCGGCATAAAAAAGCATGACAATTATCTGAGTGTCATAGTATTCAAAGCCCCATATATAAAGCCTTAAGTACTCAACTTAAGCGTTTAAACCGCATACATAGCGCCAGTAAAAACCACACAAATTAAATGAGCCTTAAAGCTAAGTGATTGCAGAACAGCTATTTTTCTGCAAGCTAGGTTTAGAAAAAATATCATAATGCATTTATATTGCCTAGCCCTCTAAAATCAAAATCACTCTGTTATAAAAAATCATTGTGCCTTCAACTTTAAGCGAACTAGAGCCTATTTATAGAATGCAGTAAATGTTGAGCGAATATGCACCTATGCGATTGAATTTAACTCTATAGAGCTACCTTGGAATAGTGTCTGTATTTACTCAGAAAAAATAATGAAAAACCTTTAATTTTTAAGTTTCTTTTCAGCTTGCTCTGCTAAAAAGTCAGCATGGGAATTCAGTACACCCTCGCTTAGGAAGAGCAACTGCAATGATGGATGATTGGGGGGTGTGCTGCAATTCTCGCAATCATATTTGAGCCATAATCCATGAAAATTCGTTTTCTTAAAACGCTAATCGCTGCCTCTCTTTTGGCAAGCTTGGCAAATCAAGCCACCATGGCTGCGACACCAAATCATAGTGCTACAACAAAAACACTTACTGTTATTGGTTATCATGAAATCACCAACAACAAAAACGCATTAATTCCAGAATATGCAGTTAGTACAGCGCAGTTTCAACAGCACATTGAATGGCTGGAAAAACAAGGCTTTCATTTTATTACAGTGGATCAACTCATAAATGCGAATAAAGGTAAATCGACTTTACCCGCTAAGCCTGTATTGCTGACTGTAGATGATGGCTATGAATCTTTCTATCAAAATGCATATCCTGTAATTAAAGCACATAAGATACCCGTAGTTTTAGCTGTGGTGGGTTCTTGGTTAGAGCCTAAAGCGGGAGCTCAAGTCGATTTTTCAGATGAGAAAATCCCACGTAGTGACATGCTAACGTGGGATCAGCTGAAAGAAATGCAAAATAGTGGCTTAGTTGAAATCGCAAGCCATAGCTATAATTTGCATCGTGGCATTTTAGGCAATCCGCAAGGTAACTCTGAACCTGCTGCAGTGACGCGCTTATACGATCCTAAAACATCAAGCTATGAAGGTGATGCGCAGTATACACAGCGTATTACCCAAGATTTAAAACAGAATAATCAGCTCTTGGTTGCACATGGTTTGAAGTCACCACGTGTGATGGTGTGGCCTTATGGTCGTTACAACATGGAAACAGTGAGCATTGCAAAAAAACTTGGGATGCCAGTGGCCATTAGTTTAGATGACGGTGCAGACTCTGCAAAAACCTCTTTAGGTCAGCTCAATCGGATTTTAGTCGAAGGCAATATGTCGACGACTGAATTGGCCCAAGAAATTGAAAACCGTCAAAAAAACTTAGGCGATAACAACCGTCCACAAAAAATTATGCATATCGATTTGGATTATATTTATGATCCTGATCCAGCTCAGCAAGAACGTAATTTAGGTAGTTTGTTGGATCGTATTGTAGCCATGAAAGTCAATACCGTCTATTTACAAGCCTTTTCAGATCCAGATGCGAATGGTTCTGCGGATATGGTGTATTTCCCAAATCATTACTTACCTATGCGTGCGGACTTATTTAACCGCGTTGCGTGGCAAATTCAAACGCGTACCAATGTCAGCCGTATCTATGCGTGGATGCCGTTGCTTGCATGGGATTTGCCAAAAAATAACGCGGTTTCAGAAGATTTGGTGGAAACACAGCAAAGCAAAGAGGGTGAGCATTTAAATATGGGATATCACCGTTTGAGCCCATTTTCTGCTGATGCCCGTGCAACGATTGCGGGTATATACACAGACCTTGCAAAATCAGCATCATTTAATGGGGTTTTATTCCATGATGACACCACATTGTCTGATTATGAAGATGCTAGCCCAGACGCGATGAAGGCCTACGCTTCAATTGGTTTACCGCAAGATTTAAATGCAATTCGTAATAACGATGCGCAGTTGCAAAAATGGACTGCTTTTAAAACGGAATATATAGACAACTTTGCGATGCAATTGGCGTCAGAAGTTCGTCAGTATCAACCATTTTTACTGACTGCTCGTAATTTATATGCACAAGTTGCTTTAAAACCGTATGCAGAAAATTGGTATTCACAGTCACTTGAGCAATCGCTAAATCGTTATGATTTTACCGCGATTATGGCCATGCCTTATATGGAGCAAGCACCCAATAGTGCCAAGTTCTATCAAGACATCGTAAAACGGGTCAAACAATTTCCAAATGGAATCAAAAAGACCGTATTTGAGTTACAAGCAGTGGATTGGCGTACCAATCAAAAAGTCCCTTCAGACGAGATGGCTTCAACCATCCAGTCTTTATATGAGCAAGGCGTGATGCACGTGGCTTATTATCCTGATGACCCAATTAAAGATCATCCCGATGTACATGTAATGCGTAAAGCCTTTGATTTGAAATCAAGCAAACTTATTCCTTAGAGGAATTGAATTATGTCAACGCTTCAGCAATTTTGGCATTCAGCATTGCACTTTGTATTTTACTATCCATTATTTATGTCGTATTTATGGATGGTCGGTGCACTGATTTTTTATTGGAAAGAGCGCAAAGATCCGCCATTTTCAGAGCCACCTGCATTAACAGAATATCCTAAAGTTGCGGTATTGGTCCCGTGTTTCAACGAAGGTGATAATGCAGAAGAAACTTTGAGCCACGCTTTAGGTTTGCAATATCCAAACTTTGAAGTCATCGCCATCAATGATGGGAGTAAAGACAATACTGCAGAAGTTTTGGATCGCTTGGCTGGAAAATACGAAAAGCTACGTGTGGTGCATTTGGCACAAAACCAAGGAAAGGCAATGGCATTGCAAGCAGGTAGCTTGTTGACTGATGCTGAGTACCTGATTGGGATTGATGGTGATGCGCTTCTAGACCCTCATGTTGCAACTTGGATGATGCGTCACTTCTTAGAAAATGATGGTGTGGCCGCAGTGACTGGTAATCCACGTATTCGTACCCGTTCTACACTTATTGGCCGTATTCAAGTGGGTGAGTTTTCCTCAATTGTAGGCATGATTAAACGTGCGCAACGAAGCTTTGGTCGCTTATTTACAGTCTCTGGGGTCATTACAGGCTTTCGTAAAAGCGCGGTGCATTCAGTGGGTTATTGGTCGCCAGACATGCTTACTGAAGACATTGATATTACATGGAAATTGCAGCGAGAAGGTTGGGATATCCGCTTTGAGCCAAATGCTTTGGTATGGATATTAATGCCAGAAACTTTCAGTGGCTTATGGAAACAACGTCTACGTTGGGCAATGGGTGGGGCACAAGTTTTACTTAAAAATATCGACGTATTGTTTAAACCCAAACTGAACTTTCTGTGGCCATTAATGATGGAGCTTATTTTGACCCTTGTTTGGTCATATATGATGCTGATTATGGCGGTGATTTGGTTATTACACTTTATTATTCCTATGGGGGGCATAGGTGATTTAGTGAGCTCACCTTTCCTCCCGTACGGTACAGGTATGTTATTAGGTGCAACGTGCTTACTACAATTTGCGCTCAGTAAATGGATGGATAGTCGCTATGAGCCATCATTGGGTAAAAACTATTTCTGGATGATTTGGTATCCTTTCGTATTTTGGTTAATTACCATTACTGCCAGTATAGTTGCCTTCCCAAAAGTATTACGACGTGGCACAGGCCAGCGTGCTCGTTGGGTGAGTCCTGACCGTGGTATTCGTATAAAATCAGAAAGCTGAGTAAATACAAAATGAAAAATAATAGCTTAATTATCGATTTACGCCGCCAGTTACCATGGCATAAACGATACGCATCGAATACCTCTACAGCAGTGATGTGGGGTGTTTGGTTGCTACTATGGCGCCCAGCCTTACTGGTCATGGGTTTCTTAAGTCTGCAAAAACACCATGTATTAGAGCATTTATTTGGCTCATTTGGCACAGGCTTAGAACATGGCTTTACTGCATTAGTGGCATGTGCCATTTCATTGTTGCTATGGTCTAATTATGTGCCTGCAAAAACAGTGAAAAAACAATCTGCTAAAACGCTGACCGACTATGTACATCATTTTGATTTACCTGTGCAAGAAATTGAACAAAGTCGTCAGCAAAAAATTAGCATTGTACATCATGATGAACATGGCAAAATTATTCGCATTGAATAAAGATTGCTCGTGATTTTAATTAAACAAATACCCAAGTTCGCTTGGGTATTTTTATTAACTGTAGAGTTATTTTGAAATAGACCGTTAAAGGGACTGAATCGCAAAGCATAGTTGCTCTGGACTATATCGTTGTTTGGCACAGCATTTATGGCTGAACTAGAGATTTTTGTCAGAAAGATTTAGACTATAGCCCCTATAGAAAATAGCTTTAAGCAAAATCGTCACTCACTCGTGTGACGCATGATGCAGGTTTTGTATATCGCATTGCCATCTGCATTAGCGAGATGAGCTGAATTTTTATTGATGATTCACTCAGGGTGTTTGCATTGTAAAATTTACAATGTAGAGATAACAGCAAGCAAAATATTTTCTAGGTTTAATGTGTACGAAGTGGAAAAATTAATGGTGCAACACGCAGTAATTCAAGAGTTATTTGATAAGCCCATCAGTAAAAAATTGTGGGTCGCGCCTATGGCGGGGGTTACTGACCGTCCATTTCGAACGCTCTGTAAATATTTTGGCGCAGGGCACGCAGTCAGTGAAATGATGACCGCAGACAAAACCTTACGCATGAGCAAAAAGAGTTTATATCGTGCCAACTTTGATGGCGAAATTGCACCTATTTCTGCACAAATCGCGGGTTCAGACCCACAAGAACTTGCTGAAGCTGCGCGTTTTCAAGTAGCGAATGGGGCTCAAATTGTCGACATTAATATGGGATGCCCAGCCAAAAAAGTCTGTAATAAATTGGCAGGCTCAGCTTTACTCAAAGATGAAGACCTCGTTGCGCGAATATTAGACAGCGTGGTTGCGGCAGTTGATGTACCTGTAACATTAAAAACGCGGTTGGGCTTTTTAAATGGCCATGAAAATATTTTACGTGTGGCAAAACGAGCTGAAGAAGCGGGTATTGCTGCTTTGGCCTTACATGGCCGTACGCGTGAAGATATGTATTTAAACACTGCACGTTATGCACTGATTAAAGAAGTCAAAGGTTTACTCAATATTCCCGTGATTGCTAATGGTGATATCGACACGCCAGAAAAAGCCAAATATGTGTTGGATTATACCGGTGCAGATGCAGTCATGATTGGTCGTGCAGCTCAAGGACGTCCTTGGATCTTTCGTGAAATTGCACATTATTTGGAGACGGGTGAGCATTTGGCAGCACCTAGTATTGAAGAAGTTAAAAAAGTGTTGCTAGGGCATTTGATTGAACTATACGAGTTTTATGGTGAGTATTCGGGCTGTCGAATTTCACGTAAACACATTGCTTGGTATACCAAGGGTTTACGCTCAAGTAATGAATTTCGCCAAAATATGTATAAAGAAGATTCAACAGCTGCACAGTTTAAAGTAGTCGAAGCTTATTTTGATCATCTTTTGGATCATGGTGACATTATGAGTGATGTACAAGTTGAGCAGGTAAATTTGTTAGAAAGCTGAGTATGATTTGCAGAATAATGCCATTACTGATCAAATTAAAAAACCAGCCATAAAGGCTGGTTTTTTTAATGCTTAGATGAGGATTGAAAGGCTACACCGTTTAAGAGGCTTTGGCTTCTGAAACAGGCGTTACATCAGTTTTAAGGTCTGTCGTTACTGGCGTAACTTGAGATGTTTTGTCTGATTTAAAGTGTTGGGTGGTATCAATAGATACACCCAAAAGTACCAAAACAAGGAGAAGAGCTGCCATTTTTATCCTAATTGTTATACGATCATTGTTAGCTTATGTGGATTACATATAGCAACATAATATTACGTTTAGATAACAAATAGCAGTGTCTAGCTTAAAAAAAATTAGTGTTTTTAGTGCTCTTTAAAGTTCATTTCTAAAATCAATTGATTGATTAAATCAGGTGCTTCTAAGGCGCGAATTTTTGCAACTTGACTACCCGCCCAAAATGCCCCAAATCCATGATCCTGATGCTGTGAAGCAAGTTGATGAAGTTGTTTTGCTAAATCATAAGCATAAGGATAATCGGCAACGGCAGGGCGTTCAGGTGCATCTATTTGACTATGCCAATGATTGACTAGGCCACGCGCAGGTCTACCAGAAATACTAGATGAAATTTGTGTCACTGACTGATCAAACAACGCTTTACGATAAGCTTCATTGGCTTGAGAACTTTTACATTGCACAAAGGCTGTACCCAATTGCACGGCATCTGCACCGAGCGTCAGCATCTGTTTGGCATCTTGGCCTGTCATAATGCCACCTGCAGCTATAATTGGAATGTTGCAGTGTTTTTTTAGCAATTTTACTAAGTCATGGGTGTGTATAGCACTGTCAAAACTCGGGTTAAATATGCCACGATGTCCACCCGCTTCAATACCTTGCGCCACAATCATATCAATACCAGCAGTTTCAATTGCCTGTGCTTCAATTAAGTTGGTTGCAGTCACCATGGTGATAATTCCCACATCTTTTAAGGCTTTAATTTGATGTGGATGCGGAATACCAAAGTGAAAACTGACCGCTTTTGGATGTGTTTCTAGCACTAATTCTAAGTAGTCATCGTGATCTAAAAAACTAGGATAAATACACTGTAGTTCTGTTGGTGCTGATGCGCCGTATTTTTCAAATTCTGGGCGTAGGTAATCAATCCAATCTTGTGATAGCGACGGATTGAGTGCTTGCGATTGATGGCAAAAGAAATTGATTTGAAAAGAATGATCCGTCAAAGCTTGTGTCGCCAATATCTGTTGTTTGGCAACATCAATACTACTAGCCCCTAAGCCAAGAGCCCCTAAGCCACCCTGATTAGACACCTCAGCAGCCAAAGTGGGCGTAGAAACACCTGCCATTGGAGATAAAAAAATGGGGTGTTTAATCGCTAAATCTTCCAATACATTCATTTTGTATTTCTCCTCATCTTCTTTTAACTTTGCCGAAGGTGTAGGCTTTATGCAAATCATATTCATTATTTTGTCTGTAAATGGCACAACATTAAGCGAAATAAAGATGATTTTTTTAAACGACACACTGTGACGTTTAAGCGACGTACTTATCTATTTCGTCATGATGAGTGGCTTATAATTTAGCAGTGATTAATAATTTACGCTGAATTTCTCCTATGTCTGAACGTATTCGTGAAAAACTGCAAATACTGGCAGACGCGGCTAAATATGATGTGTCGTGTTCATCCAGTGGAAGCAAACGCCAAAATAAAGACCGAGGTTTAGGTAATACGGGTAATGGTATTTGCCATAGTTATACCGAAGATGGTCGCTGTGTATCTTTACTCAAAATTTTATTTACCAATGTCTGTATTTTTGACTGTGCTTATTGTGTATCACGTCGTTCGAATGATGTACAACGGGCAGCATTTACTGTGCAAGAGGTTGTGGATTTAACGATCAATTTTTACCGTCGTAATTATATTGAAGGGCTGTTTTTAAGTTCAGGTATTTTTAAATCGGCAGATCACACCATGGAACGGATGTTACAGGTGGTGAAAAAGCTACGTTTAGAAGAAAACTTTAATGGCTATATTCATTTAAAAACGATCCCAGGGGCATCTAAAGAAATTATTACTGAGGCGGGTTTATATGTCGATCGTATGAGTATTAATTTGGAAATGCCGACCGAAGCAGGATTACAACAATTTGCCCCAGAAAAAAGCCATGCTGAGGTACAAAAAGATTTAGGTATTGTGCGTGATCGTTTAATTGAGCTTAAAGATGAACGTAAAATCATTCACTCTGTGCCAAAGTTTGTGCCCGCAGGTCAGACCACACAAATGGTCGTTGGTGCAGCTCAAGAAACTGATCAAGACATTATTATGATGGCAGATCGGCACTATAAAGAATTCAAACTAAAACGTGTGTATTTTTCAGGTTATATTCCAATTAATGAGCAAGAAAAAGCCTTACCAATGGTGGGTTCAGCACCGCCATTATTGCGTGAAAATCGCTTGTACCAAAGTGATTGGCTCATGCGTTTTTATGGCTTCGATGCATCTGAAATTGTGAATGATGCCCATCCGAATCTTGATTTAGATATCGATCCGAAACTGAGTTGGGCACTTCGACACCCAGAACATTTTCCTGTGGATATTAACCGAGCGGATTATCGTATGATTATGCGAGTACCAGGAATTGGTGTACGTTCTGCAAAAAAAATCGTACAAGCACGTCGTTTTGGGCAAATCCATATTGATCAGCTGAAACGTATGGGCGTGTCTTATAACCGCGCGCAACATTTTATCCGCTGTGTAGATACGCCAAAGTTCCAGCGCGATCAGACACCAAGCCAAATCCGCAATCAAATTTTGCAGATGGGGAATTCTAAATATACGCAGCAACTGTCACCGCAACTTGGTTTTGGTTTCTAAACATGGCGGTATATCAATTTGACGGTACTATGACGGGTCTATTGAGCTGTGTTTTTCGCGCATTTGAGTTTAAGGAATTTAATGTGCAACTGACTGCGGGGCAGGTACCTCAGTCTGGCTTGTTTGATGAGTTTATTGAGGTACCGTCCAACGATGAACATGGGCAACGGGTTTGGCAGGGTTTAAAGCAAAAGGTTTCAGCCAAAGCACTGCGTAATTTTTATTACAGTTTTCTCTCAGAGCAAGATGTGGCATTTCAGCATTGTTTTAATTTTGCAGTTTATGTGTTTCAGTCGCAGCGCCCAGTGGATCAGGATTATGGTCACGCCGATGTTTTGGGTATTTCACAATGGGCCAAACAAGTGGGTCGTGAAAAGCATCGCATGGAGGCATTTGTACGTTTTAAAAAATGCCAAGATGGGCTGTATTTAAGTCTGGTTAAGCCTGATTTTAATGTATTACCGATCATTGAAAAGCATTTTAAGGCGCGATATCAGGATCAGCGCTGGCTGATTTATGATGAACAGCGTAAATACGGTATTTATTATGATTTGAAAGATGTACATCAAATACAGATGAATGCTTATGAGGTAGATACCAATTTACAGCTGGGGCACAGTCAGGCTTTTAGTGTACAACTTGATAATAATGAGCTGTTATATGACCAGCTCTGGAAAGATTACTTTAGAAGTGTGAATATTCAAGCGCGTAAGAATATGCGCTTGCACGTGCAATATGTTCCAAAGCGCTATTGGCGCTACATGAATGAAAAATCGCTTTAATTGGGTTTTTATGCATAATAGGGCTGTTTTAAAGTTTTAGACCAAAGAGTGCATTTATGAAGTTTGTCCTTGCTTTGAGTATTATATCTAGCCTAATGCTCAGTGCTTGCACTGCCGATCAAAAGCCATCTGTTGAAGTCAAAGTATCTGATTATGCTGTGACTGATGCAGCAAGTTTGCAGAGTAAAATAGATAATTTAAATAAACAGTTAGCATTGGATTATCAGCAATTGAAGCAACAGCAACATATCGCATTTTCAGATCAGTCGCCTTTAGATGTGATGAATTTGAATAGCTTACATTTGCATGCAGTGAGTGCAACTTCGCTGAAACCCGTGAAAGAAGAATACTGCCAGTTGATGAATAGCTATTTTAATGAATTGTACAGACTGGGGCATTTTAACTTAAATTTGTTGGATCAAATTCAGTTAAAACATCAATCTAAAACAGCTTTAGCACCACATTTTGCCAATGCTGATGCCTTTTATGCATTTGCATTGAGTGATTACAGTAGTTATAAGCAAGCACAGCAAATTATGGGCTTTGGATGTAATTTAAGAGTCGCTTTAAGTCCAAATACATAAGGGCTCAAGGCATAAAAAAAAGACCATATTATGGTCTTTTTTTTATGCAGTGAATTAACAGCCTGTTAATTTTTCAGGTTGCGGACGTTCACCTGGAAAAAATATTGGACGTAGTTTTACACCAATACCATTACCAATAAACGCAAAGATCAGCCATAACCAGCCATGTAAACTGCCTGATGCAATACCACTGAAATAAGCACCAATGTTACAGCCATACGCTAAGCGTGCGCCATAACCTAACATTAAACCGCCAATCACAGCTGCTGCAAGTGAACGCTTTGGAATATTAAAGTTTGGTGCAAATTTACCTGCAAGACTAGCAGCTAATAATGCGCCAATCATGATGCCAAAGTTCATCATGGAGGTAATATCAAACCACAATGATTCAGTGAGTGCTTTGGCATTGGCAGGTTGTTGCCAGTAAGCCCATGATGCAACATCCATACCCATTACACTTGCTGACTTGGCTGCCCATACTGCTAGGGCAGAGGTTACACCCCAGGGGCGACCTGCAAGTGCCAATGTTGCAAAGTTGAGGAGGGTTAAAATAATCCCGCCCCAGATTAATGGCCATGGACCACGAATAAAACGTTTCCAACCTTGAGTTTGGCTCACAGGTTCGAGCTCTAAACTACCGTGACGTTTCTTTTCAAAATACACAGTAGCTACGGCAATCAGTGCAAATAACACAAAGTTAATGAACAGTGCAGGGGCAACACCTAAGCTCGTTACAATCGAAATTGGTGCTAAATGGGGTAAATTGAACCACCAATCAATATGTGAGGTTGCAATTAGGGAACCTGTACAAAAGAAGATGAGTGTTACAATCATCCGCATACTGCCTGAGCCGACAGTGTAAAGTGTACCCGAAGCACAGCCACCGCCTAATTGCATGCCAATACCAAAGATAAAGGCACCAATCATGACAGACATAGAAACTGGGTTAACATTCCCTTTGACTGGGTTGCCAAATAGTTCACCCGCACCTAAGGCAGGGAAAAACAGCAATACAGCAAGCGCAAGCATGATCATTTGTGCACGTAAGCCACGGCCACGACGTTCTTTAATAAATACGCGCCAACTTGAAGTAAAGCCAAATGAAGCATGGTAAAGCGTCATACCCAACGCACCACCAATCAGGAATAAAAGTGCTTGTTTGACACCGACTACTTGGTAGGCACCTAATGTACCTACAATTAACAGAATAAAAGACACCCAAATAGATACATTTGATCTATTTGCAGGCGGAGCAATCACTGACATAGGAGAAGAAATTAAAAAATAAGAATCAGGACTATTGTATAAAAGTTAATAGCCTTGAAGGGACAATATATATAAATATACTATGTGTATATTTGAATTCATATATTTGTAAAACTTATATGCTGTTGTGTATTAGAGCGGAGTGACATTAAACAAAGAACCAATCCAGCTAGAGAAAGCCATCGCAATAATGCCCCAGATACATACCCTCAAACTACCTTTAAGTAACGATGTACCTGCTGCATAGCTGGACAGTGCTCCGAGCAAAGCCAGTGAAATCACACCTACAATCATCACAGTTTGAGAAACATACTGTTCTGAGCTTAACAAAATAGACAACATGGGGAATAAAGCCCCAACTGAAAATGCTAAAGCTGAAGAGCCTGCTGCCAATAATGGTTTTGCTGCAGTATTGTCGTTAATACCAATTTCATCACGTGCATGTGCTTCTAAGGCATTATGAGCAGAAAGTTGCACAGCAACATCATGTGCAAGTTCTGGGCTTAAACCACGAGTAATATAAATGTGAGTTAGTTCTTTCAACTCTAGTTCTGGATTGCGTTGTAATTCACGGTGTTCCATAGCAAGGTCGGCTTTTTCAATGTCTTCCTGAGATTTCACTGAAATATATTCGCCTGCAGCCATAGAGGTAGCACCCGAAATTAAACCTGCAATACAGGTAATGAGCAAAGTTTGTGTAGAAGCACCACTGGCCGCCATGCCCATAATTAAGCTCGTCACAGAAATAATGCCATCATTTGCACCCAGTACAGCTGCACGTAACCAGCCTGTACGCTGCATATAATGTTGTTCTATGTGATGAGACGAAGGCATAACACGCGCTCGCTTAAATGAAATATTCTTCTTAAAGCGAGTATAGCTTGTGCATAAAAATCAATAAAGAGAAAAGGTGAAGAGATATAGGATCTTTGATTGATTTGAAATAATCCGGATGCATCAACACTTCAGTAAATTTGATCAAATAAAAAATAAAGCCCTCTGTATGAGGGCTTTATTGGGTGTAATACAATTATTGCTGTGCTTTTTCTTTAACGTCTGCAGCACCTTTTTCAACTGCGCCAGCAGTAGCTGCTGTAGCATCTTTTGCTGCTTCTTTTGCATCATGTGCCGCCGCTTCAGCATGATTTGCTGCATCGTGCGCTGCGTCAGCAGTTGCGGTTGCTGCATCGTCTACTGCGGTCGCAGTTGCAGTTGCTGCTTCTGAAGTTGCAGTTGCGATATCGTGGCCAGCTTGGTCAGCGGCGTTTTCTAAGTGTTCGCCTGTTGTAGCCCCTGTTTCAGGAGCTTTGTCTTTGTTACAGCCAACAAGTGCAACAGTGGCAGCTAAACCTAGAGCAACTAATAATTTATTCATTGTACAGTTTCCTTTTTTGTTATACCCGTAGCATGGGCTGAACATATATTAGCTGAAGGGCTGTTTATAAATCGATCAAAAATTGTTGATTTAGTGTAATTTTTACCAAAGTTCTTTTCGATATCAAACTGCTATTGATGGTTTGAATAATGATCTTCACTAGGTATCAGGACTTCAATTGAAGGTGCAAGAAGGTAGATAAATTCATTGTCTTCATGGCGCCATAAGTAAATTTCTTCTCCCAGTTGTGAATCTTCGTCAGCCCGCATGAGTAAGTAATCACCATCGCCATTATGCGCAATTGCAACACTGTTTGCTGGAAAGTCTTCAAGTTCACACGTCGATTTATGCTCTGCGACAAGATGCTCCATGGTACGTTTAATTCTTTTCACATCACTAGTGTCCTGAAAGGGGAAAAGCCACCATACTTCAATATCGTCACCATCTTCATATTCGTCTTCATCACTTAAGCTGATCGCGAATTCGCCACCGTTTTCAATTTGCATTTTGGCTTTATATTTTTCAGGAAACTTAAATCCTAATTGTTCTTCAGCGACACTTATAAATTTGTATTCTAATGGAAATGGCATGAACTTCTTCTTTATATATTTTAGATACTTATTAATAAACTTTGCGTAAATTTGAGTCAATAGCTTAGAAGCTAAAATTAGCATATTAAAAATTGAATAATAAAAAAGCCTGCATGGTGCAGGCTTTTTTAGGGAGGAATTTACAATTAAAGACCAGCAGCGGCTTTAAGCGCTTCAGCTTTATCTGTTTTTTCCCAAGTAAATGCAGTATCAGAACCTTCACGACCAAAGTGGCCATAAGATGCAGTTTGTTGATACATTGGTTGAATCAAGTTCAACATACGTGTAATACCGTATGGACGTAAGTCGAAGTGTTCACGTACTAACGCAATGATCAAATCTTCAGATACTTTTGCAGTGTTGAATGTGTTAATTGAAATTGAAGTTGGCTCAGCAACACCAATTGCATAAGACACTTGGATTTCACATTTGTCTGCAAGACCAGCAGCTACAATGTTTTTAGCAACATAACGACCTGCATAAGCAGCAGAGCGGTCAACTTTAGATGGATCTTTACCAGAGAAAGCACCACCACCGTGACGAGCCATACCACCGTAAGTATCTACAATAATTTTACGGCCTGTTAAACCACAGTCACCTACAGGACCGCCAATGACGAACATGCCTGTTGGGTTGATGTGGAATTTCGTGCCTGCATGGAACATGTCAGCAGGAATCACTTTTTTCACGATTTCTTCAATAACAGCTTCTTTTAGCTGTGCTTGAGTAATGGATGGATCATGCTGAGTAGAAAGCACAACTGCATCTAAACGTACAGGTTTGCCATTTTCATAAGCAAAAGTGACTTGGCTTTTCGCATCTGGGCGTAACCAAGCAAGTGTACCTTGCTTACGTAGCTCTGCTTGTTTTTCCATTAAGCGATGCGCGTATGAGATTGGTGCAGGCATTAATACATCTGTTTCACGGCTAGCGTAACCAAACATTAAACCTTGGTCACCCGCACCTTGATCTTCAGGTTTTTGGCGGTCAACACCTTGTGCAATTTCAGGTGATTGTTTACCAATCATATTGATGACAGCACAAGTTGAGCCATCGAAACCAAGATCAGAATGATGGTAGCCGATACCATTTACAGTATTTCGAACAATCGCTTCAAAGTCGACGTTTGCAGTTGTTGTGATTTCACCAGCAAGTACGACCGCACCAGTTTTTACAAGCGTTTCACAAGCGACCCGCGCATAAGGGTCTTCTTTTAAGATCGCATCCAAAATAGCATCACTGATTTGGTCAGCCATTTTATCTGGATGGCCTTCGCTTACAGATTCCGAGGTAAATACAGCGTACTCGCGCATAAGTCCTATCACAGTTAATTTAAAAGACGCAATATGTTACATCGACTTCCGTCTGAGGACTAGCGCATGTCGACCAAAATGAATGAATTTATTTCAATTTATTGGTGTTTTATTTGATATGGTCATTTAAAAAAGTGATAAAGCTACGCTAAAGCACTCAAAGTGGTTGAAAATTTATACATTCAGCTTTTTATGTGCTGAGCATAATTCAATGTTTTGTATGCTTTAGATGTGGTTGTTATTAAATATATAACAAGAGTCATTATTTTAAATTGATTTAAAACAATGGGATATTTTTATTAATCTGCTTGAAGCATGGGCGTGATGATAAGTTTTCCTATGGAAATTCATTTTTAAAATACAAACATGAATTATATTCACTATGTTTTAAGTTCTTGTAATTTATATATTTATTTTAATTATTTATATCTCGCCAGCGCATGTTTGGGGTGCTATGAACACTATTTTAGCGGCTTAAGATGTACAACATATACTGTAAGACCATAAAAATCTAGAAGATATCAAGACGATATGTGCTGGATAATTGTGCAAAAAATGATTTGATTACGAATTAATAGCGAAAACTCGAGCTTGAGGCTTTACCCCTTAGCCATTTTTTAAGACAATATACACAGTTTTGAATTTCTATTCACTTTTCTAGTTTCTTTTAGATTTATTTGGACGCAGACCTATGACGACCCCACTTAATGAACGTCGAGTTGCAAACGCAATTCGTGTATTGGCAATGGATGCTGTGCAAAAAGCGAATTCAGGCCATCCAGGCGCGCCAATGGGGATGGCAGATATTGCTGACGTTGTATGGCGTGAGTTTTTAAATCACAATCCAAGCAACCCACAATGGGCTAACCGTGACCGTTTTGTATTGTCTAATGGCCATGGTTCTATGCTTCAGTATGCTTTGTTGCATTTGACAGGCTACGAGCTTTCAATTGATGACTTAAAAGCATTCCGTCAATTACACTCTAAAACTCCGGGTCACCCTGAGCTTGGTTATGCACCTGGTATTGAAACTACAACAGGTCCACTTGGTCAAGGTATTGCCAATGCTGTTGGTTTTGCTTTAGCTGAAAAAACATTGGCTGCGCAATTCAACAAAGATGACATCGCTGTTGTAGATCATTTCACTTACTGTTTCTTAGGTGATGGTTGCTTAATGGAAGGTGTTTCACACGAAGCATGTTCATTGGCAGGTACTTTGGGTCTAGGCAAGCTTGTTGCTTACTATGATGACAACGGCATTTCAATTGACGGTGAAGTAGAAGGTTGGTTCTCTGACGATACAGAACAACGTTTCTTAGCTTATGGCTGGCAAGTACTTAAAGTTGATGGTCACGATGCTGATGCAATCCGTGCTGCAACTTTGGAAGCGAAAGCTGAAAC
Organism: Acinetobacter chengduensis; assembly: GCF_003664645.1. Lineage (GTDB taxonomy): Bacteria > Pseudomonadota > Gammaproteobacteria > Pseudomonadales > Moraxellaceae > Acinetobacter > Acinetobacter chengduensis. The sequence goes on along the minus strand of NZ_RCHC01000021.1, from coordinate 6,944 downwards.
TAAAAAACCAACGATCATTATTTGTAAAACAGTGATTGGTTTGGGTTCGCCAAACAAACAAGGTAAAGAAGATTGCCACGGTGCACCACTCGGCAATGACGAAATCGCGTTAACACGTGAAGCATTAGGCTGGACAGAAGGTCCTTTCGAAATTCCTGCTGATGTTTATGCAGCTTGGGATGCCAAAGAAAAAGGTTCAACTGCTGAATCTGCTTGGAATGAAACATTTGCTGCATACGCTGCTCAATATCCAACAGAAGCAGCTGAGCTAAAACGTCGTCTTTCTGGTGATCTTCCTGCTGACTTTGCAGTACAGGCGGATGCATACATTGCAGAAGTGAATGCTAAAGCAGAAACGATTGCTACACGTAAAGCAAGCCAAAATGCGATCCAAGCATTTGCACCATTGCTTCCTGAAATTTTAGGTGGTTCTGCCGATCTTGCAGGGTCTAACCTAACACTTTGGAAAGGTGCTCAAGGCGTTCAAGACAATCCAGCAGGTAACTACGTACATTACGGCGTACGTGAATTTGGTATGACTGCGATTGCAAACGGTGTAGCGCTACACGGTGGCTTCGTTCCTTACGTTGCAACATTCTTAATGTTTATGGAATATGCGCGTAATGCAGTACGTATGTCTGCATTGATGAAACAACGTGTGATTCATGTCTATACGCATGACTCAATTGGCCTTGGTGAAGATGGTCCTACACATCAACCTGTAGAGCAAATCGCATCTTTACGTGGTACGCCTAATCTAAATACATGGCGCCCATGTGACACTGTAGAAGCATCTATTTCTTGGAAATCTGCACTTTTACGTTCAGAAGGCCCTACAGCGTTAATCTTCTCTCGTCAAAACCTACCATTCCAAACGCGCACAGCGGATCAAATTGCTGACGTTGCAAAAGGTGGTTATATCCTTGCGAAAGAAAAAGGCGAATTGAAAGCAATCATTATTGCGACTGGTTCAGAAGTATCATTGGCAATGGAAGCATACGCTCAACTTGAAGGTGTACGCGTAGTATCTATGCCATGTGCTGAAGAATTTGTGAAACAAGATGCAGCTTATCGTGAAGCGGTTCTTCCAGCAGCGATTCGTGCACGTGTTGCAGTTGAAGCCGCGCATGTTGATTACTGGTGGAAATTTGTTGGTCTAGATGGTCGCGTAATTGGTATGACCACTTACGGCGAATCTGCACCTGCAAAAGACTTGTACAAGCACTTTGGTATCACAACTGATGCTGTTGTTGCTGCGGTTAAAGAAATCACTGCTTAATACCTGTTATTAAACAGTCTTTAAAAGACGCTCTCAATTGAGAGCGTCTTTTATTTTTGAACTTTACAGCACAGATTTTTATTTTTGCGGTAAATGTCTTACCCATACATAGGCAAAACGAAGAAGTGAGATAGAGATGAGTTTATATGAGCAAATCAGTGATGAAATCACTTTAATGGATGCAGGCGAGCAGAAGTGGATTGGTCAAGACCTTCCATTAGAAGCTATGGTTGCAGTTGAGCTGTTGTTACAGGATATGGCTGAAGAAAAAATTATTAAAGTACGTCGTAAAAACCATGAAAAAACGACAGGTTTAAAACAGATTGATCGCATTTTGGTTGAAAAGCTCTAAGTTTTTGAATGTAGTGCTAAAAAAGCTTTGTTTCTATCAGGAAATAAAGCTTTTTTTATGTGTATATATCGTTTATAAAAATGCATACAAGATTTAAAACAGTCGATAATACCTATGTTAAATATTCAACCACTCTCATCAGATAGCATTCAATATTCAGACTGGTTGCCGTTATGGCAAGGCTATCAAGAATTTTATCAGGTAAAATTAAGTGCAGAAGTGAGTGAAAATACATGGCAAAAGCTGATTGACCCACAAAAAGATCACATTTATGGTTTTGTGGCTTATATGGACAATCAAGCAGTTGGGTTGGTACATGTGATTGAACATGATAGTTGCTGGACTGTACGGCCTTATGCATATTTGCAGGACTTATTTACGCTGGAGAGCGCGCGAGGGAAAGGTGTTGCTCGGGCTTTAATTCAAGCTGTGCAAGAATATACACAGCAGAGAAAATGTGATCGCGTGTATTGGTTAACACACCAAGATAATCAGCAAGCACAAAAACTTTATGATCGTATTGCAAGAAAAACAGGCTTTATTCAATATCGTCTTTAATGCAGTTTAGATACCCAAAAATAAAGCCCCCGATATCGGGGGCTTTATCAACTTTAAAAACTCAGCATTATGAGTTTGCAGAAACATTAAAGCGTTTTGTGCTGTCAGCATCTTGTTGAATGGTCCATTCACCAGCAACACGGAATGAAGCAGCGGAAGCATAGGTATCTTCTAAGAATTGAAAATACGTGATTAGGCCGTCTTTTACCGTTGCTTTAATTGCAAATGGAGACGTGAATGTATTTTTTGCAATGACAGACGTATAGGTAAATTTACCAAATACTGCCACAGTTTCTCCTTCGCCAATTAAATCTGTGACTTGGAAATCGTCAACATTCCAGTATGTGCCAACATTTGAGAAGGTATATACATAAACTTGGCGACCAGTTGAAGTACCTGCCCATGGTTCAATTTGTTTAAGTTCGGGGTTGTTAAAATTTAGAGAGGTATAAATTGCATCTTCTGCGACAAGTTTTTCTGTAGCATTCGCAACTAATTCTTTTGAGGTGTTGAGTAAAAAAGCCAATACAACGTCTTTAGGTTGTTTTGTGCTGAGTGCTTTTTCAATTGCTTCTAAATTTTCTGACATAACAATTCAACTTTATTTATACAGGTGATGAAATTATTTTAGTGATTATAAATAAGGAGAATAGGGCTTATTGTAAGCAACAGTATCCTATAATTAGGAAAATATACGCTAAGTTTTTATTATTTATTTAGATTGTTGCAATTATCCTAATTTGAAGTGTTTAAAAATGGTAAATCTATCTTTTAATTTCATCTGCTGAAAGGCCAAACCATTGAACTAGCGGAATGCTCTAAATACTTAGGGTTTACAAAAGTATCGTTCTAAACATGCAACAAATCGTTTTATCTTTAACAGTGTATTTTTAGCAGAACTGTATAAACTGATTTGTATTCTAAAGTGAGATAAAAACATGAACATCAAAGCATTAACAGTAGGTTTGGCACTTGCATCTGTTGCAACTTTTTCTATGGCGAAGCCTGTAGCTTATCAAATTGATCCAACACATACGGCAACTGTATTTAATTGGAATCACTTTGGTTTTTCTACACCATCTGCAAACTTTAGCGATATTCAAGGTACGATTAACGTAGATAATGCAAAACCTGCAAATTCATCTGTAGATGTCACTATTCCGCTGTCTAGCTTAAATACCAACGTGAAAGCTTTGGATGAACATTTAAAAACAGCGGATTTCTTTAATGCTGAAAAATATCCAAACATCACATTTAAAAGTACTAAAGTACAAGCTTTAGGGCAAAACAAATACAAAATTACAGGTAACTTAACCATTAAAGATGTAACTAAGCCTGTAGTGCTTGATGCTGTGTTGAATAAACAAGGCGTACATCCGATGACAAAAGCTGAATCTATTGGCTTTAACGCAACAACGTCATTTAATCGCTCTGCCTTTGGTGTTGGTGCATACGTACCTAATGTTGGTGATAAAATTACCGTGAGCATCACTACTGAGGCGTCGGTAGCAAAGTAATATATTAAATTACAGTTACTTAATAGGATTTGCCACCTTATGTAGGTGGCTTTTCTATTTTGAAAATTCACAAAATAGGATTAATTGTCACAGTTTTTACAGCATAATTGGTATTATTATTAATAATCTGCACCAAATCTACACCAAGAAATGAAGATACCAAAACCCATCCAGCGAGGGTCAAGCTGGCGTATTACTGTGACCTACCATAAGCAAAGGTATTCATGTACTCGTGACACTGCAAAAGAGTGTGAGGATTGGGCGGCAATAAAACTACTTGAGTTAAAAACTGGGCGAGCCAATATTGAGAATGGAATTAAGCCAGCATTCCCATTTAAGCAACTTTGCGAAAAGTATTATTCCGAACGTGGCAGTAAATTAAAGTCAGCGCATATTATTCGAAACAAGTTGGATAATTTAGAACGCATTACTGGTGAACTGGTCACAAAATCCATTTATGACTTTCATCCGAATGATATTGTTAGATGGAGAAATAAGCGCGTTCTTGAAGTGCAAACCAGCACAGCATTGCGTGAGTTCTCCATGTTTTCATCGATATTCAGTTATGCACAAAAAGAACTATTTCTGATTGAGAATAACGTTTGGAAAACGGTTGTAAAGCCACCCAAAGGAAAACCAAGAAATCAACGAGTTTATCCTGAAGATGTGGAGCTGTTTCTGAATCGCCTGAAGTGGGACAGAAATACAAGACCAACCAGAGTTATTCACTATGTCGCATGGTCCATACTTTTTGCATTGGAAACAGCCATGCGAAAAGGGGAGATACTGGCAATGACCAGGGATGACATTATGGAGGGCTTTGTTCATTTGCCTATAACTAAAAATGGTGAATCTCGAAACGTACCACTATCCACTGAAGCAAAAAGACTACTATCCTTAATACCTGAAGATCAGAAAATTATTGTTCCGGTCGGTGAGAAGTCATTTAGGCGGACATTTTATCGTGTGCGTAGTGAAGTGGGTTTGGATCACATCAACTTTCATGACACACGCCATGAGGCCATCACAAGAATGGTGAAAGTTCGAAAATTGCCGGTAGAGATACTGGCGAAGATTACAGGTCATAAAACAATTGGCATCCTGATTAATACTTACTACAACCCGGATGCACAAGATCTTGTGGAGATGTTTAACAGCAGTGAGAGTTAATTAACTCTCGGTCTGCCTTTTCTAGCTTTTTGAGTGAGTAGGGTGTGGGCAAGTTTTGGATTGTATAGTGACTTGCCTTCAGTGCCCTGGTTAATGCTGATCAGCTTATCTCGGATCGTATTCACACTAAGGTTATAAATTTTCGCCAAGTGTGCAGCGGTCACCAGTTGCACTTCAACCTCTTTTAATTCCTTAACAATGCCACCACCAATGTTTTGACCAAGCATCACCTGTGGAGGTGTATCTGATTCAATTGTAATGGTGTATTTGAATGCACCCATCATGACACCTCCTTCAAACTTTCCATCTTCATAAAAGTGATCCAATGTGTATTTGCACGCTTGCCGCTAATATGACCAAACACTGGCTTTTGATCTGTTAGTTTTAAAATTTCACTTACCTTAATCTGTGTTTCATTCCATTTAAAAATTAGCACACCATTGTTGGCCAACACGCGAAAGCATTCCTCAAAACCCTTTTTAATATCATCACGCCAGTTTTCATGAAGCTTGCCATACTTCAATGCTAACCAACTTAAGGGTCCAGCTTTAACAAGGTGTGGTGGATCAAATACAACTAGATTAAATTGACCATCAGTAAAAGGCATGTTTCGAAAGTCCATTTCAATATCTGGCGCTATTTCGAGTGAGCGACCATCACACAAGATATGATTTTCCGTTCTGATGTCCCCGAATAGTACGTTTGGGTTTTGACGGTCAAAATGCATCATGCGAGATCCACAGCACGGGTCAAGAATTTTAGCTGTCATCGCCTTGCTCCTCATCTAATTCACTTAAGGCATCGTTTGGATCTGTAGCTGTTAATTCAATTTGCGCCAAACATGCCAAATGCCACATACTTTGTTCTGTTGGATGGGTTGATTCATAAAGATTGCCGTGACACGATCTAATATGTTTATACCCAAGGTGTAGATAAAAAGCCTCAGCAAGTTCATGTGTTTGATCAACAATTTGTTTTGCAGTTCTAGTCATGGCCTTGCTCCTGTGCTTCGATCAACATCTTGTAGTTTTCTTGAAGTTCTCTAGCTTTATTTTTGCACCATCTCAATCGGAATTGCTCTCTTTGTAAAGCTGGAGAATCTCTATGCTCATAATCAAACATACTTTGAATGTTGTTAAATGCATCACTTGCTAATGCATCAGCCAATTCATCACTCAATAATTTCTGCACCAAAACAAAACCTTCAGGTACAGCAACATTTTGGGATTGTTCCATGGCTCTACTGAAAGCTTGCTTATACGCAAACCAAGCGCACTCAACACGTTCATCAATATATTCATCACACTCATCTTTTTGAAATGAATAACCACTAAATTCTACAAAACCATCACGCGTTATTTGATCCTCAAACGCTTCACGTTCTTTCTGAATATCCATCACGCCACCTCAGTTTTACGCTTTTTTCTAGCGAAAATTGCATAAGCGTCATCTTCACTAAAATTAATATCAATCAAGAAAAAACCGTTTGGTGCAATTGGATTCCATTTTGTGATATCGCAGTCATCCATCATAGTTTTCCAGTCATCAGGGCTTACGTGGCCTTCCATCCAGAAAGTGACGGTTTGGATATTGAAATGGTTTTTAAGCTGATCCCATTCGTCACGGCTTATGTGCTCTTTGCCATCTAGATTTTCACTGACATAGTTTGAGTAAACAGGGTGGGTCCAAGTTCCCATCTCGCCACGTATAATTTCAGCCGGTTCTAGTTGCTTTGTTTCCATCACGCCACCGTTAACATCTACAGAGCTCATCTTGTTCTCCAAGTTGCTTCTTTAAATTTCGCATTGATGATTAGGCTTTCAATTTCACCAATACCTACATTTTCAAAAATATGGTCCATCTTTGCCCCGAACACTATGAGTGTCCGGGTGATAGAGGAGCAGTTGAATTTCATGACGAAACCCCATCAGCTTGGTTTTCAAGCTCAAAGCGACGTTGCTTTACACAGCCCATGAGCTTTGGCTGAATGTCTGCACGGCGCGTTGATACTTCAATTTCTAAGCAATCCAATTCGGTCAAATCTTTCGCATTTTGAATTTGAACCATT
>NZ_RCHC01000020.1 GCF_003664645.1 Acinetobacter chengduensis | reverse complement strand
TATCAGCTTTACGTTTATTCGCTTCAGCAGTTGCTTTTGCCTTCGCGTCAGCATCGGCCTTAGCTTTTGCATCCGCTTGAGACTTTTGCTTCGCCGCTTCAGCTAAAGTACGCTTTTGCTCTTCGCGTTTTGCATCTTCTGCTGCTTTACGTTCAGCTTCAGCTGCAAGTTTAGCTTGCTGTGCTGCTTTTTGGGCATCTAATTTTTGAGTGTCCACTACCGGTGTTGGTGTAGGTGTTGGCAACGCTTGTGGTGGTGGCGCTGCAGGAATAACTGGCGCTGGCTCTACACTCGGCTCGGCAGTTTGTGTAATTTCTGGTGCAATATTTTCATGTGCAGTTTCATCAAAGGCAGTTTCTTCACGTGTAACAGGCTTTAAGTCTTCTGGTTTTACGAGTACCGTTTTAATTTGTTTAGGCGGTTCAGGTGGTTTACTCATGCCGAGATAAAGCAAACCAACAACTGCCACGATATGTACGCCGAGCGTAAAACCAATGGCAATTTTTTTTTGCTTAAACGGAGGCTTCTTAAAATCTTTCATAAATTATTTTAATGGCTCGGTCAGTAATCCAACTTGAGATAAGCCTGCATCTTGTAATGCGGACATCAGCTTAATGACTTCGCCATAAGGGCGAGATTCGCTACCATTAATGAGTACGCTCAATTGCTTTTGCTCAGCGTGTGCTTGAGTTTGGGCATCGGTTAATGCCACAGTAAGCTCAGCTAAACTGAGTACATCATTTTTATGGGTTTTATCTTCAAGTTTAATTGTGCCATCGGCTTCTAGAGTCACAATAGCAGGGCGATCTTCAGATTGAATTGGACTGCTATTAGCTTGAGGTAAGTCGACTTTTACACCTGTGGTAATCATAGGTGCGGTTACCATAAAAATAACCAAAAGCACCAACATGACATCAATGTAGGGCACTACATTCATATCACTTTTTAAGGGCTTTTTAATACGCTCAAAGCGTCCAGAACGTTGAATAGCCATTATTTTTGTTCCTGATCAGAACCCAATGATTGGCGTTGTAATAAAGCCACCATTTCTTCAGCAAATAAGGCACGATCTGAATAAATCGCTTCACCTTTAGCGGTAAAATGGTTAAATGCAAGTACAGCAGGAATTGCCGCAAATAAACCAATTGCGGTTGCAATCAAGGCTTCTGCAATACCTGGCGCAACCGTTGCCAAAGTCACTTGGTCTACATCTGCAAGACCAATGAACGCATTCATAATGCCCCAAACAGTACCAAATAAACCCACATAAGGCGCTACAGAACCAATGCTAGCCAAAGCACCAAGACCTTGTTCCAAATAGCTTTGATCACGGCTTAAACCTACACGTAAAATACGCTCTGTGCTTTCAATGCTTTGTGGCAAAGTTGCTTGACGCTTTTTAAGTTTTAAAAACTCACCTAAACCTTGATAGAAAATATCTTCGAGGCCGACACGTTTTGAGTTAAGTTGGGCATTGTTATATAGCGTATTGAGTTCTGCACCAGACCAGAAGATTTTTTGAAAATGTTCATCATCGGCTTGGGCTTTTTTATAGCTTAAATGTAATTTGGCAATCAGATACCAGCTATAGAGTGATGCGAATAATAGAAGAAGCATCACCAGCTGTACAACAGGGCTCGCCTGTAAAATAAGATCAGTGACGTGCAGAGAAGATTCTAGTTGTGTTGCCATAGTTACATTAAGCCAATTAATTTTTTTAATCTTGTTCCAATTCTTTCAGAATTAGATCACGAATTTCTTCAGGAAGTCGGGTTGGTCGCATATCTGCATTAATACATGCCAATTCGACCTCACCTGACGCAAGCATGATTTCACCACGATAAATATTTTGTTGCAATACAAATGACGAAGCTTTACATGAAACTACAGAAGCAGTAACGGTAATTAAGTCATCCATTAGAATAGGGCGTGCATATTTCAAACTAATTTTATGTACGACAAAATTATAGTCTTTTTGATGCCAATAATGACTAATGCCTGATGCGCGAAGCCATTCGGTGCGAGCGCGTTCCATAAAGCGAATATGATTGGCATGGTAGACAATGCCACCTGCATCAGTATCTTCAATATAGACACGAATATTGAACTCGAATTTATTCGCCATGTGTGTATTCCGTTTTGGGATCTATTTTAAAATGATTGCTTTGATTTAGCATAAGATCGAGGTCTTTAAATTGACGTGTACTTAGCTGAAGGTCAAGCGTTGTGAGCGAAAATTTTAGCACTCTGACTGTGTAGTCCAATGGCACAAGATTTCAAATCTAGCCAGCCTAAAGTGGCTGTAGCTTATTTAATCAGTGTTGAGTTTTAGGATAGTTTTAAAATATAGCGACAAGTTTGATATGGCATAAATAGAATAAATTAGGGTCATTTATTTGCATTTTTGATTTTTTAACATAGTTTTTAAAATTGCTTATAGATATTCAAATTAAAATAGGGAACTGAAAGATCGCTAGCACAGGGTATTGTTTTTGTTCGATGTGCTAGCGCTCACAGCTTGATGTGGTGCATATCATTTCCTTCTAATTTCTATATGTCATGTGTTTAAGCATTTACGCATTGTAGATTATATTTTTTACCAGCACCTTGTAGTGATAGACGTTGTGTATTTTGATCGACTGCAAGTAAGTATTCACTATTGGGTTGTTCAAGTGTGGTCCAACTAAATTGCTTAATGGCATAGGTGGTTTGGTTGCCATTTTGGATGGCTTGGCTAGAACCACGCCAGCAATTATTTTGTGCACATACTGCAATTTGGTTGTTATTTTTAATGGTAATACGGAATGTATTGTTTAGGTTTTGAGGAATTTGGCAGTTTCCTTGCTTAGCACAGGATATTTCAGCGATTGAATTGGCACATTGCCAAGTGGAATCTGCTAAAGCAACCGTGGCTAGGCAAGATGCACAAGCGAATAAAACAAAATTTTTCATGACCGTTTCCCTTTAATATCAAGTTATTTAAGTGTTGTATTACTGCCTACGTACGCTGACATAGAACAGCAATAAAACTTTTTACTTCTTTTGATCTGGCTATACGGGTTTAGATTTTATTTTTATGTACCGCTATTTTTACTGCTTAACTTACACTTTACAAAAATAATGTTAAATACATCACACTTATAAAACTATATGAGCAGTATGTTTTAAACAAGATCATTTAATGAATGAATTGTTGTTTTATTGTTTCAAATGTAACTGTTTTGTTTTTTGTAGTGCTTAGTCAATTTTTATTGAATATTTATAATTAAATATTTGTTTTATTTGAAAATTTATTTTTAGAGATAGGATTAAAAAGATACAGCATTGGTTTAAACTATTTTTTCGTATGCTCCAAGCCTGAATAAATTATTCTTGAACTTATCTTTACAATATTCATCTGATTGAAAAATCAAAAAGCAACCGAAGTTGCTTTTTGATTGTGCTCTACACTCAGTCTTATTTATCTTTAGGCTCTGGTGGAGACATGCCAAACTGTAAATAAGCCATATTGGTGGCAATTCGACCGCGTGCAGTGCGCATTACATAACCTTGCTGAATTAAGTAAGGCTCAATAACATCTTCTAAAGTGCCTGAATCTTCTGCCATCGCGGCAGCGAGGGCCTCAACGCCAGCAGGGCCACCGTCAAAACGTTCTAGGAGCATCGACAGATAGCGACGGTCGAGAGTGTCTAAACCATCTTTATCCACTTTGAGCATATCGAGTGCACGCTGTGCCATATCTTGAGTGACTTCACCTGTGCCTTTAACTTGTGCATAGTCACGCACGCGACGCAATAGGCGGTTGGCAATACGTGGCGTACCTCGTGAACGGCGAGCAATTTCTTGAGCACCTTCAGCGGTCATAGGTACATCCATAAGATGAGCGGAACGGCTCACAATGTGCGTTAAGTCTTCGACAGAGTAAAACTCTAAGCGCTGTACAATACCAAAGCGGTCACGTAATGGTGAAGTCAGCAAGCCCGCACGCGTTGTAGCTGCGACTAATGTAAATGGCGGTAAATCGAGTTTAATAGAGCGGGCTGCAGGGCCTTCACCAATCATAATATCCAGCTGGTAATCTTCCATTGCAGGATACAAAATTTCTTCAATTACTGGAGAAAGACGGTGAATTTCATCAATAAATAATACATCGCCTTCTTCGAGATTGGTCAGCATGGCTGCCAAATCTCCAGCACGTTCCAGTACAGGGCCTGATGTAGATTTGAGGTTGCCACCCATTTCACGTGCAATAATATTGGCTAATGTGGTTTTACCTAAACCCGGCGGGCCAAAAATTAAGGTGTGATCAAGTGCTTCACCACGGCCACGCGCAGCCCCAATGAAGATTTCCATTTGTTCGCGTACGACAGGTTGTCCGATGTAGTCGTCTAGTGATGTTGGTCGGATGGCGCGGTCGAAGTGGTCTTCGGGTTTTTCAGAACCACTGATGAGTCGGTCTTGCATAATGATTTAACTAATCTCTTGAGCTGGGCATTTTGATGCTGCCTGTACAGCCTCAAATCATGATTGGTATTGAATTACTATTGTATCTTCAGTGTTCACTTTTGACTGGGGAAAAAGTGAAAGAACCCATTTGTTAAACTGATCTTACGCCCTTGTAACACAGTTTAACGGTAGCATCCATGTTGCCTGCACGATTCAAATACCATGTATAGTTTTAACAGGTAAAGGATGTAAAACGTTTAGAAGCTAAAAAATTATTTATTCATCGACTTTAATGCTGCACGAATAATGTCGCTGGCTTCAGTAAAATCGCCTTTGGCTGCATTCACCAGTTTTTGTGCTTCAGTAGGTTTGTAGCCTAAAGATTGTAAGGCGGCTTCGGCTTCAGCAACAGCTGAATTGCCTGTAAATTGAATTTGTGTGTTGGTTGAGTTGCTTGGTACAGCCACAGCCGACATTGCTTTAAAACGATCACGCAGTTCGATCATCAAACGTTCTGCTGTTTTTGCACCAACACCGGGTACTTTCACCAGTGTTTTTACATCGCCATTTTCTACAGTATGAATCAGCATTTCGACACTTAAAGTGGAAAGAATACCCAGTGCCATTTTAGGTCCTACACCATTCACTTTAATCAGTGTACGAAAAATAGTTTTTTCTTGGGCATTGGCAAAGCCGTAAAGGAGCTGTGCATCTTCGCGTACAGCCAAGTGAGTCCATAATGTAACTTTTTGGCCTTTTTGCAATTGGCAAAATGTTGAAAGTGGGGTGTCAACTTCGTAGCCTACGCCATTTACATTGAGTAAAACTGTAGGTGCTTCCAATGCCAGCACTTCGCCGATTAAACATCCGATCATGTTAATAATTCACTATAATTTCAGTTTGTTTTGAGCATCTTGCTCAATTTAAATATGTGCTGAGATTAGCGTGAAGGCAAGAGAATTACTAGCCTCCACTGCTTTTTAAAGGAGCACATAAAGTTAAAAGAAGCCCGCTTTATTGCCTTGTAGCTCTTGCGCAAGGTTATAGGCCTGATGGTCTGAAAACTTAGAAATAATATCTAAGACCAACATGATGTTGTTGTAGTGACTATCACTAAATTGTGTGCCGGAACGGCTCAAAATAGCCATTAAACGTTGTTCCTTAAAGCTGAGGGTTTTATTGGGTGTTGTCAGCGGAATGAACGCATCTAAAATATTTTGTAGGCTCTGATGAGCAATAATTTCTAATCCAGCCTTTTGGGGATGCTCAAAAATTTTGTCGCGCGCTAAGTTTTTAGCGCGGTTGATTCCTTGGCCAATATCATCAGGGCAATAATCCAGCAGGCTACCTTGGAGCTGACCTGTCAGAATTTCAAAATGATGCTTGGCAAAGGCGGTAGTGACTTCATCCACAAGCCGTTTCATTACACGGCCACGTAGCGCTGCAATTTTTTGTTGCCATGTGGTTTTCATGGATAGTTCATTTGGTGCACCATATTCACCAATTAAATTGAGGAAGATTGGTTCAACTTCTTCATAACTGAGCATGTTGAGAATAATGCCATCCTCTAAATCAATCAGGGCATAGCACATATCGTCGGCTGCTTCGAGCAAGTAAGTGAGTGGATGACGACAGTAATGAAAATCACCCAGTTGAATAAGGCCAAGTTGCTCGGCAATTTGTTGCAAAATGTCTTTTTCGGATTGATAACAGCCGAACTTAGCTCGATGACTAGCAGGCGTTTCGCCTTGAGAAGCAATGGTTTTAGACAACCATGGATACTTGAGATAAGCACCGAGGGTTGCATAAGTCAGACGCATGCCACCATCATCTGGATGATAATCAATTTTGGTCAGTAGGCGTAAGCCTTGTGCATTGCCTTCAAATTGGCGTACATCAGCTTCTTGCTCTGGGCTTAAATCACGCAAAAAATCGGTATGTGAGGCATCATCAAACCATTCACGAATGGCATATTCACCAGCATGACCAAAAGGTGGATTACCAATGTCATGTGCAAGACAAGCGGCTTGAATAATTGCGCCAACGTCTGCTGGAGCGATCCATACAGGGAGTTCATCTTTGATTTTTTCGGCAGCTAACATCCCTAGTGAACGACCAATACAAGACACCTCAAGCGAATGTGTGAGGCGTGTATGAATGCCGTCATGTTGAGTTAGCGGATGGACTTGGGTTTTACGATTGAGCTGGCGAAAGCTTTGCGAAAAAATAATGCGATCATAATCTTTATGAAAAGGGCTACGTGCCTGTTCAGAACTTTGTTTTTTACTGCCAATACGAACTGTGGAAAGTAGTTCAAGCCAACGCATTTGAGTCATTTATCATTATTCAGTTATTTGCTGTATGTATGATGCCAAAATTACATCTAATGCACTAGGGTGGCGCGTCATAGTTTGACACTTTTCATGCGCTATTCTGTGTATAGCTTTGCGAAAATTCAGCTAGACAATGTCAATTCTTTGACAGGGTTTAAGAGTGATTTTCGGGCATTGTAGATTTTTAAATAAAAATGCAGATAGAAACAGATGTCAAAACAACAGCCGAATATTTTATTAATTGTTGCAGATGATTTGGGATTTACAGACTTAGGTGCCTTTGGCGGGGAAATAAACACACCAAACTTAGATGCGATTGCGCTGGAAGGTTTAAGATTTACCAATTTTCATACGGCATCCACCTGTTCACCAACGCGCTCAATGCTATTGTCTGGCACAGATCATCATTTGGCTGGTTTAGGATCTATGGCCGAAGCCATACGCCCTGAGCAAAAAGGGCAACCAGGTTATGAAGGCTATTTGAATGATCAAGTGGCAGCACTGCCAGAACTATTACAAGATGATGGTTATTACACTGTTTTATCTGGAAAATGGCATTTAGGGCTAACACCAGAGCGTTTTCCTGCACGTCGTGGTTTTGAGCGTTCATTTACGTTGTTACCAGGGGCTGCCAATCACTATGCATTTGAAGCGGATATTCCAGAAGAAGAAATTCCAGGATTACTTAAAGTCACCCGTGGCTTATATGCAGAAAATGATGAATATGTAACGTCACTCCCTGAAGATTTTTATTCTTCTGATTATTTTACTGAGCGTTTGCTGGGATATTTGCAGGATGATACACACCGTAAAGGGCGTCCATTTTTTGCTTATTTACCTTTTTCTGCGCCTCACTGGCCACTTCAAGCACCACGAGAAGATATTGAAAAATATCATGGAAAGTATGATACAGGCCCAGAAGAGCTACGTCAAAAACGATTAGCGCGCGCGCGTGAATTAGGTTTGGTCAGTGCCGATGCAACAATTCATCCAGTATTAGCAAAAACAAAATTTTGGGATGAACTGTCAGATGCTGAAAAACAGCAATCTGCACGAACAATGGAAGTTTATGCGGCAATGGTTGATCGTTTGGATCAAAACGTAGGACGAGTGATTCAGCATTTGAAAGATACGGGTGAATACGACAATACGCTAATTATTTTCTTATCTGATAATGGTGCAGAAGGAGCACAGCTCGAAGCTTTACCTGTATTTGGCCCAGATCTTTCAACTGTGATTGCGCAATATTATGACAATGCTTTAGATAATATTGGTAATGGCAATTCTTATGTTTGGTATGGGGAACACTGGGCACAAGCTTCCACAGCACCATCACGTTTATATAAAGCGCATACCAGTGAAGGTGGCATCCGTACACCAGCATTTATTAAATATGCGGGTGTAGAACGCCAGCAAGGAATCAGCCATGAATTTCTTACGGTAATGGACTGGTTACCAACAGTTTTAGACGTTTTGCAGATCCAGCATCCTAGCACGCAATATAAAGGCCGTGAATTAGTGCCATTACGCGGTAAAAGTATTTTACCGTATCTCAATCAGCAACAAGAACGCATACACGATGCAGACCATATCACGGGCTGGGAGCTGTTTGGACAAAAGGCTCTGCGCAAGGGAGATTGGAAAGCACTATTTATACCTGCACCAAATGGACCGAACAAATGGCAACTGTATAATTTAGCGGAAGATGTCGGTGAAACAGATGATTTGGCTGAGCAATATCCAGAAAAATTGCATGAATTACTGGAAGATTGGAAAGTGTATGTGAAAGAAAATGGAGTCATTGAATTCGCAGATACAGGTCTGGGACTAAGTAAATCTGCATAATTTAGAAAGATATCAAAAAGGAGCTTTAGAAAAGGCTCCTTTTTTATGTCCGCAACTTTGTGTAGCTTACTTAAAGCATCTTTATCTTCATATTATGATTCACTTAAAATTTCTATAAATGAAGGGATGATAACAAAGAGGGTTGAAATAAAAATGAAGTATTTATTCGCGTCATGTGTGCTGATCAGTTGTGGCCTTGCGCTAAGTGGTTGTGCAGGTATGCAAAAGCCAGCGTTTTCCACAGCAGAAGTTCAGTCTTTAGCAATCAGTTTAGACAGTAGCAAAATGATGGCGCATTTAGATGCTTTTCAAAAGATTGCAACCAATAACGGAGCTAACCGTGCTGTAGGAACAGCGGGTGGTCTGGCTACCGCAAAATACATCATGAGTGAAGCGAAAAAGGCAGGGTTACAGCCACAGATGATCGCTTTTGAAAATAGAGAAAAGGTGGTGGGGCAAAATATTATTGTCGAAATTAAAGGTCAAAATATAGATGATGCCATTGTTTTGGGTGCACATTATGATTCAGTCAAAAGTGGCCCAGGCATTAATGATAATGGTTCAGGTACCGCACTATTGTTAGAGTTGATGCATCATCTAGCACAGCAAAAAACAGCACCTAAAAATACAGTCTATTTGGCTTTCTGGGATTCAGAAGAAGTTGGCATTGCGGGTTCGCAGGCATTTGTTAAAAAACTATCGCCTGAGCAACTCAAACATATTAAGGCTTATATTAATGTGGATATGGTAGGAACCAAAAATCCAGACATTATGATTGCGGATGCAACTAAGTCTTCGGTTGATGAGATGGAAAAAATGCTAAAAGCACGTGGCATGTCTGAAGCAGACTATAAGCCACTGACCGATGGCTTACGCGCAGTACCAGTGCATGCTGGTGATTTGGCGCTGGAGCAAGAGCTTAGCAAGTTTTTTCAGCAGAAAGGCATTAAGATTAAGAAAGATGTATCCACTTTAACGGCAAGTGATACTGTACCTTTTTTAGGTAAAGTACCAGTGGCATCCATTATTCTGTTTAATGAGCAGTTAAAAGGCGATGTTTTAGAGTTTGCACCTTGCTACCATCAGGCTTGCGATACAACGGACTGGGTTGACCCAAATTCATTGAAATTGGCTTCTGAAGCAATCTTAAATTTATTGAGTTATTTGCAAAACCAATAACTGATTTACAAGGTGTTGGTTTTGAAATGAAGAATTGGTTTTGCTTTTATAGACGAAATACATCTTCAGATGTCAGTAGTTTAAGTGTTTGCATGAGTTTTCATACATTCACTTAAACGGTGTACAAAAAGTGCTTTGCTCACTAAATAAAAGCACAATTGATATTTATTTTGAATTAATAATTTTTACAATAAAAAATGTGATAACCTACTCGACTACATTCAATTTTTTTTACTGAAAATAAAAGCATTATTTAAAAAATCTTGATTCAATTGGAAGCAGAAACTGCTTTTGCCATCTAGCTGATTTCAGCAATACACAGTAGAATATGCGCTCTCTTCAAGTCACATTGCGGCTTGGTTCAAAAGACCAGCCCGTGGAGCCAAAATCAGCATGTTTATCGTGGCCGGTGCATCAGCACACTCTTCTTTTAAGAAAACGCAACTATTAACACGTCTATCTACGATGAGTTCTGTTCAAGACATTGAAAGCCAATTGGTCTATCTATTTGACCAAGCGCTGAATGAACAGCAACAACAATCCGCTTTACAGCTGCTTAATGATGGTCAATCGTTTGAATTGCGCCAGCCAGCAAGTGATGAAGTCCAAATATTAGTGACGCCACGCGTTGGGACAATTTCTCCGTGGTCGTCCAAGGCAACAGATATTTTTGCCAACTGTAATACACCGGTTCATCGCCTTGAACGCGGTGTTTTATTTACTTTGAAGGGCGTAAATGCTGTTTCTGACGAAGTAAAATTGGCATTGCATGACCGCATGACCGAAAGCGTATTCAATCAAATTGAAGATGCAGTGGCGCTTTTTTCTGAAACTGAACCAAAACCTTTAAATTCAATTGATATTTTGGGTCAAGGTAAAGAAGCTTTAGTAAAAGCTAACTCTGAGTTTGGTTTTGCATTGTCTGATGAAGAAATCGATTATTTAACTGATGCCTTCATTAAAATGGGCCGTAACCCGCACGACATCGAACTGATGATGTTTGCTCAAGCAAACTCTGAGCATTGCCGTCATAAAATTTTCGGTTCTGAATGGACAATTGATGGTGAAGTTCAGCCACTGTCTTTGTTCCAAATGATCAAAAACACCTATAAAGAATCTCCTACAGATGTTTTGTCTGCATATAAAGACAACGCTTCTGTGATCGTGGGCTTTGACACACAGCGTTTCTATCCAAAACAAGACGCTGAAACAGGTCACCACGTTTATAAATACAAGAGCCAAGCTGCTCACATTCTTATGAAAGTGGAAACGCATAACCACCCAACAGCGATTGCGCCATTTGCGGGTGCTGCAACAGGTTCTGGTGGTGAAATTCGTGATGAAGGTGCAACAGGTCGTGGTGGTAAGCCTAAAGCTGGTTTAACAGGCTTTACTGTATCGAACTTGAACATTCCAGGCTTTGAACAGCCTTGGGAAGAAAACTACGGCAAACCATCTCGTATGGCATCGCCACTTCAAATTATGATTGAAGGCCCATTGGGGGGTGCTGCATTTAACAACGAATTTGGCCGTCCTGCGTTAAATGGTTACTTCCGTACATTTGAACAAAACGTAAATGGCGATGTAAAAGGCTTCCATAAGCCCATTATGATTGCAGGCGGTTACGGCAACATTCGTCCTGACCATGTCGAAAAAGATGCAATTCAACCGGGCGATTTATTGATCGTTCTTGGTGGCCCTGCAATGCTCATCGGTTTAGGTGGTGGAGCTGCATCTTCTGTAGACAGTGGTAAATTGGGTGAAAATCTAGATTTCGCTTCTGTACAACGTGAAAACCCAGAAATGGAACGTCGTTGCCAAGAAGTGATTGATGCTTGCTGGCGTATGGAAGACCACAACCCAATCGTGTCTGTACATGACGTAGGTGCGGGCGGTATTTCAAATGCTATGCCTGAACTTGTGAACGATCACGAGTTAGGTGCTGTACTTGATCTACGTAAAATTCCTTCGCTTGAAAAAGGCATGTCTCCAATGGAGATTTGGTCGAACGAAGCACAAGAACGTTATGTATTGGCTATTCGCCCAAGTTCATTAGAATTATTTGAATCACTTTGTGCACGTGAACGTTGTCCGTTTGCGGTGTTGGGTGAAGCGACTGAAGCACGTCACTTAACTGTTGAAGATCCATTGTTTGAAAACAAAGCTGTGGATATGCCAATGCAAGTGATGCTTGGTGGTACACCACGCATGAGCCGTTCATACGAAACGATTGAACGTAAAGGTGATGACTTCACTGCTGCAAAAGTAACTGATCTGAAAGATGCAATTTACCGCGTTCTTAAAAATCCAACAGTTGCCTCTAAATCATTCCTCATCACCATTGGTGACCGTTCGATTACAGGTATGGTTGCGCGTGATCAGTTTGTTGGCCCTTGGCAAGTGCCTGTAGCAGATGCTGCGGTAACAACGACTAGCCTTGTAGGTTATACAGGTGAAGCAATGGCAATGGGCGAACGTCCACCAGTTGCATTGTTAAATCCTGCTGCTTCTGCACGTTTATCGGTTGCTGAATCGATTTCAAACATCATGTCTGCAAAAATCGACCAAATCAGTGACATTAAATTGTCTGCAAACTGGATGGCGGCTGCAGGTCAAAAAGGTGAAGACCAAGCATTATTCGAAGGCGTAAAAGCCATCGGCATGGAAATGTGTCCTGCTTTAGGTATCGCAATTCCTGTTGGTAAAGACTCATTGTCTATGCGCACCACTTGGAATGACGAAGGCGAAGATAAATCTGTAACTTCTCCAATGTCAGGTGTGATTACAGCATTTGCACCAGTAACTGATGTTCGTAAAACATTGACACCTGAATTGAAAAACCTTGAGTCTGTACTTGTACGTATCGATTTGTCTAAAGGTCAATTCCGTCTTGGCGGTTCGATCCTTGCTCAGGTGTATAAAGCAATCGGTTCTGTGACTCCTGATGTAGATAGCTTCGATGACTTCAAAGCATTCTTTGCATTGGTTCAAGATTGGAACAACCGTGGCTTAATCAAAGCCTATCATGACATTGGTGATGGCGGTTTAGTAGCAACTGTTGCGGAAATGATGTTTGCTTCACGCTTAGGTGTGGCGCTAGAAGACCAATCAGTTGAATCATTATTTGCAGAAGAAATTGGTGCAGTATTACAAATTTCGAAAGCGGATTGGGTAACGCTTGAAGCCGAAGTTGCAACATCTACATTAAAAGATGCAATTAGCGTTGTCGGTACTGTAAACGATACAGATACGTTAACGGTTAATGGTTTGAGCTTAGACCGTGCAGACTTACAACAAGCATGGACTGAAGTGTCACATCAAATCCAGCGTTTGCGTGACAACGTAGAAACTGCGGATCAAGAATATGCGTTAATTGCTGACAAATCTCATGCTGGTTTAATTGCAAGACCAACATTTGATTTGAATGAGCCAATTGAAGCGCCGTACATTGCAGAACGCCGTCCAAACATGGTGATTTTACGTGAACAAGGCGTAAACGGTCATGTGGAAATGGCTGCAGCATTTGATAAAGTGGGCTTCAATACAGTTGACGTACACATGAGCGACTTGCTTGCTGGCCGTATTAGTTTAGATGACTTCGAAGGCTTAGTGGCATGTGGTGGTTTCTCTTACGGTGACGTATTAGGCGCAGGCGGTGGTTGGGCTAAATCAGTGTTGTTTAACCCTAAACTACGCGATCAATTTGAGAAATTCTTCAATCGTGACGAAACTTTCTCTTTAGGTATTTGTAACGGCTGTCAAATGTTATCTCAGCTTGCTCCACTTATTCCAGGTGCAGAAGCTTGGCCTCGTTTCCACCGCAATACATCTGAAATGTTTGAAGCGCGTGCTGTAAACGTACGTGTAGAAAAATCAAATTCTGTATTGCTTGAAGGTATGGAAGGTTCGATTCTTCCAATCGCAGTTGCGCATGGTGAAGGCCGTGTGGTTGCTAGTGCAGAGAACATTGCTGCATTGAATGCAGGTGATCAAGTGATCTTGCGTTATGTAGATAGCCAAGGCAACCCAACACAGCACTATCCATTGAACCCGAACGGTTCACCAGAAGCGATTTCTGGTGTGACGTCAAAAGATGGTCGTGCAACAATTATGATGCCACACCCTGAACGTAATTTCCGTGCGATTCAACATTCTTGGAAACCTGAAGATTGGGATCAAGATGGTGCTTGGTTACGTATGTTCCGTAATGCACGTAAATTTATTGGTTAATCTTTAATAGATGAATCATAGAAAATAGCCGCCTTCGGGTGGCTTTTTTTTATAGTAAAAATTTACCAAAAGATATATTAATTATTGTGAATACTTGTTTTTACACATATAATCGCTTTCGATTTTTGAACCACCTGCGGGTGGTTTTTTGTTGGTTTTTAAATTTTTATTTCTCCCGCTGAACTTGGTTTAGATTTTGCTTTTATATTTGTGGAAACATGCTAGTGTGTAATTTATGCACAATAACTATGCAAGATAAAAGAAAGATGGATAACTAAACGAGTTCAGTATCAACACTCATGATGAGGTGATAACATGATTAAAATAGTAGATTATTCGGCAGTGGATAAGTCTGCACTACGTAAAAAGGGCTGGAAGCTTTTTGGTGCAGTTGTGTTTTTACAGTTAGTGTTTTTAGTTTTAGGTTATGCATTACAAATGTGATTTAGTGAACTGAGCTAATGTTTACTTTAGCCTTACTTTTGAAGCATCAAAAGTAACAAAAATGCTTTGTTGGACTGATAGGGCATCCTTGCCCTACAGTCTGACAGGCGACATCCATATCGCTAGTCATGTGATTGGATTTAGTCTTTGAAAATGTTTTCGTAAAAATAATAGAAAAATTCCGTCCTTTGATAATTAGATTGAGTAGTAAATTTACGATTGTTTTCAACTTCTACTAAAAATTCAAAACTTATTAAGTCCATATTTGGACTTGGAAAATGAAACGTAGAGTGCGTAGCATCTTTTGATGCTTGGTGTAATTCTTTAATTATTGTGATCAAATGATTATTTAGTTTAGTAATAATATATGTATATTTATCAAACTCTTGCTTTGAGATAACTAAATTTTTTAACAAGATGGTAACACGGCCTATCATTCTTGCCTGTTTTTCTAAATAAGTTTGATCAAGGATGCCTAGAATTTCCAAACCGAGTTCAGTGTTGTTTTTATCTTTAAAGAATTTATTGATAAAATCTGGTTTATTGATTTCAATTTCTTGAATAAAAGCTAAGAGTTGGCGCTTTTCTTGCGCTGTTTTGAAATTGGAATAAGCTGTAGATAGTGCTAAAGCAGAAGATGCAAATGGGATAGCTTTAGCTAATTCATCTAAAAATGAGGTAGCAGTACCCAATAGAAATTCTTTTGCTAAGTTTTCGGTAGTAGTTAATGCTATTTCATTAAACTGATCTTTATTGGACATAGTTGTAGTTGATTAATATGATTAATTAAGTCTTCCTCGAATATACATCAAATTGATATGCTCAAACTTATCTATTACGTTCCCGAATCACATCTTGAATCTACCAAACTTGCCATTTTTGAAGCTGGCGCGGGTGGCATTGGTAACTATGAGCACTGCGCTTGGCAAGTACTCGGCACAGGGCAGTTTAAACCCGTTAAAGGCGCAAATCCATTTATTGGCGAGTTGGATAGCTTGGAACAGATTCCAGAATGGCGAGTAGAAACTATTGTGCCAGAAGATCAAGCAAGTGCTGTCGCAAGGGCATTAAAAGCCAATCATCCTTATGAAGAGCCTGCTTTTGAGTTTATTCAAATAGTGGATATTCAGTTTTAATACCGCATGTCACTATCGCTATATTTGGTGGTTATATTCACTTATTAACGCGTAGATGATTTTTACTTTTCACGGCCGAAAAGTAACAAAAGCCCTTTGTTAGACTGATGGGACATCTTGTCCCACAGTCTAACGGGGCGACATCCTTGTCGCCCAACGTGTATCAAATGCTGTTGATGGGTAAATGATGTGGTCATCAAACCTTTTGAATAAATAACTCTCGATCAAAACGATACTGCGGAAAGAACACGCCATCGACCGCTCGTTCACCCGCACCAATCACCATTACAGGATATTGCTGATGGTTCAGACCCAAAATCTTCTTCACCAATGGCTCATCAAAACCTTCCATCATACAGCTGTCAAAACCGTATGCACGTAAAGCTAATACCAAGTTTTCACAAGCTAAAGCCGTGGTTTTACTTGCCCAAAGTTTAGCATCAGCTTCATTAAATGCGGTGACAGGTAGTTGCTTATCTAATGTACGTGCAACTTTGAAAGCAACTTTCTTAAAGTTACCTAGAGCGTTTAAATAACCTGTTTTGTAGTTATACGGAATGAACTTGTAATATTTCTGCACAGCAGTAGGTGCTTCTGGGAATGGAAACTCAGAAATATTACGTTTTGCCATTTCATCCACACGGTCAGTACGCGCCACACAGACAATAAGTTCCGTAGCAGTTTTTGCAGCAAGTTGCCCTAAACAGGCTTTGACCAATTGCTTTTTCTTGGTTGGATTTTGCACCACATAAAAAGTCCACGGTTGTAAATTTGAAGAATTAGGCGCTAGCAAGGCTAAGTCTAAGCAATCATCTAAAATGTCGCTTGGAATGGCTTTGTCTGTAAATTTACGTACCGAGCGACGGCTTTGCACAACTTTCTTAAAATTATCAACATCAATACCTTCTGGTGCAGGCTCGAAGTAACGTTCTTTTTGCTTATGTTGTGATTCAGACATAGGAAATCTACCGTGATTATTTTGCAATTAAGATGGGGGATATAAATAAAAAACCACCCAAAATTTTGGATGGTTTTTGTAAAAGAGATTGCAGTTCAATAATTAATTAAACTGAGAGAAGTCAGGTTTGCGTTTTTGCATAAAGGCAGCAACGGCTTCCATCATTTCAGGTGAGCCAACACGACTCATAAAGATGACAGCTTCATGGTCAATCCATGACACAATTTCGTCAACATCATGCTTCATAAGTGCTTTAGATTGAACCAATGATGCAAGTGGAAGAGCAGCAAGCTGTGTAGCTTTTTTCTGTGCAGTTGCATATACATCTTCTTCAATGCTATTGATAAGATTGGTTGCAAGTGCTTTTTCACTATTAAAGCGATCTGCTGTGAGTAGTAATTCAGCGGCTTTTACATGACCCGCTTGGCGTGCAAGTAATTTACTCGATGCACCTTCTGGTGAAAGGCCAAGGCTTACAAATGGAATTTGGAATAGTGCTGTATTATCCGCATAGACCAAATCACAATGTAAAAGAATGGTTACACCAATGCCAATGGCAACACCGCGTACTGCAGCAATCAATGGTTTAGAAAACTTAGCAGCAGATTTTAACAATACAAATGGAGGGCCATCCTCAGCACGGATTTGATCCTTCATCGCGGCAGATTTCATAAAATCTTGCATGTCATTGCCTGCACTAAAGTCTGCATCCGCACCACGTAAGATAACTGTGCGCACAGAACTATCTTGGTCTGCTTCGTCTAACGCTTTTGCGATCCAAAGGTAAAGTTCACTATATAGCGCATTTTTCGCCTGAGGACGGTTTATGGCTAAGGTCAGTACGCCATTGTCCAAATTCGCATTCAAATGTTCATGAGGTTGTTGAATACAGCTCAGTGTCATCGTACTATCCTTGCGTTAAAGTTCGTTTTGATTTTATGCCAGACATTATGTCGCATATTTCAGCCACTGGCACAACTGCTCAGTTCATAAAAAGTTTGATTTGATATGAAATATACATTCGATTATTTGGTTTTCATTGGCCGTTTTCAGCCCTTTCATTTGGCACATTTACAAACCATAAAAATCGCCTTAGAACAAAGCCAATATGTTATTTTGGCGCTAGGGTCTGCCCAAAACGAACGCAATATCAAAAATCCATTTTTAGCCACTGAGCGTGAGCAGATGATTTTGTCGAATTTTTCACAGGCAGATCAGCACAGAATTAAGTTTGTGCATGTGATTGATGTATACAATGATGAAAAATGGCAGGCCTTGGTTAAATCCTTGATTGCTGAAGTCACTCAATCAGCAGACCGTATTGGTCTAATTGGTCATTTTAAAGATGATTCTTCTTATTATTTAAAATTCTTCCCTGAATGGCCACTGGTCGAGCTAGAAAGCCTAAAAGGGGCGATGTCTGCAACACCAATCCGTGAAGCGTATTACCGTGGTGAGATTGATGAGACAGCCTTTCCAGCAGGAACGATTGCATTTTTAAAGCAATTTCAGTTTACGGATACCTATAAGCAGTTACAAAAACACTTCAAAAATCACGACAAAAGCAATTTATCCTAAAGCTTGTATTTTATATGCCTATGCTTAAAGCAAGGCATGCAGTACAGCAAATATGCAGATAAAATAAAATGCTATGTTTTAGGTAGCGTGGAGTGTTGTGAATGTGGCTGAGGGGCGTCATGCATGTTGGAGCAAGTGTCGGAATGACTGCCTTGCTTTATTCGACTGCGCATGCACAAATTTGGGGCTTAACTAAAGATAGTTTGGTGAGCTTTGATATTAAAACTGTAGGGTTGACAGTGGTACAAGGCGTTTCAGATCAAGCTCAGGCACGTTTATATTTTGATATCAATCAGCCTAAAAATGCATCAGTCACAGTGACATTGTCATCTAATAGTCTACAATTTAATCCACCTGTATTACGGCAAATGATTTTAAGCGAACAGTTTTTTGATGCTACACAATATAAAACTATGAGCTTTAAAAGCACTGAGTTTGTGCCTATTGATGCAGATTATTATAACGTCTATGGCAGTATCACCTTAAGAGGTATTACCAAGCCCACAGTATTTATGGCCTTACTTAAGCCCAATGCAACCAATCCAAAATTATTAGATGTAAATGCGGTAGGCTCAATTAACCGCAGTGATTTTGGTATGAAAAAAGCCTATGGTGGCGTAGGTGAAAAAGTCAATATTCGATTGAAAGGACACTTACAAGCAAAATAATTTGCATACCGTACTTAGGTGATGATTATTGATGTGTTAACGCTTTAGCAACACTGTTCATATTTTTAGAGGCCTGTTGTATCAGATGTTGTGTGAGCTGATCGAGCGGTAGGGCTTGTTGCTTCCAATGATGCCAATATAAGGCCACTTCAACCTTAAACTCTGGACTTAGATCAACTAATTGCCCTGTCTTTAAACGCGTCCCAATTTGATAGTCTGGTACTAAGCCAAATCCCAATCCATTAAAAATCGCTTCAGCAAATGCAGAAGATGACGGTATAAAGTGATGTGGATAGCATGCAGGTGTTAACCCAAACTGCTTTAACATCAGATTGCTATGGAGCTGGTCTTTAGGGTTATAAAGAATCGCAGGGGCATTACTCAGGGCGCCACGTGTTAAGCCTTGAGCAAACCATGTATCAATAAATTCAGCACTTGCCACTAAGCGATAGTTCATGTGACCTAAAGGCTCAGCACTACATCCCATCATGGCACGCGGTTCGGCCGAGATGCACGCATTCACTAAACCTGTTTGCATTAGAAGATGGGTCTGAGTTTGATCATCCACTTGAAAATGCGCCATGATTTTATGTTGTATTAAGCATGGTTGGATGGTAGGCAGTAGCCAAGTGGCAAGAGAGTCGGCATTCGTAGCAATATTGATCGTATAAAAATCTTCAGATTGGCCACTTAAATGTTGTAAAAAATCCTGTTCACGTAATCGGCTATGTTGCAAGTAGTTTAATAAACGACTTCCCGCATCGGTGGTGTAACAAGGTCGCTCACGTACAATCAAGATATGCCCTAAACTTTTTTCTAGTGATTGCACACGTAGTGTGACCGCAGATGCGGTGATTGATAGCCGTAAAGCTGCAGCATCAAAACTTCCTGTTTCAATAACTGCTAAAAAAGCATCACATTGTTTGTGGTTAAGCATATTGGTCTTCGACTTAAAATAACTTAGTTAAGCTTATATTTTCTTAATAATACTCAAGTTTAAACAAAACTATTGATAATAAGCCCCATCTTTTTCATGTTTTGATACTTATGTGGCATACCTATATACAAGGTCTTTTGGTTGGCCTAAGTTTAATTGTAGCGATTGGTGCGCAAAATGCGTTTGTATTAAAACAAGGTTTAAGGCAAGAGCATGTATTTTGGATTTGCTTGAGCTGCGCCATGTCCGATTCTATTTTGATTGTTTTGGGTGTTATTGGCTTTGCTACAGTACTTCATCATTATCCAGAAATTGTGCAATTGGCAAAATGGGGTGGTGCATTATTTTTGGTTTGGTACGGTTATATGCATGCCAAGCAAGCACTTCGTGGCCAGTCTGCAATTGCTTTAAATAGTGCAGGTGTGCAAGGCTTAAAACAGTTGATATTCATTAGCTTAAGCCTGACATGGTTAAATCCGCATGTGTATTTAGATACGGTAATTTTATTGGGCTCCATTTCGGCACAATTTGAGCATGTGGCTTATTTTGCAACAGGTGCAATTACAGCATCATGGCTGTTTTTCTTTGCATTAGGCTATGGTGCGCGTATGTTAACGCCCGTTTTTAAAAACCCTAAAGCATGGCAAATTTTAGATGGTCTAATTGCACTGGTGATGTGGAGCATCGCTTGGTCTTTGGTATTTTAGCGATAAAAAAGCCTATTCTAAAATAGGCTTAGTCAGGGGCTTTGCTTAAAAAGTGCGTGTGGTTTTGTCACGCGTAGCACATGTGCTTATGCAGATTGAAGCGCTTTTAGGTCTTCTAAAACGGCTTCTGTATGCCCAGCGGCTTTCACTTTGCGGTATTCTTTTACCAATTTACCTTTATGGAAAATAAAGGTAGAGCGCTCAATGCCCATCACCTTTTTGCCATACATATTTTTTTCTTTAATCACATCAAAGTGCTGACAAAGAACTTCTTCTTTATCACTGATTAAATTAATAGTGAGATTTTGCTTTTCAGTGAAGTTTTGATGTGCTTTGACTGAATCACGTGAAATACCAATAACTGTGGTATTGAGCGCATCAAATTGATCTTTTAAGCATGAAAAGCTCACTGCTTGAGTGGTACAGCCAGGTGTTGAGTCTTTTGGGTAAAAATAGACAATTAGCCATTCTGTTGGCAATTCAGCTAAATTTACTTCGCCTGTTGTCGCAGGAAAGGCGTGTTGAGGTAGGGTCAAATCAGACATGTGCTGTTCCTTCAAGAAGTATGCTGTTCAATATAGAGTAAGGATCATCAATCTATCATACAGTAGATTGTAAGAAGAGTTATAGTGAGTGCTTGAATATGCAGTAAATCACGATGCCAAAATATAAAAAAGCCTGCAAATTGCAGGCTTTTTGGCACATCAATAAACTTATTTAGATGCTTGAGCAGATTTCATTGCTTCTTCAGTTAAAGTTTTTAATTTACCTGTTAACTGAGGGCCGAAACATGCTTGTAAATCTTTATTTTGTTTTTGAACAAAAGCTAAAGATGCAGGGCTTTTCTTTTGGTTAATTGCACTTTGGATGTCCCATTTTTGTGCATTCGTCAAACGACCATCTGCTTCAACAGCACAAGTACAGTATTTGCTGACTTCAGCAGCAGATAGCTTTTTACCTTTGCCTGTTTCTTCTTTACAAACATTAATTAACGCAGATTTAACGTTAGTGCTTTTATAAGCTTGCTGTAATTTGTCATTGTCAGCATGAGCAACAGAAGCAAAAAGTGCCGTTGCAGATACTGCAATAGAAAGCATAATGTTTGATTTTAGCATATTCATAAACTCTACCTTGTTATACCGGTATATAACGTGTTGGGTCAGCAATTCCTGCATCTGCAAAGCCTTGCTTACGCAGACGGCAACTGTCGCATTTGCCACAAGCACGTCCTTGGTCATCTGCTTGATAGCAAGACA
This sequence comes from Acinetobacter chengduensis, assembly GCF_003664645.1. Lineage (GTDB taxonomy): Bacteria > Pseudomonadota > Gammaproteobacteria > Pseudomonadales > Moraxellaceae > Acinetobacter > Acinetobacter chengduensis. Next base: position 48,156 of record NZ_RCHC01000020.1, on the reverse strand, counting down.
CCGTTTGGCTATAGTCTACGCCATGTTCTAGCCCTAAGCGAATGATATTTGCTTTGGATAAATGTAACAGAGGTGTTTCAAATTTAAGAGGTTTTCCTTCAACGCCTACTTTTGTTGCTAAGCGTGCCATGTTGGCAAATGCTTCAATAAATTCAGGACGGCAGTCTGGATAACCCGAATAATCAACTGCATTGATACCAATCACAATCGCTTCAGCACCAAAAACCTCTGCTGCGGCCAGCGCATACGATAAGAAAATCGTGTTACGTGCTGGTACATAAGTAACAGGAATACCTTCTTGCTCATGATCTGGCACTTCAATAGTGTGATCCGTAAGTGCAGATCCACCTAAATTACCCAAGTCAATATTAATCACACGGTGTTCAACACCTGCTTGTTTGGTCAGTTGTTGTGCTGCGACTAATTCAGTCGTTGAGCGTTGACCGTACATAAAGCTGAGCGCAATACATTCATAGTTTGACTGTGCCCATGCTAAGCAAGTAGTAGAGTCTAATCCACCAGATAATAAGACAATCGCGCGAGGACGCATGTTCAAATCTCCAATCATTCTTTAATACACTTAACGACCAGTTTCGTCATTCCAAAGAAGTTTATGCAACTGGAGTTGGAAGCGGACAGGGAGATGGTCATCTAAAATCCACTGCGCAAGATCACGTGCAAGTTGAGGTAGGCGTACAGCACCTTTTTCTACAGCAAAAGCAGGAGAGAACCAAACGGTGCTGACTTTTTGATGCAATTGAAACTGTTCAACTTGTTGCTTTGACCATTCATAATCTTCACGGTTACAAATGACAAATTTAATTTGATCATGCTCAGTTAAATAATCGAGGTTACTAAGCAAATTCCGTGCAGATTCGCCGGAAGTTGGTGTTTTTAAATCTAAAACTTTAGATACACGAGGATCTACTTTGGAAACATCCAAAGCACCACTGGTTTCTAATGACACTTGGCAACCTAAATCTGCAAGTTGAGTCATTAGTGGGAGGGCATTGGGTTGAGCCAAAGGCTCACCACCCGTAACGCAAATGTACGGGGTTTTAAAATCGAGTGTGGTTTGAATAATTTCTTCTAATGATTGGCGCTGACCACCTTCAAACGAATATGTGGTATCGCAATAGGTGCAACGCAAAGGGCAACCTGTAAGACGGATAAATACAGTTGGCAAGCCTGCTGCATTGGCTTCGCCTTGCAATGAATAAAAGATCTCCGTAATACGTAAACCCGCAGAAGGATCAGAAACAGGAATGGCGGAAGAACGAAGCGTACTCATAGCAAAATTTAACCATAGTGTAGAAAACAAAAATCTCTACGATCATGACTGATCGTAGAGACACAAAAGAGATGAATAAAAAATTATTCGTCGCGTAGAAGATCGTTTAAGCTTGTTTTTGCGCGGGTTTTCGCATCAACTTTCTTCACGATAATTGCAGCATATAGGCTGTAAGTACCGCATTTAGAAGGAAGGCTACCTGCAACAACCACAGAGCCCGCTGGAACGCGACCGTAGTGAATTTCGCCAGTTGCACGGTCAAAAATCTTCGTTGATTGACCAATGAACACGCCCATAGAAATCACAGAACCTTCTTCTACGATTACGCCTTCAACGATTTCAGAACGTGCGCCGATGAAGCAGTTATCTTCAATGATTGTTGGGTTTGCTTGAAGTGGCTCAAGTACACCACCAATGCCTACACCACCTGAAAGGTGAACGTTTTTACCAATTTGCGCACATGAACCAACAGTTGCCCATGTATCTACCATTGTACCTTCGTCAACGTAAGCACCAATGTTTACATAAGAAGGCATTAATACAACGTTTTTCGCTTGGAAAGAACCTTTACGTGCTACAGCAGGCGGTACTACACGTACACCAGCAGCTTTAAATTGTTCTTCAGTCCAACCTGTAAATTTAGTATCTACTTTGTCGTAGAATTGAAGGTCACATGACTCGATTGGTTTGTTGTCATTTAATTTGAATGATAACAATACCGCTTTCTTAACCCATTGGTGTACAACCCACTCACCATTGATTTTTTCGGCTACACGTAAAGAGCCGTTGTCTAGGCCAGCAATTACTTCCTCAACTGCTGTACGTACTTCAGCAGGACAATCTGCTGCAGTAAAATTGGCACGGTTGTCAAACGCTTGTTCAATGATTGTTGAAAGCTGAGACATGATCTTCCATCCAGAAAAAAATTTTCATCGATTTTACACTAAATTGGGCTAAAAATAGATGGAAAATAACCAATAGATCGGAATTAATAATTAAAACGAGTAGAAATTACAAACAGGGCTTCCGTGTGTTTAAAAAACGACCAAAATGGATTAAAAATCAATACTCAGGCCTAACTTGTATCAAAAAATAACAAAAACTCAGCAAAATTTGAATAAAACGTGATCTGTATCTAATTTATATTGCATCACAGAATGAAAAAATCACGTTGTAAAACAATTTATTTTACTGTTGTTATTTGAGAGGAGAAACAAAATGAAAGCTCTACATACAACAATTCTAGCAGTGGCGATGTTAGCTACCGCTGGTACAGCAATGGCTGACTCTTCAGTTGTACATGATGGCTATGCATTTGATCAAAATAAACTCATTCCTACAGGCGCACGACTTGAAGTTGGTACTACAGGTTATGGTGGTGCTTTGCTTTGGACAGCCAATCCTTATGTAGGTTTAGCTTTGGGTTATAACGGTGGCGATATTTCATGGTCTGATGATGTTAAAGTGAATGGCTCTACCTATGACATGGATATGGATAACAGCCTTGCTTATTTAAATGCTGAAATCCGTCCTTGGGGTGCAAGTTCAAACCGTTGGGCTCAAGGTTTATACGTAGCGGCGGGTGTTGGTTATATTGACAATGATTACGGTTTAGAGCGTCGTGTTGATGGCGGTCGTAACTTTAGTGTAAATAATACAGACTTCCAAGCAACTGCTGACGGCGTGAATATCAAAGGTAAGCTTGATTACGATAACCAGTTTGCACCGTATTTAGGTCTTGGCTGGGCACCAAAAATCAATAAAAACTGGGGTGTATTTGGCGAAGTCGGTGCTTATTACACTGGTAACCCATCTGTGAATTTGCAACGTATTTCTGGTTCAGCAACATCGAATCTTGGTGCTAATTTAGATGATGAATTGGCAGCAGAAGCAAACAAAATTGCTAATGATGACAAATACGAATGGCTTCCAGTGGGTAAAGTGGGCGTAAGCTTCCACTGGTAAGATCTAAAGACTTTACTGATTCACAAAAAAACAGGCTACGGCCTGTTTTTTTTATTAGGTTCATTTAAAACTTAAAAGTAGTGACCTATTTTTAAACCATAAGCCCACGCAGTTCGATCATCCAGTGTTGAAATAGAACTCACAGAAATACTATTTTTGTTTTCTTGAGAGGGTTTAAATTTTAAATAATACACGCCACCAGCAATAAAACTTTTGGGTGTAAATTGATAGCGTAGTCCAGTACCTAAACCATTGTAGCCATTTGCTGGGTTAATTGTTGATGCAGGATTATCACTGCCACTGTCCCAGAGTGCTTCTAGGCTGGCGAAGGTACGATCATTGACTTGGTGTGCGACGCCAATTTTGGCTGACCATTGGTCTGATTGGTAATCAATTAAATTAAAATTAGATAGTGATTGAATAAAGTTGGAAATTTCTGGTGTAGATGGTAATGCCTTAAAATCATTAATGGTATTTTGAATGATCTGATTGAAACCATTTGGCTTCATTTTAAAACTGGACCAATTCACCCATCTTAAAGACCCATAAACCAGATTATGCGCAGAGACACCGCTCATAAAGTCAAAATTCACAGATTGAGGTGTGATAATTTCAGTACGGCTATTAACAATACCGTCATTTGGTGTGTATTCAATACTTTGATTATTATGTTTAATTTTAGAGCGATAGGTAAGGTTTGCTTTTAAAGCAATTTCAGGAATCTGATAACTAACGCCACCAAGCCATCCTAAAGCTGGATCATTTTTGAGTGAGATATTGTAGCCATTAAAAAAATAGAAGCTTTGACCAAATAAATAAAGATCACCACTAAAGGTTTGATAGGCCAGTCCGCCATAAATATTCCAGCGCGGAGTAGGTTGGTAACCGATCAGACCTGTAATATTTTGTGATTTAAGATGAATATTAATGGCTTCGAGCTGTTCATTTCCCAAAATAGATTCTGGTGAATAATCATAATCGAGCTTAATGCCAAAGGGTTGATCAAATAACAATCCTACGGATATCTGTGGATTGAGCTGTAATTTAATTGCACTTTGTATAAAGTGAAAATCCTCAAGTAAGTTGCCCGTTGAAAAGTCAGTTACATTTAAAGCCTGAGACAATTCTTGTTTATTTGAATTTTCACCGCTCAGGTTACCTGTAATCACCCCAATGTTAAATTCCGTATAATTGTTGGGTTCGAGAAATGCCAAGGTACTTTGGCCAGACCGTTCGAGGGCTGCTGCTTGCACATGGTATGCGATACATAAGGGAAGTAGCGCAAGCAGAGATACGGGTTTCATAAACTGGCCTAAATTTGGGTGATTTTTATCCATAGTGTAAAGTAAAAAAAGCAGAAAAAATCTTTTTAAGATAAAAAAGAGGCCGAAGCCTCTTTTGTACTGTTATGGATGTTTAATCTTCTGGGTAAGCGACTCGTTTCAGCGCTTTAATATCTGCATCGGGTGAGCAAAGTGAAATAAATTCATAGCCATAGCCACGTAGTAAGTGACCTTTACGCACTGCAAGCCATGTTGTGTTTATACCAAAAATATCCGTTTCAATTTGCTTGAGGCGATAGTCACGTTCATTGTCATAAGCGACATTGTTGACAATACCAACGCCCATATTGAGCTCGACATAAGTTTTAATTACATCGGCATCGAGTGCAGACATCACGATATCGACATCTAGTCCAGCATCTTCAAAGGCTTGGTCGATTTTAGAACGGCCTGTAAAGCCACCGTGATAGGTAATAATTGGATATTGGGCAAGATCTTCAATCTGAATATTGTCTTGACTGGCCAATGGGTGATTTTGTGGCGTAATAATACTGTGCTGCCAGTTATAGTAAGGCACACTTGCTAAATTATTTTCAGTAGTCAGAGATTCAGTCGCAATACCAATATCTGCTTCGCCCTGTAACAGCATTTCTGTAATTTCGACTGGGCTGGCTTGTTGTAAAATCAAATGTACTTTTGGAAATTCTTTTTTAAATTGATTCACAATGGGCGGTAACACATAACGCGCTTGTGTATGTGTGGTTGCAATGGTTAATGTACCTTCGTCTACTTTGTTGAAGTCATCGGCAAGGCGTTTAATATTGTCGGCATCTACCAGCATGCGTTCCACAATGCCAAGTAAAGCTTGGCCAGGCTCAGTTAAGCCTAAAAGACGTTTACCTTTACGAATAAAAAGCTGTACGCCTAATTCATCTTCTAAATCTTTAATATGTTTACTTACGCCAGATTGTGAAGTGTAAAGCGCAGCCGAAGCTTCGGTTAGGTTAAAGCTTTGTCGAACGGTTTCACGAATAATTCTAAGTTGTTGGAAATTCATAATTCTGACTACCTCAAAAGTGATGGGGCTTTCCTGGCCCCATCTTTAAGTCTTATGCGACTTGATTTTCAAATAAATGCAATGCTGTTGCACTTAACCAAACCGTTTGATTTGGACGGAATTGGTGCAATTTGGCATCATCTTGTGTTAGGGTAATTTCAATTAAATTACCTTGGCGGTCTTGTAGTTCGGCAAGTACTTTGCCAGCAATCCAAACTTCACGTAGGAAGGTTGCTTGAATAGCATTGTCTTGAGGCTGTGCATGAATGCGCAGTTCATCTGGACGGGCAAAGGCAATGACTGGGCCTTGTGGTGCATTTTGAGCTTGTGGCAATTGAATGCGGTCTTCGCCAATTTGAATGATGCCGTTACTGTTTTGACCTTCAAAACGATTGGCTTGACCTAAAAAGTCAAACACAAACGGAGTTGCAGGTTTTTCATAAACTTCACGTGGCGAACCAATCTGCTCAACGTTCCCTTTATTCATTACAATAATTTGGTCAGCAACTTCTAGTGCTTCTTCCTGATCATGCGTAACGAAAATAGAGGTAATATGCAATTCATCATGCAAGGTACGTAACCAACGACGGAGTTCTTTACGCACCTTGGCATCTAAGGCGCCAAAAGGCTCATCTAACAACAATACACGAGGCTCGACAGCTAAAGCGCGCGCCAAAGCGATACGCTGACGCTGACCACCAGACAACTGTGCTGGATAACGATCTGCCAAGAATCCAAGTTGAACCAAATCAAGTAAGCGCGTTACACGTTTTTTGATTTCAGCTTCAGAAGGACGTGTAGCACGTGGGCGTACACGTAAGCCAAAGGCAATATTGTCAAATACAGTCATGTGGCGAAACAGCGCATAGTGCTGGAATACAAAACCAACTTCACGTTCACGTACGTGCACATTGGTCGCATCTTCACCTTCTAAAATAACTTTACCGCCATCCGCAGATTCTAAACCCGCAATAATACGGAGCAGGGTCGTTTTACCACAACCCGATGGACCAAGTAGCGCAACCAATTGGCCATCTGGAAAATCTAGGGAAATATTTTTCAGCGCATGGAATGCACCAAAGTGTTTTTCAATATTTTTTACTTGAATACTCATGAGGTCATTCCTTAAGAAGCTGTTGAATCATCATTGCGTTTGTCTTGTTTCTCTTGGCGGATTTCAACCCATGATTTTAAAATCAGGGTCACAATCGCCAATAATGCCAAGAGAGAAGAAACCGCAAAGGCTGCACTAAAGGTATATTCGTTATAAAGGATTTCGACGTGCAGTGGCAGGGTATTGGTTTCGCCACGGATATGACCAGAGACTACAGAAACCGCACCAAACTCACCCATTGCGCGTGCATTACACAGAATCACGCCGTAAATTAAGCCCCATTTGATATTTGGAAGTGTAACTTTCCAAAAGGTTTGCCAGCCAGAAGCACCCAGTACAATTGCTGCTTCTTCTTCTTCGGTGCCTTGTGCTTCCATCAAAGGAATGAGCTCGCGGGCAACAAAGGGTACGGTAATAAACACTGTGGCTAATACAATCGCAGGAACGGCATATAAAATCTTAATGTCGTTGTCCATCAACCAGCCACCAAACCAGCCTTGTGTACCAAACATGAGTACCAACATTAAACCTGCAATCACAGGAGAAACCGAAAAAGGCATATCAATAATGGTGGTTAAAATAGATTTGCCACGGAAATGGAATTTCGCAACACACCAAGCTGCGGCTACACCAAATACCACGTTCAGCGGTACAGCAATAACTGCGGTGAGCAAAGTCAATTTCACTGCCGATAATGTATCTGGATGAACCAAGGCTTGGAAATAAACGCCGACCCCTTGCTTAAAGGCCTCAACGAAGACCAAAATCAGTGGCAACATTAAGCAGCTGACAAAGAAAATCATAGCAATGGTAATGAGCAGGCGACGAATCCAAGTCGGCTCACGTGTTGCATCACGTGATTGCAATTTTTCAGCTAAAGCATTGCTGTTTACGTTCATCGTGCTGTTCTCCCTGTACGGCGGCTCGCCCACGCTTGTACCAAGTTAATGAGGAACAAAATGGCAAAGGAAATGACCAGCATTACCACAGCAATTGTAGTTGCACCTGCATAGTCATATTCTTCTAAGCGTGAAATGATCATCAGCGGTGCAATTTCCGTTTTGAAGGGCTGGTTGCCAGCAATGAAAATCACTGAACCATATTCACCTACACCACGTGCAAATGCGAGTGCAAAGCCTGTAATAAGCGCAGGGAATAGGATTGGCAGAATGACTTTAGTCACAATTTGCAGACGGTTTGCACCCAATGCAGAAGCGGCTTCTTCTAACTCGGTTTCCAAGTCACTGAGTACAGGTTGTACGGTACGAACAACAAAAGGAATACCAATAAAAATTAATGCCAATGTAATACCAATAGGGGTATAGGCAACTTTAATACCAATTGGTTCAAGATACTGACCAATCCAGCCTGTTGGAGCATAAAGTGATGTGAGGGCAATACCTGCAACTGCGGTAGGTAATGCAAACGGTAGATCAACTAAGGCATCAACAATGCGTTTACCTGGGAAGGTATAGCGCACTAAACACCAAGCCAGCAATAAGCCAAATACGACATTGATTAAGGCTGCAATAATGGCAGCACTAAAACTTAATTGTAAAGATTTTAAAATTCGCTCAGAACTTAAAATTTCCCAAAGACCGTCCCAACCAATACCTAACGATTTGATAAATACCGCAGATAAAGGAATGAGCACAATTAAAGACAAATACGCTAGGGTAAAGCCTAGGGACAGACCAAATCCTGGCAGCACTCGGGATCGCTGCGACATGATTACTCCTCAAAGAGAGAACGTTGACTGAAGTCAGTCAACAAAATATGAAAAATTGGCTCAAGCATAAGTGGGGATGACTAAATTGCAAATTTAAAAAAGTACTTGCTTTCATCAACTTTACTTATATAAGGCATGGTTTTTTCTGAAACGAGGTAATTAAATATTTCAGGAAATGGCCCAAAACCAGATGCAACATTAATATGTCCTGCAAGTCCTGCATTCACTGGTGTTAACTGCCAAGATTTTGCAAGGCGTTGCGCATCATCAAAAGCTAACCACGGATCATTTTCACTAATGATTAAAGTCGTAGGGACATGAATGCTTAATTGATGAAAATAAGCTTCATAATCATTTTGACTATCACGTGCAAAACCAGCATCACCAAAGCGAGCAGGGTTTGCTGGCGCAACCAAAATCAATTTTTTAATTTTTTGATTGAGTTCTGGGTGTTGTGCAAGCGCCGCCACTGTGGTTAAGCATCCAAAGCTGTGTGCAACAATTTGAATCTGGTCTTGTATTGGGGCAATAGTTTGCACAAATTGCGCAATCCACTGTTTTAATACAGGCTGATTCCAATCCTGTTGTTGTACACGTGAGCATGACATGAGCTGGCGTTCAAGCCAAGACTGCCAGTGATTGTATTCACTACCGCCTACACCAGGAACAATTACAGTATGCGTCATGTCTATACTCCTTTTACGGTAATGGAATTATTTTCCGTTATTCGCTTTTACGATTTGGTCAAAGATACCGCCATTATCAAAGTGGGCTTTTTGTACTTTGTCCCAGCCCCCAAATTCTTGATCAATCGTGACCAATTTGAGTGGTTTAAATACATGACGGTATTGCGCTAAAGTTTTTTCATTACGTGGGCGGTAGAAATTTTCTGCTGCCAGTTGTTGTCCACGTGGTGAGTACAAGAAATTTAAATAACCTTGTGCTAAATATGTGTTGCCTTTTTTCTCAGCATTTTTTTCAGCAATTGCAACAGGTGGTTCAGCCAAAATAGACAAAGACGGCGTTACGATTTCAAACTTGCCAGGCTGTTCACGGATAGCTAAGTGTGCTTCGTTTTCCCAAGCCAGTAACACATCACCAATGCCACGTTCAGCAAAAGTTGTGGTTGCACCACGTGCACCTGAGTCGAGTACTTTGGTGTTTTTATAAATTTGACGCACAAATTCTTGTGCTTTTGCGTCATTACCACCCGCTTGATGTTTTGCCCATGCCCAAGCGGCTAAGTAGTTCCAGCGTGCGCCACCCGAAGTTTTCGGGTTAGGGGTAATGATCCCTACATTAGGTTTAACAAGATCGCCCCAATCTTTAATATGTTTTGGGTTGCCTTTACGGACCAAAAACACAATTGTTGAGGTATAAGGGGTCGCATTATTCGGTAATTTTTTTTGCCAGTCTTTTGGTAAAATCTTGGTTTTTTCTGCAATCACGTCAATGTCGGCAGCTAAAGCTAAGGTGACGACATCAGCATCGAGACCATCAATGACAGCACGTGCTTGTTTACCTGAGCCACCGTGTGATTGTTTAAAGTTAATTTTTTGTCCTGTACGGCTTTCCCAATATTTACCAAAGTCTTTGTTTACTGCTTCATATAATTCACGTGTAGGATCATAAGAAACATTTAAAAAGTCTTTGGCAACAGCACCTAAAGAAAATGTTGATACTGCGAGGGCGATTACCCCAAGTTTCAATTGTGCTGAAAAGCGCATACAGACCTCAAATTTTTGAATGTTTATCAATGCTTGGAAGAATAGCGCTAATCTTTATGCATAAAAAATAATAAAAAATGAATTTAATATGAAATTATGAGATAAGTAGATTGACACGATCATAAACAAAAACAGCAATCCGAAGATTGCTGATGTTTGCTCTTAAAATAAGCTTGTGAATATAGAATCAGGCTTATTTTGCACTGTTGGCTTTTACAATTTGGTCAAATATACCGCCATTATCAAAGTGCTTTTTCTGTACTTTAGACCAGCCACCAAATTCTTTATCAATGGTCACCAGTTTTAAAGGTTTAAATACAGAGGTGTATTTGGCTGCAACCGCACTATTACGTGGGCGATAATAATTATTGGCCGCAATGGTTTGACCTGCTGGAGAATATAAATAGTTCAAATAAGCTTTAGCTAGATTCAGATTGCCATCTTTTTCTGCATTTTTCTCTACAATGGCCACTGGTGGCTCAGCCAAAATAGACAATGACGGCGTTATGATTTCAAACTTGCCTGGTTGTTCACGTATTGCTAGGAAAGCTTCATTTTCCCAAGCCAGTAGCACATCACCAATGCCACGTTCAGCAAAAGTTGTGGTTGCACCACGTGCACCTGAGTCGAGTACTTTGGTGTTTTTATAAATTTGACGAACAAACTCTTGTGCTTTTGCGTCATTACCACCCGCTTGATGTTTCGCCCATGCCCAAGCGGCTAAGTAGTTCCAGCGTGCGCCACCCGAAGTTTTTGGGTTAGGGGTAATAATCGCGACGTCATTTTTAACCAAATCACCCCAGTCTTTAATGCCTTTAGGATTACCTTTGCGTACTAAAAATACAATTGTTGATGTATATGGCGTTGAGTTATTTGGGAATTTCTTTTGCCAATCTTTAGGCAGTAAATTTGAGTTTTCAGCAATGGCATCAATATCGGCAGCCAGTGCCAAAGTCACCACGTCAGCACCCAAACCGTCAATGACAGAACGAGCTTGTTTACCAGAACCACCATGTGATTGCTTATAGTTAATATCTTGGCCTGTTTTCTTTTTCCAATATTCGCCAAAGTCTTTGTTAAAGTTGTCGTAGAGTTCACGTGTCGGGTCATACGAAACGTTGAGAAAGTCTTTTGCTAAAGCGCTAAAAGATGTTGCTGAGATGAGTGCAGCTAATACCCCAATTTTAAGTGTACGCATGATTATTTATCCTTTGGATTTTGATTTATCAGATAGCTTGGGTGCAGAATATCTGCACATTGTTTTTATAAAAAATAATAAGAAATGCATTTGATATCTGTAAAAATGCAATACCAATAAATGCAATACCAATAAATGCTAGGAATTATGCCCGACTATTTTTAAACTATTCACACATTAGCTGGATGAAGCAGGGGAATACTGCATGCTGTGTTTTAAAAATGGGGCAGAACAGGCAACGATTGCTTTGTCAGATCGTGCTTTTCATTATGGCGATGGTTGCTTTAGTACCGCACGCTTACGCGATGGTCGACTTGAACTGCACGACTTACATTGGGCACGTTTGCAGCATGCCAATGAACGATTAGGCCTACATGCAGATTTATCACATATTTTAAAAACCTTGCAGTTGATTGCTCAGGCAGATGAACAAGCAACAGGCACGGTCAAAATTGTATTGAGCCGTGGAGAAGGTCAGCGCGGTTATAGCTGGCCACAACATGGTGCAGATGTATGGGTATTTTACTATCCTCAGGCACACGTCGATTTTAAGTATGATGTAATTCAAAGTGGTGTGCTGGAGCAGGCCATTGGTCTGAGTATGCCGAATTTAGTAGGTCTTAAAACTTTAAACCGCTTAGAGCAAGTCATGCTCAAACAAGAAGCTGATCAAAAAACGTGGAGTGAAGCACTCGTTTTAGACATTCAAGGTAAAATTGTTGAAGGCGTAAGCAGTAATTGTTTTATTCGCATAAACGATTCATGGATTACGCCAGAACTTCGTTATAATGGTGTACATGGTGTCATGCGGGCGACAATATTAACACGCATGCAACAGTCGGGAATTACATGTGCACAAGGCGCTATAGACATGGATGATATCCCTAACATTCAGAGCCTATTTTTTTGCAATGCTTTGCACCCGATGAAAATTGTTTCACACTTAAATGAGAAACCTTTAGATGTTCAGGCCTGTACTGAATTGTTTCATAGTCTTCAATTAAATCAGATTCATTAATATGTCCTCCGCTAAGCCAAAATCTAAAAACAAAAAGTCGCAACCTGTTTCTAAAAAGCCAAAAGCTATCTTATTTGTGCTTTTGCTCGTGGTTGTGATGCTCTGTGTTGTTCTGTGGTCGAGTTTGTTTAAGTCTTATCCGATTGAGGGTAAAAAGCAGATGCTGGCCATTGGCCAGGGCGATACTTACTCAGGTTTTATTGACCGATTGGTGAAGGAAGATAAAGCCAGTTTTCCTGTTGTGCTCAAGCTGTATCAAAAATTGATGATTCACGACAGCTTAAAAGCGGGTGTATACGAAGTGCGTGAAGGCATGAGTATTCGTGAAGTGATGCAAATGATTTCGAATGTTGATAATGCCCAAATGAATCGTATTTTAGTGATTGAAGGCACGACATTTAAACAATTGATTGAAGCACTGAAAAAAGACCCTTTGGTGCAACACGATGTTTCGCATTTATCTCAATCTGAACTTTTAAAAGCTTTAGATATCCCTTTTGAGCATCCTGAAGGATTATTTGCACCAGATACTTATTTCTTTGCAAAAGGTGAGTCGGATAAAAAGATTTTAAAAGACTTATATACACGCCAAATGAAAGCTTTGGATCAGGCTTGGGCAAACCGCGCGACGGATTTGCCATATAAAGATAAATATGAAGCGTTGGTAATGGCATCAATTATTGAAAAAGAAACCAGCCTCGACAGTGAATTAGAACAAGTTTCAGGCGTATTTGTGCGCCGTTTGAAATTAGGTATGCGCTTACAAACTGACCCAACTGTTATTTATGGTATGGGCGATAAATATACAGGAAATATTACCCGTCAGGATTTGCGTACCCCAACGCCGTATAATACCTATACCATGAGTGGTTTACCGCCAACACCTATTGCTTTGCCAAGTAAAAAAGCAATAGAGGCTGCCATGCACCCGGATGCTGCTGACAATATTTACTTTGTTGCAACAGGAAATGGCGGGCATAAATTTACTGCAAATCTGCAAGATCATAATCGTGCAGTGCAAGAATATCTTGCTGTAATACGTTCAAAGAAATAAGGAGTGAGCATGTTTATCAGTTTTGAAGGTACTGAAGGGGTTGGTAAAACCACGCTCATCCGTAAAATTTATGAGCATTTTCAAAGCAAAGCTCAAGATGTTGTACTTACCCGTGAGCCAGGGGGTACACCTATGGCCGAACAGATTCGTGGTTTATTATTGGCTGTTAATCATGAAGAGCAGATGTGTAATGATACTGAGCTGTTACTCATTTATGCGGCACGCGCACAGCATCTTGCAGAGGTGATTGTACCTGCATTAGATGCAGGGAAAATTGTACTTTGTGACCGTTTTACCGATGCCAGTTTTGCCTATCAATGTGCTGGCCGTGGTTTGAGCGAAAGAAAATTAAACATGTTAAATGAACATTTTGTTAGTCGTATGCCTGATGTGACATTTTGGTTAGATGCGCCTATTGAATTGGGTATGGATCGTGCAAGAGCACGTGGGGCACTTGATCGCTTTGAGCAAGAGAAAGTTACTTTCTTTGAGAAAGTAAGATCAGGTTATGCAAGCTTAGAGTCACGTGAACCAACGCGTGTGAAGCGTTTAGATGCAACACAAAGCCCTGAGCAGGTTTTTACACAGGCAATGAACTATTTATAAGTTTGTCTGAGATATGTGACGGCGTATGAACAATACAGGCGTGAGTGGATAAATAAATTTATTACGCTTGTCCAAATGGTCATAGTTTTCATTATCAAATTACTTTAAAAATCATCCATTACAAAATAATGGATGATTTTTTATGTCTGACAAATTACAAGATGTCGTTCAATTTTTAGCATCGGTGTATCCGCCAAGTTTGGAAAATTGTGAGATATTGGCTGTAGATGATCGTACATCAACTGTGCTCTGGAAAGTCAGCAGTATTGATATTCGTCCAGGTGGAACGATTTCTGGCCCTACCATGATGGCCTTGGCAGATCTTGCCATGTATGTGGCAATTTTGGGTGAAATTGGTTTAGTGGGCATGGCTGTGACCACCAATATGAATATCAATTTTTTACGTAAACCTTCAGGTGGTTTAAATTTACGGGCTGAATGCCGTTTAATTAAAGTAGGTAAAGTGTTGGTCGTAGGGGAAGTTTGGATTTATTCTGTAAATTCAGAAGACCCTGTGGCACACGTCACAGGTACCTATTCAATTCCGCCACAACGCTTGCCTGAGTAAATTGATATTTCAAACGAAGGATAAGTGCTACCATCTGTCGAATATAAATGCCAACTTCATGGCATTTTTTAATTTTTATGTTTGTTGATGTGCGGGAAAAAATACTTATATACAAAATACTTATATTGCTTAAGGCTTAAAAAAATATAATTAAAACAGCTAGACAGGAATCATAAAATGACAGATAAAGATCATGAAGTCCTCCAAATATTTACTTCTCGGGTACATCCTTTGTCTGTAAAACTCAGTGAAATGCTCAATGAGCATTACTTACATCAGAGTGAACGTCGTGGTTGTGGCTACACTCAGGCTACACGTGTGTTGGCAGAATATGTAAATACCATCCGAGATGCCACGGACTATCAGGATTTAAAGTTATTTGAAGCTTGGGAAGCTAAAAACTTTCGCCAGTTAAAAGATCAAAGTAGTTCTTATCAGCTAGACGTACCGGATTGGCATAATCTTGATCAAAATGTACAAGTGCAAGAGTTCTTAGCAAATGCGCCAGACTCAGATTATAAACAACAATTACAAGCAGAATACCAACGGCAATATGCATTACGTGGACTGAGTAATCACGCACAACTAGAAGAAAGTAAGCTTATTTGTGACTTAATTGAAGACGTCATTTTGCCCAAAACCCGAGATGAAACAGGCGTGGTTGAATTAAAAAATCGAATTGAAAAACCTAAAGTAGGTTCTTGCCCGATGGCAGAGAATTTCTTTCTTAAAATTGCACATCGTAGAGTATTAAGGCAGGGCGAAATTAATATTTTTATTGATGAACTGGGGGAACCCTTATTAATGGAAAAGATGAATATGGGAGATAATCACTCGTGTATTAGTCTGCGTCCTGTGATTATGAATGGTGTTCGTCTACCTGCAGGGTCTTTATTTTCTGTAGATTATGATATTGAACAGGTTGCACAAAAAATTCCCAACCAACAATATAGCGGTTACGTCATTCCACATAATGCCGTAGATGGTTTTTGGTTTTTAAGATTAACAACCTTAGCGGTCTCGCCAGCACATCGAAAACGAGCATTTAGTACGCACTTTGAACAGCAAGTGGCCAATGGACTGTTTAGCCCAGGCACCACTGAATTACAACAATTAATGGATGTTGCTTTAGCACAATTGGAATAATTTTAATGTTAGATGTCTGCTATTCATCTCAATATGTGGCACGTACACATACCAATAGTATGGAAAAGCTTAAAGCGGTTGCAGATGCCTTAAGTACATGGGGCAGTATTCGTTTCCACAAACCAGAAGTGTTGGATATCGAAATTTTAAAACAGATACATGAGCCCAGTTATGTAGATGCATTTAATACAGGTACACCAGAAAAATTAGCCACAATGTCTGGCTTTAAACCTTGGAATATACAGTTGCGCGATGCGGTGCTCAGCATTAATGCAGGACAGATTTTAGCTGCAGAACTGGCATGGAAAAATGGCATTGCAGCCAATATTGCACAAGGTTTTCATCATGCAATGCCTGAATTTGGTGGGTCATTTTGTACTTTCAATGGTCTGGCACTTATTGCACAGCAGTTCCCCAATAAAAAAATATTTGTTTTAGATTGTGATCAGCACGGAGGGGATGGTACCGCCGAATTTACGCGACGTTTCAGCAATCTATTTAATTTTAGTATTTATGGCTTAATTTTTGGTTGCCCAACCTACCCACGTTCAGTCACACGCCATGTACATAAAGATAAGGGTAATTTTGCACAATATACCATCGCAGTTCATGAAGCTTTTCAAATGGCAAAAGATTGGGGGGCAGATTTAATTGTGTATCAGGCAGGAATGGATTGCCATCAAGCAGATCCATTTGGTTCTTCATGGTTAAGTAGAGAACTGCTTCAAAAGCGTGAAGAGATGGTATTTAAACTGGCAAAGCGTAGCCAAATTGCCACGATGTTTGTGCTGGCAGGAGGCTATCAAAAATTAGAAGATTTAGTCGAATTGCACTTATTGACGTTTAAGGCGGCTCAACAAGCCTATGGAATGGGTGAAGGATAAATAGCTGAGCCTATATGTACATCAGGCTGTATTGAGCTACAGCCTGATGCATTGTTGTTGTATAAAGGGTGTTAGTTAGCCTTCATTCACCAGTGGACAATCCACTTGAAAATTAGGTGGGGCTAATACGGTTTTGCGTAATTCAGGCGCAAGTTCTGGATAGTCGAGTGTAAAGTGTAAACCACGAGATTCTTTACGTTCCATTGCACAACGTACAATCATTTCTGAAACTAAAACCAAATTACGCAATTCAATTAAATTTTTACTGACTTGATAATCTTGATAGTACTCAGTGATTTCACGGTTAAGCATTTCTATACGGTGCAAAGCACGTTGTAATCGCTTGGTGGTACGTACAATACCCACATAATTCCACATGGTTTGACGTAGTTCGTCCCAGTTTTGCAAGATCACGACATCTTCATCTGGATTGGTCACTTGTGAATCATCCCAAGCAGGAACAACAGGAGATACATAATCTGCTTGTAGGTGGGTTTCAATATGCTTAGCTGCGGCCATACCATAGACAAAACATTCTAAAAGTGAGTTACTCGCCATACGGTTAGCACCGTGTAAGCCTGTATATGAGGTCTCACCAATGGCATATAAGCCTACAATATCGGTTTCACTGTTTTCATCGACCACCACACCGCCACAGGTATAGTGTGCGGCAGGCACTACTGGAATCATATCTGTCGTAATGTCGATGCCTAATTCCAATAAACGCTCATAGAGTGTCGGGAAGTGTTCTTTTACAAAAGAAGCAGGCTTATGGCTAATGTCGAGCCATACATGACGTATGCCTAAGCGCTTAATTTCATAATCGATTGCACGTGCAACAATATCACGTGGGGCAAGCTCAGCACGTTCATCAAAACGGAGCATAAAGCGTTCGCCATCTGGAAGACGTAAATATGCACCTTCACCACGCATCGCTTCTGTAATTAAAAAAGAACGCGCTTGAGGGTGGTATAAGCAAGTCGGATGGAATTGGTTAAATTCCATATTTGCCACGCGACAACCCGCGCGATATGCCATTGCAATACCATCGCCAGTCGCAATATCGGGATTTGATGTATACAAATAAGCTTTCATGGCACCACCACATGCCAGTGCGGTAAATGGTGCAAGGAAAGTATGAACTTGATTGTTGTTTTCATCTAAAGCATATAAGCCTAAAGCGCGATGCTTACCTTCAAGACCAAGTTTTTGTGAGGTGATTAAATCAATAGCGATATAGTTTTCAAAAATTTGAATATTTTGTTTTTCTTGTGCACGTTGTACCAGCGTAGTCGAGATTGCGCGGCCCGTTGCATCTGCAGCGTGAATAATTCGACGCTGTGAGTGCCCACCTTCACGGGTTAAATGTAATTGTTCATCCTGATCTAGAGTAAATTGCACACCGTGATCGAGTAGAAAATCGACAGAGGGTTTACCGCCTTCAACCGTCTGTTTGACAGCATCCCGTTCACATAAGTACGCACCAGCAATCATGGTGTCATCAATATGTTGTTCTATTGAATCGGTTTTATCGAGTACTGCAGCAACACCACCTTGTGCGTAATAAGTACTGGCATCGGTCAGGCTAGACTTCGCTAAAACTGCAATGTTGAAGTGTGTGGGTAATGACAGAGCTAAACTCAGGCCAGCACCACCGCTACCCACAATAATCACGTCGAAATGATGAGTTGTTTCTAAATTAGGCATGTGCATTAAGCTAATTTGAAAAAAGTTTGGTAATAACAGCGCTTTTTTTAACAAAAGGCAAGCCTTTGTTGGTTGAAAAATGATGAATATTATTCATACCCCGTGCATTTTTAAGGAATAATTAAGCAGTTATTTATTAGATGTATATCTAAACATATTGTTACGAATGAAGTGTTTGCTTTGTGATAAAAACTATTGTATTTCAAAACTTCAACAAAAATGGGTGATTACTTGTTATGAAAAACCAATACCTACAAAAAGGATTATATGCTGCAGTATTCACTGTAGCTGCGACACAAGTTGAGGCGGCCGCACCTGTCGATTTTTCCAATTTGGTAGAGCAGGTCAGTCCTGCGGTGGTCAGTGTTAACGTAGTTAAAAAGCTGAGTCAAGAAGAACTACTACAACAGCAAGTCCCAGAAATTTTGAAACGTTTTTTTGGTAATCAAGTCATTATTCCTCAGCAACGTATGCCACAAGAAAAAACCGCTTATGGTAGTGCGTTTTTTATTAGTAAAGATGGTTATTTACTGACGAACCACCATGTGGTGGAAGATGCATCTAAAGTGACAATTGTGTTGAATGACCGCCGTGAAATTGATGCCAAAGTAGTTGGTAGTGATGAGCGTACAGACGTTGCATTGTTAAAAGTTACAGGCACAAACTTTCCTGAACTCCGTACAGGAAATGTTGACCAGTTAAGAGTGGGTGAGCCTGTTTTAGCAATTGGTTCACCATTTGGTTTTGACTACTCAGCATCGGCAGGTATTGTCAGTGCCAAAATGCGCAATATGATGGGTGAAACCTCAGTACCGTTTATTCAAACCGATGTCGCACTAAATCCTGGTAATTCGGGTGGACCATTGTTTAATCAGCGTGGTGAAGTGGTTGGCGTTAACTCGCGTATTTTTAGTGGTACAGGCGGTTATATGGGCTTGTCATTCTCTATCCCAATTGATGTTGCTATGGATGTGGCAGATCAATTGAAAAAGAATGGTAAGGTTACGCGAACTTATTTAGGGGTGAGTTTGCAAGACATCGACCGTAATTTGGCAGAGTCTTATAACTTGTCTAAGCCAGAAGGTTCTTTAATTACTCAAGTTACACCTAATTCGCCAGCTGCAAAAGCAGGCTTAAAAGCAGGTGATGTGATATTGAAATTAGATGGTGCACCAATTTCAAGAACCTCTGAATTATTAAATCATTTGAACCGTTCAGTGCCAAACCAAACCATTAAGTTGGAAATCTTACGCGATGATGCGCGCCGTAATATCAGTGCAACTTTGGTAGTTGCACCAGATGATACACCTGCACAAGCGCAAAATAAGGTGACTGCGAGCAAAGGCCCTGTGTTGGGTGTGAGTATTCGCAACTTAACTGAAGCCGAACTAAATCGTTTACAGATTAAAGGCGGTGTTTTAATACAAGATGTTTTACGTGATGGGGTTGCAGCACAAGCGAAAATTTTGCCAGGTGATGTGGTGACACAACTGAACAATAAAACTATTAATAATGCCAATGAGTTTGTATCGGCTGTTTCGGAGTTGAAGAAGGGCACGATTGCTCGAGTTGCGATTATTCGTGAAGGACAGCGTGCAATTGTAGGTATGCGTATTCAATAACTAGCTCGCTATGAATTGATGTGCATGAAAAAACCGTTTCGAGAGAAGCGGTTTTTTTTAACATTTGGTCATTTACCTCATGACGTTTTACCGTAGACTGTAGATCTCTTAAAAGTGAAAAATGTAGGCCAGCATGAGCACCCCATTTGATTTGAAACTTACGGTACAGCCAGAACACATCGATGTATTGGGTCACGTCAACAATGTGGTGTATGTCAGTTGGATGCAAGATGTGGCAACTGCGCATATTGAAGCATTGGGTCTGGGCTTAAATGAGTATTTGGCTCTAAAACATGCCATGGTGGCAGTAGAGCATCATGTGCAATATCGTAAAGCTGCGATGTTAGGTGATGAAATTATTTTAAGAACTTGGCTCAGCGATATTAATGCGTTGTATTCATATCGTCAGTATGCATTCTATCGACCGAAAGATCGTGCAATTTTATTTATGGGCAATACACAGTGGGCGTGTATTGAAATTGCTACAGGTCGTCCAAAACGATTATCGCCGACATTTACTCAAGCCTATCAACCTGTAGATGCCAGCCAAAATCCAATGGATTTTCAGCAATACCATGCAGATGATATAGCAGAGCAAGTGACAAGCTAGGTTTAGACTTTAGCGTCATGATGAATGCACGCAAACGAGTTCATTATTTTCGATACTTTAAAAAAACCATCTGCTATAATCCACGGCAATTTCTATTCGGCTTTTGTTATGCATGAGATTTAATGCATAGCGTTTTATTTTGTTCAAGGTAGCCCATGGCGCAAGCTAAAAAATCTGTTGATATTAAAAACATTCGTAACTTCTCGATTATTGCGCATATCGACCATGGTAAGTCGACACTTGCCGATCGGTTTATTCAAACTTGTGGCGGTTTACAAGATCGAGAAATGCAAGCGCAAGTGCTCGATTCTATGGAGCTTGAGCGTGAGCGTGGTATTACCATTAAAGCAGCCTCAGTTACCTTGTACTACACGCACCCAAATGGCGAAGAATACCAGCTGAACTTTATTGACACACCGGGGCACGTGGATTTCTCGTATGAAGTTTCACGTTCTCTTGCGGCGTGTGAAGGTGCATTGTTGGTTGTAGATGCAGCACAAGGCGTAGAAGCACAGTCAGTAGCAAACTGCTATACCGCAATTGAGCAAGGGTTGGAAGTTCTTCCAGTATTAAATAAAATTGATTTACCACAGGCAGAGCCTGAGCGCGTAATTCAAGAAATTGAAGATATTATTGGTGTAGAAGCAACAGATGCACCTACATGTTCAGCGAAAACTGGTTTAGGTATTGAAGGCGTTCTTGAACGACTGGTTGATGTCATTCCTGCGCCTCAGGGTAATCGCAATGCACCATTACAAGCATTGATCATTGACTCTTGGTTTGATAACTACTTAGGTGTGGTATCGCTGGTACGAATTAAAGAAGGTCGTGTGCGTAAAGGCGACAAAATGTTGATGAAATCAACAGGCCAAACGCACATTATTACGTCTGTAGGTGTATTTAATCCGAAGCATACAGAAACTGACATTCTAGAAGCGGGTGAAGTTGGTTTCGTCATTGCAGGTATTAAAGACATTTTTGGTGCACCAGTAGGTGATACGATCACTTTAGCAAGCACACCAGATGTTGAAATTTTGCCAGGTTTCAAAAAGGTTAAACCGCAGGTTTATGCAGGATTATTCCCAATTGATGCAAGCGAATTTGAACCGTTCCGTGAAGCTTTGCATAAGCTACAAATTAACGACTCTGCGTTGTTTTTTGAACCAGAAAGCTCAGATGCTTTAGGTTTTGGTTTCCGTTGTGGCTTCTTAGGTATGTTGCACATGGAAATCGTACAAGAGCGTTTAGAGCGTGAGTACGATTTGGATCTGATTTCTTCAGCGCCAACGGTAATTTATGAAGCGGTAATGAAAAATGGTCAAACTATTTACATTGATAGCCCATCTAAAATGCCAGATGGCTCAACTGTAGAAGACCTACGTGAACCAATTGCAGAATGTCATATTTTAGTTCCACAAGAGTACTTGGGGAATGTGATGACACTATGTGTAGAGCGCCGTGGTGTGCAAAAAGATATGAAGTTTATGGCTAACCAAGTGTCCATTACCTTTGAAATTCCGATGG
Organism: Acinetobacter chengduensis; assembly: GCF_003664645.1. Taxonomy (GTDB): domain Bacteria; phylum Pseudomonadota; class Gammaproteobacteria; order Pseudomonadales; family Moraxellaceae; genus Acinetobacter; species Acinetobacter chengduensis. The sequence goes on along the minus strand of NZ_RCHC01000020.1, from coordinate 26,053 downwards.
CTGAAGTGGTCATGGACTTCTTTGATAAGTTGAAGTCATGCTCACGTGGTTTTGCATCACTCGATTATAACTTTGTTCGTTTCGAGTCTTCATCTTTGGTTAAGGTTGATGTGTTAATTAATGGTGACAAGGTAGATGCTTTAGCAATGATTTGCCATCGTCAAGATGCACGTCATCGTGGTATTGCATTGGTCGAGAAAATGAAAGACTTGATTCCACGTCAAATGTTTGATGTGGCAATCCAAGCTGCCATTGGTGCTCAAATCATTGCCCGCTCGACAGTGAAAGCAATGCGTAAAAACGTATTGGCGAAATGTTATGGCGGCGACGTATCACGTAAGAAAAAGCTTTTATCGAAGCAGAAAGAAGGTAAGAAACGTATGAAACAAGTGGGTAGCGTTGAAATCCCACAAGAAGCGTTCCTTGCAGTATTGAAAGTAGAAAGATAATAAAGACAGAGGTCATTTAGCTCATGGATTTTGATTTTAATTTAATCCTTGTACCAGTTACACTCATTTTCTTCTTGGTGTGGCTACTAGATAAACTGGTTTGGAAGCAAAGACAAACCAAGGGCAAGGGTAATGAAAATGTCATCATTACATGGGCTTATGATTTTTGGCCTGTATTAGCCGTTGTACTCATCTTGCGTTCATTTTTGTATGAGCCGTTTAATATCCCATCGGATTCTATGGTACCGACCTTAGAAACGGGTGATTTTATTTTGGTAAACAAGTTTGAGTATGGCGTACGTTTGCCGATCGTGAATAAGAAAATTATTAACGTGGGTGAGCCAGAGCGTGGCGATGTGGTGGTATTCCGTTATCCACCACAACCTACGATCAGCTATATTAAGCGTGTTGTAGGCTTACCAGGCGATCATATTGTATATGATCATGGTCAGCTCATTATTAATGGCCAAAAAGTTGCAAAAGTTCCGACTGAATTTAGCCGTGAAAAAGATAGTTTAGATACGCCAACAGCGATTTATCATAAAGAAACTTTGGGTAAACATACGTTTACCATGCGTGAGCTTGAAGGTGTAAATGTTGCACGTCAAGCGCCGTTTATCAACTATGTTGAAAATGGTAAGTATGCCAATGAAAATGGTTTATATTGGGAAGTGAAAGTGCCAGAAGGTCATTACTTTGCGATGGGGGATAATCGCGATCAAAGTGCTGACAGTCGTTTTTGGGGCTTTGTACCTGAAGAAAACTTAACGGGCCGTGCGTTCTATAAATGGATGCATAAAGAGCCTGGCTTTAAAATCCCATCATTTGGTCGAAATGGTGTGATCGATTAATATGTCATTAGGAAAATAAAAATGCGACATCAAAAAGGGGCGTCATATATTGCAATTCTATTTGCAGTCATAGGTATTGCATTTATCATCAAGATTGCAGTTGCTGTTTGGGGACCATATTTAGATGATCGATTGATTAATAATCAAATCGAAGAGCAGTTGTTGAATGGGCAAAAAAATATGACACCCGCAAAATTTGTTCAAGAGATGGATCGTCGATTATCAATGAACAATGTCAGTGATGTTAAGTTTGCAGATATTGCTCAAGTCACAAATGTAAGTGGTATTCAAGTAAATAAAGATTATGAGATAAGAAAGCCATTCTTATTGAATATAGATATTGTGTTAAAGTTCGAGAAACGTTTTGATCAAAGCTCAGTCCAAGCTAAATGAGGCCCGTTTAGCGAGTCGAATCGGTTATCAGTTTAAACAGCCTGAGTTGCTGAAACTGGCGTTGACCCACCGATCGGTGAGCCACAAATACAACTATGAGCGCTTAGAATATCTAGGCGATTCATTGTTGGGTATGATAATTGCCAATTATCTATACCATGCTTATCCTGATGAAAATGAAGGCCGTTTAACGCGTATGCGTGCAACGCTTGTACGTCAGGAAGCACTCGGTAAAATTGCTAATGATTTAAAACTCAGCCAAAACTTAATTTTAAGTACGGGTGAGTTGAAATCTGGCGGTCATCATCGTGAGTCTATACTGGCAGATACAGTAGAAGCGATTATTGGTGCAATCTATGTAGATTGCCAAGACCTGAAGGTTTTAGAGCCAATTGTGCTGAAATGGTATGTACCTTATTTAGACCACATTGAACCGACAGATCAATTGAAGGACCCTAAATCGCGATTGCAAGAATATTTACAAGCACGTAAAAAGCCTCTCCCGGTTTACGATGTCATTGATATTCAAGGTGATGCCCCAAATCAGCATTTCAAAGTGGAATGTATTGTTGAAGGTATTGCTGTGCAATATGGTGAAGGATCAAGTCGCCGTTTCGCTGAACAAGCAGTGGCGGCTGATATTTTAAAAATTTTGGAGCAAAAGTCTTAATGACTACTCATTCCGATCACGTTGATGCTGATCACGAGTCGCAAAGCGACAGTAACGATTTAATTAGCCAGTTTTTCAGTGCTCAAGGTACTGAAATTCCATCAGACTTCAAAAGTGGTTTTGTGGCGATTGTTGGTCGTCCAAACGTAGGTAAATCGACATTAATGAACCATATTTTGGGTCAAAAATTGTCTATTACTTCACGCAAGCCACAAACTACACGTCATAAGATCGTTGGTATTGATACGCGTGAAAAATCTCAGGCTGTATTTGTTGATACACCAGGGATGCATAAAAAAGAAGTTCGCGCCATCAATAAAATGATGAACCGTGCAGCACATTCTGCACTTCGTGACGTTAATTTGGTTTTATTTGTTATTGATGCAGATAAGTGGACTCAAAACGATGACTTAGTTTTGGAAAAGCTTAAAAATGCAGATATGCCTGTGCTTTTAGTGATCAATAAAATTGATACATTGGAAAATAAGAACCACGCGTTACCATTGATTCAAGAACGTGCAAAACTCATGAATTTTGCAGAAATCGTTCCTGTATCTGCATTACGTGGTGCAAATTTAGATCATCTTCGTGACACGATTGAAAAGTATTTGCCATTCCAACCACCATTGTATTCAATGGATCAAATTACAGATCGTTCAGAACGCTTCCTTGCATCTGAAGTGATCCGTGAAAAGATCATGCGTCAATTGGGTGAAGAGCTTCCTTATGATTTAACAGTTCAAATTGAATCATTTAAAACTGAAGAAGCAACGATTAATCCTAAGACAGGTCGTCCAAAAGCGGCATGTACTTATATTGATGCGACCATTTTTGTTGATCGTGCTGGTCAAAAAGCCATTGTAATTGGTGAAAAAGGCGCGAAATTGAAAAAAATTGGTATGGATGCACGTGTGGACATGGAAAAAATGTTCGAGCAAAAGATCATGCTTACACTTTGGGTTAAAGTGAAAGGCGGTTGGTCTGATGATGAACGCGCATTAAAAAGCTTGGGATATAGCGATATCTAAAGTTTAAACTTTAAAAGGAATGGTCATGGTAAAAGTTGTATTAATTGTAGCAAGTGTTTTTTTACTACAAGGATGTATTACTAAAATTGTGACTGTTCCTGTTAAAGTGGCATACAAAACAACCAAAGGCGTGGTGAAAGGTACTGCTGCTGTGGTTGGGGCGATCATTCCAGATGGCGAAGAAGACAGCAACGAAGAACAAGACAAAAAGACTAAGGATTAATTGCCTGAATCATGCGTAATGAAATTTTGCATGGTTATCTCATCCATCATAGAAAATACCGTGAACGTAGTCATATTGTGCATTTATTTACACAAGAGCACGGTCGTGTCGATGGTATTCTTAGGCAAACGCCACCACCTCAATATCAACCAATAGCACTACAAGCTTCTGGTAAATCTGATCTAAAAAATTTTACAAAATTAGAAATTATAAATCAGCCGATTTTCTTTTTTGGTGATGCATTTTTTGCGGGTTTCTATCTCAATGAAATTTTGCTACGGCTTTGCCCATTAGAAGTAGAAATGCCTCAAACATTTTTGCAATATGCTGAAACGCTTGGACATCTGCAAAAGATGGCTCAGCATGCAACTCCACATGAGTTTTTAAGACAAATTTTAAGAAAGTTCGAACATGAACTGATTGAAGAATTAGGCTATCCCTTAGACTTTTCTGTTGATGCATCGCAGGCCGATATTCAGCTACTACAACATTATCAATTTCAGCTAAATGCGGGCTTTATGCCTGTTGTGCAGGCTAGTCGTGCCACATTGAGTGGACAGCAGATCCTGTCTATGTGTGATTATGAAAAGGGTATGGATTTTAATCCAGAACAGTTACAATTACTCTCTAAGCTTTACCGACAAATGATTAGCTCTTTGTTGGGCGATCGACCTTTAAAAAGTCGTCAGCTTTGGATACAGAATTCTCAAACGAAAGCGTAATTTAGGAAAATATTATGGCTGCATTACTTGGTGTAAATATTGACCATGTCGCGACTTTAAGACAAGCACGTGGCACCACTTACCCAGATCCTGTAAATGCGGCGCTGATTTGCGAGCAAGCAGGTGCAGAAGGTATTACCTTGCATTTGCGTGAAGACCGTCGTCATATTCAAGATGATGATGTTCGGCGTATGCGTCCTGTATTAAAAACACACATGAATTTGGAAATGGCAGTAACCGATGAAATGGTTGCCTTTGCGAAGGAAATCAAGCCTCATCATGTTTGTTTTGTGCCTGAAAAACGCCAAGAAGTAACCACTGAAGGCGGTTTAGATGTAGTTGGGCATTTCGAAGATGTGAAAAAAGCAACTCAAGAATTAGCTGCAATCGGCTGTGAAGTGTCATTATTTATTGATGCTGATTTTGCACAAATTGATGCAGCTGTTGCATGTGGCGCGCCTACCATTGAATTGCACACGGGTGCTTATGCTGATGCGCAAACTGCAGAAGCACAGCAACATGAATTAGAGCGTATTGTGAAGGGTGCTGAATATGCAGCATCTCAGGGTTTAATTGTAAATGCTGGACATGGTTTAAACCTTGATAATGTTACGCCAATTGCGAAAATCCCACAAATTCACGAACTAAATATTGGCCACTCAATCATTGCAGATGCTGTATTTGTAGGTTTGGCACAAGCTGTACAACAAATGAAAGCTGTGATTAAAGCTGCCCGTTAATTAAATAGTAAAGATAATGTCGAATATTAATTATGAAGAACTCATGAAGCCAGTCATTGGCTTCTTGGGCTGTGAAACGCCAACTGCATGGTTGGATATGGCGGTAGATAATTTGGATATCCTGATGCAGGATCATGCAAATTGTGAGAAAAAAGCGGCAAGTACTGCAATGAATTTGATGTTCCGCTATAGTTTTTTCTCAGATTTACAGATTAAACTAGCGCAATTGGTGCGTGAAGAAATGCTCCATTATGAACAAGTGCTTGAGTTGATGGCAAAACGTGGTCAAGAGTGGACGGCGATTAGTGCAGGGCGTTATGCGGGTGGTTTGCGTAAAGAAGTACGTACTTATGAACCTGAAGCTTTAATTGATATTTTGGTGATTGGTGCTTTTGTAGAAGCACGCTCATGTGAGCGCTTCTATGCGCTTGCACCGCGTGTTGATGATGAGTTGGGTCGTTACTACCGTTATTTACTTAAGTCTGAATCACGCCATTATGAGGACTATCTGTCGCTTGCAATGGATGTGGCAACAACATCTAAGCTAAAAAATCCGAAAGAGGATATTCAGGAGCGCATTGATCATATTCGTGAAGTAGAGAAGAATTTGATTAGTTCACCTGATGAGTTATTCCGTTTCCATAGTGGTGTGCCTGTTCAGGTTGCTTAATTTGAAAAAATCCTCCATAAATGGGGGATTTTTTATACCAATACAATAAATAAAATTGATAATCATTTACAATTAGGTCAGTGGTTTTTAATATAGCACCATGATTAATTGATGATTTAAATTATTATGCATGTTTTTTTGAAACCTTGGGCACTATTGTCATTGGGCTTATTCACTACAGCGAGTTTTGCTCACTATCCTTATATCGCCCCTTTAAATTATCAGACGTTTAATAATCATAGTGCAGTAGTTTCTGGTTTTTATGATAATCCTTTCGTGTCTGAAATCGCGATTAAAAATTTTAAATTCCACTATCACACACCTGCGGGTGAAAAAATTGAAATTGCAGATGATGCTTGGGCCAAAACTCAAACGCTGAGTAGTTTTAGCTTGGAAAATAAGCAAGATGGTACTTATCGCATTCGTGGTTTAAAACAAGGTTCTGTGTCGCGCTTTGCTTTGGTTGATGGGCAGTGGAAAGCGCTCATTCATGCAAAGCGAGATGAAACTAAGCCATTGAAAGCGAACGTGGCCTATCAATCTGATTTGAAAAAAAATACCAAAGTTAAAACTGTGGAAACTCAGGAGATTATAGAAACCTTTGTTTCACGTCGTTCTGTGTCCAATGTTTCTGTGAAGCATGTGCATGAAGGTTTTGATGTGCGTTTTATCAGTCATCCGAATGCGCTTAAAGTAAATCAGCCTATTCAGTTACAAATTGTAGATGCTACTCAGGGCGCGAAAGATGTAGACGTGTCTGTGCTAGCACAAAGCTATGGCTTTGAGCGTGCGGATCGTGTTTATCAAACTTTGAAATCTGATGATAAAGGCAATTTAAATTTTGTGATTAAAGACAAAGGGCAGTATCTTTTAACTATAGATTATCAGCAACCATTTACGGCAAAAGGTGATCAGCTCAAGCGTTATAAATATACATTGGCGTTCAATGTAACCGATTAATTGATTTCTAAATGCTAAGTTTAAATAAAGCCTGACGTCAGTCAGGCTTTATTTGTTTTTATGGGGAAGGTGTGTCTTGGAAATTTTAAGCTTCTAAATGGGCTTGGAATCACTTCTAAATGATGGCGAGTAATAAAAGAATATCAATTTTTTGAGACGTAAAAAAGCCCGCTTTAATACTGCGGGCTTTCTTAAATTTGGCTCTCCCACCTGGGCTCGAACCAGGGACCTGCGGATTAACAGTCCGTCGCTCTACCGACTGAGCTATGGGAGAATCTGTGTGCGATTATAAGGACATTTACAGGAGGGTCAAGGAGAAATTCGCATCTTTTAGCGATATTTTATGTGTATGTTCTTTATTTGTGCAAAAGGATGGGATTTTATAGAAATGTTAAATGCATGCTTGCAAAATCAAGATTCACTTGATAGTCTGAATTTAACAACAGAGCGTTTGGGCGAAAGCTTAAACAGTGTGGATTTAAACCCAACTTGCCAGCACTAAAATGGCTAAATAGGAGAAAGCGAATGAATACGCTTAGCATTTCTCAAATTTTTTCAAACTTCCAATTCTATCAAGACAATTACCTGTCGATTATTGCTGATCAAACCCAATATCAAACACCTGTAGAGGGTGCGTATGTTAACGTCTGGCCATTAGGTTCTCGTGATCTGCAATTGGGTGACTTATTGCAATTGTGGTTTAGTGAAAAATGGTTGATTAATGACGCTTGTCATGTGCGCTTTGAACATAAAGATGATGGTCGTCGTCTACCGTTACAACGTCAGAATGATTTATTTTTATTTCAGTTAGCGGGTAGTGCACTTTCAGGTTCAAATCGGTCTAAAGTTTGGTCTGTGTCTGAACAAAAAGTACTGAGCGTAGAGTTGGACGGTGCGCTTAAATATTACTGTTTTCAAAAAAGTAGTAATCGTATTGATTTAACTGAAATTCAGTTACACCGTGCGCTACATTCTGTGATTTAAACTCAAAAATAAAAAGCTGTTTTTTGCTCGCATACATCATACGAGCAAAAAAAATTATCTACGAATAATCATACAAGTCGCTGTGGCGTGCGCATAAAGTTTGCCTTCGTCATCAATAATTTTTCCCTCAGAAATGCCTAAATTCTTACTGAGATTAATCACCGTGCCGATAGCAGTAAGTTCAACATCTTTAGGAATCGGGCGACACATTTTTATATTCAGATCAATGGTGCCATAACCGACACCTGCTTCTAGCAAGGAGTGGATGGCACAGCCGGTAACTGAATCAAGTACCGTTGCCGCAAAACCGCCATGCACGCCACCCAACGGATTAAGATGGCGAGCGTCAGCTTTGGCTTTAAAGCTAATCTTTCCTTTAGACACTTCAAAAGGGCGCATTGGCATGGTTTCGCTAATGCTGGCTGGTGGGATTTTACCTGCACACATTGCTTGTAACAGTTGTAGTCCGGTCATTTCTTTAGGATTCATTTTTTATACCTAGCTTTTATAAGTTTCTTTTTGGAACTTGATGTCTAATTAAACAAAAAATAAATCTTACGTCAAGAATTTATCAAATTTGTAGGTCGCAGAATATGGAATTTTTGCCAGAAATTAACTTGCATATTTTTAGCCTAATTGTGCTGAATATAGAAATAGCTGATAGATTAAATCTGTAGAACTTTATGGTATTAATCAAATAGATCGGTTATATCTCATGCATGCAGTTGAAAAAGGATGCTCAACCATGCTGTTTAAAATTTGTATTGCTATGTTGGCTTTTGCTGCGAACTCGGTGCTCTGCCGGTTGGCATTGGCAGAACATCAAATTGACCCGATGAGTTTTAGTTTAATTCGGGTTGCCAGCGGTGTGGCAGTATTGTTTTTTCTTTACTTGTTGTCTGCGCACAAAGCCAAAATTGAATGGAGCATAAAAAACGGCTTTTATTTGGGACTGTATATTGTTGCCTTCTCGGTAGCCTATTTGCATATAGATGCAGGAGTGGGTGCCTTACTGTTATTTGGTACAGTGCAGTTATGTATGGTCGGCTATGGCCTATATAATGGCGAACGGCTGAATTTGGGCCGTGGAATAGGGCTGGTGCTAGCGATTGTTGGAATTTTAATTTTGCTACTGCCCGGCGCTTCTGCACCCAATTTAGCTTATGCGACGATGATGGTCATTTCAGGAATTGGCTGGGCCATGTACAGCATTGCGGGTAAATCAATGCAAAATCCATTGGCAAGCAGTTTGGCAAATTTTGTCGTGGCTGTTCCGTTTGTATTGCTGGCTTATATGGTATTTTGGGGGCAAGGCTTTGTACAGCCGCGTGACATTTTTTTGGCGGTGCTCTCGGGTGGTTTGGCGTCTAGTGGTGCTTATGTGCTGTGGTATGCAATCGTCAAACAAATTGACCGTGTGACCGCGAGCAGTGTTCAGTTATCTGTGCCGTGTTTGGCGATTATTGGCGGTGCATTGTTTATTGATGAGCCACTCAGTCTGCGTATTATCATTTCAGCTGCGATTGTTTTAGCGGGGATTGGCTTGGTGATTTGGTGTTCGGCACAGAAAAAGAATGTTTAAAAACTAAAAGAAATACTGGAGCAGGCCATTTTTATTTAGGAAATTTTGAGAGAGTTTATATCTTGCTACATTCATTTTATAACGTTTGAATTTCAATGATTTTAATTTCTCAAATGAACCTAAAACTTTGGCTTTATCAAAGGCTATTATCGTATTTCAGGGCGTGAAATTTTAAATTATGGAATATAGAACATAAAAAACCCGCGAAATTCGCGGGTTTTTTAAATCTAGCTTTTTAAAAGCAGATTATTTTTCAGCAGCAATTGAAGCAATCGCAGCATCTACGCCTTCGATTGAATCAGCAGCTTTCTTAATACGAGCGAGCGCGTCTACAAGTACTTCGTCTGCAGTTGCATAAGAGATACGCATGTAGCCACCAAGACCGAATGCATCACCAGGAACAACGGCAACACCAGTTTCTTCTAATAACCATGCAGAGAATTCTGTGCAAGATTTCAAACCTTTTGCACGAATTAAAGGACGGATATTTGCGTATGCATAGAATGCACCGTCAGCTGGAAGACAAGTAATACCGTTGATGTCGTTCAAGCCTTTTACAACTAAGTCGTGACGACGTTTGAATGCTTCGATCATTGGCTCAAGAACGTCTTGAGGGCCATTCAATGCAGCTTCAGCGGCAACTTGCGAAATAGAAGTTGGGTTTGAAGTTGATTGAGATTGGATTTTTTTCATCGCACCGATAAGTTTAGCAGGGCCCGCTGCGTAGCCAATACGCCAGCCAGTCATTGCATACGCTTTAGATACACCATTCAATACGATTGTACGTTCGTAAAGATCAGGCGCAACAGTTGCGATATTGTAGAACTCGTCGTCCCAACGGATTGGTTCGTACATGTCATCAGAAGCGATATAAACTTCAGGATATTTACGAAGAACTTCAGCCAAAGCTTCTAATTCAGCTTTAGTGTAGATCATACCTGTAGGGTTAGACGGGCTGTTTAGTACCACTAAACGAGTTTTGTCAGTAATCGCTGCTTCTAATTGAGCAGGTGTGATTTTGAAACGTTGTTCTTCGCCACATTTTACAATTACAGGCACGCCTTCAGCGATAATCACCATGTCAGGGTAGCTTACCCAGAATGGTGCAGGGATGATGACTTCATCACCTTTGTTTAACAAAGCAAGTGCTAAGTTGAAGAATGACTGTTTACCACCACAAGAAACCAAGATTTGGTTTGCTACATAGTCAAGGTTATTATCACGTTTTAATTTCGCGATAATTGCTTTTTTAAGGCCTGGAGTACCGTCAACAGCTGTATATTTTGTAAAGCCGTTGTTAATTGCTGCAATTGCTGCATCTTTGATGTGTTGTGGTGTGTCGAAATCAGGTTCGCCAGCGCCCAAACCAATAACGTTTTTACCCGCAGCTTTCAATTCAGCTGCTTTGTTCGTTACAGCAAGAGTTGGGGACGGTTTGATGGCATTTACACGATCAGAGAGACGTACGTCCACGGCAGTATTCCTTCTTATAGGGATTAAAAATTAAAAAGCACATTATCTTAGCCTAAAATGGTGCATAAAGGGGAGTGTGAATTCGCTTAATGATAAAAAAGTCTACATAAATTTAAAAAAAGCATAAAAATGAAGTTCAGGCTTCAACTTATTTTGAATTTTCAGTCCTTAATATGAGCATGTTTATGCAGAACTACGGATTAAATCTAACTATTTTTAATCAAAAATGAATGAAGCATCATTTCAAACCTGCAATAAAAAAAGACCGCAACAAGGCGGTCTTTTTAGGGTTATCTCACACTTAATTTTGGAAGCGTGATAAGTCTTCTTCTGGGCGCGCTGTTAATACTTCAATACCAGTTTTAGTCACTAAAATTGTATGTTCGTATTGAGCAGATAAGCTATGATCTTTGGTCACTACAGTCCATTTGTCACCTAGAAGTTTAGTCTTCCAGTCACCACCATTCACCATTGGTTCGATGGTAAAAGTCATGCCTTCTTCTAAAATCATGCCAGAATTTGCTTGGCCATAATGTAAAATTTGTGGTTCATCATGGAAAACAGTACCAATACCATGACCGCAGTATTCACGTACTACACCAAAACGTTCAGATTCAACATATTTTTGAATCGCATGACCAATATCACCAATGGTAGAACCTGGTTTTACAGTTTCCATGCCACGGTACATTGCTTCTTGCGCAACTTTACATAAACGGTTGGCTAAAATAGATGTTTCACCACCTACGATGTACATCATGTTTGTGTCACCGTGGTAGCCATCTTTAATTACGGTTACATCAATATTAAGGATGTCGCCTTTCTTTAATTTTTTAGCGTCAGATGGAATACCATGACAGACCACATGGTTAACTGATGTGCAGATTACATGTTGGAATGCAGGGCGACCAGGAGCTGCTCCGTAACCTAAACATGCTGGAATCGCATCTTGTTTATTGACAATATAGTCATGACAAATCGTATCAAGTTCGAGGGTAGTCACACCGGGAACAATATGCGGTTTGATCATATCCAAAACTTCTGCAGCCAGCCGACCAGCCACACGCATTTTTTCAATTTCGTCTGGAGTTTTAATTAAACGGCGGGGAGCTTCGTAAGTACTGTTCATGATCTCTAAAAACTTTTGGAAATTTGTATGTGACTATGGTATAAATAGCCGCCCATTTTATCAAATGCTTTTTCGTGAATATCTTTCACGAGCTTTGTGCGATGGGGCATTAAAATCCGCACATATATCGACACATATCTCTGGGTGCCTTTTTAAGGTGGAGAATGCGGGTATATGGAGGCCTAACCCAAACTTTAAGGTAAAGAAAATGGCAGATTACAACGTAAGCATGCGCGACCTTCTTCAAGCTGGCGCTCACTTTGGTCACCAAACACGTTTTTGGAACCCAAAAATGCGCGAATACATCTTCGGCGCGCGTAACAAAATTCACATCATCAACCTTGAGCACACTGTTCCTGCGTTAAATGATGCTTTGAACTTTGCTAACAACTTGGCTAGCAAAAAGAACAAAGTTTTGTTCGTTGGTACAAAACGTGCAGCTTCTGCAATCATCCGTGAACAAGCTCAACGCGCAGGTCAACCATACGTTGATCACCGCTGGTTGGGTGGTATGTTGACTAACTGGAAAACTCTTCGCCAGTCAATCAACCGTCTAAAAGACCTTCAAACTCAATCTCAAGATGGCACTTTCGCTAAGCTTACTAAACGTGAAGCTTTAGAACGTACTCGTGAGATGGAAAAACTTGAACGCGGTCTTGGTGGCGTTAAAAACATGGGTGGTTTACCTGACGCATTATTCGTAATCGACGTTGATCACGAAGCTATTGCAATTAAAGAAGCTAAAAACCTTGGTATTCCTGTAATCGGTATCGTTGATACAAACTCTAACCCAGACAACGTAGACTACGTTATTCCTGGTAACGACGATGCGATCCGTGCAGTTACTCTTTATGCTTCTGCTATGGCTGACGCGATTCTTGCTGGTAAAGAATATGCTCAATCACAAGCAAATGCACAAGCGAAAGGCGAAGAAGCTCCTGCTTCTGAGGCTTAATGCGTTTGACGTGAGCTTGTCATTTTTGCGACATGTGATGGTGGCAAAGTAAGCGTTATGTATGCAGGCGGCCCATGAGATACCTCTGGGCCGTTTCTGTTCTAAAAAGAATTCATTTTCTACCGTATTTAGGAGACTAACATGACTGCAGTTACAGCAAGCATGGTTAAAGAATTGCGCGACCGTACTGGTCTTGCGATGATGGAATGTAAAAAAGCATTAACAGAAGCGGGCGGTGACATCGAATTAGCGATTGACAACCTTCGTAAATCTGGTCAAGCAAAAGCAGCTAAAAAAGCTGGTAACATTGCTGCTGATGGTGCTATCACTATCGCTCAAGAAGGTAATAAAGCGCTTCTTTTAGAAGTTAACTGCCAAACTGACTTCGTTGCTAAAGACGAAAACTTTGCAGGCTTCTCTGCTAAAGTTGCTGCTGCTGCACTTGCTGCAAACGTAACTGATGCTGCTCAAATCGCTGAATTAAAACTTGAAGATGGCGCTACAGTTGAAGAAGCTCGTATTGCTCTTGTTCAAAAAATCGGTGAAAACATCCAAGTTCGTCGCGCAACAATCGTTGAAGGCGAAAACCTTGCTGTTTACAAACACGGTTTAAAAATCGGTGTTGTTGTATCTTACACAGGTGATGAAGCTACTGGTAAAGGTTTGGCAATGCACGTTGCTGCGTTCAACCCAGTTGCTGTAACTGAAGCTGACGTTTCTGCTGATCTTATCGCTAAAGAGAAAGAAATTGCTGAAGCAAAAGCTCTTGAATCTGGTAAACCAGCAAACATCGTTGAAAAAATGGTGACTGGTTCAGTTCAAAAGTACCTTAACGAAGTTGTACTTGTGAACCAAATGTACGTAATTGACAACGACAAGAAAGTTGCTGAAATTCTTAAAGCAACTTCAACTACTGTAGCAAACTTCGTACGTTTCGAAGTTGGTGAAGGTATTGAGAAAAAAGCAGAAATGAGCTTCGCTGACGAAGTTGCTGCTGCTCAAGCTGCTGCTGCACAATAATTTTTGCGATTTCGCTAAAAATTAAGTGTTAAAAAAAGTCCCCTTTGGGGGCTTTTTTTATGTCTATACTTTTATTTGCGCATTATTTTTAGTGATGTGAATTTGCAGCAAAATTATGCGTCTAGAATGCAATGAGCGGCTTTAAAATAGGCAGTAAATTTTGAAATAAATAGATGATCTATGGCAAATAAAACACATATTGGCGTTGGTTCGGTAGTTGCCTTACTGATTGCGGCTTATTTTGGTTTAGATTTGTCTCAGCCTGAGCCTTCCGTCACATCAAAGGAAGTGTCTACATCACAGCAACGACATGATTCTGAAGTTCAGCAAACATTAGCCCCTGCGACATTAAATCATCAAAAAACGATAGATGCAGTTACGAAGGATGACCTTGAAAAAATTCAGCAGGCTTTTGCTCGGCAGCAAAGTGATGTGCAGGTTGAGTCCGTGGGCACAGTCAAAGCAGTTTTAAAAGATGACAATGAAGGATCACGCCATCAAAAGTTTATTTTGAAGTTGAATAACGGCCAGACAGTATTAGTCGCACACAACATTGATCTTTCACCACGAATTGAAAATTTACAAAAAGGCGATACTGTTGAATTTTATGGTGAATATGAGTATTCAGCACAAGGTGGAGTCATTCACTGGACACATCATGATCCAAATGGCCGTCATGTGGATGGTTGGTTGAAACATCAAGGTAAAATTTATCAATAATTTTTACTATATGGCTGTCTAAAAGAGCAATTTTGTTCTATGCATTTGATCTGAAATTGTTAAGGTGTAGGGTCAGTGTGTAGGAACAAATATGCAAGGCCATAAAATGATTGAGTTTGTAGATTATTGGCATGTCCAAGAATTAGGTGGCTTAGAGCTGCTTAAAGCATCTTATCAGCAAACTCATTTTTCAAAGCATACACATGAAGGTTACTGTATTGGTTTAATTGATGAAGGTGCGCAGTCATTTTTACGGACAGGCTGTCAACATATTGCTCCAAAAGGCGATATCATTTTAGTCAATGCAGATGAAGTGCATACAGGATCATCTGCTGTTGAGTCTGGCTGGCGCTATAGAGCAATTTATCCTACGCCAGAAATGATTGAGGAAATCAGTTGTGATTTCTTTGGGGAGCAAGGAATGGCGCCTTGGTTTTCTCAAGCTGTCATCCATGATCAGGGATTAGCAGAACAATTAAATTTACTTTTCGATGTATTGATACAACCTAAAAATGTGTTGTTTAAGCAGAGCTTGTATGTTTCAACTGTAGCCTATTTATGCAGTCGATATAGTAAACAAAAACAGCAACTTAAAGATTGTTCAGAAGTGCATGCTAAAGTCAAAATTATTCAAGAACTTTTGGCAACTGAACCAGAAAAAGAACATCAACTTGCAGATTTGGCTCAAATTGTAGGTTTAAGCCAATGGTATTTATTACGACAATTTAAAAAATATACAGGCTTGCCACCACATGCATGGCTCATACAGTGTCGTTTACGTAAATCTCTCAAATTATTAAAACAAGGGCAGGACATTGCATTAACCGCACAGCTATGTGGCTTTTCGGATCAAAGCCATTTTAATCGACATTTTAAAAAATCTTTAGGTTGCACACCTGCTCAATATACTTTGCATAAGCAATAACATGGCTTAGCGTATAAATAGAATGCATGCGTTCATACATCTATGTCCATAAAATGATGAGCAACTCTGTACAAGCATGAAACATGCAGAAGTCGCATATTTGTCAGTTCAAAATGTTGAATTGAGTGATTTGTCATGGCTAGGTTAAATTACGAGCAAAAAAATAACTTAAGCTTGGGTTTTATACAGGGTGTTAAAGATATGTTGCCACTCTCCATTGCGGTGATTCCTTGGGGAGTGTTGGCGGGTTCTATTGCAGTACATGCAGGATTGACCTATATGCAGGCTTTAGGAATGTCAGCTTTGGTATTTGCGGGCGCTGCACAATTAGTCAGTTTGAGTATGTTGACTGCAGGAGCATCTGTCTTAAGCATTATCGTCACTGTTTTTTTTCTGACCAGCCAGCATTTTATTTATGCACTTCATCTTCAAAATGACATACGCCATAGACCGCTTATTCAACGTGTAATACTTGGTTTTTTACTCACAGATGAATTATATGCAACTGCTATGTTCCAAAATCAAAGACCTTATCGATATTTGATTGGGGCAGGCTTAAGTTTTTATTTTTTTTGGGTTGTGTTTAGTATAGTTGGAATACAACTCGCTTCCCAGATTCCAAATTTAAGCATTTTTCATTTGGAATTTTCAATTGTGGCTATTTTTATTGTAATGGCGATTCTTCTAATCAAACATAAAATTGCGATTGTTGGAATGTGTGTTTCTGCCTGTATGGTTATTTTTTTCACTTGGATAAAACTAGAGATGGCCATTTTACTGGCTGGGCTAAGTGGGATGCTGGTTTCAGCATGTTTAGAAAAGGCATTGGAGGCTGAAATATGAGTTGGACTTTGTTAATTGGTCTCGCAATGGTTACTTTTTTTAATCGCTATCTATTTTTGGAGCCAAAAACACGCATTGTTGTTCCTCAGTTTGTGATGTCTATGCTGAACTATGCAGCACCCTGTTTAATGATTTCGATTGCCATACCGATTGTTTTTTTTGATCATCATGCATGGAAGGGGATTGTACAAAATAGCTATTTTTATGGGGCTGTTTTTTGTATTTTAGTGACGGCCGTTACTCGGAAATTACTGATGAGTATTGTGACAAGTTTAGTCTTTTTCTATGGTTTACTCTATCTGTTGTGATTGAACTAAATACCCTAAAATAGGATGTTGAAATTGACTAAAAAAGCTGAAAAATACATTTAGAAATGTAATTTTCAGCATAATAAAAGAATATGTATCCTAAATGCTCTTCATTTGCGTTTTATGGTGTGTTCTGTATTTTAAGCTAACTTTACCTAGGAATGTATCTAGGCACCAAATAGGGCCAATGAGAAGAAATTGAAGATCTTTGAAGAAAGAAGGCTTTTTCCCTTCGACTTTATGGCCATAAAATTGGCCAATCCATGCCAAAATAAACAATGAAATATATAAGCCAAAGCCCTTAGGTAAGATCCAAATCATCCACGCCATGACCAATGTAAGAATAGCCATCGCGATGGCCAATACGATGTCTAAGCGTGCATAAAAAATGAGGGCTAAAACGAACACCAATGCTGCTAACAAAACACTAAAATTTGCCAAGATGCCAATGATTGAAAAGTAGATGGTTGGCACACAAACCCAATGCATTAATTTATTGGTGGGATCTTGATGGCTTTCACTATATTCATCAAACCATTCCTGAATTGTTTTCATTGCGATGTCCTTCGCACAGTTTAATTGTGTATGGCTAAAAATATAATTCAGTTTGATGGATTGGTCAAAATGAAGCTGAAAGATGCTAGAGAAAAATATGTTAGGCGATAGGTATGAAGCCTATACAAAATACGAGTGCTAAAAAAACCGCCTAAGCGGTTTTTCGTTAAATGTATGCAAATTCATAGGGAGAGTTATGAAGTTGGGCCATCTACACGTTCAATATTTACTCTTGCTGTACCGCTGTTAGTAATGCCCAGTTGCTTAGCTGCACCATAAGACAAGTCTAAGATACGGTTGCCATGGAATGGACCACGATCAGTCACTTTTACAACAATACTTTTGCCATTGTTTTTATTCGTTACACGAATAAAGCAATTAAGTGGCAGGCTACGATGTGCTGCTGTTAATGCATTCATATCGAATGTATCACCACTGGCAGTTTTACGACCGTGGAATTGACGACCATACCAAGACGCTGTACCAGTTTGGCTAAAGCGACGTACAGTGTTTGATGCAACATCGTTCAGTTTTTCAATCACTGAAGGCTCATCTTCAGGAATCTCAATTTTAGCGGCGATTGTTTCGCGACGAATTTTATCGCCAGAACGCTCAGTGATTGAAAGGCTGCTGAGGTTTTTAAAATTTGAATTAAAGCTCTGTGCTTCTTTGTTGAGGGCACGAGCGGCTAGACGTGAATGATCATTATCATTATTGAATGATGATGATTGAACCATCTCAGCTTGCGATTGACTCAGGGCAACTGTAGTAGCGACCGCTAAGATATATTTAATAATCGAAGACTGCATTGTTTATCTCCCAAGGACATTTTGCATGAATCATTCAAGTGATTGAAATTCATACCAACATGTCTGATATTTCACTTTTGCAAGTACATTTAACGAAATGGATAATATTCATCCTGTGATTCCGCTGTCTAGTGTTTAATTAAAATAATTTAAAATTGTACGAAAAAATAACATTTGTTGTATAAAAAATAATCAATAATGTAACAAGTTATTTAAAAAGTGCGAAATGTGATCAAATTGGCTAAAAAAAATGTTGACATTTTTTGTCAGTTTTAAATTACAAGCCTTATTGGCTTGTAATTTCGTTACCTAAGAGCCATAAAGCAGTCGCATACATACGGCTTTTGTTATAGGTGGTAATGACTTGAAAATTCGGGTAGGTAATATAATAAATAGGCCCATAACTATCTTGCAATTGAATGACATTCACAAGATCTAGGTCATCTATTTTTACGATAGGATTCAATGGACTAATCCCTTGAGCCTTTAACACACCATAAGGTACAGGCTGTGTTAAATCCTTCGAGATTACGCTATCTGGATTATTACCAGAATAACGTGCAGCGAAGGCGATGGGTTGGTCTCGCTGCCAGCCATGTTGAGCCAGATAATTTGCAATTGATCCGATAGCATCTACAGCAGAATTTCGTAGGTCAACATGACCATTACCATCGTAGTCAACGCCGAGCTTAGCAACATTGCTTGGCATAAATTGTGGGTAACCCACTGCACCAGCGTATGAACCCACCACAGAGTTGGTCGGAATACCGTCGCGGTATGACCAAGCGATTAAGGCTGCTAATTCGTCTTGGAAATATGCAGCACGGCGTTCATAGCCAAAACCTAGTGTTGCAAGTGCGTCACGGGTTATGAAAGAGCCCTTATTTGAGCCAAAACCTGTTTCCACCCCTAAAATGCCCAAAATGACAGATTGAGGTACACCAAATTGTTGTTCGGCACGATTGAGGGTGTCAGCATATTGTTGTTTGAAGCGTACACCACGTTGAATGGTACTATTCGCTAAAAAATTGGTTTTGTATTCGTACCATGGTTTGCTTTCACCAGGGCGATTCATAATATTAATAATATTGGGTAAATTTTTAGCACCATTCATTGCCCAATCGACTTGTTCAGCAGTTAAACCATAAGTTTGCATGGTTTTTTGCTTAAAACTGAAATAAGCAGGATTGGATTGAAAATCGTTGGCTTGGCAGAAGCTGGTCAGCGATAACGCGCCAGTAATTAATAAAATGCTTTTCAGTTTGTTATAAAAGTGTGTACGCATAAAAAACTCAATTCCACGAATTTTATTTGTGGGTGTAAATTGACATGACGATGCCAAATGATGCCATCAAGGTAATGATTGCAGTTCCGCCATAACTCATAAATGGCAGAGGAATACCCGTTACAGGTAATATACCGCTAACCATTCCAGCATTTACAAAAATGTATACAAAAAAGGACAAACCTAAGCCACCTGCGAGCAATTTTCCATATTGGTGAAAGGATTGCATGCTGATTTGCAAGGTTCGTAAAATAATGGCTAAATAAAGTGAAAATAAAATCAAAATGCCAATCATTCCAAATTCTTCAGAAAAGGCAGCAATAATAAAATCTGTATGACCTTCGGGTAAAAAATGAAGGTGAGATTGTGTGCCATTTAAATAGCCTTTTCCAAAGAATCCACCTGAGCCAATTGCAATTTTAGATTGAATAATGTTCCAGCCTGCACCTAATGCATCTGCTTCTGGGTTAAATAAAGTCATGACTCGGGTTTTTTGATAATCATGCAGTAAAAATTCCCAAAGCATAGGAATAATAATGGAAATGAGCGCAGTTGCACTACCAATTAATTTCCATGATAAGCCACTTAAAAATAAGATAAAAATACCGCTAGCCAACACTAAAGCGGAGGTTCCGAGATCAGGTTGCTTGGCAATAAGTAAAAAAGGAACCAAAGTTAGTACCAATGCCTTAAAAATTCGACTAAAAGCAGGTGGGATGGATGCTCTAGATAAAATCCATGCAGCGGCCATGGGCATAGCAATTTTCATAAATTCACTGGGCTGCACACTGCCAAAACCAGGGATGCCAATCCAACGTTTGGCGCCGAGGCGGACTTCACCAAATGCAAATACCGCAAATAGGCACAGCAAACCAAAAACATAAAAAATTGGCGATAATGCTTGATAAATTTTAGGTGGGATTTGTGCCAAAAAAAACATCACGGCAAATCCAATGCCAAAGCTCATGGCTTGTTTTAACACCATAGACGTATTTTGCCCTGAGGCGCTATATAAGGTCATTAAGCCAAGAGATGCAGTAAGCAGTATATAAAGGCATAACCACGGATCAAGATGAATACGTGTGAAAAAATGATATTCATTTTTGATATTGAGCCCATCGCGTGGAGAATGGCGTAAGAATTTCAGCTGAATATCTGGTGGTAAAGGCATAATCGTCATCATCGGCCCACATGAAGTTGGCGGGATGCTAGCACGTGATGTGACTTAAGTTAGCAATTGTAGGATTATTAATACAAAAAAACCTAGCAAGGGCTAGGTTTTTTGAAGATGTTTATGTTTAATTTGGATTAAACATATCATCATGTGCTTCAGCAAGCGCCATGAGTTCATCTTTAGTCAGGTTGGGGAAGATTTTATCAATGGCGATATGGATGGCTTTAATAACAGCAGAAGAGCCGATATCCGCAGCTTTGCGTTTGATCATGCCCAAATCTAAAGTTTTATTAAAGTCATTCATAAAATGACGTACAGCTGATTCAGCAAACTGCTTATATTGTTCAGCTAAAGCAGCTTTGTTAATGTCAGCGCCATTTTTGATTTCAGCAAAGCTGTTTTTAAGATTAGTCACTAAACTTGCATCAAGGCTTAAGCCTACACGATGTGCGCCAGATGAATCTTTAAATAAACTGCTTTCAGAAAATTCAATGGATTGTTTAACTACATCATTTGAGGCTTTGCTTAACAGTTGTTTAAGCAGTACAGCCACCGTAGATTTTACGTAGCCAGCCAATTTCTCAGCAGTATCACGCTTATCACTGGCTGGAAATAAATGTACAGGGGCTAATATTGTCGCCCCAATAATTTCTTCGTTAATCAGCAGGGCAGTTTTATCACGTAGGGGATAAAGTGTTTCGCTTGAATTTTTCTTTGCATGACCTTCTTGAATACTGCTAAGAAGTTCCGCTGAAGGAATAAAACCAAAAAATGGCATCTTATTAAACCTCAATGTTCTTTATTTTATTGACGCGCCAATCGAATTGGGCGAGGCATCCATGTTGGGTCAGATACACGGCAAGGATTAATATCTAAACCACCGCGACGTGTATAAGTGGCATAAACCATCAGTTGTTCTGGTTTCAGATTTTGCCATATATCAGCATACATTTGTTCTACACATTGTTCGTGAAAACCATTGTGCTGACGGTAAGAAATAATATAAGCCAAGATACTTTTATAACAAGGCTTTTTACCCTTATAACGTATAAATACAGTGCCCCAGTCCGGTTGTCCAGTGACTGGACAGTTACTTCTTAATAAATGTGAATAAAGTTGAACTTCAACTTGCTGATTGGCTACATCGAATTGTAATAAAGAAGCATCTGGATGTTCTTCTAAACGATCTGGTTGAAGATTATCAATACAAATACCTTCAGGTTGTGCCACTGCTAAATCATCAGCTGCAAATAGATTAATCGTCACAGGTGCTTCGGCCGCATGAGATAAATCTTTTTCTACCGTTGCAATAAAGGCTTCTTTAGAGTCGAACCGAGTGAAGTTCATACTATTAAAGTAAAGCTTTAATGATTTGGATTCGATCAAGTTTGGTGATGATGCAGGTAATGTAAGACGCCCAATTGCCACTTGTGGGATTCCCATTGCATTGAGCCATGAAATTTCAAAAACATGCCACCAATCTTTACCTTGCCGAATGCCTTCAACATGTGCATAAGTCTCACGTGCAGCTGCACGGGCGATCGGGAATAGAATATCGGGTTGATATTCAGTTGGGTAATTGGTGTCTTTACCTAAAAGTGATTGTTCTACAGTCATTATTCACGCATTCCTGAACCACGGGAGAGGAGTTGATAAGCTACGGTATACAGCACAGCACAGCAGGCTGTAATAACAGTTAATGAAATTGCAACATTGACATCGCTATGGCCCAAAATACCATAACGAAAAGCGTTGACCATGTATACCACAGGGTTAATTAAAGAAAGATTTTGCCAAAAAGGGCTAAGTGCAGAAATTGCATAAAATACGCCACCTAAATAAGTCAGTGGTGTGAGTACAAAAGTCGGGATAATCGAAATATCATCAAATGATTTTGCATATACCGCATTAATAAAACCGCCTAAAGAAAATAATAAAGAGGTCACGAGCACGGTATATATAGTCACAAACCAATTGGTAATATATAAGTCAGTGAAAAAAAGACTCATTGCAGTCACAATAATACCGACTAATACACCACGACAAACACCTCCAATGACATAGCCACATAAAATCATGTGCAGAGGTACAGGACTCATAATGAGCTCTTCAATACTTTTTTGAAACTTCGCACTAAAAAAGCTAGAAGATACGTTGGCATAGCTGTTGGTAATGACTGCCATCATAATCAGGCCAGGCACAATAAACTGCATATAAGTAAAGCCACCCATAGTGCCAATACGTGATCCAACCAAATTACCAAAAATCACAAAGTAGAGACTCATGGTAATTGCGGGTGGGAGTAAGGTCTGTGGCCAAATCCGCATAAAGCGGCGGATTTCTTTATAAACTAGGGTATAAAGTGCGACTTGGAGCTGGGAAAAATTCATTGTGTGGCGCCCTCAAGGTTTTTTTCTACCATTTTTACAAAGAGCTCTTCTAAACGGTTTGATTTATTGCGCATGCTACGCACTTGAATATTTTGTGCCTGCATAAGTTGGAACAAATCATTAAGGTTATGCGATTTATCCATCGTCACTTCTAAGGTCATTGGATCGACTAAATTAAATCGGACACCAATAATATCGATTTGCAGAGGTTGAATTGGTGTAGCTAAATCGAAGATAAAGGTTTCTTCGTTTAGTTGGCTTAAGAAGCCTTTCATGCTGGTATCTTCTTTAATCACACCACGGTCAATAATGGCAATGCGTCGACATAAGACTTCAGCTTCTTCTAAATAGTGCGTGGTCAGAATGATAGATGTACCTTTATTATTCATTTCTGTTAAGAAGTCCCACATAGAGCGACGAAGTTCAATATCGACACCTGCAGTAGGTTCATCCAGAATTAATAGTTTGGGTTCATGCATCATTGCACGTGCAATCATGAGGCGACGTTTCATACCACCTGAAAGCATGCGTGCTTGAGTACCACGTTTTTCCCATAGCCCGAGCTTTTCTAAATATTCTTCTGCACGCTTTTCTGCAATTTTCTTTGGAATACCGTAGTAACCTGCTTGAGTAACTAAAATATCAAAAGTTTTTTCAAATTGTCCAAAGTTGAATTCTTGTGGAACAACGCCCAATTGCTGTTTTGCATGTGATGGATGCGTGTCCAAGTTATGACCAAAGATTTCAACTGTACCTGCAGTTTTTTTGGTCAAAGAACTGATGATGCTAATCGTGGTTGATTTTCCTGCACCGTTTGGGCCAAGTAGGGCATAAAACTCACCTTCGGGCACCGTCAAATTAATGCCTTTTAAAGCCTGAAACCCATTTTTATAAGTTTTTGACAGTTCCCTGAGTGTCAGTGCATCAGTCATGTAGTTCTCACTTGGTGAATAATGTGGTTATTGTGAGCGATCTGGCCCAATAAACCAAGTAAATGGGATGGAATTCTGAGTTGCAAATATAGAACTTTGTACAAAGCGTAGACACTAATATGCAAGACTTATATATAGTTGCTTTACCTTAGAGAATTTTTTGATATGATGTGCACGCGCGCTCATAGCTCAACTGGATAGAGTACAGGTCTCCGAAGCCTGTGGCGTGGGTTCGAGTCCCGCTGAGCGCACCATTACCACCTATAAAATCAATAATTTAATTGTACTTTGGCGTAATTATGGCGTAATCCATATTTTATTAAAGAAAAACCCCGCTATATTTTGCGGGGTCTGCCTACTGTTTTTTTTAAATCTTCAGGCCTTTCACTTAACCAATCAGACAATCTTTTTAAATTCCATCTCCTGCCTTTTACTGTTTCAGTAATGTATTTTGGTTTGGGGAATCCTTTTAAGCAGATAATAGATGCTTTGAAATATCCCTTCTCGTAACTTAAAAATTCTGCCGCTTGTTCATCAGTCAGCCAGATATCTGATGGTGGCAGTGCAACAATAAAGTTACCCATATTCGCCATTGCTGTCATGACACCTCCTTTAAACTTTGTTGCACACTTAGAGACAAACGCTCTTTGGCCCACCATAGAACCGCTTGGTCCCAATGCTCAGTATCAAAGGCAGCAATTAAAAAATGTTCTGGTGATGGTGGAGTGGGTGTGTAGCCTTTCCACTCACCATTTGCATTAGGATCTATTTCTTCAAGATCAACCGATGTATCAATCACAATATCAATATTGCCGTTTACTTGAAGCAGCTCCCATTCTTCTGTGGTGTAGCCGCGCTCTTCGTCACATGTTGTCATTGGATCAATAGAGTGAAGTTCCGGATGAAACCACCAGCAAAGGTCTTCAGGTAGATCTACACGTTTTAATTGTTTAATCATGGCCTTGCTCCTCATCCAATTCACTTAAGGCATCGTTTGGATCCGTAGCTGTTAATTCAATTTGCGCCAAACATGCCAAATGCCACATACTTTGTTCTGTTGGATGGGTTGATTCAAAAAGATTGCCGTGACACGATCTAATATGTTTATACCCAAGGTGTAGATAAAAAGCCTCAGCAAGTTTATGAGTTTGATCTACAATTTGTTTAGCAGTTCTAGTCATGGCCATACTCCTGTGCTTTACCGATCAGGGTTTTATAATCAACTACGATGCAACGTGCTTTTTGCTCAATCCATTTTTGCTTTAAGTTGTTTTTTGCATCAATGCTGTAATCACGATAAGAACTATTGAATATCGTTTCACTTTTCTTAAATTCGCTTTCAGCTAATTGAATGGCAATGTTTTCTGCTAGTTCTCTCGGCACCAAAACAAAACCTTCCAGTTGTTGCATAATCACATCAATAATTTTTTCACCATCTAGGCGGAACGGATCAGCGGTAATACCTGAAGCCTCAAGTTGATTGCAAACTGCATTTTCAATTGCCACCACGATTTTAGGATCATTTAGATTCATTACTTAGTTCCTGTACATCAACAACTGGATCACTATTTAATACAGCCCAGTGAGTAATTAATTCTTGAACGAATGCACAGCCATCAATTGGGCATGCAAAACCAAAAGGGTGTTTATAGTCTGCAGCCAACTGTTCACCTGAAATAAATATTTGATACCGCCCATCTATGCGTGGCGATTGTTTTGTGTAATCAAACCATTCAGGCACTGCTTGACTAGTTGAGTAGTTACTATGGGGCTTTAAACTTACCCCTTCACGCATCCAGTGAATATTTGGACAATTTTCTTCGAAGTCATAATCACAAGGATTCCAACATTCTTGATGTTTATTCCAAACAAGCCATTCACCATCTCGAACTTTCCTATAAAACCACTCCATAAAATAAATATCAGCAGCAGGAGGGATTTCCATGTACCCAATGCCACGCCAATCAGCTGATGATGCTTTGTGATAGCTGAAATTATTATTTAAATCTAAATATTCTTTCTGAATATCCATCACGCCACCTTCGCTAAATTGATTTGACGTTGCACTTCCACAAATTTACACATCATTGAATTATCCAGTTCTTCAACCCATGCTTTGCCATATTTCAACCACTGCAAGCTAAATAATTTAAAGCGCTCAATCAGATATGCATTCATAGCGTAATCGGGTTGGATCGAGCCACGTTTTGCAAGAATTTCACCATTCTTCGAACCTTTTTTAACAACCACACGATCCTTTTTA
>NZ_RCHC01000002.1 GCF_003664645.1 Acinetobacter chengduensis | reverse complement strand
TGAAGCGAATAAACGTAAAGCTGATGCTGATGCAAAAGCTAAAGCAGACGCAAAAGCTAAGGCCGATGCGAAAGCTAAAGCAGAGGCAAAAGCCAAAGCCGATGCAGAAGCGCGTGAGCGTGCTGCTGAAGAAGCTAAAGCATCATCTGCAAAAAAAGCCGCTGAAGAAGCAGCTGAGAAAAAAGCGGAAGCTAAAAAAATTGCATCCTCAGCAAAACGTGATTTTGAAAATAAAATCCGTCGCGTATGGGATACCCCTTCTGGCTCAGCAGGTAAAACCGCCACTGCACGAATTAGTTTGACTGAAAGCGGATCTGTTCGCTCTGTCGTGGTGACTGCCAGCGATCCAGATATGAAAGCCAGTATTGAAGCTGCCGTTCGTGCTGCCGCACCTTACCCAATGCCTTCGGACCCAGATGCAAGACGCGAAGCGATGACTTTAACCTCGACATTCCGATCGGCAAACTGATCAGATGCCACAAAATCCCTGCACAGTCAGGGATTTTTACATTTACAGCCAGTTTGATGATTTTATTCATCTTCTCAGCAGACAGATACGCTCACATTTAAGGCGATATCTGATGTCATAAAAAATTCACTATGAGGTGAGCTCAACGAAATAACAACCTGATAATATTTGGACAGTTTTTCACACTCTAATAACAGATTAATCATAATGTGATGCTTTTAATATTTTCAAAACATGCCATTATGTGACACATTCACAGTAACAAAAATTTATAGATTCAGAGTATCCAGCGAATGATGGAAATGACGCGTAAACATCTGCTTTGTATAGCCGTTTTGACTGCATTTAGTCCTGTTTTAATCACTCAATCACATGCACAGTTGCATTTGGAAATTACCAAATCTCCTGAAGAAGCACCAAAGATTGCCATTATTCCCTTTGCAAATGATCAAAGCATTTATCCAATTGTCGAAAATGATTTAAATCGTTCTGGCAAATTTAGCAGTGCATCAAAGAATCTTCCTGCAACAGCGGCACTCAATTCACCTAATGCAGAAGCATGGCACGCTGCTGGTGTTCCTTATGTAGTGACGGGTAATCTCAAGCAAGCTGCTGATGGTTCATACGAAATTCAATATCAACTCTATGATGTTGAAAAAAAACAATACCTACTCAATGAACTACTGAATGTACCTGCTTCTCGCACACGCCAAGCAGCTCACATGATTAGTGATGCGATTTATGAAGCACTTACTGGCATTAAAGGTGACTTCACTGGCCGTATTGCTTATGTACTACGCAACCCAGCAACGCCAGAACAACGCTATACCTTGCAAATTGCAGATACGGATGGTGAGCAACCCCGTACTGTTTTAACCTCGCGTGATCCAATCTTATCGCCTGCTTGGACACCCAATGCGAAAAAAATTGCCTACGTTTCATTTGAAACGAAACGGCCTGCCATTTACATTCAAGATTTAGCGACAGGTAGCCGTGAAAAAGTGGCTAGCTTCCGTGGTTTAAATGGTGCACCAAGCTTCTCGCCTGATGGCAAGAGCATGTTATTTACAGCATCTATGCATGGCAACCCAGAAATTTATCAAATGGATTTGGAAACCCGCCAGCTACAGCGTATGACCAATGACAGCGCGATTGATACTGAAGCTCGCTACGCTCCTGATGGAAAATCTTTTATTTTTACCTCGGACCGTGGTGGCTCACCACAGATTTATCGTTATAACTTTAGCGATGGTAGCAGTAAACGATTAACGTTCCGTGGTGCATTTAATGCGCGTGGCACACTGAGTGCGGACGGTAAAAAACTGGCACTGGTACATCGTCCAAGTGGTAGTAACTACAAAGTCGCTGTACAAAATATAGACTCTGGTGTGACGAACATTTTAACGCCAACCAGCTTAGATGAATCCCCTAGCTTCTCCCCAAATGGACAAATGGTGGTCTATGCAACACGTGAAGCAAATCGTGGCCTTTTATCTATTATGTCACTTGATGGTCGCTTCCGTATGAACTTGCCAAGTGAACAAGGTGAAGTTCGTGAGCCAGCATGGGCACCAAAATAATATTTACGCTTAAAAAACTTGATGGAGATATACATGCAAGCAATTAAACTTTTTGTTTTACCTTTATTAGCAACTGCTGTTGTGATGACTGGCTGTGCAAGCCGTAAACCAGTTAATGTGGCTGAAGCGGGTCAAAACCCATCAACAGCAACAACTGTAAATACAGAAGGCCTGAGCGAAGATGCTGCATTAAATGCACAAAATCTTGCTGGCGCATCGTCTAAAGGCGTAACTGCGGCCAACAAAGCATTTTTAGCAAAACGTGTTGTTCACTTTGATTATGACAGCAGTGAATTAAGTAATGATGATATCCAAACATTACAAGCACATGCTCAATTTTTAATGGCCAATGCAAACTCACGCGTTGCTTTAACAGGCCATACAGATGAACGTGGTACACGTGAATACAATATGGCACTGGGTGAACGTCGTGCGAAAGCTGTAGAAAGCTTTCTTGTAACAACAGGCGTAAATGCCAACCAACTAGAAGCTGTCAGCTATGGTAAAGAAATGCCAATTAATGCTGGCCATGATGAAAATGCATGGAAAGAAAACCGTCGCGTAGAAATCAACTACGAAGCAGTTCCACCATTACTTAAATAAGTTCGCGCATTTGCTTCAGCAACTGATATTGCTTCAGCAATAAAAAAGCCCTCCATCATGAGGGCTTTTTTATTGCTTCATATTGAAGTGCAGTCTAATAAAGCTATTCAAATCAATTGAACACGTTATTCAGCAGATTCTACGGGTTGCTCTGAACTTTGCATAGATTCAATAAGAT
Organism: Acinetobacter chengduensis; assembly: GCF_003664645.1. Taxonomy (GTDB): domain Bacteria; phylum Pseudomonadota; class Gammaproteobacteria; order Pseudomonadales; family Moraxellaceae; genus Acinetobacter; species Acinetobacter chengduensis. Next base: position 326,900 of record NZ_RCHC01000002.1, on the reverse strand, counting down.
CATGCTTATTAAACTTTTTATATTCAGGCTTAGCATCGTAGCCACTCCAAGCTTCCTTAACCTTTTCTGCAGAAATTTCATCCAATGAAATTCCTTCTGTAGGTGATGGAGTCGCATCAAATTTTTGAATCGTCATTGTTGTGCTCCTATATTAAAATAAATACCCTTTCATTCAACATAGCATGTTCTTCTAGAGTTGCAAGCGCAAAATGACGGCAAATAGTCGAGTTTAATTGTTCTTTTAAGGCATTCTCATCTAAAATACGCACATATTCAATTCCGATCATTTTGACCGCTTTATTTTGGAGCATTCCAGTTATGTCACGTTTAAGCTTATCCCAATTTTTACAACAACAAAGTGGAAATTTAACACCTGCTTTAGCTCAAGTTATTGAAACTATTGCTAACACATGCAAAGACATCGACGTACTTCTCCAAAAAGGTGCTTTAGCTGGTGTTTTGGGTAGCGCTCAACACGAAAACGTGCAAGGCGAAGAGCAAAAGAAGCTCGATGTTATTTCTAATGACTATTTAATTGATGCCTTAAAAGTTCATCCACATGTAGGTGGTTTAGCTTCTGAAGAACTTGACGAGTTTACTCCAGCACAAGAAAATGGTGATTATCTTGTGTTATTTGATCCGCTAGATGGTTCAAGCAACATCGACATCAATATGTGTGTAGGTACTATTTTCTCAATTTTGCCTGCTAAAAATGCAGTAACTCAAGCTGAAGACTTTATGCAAGCAGGTCGTGAGCAAGCAGCTGCAGGTTATGTACTGTATGGTCCATCAACTATGATGGCATTAACAGTTGGTGCAGGCGTTGTGTTCTTTACATTCGACCCAGAAAGCAAAGAATTCTTATTAACTGCAGATGCAATCCAAGTCGCTGCTGATACCAAAGAATATGCAATTAATGCATCAAATGCTCGTCACTGGGAAGCACCTGTTCAACGCTATATCGATGAACTTCTTGCAGGTAAAACTGGCCCACGTGAAAAAGATTTCAATATGCGTTGGGTAGCATGCATGGTTGGTGATATTCACCGCATCTTGTGCCGTAGCGGTATTTTCATGTATCCATACGATTTAAAAGATCCGAAAAAAGCAGGTCGTTTACGTTTAATGTATGAAGCAAACCCAATGAGTATGCTGATGGAGCAAGCTGGTGGTGCATCTACAACAGGCCGTGTTCGCATTCTTGATATTCAACCGACTGAATTACACCAACGTGTTCCAGTCATTATTGGTTCTAAAAATGAAGTTGATTTAGTGACCAGCTATCACAACTAAAACCTCTTTTTCCTATTAGCCCATAGTACATCCTACTATGGGTTTTGAGTCTCCCAAATATGTCTATTGTATTTTTAGAATCAAAAGATAATGCGAAAATTAAACACTTACGTGGTTTAATTGAACAAAGTAGCTATCGAAAAAAACAGGGTCAAACCGTACTTGAAGGTACACATCTAGGTTTAGCTTGGGTTGAGCAAAAACGTCGTATCAACTCTATTTTCACTACAGAAAAAAACCTCGAACATCCTGATATCTGCGATATTTTAGATGAATATGATGGCTCTGTTTTTGTGATTGCTGAAAGCTTGTATCGAGACCTGAGTACTTTAGGTACAACACTGCCCTTCTTGGCAATTGTTGATCTGCCAAGTTCTAGCCAAGCCTTACAATTTGATTTAGACACACTCGTTTTAGAAAACGTACAAGATCCGGGTAATGTTGGTACTTTGCTACGTTCTGCTGCAGCCGCAGGTATTCAACAAGTCGTGTGTACTAAAGGTTCAGCTTCACTGTGGTCACCTCGCGTGCTACGTGCAGGTATGGGGGCACATTTTGCGCTTAAAACCTTTGAAAATATTCAGTTAGAAGATATTCTGGAACGCTTTGAAATTCCAGTCTATGTGACCAGCTCACACCAATCAACCAGCCTATATGATCAAGACCTTAAACAACCCTGCGTATGGGTATTAGGAAATGAAGGGCAAGGTGTAAGTGAATATGCGCTTGCACATGCAAATGCTGTGAGTATTCCACAACCAGGTGGTCAAGAATCACTCAATGTTGCCATTGCAGGATCTGTGTGTTTCTTTGAAATGGTTCGCCAGCGCATTTAATCGTTATTTTATTTTAAATCGGCTCGCCGATTTAAAAAAATAGATTACACTAGAAAAATAACAAGTATTTTTGTCAACCAAACCATTATTTTCAACGTTATATGTAATATGAAATTGGAAATAATGGTGGGTATCCGATGACAGGATTTTCCATCTCTATGGACTTAGCGCCTAAACAGTCAGACAGTACACCAGCAAGTGTTCTTAAGAGCACGGCTGAAACTCGTCTAAAAAACTTTATGCATGAAGTGACTGGTCGCGCCCTTGTGATGATTGAAAGTGCAACCCAAGGCCAGCAAGGTATTGCTATGGACTTGGTTCAAGAAGCTTTTATTTCACTGCATAAATCTTATGCAGAAAAATCTACTGAAGAATGGTATCCACTGTTTTACACCATTTTAAATAACAAATTACAGGATTGGCGTCGTAAAGAAGCCCGCCGTGCACAGCCCTTCTCGTTTTTCCGAAAAGTCTCTTTAGATGATGATGAATTTGAAATACAAGATGTGGTTGATGAATCGACACCCAATCCATCTGAATTTTTAACTCAAGCAGTGACAGCTGAAGAAATTCAAGAGGCTATTGCTCAATTACCTGTGCGCCAACAACAAGCATTTATGCTCCGCGCATGGGAAGGGTTCGACACACATACCACTGCAGAAATTATGAATTGCACCGAAGGCAGTGTTAAAACACATTATCACCGTGCAATTCAGGGCCTTCGCGCCTCATTAGCACACTTAAATCCCAATTTGGGAGGGTCATCCGAATGAAGCAAGATGATTTTGTAAAAAACGTGAGCCAAAAGCTAGATCGGCTTGCACAGCAACATCAGCATAAAGCACAAGTGATGAATAACGTGCTGGATCAAATTCACGAACGAGAAACTTCTCGTTACGGTTTATGGAAAATGTCCAGCTTTGCACTCGCAGCTGCAATTGCCGGTTTTGTTGTATTACCTAATTCAGTCACTTTGAATGAAAAACCTGATACTCAAGTCATTTCATCGCCTAAGCTTTCACCTCAAATGGTCGAAGATTTAGAAATGTTAATGGTCTTGGGCGAGGATAAAACGTCTCATGGTAGCTAAAAAGTTAGCATTGGCATTTTGTGCGTTCAGTTTCTTGCAAACCAGTTTTGCAGGCTTTGAACGTTTTTGGATTTTTTCAAAAGATGCGAATACTCAAGTGAGTGATACCTGGGACTCTTTGTCTGATGCTGAGCAATTAGCACTGATTAAGCGCTATCAGTCGTTAAAAGAAATTCCATCTGAGCAAAGCACAAACTTACAACAGCGTATGGATTGGTTTAATCAACTGCCAGATGCGGATAAACAACGTATGCGTGAAACTTGGCAAAAAATGAGCACGCAAGAACGTAAAGATTTGGCTCACCGCCTACAGCGTGCTGCGCCTGATGACCGTGCAAGTATTCGTGAAGAATATATCAATAAATATTTAAAAGCTGAAAGTCTAAGCCATTAATGACGCATGACAATCTGTAAAAAGCGCAACAAAATGCCAGTATGATCAACTGGCATTTTTTGTATCTAGAACAACATTAAATCCATACGCACAAATGGCCTTAACTCATGAGGTAAAGCATCAATGTCATCTTGCACATAAAATGCGTACTGAATAGGCACTAAAAAGCCAGTACATACAGTACTGACTTTTTATGTAAGGTGTAACCATGAAAATACATGGCTTCCCATAAATAGATACAGATTATGCTTTTAATTTACGACGGTACAATGCCAAGCCCATTAAAGCAAATACACCTAAAATACCCATAGAGCCACCACCACTTGATGAGGTATTGGTATTTTTAGCCGCATTTTTAAGGGTAATTATTGCTTCATTAGACTGCATACCTTCCGAATCAAATACTGTATATTTCACTGGATAATCAAATTGGCTGAGATTATTTTTCACAGAAAACTCAATATTTCCACCGTAACATGTATCACGGGCATAAGCGTCTGGACATGGCCCACTAAATTCTGCTTTAAAGTTTAATCCTGCCGGCATTGCTTCAAATTTAATTGCAGTATTTTGGCTAAGTGCATTTTGGAACCAAACTTTTTTACCTGCGGGTACACTATTTTCAGGACCATCGCCATGATCGTGGTCATTTTCCAACGGATTCACTATAACCGTCAAATTATTACCACTACCAATGCTATATTCATCCGATACTGCAACGGGTGCAATATTAACAAAGGTCGATTTTAAAATCCCTGAAGATGTAAGTGCTGAATTTTCTTTATCCGTCAACGTATATGAGCAATAACCCACAACACCTGGAGCAGTGACTGCACCGCTTGTACGGTATAAAACAACCTGCTTCAAACTTGCATTCCACTCACACACCAAATCTGAATCAGCGCCAGTATTCACAACAGTAGGGATACCATTGTTGACTAAAAGGTCTGTACCTAAACCAAGTGTTTTTACACTGACGTTATAATGGTCCATATCCAAGCGTTTTAATAACTGATTACCTGTCGAATCTGCCACTTTTTGGCTAGCCAGCGCAAGTTTAAATGGATCGAAATAAATCGCACGATATTTCAAATTGGCCTTTAAGTTATTTAAATACGGTTCCGTTTCAGATAAATCATCTTGGTTCGCGATTTTGTATTGCTTAAAGTCTGGATCATCAATATCTTTTTTCAGTTGATCAACAATTTTTTGATAGTAATCAACCAAGGTAACTAAAGATGTATTTTTGAGATCTTGCACATCCGCTGCGGTTAAGCTCATGACTTCAACAGAGCCAATCTCACATAAATTACGTTGCTCAGGTGTAAGTAACAAAGTCGCATCTATGACACGTTCAATTCCACGTTGATCAGATGATACGGTACTAAATGTATTACAGTTAATCGCAGAAACATCAAATAAATCATTACCCGTTGAATATCGCTTAGGATAATACAGTGGCAAGAAAACGTTATATGCAGATGCTGGCATGAGATTCGATAAAATATTCGACATTGCTGTATGACTGACATCGATATTTTTATAGTCATTCACAGCTTCGTCTAATGCTGACTTTGGTAAGTCACATTTTTCAGCATTAAGTTCTAGTGCATTATTAAAGGCAATAAAACTTAATACATCATCTGGTTTTGCATTGTTCAAAAAGCGACATGACTTAGAATTTGCAATATTTTTACCATTATAAGCAAAGACATTAAATCCTAATTGTTTGGTGCCATTTTTGTCATAATACAAACCCGTATATGCATCATTTTCAACAATGGTATTGTTGGCAAGAATGATATTTGAATACTGACTGAGTAAGTTATTGCCTTCAGAAATCGCTTTAATCACACTTCCGTTGCTTGGGCTCGCAGTATTTTGTGCAATAGTATTGGTGGATATTGTTGCACTGACATTTCCACAAAAGTCTAAAATACTCTGGTTATCGCTAGCACCATTTTTAACAATACTACTTTGCAACAAGCTAATTACAGGCTTACTATCGCTCATATTGCTCACACAGTCCATGGCCAATACACTACCTTTAGTAGCTTTATTGCCTTCTAATAATGAACTGTTAATGGTTAATGTTTTTTCACCATTTTGTGCTAAAACATAGATTGCTCCTCCAGCCTGTGTTGCTGTTGAATCTAGAATTGCACTTCGGTTTAAAGACAAATTACCACCAGAGAAAATTGCGCCCCCTAGGTCTGCTTTACCACCTTTTAATCCAACATCTGTTAAATCTAAATTTGCAAAAGTTTGGGCTGTATTAAAAATACGATTTGAACCATTCCCCACAATGAACGTTTTTAGATCTTCATACGCTGGATAAGCATCTGTCAGGGCATTGCGCTTATCAAAGTTATAGCGCGTTGCACCTTTAACATTGACCGCAGATTCAGGCTTTAATTCTCCGCGGGTAAGCTTATATGTCCCTTCTTTAAGCTGGATAATATCAACTTGGGTTGAATTGGTATCACCTGCACTACAACCACCAAAAGCTACATTTTTATGCGCCGCAATAATTGCTTCACGTAGAGAACAATTATTTAAATTTTCACCGTTCTCATCTTCAAATGTATTCACTTCAATGATTTTTTCTTCGGCTGCCATCAATGACATCGCAGAAAGAACCATGATCGCTAACAATCCTTTTTTATAATTTTTCATGGCAATTCCCTTCTTATTTTTTTAGACGGCGTAAACCCACAAGCCCAAGTAACCCAATCAATCCATAGAAGCCAAATGCACCGCCCGAGGTTTTGACTGACTTACTTTCCAAATCATTATCTGGTTCTTGGTAAATACGGACTTCTGCAGAAATGTACTTATTGGCGGGGTTATAACGTGTAGAAGATGTCACAACTTGGAGCTCAAAAATATCTGCACCATGCCATGCGCCATCTGGAATATATTCCAAATCACCATTCAAATTAAGTGTGGTTTTGCCTTTAGATACTGTTTGAGTTTGCTTAATCACCAAGCATCCATCTTGCCATGCACTGCCTGTTGGGTTTTTACCCACAACTGCATCACACTGTTCTTTTGGAATTAAATCGCTGTCGCCTAAGTGTTGTAGGATATTAAATTTAGCGGTTTGACCCGGCTTAATATCTTCACCAATACGTGGAATGCTGGATGGAATAATAATCTCCACAGCACCACGATCACACCATAAGTTATTAGTTTCACGCGCCTTATCACGCTGATCAGTGCTTTCACAACTAACAAATTGCTCATTACCATTCGCTTCTGTCTGACCTTTATTTAAAATTGGTCCAGAAAAAATATCTGCAAAGCTGATTAAAATACGTGGGCGTAAATAACCCAAAAATGCATTATTTGGCACACTATATGGGCACAATAATGAATTGGTATCTTCGTTGAGGTTCTTACAAACACCCTCGTCGTCACCCGCAATTAAAGCATTTTGTGTCCATACCGTATTATTATTTGCAACAGGAGCCGTTGGACACTCTGCGCTAAGTAAGTTGTTATAAATAACACTCTTATCCGTGCTTTGATCTATAACTTTACAGTTCTCAGACCCGCCTGTATGACCATTACCCAATAAAATACTGTTGGCAATATAACCCTGCCCTTGTTGTACATCCAGTAAAACACCGCCACCATTTTTAATAATGGTTAAGTTATTTAAGCCAATACCATCTTTAAGATTAAGTGCAAATCCTGAATTTTTAAAAAATGTAGAACTCGTAACTAAATGATCGCGCGCAGGGAAAATAAGTGCTGCTGCATTGGCTAATGGCTTTTCGGTATACAATGTCACATCACCTGTATTGCCTTTAAATACCGATGATGCGATCCAGAAATTTGGTGCAACACTATAAATTGCGGCCCCATTATTGGCTTGGTTATTTTCAAATAACGTATTATAAGACTGAACTACACTGCCTAAGCTCGAGCTTTCATCTGAAAAACCGACATTATAAATCGCGCCGCCTTTATCCGCACGACCACCTTTAAGCGACACGCTTTGTAGCGTTAATTTCTCATTATTGTAAATAATACCGCCCAAACTCGCACAGACACTCGTTCCACAGCCTTCAAATGAAACTTCTTGAAGATTCACTGTAATTTGGGATTTATCGTCATTGTCGATATGGAAAATTTGGTCTTTGCCTTCCATTTGAATGGTGGCATTGTTCAACCCAACTGCAACTGACTGATTTTCTGTACTGTCATAGGTGGTTTTAAGCGTTAGACCCGCTTTAATATCAATACGGCTTTTTAATTTATAGGTTGCTTGTTTTTCTAGCAAAATAATGGATACGGCACCCTCTCCACCACAACCGTGATAGCCTTCTTTTGGTAAGCCTGCATTAATATATTGTATTGCTTCACGTAGAGAACAAACACTATCATCTACATCGTTATCATCAGTCGTTGTTACTGCAATTTCAGCACTATACGCGTGCCCGGCAAAACACAGTAAACCCATGACTATGCTCCGTTTGAGCATCACATTCTCCTTGATTTTTTTTTATCTTTTTATGTTTCGCTGTTCGTTCCTGACAGCTACATAGTATTTTTGTGTACTTTGTCACAGCTAGAGCAATTACTCAAGTTTTTTATCAATTAACGGTATTCATCAATCAAGGCATAAATTTGACGCAAATTTGCGTGACTAATTTTTAGTTTTTCGCCTTTAAGTAGCTGAATAAGTTGCTCAAGCGTTTGTAATAATACAGAGGTTTGATGTGGCCCTTGCAAAAGTAAATAATCAATAATTTGCGGGTCAATGTGAATACCCCGACGGCTCAGGACTGAAGTGACTAAAGCATGTCGATCTGCAAATAAACTACCATTGGGTACTTTTACACTCACCGCTTGCGTTAAACGTGACTGTAAGTCGGGCAATTCTAGTTTAAGTTCAATAGGCGCAAAGCGTGATGAAAACACCAACTGCCCACCACCTTCATTATTATAATTAATTAAATGAAATACTGCTTTTTGCCAATGTGGCACACCACTAATCGCTTCAATATCATCTAAAGCCACTAAATCATAACGATCAAGTGATGTAATAGCTTCAGTTGGTGCATCCAAGAGTTCTAACAAAGAGACTTGAATAGCTGTTTTACCTATTTCAAGATAAGAATCACAAATGGCAGAGAGTAAATGGCTCTTGCCAGAACCTGCCCCACCGTAGACATAAAAGCGATTCATTAAACCTGCGTGTAGCTGTCGAACCGCATCAATGACATGCCCCCAACTCGGCCCTGAAAAATCACTAATTCTGGCATCGAGTTGAGGTTCTATATCTAATTGCAATTGACGCATATTATTCAGCAGGCCTTATCTATCTTTATTTTCTGGTACTTCAATCTTACTCGAATTTTCAGCGTCTTGCAGTGAATTTAGCGCGCCGTCTTTCAATTCAATATCAATGTTGGCTTGATCTGTTTCAATACTAATTGAACCAACACCATGGGTATTCACATGCGCTGTTGCACCATACATAGTGCTACGCTCATACGTCTCACGTGCATGACGTAATAACACCACTATAACAGCAGCAACAGGGAGTGCGATGAGCATGCCAAGAAAGCCTGCTAGCTGTGCGCCAGCCAAAACTGCAAAGACAACAGCAACTGGGGATAAACCAATTTTATCGCCTAACAGGAAAGGTTGTAGAATATAACCTTCGACCGCCTGACCAATTAAGAACACCACCAATACCAGTACCAGTTGCATCCAGTCCATGCCAAATTGGAAGAATGTTGCAATAACGGCGGCAATAATACCTACAGCAAAACCCAAGTAAGGAATAATACTCGCCAGACCTGCGATCATGCCAATAATTAAACCGACTTCTAAACCAATGACCTGTAGCCCAACTGCATAGACCACCCCAAGCAAAAACATCACCAAGAACTGACCTTTTACAAAGGCGCCTAATACGCTGTGGCATTCACCTACAATCGTCATGGTGCTGGCTTCATATTGGCGAGGAATTAAGCGACGCATACGCTCTAACATTGGCTCCCAATCCAGTAAAAAATAAAATGCAATCACTGGAATGAGCACAACTGTGCCACCAATCTGAATAAAGTTGAGACCAGACTGTGCAACCTTCATTAACATGGCTTGAATGCTGTCTGCGCTGTAATTTGTTTGGATATATTCCATGATTGCAGCAGACATTTGTTCCGTGTCAATTTCCATAGGCACTAAATTAAATGTATGCGACAGCCATGGCAGAAAGGTATAATTAATCCAATGAATATTTGCAGGAATATTTGTTTTTGCATACATTAACTGTTGCCAAATCAGTGGGATTAAATACCACATAGCAATCGTCAATGCGACACCAATACCCACAAAAACCACGCTAATCGATAACCAACGTGGCAAGCCAATTCGATGTAGTTTATTCACCAAAGGACTGAATAAATAGGCGATCAAAAAAGCGCCTACAAAAGGAATCACGACAGGTTTGAGTAGATACAGAACCCAAAGAATAAGTGCAATGCCAGCCAGAATAAAAATGCGGCGCAAGGTGCGATCGCCCATAAAACTCACCTTTATGTCAGTGTAATCGTTATAAAAGAGAAATATTTTAATAAAGATAGCATTTTAGAGCATAAATAACATAAGAGTTTCGTTTATTCAGGTTATAATCGCCGCGCGAATGCGGAGACTTCATTATGAGCAACTCAACTTCTACCCCAAACACTGGTTTAAGCTACAAAGATGCAGGTGTCGACATTGAAGCGGGCGACGCGTTAGTCGATCGTATCAAATCAGTCGCTAAGCGTACGAAACGTCCTGAGGTTATGGGCGGCCTCGGTGGCTTTGGCGCACTTTGTAAAATTCCCAAAGGTTATGAAGAACCTGTCCTCGTATCCGGCACAGATGGTGTTGGTACTAAATTACGTTTAGCATTAAATTTGAACCGTCATGACACGATTGGTCAAGATTTGGTTGCAATGTGCGTAAACGATCTTTTGGTTTGTGGTGCTGAACCATTATTCTTCCTCGACTACTATGCAACAGGTCACTTAAATGTAGACGTAGCTGCTAATGTCGTGACAGGTATTGGCGCAGGTTGTGAACTTGCAGGCTGCGCGCTTGTAGGTGGCGAAACTGCTGAAATGCCAGGTATGTATGAAGGCGAAGACTATGACCTAGCAGGTTTCTGTGTGGGTGTGGTTGAACAAAGCAAAATTATTGATGGCTCTAAAGTTAAAGCTGGCGATGTGTTAGTAGGTGTTGCATCAAGTGGCGCACACTCTAATGGCTACTCTTTACTTCGTAAAATTTTAGACGTTAAAAATGTTGATATGACTCAAATCGTTGATGGTCGCCCACTTGCTGATACAGCAATGGAACCAACACGTATTTATGTCAAACCAATTTTAGAATTGCTTAAGCAAGTTGATGTCCATGCAATGGCACACATCACAGGTGGCGGTTTACCAGGTAATTTACCTCGTGTACTTCCTAACGGTGCGCAAGCTGTCGTTAATGAAGCATCTTGGGAATGGCCAGAATTGTTTAAACTACTTCAAAAAGAAGGCGGTGTTGAACAATTCGAAATGTATCGTACATTTAACTGTGGCGTAGGTATGGTCTTGGTTGTTGATGCTGCAGACGCAGACAAAACTGTTGAATTGCTCAATGGTCTTGGCGAAAAAGCATTCGCAATGGGTCATATTGCAGACAATGCTGAATCAGTTGAAGGCGCTGACGAAAAAATCCGTGTGATTTTTGCATAAGCCCATCCAATGATTAAAATTGCTGTTCTTGTTTCAGGAAGTGGCTCTAATCTTCAAGCCTTAATTGATGCAAATCTATCTGGGCAAATTGTTGGGGTCATTTCAAATAAACCTGAAGCATTTGCACTACAACGTGCAAAAAATGCAGGCATTGCAACTGCAGTCATTGAGCATAAACAATTTCCAAACCGCGAAGCATTTGACAATGTGATGCATCAACAACTGCTTGATTGGAATGTTGACTTAGTCATTCTCGCAGGCTTTATGCGGATTCTAAGTGCTCCGTTTGTACAAGCATGGGAAGGTAAGATGATTAACATCCACCCTTCTTTATTGCCCAACTATAAAGGTATGCATACACATCAGCGTGTACTTCATACTGGCGATACTTTGCATGGCTGTACAGTGCATTATGTCACGGCAGAACTCGATGCAGGCCAAGCGCTGGCGCAAGGCGTGCTCAAAGTAAATGTGCATGATACTGCTGACAGTTTAGCGAATCGTGTCCATGTATTAGAACATCTCATCTACCCTCAGGTAGCTGAATGGATTTGTACTGGCACTATTCAACATAGCGAAAATGGCGTGTTGTTCCGTGGGAACCCGATGACTGAAGCAGTTCAATTCTGCAAATTCTAAGCTATCGATCAGATATAAAAAAACGCATCTTTGGATGCGTTTTTTTATTGTGCTACATATTAGTTTTGTGAATTCGTGGTTGAGACCAACTGCTTAAGCAAAGTGGCCACTTCAAGAGGTCGTTCTAATGGAAACATGTGCCCTCCTTCGGTCATACGAAGTGGTATAGCAAATTTCTTGCTTACCTGCTGCGGGAACTTATGTTGCAAAAATGGACTACCTTTAGGTACAAGTAGCTGTGCGGGGACTTTAGTCTTGGGCTGTGGTAGCCAATACCATGACGGATTGGTATTGAACATTTTGACTTCATCATATTTTGAAATCGAAAGCTCTACTCCACCGCGAATACGGTCGTCAGTCAACGCATAGTCAATGTAATGTTGGAAACACTCAGGATCAAAATCTTTATAGAATCCCTTTACCCCCAAAGAGGTCGCCGCCTGTTCACGTGACTCCCAATGATCTCGACGGTTCTTTGATAATCCCGCAGGTGAAAGCTTATCAAGCAGTTTGAGCTTTAAAGTTTTCACAACATGCAACATCAACGATGCTGTACCCGTTACAAATGGCGGATCCATTAATATCAGCTGTGAAAATAATTCAGGACGTTGCTGTGCTGCTTTAAACGTCAGCACAGCACCCAAGGAATGTCCAATACCAATCACTGGACGACCTTTGGCTTGCCTTACAATACTATCTATGACTTGTTGTGTGAGACTGTGCCAATGATTATCAATTGGATAACGTCTATCTGGTCCCAACAGGGGCACATAAATCACATCAAAATCATCTTCAAGTGCTTGAAAAAGCTTGGTGTACACTTGAGCAGGTACACCATTGGCATGTGCGAAATGAATAATCGGCTTCATTGTAATTTAGCACTGCCCTCAGTCTGTACTTGCTGACTTAAAGACGCTGCAAAACCTTGTCCAATTGAAGCACCCATACGACCTAAAATTGAGTCGAATGGGCTGTATTCAACAGTATAGTTCACTGTTTTATCCGTTTTTAATTCGCGTTTTAAGCTTTGAATACTGCCTGTACGGTCTGCAATACCCAATTTAACCGCTTGTTCACCCGTCCAGAACAAACCAGAGAAAATTGCAGGATCTGTAGATTTGAGCTTTTTACCACGGCCTTGTTTAACTGCATTAATAAAATGATCGTGCACATTATCTAACACACCTTGTACATGTGCTTTTTGTGCAGGGTCTACAGGTTGAGTCATCGAAAGTAAGGCTTTGTTTTCACCCGATGTCATCGTGCGATCTTCTACACCTAGCTTTTGCATCAATTGATTAACACCATAATTTGGCATAATCACACCAATTGAGCCCACTAAGCTTGACGGATTGACAATAATTTCATCTGCAGCAGAAGCGATATAATATGCACCTGAAGCACCCGTATCACCAATTACAGCATAGAGTTTTTTGTCTTTGTGCTGTTGTTTTAGATACTGAATTTCCTGCCAAATTTCATCAGACTGTACAGGTGAACCACCTGGCGAGTTAATATTTAAAACCACAGCTTTGCTTTGTTTGTTATCAAAGGCACGCTTCAATGAACGGATAGTATCTGAGCTATTTACACTTTGTTTATCTGCGGCAATCGTACCAACAATATCTACAACCGCAATATGTGAGCCTGAAGCAGTTGCATCACTTGAAGTTGAACTTGCAGTACTGCAGCCCTTGCCTAAAGCAACCAATACAAAAAGGATGTAAGCAAAGGTCAAAAATTTAAAGAAAATGCCCCAACGACGTGTGCGACGTTGTTCTTCAACTGATGCCAAAACAGCTTTTTCTAAGATTTTCCATTCATTGCCTGTCGGCTGATGTACGTTATTTGTTGATGTTGTCTTCTGAATTTCACTTTCAGGCTTTGGTGGCCAATCGGACATAAAAAATCCAATATACAATTATAATGTTATCCCATTATATACATGTAAATGGTGAAAACTGTCTATACCACTCAATTTCGCCTATAATTAATTTAATTTTTCTCTATTTGAAATAATCCAATAAAACATGAATGATCAAAGCCCTCATAACGCCACCCACAGTGCATTGAGTTTTATCAGTCGTATGCCGATTCAATTCTCGCGTTTTTTTGCTCGTGGATTAGCAGCATTGGTCAATACTTTCAAAATTTCAAAGACTTCTGCAACAATTCGCCTCAATTTAAATATTGCACTTCCAGAACTGGATCAAGCAACACGTGAAAAAATTACACAACAAGCAATTCGCAATGAGCTAAGTTCATATTTTGAATTTTTTAGTATTTGGGGTTCATCTGCTGAAAAAAATTTAGCACGTATCAATAAAGTATACGGCGAATCATTATTTCACGACATTATGGCTGAAAATAAAGGCCTCGTGCTGGTTGTTCCACATTTTGGTACATGGGAAATTATGAATGCTTGGTTTGCCCAGCATACCAAAATGACGATTATGTACAAACCAGTTAAAAATGAAACCGCAGACCAATTTGTACGTAATGCCCGTAGCCGAGAAAAAGCCACTTTGGTTCCAACAGATGAATCAGGGGTACGTCAAATTTTTAAAGCACTGAAGCAAGGTGGTACAACCGTTATTCTTCCCGATCATACGCCAAATGTTGGCGGTGATATGATTGAATATTTTGGCTTGCCATTGGCCACAAGCAACCTCAGCGCCAAACTTATTCAAAAAACTAAATGTGGTGCATTATTCGTTTATGCCATACGTAATGAAAATGGGCTTTTCGATCTGTACATTGAAAAACTTGATGTGCGCATATATGAAGGCTCAGCTAATGATGGCTCAGGTGTTATTTTCTCCGCTTTAGAAGATTTAATTCGTCGCTATCCTGAGCATTATCACTGGAGCTACAAACGCTTTAAGGCAAATCCTGCTTTAGAAGATATTTACAATTTACCCCCTGAACAAGCGATTGAAATTGTACAAACCTTGCGTAAAGAGACTATAAATGCCAAGCAAGTGGCTTTTGCTCAGCTAAATACCTCAGAGGCATAAAACTTGGGCTCACATATCGAAATCAATGATTTAACCATTGCCATTGATCTCGATATGCCATGACCTGAATACGGCCATCTTTGGCTTTAAATTCTATACTGCCCTTCTCGGCCGTACTCAGAAGTGGGATATTTAAGGCCTTCAGTCTTGCCAGTGTTTCTTTACTTGGGTGTCCATAACGATTCCATTTTCCTGCTGAAGCAATCGCCAGTTTAGGCTGGTAATGCCGTAAAAAATCAAATGATGAACTGTGTCGACTGCCATGATGCCCCAGTACCAATACATCAACCTGTAAATTTGGGTAGGCGTTTAAAAGTTCATATTCTGTTTGCCAGCCTGCATCCCCCATCAATAAATATGTTTGATAAGGCATTGCATTGGCCAATCGAATATAAAGTACACATGAATTTTCATTACGCTGTGCGCCTGCTCTCACCGCTTGTATATTATTCGGTGAAAGCACTTCTATACGCACATTCTCCCATTGCCAGACTTGTCCCCTTTGACAATATTCAAATTGTGTTCCCGCAGGTACATCTACATGCTCACTGGCATATAAATTTTTTACTACCAACTGATCTTGTATAGAAAAATATGCGCCGCTGTGATCTTGATCTAAATGCGTCAACAGCAATTGATCTATGCTTGACACACCTTGTCGTGACAAAAACGGCAAAATAATATTTTTACCAATACTAAATTTTTGCTCATCATAATAGCCCCCTGTATCGACCATCATGCTGTGCTTTCCTTCACGCAATAAGATAGATTGCCCTTGCCCCACATCCAATACCGTTAATTGAAAGGGCTGTGGCATATAAGCCTTCAAACAAATTGCCACTAAACCTAAGAATAGCCATGCTTTCGGTACAACACCTTCTGGAAGATACAAAATACAAATACATAGGCTTAGCAGTAAAAGCATCGCAGGATTTAAAGCAATATTTAATAATTGTGGATTGAGTACATGGTCAATTGCATCAAATAAGCTTAAAAGCAGGCTTAAACACAGGTCATTGAATTGGAAGAGCACAGATGCGACGGCTGGTGCAAAAAAATCAACGAACGCAGCCAGTACATCTAAAGGCACAACCACCAAACCTAAAGTTGGAATCGCTATTAAATTACTCAAAGGTGCAATCCAAGCCACTTGCTTAAAAAACAGCGCCATCATGGGAAAAAGTGCAATAAAAATTTTCCATTGGGATGTGATGAGCAAATGCAGAGATAAACGTAGTTTTGTCCAAACAGATGCATGCGCTTCAAGCGCTTGCTGATGTTGCCAAAGGGTTTGATAAATTCTGAGTAAAATAAAACACGCGCCATAAGACAACCAAAAAGCGGCCGATAAAATACTAAAAGGATCAAATAACAATAATATGGTTGCGCTATAAACTAATAATTTTAAGGCATGAATTTTTAGGCGCAAAAGCAACATGCCACTAGCAACAACCGTCATAATCAAGGTTCGCATAGCAGGAATTTCAAAACCCACAAAAGCACAGTACACAAATACACAGCCAATAAATGGCCAAATCAAAATAAATTGGCGTGGTATTTTCAAATACAGTCGTGGTGCAAACCTTCGTATAAAACGCGTGATCATCCAACAGATTAACACTGCAAAAATTAAGACATGTGGCCCAGATATGGCCAACAAATGACTGATGCCAAAACGCTGAAATTGATCAACAGTTGCAACATCTAATAAACTTTTGTCACCAGTCAATAAGGCCAATAACAATCCCTTATGCGCTAAGGGCAAATGCAATATTTTGACTCTAAATGCCAAGCGTTGCTTTTCAGTCCACAAACGAAACTGCTGTATTGACGTATGCTGTTGATACCAAATATCAGCATAGCCCAATGCTTTAATCTGAACTTCATCTAAAGCTACTGCATGTTTAACTCTAAAAGTCGCCTGAATATTTTGCTGGAGCAACCATTTTTCTTGATCAAACACACCAGCCGTTGCATAGGTATGCGCTGGTTTTAACTGCCCTTCAATTTGATAATACTTGCCTAATTCCAGCTCCAAGTCTGAAGTCGACACGGCCTTGGTTTTAGCTAAGTAAAGTAAATATTGTATAGGTTGGCGAGCGGTATTTAAGACCTGTACTCTTTGCTGAATACTGTTTTCACTATATTGATTTAAGGCATGAACATAGACCACTACACTCGTACTTTCAGGCTGATGTACGGTGTACTGTAAACGTTGCTTCAGCTGTTGATTGGCATAGGCAAAGCCCAAATAACTACCTAAACACAAAACTAGTCCTGCGCTGAGTGTTTTAACGAATAAGTGTTGTTGAGTTAACAACTTGCTCGTGATGACGATGAACACAAAGCTCAGTAAGGCCATTGCCGTACCCAGTAGCGAGTCAAATCCTGTTTTTCCCATCCACGCTGTGCCAAAAATCCAGCCCAAGCAAAAACAAAGCAACATATTTTTTATTCTAGTATTTTATTCTTGCCGGCAATAATAAAGCCCACCGAGGTGAGCTTCAATTCATAGCGGAATATTCCAATAATATGTTTACAGACTACGCACTTAAATAATGCTTATTGATCGACCCAAACACCATCTTGCATGTGTAAAACAGCATCTGCAGATTTAGCCAATTGCTCGTCATGCGTCACAATCAGCATGGCCATATTAAATTCCTGACGTAATTCGGACAGTAACTCAAAAATTTTCACCGCCGTTTTACGGTCAAGGTTACCCGTCGGCTCATCGGCCATCATGAGTTTGGGTTTGGTTACTAAAGCACGAGCTAAAGCCACACGCTGACGCTCACCACCCGACAATTCACCTGGTTTATGTGTTAAACGATGTGACAAACCGACACGCTCAAGCAAATATTCTGCTTGTTGGTTTACTTCTTTAAAATTGGTACCTTTTCGCAGCATCAATGGCATCGCTACATTTTCTAGCGCGCTAAATTCAGGCAATAGATGATGAAACTGGTACACAAAACCTAAGTGTTCATTACGGATATAACCGCGCTCAGCTTCACCTAGATTGTCAAAACGACGCCCCTGTACAAACACTTCCCCCATAGTTGGGCGATCTAAGCCACCCAAAACATGGAGCAATGTACTTTTACCTGAGCCACTCGAACCAACAATCGAAATAAACTCGCCTGTTTTAACCTGAAGCGACAAGTTACGGATCACATCAACAGTTGTTTTACCATCGGTAAATGACTTACTAATGTTTTTGGCATCTAAAACCACATTACTCATAACGCAATGCCTCCGCAGGTTGAATTTTAGCTGCACGCATTGCAGGGTAAATCGTCGCTAAGAAGCTCAACAATAATGACAACACCACGATCAGACCTACATCTTGCCATCTTAAATATGAGGGTAAATAGTTAATAAAATACGCATCAAACATGTGTAAGCCTAATGCCGTATTTAACCAACCAACAAAACCACTAATTCCAGAGGCTGCAATTATGCCTAAAATTGCGCCAGACACCGTACCAATTACCCCAATAATAGTGCCTTGAACCATAAAGATTCGTGTAATAGTGCGTGGTGAAGCACCTAAAGTCCGTAAAATCGCAATATCAGATTTTTTATCTGTAACAACCATTACCAATGAAGAGACAATGTTAAACGCTGCGACCAAAACAATAAGGAACAGTAATAAGCTCACCATTGCTTTTTCCATTTGGATCGCACTAAACAAATTCCCGTGGGTATACGTCCAATCCGATGCATAGAAGTTTGCTGGCAACTCACGCACAATTTCTTGTGAAACTTGTGGCGCCATAAAAATGTCGTCCAACTTCATTCGAATACCTTGTGCACCATCTGGTAAACGCAATAAAGTAGAGGCGTCATTTAAGGCAATATAGCCCATCATCGAATCAACTTCGGCCCCAATACTAAAAATACCCACCACTTTAAAGCGTTTAAAGCGCGGTACAACCCCAGCTGGTGAAGGTGTTGCTTCAGGCAGTACCAAAGTAATACTGTCGTTTAAGCCTAGACCTAAAGCGTCAGTCATTTGCTTGCCAAGGACAATACCAAACTCACCTTGCTTAAGATTATCTAAGCTACCAGCGATCATGTGATCTTGGATAATTGAGACTTTTTTCTCATACTTTGGTTCAATACCATTGACCATAATGCCAGCAACTTGGCCTTGTGCTGTTAACATTCCTTGCAACTGCGTAAAAGGTGCGACACCTTGTACATGGGAATGATGCTCAATTTTCTTTGCAAGATCGGGCCAATTTGTTAAAATTTGTGTTGATGAAACAGTGGCTTGAGGTATCATTCCTAAAACACGGTTTTTCAACTCACGGTCAAACCCATTCATTACGGAAAGGACCGTAATGAGCACAGCCACACCTAACGTGAGGCCGATCATAGAAACCAAAGCAATAAAAGAAATGAAGTGGTTACTGCGCCGTGCGCGAGTGTACCTCAACCCAATATATAGCGAGATCGGTTTAAACATAACCATCTAGTCCGAGGTAATTTAATTATGGAAAATGTACAGCATCAAAGCGGTTCAACGGAACGTCGCGTAATGTCTCGTATCGATGCTGCCTTGCGAATCAACTATCAGATTATTTCTGATGATGTTGCGCTAAATGATCCTTACGATCCTAATTTTATCTTGCCACGCTATTTTCTACTACTTGCAGAGCTAGATCAATTTGATCATGCGCTCAACTACGAATTAGAACAATTAGCTGAAAAAGATCAACAAATTTCTCGAATATTATCCTTATTCAACCAAAAGTTAAACCTGATTACGGGCTCTTTGTACGATGCAATTGTACAAAGCATGTTACCAGTGCCTGAGCATGTGAACTTTTCAGAAACAGGTTTAAGCTTTTTTAGCGATAGCCCAATCAGTGAAGGTACATATTTACATATGACACTCAGTCATCCTGAAAACTTCTTTCACATTGCAGCTACAGCACATGTGGTCTATAGTCGCCAAGAAGAAAATGGAAAATACCGCACGGGTGCATACTTTATTACCTTACACCCGCAAGACCGTGTCAAAATTGCTGAATGTGTAGAAATGACACAAAGTAAAAGCTAAATATTTTAGCTTTTCAGGTTACGGGTGAGCATTCGACTCGCCCTAAAATCTTTATAAAAATAAACACATAACCCTAAAATCAATACCCCTGCACCGCATAACACCATCAATGTTAATTTTTCATTATTGAATACTGCACCCACTACTATTGCCAGCATTGGGGTCATGACTGTCGTTAAAGACAGTGTGGTCGCTTTAATATTTTGCACCAATTTAAAATAGCAAAACATCGCAATCAGCGAAGCCATAATCACAGCATAGAGCAAAGCTAATATGGATTTAGTCGAAGGTAGGTTGCTTGGTAAATCAGCCCAAATAAACGGCACCATACACAATGCAACCAAGGCAGAAACTAAAATAGAGCCCGTTGCTTGTGCCATAGGTGCTAAGGGCGCATTGACCTTTTTTACCCAAAATATGGACGCACAATAAATCAGCACGCTCATCAGCATGAGTAAAATGCCCGTAAGCTGTACATGCTGACCACTGCCTCCCATACAAATGATGCCTAGCCCAGCCACCGCTATACACATCCCCAGCCATTGCAAACGATGTAAATGTATCCGAAAGACGAAATGGCCTATTAGCCCTGTAATAATAGGTGCTAAACCAAACATTAAAGCAATAATGCCCGAACTAAGATAACCCGTTGCAATGTAGGTAAATATTTGCGAACCAATAAAACTGCATGAACCAGCAATATAACTATGTATAGACTGTACGTCATAAGGTAGTGCTTGACGCATTAAGAGCAATAAAATGCCTGCCAATGGCAAAGCCAAGAAAAAACGAAGTGCCAATGCCCAATACAGGTTGATATCAGCCACACTCCAGACAATCGCCAAAGGTGTCGTGGCCCAAATGATAATCAACAGTATATAAGTAGACATTAAATTGAGTTTAGAAGGCATCTGCTTATACCGAGGTTTTACGTTTTTGTTTCATAATAGTTTGATCTAAACTACTGGAAAACTCACGTTTGTCTCGCTCAGAAATTGGTGGTGGGCCTCCTGTTTGTACTCCAGCACCACGTAAGGTATCCATAAAATCCCGCAAATGCAGACGCGCCTTCACATTGGCTGAAGTATAAATTTCACCACGTGGATGAATTGCGATACCGCCCTTTTCGATCACTTGTGCTGCTAATGGAATATCTTGTGTGACCACAATATCATTAGGCTGCATTCGATCAACAATTTCCTGATCGGCAGCATCTGCCCCATGCATCACTTGAATAGAATTAATTCGAATTGATGGGCGAATTCCAACATTTTGATTGGCAACAAAAGTGACTTCGAGTTGATAGCGGTCAGATGCGCGAAGAATCACATCTCTCAGAATTCGAGGTAATGCATCCGCATCTACCCAAAGTTTAAATGGCAACACCAAAACTCTTCCAACGCAAAATACAAGTAGCTAGTGTAGCAAATAAGCATGACAACACCATGTTATGATCCTTCCATTTAGCACATAGATTTCAAATCAAGATGCATATTTACATATATAAAATGAATAACAGAATGCGAAAAATGGTAGATATTGCTAATCTTCTTGTACCTAATTCATATTTTTTGGGAAAATTAAAAAAAATTGCATGATTTGAGCGTGATTTTTCATCCCTTGACTTGAAAATTCAAAATAACCCTCGATTAAATATATAGATAACAACCCAGCATCAATTGTGAATATGAAAAATCAAAATAGACCAGAAATTATCACCATTGAAGACCATAACTTCGGTAGTCATATTGAACATTGGTCTCTGCTGACAGATCAACCTGCCTCAGACGTACCAAAATGGTTAGGCCAAGCGCTTGATCAGCCTATTATGCCTATGGGACTTTGCAAGGCAGAATGCGATATGGATGCAAGCACGTGGTTGATTCAAGGTCCCAACAAAGCATCCGTCCAACTTTCCCAAGTGATTGCTGTAGAAAATAATAAACCCAAAGCGGTTAAAACTGCATTTCCATGCTTCGACAGCCCGTATAAAGTCACGGCTAAAGTCGAGCGTATTATCCGTTGTACTACCAACACACAAGCAGTGTTACAACTCAATGTTGGCGGTAATAGCGTAGTCTATGCGTTTGATAGCTTATATAGCGTCAATTATGCACAGTATGAAAAGGCACAAAGCTATGCAGTGCAGTTAAATGCATGGGCCTATCAATTAGAAGCGGTTGCAGAACACGAGCAATTAGTGGTGGATGATCCTGCCTCAATTAAGCATCACCGCGCCTTAAATGATATTTTGACACAGCATAATGGTGTTGCCCCAGAAAACCTACAAGAGTTACTTGATGCTTGGGAACCTCAATCTGAAGATGACAAAGCGCCTGTAACTGTTAATTTCTCTAAAATGGTGGCTTACCTATACGGCGAAACACTCGGCCAAGAAGATGAAGCTTGGTTCCAAGGGAGTATTGTAGGTAAAACTGAAATGCAATTTATGGAACAAACCTACACGCTCTATGATGTTACGCTGATTCATGATGAAAACCAGCCAGCGACTCTAATGCGAATTGCTACGCGTGATGCGAAGTTTAAAGACTTTCAAATTGGGCAATTCATCCGTGGGAATGTTTGGTTACAAGCTAATATTTATGCTAAAGCTTAATTTTTGGCTCAAGCCTAAACGGCAATAAATAAATATCTAATGATCCCTGCCTTATGCAGGGATTTTTATCTTAAATTAAAACAATTTCTTATGTGAAATCTAATTCATTATTCATCCCGTTTATTATGAAGCGTTTTACATAGACTTTAAATGCAATTCATTACTCAAGATTTGGGGTTAATGACTGCTTTTAGACTTTGTTTTTAAATCCACTTATTTACATTTTAAAATGTTAAAAACACTCACCAATAAATCATCGAGCGACAGAAATATAATCAACACATTGCTCTAAGACATACATATTAGACTGAAAATATCTTGCTTCGCGTAGATCACTCTACATGCTCAAGCACAATAAAATCATTATGTTATTTAATTGAGATTAGTACTTTATTTAATCAAATTTTTATGATAAAAATGCTAACTAGAAATAGGAATTAACGATAAATAGATCGGAAAATAAATATCTATGAAAATCGTGCAAGAAGAAAATATTCAGAGCGTCGAACACCAACTGAATTCTCGATACCAGATCGATGGAATGTCATGTCTATTTTTTGCATTAGGCATGCTGATGTGCGCATTTATTTTGCATACATTTATTCTTTGAATTCCAAGCAAATACAAAAAAGCCCATCAATTTGATGGGCTTTTTTCTTTACAGATATTATGCATTACGTTTTGCAAAATCATCCATAAAGTCAACTAAAGCTTGTACGCCTTCAAGCGGTACAGCATTGTAGATGCTCGCACGCATACCACCAACTGAACGGTGACCAGCTAAATTAAGTAAATGATTTGCTTCAGCTTCTTTCAAGAACTGTTTTTCAAGCTCTGGTTTAGCCAAAGTAAATGGCACATTCATAATTGAGCGGTTTTGTTTTGCAATTGGGTTTGCATAAAAGTCGCTTGAATCAATGTAGTTATACAGCAATTCAGCTTTTGCAAGATTAGCTTTATGAATTGCCTCTACACCACCTTGCGCAAGTAACCATTCAAATACTAGACCAGACAAGTACCATGCATATGTTGAAGGCGTATTCACCATAGAATCATTTTTAGCTTGAGCAGAATATTTCAAAATGCTTGGAATTTCAGCTTTTGCTTGATCCAATAAATCATCACGAACAATGACAATGGTTAAACCCGCTGGACCAATATTCTTTTGCGCACCTGCGTAAATTAGACCAAACTTCGACACATCAATTGGCGCAGACAAAATACTTGAAGATAAATCTGCAACCAACGGTTTATCTGTTTCTGGAATGCTAGCAAATTGGATACCACCAATCGTTTCATTGTCTGCATAATGTACATAAGCCGCATCTGCAGATAAATTCCATTCGCTTTGGTCTTTAATTGCAAGTTTACCGTCTACAGTTGTACCCGCTTCAACAACGTTAATGTCGCCATAGCGCTGAGCTTCTTTGAGTGCTTTTTCAGACCAAATACCAGTATGGATATAATCAGCTTTGCTGTTTTTACCCAATAGGTTTAGTGGAATTGCAGAAAACTGCAGTGATGCCCCACCTTGTAAGAACAATACTTTGTAGTTCTCTGGAATATTCATGAGCTTGCGTAAGTCTGCTTCTGCTTTTTCAGCAACAGCAACATAGTCCGCACTACGGTGGCTCATTTCCATGATCGAAAGACCTTTGCCTTGCCAATCGAGCATCTCAGCTTGGGCTTTTTCTAAAACGGCAGTAGGTAATGCAGCAGGACCAGCACAGAAGTTGTACGCGCGCATGATTTTTCCTTTCAAAGTGAAACACAATAAAATGATGGCATTTAACCACAGATAGCCTGTGCTTGCAGTAAATTAAGTTGAAAAAATTTCAATGCTGTCGGACATTTAAAGCTAAAACTTCAATAAGGTGCTGATCTTTGTGTGAGTTTTTCTATTTATACTTCCAGAGCTATAAAGGCAAGATCATTAAAAATCTGTGCCATATTTAATTTTATTTACTCTCTTGCTCAAACACCTACCCAACTTTAAATATATTAAAATTGCCATCAACTTAGATTCCCTCTCATTCAGGAGCACAGAATTTTTCCTTAAGCTTCACACTGTTGTGATTTAAGTTTTCAGCATATACTCAAAATAAATATAGCATCAGCATACGAAACTGACTTAAAAAAAAATGATGTACATGCGGTGCAAATGAAGCTGTTCTTTGTTTTATACTGCAGTTGAAATACGGAGAATCGATTGAATGTTAAAATATTTCGTACATTTCAATAGTGCAGATCTATTACTCAATAAAATGATAAAAATGAATAGAGCAACAAAAAGTACAATGTTGGCTTGTGCCTTTTTAGCCAGTCCATTATGCACAGCGCAAAGTATTAGCTTTCAACAAGCCGAAATTGATTTACTCAACAACTCCTATAGCAACCAAGCCAATATAGCCTTACAGCAAGCCTCACAGTTAGAAGCCGAAGCGATTAAAGGAATTGGCTTACCTCGCGTGGATTTAAACGTCCGTGCATACGCATTTCATAATGAGCTTGACGTACCTTTGGGGGCAGTTAAAAACAACCTTGAACAATCCCTTACCAATGGTTTAAATAACAAAATTGATGAGTTTAATTTAGGTGCAATTGCAGACCCGCTCAAAGAAAGCTTAAAGCAACCGATTCATGACGGTGTGGGTTTGATTCCAGATGCATCACAAGTGGTCTTGGATGATCAAGTGATTCGGCCTACTGTCTCTGTCATGATGCCTATATATACTGGAGGCTTAACTCAGAGTGCTAAAGATGTTGCCAAAATAAAAGCACAGCGCAGTGAATTAACCACTCAGCAACAACAAGATACCCAGCGCTTTGAGTTAATCCAAGCCTACTTTAATGCTCAATTACAAAAACAATTATTGGCCAGCAGTCAATCTAATCTGAGTGCCATGCAACTACACTACCAGAATGCACTTAAATTAGAAAACCAAGGCTTTATTAGTAAAGGTCAGCGCATGCAATTTGAAGTTGCGCAAAATAATGCGGCCCGTTCCGTCAATAATAGCCAAGCACAGTACCAAGCCAGCTTATTTAAGCTAAATAACCTTTTGCACCATACGCAAATTAACGATTTAAGCACACCATTATTTATTAATGCGCAACCACAACCTGCACTACAACAATGGCTAGATAGTTTTGCAAATCAATCCACACTCATTCAAAAAATGCAAATGGACACCGCGCTGGCGAATGCCAATGTGAAAGTTCAACAAGCAAGCAAAAAGCCTAATGTATTTGCCTTTGGTGAATATAGTTTAGATAGCAATCAAAACTGGATTGTGGGCGTAGGTGCCAAATACAACCTTTTTTCAGGCATTGATAAAAACAAAAATGTGCAGGCAGCCGAATTACAACGCTATGCATCTGAACTATTAACAGCACGCACCAAGCAAGAAATTGAAAATACAATTTTTAGCGCATATAGCGAAGTACAAACTGCACAGCAAAGTGATGCACTTCTTAAGCAAAATCTAAAAGCTGCCCAAGAAAATCTACGTATACAGCAATTATCATTTAAGGAAGATATGGGCACCGCAACCCAAGTGATTGATGCACAAAACACCCTCAATGGCCTAAAAGCTGAAACTGCCTTGAATGCGTTTAAATATGTCATGTCATTGGCAACATTATTACAAAGCCACGGCTCGATACAGCAGTTTCAAAGCTTTATAAATCAGCCCAATACGCACTACATTCGTTAAATTCACATGGGTAAAAATATGAATCAAGATCCAAATTCAAAAGAGAGCATAGACAATCTCCCACCCGCTGAAACGAATGGCAACAGTGATGCAACACCAACCAACACGCCAGATCACCCAGATTCAACCCAAAGTGGCAACTCTGTTGCTCCACCTGCAACTATGACAGCTGAGAACCCAACGCATACACAAGTTGAGACTCAGAAGGCTCCTCCATCTAAAGCTATGAAGATCATTGCAATTGTGGTGCTGATTTGTATTTTAGGACTGATTGCCTTTGGACTTTGGAAAAGCTATCAACCCAAAGAAGTTGAGCTACAAGGTCGAGTCGAAGCAGAAACCATTCATATTGCGACTAAAGTACCGAGCCGAATTGAAGAAATTTATGTGCATGAAGGGCAAAAAGTGCATAAAAACCAAGAATTGGTCCGACTTTATAGCCCAGAAGTAGATGCTAAAAAACAACAAGCGCTTGCCAGCTTACAATCTGCTTTAGCTTTACAGTCCACTACAGATCGTGGTTCACAAGAAGAAAATATTGCCAGTTTATATGCCAATTGGCAGTCGCTCAAAGCACAACAAGAGTTGGCACATACCACCTATACCCGTGGTGCTCATTTGTTTCAAGAAGGTGTGATCTCACGCCAACGTCGTGATGAAATGCAGGCCGCTGCCAAATCATCTGCACAAATGACCGAAGCCGCATACCAGCAATATGCGCGTGCACAGCGTGGTAGTACACCGCAACAAAAATCCACTGCCGATGCTCAAGTC
This sequence comes from Acinetobacter chengduensis, assembly GCF_003664645.1. Taxonomy (GTDB): domain Bacteria; phylum Pseudomonadota; class Gammaproteobacteria; order Pseudomonadales; family Moraxellaceae; genus Acinetobacter; species Acinetobacter chengduensis. Next base: position 299,705 of record NZ_RCHC01000002.1, on the reverse strand, counting down.
GACATTGCCAATGCAGCCGTTGCCGAAGCGAATGCGCTTGAAGCTGAAACCAAATTGCTCTCACCTGTGAATGGAACTATTTCCAAAATCTATGCCAAACCCTCTGAGTTGATCGCAATTGGTGTGCCAGTCGCCAGTATTATTTTAGATGATGACATTTCCATTAGCTTAAATGTGCGTGAAGACCAATATCGTTCGGTTTACCAAGCTCAAAGCTTACAAGGTTATATTCCTGCACTAGATAAAACAGCCAACTTCAAAATTAAGCATATTGATGCCGAAGGAGAATTTGCCACCATTAAAACCACGCGCCAAACAGGTGGTTATGACATTCGTAGCTTTAAAGTTCATTTGGTGCCCGAGCAAGCCATACCAGAGCTAAAAGTTGGCATGAGTGTTTTATTTAAAGTGAAAGAGGCACCATAACTATGTGGGCAGGGATTAGCCGTGAATGTCGCTATTTATTACAACACAAATGGGATTTATGTTTGGTCACCCTTGCCCCACTTTTTATCATTGTTTTATTTAGCAGTATGTTCGCCCAAGGTAAGCCATCTCATTTACCCATTGCAATTTTAGATCAAGATAAGGGTGCCTTGAGTCAAAACATTAAACGCTATTTGGCACTCAATGAAACGCTACACATTCAAGTGGTCAGTGAAGATCAAGATGAAATAGAACGCTTATTGAACCAAAATGATATTTGGGGCTATGTACTGATCCCTTCGGGTGCAGAACAACGTTTTGTCCAAGCCAAAGATGCGCAAATTAGTATTATGTTTAACCAAAGCTACTTTAGTATAGGTAATACTATTTCTTCTGCCATGCTGGTCAGCACCTTACAAGCACTTGCGAATTTTGCAGGCCAAAATTATTTAGAGCAAAAAATTCCATATTTGGAAGCCCCGACTCCCAATGTCAAAATTTCGGCGCTTTACAATCCGGGCTTAAATTATGAGTTCTATTTAGAACCTTATATGATCCCTGCAATTTTACATTTACTGCTGTGTTGCTGCGTGGCTTTTGCTGTCGGACAGGAATTTAAATTTAATCACGCACAAGATTGGTTAAAACCGCAAAGTTTTTTTTATGCATTAATCTCTAAAAATTTAACCTATGTAGCCATTTTTAGTTTGTGGACTTGGCTATGGATGTTTTGGCTAATTGATATACGTGGCTGGTTTGTGGCTGGCCATTTGTGGTTAATTTTGCTTGCTCAAATTTTATTTTATAGTGCTTATGCTTTTTTAAGCAGTGCCTTGGTATTAGCTACGGGTAATTTAAGCAAAACTTTCGGCATTATTGCCGTTTATGGTGGTTCATCTCTTAGCTTTGCTGGCGTGACTCTACCTTTAAATAATGCGCCACTATTTACTAAGTTCTGGGCGCATATTATTCCCTATACACCTTATGCCAAGTTACAAACCGAACAATGGGTGATTGGTAGTCCCTTCAGCTCATCAGTACAGCCTCTATTCGTATTATTGGTTTATGCACTGGTGTATGGTGCACTGGCCTATCTATTTTTGAAGAAACAAGCACGAGGGCTTAAATCATGAATAGCCTGCTGTATTATTTCTGCAAAACCTTTAAAGATATTTTTGCCAATTCATCCATACTCACGACACTTATCCTATCGGTCGTATTCTATAGCTTCTTCTACCCAACAGCGTATCAAGCTCAGCAAGCTCAATCCATTCCTATTGTGATTGTTGATGAAGAGCAAAGTCCTATGACTTCGGCTATTATTGACCAAGTTGCACAAAGTCCAAATGTAGAAATTAAAGCCATCACTACCAACTTTTTAGATGCTGAGCAGATGGTTCAACATCAACAAGCAGATGGTATTTTATTATTGCCAGAAAACCTAAGCCAAAGTATACGCCGTGGCGAAGAAGGTGGAATCGGACTGTATTTAAGTGCTGCCAATTTTTTAAAGACCAAACAAATTGGCCTTGGTTTAGCCAGTTCAATTGAAAATGCCTTGAAAGATTACACAGAAAAATTTGGCAATATTTCACATTTCTCCCCTGCTTTGTCTGTTCATCAAGTTCCTTTGTTTAATACCTTATCTGGCTATGGTAGCTATATCTTTCCTGCCGTCGCGCCTTTAATTATCCATCAAACCATATTACTTGGTTTATGTATGCTAATTGCTGGTTACCGTGAACAAGGCTGGACTGCCCAACCCAAAGAGCTGATGGGTATTTTTGTTGCTGTACTCTGCATTGGTTGCTTAGGCTGTTTTTATCTATTTGGTTTTACCTTTTGGCTATATGACTACCCACGTGGCGGCAACTTTTGGGGCATGTTGGTGGCTGTCCCTATTTATGTGGGCTGCATTATTTCGTTAAGCATGCTGTTAGCTTCGTTTTTAGACATGCCAGAACGTGCTGGACACCTAATTGTATTTACATCTATTCCGCTATTTTTACTGACTGGTACAGCGTGGCCATTAGCAGCAATGCCTTCTTGGATGCAGGATTTCTCAATGCTCTTACCTTCCACCCAAGGTATACAAATGTTTATTCAACTCAACCAAATGGGCGTAGAAACTCACCTTGTCGTGCCTAAATTAATTTATTTAACCTGTTTTATGTGTATTTCATTCACCCTTGCTTATTTTAGACTCTGCCTGAGAGATAAATAGCATTTATTCTTATTTTTTATCTGTTTTATAAATTAAAAAAATATATGGGATCGAATTAGCAACTAAAACCGACCTAAATATAACCAAATAGAATACTAATGATTAAATTTTGTTGGATGAATCTCCACAATCAATTCACAATAAAGTTCTCCCAATCTGCTTTTTTTCGCCACGAATACTCTTTTTTTTAAAATGGGTATGAAGACCTTTTGCGGATTTTATTTATAGCTAACTTTTTTCAGAGCTGAGTATGAAAAAAATTAAGATGAGCCTTGCATGGCAAATCGTTATCGCGCTGATTTTAGGTATACTTGTAGGCTCATTCCTTCACTATTCTCCTGAATATCGTGATGCCTTAGTTAACAATGTTTTAACGCCATTGGGCTCAATTTTCATTACCCTCATCAAAATGATTGTGATTCCACTTGTGGTTTCTATGTTAATTTTGGGTATTGCAAACACGAAGCAAGGAGCTAGCCTTGGTAAGCTTGGCTTCAGAACGATTCTATATTTTGAAATTATTACCACAATTGCAATTTTGGTTGGTTTAGTCGCTGCTAATATTTTCCAACCGGGTGCAGGCATTGATATGTCGAGCCTGACCCAAGTGGACATTTCTAAATACCAAGAAACGACCCATGCGGTGAGTGAACAATCACATGGTTTAGTACAAACTGTATTATCACTCATTCCACCAAACTTCTTCGCAGCACTGACTAGCGGTCAAATGCTCCCGATTATTTTCTTCTCGGTAATGTTTGGTATTGGTTTGGGCGCTTTGGATCAAGAAACAAAACAGCCTTTACTGAATGTATTAAATGCTGTTTCTGAAACCATGTTCAAAGTAACGCACATGATTATGAAGTTTGCACCACTGGGTGTATTCGGTCTGATCGCCGCGACTGTTGCGAACTTTGGTTTTAGCTCATTAATACCTTTAGTAAAATTAGCGCTATTGGTTTACGGTGCTATTTTCTTCTTTGCTTTTGTGGTTTTAGGTATTGTTGCCAAAATCTGTGGTTTCAGTATTTGGACCATTATTAAAATCTTAAAAGACGAGCTCATTCTTGCCTATTCAACAGCAAGTTCTGAGACAGTATTGCCTCGTATTATGGAAAAAATGGAAGCTTACGGTGCGCCAAAACCGATTACCAGCTTCGTCATTCCAATTGGTTATTCATTTAACCTCGATGGTTCAACACTGTATCAAAGTATTGCTGCTATCTTTATTGCACAGCTATACGGTATCGATCTTTCAATTGGCCAACAAATCATTCTAGTACTTACCCTCATGATTACCTCTAAAGGTATCGCGGGTGTTCCTGGTGTGTCTTTTGTAGTACTTCTTGCAACGTTAGGTAGCGTGGGTATTCCTTTAGAAGGCTTGGCATTTATTGCAGGTATTGACCGTATTTTAGATATGGCACGTACTGCATTAAACGTAATTGGTAACGCACTTGCAGTACTGGTTATTAGTAAATGGGAAGGTCAATTTGACACTGAAAAACAAAAAAATTATCACGAGACAATGACTAGTCGCGAATAATACTTTTTCATGTCAAAGAAAAAATGGACGTTTAGGCGTCCATTTTTTATGGCTGTAATTTTATTTAAAATAATAGTAGCTAATGCACATTAAGCCATTAAAGCTTATCTCGCTATTTAGCAAGCTGTGTAGACTGGATTGGCATAACACCCCTTAGCGTGCAGGCATTACATCATCCTATCCTGCTCTTAAGCTATTTGAATCGGCTTCTTGGCTTAAGCATAAAAACACTCATGAATGACAATTATGTTTGATTCAATCCACAGACAGAATTAGATACGTTTAGCTCAGCTATAATGTAACTTGACCCTGCCATGAACTTTTAAGTCCCCTAATATTTCGACGCAAGATCGTATGTGTGTAAAAAATTAATATAAAAAAAAGGATGCTTAGGCATCCTTTTTCAAATTCAATTCTGTAAGAGCGACTCTAATTACTTAGTCGATTCACCAAAAACGGAGAGATTCAATTTACGAATTTTGCTACTCCCAGCAGGTTTATCAAAACTCACATCGTACTGCACCAGATTTTTATTACTATAACCATATTCATAAGTCACAGTGTATAAAGACGGTTGTCCAGTAGCTGTTTCAAAGTGCTTAGAGACAATATTTTTACGTGTATATTCTTGCTTTGGAATACTTCGAGCAAATTTGCGTAGCTCTTTTTCATTTTGCATAAACTTGGCTGTCAGTTCAGGCTCGAAGTAAGGATATAGTTTTTCAAGGTTCCCTTCTCGCAATTGATCATACACAGCTTGGGCAACTTGAGCTTGTTCCACACTTGGATCAGCTATGGCATTTTTTCCAATTTGACCACAACCCGACATTAGCATTGCACAACCGAGTAAAACTATTTTTGCCTTCATATCCACGCTTTTCCACATTTTAGGTCTGTAGTATATACATCATTATGACCATATATTTTAGTTTAGAAATAAAAAAGGACGCCGTAGCGCCCTCTTTTAAAATGATGAATTAGTCTTCTTCAGGCTCATTTAAATCGTCTGATTCAGTTTCAATTTGATCCATAATAGTCGAGTCATCTACCAATTGTTCTGCATCAATCGCTGAAATTTCTTCCAAAATTTCATCTTCTTCTACAGCTTCAATGGCTTCAACACCCACTAGAGTTTCATTTTCACCTAAACGGATTAAGCGAACACCTTGTGCATTACGACCTGTTTGTGCCACTTCAGAGGCACGTGTACGAACCAATGTGCCACCGTCAGAAATCAGCATCAATTCTTTAGATGCATCAATCGCAACAGCACCCACTAACTCACCATTACGGTCAGACGTTTTAATGGCAATTACGCCTTTACCGCCACGTTTCTTGGTTGGGAAGTCATCGACTGGCGTACGTTTACCATAACCATTTGCAGAAGCACATAATACTTCGCCAGTTTCTGGTACAACTACAAGCGATACAATTCGGCTCAAGAAGCTTACATCTGTATCTTCATCATCAGAATCTACATCATTTTCGAGTTCTTCTTCAGCTTGTGCTGCACCAATAGTGACACGCATACCACGTACACCTTTGGCAGAACGACCCATTGCGCGAACATCAGTTTCAGCAAAACGAATTGCCTTACCTTCGTTCGAGAACAACATAATTTGCTGTTCGCCATCTGTAATGGCAACCCCAATTAAGCGGTCATCGCCAGCAAGTTCAATGGCACGTAAACCATTTGAACGTACGTTACTAAATTGCTCTAACTCTACACGTTTAATGGTGCCGTATTCTGTTGCCATAAATACGTAGAAGTTTTTACGTAAGTTTTCTGCAAAGTTTGCAAAATCAGCAACAATTTCATCGTCTAAATCAGTTGTGGAAAGTTCTAAACCTAATTCTTTCAATTGAATACGCAATGCATCAGACAGATCATCACCATCTGCAAGTTCAGCAAAAGCTACTTCTAAGGCATCATAGTGATTTGCAATGATTTCATTTTGCTGTAAATGTGCTTTGTTGGTTTTCACAAAGGCACGGAACTCAGCCAAACGTTCTTTGAATTTCTTCGGTGCATCAATTACAGGTAAAATTGCTGTAATTGTTTCGTTCTCATCTAATGGCAATAGATTCACCATTGGACGGCCTTTCGCACCACGTGATGCTTGAGGCACCTCAAACACACGCAGACGGTACACTTTACCAACGTTGGTAAAACATAGCACCGTTGCATGGCTAGACGTCACAATCAGATGTTGAATGTAATCATCTTCTTTCATAGATGTCGCAGACTTACCACGACCACCGCGACGCTGTGCAGCATAATCAGACAATGGTTGTGTTTTTGCATAACCTGATTGAGAAACAGTCAATACCATTTGCTCTTCAGGGATCAAGTCTTCACGAGAGAAGTCAATACGTGACTCTACAATCTCAGTACGACGCGCATCGCCATACTGCTGTAAAATCAGTGCAAGTTCTTCTTTAATCACATTCATCAATAAATTAAAATCATTCAAAATTGCAGTATATTCAGCAATTTGAGAAAGAATTTCAGTATATTCAGCTTGTAACTTATCTTGCTCTAGGCCTGTTAAACGATGTAAACGAAGCTCTAAAATCGCACCCACTTGTGTTGGAGATAAGCGATAAATATCACCTGTTAAACCAAATGGACGGCTTAAATCTTCGCCTTCAATCTCATCAGGACGTACAGAGACTGCACCTGCTTTTTCAAGCAATGCAACCACACCACCACCTGCCCATTCACCTGCTTGCAAGCGCTCACGTGCTTCAGCTGGGTTCGCAGAGGTTTTAATGGTTTCAATAATGGCATCAATGTTTGCCAGTGCAACCGTCAAACCTTCTAAGATATGGCCACGTTCACGCGCTTTGCGTAATTCGTACATCGTACGACGTGTCACCACTTCTTGGCGGTGACGAATGAAGGCAGCAATAATATCTTTGAGATTCATCAACTTTGGTTGACCATTGTCTAGGCAAACCATGTTGATGCTAAATGAGTTCTCAAGCTGTGTGTTTTGGAATAGATTATTCACCACAACTTCAGCGTTTTCACCACGTTTTAAGTCAATGGCAATACGCATACCATCTTTATCTGACTCATCACGAAGCTCAGAAATACCTTCGAGTTTTTTCTCTTTCACGAGCTCAGCAATACGTTCGATCGTTCTCGCTTTATTCACTTGATATGGAATTTCTGTAAATACGATGGTATTACGACCCGTTTTTGCATCTTCTTCAATGTGGTACTTGCCACGAATATGCAAACGGCCTTTACCCATACGGTAGGCATCAACAATGCCTGATTTACCGTAAATAATACCGCCAGTCGGGAAATCGGGACCAGAGATATGTTCCATCAAACCTTCAATACTGATTTGTGGATCATTAGCATAAGCTAAGCAGGCATTCACGACTTCAGTCATGTTATGCGGTGCCATATTGGTCGCCATACCTACCGCAATACCTGCTACACCATTAATTAATAGGTTAGGTACGCGAGTTGGCATCACTTGAGGAATACGTTCAGAACCGTCGTAGTTATCTTCCCATTCAACGGTATCTTTTTCTAAATCTGCCAAAAGCTCATGCGTTAATTTACGCATACGAACTTCGGTATAACGCATTGCAGCGGCACTGTCACCATCGACAGAACCAAAGTTACCTTGGCCATCGACTAATTGGTAGCGCAAACTAAAGTCTTGTGCCATACGAACAATTGTTTCGTATACAGCAAAATCACCATGCGGGTGATATTTACCGATCACGTCACCAACAACACGGGCAGACTTTTTGTATGCTTTGTTGTAATCATTGCCCAATTCGTGCATTGCAAACAGCACACGACGATGAACTGGTTTTAGACCATCACGCACATCAGGCAATGCACGAGATACAATCACGCTCATTGCATAATCAAGATATGAACTTTTCAGCTCATCCTCAATGGCAATCGGTCTAATTTCCGATACGCTCATGCATACTCCTTGTTATACAAGCAGAATTCTGCCCGCATTTATATATCGTAAAATTAGCTAAAATTTGGTTCAAAAAAACTGAACCAATATTAAAAATTCAGTCGGCCATTATAGCACAAACAGCATCGTTTTTGCGCCAAAGATTACGATCTATAACTATGATTTTTTGTGTATATTTTCCGCATTTTCCTAATTATTAAACAGCTGTATTTTAAGCACTTCATACGCCTTACATTATTCTGCAATTACCCCTTCAAATGCTCATTTTTTTAAAATCTTTCTTGCGCATTTAGTGTGAACTAGAACAACTTAAGCCAAAAATTCACCTAAGCAATGTCATTATATTCTGCACTCTTTTGAGCGCTATGCATCTTTGCTTGCTCAATAGTATAAAGTTTCAGCTTAGGCCTATTTAAGCGCTTCAGCGTACGTAGCTTCTCGCCTACATGCCCTTTAAATGATTTCCTCTTGGCTTGTCACTGCAAACTTGCACAATTTGCATAGAGAGTAAGCAGTGTAAAATCCATGTCCAATAAAAAAACGCCCTTATGCATGATGCATAAGAGCGTTTTTGAACTGCGTTCAGAAATTAAAGTTTAGAAACTAATTCTGGAACTACAGTGTTCAAATCACCCACTAACCAGTAGTCAGCTACTGCATTAATTGGTGCTTCTTCATCTTTATTGATCGCAACGATCACTTTAGAGTCTTTCATACCTGCCAAGTGCTGAATCGCACCAGAGATACCTACAGCAATATAAAGTTCTGGCGCAACGATTTTACCTGTTTGACCAACTTGCATATCGTTTGGAACAAAGCCTGCATCTACTGCAGCACGTGAAGCACCTTGAGCAGCGCCTAACTTGTCAGCTAGTGGATCAAGTACTTTATGGTAGTTTTCACCAGAAGCTACACCACGACCACCAGATACAACAATACGTGCAGCTGTTAATTCTGGACGTTCAGATTTCACAATTTCTTCTGAAACGAACTTAGAAATACCAGCATCACCTTGAGATGCAACAGCTTCAACAGCAGCAGAACCACCTTCAGCAGCAACAGCATCAAATGCAGTACCACGAACAGTCGCTACAACGATTGACTCACCTGATTCTACAGTTGCGATCGCGTTACCAGCATAGATTGGACGCTTGAAAGTCTTAGGACCTTCAACAGCAATGATGTCTGTGATCATGCTAACATCAAGAAGCGCAGCCGCACGTGGAAGCACGTTTTTGCCTGTTGTTGTAGATGCAGCTAGGATGTGAGAATAACCCACACCAATAGAAGCAACTAATTTAGCAACGTTTTCAGCCAATTGGTTTGCATAAACTGCGTCATCAGCAAGTAATACTTTGCTTACACCAGCAACTTTAGCTGCTTGGTCTGCAACTGCTTGTGCGCCTGCACCAGCTACCAATACAGTGATATCACCACCGATTTTTTGCGCCGCAGCAACAACGTTTAAAGTTGCACCGTTAAGTGCTTTGTTGTCGTGCTCAGCGATAACTAAAATACTCATGATTTTATCCTTCTGTATTAGATCACTTTCGCTTCGTTTTTCAATTTTTCTACAAGCTCATCTACAGATTTCACTTGTACGCCAGCTTTACGTTCTGCAGGTGCTTCAACTTTAACAGTTTTAAGCTTAGATACAGCAGATACGCCATAATCAGCCGGAGACTTAGTATCAAGCGGTTTTTTACGCGCTTTCATAATGTTTGGAAGAGCCGCATAACGTGGTTCATTCAAACGTAAGTCAGTTGTGATGATTGCAGGAAGAGAAAGTTCAACAGTTTGTAAACCACCGTCGATTTCACGAGTCACTTGTACTTTGTCGCCTTCAACTTTAACTTCTGAAGCGAAAGTACCTTGACCTGCGCCAAGTAAAGCACCCAACATCTGACCAACTTGGTTAGAGTCGTCATCAATTGCTTGTTTACCAAGAAGAATCAATTGCGGTTGTTCAGCGTCTACTACGCCTTTAAGAATTTTTGCAACTTCAAGTGCACCTAGCTGGCTGTCATCAGCTTCAACTAGAATACCGCGGTCAGCACCAAGAGCCATAGAAGAACGAATTTGTTCTTGAGCTTCTTTAGGACCAATAGAAACAACAACGATTTCTGAAACAGTTCCTTTTTCTTTTAAACGAACCGCTTCTTCCACTGCGATTTCACAGAATGGGTTGATAGACATTTTAACGTTAGTAAGGTCAACCCCACTATTGTCCGGTTTAACGCGAACTTTAACGTTGGCATCAACCACACGTTTTACAGCAACAAGAGCCTTCATGTAATCCTCGGCTGTTTTAGCAAATGTAAATGTTATGAAAAGCTATAATAACTCTTCACTTAAAATTTTTTAGGTGCCCTATCTTGCAATGTGTATGGCATTTCGGTCAAGTCACAATTATCGAAAGACCTGTAAAAAAGCGTAAAAATCCTTGAACTAATGGTTCACATTTTTATATCACGCGCAAATTAGGCTGTTTTACATAAAGTTTTTGTTATTTTTTAACCATTGATTTATATTATGTTTTTACCTGATTTACATCATCAAAAGTTTTGATCGATCTGTTTTTGCTAAGATTTCCACACATTATTGGTCGCTTAAATGATCATACCAGTCATAATCTGGTTTATGTCATTTAAGACAGAATGGCTTTTCATCTTATTTTTTATGCAATCTGGATATAAATCCTGTGCTTTATTTTCTCGCTTTGATTCGACAGCCAGCCGTTAGGTACAAAAAAACAGCATCATTGAATACATAAAAAAGCCCGTTTAAACATCACGGGCATCTTTTAAAACAATGTAAAGTCTACGGCATTGGCTGTTTTTTAATTTGAAATCAACCAAATTGCCGCAAAGCCCAACAAACCACCTGATGTCCCATCGATCCATTTTTGTTTACGTTCATCAATTTGTGTTTTTTGACTAATTTTTGCAAATACCAAACTCAACGCACAGTACACAATAAAAATTAATCCAATAAACACCAGTGAAAGTAATAAGCCTTGAGCGACTGTATTACCAGTTTTATCGATGAACTGTGGCAAGATTGCAAAATAAATCAACATGCCCTTTGGATTTAGCAGTGCCGTAAAAAAGCCCTTCTTAATCGGTGAATTGGTGCTTTTATTTTCAATGCGAATAGTATTTTTGCTAAACACAGATCTTAACAAGGTCACAGCAAGATAAATTAAATATGCAATCCCTAACCAGCGAATGGTTTCAAACAAAATTGGGAAAGACACAATAATAGCGGCCAAGCCAACTGCCACCAAAACAGAATGCACCAAATAGCCCGAACAAATCCCCAAAGTTGCCATCATGCCTGCTTTTGCATCCTTACCTATCACTTGGGACAGTACAAATAACATATCTGGTCCAGGTGTAAAAATAAGCGGTGTAACCGTTAACGCAAAGAGTACTAATACAGACATTTCCTTTTCCTATCGCTGTACTGATGGAAAAAATAGTATGTTCGAATTGCGCTAAAATAGGATTTCAAATATTCTAATATATTACCTATTTTTAGAATTATATTCTATTTTATGAAAATTTCATCTAAGTCTGTTCTAGTAAAGTTGGATCGGATTGATAAAAATATCATTCACTCTCTGCAAAGTAACGGCCGCATGCAGAATAATGAATTAGCTAAGGCCATTGGACTTTCGCCTTCATCTTGCTTAAGACGTGTAAAGCTATTAGAAGAAGCTGGTGTGATTCAAAGCTATACCACCGTAGTAGATCCACAGCGGATTGGCTTTCAATTGTTATTATTTTCTCGTATCTGGTTGGTTGGCCAAGATGCAGAAACCATCGATTTATTTATTGAAGCAATGAAAGAACTGCCACAAGTGATGGAGTGCTATATCATTTTAGGTGAGTGTGATGCCATGCTTAAAGTGGTGGTGCCAGACCTTGAGAGCTACCGTAAGTTTCAGAGTACGCACTTGACCAAAAGAAACGGTATCACCAGCGTGAAAACAGATGTGCCAAGTCAAATCGTGAAACAAAGTTATCAATTGCCACTGGAAGATTTATAAGTCCGTACACAGTATGATCTAATTGATCATGGCAATATGGGAGATCATTGTTTGGCACAGATCTCCCGCGATATATTCTATGAGTGCTTTTCATCTATAGACTGAGTGTCTAAAAAGTCGCGATGAATATGGCTCAAATTAATCAGCTCATGGTCTTTTAAATTAAAGATAGTCCACACTGCAATCGCATCTTCTTTAAGGTCTACAGCCACAGCGGGTTTGTTATAAATTTGCCACTGCAAATCTGAAATCCACACATAATATTGCTGGCTTGACGCATCATAAGCCAATACTTTTCCTTCCGCATTAATACCTTGTACAGTTGCACCTTCTGGAAGAACTGCTTCTATTTTAGGCAGGCTAATTTCAACAAAATGTTTAATTTGTCGTAAACCATAGCCGATAAAAATGTCTTTTTGTGCTGGGCTAAGCTGGTTATATTTTTCTTGAAGATTTGAAATCATTGTTTCTGCCTAATTTTTAAATCAAATGCTTTATGTTGTAACTGTCTTGAAGAGGTGCATTTGGGGTATGCTATTGCATCACATGTAGCAATTACGACTGCGCATCTATTTTATCCATCTCTTACATTGAGCAGTTATACGCTAATTTTATACTTGAAAAAGTGACTATTTATTATTCTACATTAGTACAAATGATCAATTTAAGTCACTTAAAAATATAAAAAACACACAATACATTGAATTTAAAAGACTTAATAATTAAATACCGAATAAATAAGATGAATAGATAAATAAAAATATCGATTTTTTGCGCATAATTTTTATTTTTATGTCACTTGTACAGTATTAATTTTATCAAATTGGTGCATAGATGACCGCACTGTTGTTTTAAAAATCTCAAAAGGTGTTTTTTAAATTTACAAACAATCAAAAACATATATGGCACAAGCATTGCATAAGCACGTCTACACATTAAATTTTCTGGGGTAGGCTTCATGTTAGGTTTTAAAAAAACTATTTTACTAATCTCTCTTTCTGGATTTTTAACCGCTTGTAATGACTCAAATGAAAACAACTCAAGTGCCGAAGTTGTTCAACCTGTCCCGTTTAATCCTGTTGAAGCCACCATAGCCGATGTACATCAATCTATTCAAACTAAAGGTGCAACCTGCGTTCAAATTGTGCAAAGTTATTTGGATCGTATTGAAGCTTATGATAAACAAGGACCCACTTTAAACAGTGTCATTTCGGTTAACCCAACCGCACTCAAAGATGCCAAAGTACTAGATGACTACTATGCCAGCACCGGTCAACTCAAAGGTGATTTACACTGCGTGACCGTACTGCCTAAAGACAATATTGATGCGATTAACATGGCCAATACTGCTGGTTCTAAAGCCTTAATTGATAATTTTCCGCAAGACGATGCCTATATTATTAAAAATATTAAAGACCATGGTGGCATTATCTTAGGCAAGGCCAATTTAGATGAGTTTGCCTTTGGCTTCGGTGGGAGCTCAAGTCATAAAAATGGCGGTCAGACTAAAAATGTATACGACCTGACTAAAGGCCCAGGCGGTTCCTCAGCAGGTACAGGTGCTGCTATTAATGCAAGCTTAGCGCTGATTGGGATTGGCACAGACACAGGTGGCTCAATTCGTATCCCATCTGCTGTGCAAGGTCTTGTTGGTTTACGTCCTTCGTTACGCTTAGTAAGTCAAGATGGCATCATCCCGCTTGCACCAACACAAGATACAGCTGGCCCTATGTGCCGTAAAGCCGTGGACTGTGCCATTTTAATGGACAGCATGACAGGCTTCGATCATTCAACATCTTCAAATCAGCGTAGTGATTTTGACCGTTTAGCACCATTATTAAGCACTGAAAGTGAATATAAAACGCAATTCTCGGTACCAACTACATACGTTCCAAGTAGCGATAACACTTTAAAAGGTAAACGTATTGGTCTGGTTCGTGCCTTGTATGCACAGCCAAATAATACAGGTGCACTTACTGAAGACGGACAATTGATTAACAACGCAATGGATCAAGCAATTGCAAAATTAACTGCAGCAGGCGCCATTGTAGAGGAAGTAAATATTGATGATTTATCTACGATTCTTAGCACTTATTCAAGTTTGTCTTCTTATGAGTTTAAAACTTCACTCACTGAGTATTTAAAGTCGACACGCAGTATTTTTCAGTCTTATGCAGATCTTCAAAAAAGTGGCTTAATGATTGCAACATTTAATAACTATGATCGTGATGATAAAACACAATCCTTTATTGATGGTTATCACTTGAATACCGTGGTACGTGCCCCGCATGTCCGCGGTAGTCTAAACAAAGCATTAGATCATACGGATGCGACTGGACAACTTACAGGAACAAGTTATGATGCACTAGCCTACCCAACTATGCATGCTTTGGCTGCGAATCTAGGTCGTAGTCCATCGGCGGGCACCAACAATCGTCTGAGTCCATTTAGTGGTTTTCCAGCACTTTCAATGCCTGTGGCTCAAGTTACTTCGAGTACAAGCCAATATCCAATGAACGTCAATATTGAATTTTTAGCACGTGAGTTTGATGAACCAACGCTATTTAAAATTGCGACTGCATTTGAAAAAATTAACCCAGTACGCCAAACACCTGTGCATACGCCTGCTTTATAACTATTTGGCAGACTCATCTGCCTTATAAAAAGTACTCCATAAAAAGAAGGCCATGCCTTCTTTTTATTTTGTCTTATTTCTTGAGTTGTGCTCTAGGATGTGCCTGATCATACACTTGCGCCAAGTGATCAAAATCCACATGGGTATAAATTTGGGTTGTGGTTAAATTACTATGACCCAACATTTCTTGTACGGCGCGTAAATCTCGACTATTCGACAGCATGTGACTAGCAAAACAATGTCTTAATAAATGCGGATGTAAATCGACATTTACGCCTGCGCGTTGGGCTTGTAGCTTCACCCGATTTTCAATTTGGCGCGCTCCAAGTGGATTGCCCTTTTGAGTAATAAACACATGAGCTTCCGGCACAAAATCACCATGCCAAAACGGGTAAATTTGTAACCATTGCATGACAGCATCTTTAGCTTTCTGACCAAATGGCACCACACGTGTTTTATTTCCCTTACCCGTAATACGCAGTAATTGTCGATTAAAATCCACATCCTTAATTCTTAAGGATTGCACTTCTGCCAGTCGTAAACCACTAGAATATAAAAGCTCCAAAATGGCTTTATCTCTGAGCCACATCTGCTGCTGTGCCTCAGACTCTGGCGCGGGTTGATCTAAGATCTGATTGACTGTTTCTATGTCCACCAAGCCGGGCAATGGACGTGACTGACGCTTGAGCTGAAAATCATCTGCAGGGTTAAAAGCCATATATTGCCCTTGCTCTGCCCATTTCATAAATTGGCGAACAGCTGATAAGAGGCGTTGTAAGCTACTTGGACTCAATTGCTGGTGTTCAACCTTTGAACCCAAAAACTCACGTAAATCCGCAGTTTCAATATCATTCAAATTTAAATTTCGGATGCTACAAAACTCTAAAAAGTCGCTTACATCACGCTCATAGGCTTGCAAAGTATGTTCAGATTGATTCTGAATTTTACGTTCCTTTAGCCACATGCCTAGCAATACTTGTGGCTCAACTCCTTCTAGCACGCTTCAGCCTCCCATTCAGCTAAGTATTCAGCAATAAATTTAGCACTCTGATCTGGATACTTTTCTGCAAACAAATGATCTCCACCCAATACAATGCGCAATTTCGATTGCGGTAGAAGCGACTGTAAATACGAGCCCACAGTGATAGGACTGATTGGATCTTGCTCTCCCCATAACAACAAAACAGGCTGTGAGATGGTCTGCAACTGTAAGCTGTAGTCGAGTCTTGCCGTACAAAACCAATCTGGATAGTTTAAATACTGCTGCTGATAAGCACTACGCCAATCTTGTACCTGAAAAGGCTTTAAGTTAATACCGCCTGAGGTTGCCAACAAAACCAAACCTTTCACTAAATCTGGTTTTTGCAAAGTAGCCTGCACTGCAAAAATGCCACCCATGGACTGTGCAATAATGATGCATTCTTGCTGAATCTGCCCCAGCACATATTCAGTTAAACTTGCAAAATCATATACATCAGCATGCGCAGATACATGACCAAATGAAGGATATGCAATGACTTTTTGAGATTTAAAACGATCAGAGACACAACTGACAAGTCTTTGCTGCACAGGTTGCCAAAAAGACGTACTGCCCGATGCACCAGGTAAAAAAATCAGTTGCATAGTTTTAATTCATGAAAAATGTGTTATTAGCGACAGCATAGCGGATTTATCATCATAAAAAAGCACCTTCATTTGAAAGTGCTCTTTTGTTTCATGGGCATGTTTAGCTTGATGAGAAATTAAGATTGGAAGTAACGTAAATCTAAACGACCTTCGTAAACAGTAGCAGTTGGACCAGTCATCCAAACCACATCACCTTCTTTCCATTCAATTTGAAGCTTACCGCCTGCCAATTCAATTTCAACATTACTTGACAACAAGCCACGACGCATGCCCGATACAGCAGCCGCACAAGCACCCGTACCACACGCTAAGGTTTCACCTACACCACGTTCAAACACACGTAAGCGCGCATGCTTTTCATCAATGATTTGCATAAATCCAGCATTTACACGTTGTGGGAAACGCGCATGTGATTCAACTTGTGGGCCAATTCGTGGCACATCAGCTGTAATGACATCTGGAACAATCGTCACTGCATGCGGATTACCCATATTCACCACATCAATCGTCAACTTTTCATTGTTGGCTAAATCAATGTCGTATAGGTTTTCAGGCTCTTCTGCCAAAAATGGAATTTCTTGTGGCAAGAATTTTGGGTAGCCCATGTTTACACGAACCCAACCATTTTCACCTAATTCAGGCTCAACAATACCCGCCTTAGTTTGCACTTTAATTTTGGTTTTGGTCGTCAATTGACGTTCATGTACAAATCGCGCAAAGCAACGTACACCATTACCGCATTGCTCAACTTCTGAACCATCTGCATTAAAAATACGGTATTTAAAGTCTGCATTTGGCACATCAGGTGGCTCTACAATCAACAACTGATCAAAACCAATCCCAAAGTGACGATCCGCTAAACGCTGAATAGTTAGTGCATCAAGATACACACGCTGGCTGATTAGATCTAGGACCAGAAAGTCATTGCCCAAGCCATGCATTTTGGTAAATTCTACTAACATCTCGAATCACTCCTTAAGGCAAAAGACGCTCACGTTCCCATAACGATTCTATCGTTTCACGCTCACGAACCAAATGTGCTTGTTCACCATCTACTATCACTTCAGCGGCACGACCTCGGCTGTTGTAATTCGAACTCATTACAAAACCGTATGCACCCGCGCCCAACACCGCCAGTACATCATTTTCTTCAATGGCTAATTCGCGCTCTTTCCCTAAGAAATCGCCCGTTTCACAAATTGCACCCACCACATCCCAAGTTTTAGTTTCTGCTTGAGTATTTGGTGTAACTGTTTGAATGTCCATCCACGCTTCATATAATGCAGGGCGAATCAAGTCGTTCATCGCTGCATCAATAATGGCAAAGTTACGGTGATTGGTTGGTTTTAATAAATCAACTTTGGTTAATAACGCACCCGCATTTGCAGAGATGCTACGACCTGGCTCCATATATACTTTCATACCGAGCTTTTCTAAAGCTGGTTTCATGGCATTGGCATATTCTTCTACAGAAGGTGGAGTTTCATCTTTATAGGTCACACCTAAGCCACCGCCAATATCAATGTGTTTTAGTTGAATACCTAAAGTTTTCAAATGATCAATCATGACCATAACGCGATCTAAAGCATCAACAAATGGCTGTGTTTCAGTCAACTGTGAACCAATATGACAATCAATCCCCACAACATCCAAGTGAGATAATGACGCTGCATATTGATAGGTTTCATATACGCTGTCCGAAGGAATACCAAATTTATTTTCTTTTAAACCCGTAGAAATATATGGATGTGTTTTGGCATCTACATCTGGATTAACTCGCAATGAAATTGGCGCTTTTTTGCCAAGTTTAGCTGCAACCTTTTGAATACGATCCAGCTCTGCATAAGACTCGACATTAAAGCAAGCAATACCCACTTCAAGTGCTTTTTGAATATCCGCTTCAGTTTTACCTAAACCTGAAAACACGATTTTAGTAGCATCACCGCCTGCTTTGAGTACACGCGCTAACTCACCGCCTGTCACAATATCAAAACCAGCGCCAAGCTTGGCCAATACATTCAATACCGCAATATTGGAATTAGACTTCACCGCAAAACAAATTTGATGGTCGATAAAGCTAAATGCACGGTCCATATCTAAGTAATGCTTTTCAAAAGCTGCTTTAGAATAGACATATAGTGGTGTGCCGTATTGCACTGCGAGCGCTTGTAATGAACATTGCTCAGCATGCAAAACCCCATTGATGCGGGTGAAACTCATGAAAGTATCCTTGCTTAAATCAAATCAGATGTAGTTTTTGAAGCCCTAGCTTCAGTCTCTGCAGACTACTGAGCTGGTGCTTGTTGCTCATGCACTTCCTCAGCTTTTTTTTCTGTATTCTGATCTGAATACAGTAAATATTTTGCACGTTTGTCAGCGTTCGTATCGCCTGGCAAATGTAATGCGCCAGACTGGCCACAAGCAGTCAAAAGTAAACTGCCCAATAAAAGCATCACCATTTTGCAACTCATAACACGATTCATACGCGTACCTAAAAATATTTTTTCCGAGTATAACGTGATCAACACACGGATAAAAGAAAAGCCCACGATTTCTCAATGTGCTGATCCGCACTCTGTTTTAAAATTAGGCAACTTTTATTTTTATTTTGCAGTTACTCTTGTTTAATTTGACTGTGCCTATTCGGCCATACCTTTTCAATTAAAATTAAACTAAGCATTGCGGTCTCTTTAAACCCATGAAAATAGGCACGTTACACTGGCCATATCTCACTGTTTGAACGCGTAATATTCATGGTTTGCTCAATTTCAGGCATAAAAAAACTGCCCATATTGGACAGTTTTTTTAGCTTAGGAACTTATTGTTGCTTTTTCTTATAAAAACCAAAGTAACCAATCACCAAAATCACAAACCAGATTGGGCTGACCATTAAGGCTTTCATCGTATCTGCTTCTAAAGACAATACATAAATCATGCCAATAAAGAAGATGATCACGAACCAGCATGTATATAAACCACCCGGTAACTTAAAGGTTGATTTTGCATGAAGTTCTGGGCGCGTCTTGTAGTACACAATATAACTCCAGATAATCATGAGCCATACACAGATAAACAAGACAGTAGAAAGTGTAGTAGCCAAAGTAAAGGCTTCAACGGTATTCGGAACAAAGTACTGTAACGCAGCACCCAATAACAAACATACTGCCGAGAAATACAGTGCATTTGCAGGTACGGCACGCTTATTCAATTTACCAAAAGCCTTTGGCCCTTGCTCTTCACGAGACAAACCAAATAGCATACGCGAGGTAGAAAACACACCACTGTTCATTGATGACATCACCGATGACAACACCACCAAGTTCATAATAATAGCTGCAGCTGCAATCCCCGCTTGGCTAAATAAATTAACAAACGGCGAAATGCTCGGATCAATTTGATTCCATGGTGTTACAGACATCACGATGATCAATGCCAACACATAGAAAATGATGATACGGATTGGAATCGAGTTCACAGCTTTAGGTAAGTTATGCTCAGGATCTTTAGTTTCAGCAGCTGTTGTACCGACCAATTCAACCCCAACAAAGGCAAAGATCGCAATTTGGAAGCCTGCTAAGAAGCCTGTAACCCCTGTTGGAAATAAGCCACCATGTGACCACAAGTGGGTAAATGATGCAATTTCACCTGATGTTGAGGTAAAACCAGTAAAGATCATCCACAAACCAACACCAATAAGCACCACGATGGCTAAAATTTTGATCAGTGCAAACCAAAACTCTAACTCACCAAAGAGCTTAACAGTGACTAGGTTGAGTCCCATAATAAACACAATAGCAGCAATACTAATGAGCACCCCTTCTTCTGGCGAGAATGGGTTACCTCCATTAAAAAACTGTAAATAGTAAATAATGGCGGAAAGGTCTGCGATACCAATGGTAATCCAACACAACCAATAGGTCCAACCGACAAAATAACCCGCCCACGGGCCGATTAAATCTGTTGCAAAGTCAATAAATGACTTGTACTGCAAGTTAGATAGTAAAAGTTCACCCAACGCTCGCATGACCAAAAAGACCATGAAGCCAATGATCATATAGATGACCAGTATGGATGGCCCAGCCAAACTAATTGTTTTACCAGAGCCCATGAATAAGCCCGTACCAATCGCACCGCCAATTGCAATTAATTGAAGATGTCGGTTAGACAGACTACGTTGTAGATCGCCATTTTCAGCTGACGAACTATTATTTTGATGATTCATTCTTGATTCAATTCTGCTGTCCAATCCGCACAAATTAACTTAATTGATTCAAAAAATACAAAATTATTTTCGTTTGATCTATATTTTCGGATTAATTGCTGTATTTAATTTATTTTTCTTATATACAAAGTATAAATATTACACTAAATATAAGTAGTGCCATAAATACATGCATCAACATAAAAAATTGAAAACATGAGTAATAAAAAAAGCTCCTAGCATAAAAAAGGGATTAAACACTGGAAGTTTCGACTAACTGGCATAGCACTTGCTTGATGCAAGCGTAAATAACCTAGATGGGATGGATAAGAAAAATATGCAAAACTTACAAAATTTTATGGAGACCCTGAGTGGCTTAGTCTGGGGTCCTTATATGCTAGTACTGATTGTTGGTACAGGCGTATTCCTCACATTCCGCTTATTATTTTGGCAATTTCGTATGTTGCCATTGGCCTTTAAACAGGTCTTTGGTAAACACCCAAAAAAACATGAAGGCGATATTAGTCAATTTGCCTCACTCATGACTGCACTGTCTGCCACAATCGGTACAGGTAATATTGCAGGTGTTGCAACAGCCTGCGTACTCGGTGGCCCAGGTGCAGTGTTTTGGATGTGGATGACCGCACTGTTTGGTATGGCAACCAAGTACGGCGAAGGCGTATTGGCGGTTAAATTCCGTATTAAAAATGAAAAAGGCGAAATGTCTGGTGGCCCGATGTACTACATCGAGCGTGGACTAGGTGCAAAATGGAAATGGCTCGCTGTACTGTTTGCGCTATTTGGTACTTTGGCATCGTTTGGTATTGGCAGTTCAGTTCAATCCAATACTGTCGCTTTAGCTGTTGAAAATAGCTTAGGAATTAGTACGCTCACAACAGCTATTATCATTACCGCTTTTTCAGCCTTAGTTATTTTAGGTGGAATTAAATCCATCTCTAAAGCGTCTTCGGTGATTGTCCCAATTATGGCGGTTGGCTATGTATTGGGTGGCTTGGCAATTATTGTCAATAATCTTGAATTAGTTATCCCTGCACTCAAACTAATCTTTACTTATGCCTTTACAGGTGAAGCTGCTGCTGGTGGTGCCATTGGTGCCGCAATCCGCTACGGTGTTGCACGTGGTGTGTTCTCAAATGAAGCCGGTATGGGTTCTGCACCGATTGCTGCCGCAGCCGCACAGACTGACCATCCTGCACGTCAAGGTTTAGTCTCTATGACAGGTACATTCCTTGATACCATTATTGTGTGCTCAATTACTGGTATTGTTTTAGTTATGGGCTTTATTATGGCAGGCAATAGCTTCGGAGACCAAACTGGTGCGGTACTTACCATTAGTGTATTTGAGAAACTCCTGCCAGGTTTTGGTGGCTGGGTGGTGACCTTTGGTATTATTTTCTTCGCCTATTCAACTATTTTAGGTTGGAGCTATTATGGTGAAAAATGCTGTACTTATTTATTGGGTGATAAATCGATCTTAATCTATCGACTTATTTATATCGCCTCAGTGTTTGTAGGCTGTGTGGTGACACTGGATTTGGTTTGGTTATTTGCAGATACTTTTAACGGCCTCATGGCTGCACCAAACTGTCTCGCACTGTTACTCCTTTCGGGCATTATTGTTAAAGAATCTAAAGACTTTATTGCACGCCGTAAAACTGGTGAACTTTACTAAACAAAGTCTACCCAATAAAAAAGCCACACAGATGTGTGGCTTTTTTATTATATCCATGAGTATCTAAACAAATACGCAATGGAAAATCTTAACTTAAACGGCCGTGTGTCGTAGGATCTTCTTCGTCATCTTCGAATTGGTCTTCTAAATCATTTTGTTCTTGGCGATCAGCTTCAATTTCTAAAGCGACTTCAAGCGATAATACAAAAAAGAAGACATCTTCAATTTTCATATTACCTTCATCATCCTCAAGATGCTGTTGCACTAACTGATATTGTGGATCTTGCTCATCAAATGGCAACTCTAAATAAACATCTCCCAAATAGCCATCAATGATGCTCTCATCTTCTATCCCCATGCATGGCGTATAGGCAATACCATGTTCATCTAACCATGCCAAAACAGTATTACGTGCATTGTCCTCTAAATCTTTATCTTCAATATAATTTTCAAAATGTAAAAAAAGCACATCACGTTTTTTTTCACGCGCAATCGCATCGATATGGTGTATAAGCATTGGCATTGCAGTGATCCATTTTGAGTAATTTAAGCCTCTATTATAAAGCCTGAAACTACATTCAGGGGAACCACCTTGTATTTATGCGACACAGATTGACTTGAAACAACGGATTTTAATTCGAATCCATAGCGTTCCGACGTATACATGGTTATGCTCTTGCTCAATGACAACAGCTTTCAACTTAGGTTATGGCAAAAGCAAAAAGTGTTTATCGTTGTGAACAATGCGGTGCAGACCATCCCAAATGGTCAGGCCAATGTAGCGATTGTGGCGAATGGAATTGTCTAAATGAAGTCAGCATTGCACCAGCTGTCAGCCATCGTGCACAGCCTAAAATGGGCGGTGGTTATGCAGGCCAAGCGGCTAGCATTACCACACTGAATCAAATATCGGTTTCAAATGAAACGCGTTTGCAAACTGGTATTGGCGAATTTGACCGTGTATTAGGTGGTGGCCTCGTCACAGGTTCAGTGGTGCTTATTGGTGGTGACCCAGGTATTGGTAAATCCACCATTTTGCTACAAACAGCAACGCACATGGCTTCTGCCAACAGCCCAGCATTATATGTCACAGGTGAAGAATCACTTTCTCAAGTTGCGCTTCGCGCTAATCGACTTGATTTGCCTACGGACAAATTAAAGGTGATGGCCGAAACCTGTGTTGAACGTATTTGTGAAGTATTGGCACATGAGCGGCCTGCTGTAGCTATTTTAGATTCGATTCAAACTCTATATACCGAAACATTACAATCAGCTCCGGGTGGAGTTTCGCAAATACGTGAATCTGCTGCCCTACTCACACGTTTTGCCAAAAACAGTGGGACAGCTTTGTTTATTGTTGGCCATGTGACTAAAGAAGGTTCTTTAGCAGGACCACGTGTACTAGAACACATGGTGGACTGTGTACTTTATTTTGAAGGTCAGGCCGATTCTCGTTTCCGTATGATTCGCGCAGTGAAAAACCGTTTTGGTGCAGTCAATGAGTTGGGCGTGTTTGGCATGACAGACAAAGGCCTACGCGAAGTTTCAAATCCTTCTGCTATTTTTCTGAGTCGTTATGATGAAGCCATTCCGGGCTCTATCGTGATGATTAGTCGAGAAGGTACACGCCCACTTTTAGTTGAAGTGCAAGCCTTGGTAGATGATGCTCACGGTCAACCACGTCGCGTTGCTTTAGGCTTAGAACAAAACCGTTTAAATATGTTACTTGCAGTCATGCACCGTCATGGCGGGGTACAAACCTCAGGCCAAGATGTATATGTGAATATTGTCGGTGGCTTAAAAATTACCGAAACTGGTTCTGATTTTGCCGTACTTCTGGCTTGTGCTTCTAGTATTCGTGGTAAAGCACTGCCACAGCAACTTGCTGTATTTGGTGAAGTTGGTTTATCTGGCGAAATTCGCCCTGTGCCCAATGGCCAAGAGCGCTTAAAAGAAGCAATTAAACACGGCTTTAAGTACATTATCGTGCCTCGTGGTAATGCTCCACAAAAAGCAATTGAAGGTGTACAAATTATTTCTGTTGCCCGTTTACATGAAGCCTTAACAGAAGCCATGAACCTCAGTGAAGAGCTCAGCTAATCCAAGCTGAGTTTGGTTGTATATTTTTTCACTAAAAATACGATTTAGATATTGAAATTCGCAACAAATGACTGCATAAATAAGAAGAATCTATTTCTTTTCATTTCTTATAGGAAAACTCAATGGAAGTTCGACAGCGTGGTTTGATTGCAGGTCTTTTAACGGCTGCTTTACTTGTAGCGCCATTAACAGCTGAAGCGAAACGTGCCGGTGGTGGTAAAAGCCATGGTATGTCTCGTCAAGCGGCACCAACTCAGTCTTACCAACAGCCTCGTCAAGCTACTCCAGCTCAACAGCCTGTTGCTCCTGCAACTGCGCCTGCTAAATCTGGTCCAGGTGTTGGCGGTATGGTTGCTGCGGGTGTTGCTGGTGCCGCAATTGGTGCGGTAGCTGCCAATGCATTGGCAGATGACAAGAACACTCAAGCAACTTCAGAAGCACAGCAACAAGCTGTAGCCCCTGCTGAAGAAGAAAAAGGTGGTCTTCCAAGCTGGATTTGGATCTTGCTTGCTGCAGCTGTTGCCTTCTTCGTTTTCCGTAAGATGGGCGCAAAAAAAAAACTAGCAACTAACAACCCATACGCACCAAATAATGGTGGTGCTGGTAACTCAGCACCATTTGGTCAAGCACCTACTGCACCTCGTGGCGGTGATAGCACCAATATCTTTGGTCAATCTGTAGGTGGTTCTGCAACGTCTGCACCTGTAAGCAATGCACCATTTGCAGGTGGCGCATACACAAGTTCTGGTAGTCAGCTTCCTGATGGTACTGAACCAGCTGCATTCTTACGCATTGCGCGCCAACGCTTTAACCATATTCAGTCAATGAATACGGCCAGCAACATTTCAGAAATTCAGCGTTATTTAACTCCTGACCTTTACCAGTCTATGTATCAAGATATTATGGCTAACCAAGATCAAGACGTTGCTGAGTTTTCTAACTTAAATGCTATGGTTGCTGATTCTGCAACTGAAAATGGTCAATACGTAGTGAGCGTACGCTTTACAGGTACTGTAAGCGAAGACTTAAACAGCCTTCCACAGCCATTTGCTGAAGTTTGGCATTTTGTTAAACCTGCAGGCTCTACACAAGACTGGTTGGTTGCTGGCATTCAACAAGAAAGCTAAGCTTCACCGTTCAAAAAAGCGATCTTCGGATCGCTTTTTTTATATTGAATATTCGCTTTTATATGCTAATCACTTTACTCTAAGTATGTTTAATTTTGAGGTTGCCTTATGTCGCAGCGTATTACTCCCCCCATTGCTTTAATTAATCGTGCATCTGCTGGTAATGCAGAAGCTCAATTTGAGTTAGCTGAAGCATATATGCACAGTGAACATGAAGATGATATTGATCTGGCTGAAGAATGGGCACTCAAAGCTGCACAACTGGGCTTAACCGAAGCCATGTATTGGCTAGGCGAAGGCTACACAGTGTATGCCAAAGAATTACGCGAAGAAGACCCACAAGAGTCTAAAAAATATTTTGAATATGGCTTTAACTGGTTAACACAAGCCAGTAAAGATAAACATGCAGCTGCTATTTTTGAATTAGCTGGTTATTACCGCCGTGGTGATGCGACTGAAAAAGATGTCACTAAGTCGATTGAACTGGTTCAACAGGCTGCTAAATTAGGTGATATCCAAGCGATGCGCGATCTATCTTTTATCTATGCCAATGGCTTAGGTATTGATGCCAATGAAGAACAAGCTGATTTTTGGGATCTAAAAGCGCAGCAAGCTGAAAATAGCCCTACAGAATAGTAAGTTATAAAAATAGCCCATTTTAAATGGGCTATTTTTATCTTAAACAATATTAAGCGTCTACCACGATTGCTTGTCTAAAAATACCCTCTACAGCACGTTGCTGTTCAAAAACAGTTGCTGGCATTGCTTCAAAATGGTCAAAGAAACTGATCTCATCTTTATTGACATCATAAACCAATGAATGATTACCCTCACCTTCTAAAGTGTCGTAATACACAATCACATATTTCTTTTGTTCAAATGCTTGCTGAATTTGCGCATAGCTGAGCGCAGGCAAAATAGGTAACTGAATTTTTTTTGCCTCTGACAGTTCTAGTACATCTTGCTCACTTGGCTCTAAGTCTTCATCGGTATGAAATTGAACCTGATAACCAAATTTTTTTAAGCCTATGGCTAAGCCCAATGTACTTGTCCCGTAGTCTGCATCATAACCACAAACATTCACCAGCTGATCAATTTCAGCATCTAAACCTAAGTGTTGTAGCAACATCCATACAGCATAAATGCCGCCATTGGCTTCAAGATTGGCAAGTGCTTCAGGGATTTCCAGCGTCATAATCAAAATTCAAAAAATTATTTACTTTTGATGATAAACAAAAAATCAATAGGTGTGTGAATACTTAGTACCTATTGAATTTTCATCTAAGCTCAATGATACAAATTATAAAGTTTAGGCATTCTAAAAATGACTGATCAAGTAGCCATACTTAATCTCATCATTATATTGCCGAATAATCTCGTAGAAAAAAGCTAAATTATTCAATCTGAGCAAGTTTGGGTGGCAAGCTTTTGACCAGTTAAAAGTTCAGTGAGAAGAAAATAAATAATCTCAGCCTTTAAACCTTGGAACACTTTTCGAATCCAAGTACAATACTTCGCTAGTCGAGGGATGCTGCGACTTTTCTACAGGCACATAAATGTAGGATTGCCAGGCTCGACGATCGGCCGTTCTGCTCAGAACCGCCAACAACGGCATCCGCGAACTGAATGATCAATTATTTTTATTAAGGAGATCGTGATGAACGCGGTTAATGCTTCATTTACAGATTACAAAGTTGCCGACATTTCTCTAGCGGACTACGGCCGTAAAGAAATCAAACTTGCAGAAGCAGAAATGCCAGCCCTAATGGGTCTTCGCAAACGCTATGCAGCAGCAAAACCACTTGCTGGCGCTAAAATCCTGGGTTGTATCCACATGACAATCCAAACTGCTGTTTTAATTGAAACTTTAGTTGAATTAGGCGCAGAAGTTCGTTGGACATCTTGTAACATCTTCTCTACTCAAGACCATGCTGCTGCTGCAATTGCTGCTGCGGGTGTACCTGTATTCGCTTGGAAAGGCGAAACAGAAGAAGAATACGTTTGGTGCTTAGAACAGCAAATTAACGTAAATGGTACGCCTTGGGATGCCAACATGATTCTGGACGATGGCGGTGACTTAACTGCACTTGTTCATGAAAAATATCCAGAAGTGATTGCTAAAATCCACGGTATTACTGAAGAAACCACTACAGGTGTTCAACGTCTTTACGAAATGCACCGCGATGGCACTTTAAAAGTTCCAGCGATTAACGTAAATGACTCTGTAACTAAATCTAAAAACGACAACAAATACGGTTGCCGTCACTCACTAAATGATGCAATCAAACGTGGTACAGATATGCTTTTATCTGGCCGTCGTGCACTTGTGATTGGTTATGGTGACGTAGGTAAAGGTTCTGCTCAATCACTTCGCCAAGAAGGCATGATTGTACGTGTAACTGAAGTTGACCCAATCTGTGCAATGCAAGCATGCATGGACGGTTACGAAGTTGTCGCTCCATACAAAAACGGTATCCAAACTGGTAAGAAAGAAGACATCAACCTTGACCTTCTTCAGAACACGGACTTGATCGTAACTACAACTGGTAACTACCACGTATGTGACGCAGCGATGCTTGATTCATTAAAAGCGGGTGCTGTGGTTTGTAACATCGGTCACTTTGACACTGAAATCGACACAAACTACTTACGTAGTTACAAGTGGGTTGAAGTAAAGCCACAAGTTCACCAAGTGTATCGTACAGAAAATGAAAACGATTACCTCATCCTTCTTTCAGAAGGTCGTTTGGTTAACCTTGGTAATGCAACTGGTCACCCTTCACGTATTATGGATGGTTCATTTGCAAACCAAGTATTGGGTCAAATGCACTTGTTTGCTGAAAAATTTGCTGATCTTCCTGAAGATCAAAAACAAGCAGCAATTCGCGTAGAACTTATTCCTAAGAAATTAGACGAAGAAGTTGCAGCTGCAATGGTTGCTGGTTTTGGTGGTGTTTTAACTACTTTAACTCAGGCACAAGCTGATTACCTTGGTGTTCAAGTTGAAGGCCCATTCAAAGCTGAAGCTTATAAGTATTAATTTTTATATTTCCCCTCATCCTAGCCTTCTCCCAAAGGGAGAAGGGACTTTTCATTATTAATTAAATTTATAGTGATAGTTCCCTCTCCTCTTAGGAGAGGGTTAGGGAGAGGTCTAAATAAAAAGTATTTATAACAAGGATTCGAAATGAGCAAAAATCTACCCATTTCTTTTGAGTTCTTTCCTACCAAAACTGATGCTGGTGCGGAAAAACTTAAAGTAGTACACCAAGAACTCCAATTACTTAATCCTGAATTTTTCTCTGTAACCTACGGTGCAGGCGGTTCAACCCGTGAACGTACTTTGTCTACATTGAACGATTTTAATGGTAAAGGCACACCTGTTGCTCCTCACCTGTCTTGTATTGGTGACAGCAAAGCACGTATTGCAGAATTGCTCGATTTGTATAAATCACAAGGCATTGACCGTATTGTTGCACTACGTGGTGACTTACCTTCAGGTCAAGTGGGCTTAGGCGAATTGCCATACGCAACAGACCTTGTGCGCTTTATCCGTGAACACTCAGGTGATCACTTCAAAATTGAAGTTGCAGCTTATCCTGAAATGCACCCACAAGCAGACAGCTTTGATCTAGACATCAAACGTTTCTGTGACAAAGCCAACGCGGGTGCGAATGCCGCACTCACACAGTTCTTCTTTAATCCAGATGCCTACTTCTACTTTGTAGAACGCATTCAAAAAGAAGGTGTGAATATTCCAGTCGCTCCAGGCATTATGCCAATTACCAATGCAAGCAATTTAATTCGCTTTGCTGATGGTACAGGTGCAGAAATTCCGCGCTGGATTCGTAAGCAATTGGCCACCTATGGTGATGATACCGCTTCAATCAAAGCCTTTGGCCATGAAGTGATTGTTAAGCTTTGCGAACGCCTGATTGCTGGTGGTGCGCCGAGCCTACATTTCTATACTATGAATACCACCGATCCAACCCGTCAGCTTGTGAAAGATCTCGGTCTCGCTTAAGCACTTTAGACTTCTGAAACTTACAATATTCTGTTTCTTGAGGGAAATATGAAGAAACTGTAAATCAGAAGTCTTTTTATTTCACCTTTTGAGAGTACAACGGAATGCCCCGTTTTTTTATTGAAGCTGACTTAGTAGTAGACACAACCGTTGAACTGACTGAAACAGTATTTCATCACTGGGTTAAAGTCCTACGCGCCCAAACAGGTGAAAGTGCAACACTATTTAATGGACAAGGTGGCGAATACGAAGTGACTTTAGTGGATGTCGCTAAAAAATCCGCGTCTGTTGCCGTAAATGTATTTAATCCCACCAACCGCACACCAGCTTTTAGTGCTTTGCTTGGCCAAGTCATGAGCAAAGGCGACCGCATGGATTATGCTATTCAAAAAGCGGTGGAATTGGGTGTATCTGAAATTCAGCTCCTCACTTCTGAACGTTGTGAAATGCGTTTGAAGTATGATCGTGACCAAAAAAAATTAGATCACTGGCAAGGTATTGCGATTGCAGCCTGCGAACAGTGCGGTTTAAACGTGGTTCCAAAAATCCTTGCACCCATTAGTTTAGACAAATGGCTTGCATCTAATTTACCTCAGACTAAACTCGTCCTTGCTCCTAACAAGGACCAAACAGACGTCTTAGCCAATGCAACGCCAAATATTGCGTTACTGATTGGCCCAGAAGGTGGTTTAAGCGAAGCTGAAATTGACAGTGCAAATCAAGCAGGTTTTACCAATTGGTGTATTGGTGAACGTGTTTTACGCACCGAAACAGCGCCAGTGGTTGCTCTTTCTATACTCAATTATCGAATGACCAACAATTTCATCTGATTTTTTATACTTGTGTATACAATTTGATTGATTTATGTGCTTTTGCCAATTACCCTTATTTAGATAAAATGTATGGCCTTGAAAGGATTTCGAGCTGTTTACAGCTAGGCCAATAAAAATTGACTTAATTATTACATTGAAATAAGGCATTGATATTCATGATAGAAGATCAATATGAATATATACAGCAGCATAATCATGCCGCCCAAATTGCAAATACAATTCGTTTAAGCCGTTACTTTTTAATTAGTATTTTAATTGTTTGCCTGTATATTTTCTGTATTTATCACTTTTATAGTTCAATTTCTGCGCCTTATTTTTACACTTGGTTTTTTTCGACAGAAATCATTGTGTGCATGTTTTGGTTAGTGAGCACAGTTCATTTCAAACCCGGTTTATATAATTTAAGTCATGCCCATCGTTGGCTACAGATACAGTGTTTTACAGTAGGTTGCTTGGTTGCTACTGGTATTTATATACTTTATAACTACTTACCCACGATCAACCCAAATTTTGAAGAAATTCATGCGCTAACACTTTCAGCCTTATTGTTAATCGTGACACAAAGTTTTAGCCTGACCTATTTAACCCAAAAATTAAATTATTTTTGCTTAACCTTTTTACCTTCAATTATCCCTTTTTTATTTTCACAATACTTTATTCAACACGACACCAATCCCCTATTTAGTCTTGCTCTGAATTTTGCACTCATTGTGATTTTATTGTGTGCGACAACTTCCTATCGAATTAACCTGCGCCTAAGCACCACATACGCACGCAATCAGTTGTTAATGAAAGATGCCTCTCAGCAAGTGTCGTGGACAGATGACTTATGTAAACAACTACAAAAAGAAATTAATCACTCGAAAGATATCGAATTACAGCTACAGCTGAACAATCAATTGCTCGAACAAAAAGTACGTGAACGTACTTACGATATTGAGCAAATGAACAAAGATTTAGAAAACCAACAAGAAAACCTAATTTTAGCACATGAAATTGCAGGTCTTCGACCTTGGGATTGGAACATAAGAGATCGAAAAATTCGAATCACCAATCACCTCTATGAAAAACAAACACGAGATTCAAAACAACACCTCGAACAACTACAGCATCAGATTCATCCTGATGATGCCGAACAACTTAAACAGACCATGAAAACGCACTTACGTGGTGAAAGTGAACGTTATGAGGCCAGTTACCGAATTCAAAATTCAGATGGCAAGTGGAATTGGGTACATGATATTGGTCGTGTGGTCGAGCGTGATCCAAACACGCAAAAAGCTGTGCGCATGGTGGGCATCCGTCGTGATATTCAAAAAGAAAAAATGTCACAAGAACGAATTAAGCTGGCAACGAGTGTATTACAGCAAGCAGCTGAAGGTATTTTTATACTCGACGAAGAACTCTGTTATATCGACGTCAATCCGTATTATGAAAAATTAACAGGATTTTTCAGCAATCAAATTTTGGGTAAACACCTATTTGACATTACCGCGAACTATAAGTCAGAACAACGTAGTGCACACTACAGTGTAATTAAGCAACTCATGAATATGCATGAGTTTGATGGCGAATTAAATGAAAAATTCCTCTCTGGCAAAGAACTCACCTTATGGATGCATATTAATGCCATCATGGATGAAGAAAATAAAGTAACGCACTATATTGGCATCGTATCTGACTTAACTGAACGCAAACTACAGGAACAGCGTTTATCGTATTTAGAAAATTATGACACGCTGACAGATTTGCCAAATCGTTTTTACTATAACTATCAATTACACAAACTTTTAGTGACACAGCGTGATTCACAATTTGCCATAATTCGCCTAAACATCGATCGCTTTCGACCACTGAATGAATATTTAAATCATAATGGTGGAGATGAATTACTGCGCCAAGTTGCTCAGCGTTTGCGTTTGACCAATCCTGAAGCGCTATTTATGGCGCATTTAAATGGTGATGACTTTGCTATTGTGTATGAAGTGTCTCACTTACGCCCTTCGGTGAATGATCAATGTGCGCGCATCAACAAAGCATTTAGTTTACCTTTTAATATTGCCAGACAAGACCACTTAATCACCATTTCTATGGGTGTGGCTTTCTACCCAGAACATGGTCGCCAATTGGACTATTTAAACAATTGTGCCGAACAGGCACTGACCGAAGCCAAAACGCTTGGTGGCAATACCATTCGATATTATTCAAAAGAAAATACCGCACTATTAGAACAAGGAATATTCCTAGAACGTGACTTACGTAAAGCCATTCAAAACAACGAATTAATGGTTTATTACCAGCCTAAAATCAATTTTAGAGATAACAATGTCTGTGGTTTTGAAGCATTAGTACGTTGGAATCATGCTGAAAAAGGAATCATTCCACCCAATATGTTTATTCCCCTTGCAGAACAAACTAGCCTAATCTCAGACATTGGTCGTATCGTAATACAGCAAACTGCCAAGCAAATACGCCAATGGAAAGACATGGGCTTTAATAACATTTGCGTCTCAGTCAATATTGTTGCACAGCAACTGCGACGCGGACAATTGCTCGAAGTTTTAGATGAAGCTATGAGCCTAAATCAAATTGAAGGCCGAGATTTAGAACTTGAAATTACCGAATCTTCGCTATTAGAAAATTCTGAAGATGTTAAAAATCAATTGAATGAAATCAAACGCCGAAATATTAATATTTCACTCGATGATTTTGGCACTGGCTATTCCTCACTCGCTTATCTTGCTGATTTTCCAATTGATATCTTAAAAATTGACCGAAGTTTTGTGTCTCAAATTGGTCAAAACAAGCAAGCGGCAATTGTCAGTGCCATGATTGCAATGGGCAAAGCCATGGGCATGACTGTGGTTGCTGAAGGCATTGAAACAGAACAACAACTCAAGTACTTACAGGATCTGGATTGTGATATTGCACAAGGTTACTTATTTTCTAAGCCACTACCCGAACAACAGGCAACAGAATATTTAGAACAAAATACCTGTGCCCCACTTATAGCTACTTAATATAAGATAATAAAAATGTGACAGTCCAGGGTTCAAAAAATGGCACTCTGAGTCTGTCCCAACTGTCTAACAAGTGATATATTCAGTTGATTAATAGCTATTAAACTCCCGTTTTCTGGGCAACTTAAAACAATCGAGATACAGATGGACGATCAATCTTTAAAACAGCAGGCATTGTATTATCATGAGTTTCCAACGCCAGGTAAAATTAGCGTAACACCAAGCAAACAGCTTATTAACCAACATGATTTAGCGCTTGCTTACTCTCCAGGTGTCGCTGCACCATGTTTAGAAATTGAAAAAGACCCATCTAAAGCTGCACTGTATACTGCACGTGGTAACTTGGTTGCCGTAGTAACAAATGGTACTGCCGTTCTTGGCTTAGGTAATATTGGTCCTTTAGCATCTAAACCAGTCATGGAAGGTAAAGGCGTATTATTCAAAAAATTCGCTGGTGTTGATGTTTTCGACATTGAAATTGCTGAAAATGATCCAGATAAAATTGTCGATATCGTGGCAGCATTAGAACCAACTTTTGGTGGTATTAACCTTGAAGACATCAAGGCGCCAGAATGTTTCTACATCGAGCAAAAATTGCGTGAACGCATGAACATTCCTGTGTTCCATGACGATCAACACGGCACATCAATTATTGTGGGTTCTGCATTACTGAATGCATTGCAAATCAACGGCAAAAAAATTGAAGACCTTAAAATTGTGGCTTCTGGTGCTGGTGCCGCGGCCCTTTCTTGCTTGAACTTGCTTTGTGCTTTAGGTGCTAAAAAAGAAAATATCATTGTTGCTGACTCACGTGGTTTGTTAACTACGCAACGTCAAGGCCTTGATGAGTCTAAAAAAGCGTATGTACAAGACATCGAAGGCTCTCAGCTTGATGATGTCATGGAAGGCGCTGACATGTTCTTAGGTCTGTCTGCTGCAGGCATTCTTACTCAAGACATGGTCAAGAAGATGGCGAAAGATCCTATCATCTTCGCACTTGCAAACCCAGATCCAGAAATTTTACCTGAACTTGCACACGAAGCACGTCCAGATGTGATTATGGCAACTGGCCGTTCGGACTACCCAAACCAAGTTAACAACGCACTGTGCTTCCCTTATATTTTCCGCGGCGCATTGGATGTTGGTGCAACCACCATTAACGAAGAAATGAAAATTGCATGTGTACACGCGATTGCGCGTATGGCACATGTAGAAGCTGATGCAGCCTCTTATGGTGAAAAATCAGCGTCATTTGGTCGTGATTACTTAATTCCGCGTCCACTTGATCAGCGTTTGATTTTGGAAATTGCGCCTGCAATTGCACAAGCTGCGATGGATTCTGGTGTTGCCACTCGTCCAATTCAAGACTTTGCTCACTACCGTCAACGCCTGTCTGAGTTTGTTTATAACTCAGCATTTATGATGAAACCAATTTTTGCACAAGCAAAAACAGATCCTAAACGTATTGCATACGCTGAAGGTGAAGACCTACGTGTACTTCGTGCAGTTCAAATTGCCGTAGACGAAGGTATGGCTAAACCAATCTTGGTAGGTCGCCCTGCAGTAATTGAAGCAAACATTAAAAAGCTTGGCTTGCGTCTTGAAAATGGTTTCAACATTGAAATCGTAGATCAAGAGAAAAACCCGTACTATGAACAATTTGCGGATGACTATTACGAGCTTATGGCACGTAAAGGTGTAACACCTGAATATGCACAACGTGAGTCTCGTCGTCGTTCTACTTTAATTGCTGCGATGCTTGTTCGTCACGGTTTTGCTGATGGTATGCTTTGTGGTACTTATTCAAGCTATGACATCCACCTGGACTTTGTAAAAAATGTCATTGGTTTAAAAGAAGGTCGTAGCACATTCTTTACCCTCAATGCATTGATGCTTGAAGACCGTAACCTGTTTATTGCAGACACGTACATCAACCGTAACCCTACGGCTGAACAACTGGCTGAAATGACTATTTTAGCTGCAGAAGAAGTACGTCGTTTTGGCACTACACCGCGCGTTGCTTTACTTTCGCACTCAAGCTTTGGTTCAGATCAAAATGATCCAAGTGCACAAAAAATGCGTAAAGTATTCGACATTTTAAGTGAAATTGCACCGGATCTAGAAGTTGAAGGCGAAATGCATGCCGATGCGGCATTAGACGAAAATATTCGTCATTTTGCATTCCCTCAATCACGCTTCAAAGGTTCTGCAAACTTACTCATTATGCCGAACCTAGATGCAGCCAACATTTCATTTAACTTGTTGAAATCAACATCAGGTAACAATGTCACTATTGGCCCAATCTTGCTTGGTGCAGCGAAGCCAGTTCATATCTTAACACCAACAGCGACAACACGCCGTTTAGTGAATATGACTGCACTTACTGTTGCTGAGATTCAAGAAAACGAAAAAAACGCACTGTGATTTAGTTCACTGAATCCACAGTTCTGACTTGAGAAAACCTCTATTCTGTAGCATGATGGCTGCAAGAATAGAGGTTTTTTCATGCATGTTTATTTAGTAGGCGGTGCAGTTCGAGATCAATTGCTTGGACACCCCTATCACGAAAAAGATTATGTTGTCGTCGGCGCGACGCCAGAACACATGCTTGCTCAAGGCTATCAGCCCGTGGGTAAAGATTTCCCCGTTTTCCTTCATCCAGAGACCAAAGATGAGTATGCCTTGGCGCGTACAGAACGTAAATCTGGCCACGGTTACCACGGCTTCGAGTTTTATACCGATGTGAGCGTAACATTAGAGCAGGATTTAATTCGTCGCGATTTGACCATTAATGCAATGGCAATGGACCAAAATGGAACGCTCTATGATCCATACGGCGGTCAGCGTGATTTAGAATCACGCTTACTGCGCCATGTGTCCAATGCATTTGCTGAAGATCCACTGCGTGTACTTCGTATTGCGCGTTTTGCTGCCCGATATAAAACCTTAGGTTTTAAAGTGGCAGATGAGACACTGCAACTCATGAAACAACTCGCAGAGTCTGGTGAGCTTCAAGCGCTAACGCCTGAACGTGTATGGAAAGAAACCTCACGCGCATTAATGGAACCACATGCGGACGAATACTTTGAAGTCCTTCGTGCTTGTGGTGCTTTAAAAGTTTTGTTCCCAGAAATTGATGCGCTCTACGGCATTCCGCAGCGTCCTGAATATCATCCAGAGATTGACTGTGGTATTCATACCATGATGTCACTGCAACAGGCCTGCAAAGCCAATTATTCTTTAGATGTTCGTTTTGCTGTCCTTATACATGATTTAGGCAAAGCCCTTACACCACAAGAGGAATGGCCCCGCCATATCATGCATGAACAGCGTGGTATTCAGCCCGTTACTGAAGTATGTGATCGCTTGCGTGTGCCAACCAATACCAAGCAACTGGCGATTGTGGTATGCAAAGAGCATTTAAAATGCCATCAAGCGCTGACTTTAAAACCAGGTACGCTATGGCGCTTACTGCAACGCTTAGATGTACTACGTCGCCCTGAACGTGTTGAGGCGTTTATACAGGCTTGTGAGTGTGATTCGCGAGGTCGCTTAGGCTTAGAAAACCGCGACTATCCTCAATCACGCTATGTTTTGGAGGCCATGGAACTTGTCCGTAGCATCAAAGCTCAAGATTTACCACCAGAGGTGAAAGGCCCAGATATTGGGGAAATGCTGATTGAACGCCGAATTAAAGCGCTCGGTGAGCTCAAAAGTAAACACCATGCAGAAATTTAAATAAAAAGCACCTTCGGGTGCTTTTTACATGCCTCATATTCAAAGTAGTCAATGCTTTTTAGCCACTACAATGATTGCCGTCTATTCAGATGAGAGTCATCAGCTAGAATAGCTTTTTAATCATAAGACCATTTTGGACGTTTAAAGCAGATGAGCAAGGCATAAAGCCAATACATGGTCGATAAAAATAAATACAAAAACCTTGACCCAACTTAATATTTTAAAGTGTTGATAATGCGCTTTAAATGCAATTACTTCACCTTCATGCGTGACAATATTAAAAATCAAATTCACCTGTTTTTGAGCAAAATTATAGTCTACGGTATGGATCCGATTATTGAGCTGACCATTCACAATTTTATAGCAATCGCCACCACTCAATTGGTAGCTAAGACGTACTTTTTCCCAGTATTTAAGTCAATAGCCCATGATTATTTTTTTGTGTACGGCCTTGTTATCATTCTATGGCCCTGACTGATTGCTTGTGATGTTTCACCTTCAAAGCTGAACTGACTGCGTTGAGTCTGTTCACTCATGTGCTGAATATCCAAATCTTTATAGCGAAATTGCTCGCGAATGTGATGGCTGTAAAATCCCACACATGTAAATAAGGTCAAAAAAGCCAAAAGTATAAAATTGACCCACTTAAAGTGCTTAACTCGTGTCTTAGATGCCTCACCCGCTCCACGGTCTCCAAATATAAAATACCTAATCAATAACAGTATAATGATTGTTAAACTAAAACTTTCTTTGATCAGTAAAGACGAAAAATTGCGAGATATGACTACTCAAAAAACAGGCAAATTAACCCTGCCAGACTTGCAACGAGTAGCAAATAAAAAAACCAATAACCGTTTTAAATGAATGCAGATGAATCTGCTGCAAAATTGGCATGAAGTCCCTAAATAATTTCTCTGCTGTATCGTTTTATCGCGCATCTACCGATTTAAAACCATTTCGATAGATGCATCATTAGATTTAAAACGGCATTTAAGAAATATCTGCTGGGAAAGTTACAACCTGCTCAAGTTTCATTTTTTGAGTTGCAATCATTAATAAGCGATCAATTCCTAATGCTATACCTGAACATTCAGGCATATTCGGCAATGCTGCCAGCAAATATTCATCGATTGGCATCACATGCATATCAAGTTTTTTACGCTCAGCATTATCTGCTTCAAAACGATCACGTAACACTTCAGCATCAATCAGTTCATCATAGGCATTTGCCAGCTCTAAACCTTCAATATATAGCTCGAAACGGGCAGCTACCAATTCCCCATCGTCATCTATACGGGTTTTAGCCAGTGATGCCATTTCAGGTGGAAAATCCGTCAAAAATACGGGTGTATCAAAACCAAGGCTAGGCTCCACAATATGTGAAAACAGCAAGTCAATATAGCCCAAACGGTCATCACCCAAATCCAGACTTAAGCCGACACGGCGACAAGCATCTTTAAGTTCCTGTAAACTGGCTTGTAACGGATTCAGCTCAAGACGGTCGATAAATGCATGCTTGTAACTCAGTATCGTCGGACGTACCTCACCAAAACGCTGTTTGAGCGTTACATTTAAAAGATCGGTAACTTCAAACATCAGATCTTTTAAGCTAAACCCCGGACGGTACCACTCCAGCATGGTAAATTCACTGTTGTGCTTACGGCCATGTTCATCATCACGAAATACTTTGCAAATTTGATAAATTGGTCCGCTACCACTGGCTAATAAACGCTTCATAGCAAACTCAGGAGAAGTTTGTAAATAATGCGTGGCCTTTTTGCCCAAAACATGGCGCTGTGCTTGTATTGAAGCCAAATGTACATCCGTTACCCCCGCTTGAGATAACACAGGCGTTTCCACTTCTAATACATCACGTGATGCAAAAAACTGACGTAACTGTGCATACATATTTGCACGTGCACGCATTGCGTCTAAATCGCAGGTCGGCTGATAATGCAAGATACTCACGCTTGAGGCCCTCCATGCGCAGCCCATTCACGGCGTAGCGGATAGGTTTTGCGTAAATAGTCAAATGCCTGCTGATCAACCTTACCTGCTTTTAAAGTTGCTCTTAAATTCGCATCATCACGAGCAATATCATAAATTTCCGTTAAATGTTTTTTAAGCGCATCTTTTAAGCTCAGATCTGAAAATAATGCATCACATGCTGGTAGTTGAGTTTCAAATCGTTTGTTTGCAGGGAAGTTAAAAGTTTTGCAAAAAGCGTCATAGATCATTTGCGTACCACGCGCTTTACCCTCTAAGCTATAACCTGCAATATGTGGTGTCACTAAAGTAATTAAATTCAGCAGTTCTTCAGAAATTTCTGGCTCATGTTCAAATACATCCAACACCACTTTGCGCTGGTTTTGCTGAATATCTGCAATTAAATCAGCTTCTGCCACTACAGGCCCACGTGCTGAGTTAATCAAAATGGCGGCTGGTTTCATTTGCGACAACGCATCTGCATTGATTAAATGATACGTTGGATGTAATCCAGTTTTAGTTAAAGGTACATGACAGCTGATCGCATCGGCAGTATTTAATAGTTCTGCAAATTCGACTTGTTTTACATGATCACGTTGCACAAGAGGATCGTAGCCAACCACATTCCATCCCAATAGCTGTGCCATCGTTGCCAAACGTGAACCAACATTACCCAAGCCAACAATACCCAAAGTAAACGTATTGCCCGCGTCGAGTAATTCAGGCTTTAATTTTAATAACGCCGTAATGACATACTCGGCAACTGCTTGTGCATTACAACCAGCCGCATTTGACCATGTAATCCCTTGTTGCTCTATGGCAGGAATATCTAAATGATCTGTTCCAATCGTTGCACTACCAACAAACTTTACAGATGATCCAGCAAGTAATGCTGAATTTACTTTGGTCACAGAACGAACCAAAAGTGCTTCTGCATCGTGTACATCAGAGACCGTTAAAGTACGGCCTGCTTTTTGTTGTATTTCACCAAATTCTGCAAAGAAATATTCGGTATATGCCAGATTTTCATCCGCAACGATTTTCATAATACATTCCACTACTGTAATGGCTCTATGATAACGCTTTGGCTAGACGCTGACTATTCTCACCTCCCTCGCTCCTACAGCTTCTGAAAAGCTAATGAGTATAGACCAGCCTATCTAATTCATACCTACTGGTAGCTATACAGAGCTATATTCAGTATTAGCTCTGTTGAATACAATGTACTCTGACCAATTACTGGCAATAATCTGCTTTTTGATCCTCAATTAAAGATAATGCCGCATTCCATGCAGCCATAATAATCGGCTCT
Source organism: Acinetobacter chengduensis (assembly GCF_003664645.1). GTDB lineage: Bacteria > Pseudomonadota > Gammaproteobacteria > Pseudomonadales > Moraxellaceae > Acinetobacter > Acinetobacter chengduensis. The sequence continues at coordinate 259,207 of NZ_RCHC01000002.1, read as the reverse complement.
GCTTGCGGACTTTCAAATTGTTTGAGTGTGTGCTCACACACTTCTGGACTTGGATAATGCAATGATGAACTGCTCAAGGCTTTAATCTGAATTTGGCATGCACGTTCTAAAAAGTAAATTTCATGAAATGCGCGTGCAATGGTATCACCTGTAGCAAGCAAACCGTGGTTACGTAAGATCATACAACGATAATGCGCCATATCTTTCACTAATCGCACGCGCTCTTCCGTCGAGAAAGCAATGCCTTCATATTCGTGGTAGGCAATATTGTGATAAAACTTCAGTGCATGTTGCGATAAAGGTAATAGGCCCTGTGTCTGTGCCGAAACTGCAATACCGTCTGCAGTATGGGTATGTATTACACAGTTGATGTCTTCCCGCGCATGATGCAAGGCCGAATGAATGACAAAACCAGCAACATTGACCATTTTTCCTTGATCATAAGGTGCAACGATATTGCCTTCATGATCGATTTTAACCAAATCTGAAGCGCGCATCCGATCAAAGGTAACGCCGTACTGATTAATTAAAAAATATTCAGGCTGATGTGCCAAACGTAAACTAATATGCGTATCAATTAAGTCCGTCATTTTATAATAAGCAATCAAGCGATATAACGCAGCCAACTGACAACGTGCTTGCCATTCTTGTTCGTCTATCTCGAGTGGTCTGTCCATTTTCCTTCCCTTATTTTTAGTTAGCTACACGAATTTTTATATGATTATTTCTATGAATTATTTTTAGCAATGTTATGGCTTTGCTACAAGTTATGTCTTGTTCCAGACAGTAGTTTATTACAGACAGCTTTCTCGTTTTTATTAGATATCTTTCATAAATCAAAAAATGGTTGTTATATTCATACTTAATGGATTTTGAAAGCTCCTTCTCTCTGGGAGAAAGTTAGGATGAGGATAATTCTTAGCCTCTCACTAATCTTCTCCTACAAGGAGAGGGAATTTCTTTTTAATGATTAAAAAATGTTTTATGAAACAACTCTATTGTTACTCCTGTTTTATTACGCTCAATGGTGTAGCTAAGCAAAGAACTTTAATCATAGATTCTTTATTTACATCAAGTATATGCCCTTACTATAACCATGAATAAATATTGACGTAAATTAGACACAAAAAAAAAGCCCTTGTATTTATACAAGGGCTTTTTTGAATTTGGCGGAAGCGGTGAGATTCGAACTCACGGAGGGGTATAAGCCCTCGTCGGTTTTCAAGACCGGTGCATTAAACCGCTCTGCCACGCTTCCATGGGCGCTATCATATAAATATTCTTTCAGAATGGCAAATATTTTTCAGATATTTCAGAGTAATTTAACACTGTTTAATTATTTTTTATTCAACCATTCAATTTGTAGTGCATTTTTCTAGCGCAGTAGTAATTACAGTACGATGAAGATCATTGAGATTCGCACTTCACAGAGTAATTCAATTAAAAATATATGGAGACTGTGAGATTCAATCCCAAAGCCTTGAACTTATCTTTATTTTAAATTGTGAAGTAATGCAGATAGCTAAGCTAAGACTCGATAAAAACTGAAATATGAATAAAAAAATAGGCCCTTGTTATACAAGGGCCTATTTAAATATTTGGCGGAAGCGGTGAGATTCGAACTCACGGAGGGGTATAAGCCCTCGTCGGTTTTCAAGACCGGTGCATTAAACCGCTCTGCCACGCTTCCATGTTGCGCATCATATAAATAAAACTCTTACTTGGCAATTATTTTTAAACAATTCTGATTTGACTGCTCAAAATAAAAACAAAAACCTCATTTTCACTCATTTGGCCACTTCCCTTACCTCGTTTATCCAATTATGGGTATAGCCCTATTGCTTGTAAGATGATGCTACTAAAATGAAAGCGCTTGATATTCAGCTTCATCACCCTATGATAGTAGAATGCAAAGCCTCTCATCATCACTGTGGCATTATTCATTACACATTGGAGACCAATCTTTTGAACCGAAAACTACTCACAGCCGAAGGTTATCAACAACTACAAGATGAGTTAAATGATTTGGTTCGTAAAGAACGCCCTGAAATTACAAAAATTGTGTCATGGGCAGCCAGCCTCGGCGATCGCTCGGAAAATGCAGACTACCACTATAATAAAAGAAAACTACGTGAAATTGACCGTCGTATCCGCTTTTTGACCAAGCTCTTTGAAGTGGCGCATAAAGTTGAATACAGCCCAGAGCAAGATGGCAAGGCGTATTTTGGTGCATGGGTTGAATTAGAAAATGATGAAGGTGAACAAATTCAATTTCGGATTGTCGGCGATGAAGAAATTTATGGCCGTAAAGACTATATCTCTTTGCAATCCCCAGTAGTCAAAGCCTGCTTAGGCAAATCCATCGATGATGAAATACAAGTACAAACCCCCAATGGTAAAAAAAGCTGGTACATCATTCAAATTCGATATGATGTACCAGCTTAATCTCAACTTAAAAATTTCATAAGCCAAAGCGCTCTGCTTAAGCCACTATGTATAAAACATCAGGTGTTTTATACATAGTAAATAGTGCGTTTCTTTGAAAATTTATCCAGCTGTTTCAAAAAGCCCTCAAAATAATCTTTTTCCTTCTCTTCGGTTCGATAGCCTGCATATAAAGTACGGCGTAATCCTGTTGCCGACACGCAATCTAAGCGACGCGATGTCACCCAGCCTTTTTGTTCGTATTCATTGACCACCCAATCGGGTAAAGCAGCAATACCACGCCCACTTGCCACCAATTGAATGAGCATTTGGGTTAAATCCGTGGTTCGAATTTGCTTAGGCAAAATATTCGCAGGTATAAACAAGCGCGACATGATATCTAAACGGTGCTTATCTACGGGATAAGTCACCAACGTTTCATCTGCAAGCTCTTGCACGGTAATATCTTTTGCTCTCACCAAAGGATGCGTATTCGACAACACCAAACGTGATTCGTACTCAAAGATTGGAAAATATTCAATCTCTTTAAGTGCAATTGGATCTGCCGTGATTAATAAGTCGAATTCCCCATTTTGTAAAAGCTCATGCGGATTTGATTCAAAACCTGAAGCAAAATCTAAATCAACATCTGGATACTGTTGACGGTATTGATTGAGTAGAGGCATGAGCCAATCAAAACAACTATGACATTCCGAAGAAAATGTAATTCGACCCGTTTGCCCATGCACAATACGCGTAATATCCGATTGAGCAATTTGCACCTGCGGTAGAATTTCATCTGCTAACTTTAATAAGCGTTGCCCGACATTCGAAAAACTCACAGGTCGACTACGGCGATTCACCACTTCTACACCAAACCAATGGTCTAATTCTTTAAGTTGGTGCGAAATGGCAGAAGGTGTTAGGCATAAATCATTGGCTGCCGAAACCAATGACCCATGCTCGCGTAAAGCGATCAACGTTTTTAAGTGGCGAAGTTCAATCATGGGAGATCAAAATATAATAATCAATGCAGACACTATAAGTGAATCTCTCTCATCTTTCAAATTTATTCATGAGAATTTCTCACAAAAAATCCTTCTCACTTTCCAATACTGCGCTCACAAAATAATGAGACTAGGCAAAATTTCCTAAACGATCACTTTACTCAAAGTAAATTAAGTCACATTAAGCATGCTTTGAACTTTTAGCCTTTATATGGCCACTGATTTAGATCAGGTACAATGGAATAGAGACTTCTATTTTTCATCATTAATAATGAATAAAAACTTAAACTTCAGCAAATGAATAGCTGTGAAAAAATGAAAATTTTTATCTATTATTTCCTGCAAAAACACAGCTATTTTTCTTTATATGGTTAAACGCTAAAATTTGCACATAATTCGTACATTCTATTCACGCAGTTTTTTGGGATATGACTGATCAATTTGATTTAAAAATCTCTATTTTTAGAAATCTGGTGATCGCGTAATTACATCTGTATTTCTCACTCCATCTTGTTGTGCGATTGAGCTTTGCTCCCTATCTATCGTTTTCACCTATAAAAAAATTTATTTCTACTGTTTTCACAATTAAAAATACAGCAATATCTTGTTGTAATTTATTAAATATTTTTCTCATTTTTTTAAAATAATGTGCAATATGCCCAAGCTGAAATTGAACCCTCAAATACACGGTCATCCTCATAAAAAAGCGGGCATATTTCACACGCAACATAAGTACATTGAATGAAAAAAACAGCCACGTTTTAGGTCATTTTTTAGGGAATAGAACTTCCAATTTAATAAGATTTTTTGACAAATTTATTTTCATTTTCAAGTATTAAAATTTACACAATTCGATCATTTTTGACACAACACTTGTACTTACTTATTTTTCAATTTTTTTTATTAATATATTTCAATAACTTAAATTACAAATTTTTAAATATTTTCGTACAAAATTTGACAAGCATTTTTTTGCTCTTTATTATGCGCACATCTTTTAAGCAGATTTGTTTTTTCATCAGTGTAGTAATTCTACATATTTCCCATTTATTCTAGTCATTCTGAATGACGTTCATGACTGCCCAACCCTTATTGAATTTATCAAACTTGAGAAAGTCTGAGACATTTTTGTCTTCACTTTTTAGGGCATAAATTACTTGTAGCGGAGACAACATGCACAGTAGTTCAACTTCTGGGTCGAGGCTTTGCCTTAACTCTTTTAACTCTCTCCCTTTAAAAGCATTTGTGTTTAGTACTGTGTTAATTCCATTTCACAGCATTAATGCAAGTAAGGCAACCCATCAATATGATTCGGTTGTAAATAGTAACAGACTGACTGTGGTATCAGTTGCAGATGTAAGTGCCGCCTTTAAAGATGGTCAACACTTGCATGGCTTTGGTTATGACCTTGCACGCAACTATGCAGAAAGTATTAATGTAAAACTTGATTTTAAAATTGTTCCAGACAATGCAACCGCTTTAAAAATGGTCTCTAAAGGTCAAGCCAACTTCGCCATGACCACAAGTAGCATTCAATCGATTGAAGCCAAGCATTTAACTGCCTTTTCTACGAGCTGTGGTGATACTGTTTCACTGCAAAAAAATGGCTTAAATAGCAATCTGAATTGGGTTTTTAAAGAAGCTAGTGATCCACTTAGCCAAACTGCCAGTGGTTTTATTTGCCGTGCAAAGCAAAATGGTTCTATTGGACAATTAGCGTCTTTTTACAATCGTAATGTTTTAAAGCAAGATGCGCTCAACACGATCCAACGTGATCTGAGCAAGCGTATGCCTATATATAAGGCAAGCTTTAAGAAAACAGCACAGCAATATAACCTTGATTGGCATTTATTAGCGGCTATTGGTTATCAAGAGTCTTATTTAAAACCAGACTCTGTATCTCCTACGGGTGTTCGTGGGCTGATGATGCTCACCAACAGCACAGCAAAGGCAATGGGCGTGAGTAATCGCACCGATCCTGCACAAAGCATCCAAGGCGGTGCAAAGTACTACGATCAAATGCTGGCACGTTATTCTCACATTCCAATGCCCGATCGTAACTGGTATGCATTGGTTGCATATAACATGGGACCAGGTGCAGTTTCTCAGCTTCAAAGTAAAATCAAAGCGCAAGGTAAAAACCCAAATAAATGGGTGAACATATACGCTTACTTGGACCGTAACAAAGCCAGCAATGGTCGTTACCGTCAAGCTGTGCAATATGTCACACGTATCCGTGCGTATTTGGAGCACATTAAGACCACACCGCAATTGGTGAACATCTAGGCTTGCTTTGCATAGCTCATTAAATGATAGATATAAAAAAAGCTTACCCAAGGGTAAGCTTTTTTTATTTGAAGTGAGTCACTTCATGTTTTAAGCCTTAAGCAGTTTGCTCAAGTACTTTTTTAAATAAGTCTTTTTGTTCTTGGCTCGGCTTCGCTGTTTGCAATGCCATCAATTGTGACATATCGCCTTGAACTTTTATTTTGCCTGTCATAAACGCTTGCATCGCTGCAGCCATATCAAACTCAAGGAATACTTTACGTAAAGTTTCTGCATCCATGTTTAGCGTAGTTTTCGCGTTTGCAGATAAGCCTTTTTTAATTGCACCACCGTCTAAAGACAATTCAGTATTGCCAGAAGCATCTGCTACAACCAAATTAATCGCAAGATTTGCCAATGCTGGTGGTAAGTTTAGGTCACCTGCTTGAGCAGTAAGAGTTTCTACAGTCGAAAACCAATCGTCAGTTAAAAAAGCCGGCATGTTCTATCCTCAATCTCTTTGTTCGTTGTGTGCAGCCTATCCAGACAGCATTTTAAAAAGAAGCATTTTTTGCTTGTCGCTTGTTATAGCATGATCCCCTGCAAAATAGCTAAAGAATTTTGCACGCGCCGTTCAATTTTAATCAAAAGCATACAACAATGAATAAAATCAAATACATAAAAAAAGCACCTGAATTTCAGATGCTTTATTGGAATACGTTCAGACCTTAGTCCGCAACAAAACCTAAGTTAACCATGTTAATGCGTTTGCTTTCGCCTTCTGGTGCATCTTCAGTTGAGCATGCGCCCTCTTTGAAGTCAAACTCACGTTCGCTATCCAGAGCTTCGAAATCAAACAATTCACGGTCAGCCAATTGTGATGGCGATACATTTTGCAATGCACCAAAAATGCTGTGCAAACGTTTTGGATAGTCTTTATCCCACGTACGAAGCATATCGTTTAAAATCGCACGTTGTAAGTTTTCTTGCGAACCACACAAGTTACACGGAATAATTGGGAACTGACGCATTTCTGCATATTTAATAATGTCTTTTTCTTCCACATAAGCCAATGGACGAATCAAGATATTCTTTTTGTCAGAAGACAATAGTTTTGGTGGCATTGCTTTTAAGCTACCGCCATGGAATAGGTTCAAGAAGAATGTTGCCAAGATATCATCACGGTGATGACCTAAAGCGACTTTAGTTGCGCCAATTTCTTGAGCGAAGCCATATAAAGAACCACGGCGTAAACGCGAACACACTGCGCAATAGGTTTTACCCTCTGGCGTCAACTTTTTGGTAATGCTGTAAGTGTCTTTTTCCAAGATGTAATACGGAATGTTATTTTCTTCTAAATAACGAGGTAATACATCTTCTGGGAAACCCGGTTGCTTTTGATCCAAGTTCACAGCAATCACATCAAAATTGATGGGTGCAATGCGCTTAAACTGAAGCAATATATCCAGCAAGGTATAACTGTCTTTACCACCAGAAATACACACCATAACCTTGTCACCATCTTCGATCATTTTAAAATCGCGGATCGCATGACCAACTTGGCGGCGGAGCTTTTTCAGCAAACGATAGTAAGCTGAGCTGGTAGGCAGTTCAGGCTTGAAATTAAATCCTTGTTCGGACTCAACTGGCGAGTACATAGACGAGATTAACCCATAAATAAAATAACCGCGCAATTTTAGCTGATTCCCTCTCTCACCGCATTAAAAGAATGTAAATTCCATCAATTGTAAAAATACAGTCATATTCAAGTAATCGAAGCACCATAAAATTGAACGCTTGCGTCTACTTTTTAGCCAAGATGCTTATCTTTTGGACTTTTCCACAGTTTTCCACAAAAGCTGTGGATAACTTTGTGGATTCTAAAAGGCTTGACAGCTTCATCCACCCTTATTTTAAGGCTTTCATTTAAATTGATCATTTTTTGATCAATTTAATATTTATTAATTATCAAATACTTAAATGTGTCAAGTTATGCTCATTAAAAAAAAATAAATATTTTTTTTGATTATTGAATCATCAAAATGACTTGCTTTTTACAAACTAGCCGATAAATAAACAGATCAATGCTTTTTATCGCTTTTATTTTTGCTACACTCTATTTGTACTGTTTGGGGCCAGAATTTTTTCGACGACGATAATGAAAAATAAATCAAATATTTTTGCGTTTTGCATAATGGGATCAGCACTGTCTTTTGGCATGATTAGTACAAGCCATGCAGGACAAATTTATATTTATAAAGATAAACAAGGTAGCACCCTACTGACCAACCGTAAAAGCGCGGACAAGTCACTCACCAAAGTTAAAGTCACCTATTATCCAGACAGTAATATTCATACTTATAATAACTGGGGATCAAATGAATCTTCAGTGCTACCCAGCTATAGCAAAAACAAAAATGCCTTTGACCACATTATTAAGCAAGCAGCTCAGCAACATGGTGTGTCTGAAGGTTTAATTAAAGCCGTGATGCACACAGAATCTGGTTTTAATGTGAATGCACGCTCCCCAGTAGGCGCTCAAGGGCTAATGCAATTAATGCCTGCGACAGCACGACGCTTTAATGTATCGAATGCTTATGATCCTTTTCAAAACATTATGGCAGGTGCGCGCTACTTAGCTTGGTTAACCAAACGTTTTAATGGCAACACCTCTTTGGTTTTGGCAGGTTATAATGCGGGTGAAGGCAATGTACAAAAGTACGGCGGTGTGCCTCCTTTTCGTGAAACGCAAGACTATGTTCGTCGTGTGACCAGTCGCTATAACAACTTATATGCCAATGGCTCGGGTAGCATGAGCGATTACAATAGCAATACGCCATCCAACTCGGGTGCGACTAAAATCATTGCAAGCTCAGCAGATTATGAGCAAAAAGAAGTTTCAACTGAACTTAAAGCCAGCAATAAATATCAGCGTCATGTGATTCAAACTGCAGGTAATAGCTTTACCGATGCGCCAGGCTCCTATGCCACAGCCAATGCAAGCGCCTCTGCACATATTTATTTTAAAGATTAAAAACACAGCATTTTTGTTTTTTCTAAGAGATTTTACTAATTATTTCTTGAAATTCTTAGACTTTCACCTCATATTGAACTCAATGATTATGATTTGTAGATCAGATTATTTTTCCATAATACGAGGATTTTCTCAATGATGCGGATTGGTTTGTTCTTGCTAACCAACCTCGCGGTACTGATTGTAGCTGGCATTATTTTGTCACTCTTCGGTGTCGGCAGTTACCACGGTGCAGGCGGATTACAGCTTGGCAACCTGATGGTCATCTGTTTTGTGTTTGGTATGGTTGGTTCTTTAATTTCCCTATTCATGTCGAAATGGATGGCGAAAAAAACCACGGGTACTGAAATTATCGACCCGAATGCACCGCGTAGCCAAGCTGAAGCGTGGCTTTTACAAGAAGTTGCTCAACTTGCGCAACGTTCTGGCATTAAAATGCCTGAAGTAGGTATTTTCCCATCTTATCAATCTAATGCCTTCGCAACAGGTTGGAACAAAAACGACGCACTTGTCGCTGTTTCAACAGGTTTGCTTGAGCGTATGAATAAAGACGAACTTCGCGCGGTATTGGCACACGAGATTGGCCACGTAGCCAATGGCGACATGGTGACCTTGGCTTTAGTTCAAGGTGTAGTCAACGCCTTTGTGATGTTCTTTGCACGTGTTGCAGGTGATTTTATCGACCGTAATGTCTTTGGTCGCGAAGAAGGTGAAGCACCAGGTATCGCTTATTTTGTGATTACTATTGTGCTGGATATTGTATTTGGTATTCTTGCTTCATCAATCGTGATGTGGTTCTCGCGTTACCGCGAATACCGTGCAGACGAAGCGGGTGCTCGCCTTGCAGGCAAACAAGCCATGATTTCTGCATTGTTACGTTTACAAGCAGAATCTGAAATGCCAGATGCTATGCCTAAAGAAATGAAAGCTTTTGCAATTTCTGCAGGACGTGAAGAAGGTTTCAGCTTAGCGGCTTTGTTCCAGACTCACCCTACCATCGAACAACGTGTTGCCGCATTACAGCAATTAGATTGCCCATAATGTTAGCTTAACGATTCGATAAAAAAAGCCTCCTTCATGGAGGCTTTTTTATATCTACATTACAGGTTTAAATACATTAGCAATTAAAAACTTTGTATCCATTGCCACAACCAAACCCCACCCATCCACATGGCAAAGCACAGTAATAAAATAAACAGTAAACCCAACAAATCTGGAATATGAATCCAGATCCAAGCCACAATTGGATTACGCCAAAATGCTGAATGCTGTTGCTTTTGTTCTAATTGCTCATGCAAAAAAGGATGAACGATATGAGAGTCACTATGGATTTGGTATTCCTCACGGATATGCGTATGGACGATATCTAAAGCCTTACGACTTGGACGAATAAAAACATCAAATACCGTTCCAACAATCGGAATAAAGCCCACTACAGCATCGGCCATCGCCATTTTCATAACAGGATTCAACTTATGCTGAGGCACACCAATTTGTTTTGCTTTCATAATGGCATAACAGGTCAGAACAAAACCTGCGATATCGCCTGCAATTGGAATAGTACTTAAAGCAGCATCTGCGCCTACGCCTTGCTTGGTAAATGGAATTCTCACCACAGAATCCATCATATTGGCAAACTTAGCTAAGTCGCGCTCTAAGCGAATCACCTCTTGCTCAGACAGTTTTTTTTCTAGATTTTTGATCTGCTTATTTTCAGTCATTTTGTTATCCAAATACAGTTAAATAAAGCAAAACATGAGTTTCTTATCCATACTGACATCGTTAAAGTAACAATTGGGATGCAATAAATAAGTAGACTAATACGCCAGAAGCATCGCAAATTGATGTCACCAATGGTGCAGATGCACTCGCAGGGTCAAGTCCCATACGATTTAATATAAATGGCAGGCTCATACCAATTAAACAACCCAACATCACAATTGCCATCATGCTTAATGCCAGCACCAAAGCAACCATGGAATCACCACGGTAATACCCTAAGGCCGAGACAGCAATAGCCATCGTGCCACCTAAACATATTGCGACCAAACTTTCACGACCAATCAGATAAAACCAATCTTTGAAGTGAACATCGCCCGTAGCTAAGGCCCGTACCATTAAGGTCGCTGATTGTGATCCGGCATTACCGCCACTGCCCACCAATAAAGGTAAAAAGAAGACCAGCACCAAATTCGAGGCAATAATATCTTCAAAGTGTGCAATTCCAAATCCCGATAGCAAACTACCAAACACTAAAAACACCAGCCAAAATACACGCTTTTGATATAGCTGTAAGATCGGCGCTGTTTTTAAACTCAGTTTGCTATTGGCATTCACCGCACCCGATTTTAAAAAATCCTCGGTGGCTTCTTCACTGACCACGTCCAAAGCATCGTCATAAGTCACAATCCCCAGCAATTGCATTTGATCATTGACGATAGGTAAAGCAATAAAATCATAATAACTGAGTTTTTTTACCACACTTTCCTGGTCATCATCCACATGTGCATAAATCACTTCTTTATGCATCACATCGGCAACGATATCCTCAGGATTTGCCAAAATAATTTCTCGTAATGAGATTACACCTTGCAGTTGCTTGTGCTCATTCACGATATAAATTTGGTACAGAGTATCTGGATTGGAGGTGTCTTGTCTGAGTTGCTCAATTGCATGCTGAATAGTAATTTCTGCAGGCAAGGTGGCAACGTCCAAACTCATAATTGCACCAGCAGATTCTTCCTGATATGCAGCTAAGGAACGAATTTGTAGGCGCTTGTTTAAACTAAGTCGGGTATATAACTGCTTTTGTACTATCGGCGATAAAGCTTTGACCAAATCTGCACTATCATCGGAGTGCATTTGTTCAATAATCTCAACCAAATCTGTAATATTCAGTTGCTCGGCTAACCTAACGCGTTGTGCTGGGCTATAAAATGAAAATACATCTGCTTTATTACTTAATAAATGTAATAATTCAACCTGATGCCATGGATCAAAATGCTGTAAAACCAACGCAATGTCGGCCGCATTTAAATATTGTAGTAAGTGGTTGGCTTCTTCATATTGCTGGGACTGGACTGCGGTATTTATTTGCGCAACTAAGTTTTCTATTTCAATCATCATCGCCTCCAATTACTTCATCATGTCATATTTATGTTTTTGTGAACTTCATTTTTAATTTTTAAAGTGGTTAACTCCCCCCCTCAAAATCAGCTCAGATTCAGATATACGCTTCAACAAAATCTATAAATATTGAGACCAAATAAAACGTCTGATTGATTCTTTTACTTTAACCAAACGTAGCATACACAAAAATTAAGAGGCTTAAATGAATCAAAATCTTTTTAGCATAAACAATTCAATGAATTAATACAGTTAAGTGCTCTCGCATATCAACTAGCCACATTTTGCTCAAATCTAATCATGCCTTCAATTTACATTTGTAACACCTTGATGCTCAATCACATCTTGGAAAGTTATTGAAATAGTAATTATTTTAAAACTTGTTGCCTAAGCTACATTTTTTATTCATGTTTGTAGTATATAAGTAGACAGTAATTTTCGTGTTTATGCTCAGTCAGTTTTGACTGATTTAAAGCGTTGGCGCTCTTATGCTTAACCAATAGATGGAACTTTTCAGCGCGATGGAAAGTGATTAAATTATGCTCTCTAAATATTTTATCCAGCGCCCTATTTTTGCCTTTGTACTGGCCATTTTTGTGATGGTTGCTGGTGTATTTGCATTATTAAATTTACCTGTAGAGCGTTATCCAGATATTGCACCTCCCCGTATTTCTATTAGTGCCAACTATTCAGGTGCAGACGCACAAACTGTAGAAGAAAGCGTAACCCAAATATTAGAGCAGCAAATTACAGGACTTGATCATTTACTGTATTTTAGCTCCAGCAGTGATGCTAATGGCCGTAGCCGAATTAACATTAGTTTTGAAAATGGTACTGATCCAGATACAGCACAGGTTCAAGTACAAAACTCTATTAATAGTGTCTTAAGTCGTTTACCAGACGATGTGCAACGCCAAGGGGTGAGAGTTCTCAAGTCCTTAGGCGACACCTATATGGTCATTGGCCTCTATGATGAGCAGCATAAAAGTAGCAATATTGAACTGTCTGATTATTTATTAACACATTTAGAGAGTGAATTAGGACGCGTTGAAGGCGTAGGTGAAGTAGATGTATTTGGTTCAAAATTTGCCATGCGTATTTGGTTAAATCCAAATCAACTAAAAAAATACAACCTGATTCCAAGTGATATTCAAAAAGCCGTTGAAGCACAAAATACCCAAGTGGCAGCTGGTGGTATTGGTGAACTTCCTACCGCGCAAGAACAATACTTAAATGCCAAAGTTAGCTCTGGCTCACGCTTAAAAACTCCTGAAGAATTTCAAAATATTATTTTAAAAGCCAATGTTGATGGTAGCTTTGTTTATTTAAAAGATGTCGCACGGGTTGAGTTAGGTGCAGAAAATTACCAAGCGTACAACACCATTAATGGCTACCCTTCTGCTGGCATGGCGATCTCCTTAGCTTCTGGTGCCAATGCCATTCAAACAGCTAAACGCATTCAAGACACAGTTGAGCATCTGTCAAAGTCTTTACCCGCTGGCTATAAACTGGTTTATCCGAGTGATAACACACCATTTGTCCGTGAATCCATTAAAGAAGTGGTCAAAACCTTATTTGAAGCCATTCTTTTAGTAATTGCGGTCATGTTCCTATTTTTGCAAAGTTGGCGCGCGACTTTAATTCCTGCAATTACAGTTCCAGTGGTTATTTTAGGCACTATGGCTGTATTGCTTGTTTTAGGTTTGAGTATTAATACCCTCACCTTATTTGCATTGGTACTCGCCATTGGCTTACTGGTAGACGATGCCATTGTGGTGGTTGAAAACGTCGAACGGCTGATGCACGAACAGCAGCTGGATGCCAAACAAGCCTCTCTCGCTTCTATGCATGAAATTAGTGGAGCGCTAGTTGGTATCACCTTGGTGCTCACGGCTGTATTTATTCCAATGGCTTTTTTTGGCGGTTCTACTGGGGTAATTTATCGCCAATTTTCGCTGACTTTAATTACCGCAATGTCAATCTCGCTTGCGGTCGCTTTAGTGCTGACTCCAGCATTATGTGCTCTCATTTTAAAACCGACAACACAACCTTTTACTTGGGCGACTCGATTTAACTATCAGCTTGAACGAATCAAAGATAAATACCTGCAACTCAGTCATGCCATCATTGATTTTAAATGGATGAGTGTTGTGATCATTTCAGCACTCATTTTAGTGTTTGCATTATTTTATCGTGCCTTGCCTACCAGCTTTTTACCCAATGAAGACCAAGGCCGCCTAAGCGTACAAATTACCTTACAAGACAATGCACCAATGTCAGAAACTATGAAGGTTGGTGAGTCGGTACGTGATTACTTTTTAGAACAAGAAAAAAGCAATGTTGACTTAATCATGCTCCGTTATGGCAGCAATCGCACAGGTTCAGGCCAGAACATGGCACAAGGCTTTATTAAGCTGAAGCCATGGGATGTCCGTACTGGGCAAAAAAATAATGCCAATGCCATACGTGAACGCGCCAATGATTACTTCCGTAGTCATGCTAATGCAAAAATTATGATCACCTCCCCACCTGTCGTGATTGGTTTAGGAGATACCGACAGCCTAAGTTTCTGGATTCGTGATATTAACGGCCAAGGTCGTCAATTTTTAAATCAGCAATTTACACAATTAAAGCAAGATTCTGAACAATACACTGGCTTTGAAAACCTTGATAAAAAAGCTGCACCCGACAAATCTAAACTCGTGGTGAATATCGACCCTAAAGCCGCGATGTCGTCGGGTCTTGCTATGACGGATATTAACAGCACTTTATCTGCAGCATTGGGCGGTAAATATATCAATGACTTTATTGATAGAGGCCGGATTAAACGCGTGATGATGCAAAGTGATGCGCCCTTCCGTGCAACACCTGAAGACTTACAATATTGGTCTGTCCGCAATAATCAAAATGAAATGGTGCCTTTTGCAAGCTTCTCCACCATCAATTGGTCTGGCGGTCCAGAACTGGTGAATCGCTTTAATGGCTATAGTGCTCTTGAAGTCAATGCCGATAAAACTGCAACGATGAGTTCAGGACAAGCAATGCAACAAGTTGCCAGCTTAGTCGACCAAGCAAAAGATATCGATTTAGCTTGGAGTGGATTATCTTTTGAAGAACAAAAAACCAGTAATCAAGCCCTGTTTTTGTATGCAGTTTCGATTGGTTTTATTTTTCTCTGTTTAGCTGCTCTATACGAAAGCTGGTCTATTCCTGCTGCAGTTATGATCGCCATTCCTTTAGGGATTGGGGGCTGTGTAATCTTTTCATTCTTGGGTGGCTTTCCAAATGATATTTACTTCCAAATCGCACTGCTTACAACCATTGGTTTATCGTGTAAAAATGCCATCTTAATTATTGAATTTGCAGCAATGGCACAACGCGAAGGCAAACGCGTAATTGATGCTGCCATTGAAGCGGCTTCATTACGTTTTCGCCCAATTCTCATGACGTCATTGGCCTTTGGTGCTGGTGTTATCCCATTAATTTTTGCACAAGGCGCTGGTGCAGTCAGCCGTCAAGAAATTGGCTTGAGTGTGTTTGGTGGCGTAATCTTTGGTACAGTGTTGGTACTAATTTTTATTCCTTTTGCCTTCGTGATAATTCGCACATGGTTTAAACCTAAATCTAATCAGGCAGAGTAAAGTTTCAGCATAAAAAAAGACGCATTTCGCATCTTTTTTTATCCGCTATCTACCAGCGTGTGTACAGAAGCAATAGATCGCCCACGATATAATCATTAGGGATGTGCAGTCGAGGCTGTGCTCTGCTCTGTTTCAACACCATCCTCAATAACAGGCTTTACAGTTGTTTGTACCTCGGCTATTACCACTTCTGCTGCAGGTATTTCTACATGCGGTTCACTTGTATTTTCTAGTGCCACTACAGGTGTTGCAGGTGTTGCAGGTGTTGCAGGTGTTGCAGGTGTTGCAGGTGTTGCAGGTGTTGCAGAGCCTAAAGGCTTCCACTCATAATGACCAGCACTCAGTTCTACTATTTCCCCCACCCCAGGAAATGGTAAATGTGGTGCAGCAATCCATGTATGTGACTGTGCATACTTCGCAAACAATGCTTCACGTGTTTGACTTGCCTGCACAGGATCAGTATCAAATTCAATCGAAAGTTTAGGTTCAATAAACTGTAATGTATGCGAATGAATAATATCCCCTACAAAGACCAAAGACTTATTTTGGCTCTTAAGCAAATAAGAATAATGCCCTGGCGTATGTCCTGCACTTTCTACCACCTCAATGCCATTAATAGATGAACCCGCTTTAAAGGTTTTTAAGCTTTTAGACATTTGATACGGCGCCAAAACAGTCTTAATTTGTGTTGCAATGGCTTGGTAGTTATCTCTTTTTTCTTCTGTGATATGAGCAGAAACTTGATCTGCCGACCAAAATGCTAATTCTTGCTCACTCACATAGACCGTAGCCAGTGGAAAAACGGCTAAATTATTTTGTGTTAACCCACATACATGATCAAGGTGTAAATGCGTTAGCATAATGCTATTGATATGTTGTAGCTTATAACCTGCGGCCTGAATATTGGTTGCCATAGCACCCAATTTATCGCCCATACAGTTTCCTGCACCATTATCGACAAGGGTTAAATTCCCATGAAGATCATCAATTAAAAAAGTATTCACACTGGTTGGTAAATACTGTGTTTGAGATAAGTTGGCTTTTGAAAATACCTGTTGTAGCTCGTCTGGACTTAAGTTTTTATTAAATAAACTTCCCTTTAAATCGATTGAGCCATCACGTAATGCAGTGATTTTATATTCACCAAAATTAAATACAAAAAATCCTTGCTCAGCGGATGCCTTATTGACGATTACGCTGGCTATTGGTTGTACTTCAGAAGCGTTGACCTGAAAACTCAAACTGGCCAATAGGATTGCGAATATTTTATTTTTCATGGCACTACCTTATTAAAACGTCGCTTCAATCTATATCGAAGCAATAATCTTATTATTCAATGTCGTTATAGGAATTTTGTGTGGCAATTTTGCCTGATTTTTATGCATTTTTTAAGCATTAAATGTACTTAAATTAGATTAATTTCAAAATTCACATCTAAAGGCACAGGTTTTCGCTGAATGAGATGATCAGATTTTCAGTCAAATTTAAGTTAGGTCTCATAAAATAAATAAAATCTAAAATTTCCCCATATCACATGACTAGCTATTCTCCCTTTAAAGGCAAAACTGGCATCAAACGTATTTTAAACGCAACGCAATATTCAATTGCTGGCTTTAAAGCCGCTTTTCAAAATGAAGCCGCTTTTCGACAAATTGTTTTCATTAACATCGTACTTATTCCCACCAGCTGTTTTCTGCAGGTGAGTCGTGTTGAACATGCTATGATGATTGCCGTGTGCCTATTTGCACTGATTGTCGAATTATTTAACTCTGCAATTGAAGCAGTTGTAGATCGTGTCTCTTTAGAAAGACATCCACTGTCTAAAAATGCCAAAGATATGGGTAGTGCAGCGCAATTTGTAGCTTTGGCGATTATTTTCTTTACTTGGCTTATTATTCTTTGGCCTGTCTAAAGATAAATATAAGCAATTAAATGAATTGTATGCAATAAAAGCAGGTTCAAACCTGCTTTTTGAATGTCTCTACTTTTAGCTTCCATCATAAAATCAATAGACATAAAAAAACCCAGCTAAAGCTGGGTTTTTTCGAATCAGTTCAGTGCTTAGTGAGCAGCGAATTGGTTCATTGTGTTTTTAGCATCGTCATGCGCTTTAAGAGCGTTGTCACCAGAGAAGATTTCTTTGTGATCATCACCGATGTCAGAACCCGCCATTGCTTGGTGTTTAACACAAGCGATCGTACCGCGGATTTCTTTACGTTGAACGCCAGCTACATAAGCAAGCATACCTTGGTCGCCGAAGTAACCTTGAGCAAGCTCGTGAGTAGAAAGAGCAGCTGTGTGATAAGTCGGAAGAGTGATCAAGTGATGGAACACGCCCGCTTCACGAGAAGCATCTGCTTGGAATGTACGTACTTTTTCGTCAGCATCAGCAGCTAATTCAGTTGCATCGTACTCAGCGCTCATTAATTTAGCACGGTCGTAAGCAGAAACGTCTTTACCTTCAGCAACCCAACGGTCGTAAGCTTGTTGACGGAAGTTTAAAGTCCAGTTGAAAGATGGAGAGTTGTTATAAACAAGCTTCGCATTTGGAACTGTTTCTTTAACACGGTTAACCATGTGAGCGATTTCTTCAACGTTTGGCGTTGCAGTTTCGATCCAAAGAAGGTCAGCACCGTTTTGAAGGCTAGATACACAGTCAAGTACAACGCGGTCGATTTGCGTGTCTGGACGGAATTGGTACAAGCCAGAAGCAAGACGTTTTGGACGGTGAAGTTTACCGTTACGCTTGATTAGGATTTCGTCTTCTTGCGCATCAGCGATGTCAATTTCAACTGTATCTAAGTAGCTGATGTATTGAGAAGCGATGTCACCTGGCTCTTTAACCACTGGGATTTTTTGAGTCAAGTCAGCGCCTTCAGAGTCCGTACGAGCAACGATGATACCGTCGTCAAGACCCATTTCTAAGAATGCATAGCGAAGAGCGTGGATTTTAGCGATGAAGTCTTCGTGTGGAACTGTTACTTTACCAGCTTGGTGACCACATTGTTTAGCATCAGATACTTGGTTTTCAATTTGAAGCGCACAAGCACCAGCTTCGATCATTTTCTTAGCAAGTAAATAAGTTGCTTCTTCGTTACCGAAACCAGCATCGATGTCCGCAATAATTGGCACAACGTGAGTTTCGAAGTTATCAATTTGAGCTGTAAGTTCAGCTGCTTTAGCAGTGTCACCCGCTTCGTTTGCTTTATTCAACGCACGGAAAAGATCGTTAAGTTCTTTTGCATCAGCTTGACGAAGGAAAGTGTAGATTTCTTCGATCAATGCAGGTACTGAAGTTTTTTCGTGCATTGATTGGTCAGGAAGAGGACCGAATTCTGAACGAAGTGCAGCAACCATCCAACCAGAAAGGTAGATATAACGACGTTCAGTTGTACCGAAGTATTTTTTGTTCGCAATCATTTTTTGCTGTGCGATAAAACCGTGCCAGCAACCTAGTGATTGAGTGTATTTGCTTGAGTCTGCATCGTATGCAGCCATATCACGACGCATAATTGCAGCGGTATATTTCGCGATGTCTAAACCAGTTTTGAAACGGTTTTGCATTTGCATACGTGCAGCATCTTCTGGGCTGATGTCGCGCCATGTTGCACCGAATTTTGCTTTTAATTCGCGGATTGCATCAATCGCTGATAAGTATGTAGTCATGATATTTTCCTGTAATAATATTAGGATTTCCTAAACGAATGCCTAAAATCCTACCCTCAATTTATTGTTTAGATTTAGAGCACTTCGTTTCGATGAACCTAGATTAGATTGGCCAATAAAATTAATCCAATATTCTGTATTAATTTTCGATATTTATTTAAAAAATGGGTAGATCAAAGTCTAAATATAATTTAACCAAAATTATATAAGCAATTGATTTTAAATAAATATATATAATTAAATTTAGTTTATTTTTCACCTAAGCTGTTTTCTTTTTATTCATTAGACTTAAGTCGTGAAGCCCTTTGAAAATGTGAATTATGACTAAAAATTGGCAAAAATGCTCAAAATAACAACATCACCACACCTAAGCCTGCTGTCTATTTTTTACAACAAAAAAGTACATTAAATGTTCAAACTCTCAGATTTAAAATTGAGCAACTTATCAATAAGCTCTACTTCAGGCAAACACGTGTTCAAGAGATTTTAAACCTTATATTTTTCGTGCCGAATAGTTGAATTTATTCATTAAACTCGTATTTCTAGCCTATAAATGGATGTCTTTTTTTTCATCAGTTTATTACACAAGGCGCATGGCTTATGGCATAATCAAAATAATTTCATGATTTTATTTTCGGTATTTATTTTATGAATCTGGAGCGTGTCGATCTTAATCTACTCATTTACCTTGATGTGCTACTTCGTGAAAAAAATGTAACACGTGCCGCAGAACAATTGGGTGTCACCCAGCCTGCAATGAGTAATATTTTACGTCGTCTACGTAATTTATTTAATGATCCTCTCTTGATTCGTTCTTCTGAAGGTATGACCCCAACGGAGCGTGCCTTAGAATTACAACCTCGTATTCGCGATGCGCTTTCAGATCTTTCCATGATTTTGGAACCTCGCACCGAATTCCGACCTTATACCTCTAATCGTGTATTTCGCATCATGACTTCAGACTATGCCGAAGCAACTTTAGTGCCTCGCTTAGTAAAAGCACTTCGCTCAGAAGCGCCGAATGTTGTGCTCGACTTTTTAACGCCAAGTGATGTGTCGTACCGTGATATGGAACAAGGTAAAGTCGATCTTGCGATTAACCGCTTTAATGAAATCCCTCAAAGTTTTCACCAAGTTTTGGTTTGGCGTGACAGCTTTTCTTGCCTTTTAAATGGTAAACATCCTGCAGCCAATAACCTAAACTTAAAAAGTTACCTTGATGCACAGCATATTTGGGTGTCTAAAACAGGTATGGGCGTGGGCTTTGGTGTAAATCCAGAAAAACAAGCAGGCTTAGGCTGGATTGATCAAGCTTTAGAGCGTATTGGTCAAAAACGAAAAATTTCTGTGTTTACACGTCATTATCAAATGCCTGGTTTGTTGGCCTCTAATGTTGATTTGGTTGCGACCTTACCCACACGTATTGCCCGCCTTCAAGCCAAAAGCCAAAACCTACTTATTAAAGACCCACCGTTTTATATTCCAGAATTTGAATTAAAAATGGCGTGGTGTCCTTTATTGCATCATCACCCTGCACATCGTTGGTTACGCCAGCTTATTTTGTATGTTGCACGCCAAATGATTGAAGAAGAAAACCGTGAATTTTTAATGAATAACTCTCAATTTTCTCACTATTGAACATAAATTTTCATAAATTCTTCTTTTTTAAGCTTATACTAGAACTCGAGGAAATCTTTCATTGATTCTCTCGAGTTTTTTTATGTTAAAAATATTCAAAATAATGATGATCCACAGGTGCCTCAGTGAGCCTCTTCCAAAACATCCTAATCATCGTCATCCTTATTGCGGGAGCTGGTTTTTTATCTTTAACTGAAATCGCCCTAGCAGGTGCGCGAAAAGTTAAATTAAAAATCTTGGCAGAATCGGGCGATGAGCGTGCTCAAAAAGTGCTCGACCTACAAGAAAATTCAGCAGATTTTTTTGCTGCCTCGCAAATTGGCCTAAATGCTGTCGCTATTCTCGGTGGTATTTTGGGTGAAGGCGCATTTCGCCCTTATTTCTATGACATGGTTGCACGCTTTTATCACGGCCCATGGACTGAAAGTATCAGCTTTGCTTTGTCTTTCACTTTAGTCACTTCTTTGTTTATCTTATTTGCAGACCTCATGCCAAAACGCTTGGCCATGATTGCACCCGAAAAAATTGCAGTGTCAGTCATTAACCCCATTCAAGTGTTTATTGTGGTCTGTAAACCATTGGCATGGTTTATTAATGCCATTGCCAATATGCTGTTCCGCTTATTTAAAGTGAACACAACCCGAGACGATAATATTACGTTTGATGATATTTCAGCAGTGATGGATGCTGGTGCACAGGCAGGCGTACTGCAAAAACAAGAACATCATTTCATTGAAAATGTATTTGAACTAGAAGAGCGTAACGTCCCTTCAAGTATGACCACACGTGAAAACGTAGTTTATTTTACCCTAAAAGAATCTGAAGCCAGTATTCGTCAAAAACTAGCAGAATATCCTTATTCTAAATTTTTAGTGTGTAGCGAGAATATTGAT
Source organism: Acinetobacter chengduensis (assembly GCF_003664645.1). Lineage (GTDB taxonomy): Bacteria > Pseudomonadota > Gammaproteobacteria > Pseudomonadales > Moraxellaceae > Acinetobacter > Acinetobacter chengduensis. Next base: position 237,513 of record NZ_RCHC01000002.1, on the reverse strand, counting down.
GATGTGATTGGTTATGTGGATGCCAAGGATATTTTGGTTCGTATTTTAAACAATCAATCGCTCTTACAATTAAACGAAAATACAATTCGTAATGTACTCACCATTCCAGATACGCTCACACTGTCTGAATTACTCGACCGCTTTCGTTCGACCAAAGAAAAATTTGCCGTGGTTATCAATGAATATGCGCTGGTTGTCGGTGTAATTACCCTATCTGATATTATGATTACCGTGATGGGTGACTGGGTCACACCAATTGAGGAAGATCAGCAAATTATCAAACGCGATAATAATTCATGGCTGATTGAAGGTAGTACACCCATTGAAGATATGATGCATGCCTTAGCGATTGATGAAATGCCAGATACCGACAATTATGAAACCTTAGCGGGTTTTATGATGTATAAACTGCGAAAAATTCCACGTCCTGCTGATGCGGTCATTTATGGTGGTTATAAATTCGAAGTAGTCGATGTTGATCATTTTAAAATTGACCAGTTACTGGTGACGCGCTTATTAGAGCAAGCCGAAGAACCAATTGAAGAACCCACAAATTAAATGAGCAATTTGAAGTAGGGTGTAATTAGGCCCTACTTCAGTTACAACAGACAAAACAATAAAAATAAAGGATATAGCTGATGTCCATACACGCTTTATTAGCCTGCTTTAGTTTTTATTCTGCGGTGTATTTAATTTACCGCTTTTTCGCGATTCAACCTGAGCCTCTCTACTTGGTATTTGCGGTAATACTTTTTATTTGTTCTTGGCTGGTTATTCCAAATCACAACAATCGAAAGCGTCGTGAATATGACCAGACAATGCGCATGGGCTGGGATTCGATTTTCTTTGACCCGCTGATATTTTGGTGGCGTTTATTCATGTTCCCTATTCGGTTGATCTTTCGCTTTTGGCTACACGATTAAGCAATTTCTCCAGTACTTTGTGGCTTGACCTTAAACAGCTTTTTTACCAAACTGCATCAAAAGACTTATGGTTATGTTTACTTAAATTACAATAACTTACATATAAAAAATCACTCTTATTCTCCTTATCTATTTCCAAGTATCTAAGCTTTTGTTTTATTAATTTTATTTTTTCAGAAAATAGCGACTAAATTCACATTTTAAATGCGTAGTTTTGTACTTTTGGTTTTTTTTATATCCTGCCTGAGCGCTTTGAAAGCTACTAAAAAAACTCAAAGGATTGAACACCATGTTAACGTTACTTGGCCTAGGTATGATCATTTGCTTTATGTATTTGATTATGTCACGCCGAATGAGCCCCCTCGTGGCACTCACCTTAATTCCGCTGTTATTTGCACTCATTGCATGGTTAATGGGTTTTTACTTCGATAGCCTTTCCCATATTCAAATCCATGAAATTGGCGAAATGATGCTAGAAGGTGTTAAAAAACTGGCGCCTACAGGCATTATGCTGTTATTCGCTATTCTGTATTTTGCCATCATGATTGATACAGGATTATTTGACCCTTCCGTTAAATTTATTTTACGCCTCGTTAAAGGTGATCCTCTCAAAGTTGTCTTAGGCACCATTACTTTAACTATTATTGTATCGCTTGATGGCGATGGCTCGACCACCTATATGATTTGTGTGGCCGCAATGCTTCCCCTGTATCGCCGTCTAAATATGAGTCCACTAATTATGGCCTGCCTGATGATGCTCTCAAGTGGCATCATGAATTTATCTCCTTGGGGTGGGCCAACCGCGCGTGCTGCCAGTGCCTTACATGTCGACCCAAGTGATGTATTTATTCCTATGGTTTTACCAATGCTCTTTGCAATTGGTTGGGTGTATTTCTTGGGTTATATGTATGGTCGTATGGAGCGTAAGCGCTTAGGTATTATCGAACTCGACATCAGCCATGGTGACAATATTCAGATTTCGAGTAATCCAGAAGCCAATCGTGCACACCTGCGCTGGTTTAATGGGCTATTAACTGTTGCGCTGATGATCTGTTTAGTAATGAATGTACTGCCTATGCCTATTTTATTTATGGTGGCATTGTGTATTGCGCTGGTGGTCAATTACCGCCAAATTGACATGCAAAAGCAGTTGGTCGCACATCATGCAGGAAGCGCACTGAATGTGGTTGGAATTATTTTTGCTGCGGGTATTTTCACAGGTATTTTGGCTGGAACAGGCATGGTGGAAGCTATGTCTAAAGAGTTAGTGGCTATTATTCCCACCAGTATGGGGCCTTATTTAGCACCCATTACCGCGATTATTAGCATGCCAATGACCTTTTTTATGTCAAATGACGCTTTTTATTATGGGGTACTGCCTATTTTATCTGAAGCTGCTATGCACTATGGCATTGAACCTGTAGAAATGGCTCGTGCATCAATTGTAGGGCAACCCGTACATTTGCTTTCTCCACTCGTCCCTTCAACTTATTTACTCTGTGGCTTAGCAGGTATTGAATTTGGTCAGCATCAACGCTTTACGATTCTGTGGGCCATTATTACTTGCTTAGTGATGCTGGTCTCTGGTTTAGTTTTTGGCATGTTCCCATTTTATTCCTCATTAAGTTAAAGGCCTTGTCTTAACTACAACATCCAAATCACAAGCCATAAAAAAGCGCCAAATGGCGCTTTTTTTGTTGATCAATTTATCAGTGTTTACTGATCAAGGCATCTAGCAATGCTTGATAATGAATTGAAATATCATCTTCTAAAATCGTATAGGCATTATCAAACTGCACCATTGGCCAACCTTCTTTCCAAAATGGGAAAATGTTATGCAAATCATGAGTGACTGTTGCATCTTCACGTACAATAGCTTGGGCAACTTGTGACAATACCTGTGCAGTTTCCGCACCATCGACAGCCATATAATCAATACCGCGTACTTTTAAAATACGAATACGGTCTTTTTTATAACGAATTTTTTTGCTTTGCGCTTCGTTCAAATTTAAAGCTAAAGTTACTGCTTCTACAAGTTTATCTTCAAAAGACTGGTGAAGTGCGACCAATGCCTGCTTGTGCGATTCTTGACGGCCAGCTTTACCCCCATTACGGATGATTTGTGCTGCCTCAGTATTTAAAACATCATTTTTCATCGATGTTAAAATATCTAAAATTTCGATATCGCTTAAAGATTCAGGAGATTGACCAGCCATACACTGCCTTTACAAAAATGCTTAAAGCAGTATTTTCTCATATTCAGCTTATAAAAAGGGAAATATCTTTCATTGCACTCTGCTTTTTACATAAGAAGAACTACTTGCTGAATAAAAAAATTGCTCACCTTTATGAAAATTGTTTTATATTGAAGCATCTTCAAATCATTCATTTTTTCCATGCTTAAAATCCCACAGGCTTTGCTGTATTTAGAACAATTAAAGTCACAATATCCTGCAGCATTTAAGCGTAATTTTCTTTTTTACAGCCTAATTAAAACCAAAGGCTTAATCGATGAAATTAAAGAAATCTTGCCTTGGTTACTAGCAGCCATGATTTTTGTTTCAAGCAGTATGGTGCTTGGAGATTTTTTACAAAAACAATTTACGACTTGGAGTGAATTCCGAGCTGAAGGCATTGCGGTACTCGCAATCATGATTTTTTTCATGCTGGTATGCCCTCTTATTATTAAGCAAATGAAGCACAGCTCTATTTCAATGTATAAAAGTGTACGTCATACCCCCATCAAGCTGACTGTGCTAATTATTTTGCAAGCCCTAAATATTGCCTATATAGAAAGTTCTTTTTTACAGGCTTTACTGTTTTTCTTTGCACTGAGTTTTGGCTTTGTTAAATTTTACAAAGAAAACTTATTCCGTTCAGATTCTGAATCAACTGGCTATTTTTGCTTACAAGAAATCCGCCGTGTGAATTACTGGACCTATAAGCAAATATTAAAAACCAAGCTCCGCTTACGATTGAGCAAAAGTCAGTCTGCTCAGCATACAGCTCTCTCCCAGCAGTTAAAACAAATGCAGGACTTACATTTAGAAACCCTACATTTTGAACATAAATTATGTAAAAGCATTAAACATATTGATATTGATGCGTATTTAGAAGAAATGAGCAAATAAAAAACTGGGCTAAACGCCCAGTTTTTTATTACAAATTTAGGCTTTAAGCACTCTTTGCAACCGAAGCTATAGTTTTTAGGTTCAAATCCAATGACACCGCTTTGGCTGTTGTATTATCTATTTGGTAGTTTTTACTTTTTACAGTATCCACAAATACCCAATTGGCATTTACAGCAGTTTGATTAAATTCGACCAGCAAATAGCCCCGTTGATTCAAATTACAATATTGCAATTCATCTATTAATAAGGCAAAAGCTTGTTCAAAGCTGTGTAAGTCTGCTGGGCTTATTTGCAAATACTTTTCCATCCCTGGTGAAGACACCGAGCTGGTCGCTAATTCAATACCTGTCTGCACTCCATTTTGTGCATATAGGGTTGAATACCACGCATTATGTGTGTCTCCAGCCAAGACCACAACTTGCTTCTTCAGCTGTTGTAACATGCCATACAGTACTTCACGCTCATAGGCATAACCATCCCAAGCATCTAAATTATAAGGCAATACAGATTTAATCCGTGTGATTTGCTCTACCGTTAATTTTGAAGGATCTGTCAAATATTGAATTTTAATCGCAGACAATTCTGTAATCATTTGCTTAATTGCTGCTAATTCCGCGGCACCAGCTGTACCACTTTGCACTTTGGCTAAAATAGATAAAATCTCTGCAGGTATGAGCATTTTGGCCATTAAAACCTGTTGCCCCAATACATTCCATTTTGCTTGAGAATTGGCAAGTGATGTATTTAACCATGCCAATTGTTCAGCACCCATTAATGTGCGCGAACTGCTGTATAAATCAGATGCAAATTTAGTGCTGTCTAAGCCACCTACTGCTGTCATGTAGGTGGCATAATCGAGCTGTTCACTCCGTGCCAAAATACGTGTATCAAGCATATTTAACTGTACTAGATTGCCATAGTTAAACTGTCGGTAGATGTGCAAATGATCTTCTGCACTTTTTGCACGAATAGGCATCCATTCAAAATAAGCTTGCAATGCCGCCGCTTTTCGATCAGCAAAACTGCCTTCATTGGCTTGATGGTTTTCGGCACCATTGAACCATGCATCATTACTTAACTCATGATCATCCCAAATCACGACAAACGGATGGCGCTGATGTAACACTTGTAAATCTGGATCTAAGCGATACAAAGCATAGCGCTTACGGTAATCACTCAGATTCAGAATTTCTTGAGTGTTATCTAGTGCAAATTCACGGCCTAAAGTTTTAGCGTCTTCTGTGGCGTAGCCCCCTTGACCATATTCATAAATATAATCACCTAAATGCAATACAGCATCTACATCCAGTTTAGCCATTTCTTTATATACATGAAAATAACCCGCTGGATAGTTTGAACAAGAGCATACTGCAAAACGCACCTTTTCCAGTGCTGTAGATTGTTCTGCCAAAGTTTTGGTCTGCCCCACAGCTGAAACAACCGAACCAAATTTAAAACGATAATAATATGTTTGATTGGCTTTTAATTTATCGGCATCCACTTTTAGCGTAAAGTCATACGCACTACTGGTTTGAGCCTTGCCTTTGTTGTGTATATTTTTAAATTCTGGATCTGTGGCAATTTCCCAATCCAATTCCAAACGTAAACTTGAATCTGCGACCGTCACACGTGTCCACAGTATGACTTTATCTTGTAATGGGTCACCACTCGCGACCCCATGCAAAAATTGTAATGCAATTGCATTAGATGAATCTGATGTATCACTACTACCACAAGCAGTTAAACCTATAGGCAATGACACTGCACCGACCCCTGCCAATGCACGCTGAATCAATTCACGTCGATTTAAAATGGGTTTCATAAAGATTTCCTTTTTTACACAAAATAAGAAATCTGTATTTCAATTTCATCTCAGACACGTGAAAATTTGATTAAATTTTAGACTTAAGCATATTTATTGGATTTTTTTTAAACATAAACTCATGTTTTGCTTGAAAATAAAGCAATTAGTTATATTTATACTTGCCAAGTTATAATTGCTCCTCTATTATTGCGCTCATGCCCGAGTGGTGAAATCGGTAGACACAGGGGATTTAAAATCCCCCGACCTTCAAGTCGTGCCAGTTCGAGTCTGGCCTCGGGCACCATCCTTCTACTATAGAAATGATGGTACATATAAAGAACCCAGCTTTAAGCTGGTTTTTTTATGCCTAAAATTTAATACATCACTATATAAAATAAAAATCCCAATCTACATCTCTATACATCTTATTATTTTTCTATAAACAGCGCCTATGCCTACAAATTAAGTCCAATATAAATATATAGCCTCTGTTTTAAGCACTTAAACTTAAAAATCAATGTTGAGATAAAAAAAGAGAGCGGATCACCACTCTCTATTTGCAACCAACTCTTCCATTTCTATATCCATATATCCTTCATCTTGTACAACCATCATCATTGCTTCAGCAATATAATCCGCGGCCGTATCATCCAAAGAAGAATCCAAATCCTCAAACTGTGGCTTCATCTTATTGACCAATGAAACAGTTTCATTGGCAAATTGATAAATATCAGTTTCAGAAAGATTTGCTTTCGCTACTTTTTTGGCAAAAAGTACAATCAATTGTTTAACTTCAGCAACCAAGATATCTGGGTAATAATCATCATCAAACATCGGGAGAAGAAGATCTGCAAACATACAGGCTCTCAACACAAACACAATAAGCGAGCTTATATACCATATTGATTAAATTTCGCCAAATGAATCTCAATAATATTTAACAGGAACAATTCAATATCGAGCTTAAACCTCAGCCAAACGCATAGCATTCCACATTAAAATTGCATCTTTGGTTGCTTTAACATCATGCGCGCGTACCATACAGGCGCCCTGCTGAATACTCATTAAATGAGCCATTACAGACCCCACTGCACGCTCTTTTGCATCGCTTGCTCCCACCGCTTCACCAATAAACCGCTTGCGCGACAATGCCGATAAAATTGGATAGCCCAATGCATTGAGCTGATATAACTCATTTAATAATTTTAAGTTTTGTTGTGCATTTTTAGCAAAACCAAAGCCAGGATCAATCATAATATTTTCAGCTTTTACACCTGCATCTAATGCATCCTGCACACGCTGTGATATTTCGTCCATCACATCAGTGGTTACATCCGTATATTGATCCAAATGATTCATGGTGGTCGGCTCACCACGCATGTGCATAATAATGACTGGAATATTCAGCTCAGCTGCGGTCTCTAAAGCATTCGGGCGGGTCAGCGCACGTACATCATTCCAAATATGCGCTCCAGCATTTACAGCTGCAGATATCACCTCTGGTGAAGAAGTATCAATAGAAATGACGACGTCTAATTTTGCCAACTCTTCTACCACAGGCACAACGCGACGTATTTCTTCTTCTACAGCAACAGCAGATGCACCAGGGCGTGTTGATTCACCCCCAACATCAATAACCGTTGCACCCTCGGCAATCATCTGCTTAGCACGCGCTACAGCTTCATCTTTACCATTGTGTTGCCCACCATCGCTAAACGAATCAGGTGTCACATTTAAAATGCCCATTACATGTGGTGTCGACAAATCCAAAGTCAACTCACCACATTTTAAGATTTTATTTGGTAAAGGCATTAAGCGCATACTAAGTCTCCTAAATGAATCTAACTATGTTATCAATTTTGCGTATGCGAAGTCGCCATTGTGCTCATCCAAAAACAAAAAAGAGCCTCACTGAGGCTCTTTTTTTTAAACTTATACAGTTAATGCATTAATTTGCAGGTAACGGTGGTGGTGTCGCTGGACCATCTGTAGGTGTAACATCAATCACTGGATTTTCTGCTACATATACTTTAGGTGGCTGTGGTTCACGACCTTCCATAATGTCACGAATTTGTTCGCGATCAATCGTTTCCCACTCAAGTAAAGCTTTCACCATCGCATGCGCAATATCCATGTTGTTTTCAAGAATATCACGAGCTACGCGGTACTGTTCATCAATAATACGACGAACTTCAGCATCGACTTGTTGTTGTGTTGCTTCTGAAATTGTACGACTACCAATGCTACCCATGAATGATTGCTGAGAATCATCTTCATAGACCATTACGCCCAATTTATCAGACATACCGTACTTCGTTACCATCGCACGTGCCATTTTAGTTGCACGTTCAAAGTCATTTGAAGCGCCTGTCGACATTTGGTTAATGAAGACTTCTTCGGCAATACGACCACCAAACAAAATAGAAAGTTCATTCAACATTTTGTCTTTGTAATGGCTGGTTTGGTCGTGCTCAGGCAACTGCCAAGTCACACCTAAAGCCCAACCACGAGGCATAATAGTTACTTTATGTACTGGGTCTGTACCCGGTAAAATTTCAGCAACAATCGCATGGCCTGCTTCATGATAAGCCGTTGCGCGACGTTCTTCTTCACGAAGTACCATCGATTTACGCTCAGGACCCATATAAAGTTTATCTTTTGCATCTTCAAAATCATGCATATCGACTGTGTTTTTATTGCGACGTGCAGCAAACAATGCAGCTTCGTTCACAAGGTTAGCCAATTGTGCACCAGAGAAACCCGGTGTACCACGTGCTAGAACTTTAACGTCAACACCAGTCGTTGAAGGCAATTTTTTCAAGTGAACATTTAAAATCTGCTCACGGCCCTTAATGTCTGGCAGACCAACCATCACTTGACGGTCAAAACGACCTGGACGAAGTAATGCTTTATCTAGAACGTCTGCACGGTTAGTAGCAGCAATTACGATAATACCTTCATTGCCTTCAAAACCGTCCATTTCTACAAGCATTTGGTTAAGTGTTTGCTCACGCTCATCATGACCACCACCTGTACCTGAACCACGATGACGACCTACCGCATCAATTTCATCGATAAAGATGATACATGGTGCATGGCGTTTCGCTTGTTCAAACATATCGCGAACACGGGACGCGCCCACACCCACAAACATTTCAACAAAGTCAGAACCAGAAATACTAAAGAATGGAACTTTTGCTTCACCAGCAATTGCCTTCGCAAGTAAAGTTTTACCCGTACCCGGAGGACCAACCATTAATACGCCACGTGGAATTGTCGCACCAAGACGTTTGAATTTTGTAGGGTCTTTTAAGAAATCTACAATTTCAACAACTTCTTGTTTTGCTTCATCACAACCTGCAACATCAGTAAATGTTACTTTAATTTGATCTTCTGTCAGCATTTTGGCTTTAGATTTACCAAAGCTCATCGGGCCATTTTTGCCACCAGCACCGCCACCCATATTCCGCATAAAGAACATGAATAACAAAATGATTAACAATACTGGGAAGCTCGCAATCAAAAGCTGCATTAATAAACCTTGACGTTGAGGTGCAGTACCTTCAACAACAACGTTATTTTTAATCAAATTCGGCATCAGTTCAGGATCTTGAACGGCTGGACGAATGCTTTCAAATTCAGAACCGTTTGATTTTTCACCACGGATTCTTTCGCCATCAATCGTGACGCGTTTAATTTGACCAGCATTCACCGCTGCAACAAACTCTGAATAATTCAGCGCTGTCGGCTGATTGCGGTCACTGACGTTGCTGAATATAAGTACCAGCACACCCAGTATGACGAGCCACAATACGGCATTCTTAAAAAGATCGCTCAAAGCTTTATTCCCATTTCAATCTAATTTGATCATGCCCAATACTGGGTGACCCTAATTTAACGCTGCAGATCAGCGAGCAATAATGTAAACCGTACAAAATGCACAATTTTTAAAGCGTTGGCAAGTAAACTTTATTTCAAAGCTTTCTTACGTCCCTGCCCGACTAAAAATACCTCTTTAGATCGAGCACGCGAAGCCGCAGGTTTAGCAGTTTTTAAAACATCGAAACTGTCGACGATCTGCTTACGAAACTCATCAAAACCTGTGCCTTGGAAAACCTTAACAACAAATTGACCATTTGGACCAAGTACTTTGTTCGCAAAATCAAGTGCAAGCTCACAAAGATAAATTTGACGTGGCTGATCTACGGCTTTGTTACCTGAAGTATTGGGGGCCATATCTGAAATTACAACGTCAACTTGGCGTCCATTTAAAATATTTAACAATTTATCGAACACTTCTTGCTCACGGAAGTCACCTTGCAAAAAGGTCACATCTGGTAAGGCGTCCATTTCCAAAATATCAGAGGCAATCACCAAACCCTTAGAACCAACAAGTTTACCTGCAATTTGCGACCAACTTCCCGGTGCAGCACCCAAGTCTACTACCACCATACCCGGCTTAATAAGCTTATATTTTTCTTGCATTTCTAGAAGTTTATAAGCTGCACGAGCACGGTAGCCTTCCTTTTGTGCTTTTTTCACAAATGGATCATCTAAATGCTCTCGCATCCAATCACGACTACTTTTAGATAACTTTTGGTTGGTAATGCGTGTAGCCATAACTCTCTAAATAAAAATAACTTCTAATTTTTTATTGTACGTGAAAAACACACTTTTTGCAGTATGCATGTGTATATAAATCATTACCCAGCGCATGTTTTTTCCAATAAATTACATCGATAAATTGCATAGAATTTACAGCGTTTCAATCTCACTTTTGTTATACTAAGCCGTTTTAAAATTTAGGTTATACTTATGGCGGCTTTATCTATTCAAGAACGTAAACGCTTACGTCAAATTGGTCATGCATTAAATCCAGTTGTAATGCTTGGCGACAAAGGCTTGTCCGAAGGCGTAACTGAAGAATTAAACCGCGCGCTCAATGATCACGAACTGATTAAAGTTAAAATCGTGGCTGAAGACCGTGAAGCACGTGCTGCACTTATTTCTGAAGTTGCTGCAGTGTCTGGCGCTGAAGTAGTACAAACAATTGGTAAAATTGCTTTGCTTTACAAAAAAGCGGCTAAGCAAAATCCAAAACTTTCAAACCTTGTTCGTCACGCACACTTGTCAAACTAATCTCCCTTTATGGCTAGTTTCGAACTCAGTGCCTTTGATCGTCGATTTCAAGCGATTTCTGTCGTTGGCGCAATTGAACAAAAAAGTCCGTATACCTTAAACACAGGTTTTTGGATACGCGACCCTAATCAACTGATCCAATGGCCAGAAGCTTCTGCATCTAATCCGCGTCGTGACTTTCTATGGGAACAGACCTGCTTCGAGATTTTTATTGGTGTGCATGGTGAAGATTTTTACCGTGAAATCAATCTATCTCCCTCCGAAGCATGGCAAGCCTATCAGTTTGAAGAATACCGCTATCCGGAAAATATGCCGCCGCAAGCTACGTATGATATTGAGCTGAACCAATTAAAGCGCACACATTACGGATTAAATGTCAGTCTGGATCTAACAGAATTTATGTTGATTCATAAATTAAAATGGGCAGACCTATATATTGGTCTAAGCGCAGTACTCAAAACTTCTCAAGGTGATCAGTATTACGCGATGCAACACAGCAGCCCACAAGCAGATTTTCACAATAAGCGTGACTGGCTACATCAATTTTGATGAATATCAAAGCACAAAAAATGAGGCAGATTGCCTCATTTTTTTCGCCTAACGTTTAGCTTTTATCACACACAATGCTTTCGCTCATACAAAGCATCATTCAACAGCAACTTATTGCATTGTTAATTTATCTTAGATTTAGCGTATGCATCCAAACTTAATACCAGCACAAATAATAACGCGCATTTAAAACTTAAAATAAAGACAAAAAATGGGCAGTCCCTACCCTACCCATTTTTTCATGCTAACAACCCACTTGAATTTGCTCATTTATACACACAACTCAGCAAACTTCCCTTTCAAGCGAACATCAGCGCAATCTTTTAGCTTTTTAGCGTTGAGTCTTGAGCATCAGCCTTTACTGGGTTCACTTTTTTCCAGGCTTCCAGCGTATGCTCTTTTGAGCGCTTAAACGTTTCTGTAATCTGCTCTTTGTGCTTACCTGAAATCTCAGAGACATCTGCTTTCAACTCTTTACCTAATTTTGATAAATCATCTAACACAGCATTAAATTCAGTTTTAACAAATGTTTTTAACTCGGTGAAGTCTTTTTGCGATGTACCAAAATGACTTTTGAGCAATTCAATTTTTTGCAAAATATCTTGCTTCAATTGCTGTAGCTGACCTTGCACATTTGCATTCAGCACCTTGGCCTCTTCCTGAAGTTTTTCTTTACTATCTACAACGGCCTCTACAGCTTGTTCAGTCGCTTCTTTCGCCACTTTTTCAAGCTTATCGGCACCCTCTGTTGCAATAGACTTCAGGGTTGTTTTCTCTGTACTTGCTTTTTCTTGAGTTGCCATGATTGTTATACCTATAGTTATTCATGAAACCACATATTAGCGATACTTGATAAATTTTAATTTATGATTTGTCAGACAATAATTAATTGCTTACATTTTTCGACAAACAACAAAAAACAAACTTTTTTATGAAATGCAAGCGCTTTATCTTATATATTCACGACTTTTAGAATGGACTTCCAAGGGCTTACTGCGTATAATGCCGTGTTAAGTTCAAGCGAGCAGACATAGGGAGGGTAGGTTTTAAAGTAACCTTCCTTTTTTTTCGTCTTCTCGCTTTTTTACAGCCTAAATTTCAGGAGCTTTGGTTTGAGCACCCCAGCAATTTTAGCCCTTGCCGACGGAACTATCTTTAAAGGTACTTCTATTGGTGCATCGGGTAGTACGACTGGTGAAGTCGTTTTCAACACTGCCATGACTGGCTATCAAGAAATTTTGACTGACCCAAGTTATGCACAGCAACTTGTAACCCTAACTTACCCACATATCGGTAATACAGGTTGTAATGATGAAGACGCTGAGTCAGGTCGAATTCATAAAGTATGGGCCAACGGATTGATCATTCGTGACCTACCTTTATTGCATAGCAACTTCCGATCTACGCAGTCATTAGGTGAATACTTAAAAGAACATAATGTTGTTGCCATTGCGGACATCGATACCCGACGATTAACACGTATCTTACGTGACAAAGGCGCGCAAAACGGCTGTATTCTTGCTGGTGAAAATATCACTGAAGAACAAGCATTAGAAAAAGCACGCGCTTTTGGTGGTTTAAACGGTTTAGATCTTGCAAAAGAATGCTGCGACCCTGAAGGCTTTGAATGGTCTGAAGGCTCTTGGACACTTGGCAAAGGCTTTTCTCAGCCTGAACTTAAATTCCATGTTGTTGCATACGATTACGGTGTCAAAACCAACATCTTGCGTATGCTTGCAGATCGCGGTTGTAAATTGACTGTCGTACCTGCGCAAACTCCTGCTGCTGACGTACTTGCGTTGAATCCAGATGGCGTGTTCTTGTCGAACGGCCCCGGCGATCCAGCGGCATGTGACTACGCAATTGAAGCTGTAAAAACAATTGTAGAAGACGCTCGTAATGTACCTGTATTTGGTATTTGCTTGGGTCACCAAATTCTTGCGCTAGCAAGCGGTGCTAAGACTGTGAAAATGCCTCACGGTCACCACGGTGCCAACCATCCTGTACAGAACATCGAAACTGGTACAGTGATGATTACTTCGCAAAACCACGGCTTCGCAGTAGATGCAGAAACACTACCTGCAAACTTGAAAGCTACGCACAAATCACTGTTCGACCAAACCCTACAAGGGATTCATCGCACAGACAAACCTGCGTTCAGTTTCCAAGGTCACCCTGAAGCAAGCCCTGGTCCACATGACTGCGCACCATTGTTCGATCATTTCATCGAACTTATCGAAGCATCTAAGAAGTAATTAAGGAAGCATCATGGCTAAACGTACAGACATTAAAAGCATCTTAATTATTGGTGCGGGTCCGATTGTGATCGGTCAAGCATGTGAGTTTGACTACTCAGGTGCGCAAGCTTGTAAAGCCCTTCGTGAAGAAGGCTACCGTGTTATTTTGGTGAACTCTAACCCAGCGACCATTATGACTGACCCTGCAATGGCAGATGCAACGTACATCGAACCGATTACTTGGCAAACTGTTGCAGCTATCATTGAGAAAGAACGCCCTGACGCAGTTCTTCCTACAATGGGTGGTCAAACTGCTTTGAACTGTGCCCTTGCACTTGATGAGCACGGTATTTTAGAAAAATACAATGTTGAATTGATTGGCGCGACGAAAGAAGCAATCGAAAAAGCGGAAGACCGTAAACTTTTCGATATCGCAATGCGCAAAATCGGTTTGGAATGTCCACGTGCTGACGTTGCAGAAAGCATGGAACACGCTTTGGAAATCCAAGCACGTTTCGGCTTCCCTGTAATTATCCGCCCATCATTCACGATGGGTGGTTCAGGTGGCGGTATCGCGTACAACAAAGAAGAATTCATTGAAATCTGTGAACGTGGTTTCGATCTTTCTCCAACCAAACAATTATTGATCGATGAATCTTTAATTGGTTGGAAAGAATACGAAATGGAAGTTGTTCGTGACAAAAACGACAACTGTATCATCGTATGTACGATTGAAAACTTTGACCCAATGGGCGTACACACAGGTGACTCAATCACTGTTGCTCCTGCGCAAACATTGACAGACAAAGAATTCCAGCTTTTACGTAATGCATCTTTAGCTGTACTTCGTGAAATTGGTGTTGAAACTGGCGGTTCTAACGTACAGTTCGGTATCAACCCGAAAGACGGCCGTATGGTTGTGATCGAGATGAACCCACGTGTATCACGTTCATCTGCTCTTGCGTCTAAAGCAACTGGTTTCCCAATTGCAAAAATCGCTGCAAAATTGGCTGTTGGTTATACCCTTGATGAATTGAAAAATGACATCACTGGCGGTACAACTCCAGCTTCATTCGAACCTGCGATTGACTACGTTGTAACCAAGATTCCTCGTTTCAACTTCGAAAAATTCCCACAAGCTGATGCAACACTTACAACTCAGATGAAGTCTGTAGGTGAAGTCATGGCAATTGGTCGTAACTTCCAAGAGTCTGTATCTAAAGCCCTTCGTGGTCTTGAAGTGGGCGCTTGTGGTTTTGATGAAAAAATTGAAGTGGGTACTGAAGGCGCGCGTGAGAAAATCTTACAAGAGCTTAAAGTTCCAGGTCCAGAGCGTATTTGGTACGTGGGCGATGCATTCCGTCACGGTTTCACACTAGACGAAGTATTTGCTGCGACAAACATCGACCGTTGGTTCTTAATCCAAATCGAAGACATCATTAAAACTGAAAACCAAATCAAAACTTTAGGTTTTGGTGATTTGAATGCGGACAACATCCGTTCATTCAAACGTAAAGGTTTATCAGATCTTCGCATTGCGAACTTGATGGGCATTTCACAAAAACAATTCCGTAAACACCGTTGGAACTTGGGCGTGACTCCAGTTTACAAACGTGTAGATACATGTGCTGCTGAGTTTGAATCAGATACAGCTTACATGTACTCAACTTACGATGAAGAATGTGAAGCAAATCCTTCAACTCGTGACAAGATCATGGTGATTGGTGGCGGTCCTAACCGTATTGGTCAAGGTATCGAATTCGATTACTGCTGTGTACACGCGGCACTTGCTATGCGTGATGACGGCTACGAAACAATCATGGTGAACTGTAACCCTGAAACTGTTTCTACAGATTACGACACATCTGATCGTTTGTACTTCGAACCAATTACACTTGAAGATGTTCTTGAAATCGTGCGTATTGAGAAGCCTAAAGGCATTATCGTACAGTACGGTGGTCAAACACCTTTAAAATTGGCTCGTGCTTTAGAAGAAGCTGGTGCGCCAATCATTGGTACATCTCCTGACGCCATTGACCGTGCAGAAGACCGCGAACGTTTCCAACAAATGATTCAACGTCTGCAACTTCGTCAACCAAACAACAGTATTGTAAAATCTGCTGAAGAAGGTATGGCTGAAGCAGCGAAAGTTGGCTACCCACTTGTAGTACGTCCTTCTTACGTGCTTGGTGGCCGTGCGATGGAAATCGTTTACAACGACGAAGAATTAAAACGCTACTTACGTGATGCGGTTCAAGCATCGAATGAAGCGCCAGTTCTTCTTGACCGTTTCCTAGATGACGCAATCGAAGTTGACGTAGACTGCGTATCTGACGGTAAAGACGTTGTGATCGGCGGTATTATGCAGCACATCGAACAAGCAGGTATTCACTCAGGTGACTCTGCATGTTCTATTCCTCCTTACTCTTTATCTAAAGAAGTACAGGACGAAATGCGCCGTCAAACAATTGCTATGGCGAAAGAGCTTGGCGTAATTGGTTTGATGAACGTACAGTTTGCTGTGAAAGGTAATGACGTATACATCTTAGAAGTGAACCCACGTGCATCACGTACTGTTCCATTCGTATCTAAGTGTATCGGCGAATCTTTAGCGAAAGTGGCTGCACGTTGTATGGCGGGTCAATCTCTAGAATCTCAAGGATTCACTTCAGAGATTATTCCTGAGCACTTCTCTGTAAAAGAAGCAGTGTTCCCATTCAACAAGTTCCCTGGCGTTGACCCAATTCTTGGACCTGAGATGAAATCTACAGGTGAAGTGATGGGCGTTGGTAAAACATTTGGTGAAGCGTTCTACAAAGCCGTTTTAGGTGCAAATGAACGTTTACCTGGTCTACCAACTGAAGGTGAAGTGAAACATGCATTTATTTCAGTGCGTGATTCAGACAAGCCTCGTGCTGCAGGCATTGCGAAACAACTTATTGATTTAGGCTTCAAGATTCTTGCGACTGATGGTACATTTAAAGTTATCAGTGAAGCTGGTCTTGAATGTGAACGCGTGAACAAAGTGACTGAAGGTCGTCCTAACATTGTGGACCGTATTAAAAACGGCGAAATCCACCTTGTAATTAACACGACTGAAGGTAAAAAGGCGCAAGAAGATTCATTCTCTATCCGCCGTTCTGCACTCCAAGGTAAAGTGTATAACACCACCACTCTAAACGGTGCTGATGCTGTATGCCAAGCTTTAGCAATTAAATTGCCAATGGATGTATACCGCTTGCAAGACCTTACCAAAGGTTAATTAAGCTACCGAGAAGTCCCGTCACCTTCTTGGTGGCGGGCTTTTTTCATTTATATACTTTGTCTTTTTGACATTTTTTTGAGGGACAACCATGCAACGTTATCCTATGACTCCTGAAGGCAAAATTGCCTTAGAGAAAGAATTACACCAACTTAAAACTGTGGATCGCCCACGTATTACTGCTTCAATTGCTGAAGCGCGCGAACACGGTGACTTAAAAGAAAATGCAGAATATCACGCAGCACGTGAGCAACAAGGTTTCTGCGAAGGCCGTATTCAAGATATCGAAGGTAAATTGGGTGCATGCCAAGTAGTTGATGTAAAAGATCTTGAGCAAAACGGTCGTGTTGTATTTGGTGTAACGGTAACAATTGAAAACCTAGACACTGAAGAACAAAAAACTTACCGCATTGTTGGTGATGACGAAGCTGATTTTAAAATTAATAAAATCTCTGTGAACTCACCAATTGCACGTGGTCTTTTGGGTAAAAACGAAGGCGACGAAGCAAAAATTCAAACACCAAATGGTGAAGTTGAATACGAAGTTGTTAAAGTTGAATATATTTCTTAATTGAAATAATTCAAAATTGAAGCCCCTCTTTTGAGGGGTTTTTTATTGCCAAATCATCATTACTCGTCTATCTAGCTCATATTTTAACTTGCCGTAATCATCACAAGTTTAAATCATTATTGTCATTGTAAATTTTGCACATTCTATTAGTGTTAAAACATCGAATTAAAAAAATTAAAGTGTGCATGCATTATGAAAACTGGACGTGCCAGCAATACCGCCCAAGCAGCCGCGGCTATTCGCGCTTACGATAACCTTAGCAATCAGCCACCCTTATTTCATGATGCTTATGCAATCAAAATGACCAGTCCTGCATGGCGATTTGTACTTTCAAATAAGGTACTTATGCGACTATTAAAAACACAGCCCGTACGCCGCGCATGGGATTTACTGGTCACACAAGTTGCATTACGTTCGGCTTATAGTGAAGACTGGTTATACGAGGCGCTCAATCGTGGTGTAAAACAATATGTCATGATTGGTGCTGGCCTAGATTCTTTTGCTTTACGGGCTGCTGCCCAATACCCAGATGTCAAAATTTATGAAGTTGATCATCCAGATACCCAAGCTCTGAAAATTAGCGTTTTAAGTGAACACGGAAAGATTCCAGAGAACGTCGAATTTGTACCCATTAATTTTGAACAAGAAAAACTCAGCGAGGCACTTAAAAAGAGTAGTTACGATGCCAATCAAATTGCATATTTTTCTTGGCTAGGCACAACGCATTATCTTAAACCAGAAACAACACTCAGCACATTAAAGGATCTTGCGAGTTGTGCTACCACTAACAGTGAAGTTGTGTTTGATTATTCGGTGCCATATCAACATTTACAGGGTATTGAACGCCTTGGCACCATGTTTCTTAGTCAAGTTACTCACTTACTCAATGAACCTATCATGGGATTTTTTAATACACAGCAATTGCACGATTTAATGTGGAATTTGGGATATCTCGTTTTAGAAGATCTATCTGGTACAGACATCACGGAGCGCTATTTGGTCGGCTCTAAAAAAGGAATGCAACATACAGATGCAGCGCACTTAATCCGTTTACAGATTATTTAGACTTTTGCATCCAGTGATATAAAATAGCACTGCACTAACTCCTCCTTTAAATTGTATGTCTGAAAAGTTAATTAATTCCCCTGTTAATCATTGGTGTGAGTTTGAGTTTATCTCTAAAACTGTCAAAAACCCCAATATTCATATTAAGGGCAATTACAGCTATTACTCAGCTTACTGGGATCAGGGCTTTGAGCGCTGTGTAGTACGTTATTTGCATGATAAGCCCTCCACACCAGATAAACCGATTGATCAGCTACATATCGGCAATTTTGTCTGTTTTGGCGCAGAATGCGTGATTATGATGGGTGGCAATCAATTGCACCGTACAGACTGGATTTCTGCTTTTCCATTTGATACACGCAGTTTTATGCCTGCTGGCAATACTGTTATTGGTGATGGTTGCTGGATTGGTTCACGTGCCATGATTATGCAAGGTGTTAAGCTTGGTGAAGGCGCTGTGGTAGCTACAGGTGCAGTGGTCACTAAAGATGTGCCACCTTATGCCGTTGTAGGGGGGGTACCTGCAAAAATTATTAAATACCGCTTTCCTGCGGACGATATTGAAAAACTGCTTTCCCTTAAAATTTATGACTTAGATGAAAAGCAGTTTTTAAAGATGCGTGAACAGTTGCAGACGGATGATCTGGAATTTCTAGTAGAATTTTTAAGGAATTAAATCTAATATTAAGCCATTAAAATTCCAAAAGATTAAGTATGCAAACTATTTTGAGTTTTATTAGTGGAAATCCAATTTTTTTCACCACAGTATTTGCACTTACGAATATTTTATGGCTGATATTTTCTTTTTACCAAAAACAAAAAAATGATAAATGTCTAATTGATTATAAGGCTGAAAGAGATAAGGAATTAGAAGGCCTAAAACATACCTTCGAATTAGGCTTGAAAAGAAAAAAAAGAATTTTGGCATCAAACAAGAAGTTTATGGAAACTTCTTTAGTAACTTAGACAAATTTCAATCAAAAGCGCAAATCGATTCACAAAAATCAATAAATCTTTACATGTAAAACTTTTTGATCAGCATCGTTAAAGCTTCAGAAAAAAATGATCCCAATGAGATTGCTAGAATCACTAGTGAGTATCATAAAAATATTCAAAGTTTTTTTGAAAACTTATCTGATGAACTTAATACCCTACAAAATGAATGTAATCGTTTGAAGTTCTTTGCACCTGATGAAATAAGAGATAAGCTAAAAGATATAACAATAGGCTATAAAAATATTTTTGAAATGACTACTCAATATACAAGTAATATTTCTAATCTCTTTTTTAATGAATCAGCACAGAATGAAATAACTAAAAAATTTACACTAGATCTTCAACCTATTTCAGATAAGTTAAAAACTGACATGAATGATATCGAAAAATTACTAAGATCAGATTTATTTTCATAAATAAAAAAACCCACTCAATCGGAGTGGGTTTTTCAGAATATGGTGGCTATGACGAGACTTGAACTTGTGACCCCCGCATTATGAGTGCGGTGCTCTAACCAACTGAGCTACATAGCCTTAAACTGTGCGCGCATTATGTGGTTTTATCCACGGTACGTCAAGTACCTCATGCGCTTAATCGATCAAAATTTGTTGAAGTGAGCCGATAAGCCGGGTTCTGTCTAGAACGATCATTCCTCTAGGCGCACAATCACTCATACGCTCAAGCGACCTACCCGGATCCAGCATGGGCCATGCCTATTGGATCCCTATTTGGTCTTGCTTCCGGTGGGGTTTACCTCGCCATGAACTGTTACCAGCCATGCGGTGCGCTCTTACCGCACCCTTTCACCCTTACCTTCGATTTCGATTGCTCGAAAACATAATGAAGGCGGTCTTCTCTCTGCTGCACTTGCCGTCGGTTTACACCGCCCAGGCGTTACCTGGCACCTTGCCCTATGAAGCCCGGACTTTCCTCCCCTGCTTTAATCACGGAGATTTCCACAGCAGCGATCGTCTGGCTCACTTCGAGGTGCATCTTAGCAAAAATTTGAACTAATTGCTTGATGTTTTTTGAGCAGTCAGTTTTTCATACTTTGCAAACAGCTCATCCTGTGTTTCTTCGTGGTTCGGATCTAGTGGAATACAGTCGACAGGGCAAAACAATTGACACTGCGGTTTATCATGATGCCCGACACACTCTGTGCATAAATTTGGGTTAATTTCATAAATGATGTCCCCCATAAAAATTGCCTCATTCGGGCACACAGGTTCACAAACATCACAATTGATGCATTCATCGGTGATATATAAAGACACGCTACCAGCCTTGTTTAAGTTTACGCTTAAAGGCAGCTTCGACATTTGCAGGAACAAATTTCGTTACATCACCTTGTAAGCGAGCAATTTCACGTACTAACGTACTTGAAATAAATGAATACTGTTCAGATGGGGTTAAAAACACAGCTTCAAAATGCGGGTCAAGTTGGCGATTCATATTGGCTAATTGAAATTCATATTCAAAGTCCGATACGGCGCGCAGACCACGCAATACTGCTGTTGCATTTTGCTCATGAAAAAAATTCACCAGCAAACCATCAAAGCCTACAAATTCGACATTGTCCAAATGACTTAAAGAGTCTTTTGCCAATTCAACACGTTCGTCCAAACTAAATACCGGATTTTTATGATGCCCAATTGCAATAGCCACCACAACTTCATCAAACATGCGCGCTGCACGTGTAACTAAATCGATATGTCCATTGGTAATCGGATCAAATGTGCCCGGATAAATTACGCGAGTTTTAGACATCCATTTGTACTCAGTTTATTTTGTAGGACTGTATTTTAGCAAAATCTTGTTTTTGGGTGAAGAAACTCCATCATTTAAAAACTTCATATCTATGTAAGTTCGGGTACAATAGTCTTAAGTTTGGAAGTATCAGATTATGGCGAAAGCAAGTATTGTAGTTAAAAAAAATAACGGCGGCACTATTGCACTTAACAAGCGTGCACGCCACGATTATTTTATTGAAGAAAAATTTGAAGCAGGACTTTCTCTACAAGGTTGGGAAGTCAAATCAATGCGTGCAGGCCGTATGACCATTGTTGAAAGTTATATTACTTTTAAAAATGGCGAAGCGTTTTTATTTGGCGCGCAAGTGCAGCCTTTGTTGAGTGCTTCTACACACGTGGTACCAGAAGCAACACGTACACGTAAGTTGTTACTGAACCGCCGTGAAATTGAAAAACTTATGGGCGCAATCAATCAAAAAGGTTATTCATGTGTGCCGCTGGCGTGTTATTGGAAAGGCCCAAATGCCAAGCTTGAAATTGCATTGGTAAAAGGTAAACAATTGCATGACAAACGTGCGACTGAGAAAGACCGTGATTGGCAACGCGATAAAGCCCGCATTATGCATAAATAATTGCTCATCCTTTATATGTAAAAAAAACCTCCAAATACGGAGGTTTTTTACATATAAAGGATCGGCTTAAACTTATACGTGAGCGACTAGTATTAGCAGAACTTTAAACCACCATAGCAATTAGACGCAAAGCTTTGGCCTTTTAAAATTAAGTTTTCAACATTTAATTTTAATGGTGTACTACTCAAATCAATATTGCCAATATTAGCTGTTAATGCACCTAGCTTTAACAAGCCTCCCAAATCGTTGGTTTTAGCTGGATTCTTTTGTAAATAAGCACTGACAGCAGTACCAATTTGTGGGAATAACTGATCGATATTAATTAAGTCTTGTGGAATCACATCCCCAATATTCACTGGGTCTTTTGCCGATAACCACCAACCTTTTTGTGCAATATCATCATCATTGGTACCCATCCATTTCACTGCTTGCTTTTGTAGACTGAGTGATAAAGCTGAGTTGATAGGTAAGTTATGAATTAAACCCAAAGATTGATTTAGGGTTAAATCTGCGGTTACTCCCGTGATTTTGCCGTTCATATACACATTTTCAAACTTTGAATTTGTAGGTGCCAACAAACAAGCTAATAAATTACAGCTGGTTACTGTCGCTGTTACCTTACCGCCTAAAGCAGTTACACCCGTAGGATAGCCCGTAACTGGGTCATAATTGACCTTACCTTCTGTAGAGTATCCACTTTTATCGTCACCCAACAAAATATCAGGCACATTGACCCGTGATACCAGTGTTACAGATTTCATGCGTGTACCATTCACCACAATTGCTGGCGTGGTAAACGGGTTATTATTAATATCTGGAATATTAAAGCCACCTGCAGTGGTGGTAAAATTGACTTCGGCAAGTCCACCTAAACCTAGAGCTTGTAAGCGACCATTGACCGAAAGATTGCCGTATTGATTCGAACCATACAGGTTGTATCGTGTGCCTGCTGTACTGGCTAAGCCTTTAATCGTACCACTGCTGTCAGACTGTACTTTCATATAACCCGATAAACTATTAATACCATTGGGTTTAGAGCTATTTTCTGTCCCCGTTGTCAGCAAGCCCACAACCTTATCTGCACTTAAGCGAAAACCAACAATCTCTCGTGCCGCCGCACTGTTAGGGTTTTTCACAGCAAATTCAATAAAAGGATTCGTTAACTGCGCAGAAGATGATGCTCGTCCATCTGCTGTATTGCTTTGTCCACTCAGACTTAAATTATCAATGTCGATATCACAGCCACCTGCACCATTTACACCGCCACAGCCAAGTTTTAAGCTCTTCACATTAATGTTTAAATCCATCACAGCATCCATACCGAGCTTATAAAAGCCAATATTTTCAGCTTTCATTTGTGCATTGGTATTTTCTGGATTAGTGACTGTCATACTCAATAAAGCTTGACCATTCACTTTGGACAGCTCTTGATCATCCAAGAGATTCAGCCCATCAGCCGCATGTACACTATTTAAAAAACAAAGCGTAACACCTGCGACAAGTGTTGTTCTTTTCATTTTAGCTCATCCTTCTTCTCTTTTTAGGAGCGCCATCCTCGGCGATTTTATGAGAAGATTAGAACAAGAAATAGCTCAATCATATATATCATTTTGTGACTTAAATCACACTAAACACCCTTAAAATGCCATTTACAGCCTCAAAAAAAGCCAAAAGAACAGAAATTCTTTTGGCTTTTCATTCATTTATAGTTGAAATATCTATTAACAATTAATTTCAACAATACGTCATTATTTAATTCTACTTAATAATAAAGCTAAGTATTCACCAAACCAAAGTGCTGTGTCTAAATCACCTGCGGGTGGTGTCACCTCTATAGGTGCATTGTCAGATTGCGTCATTAAGCCTAAAAAACTCGACATACGATTCAGATCTTGCGTACCACGACCTGTAGGCATCATCGGTAAGCCTGACCACAACATGCCATGTTGCATAGCAAATAAGTTAATTTGCTGTAATACAGCCAGCTTGTCGCCACTCAATCCGCCACCATTGGTAAAACCAGCAGCCAATTTGCCTTGCCATGAACGTGCAAGCCAGCGCTTAGAAGATTGCTCCATAAAGAGCTTTAAGCCCGAGGTGATATTCCCCATATAGGTTGGACATCCGAATACAATGGCTTGAGCCCCATCAAGTGCCTCCCAATCCAAATGCTCAATATCCATTAAATGAACTTGAACCCCGACCTTTCGAGCACCTTGGGAAATAAAATCAGCAACTTTAGCGGTATGCCCGTATGGACTGTGATAAACAATAGCGAGAGATTGATCAGACAAAGACATAACAATTAAAAGCTGATAGATTCACTCAAGTTTAACATTTTCAAGCCATAAACACGAATGTTGCCATACGCCCTGTTTGCGCATGACGGCGATATGAAAAATACTCTTCCTCTTGGCGGTATGAGCATTGATCTCCACCTAAAACGGTCTGTACACCCTGTTGCACTAAAATGTAACGCGCAATCGCATACAAGTCCGCATAATATTTATCAGCTTTTTCACCTGCTCTGAATGCATCTTCTAAATCTGGATATTTTGAACAAAATGCGAGTTTGACTTCTGCGCCTATTTCAAAGCATTCTTGGCTAATGGCAGCGCCCAACCAAGCCCATGTTGGAGCTGATTGCATTGTAGCAATGGTATTTTCAATGATACCACCCGCCAAACCACGCCAACCCGCATGTAAATTAGCAACTTCAGTGCCCGTAGCATTACCCAAAACTACAGGTAAACAATCAGCAGTCATCATCATTAAGGCATGACCTTGACGCTGAGTCACCAAGCCATCACCTTCTAAAGGCTCAAAAGGAATTTGTTCGTTTACGGTATGGCAACCTGTGCTATGCGTTTGGTTCATCCAAGTGATTTTATTAACGCCATAACTAGCGAAATCTTGTAATAAAGCCATACGGTGATGTTGTACGCGCTTTGCATCATCTTGAACATGTAATGCTAAATTAAAGCCATTGAGTGCTTGATTGGTCGTCGCTAAGGTCTGCGTGTGATGTACTCGGGTCTGACCGACGTAGATCCCTTTAGGCAATCCTTCCACAAACTGCATGTCCATTCCTTTCATTTATATCTTTGAACTCATCATAACGAAAAAAGCCCATACTCGGGCAACTTAGATTGCCTTTATATGGGCTTAATTTCATTTTGAAATTAGTACGCTTTATTTTCTGTGCGCAACACTTCAACTAACTGGGTGAAGTCTTCAGGCCAAGGCGCTTCAAACATCATGTCTTCACGTGTACGTGGATGTACTAGACCAAGTTTTGCAGCATGCAGTGCTTGACGTCTAAAGCCACGTAAAGTGTCTTCTAACAATTCAGACGCACCCGCAGGTAAACGTACACGAGGCACGTATACTTGATCGCCTACTAAACCATGACCAATATAAGTAAAGTGCACACGAATTTGGTGAGTACGACCTGTTTCTAAGCGTGCTTGTACACGCGTAAAGTTTTGGAAGCGCTCTTTGACGTTGTAATGCGTTACTGCATCTTTACCGCCTGGCAATACGGCCATTTTAATACGGTCAACTGGATGACGCTTGATCGGTTGATCAACCGTACCACCCGCAATAATGTTGCCGTATACCACTAAATCGTAAATACGATAAACCGATTTTTTCTCAAGTTGGCGACTTAAAGCGAACTGAGCTTCTAGGTTTTTTGCAACAACCAGTAAGCCCGATGTGTCTTTATCAATACGGTGTACCAAACCTGCACGTGCAAGTTCAACAGATTTTGGATAGTGATATAGCAAAGCATTCACTAATGTACCGGTAATATTACCTGCACCAGGATGTACAACCATGCCCACTGGCTTATTAATGACAATAATATCATCATCTTCGTAAACGATATCCAATGGAATATTTTCTGGCAGACTGCGTGTTTGAGGCTCTAATTCAACATTAAGGCTTAATAATTCAACACCTTCACATTTAAATTTAGGCTTTACGACTACGCCATCGACCAGCAAACTGCCGTCTTTAATCCATTGTTTCAGCTTCTCACGTGAAAAGTCTGACCAAACTGATGCTGCAACTTGGTCTATACGTTGCCCCAGATAGCTTTCATCCAATTGAAATTGCAACGATAAACGTGTTGCAGTTGAGTCTGAAGTATGGTTATCTGCATCCTCAGAATCTTCAAGTAAATTGAAATCAGTTTCAGGGAAAGTAGAATTGGAAGATTGTGCTTGACTCATTTGCTCATTCAGACAAAAGTGGTTTAATAGTGCAATTGTAGCTCATTGCCCGTAATAACAGAGGAATTTTTATGTCACTACCACATTATAAAATGACAATGCTTGCTCTAACAATTGGCATTGCATCGGCAATGGTAGGCTGCAGCAGCAATCCCAAAAAAGAAGTTGTAGACACAGGCCCACTTTCTAGTGAGCAAGTTTATATTGAAAAAGCACAAAAAGCGTTAGATCGTCATCAATATACTGATGCCGCAAAACATCTCGAAGCTTTAGAAACTTATTACCCTACAGGTAATTATGCAACACAAGCACAGCTTGAATTACTCTATGTAAAATTCCAGCAAAAAGATTATGAAGGTGCAGTGGCTTTAGCAGATCGCTTTATTCGTTTGAATCCACAACACCCGAAAGTAGATTATGCTTATTATGTACGTGGCGTTTCAAACATGGAACAAAACTACGATGGCTTACTTCGTTACACTTCTTTAAAACAAGCGCATCGTGATGTGAGCTACTTAAAAATAGCCTATCAAAACTTTGTAGACTTTATTCGTCGCTACCCATCGAGCGAATACGCAGTCGATGCGGCGCAACGTATGAAATTTATCGGCCAAGAATTGGCTGAAAGTGAAATGAATGCGGCGCGTTTCAATATTAAACGTAAGGCATACTTGGCGGCAGTAGAACGTTCACTTTGGGTAATTGAACATTACCCTCAAACACCTCAAATTCCAGAAGCCCTTGCTACAGTGGCATACGGTTATGAAAAACTGGGCGATAAAGCCACTGCACAACAATATATTAACGTTTTAAAACAAAACTACCCTGAGCTTGTAAAAGCAGATGGTACAGTGAATATGCGTGCAGCACGTAGTGATGGCAGTATCATTAACCGAGTAACGCTGGGCATTTTTGGTAAAGAAGGTCGTACACACTCAGAACAAGACAGTAAAACTCAAAACTCTGTCGAGAATGAAGACCGTAGCCTGACAAATCGTTTGAGTTTCGGCCTACTCGACCGTCCAAAATCTGAAACGACGAGCATTGAGAAATCAGCTGAGTAATTCAACCGCTATTCTGGGTGCATTTTTTCATAGGGCAAGTTATTATACTTGCCCTTTTATATTTTAGTTTTAGGCTTGTACACCACAGGCGAACAATTGTATAAAAGATACACGTAAAACTTTTAAACTACAGATACGTTCATTGATTGAATCAATTTTGTTCTGTAAAAACAATCCTTTATTTGTTTCGTAATAAATTTCTAGATTAAATCGGCAACGGCATGGCTATCCCTCAACATACAATTGATCAAATACTAGATCGCACCGATATTGTCGATGTGATTGGTCAATTCGTGAAATTGAAAAAGACGGGTCGTACTTATTCAGGCTGTTGCCCTTTTCACCAAGAAAAATCTCCTTCTTTTCATGTTTATCGCGATAAGCAGTATTTCCACTGTTTTGGTTGCCAAGCCAATGGTAATGCCATTCGCTTTTTAATGGATATTGGCAGTCGCAATTTTGTCGATGTCATGAAAGACCTGTCGAGCCAAACAGGTGTTGAATTACCTAAAGATAATCGCGATGCCAATAAGCTCAAATACAAACGCGAAGCGCCCAAACCCAAGGTAACCACGCCAGCACCTACACCAAGCACAGATCGTTCAGCTCAGCCATCTACTCGCAATGACACATTTACGCCTAATTTAGAACATGATCCATTTGCCGAGTTTCAAGCATTTGACGCGTCTGAATTACAAGACCCATTTGCAGGCTTTGAGCAATTTAATGTGGCTGAAGAAGCCGTACAAGATGGTAACCTTTACGATTTATTGGAAAATATTGCCCAGTTTTATGAACAACAATTACCGCAAAGCCAAACAGCGCAGCAATATTTTAAACAGCGTGGCTTGAGCTCAGAGACCATTGCTTATTGGCGTTTGGGCTATGCGCCAGAAGACTGGCAACATCTCGAAAAAGCATTTCCACAAGATATTGAAGGGATTAAGTTACTTGGGCTAATTCGTACCAATGACAATGGCCGTAGCTTTAACTTATTACGTGACCGCGTTATTTTTCCAATCCGCGATGTAAAAGGTCGTGTGGTGGGTTTTGGTGGTCGTGCACTTAACGACGAGATTAAGCCCAAATATATTAACTCTCCCGATTCCGAAGTTTTCCATAAAAACCAATTGCTCTATGGTCTGTATGAAGGACGTAAGCAAAAAGCCCATGACTGGTTGATGGTGGAAGGCTATATGGACGTGATTGCCTTGCAACAATATGGCGTAGCGGGTGCAGTCGCAACTTTAGGTACAGCTAGTAATACTGAACATCTAAATATTCTATTTAAACAAAATAATCGCATAACTATTGCTTTCGATGGCGATGTTGCTGGGCAAAAAGCTGCCCGTCGTACGCTTGAAATTGCACTACCACTGCTTAATGACGGCCGTGAACTTAAGTTTTTCGTGTTGCCCAATAACCATGATCCAGATTCATTAATTCGTCGTGAAGGAATTGAGAATTTTAGAAGGTTACTTAATAAAGCGCCTCTCATGTCTGATTTTGTTTTTGGACTGCTAACGCAAAATCAAGATATTTCTACACCTGAAGGTAAAAGTCAGGTAATGGGTGAACTTCGTCAATTAACAGATTTACTACCTAAATTCGGGACTTACAAATACCTACTTAGTCAATCTTTTAAAGAAAGAATGGGGGTTGGACGACGTTGGACACCTAGTACAAATAATGATGCAATATTATCTTTTAACATTCGCACTCGTGATGAGGATTTTGCCATTGCATTATTGGCGATGAATCCATACCTATATACCCATTTTGAAATTTTAAGGGCATATTTAAACGAGAATTCAATTCTTGAATATTTCTTAAATTGCTTAGATAAAATTTTTGAAAATTTACCTGATGATCAAGAAATGGCTATATATTATGTGCTAGGCGCAACATCAAAATATTCTAATGAACTTGCCGAAATACTTGAGCGCGTAAATGTATCTTATATGCTAGAAACACCTGAACGTGCTTTTAACCATGCCACAGAATACTCTGAAGGTCTTCAAAATAAATTTCTCAAAGCCAAAATCCGAGACGCTAAATCATTAAAGGAAGGTGTCAATTTACGTCGCCAACTCAATGAGTTAACCAAGAAAATGGCTCAGCGCCTAATCTCTAGCTAGATCAACTTAAATTAATTAATGTTTTGATTTACGACGTTTTTTAGCTACTAAATTAAGCTTTTCCTTCATCAACTCAAAGCTACTTGGATCTTCAGCTTTAGCCGCTTCACGCAGTAAAATTGAAGTCGGGTGTAGTAATTTTTGAGTTAAACGATGTGAGAATTCAGTCATCACCAATTCAGCATTTTCACCACGCTGAATACGCTCAACTGCAAAAGCCAACTCTTCTTTACGCAACTGTTCACCCTGCTGGCGGTAAGCATGAATGGTTTCACCCGCAAGATTGACTTTTTGCTGTGTGATTAGCTCAGTCGCCAATTGATTGACCATCACTTCAGCTTCCACAGCCGCTTGGCGACGCTGTGCAAGGTTTTCATCAATTACAGACTGTAAGTCGTCCACACCATACAAGTAAACACCATCCAGTGTTTCCACTTTAGGCTCTATATCACGAGGTACAGCTAAATCGACCAATAACATTTGTTTATAACGGCGTTTTTTTAATGCGGCTTTTACATCTGCAAAATAAATCACTTGATGCAAACTACCCGTACAGCTCGAAATAACATCTGCGCGGTGCAGATTTTCGGCCAACTGAGAGAATTCGATAATTTCTACATCAACACGATGTGCAATTTCTTGTGCCAAAGTTTCGGCGCGACTGCGAGTACGGTTACAAATAATAATTTTACCCACACCCATTTCGGCCAAATGCTTTGCGACTAAGCTATTCATTTCGCCCGCAGCCACCACCATTACAGTCAGTTGCTCTGGCTTACTAAAAACTTGGAGTGCTAACTGAGCAACTGCATAACCCATAGATACAGCATGGCTACCCACTGCAGTTTCCGAGCGTACACGCTTGGCTGCATAAAAGGCATATTCAAATATACGGTTTAAATTGGGTGAAACTGTAGAGGCATCTTTGGCTAAAGACAGTGCTGTTTTGACTTGACCCAAAATTTGTGGCTCACCAAGCATCAGGGAGTCTAGACCACTCGCCACACGCATAAGATGTGTTACTGCATTGGCATTTTCATAGCGGTAAACATGATTACTCAATTGTCGAACATCTAAACCATTGGATTGTGCGAGCCAATTCATCACCTTGTCTGCATTTTCAGACATTGCATACACTTCAGTGCGATTACAGGTTGATACCACAACCATGTCATTTAAATCGGCACACTGACTCTGCTCCGCGAGTAAAGCACTTAACTTTTCTGGGTTAAATGCAATCTGTTCGCGTAGCTCTACAGAGGCGGTTTGATGATTGACACCTAATGCAAAGAAAGACATATCAGGTCATCATTTCGCTAAATTTATGCTATTGTGCAACATCGGTGTCATAAAAAGCATTACTTGGATCAAGAAAAATTGCGTCAAACAAATAGCCGAATTCGCGGCGAGACAATAAAGCAGTATTCTACCACATTCTTGTTACTTGGTAGCATGGCTTCTAGTGCTCAAATTCGAGCATCTGGAGAATTTTACCATGCAAATTCAAATTATGATGCACTTAAGCAAAGCATGATTGCTGAGTTTGCGCTGGCTTATGACGATATACCTACCGCAGTACATAATTACACTGTTTTGGCTATAAAAAGCAATTCAACTACGGTTAAGCAACGCGCATTAAATATTGCTATAGAACAAAATGATATGCGAGCGGCCTTAGACATCGCAACGTTTTGGGTGGTGCAAGAGCCAGAAGATGTACCTGCCATGTTTTACTTGGCACATATTGCTCTTAAAACCCATGAATATGATTTGGCTGCTGACACCTTAAATAAGATTTTAAATATTGATCCCAATGCTGATTTGGCTCAAATTTTAACAGGTATTTCGCCAGAATCTGAGGAAGATCGTGACTTTTTAATTCGTGCCTT
The DNA here is from genome assembly GCF_003664645.1 of Acinetobacter chengduensis. Lineage (GTDB taxonomy): Bacteria > Pseudomonadota > Gammaproteobacteria > Pseudomonadales > Moraxellaceae > Acinetobacter > Acinetobacter chengduensis. The sequence continues at coordinate 206,127 of NZ_RCHC01000002.1, read as the reverse complement.
ACGTGCAAGCAAAGAAAGTACGAATCCATCTATTTTAGTGTTAATTGCAGGCTTAGAAGCTCAAAATAATCAATTAGATAATGCACTCAACACCATTAATCTTGCGCTAAAAAAACGCCCTAAAGTTACCAGTTACATTTTATTAAAAGCCAATATTTTAAATGCTTTAGGCAATATAGATGACACCGTTAATTGGTATGCCAAAGCCAGTCATCAGCATCGCAATAATATAGATGTGCGCCTTGCGGAAGCAAAGTATTTAATCAATATTAACCGCTCAGAACTGGCTCTGAGTAAACTAGAAGATTTACTGAAAAAATGGCCTAAAACCGACGAAGCACTGTTTATTGCAGGCTTAACCAGTATTGATTTAGAACATTATGAGCAGGCCGAAAAATATTTGGTTGAACTCCGTTATTCAGCACAATATCAAAATGAAGCTTACTACTACCTTGCTGTAAATGCTGAGCGAAAACAACATTTTGAAACTGCTAAAGCTTATTACCGCCTTGTAGATGGTAGCCTGTATACCGTTTCTAGACGCAACATGATTCACATTTTTGCCACGCAAGATAAGCTTAATGATGCACTTCGTTTTTTAACGCAAGAACGTGTGAATTATCCGCAACATGCAAGTTTTTTATATCTAGCACAAGCCGATATTTTAAAGCGCATGGACAATAAAAAAGCAGCTGTAAGATTATTAGATGAAGCAGTTAAAAACCTGCCAGATGATCCAGAGCTTATATATGCCGAAGTGCTCATGCTTGACCCTTTTCAAGACCGCGAAAAGCTCGACAACTTACTCAAAAAACTACTCAAATTAGAACCCAATAGCCCAACTTATCTCAATGCTTATGCCTACACATTAGCCATGCAAAACAGACGCTTAGATGAAGCACGTAGTTATGTAGAACATGCGCTTGAATATGCGCCAGAACAAGCATCTATTTTGGATACCCTTGGCTATATTTGTTTCTTGCAAAATGATTTTATCACTTCTGCACAAGTACTCGAAAAAGCTTATAACTTAAGCCACAGCGTCAATATTGGCACACGTTATGCCCGTGCTGTTTTCATGCAAGGTGACATGAATAAATTCAACCAAGTGTTACACCAACTGCAACAAAAATACCCAAATGATCCTCAATTAGATCAATTAAATTCGCTATTGTTACCTCAACATATTAAAAAGAGTTAAGCCCGCATGATGCGCCAACTGTCTAAATATACCCTTCCATTTTTTGCATGTAGCACGTTGGCTTTGACAGGCTGTCAACAATTCAGCAAACCGCAACTGCCTCCTCAAACTGTACAGCCAACTGCACCAGAAAAAGCACAATCTACAAACGAAGCTATAGATCAATTTGCCTTACAAGGCAAAATTGGCGTGCGCACACCGCAGCAATCTGGCAGTGCTTTTTTTACATGGCAACAACAGCAAGATAAATTTGACATCGAATTAAGTGGCATTTTAGGGGTGGGTAAAACGCAAATTACAGGTAGCACAGGCCAAGTAACACTCAATAGCGCTAAAACAGGCGAAATCCACGCAGACAGCCCAGAAGAGTTGCTCGAACGTGCAACTGGATGGCATGCACCTATTACGCATTTAATCAAATGGGTACAAGCAAAACCAGCCACAGATTCAGCCGTTGTAAATAAAGATCAACAACAGCGCATCACTCATATTACAGAAGATGATTGGGATGTGGATTTAAGCTATGCAGAACAAAATAACTTACCTAATAAGCTAATTTTGAAACAAGCACTCGAATCTGGTAAAGAAAACCGTATCACCATGGTGATTCAAAACCGTTAAAAACAATAAATATGAGTAGCCAAAGTATGAATAGCTCATGCTTTGGTACATGCTTAATGCATTTGTTTCAATCACTCTCTTCACTCTTTTTCTTCTTTCTAATAAAAAATAAATAGTGAGCGAGTAATTGAAGTCAACTTGCACCACATTTAAAAGACAGCTCGACACTGATCTGTAGAAAACTCATTCGGTACAATGCCTGCAAAATTCGATGTTTTAATCGTTTAGGTAGCGCACAACTGACATAGTACCAAAATGCAATCCTCTCAAAACAATATTCGACTATAATGCCCAATCAATGCGTGACGCACTTATAAGCACTAAGTTTCAGGAAAAAACGATTGTGAATGTAATTCGAGTTCCTTCCCCTGCCAAATTAAATTTGTTTTTGCATATTACTGGACGCCGTGAAAATGGCTACCACGAATTGCAGAGCATTTTTCAGCTCATCGACTTATATGACTGGCTAGAATTCAAACAAACAACTTCTACAGACATCGAAATTGATGGAATTGGCACTGTTGAACTTGAACAAAACCTCATTTACAAAGCAGCACAAATTCTAAAACCACATGCAAAAACACCAACTGGCTTAAAAATCAGCATTGAAAAGCATATTCCAATGGGTGCAGGACTCGGTGGTGGCTCATCAAATGCAGCAACGACACTGATTATTTTGAACCAGCTTTGGCAGTGCGGATTAACAATTGAGCAACTTGCATCGCTTGGTGTTCAATTAGGTGCCGACGTTCCCATCTTTGTGCATGGTCAAAATGCATGGGCTGAAGGCATCGGGGAACACTTAACATTCATAGATTTAGCTCAAAAAAAGTTCATTGTGCTTAAACCTGATTGTTTTATCAGCACTCAACTGCTTTTTTCACAAAAAACGTTGACAAGAAACTCAAAGCCCTCTAAATTTTGCGCCTATCAGTTAACGCCATCGAGTTTCGGCAATAACTTTGAGCCTCTGGCAAGAAGTTTATATCCTGAAGTAGATGAAGCAATGCAATACTTAGATCAGTTCGGTACTGCAAAACTTACAGGTACAGGTGCTTGTGTGTTTATTGAGTTAACCGAAAATTTGAATGTAAATGACATTCTTGAAAATGCACCATGTAAAGCTTACTTGGTGAATAGTTTACAAGAATCGCCATTACGCAAATTTAAGGTGTGATAGGGGTATCGCCAAGTGGTAAGGCACCGGGTTTTGATCTCGGCATCCGTTGGTTCGAATCCAGCTACCCCTGCCATTTAATTCATCTGTAGATGTACTGTATTAGGGGTATCGCCAAGTGGTAAGGCACCGGGTTTTGATCTCGGCATCCGTTGGTTCGAATCCAGCTACCCCTGCCATCTTACAGTCATCAAATTAGGGGTATCGCCAAGTGGTAAGGCACCGGGTTTTGATCTCGGCATCCGTTGGTTCGAATCCAGCTACCCCTGCCATTTTCTCAAAAAAGACAGAACATTCTTTTGTAGCTTCGATGTTAAATAATCTTGACAAAAAGCTATAAAAATATTAAAGTTCTGCCGCATTAGGGGTATCGCCAAGTGGTAAGGCACCGGGTTTTGATCTCGGCATCCGTTGGTTCGAATCCAGCTACCCCTGCCATCTATTTTCCCTATATATCAACCGCCAAGGGTGCTTCATGCCCAATCTTGTCGTTTTTAGTGGAACTGCGCATCCACAATTCGCTCAAAAAGTCGTAAGCCATTTACACATTCCTCTAGGTGCTGCTGCCGTTTCTACCTTTTCAGATGGTGAAATTGCTGTAGAAATCACTGAGAATGTTCGTGGTAAAGACGTATTTATCGTACAGCCTACGTGTGCCCCAACCAATGACAACCTTATGGAAGTCTTAGTTATGGCAGACGCATTACGCCGTGCGAGCGCTGGCCGTATCACTGCCGTGATTCCTTATTTTGGTTATGCTCGTCAAGACCGTCGTCCTCGTTCAAGCCGTGTGCCAATTACTGCTAAAGTTGTTGCAGATATGCTTACAACTGTAGGTATTGACCGTGTTGTAATGATCGATCTACACGCAGACCAAATCCAAGGTTTCTTCGATATTCCTGTAGACAACATCTACGGTACACCTGCTCTTTTAGCTGATCTTCGTCAACAGTCACATGACAATCTTATGGTTGTATCTCCTGACGTTGGTGGTGTAGTACGTGCGCGTGCTGTTGCTAAACAAATGGGTGATATCGATCTTGCAATCATCGATAAACGTCGTCAAAAAGCAAATGAATCACAAGTGATGCATTTGATTGGTGATGTTAAAGGCCGTGACTGTGTCATTGTTGATGACATGGTAGATACAGCGGGTACATTGTGTAAAGCAGCTGACGCATTAAAAACTTTTGGTGCGCGTAAAGTTGTTGCATACGCAACTCACCCAGTATTGTCTGGTAAAGCAATTGAGAACCTAAAGAACTCTGTTATTGATGAACTTGTTGTTACTGACACAATTCCTCTTTCAGAAGAAGCTTTAGCTCTTGGCAAGATTCGTCAAGTTTCAGTAGCAAGTATGGTTGCTGAAACGATTCGTCGTATTAACAACGAAGAATCTATTAGCGCAATGTTTGATTCTTATCTATAATATAGCGCTGAATTCCGAAGCCCTGCCTTTTGGCGGGGCTTTTACTCACTAGACTGGTCGAAGGTCTAGTCAATTAAACTTAAATTAGGATGTCTATCATGGCAAACTTCGTATTAAATGCAGTAGCACGTGAAGAAGCAGTACAAGGGAAAGGTTCGAGCCGCCGCCTTCGTCTTCAAGCTAAAGTTCCAGCAATCATCTACGGTGGCGAAGTAGCTCCTGTAGCAGTAACTTTAGAGCTTCGTGAGCTTGTTAAAGCTTTAGAAAACAAAGCTTTCTTTGAAGAAACTGTAGAAATCAACATCGACGGTAAAGTTGAAAGCGTTAAAATCCAAGCTTTACAACGTCACCCGTCTAAAAACACTCCAATGCACGCTGACTTCAAACGCGCATAAGTGTTAATGGTGTAAATTAGTGTCAAATATTTCACTGATTGTAGGTTTGGGCAACCCAGGTTCTGAGTATGCCCAAACCCGCCATAATGCTGGCTTCTGGTTCGTAGAACGTTTAGCCCAAGCTTATGGTATCTCGCTCAAAGCAGACCCAAAATTTCATGGAATTAGTGGTCGTGGTAATATTGAAGGTCAGGACGTTCGTCTGTTGTTACCTACAACATTTATGAACCTTTCAGGTAAAAGTGTTGTTCCCTTCGCAAAATTCTATCAAATTGCTCCCGAAGCAATGCTCATTGCACACGATGAACTAGACATGAACCCAGGTGTCATTCGCCTTAAAACTGGTGGTGGTCACGGTGGTCATAATGGTTTACGTGATATCGTTCCACATACAGGTCCTAATTTCCATCGCTTACGCATTGGTATTGGTCACCCTGGTTCTAAAGACCGCGTATCTGGACATGTATTGGGCAAAGCCCCTAGCAGTGAACAAGGTTTAATGGATGATGCTATTGCTCATGCTTTATCACGTAGCAAACTACTGGTAAACGGAGACATACAACAAGCCATGAACCAAATCAATGCTTACAAATAGAACTGATCAATCCACAAATTGTTGAACAATGTTTCTTGCCATGTTGCTCATTTCAGAGCAAAATGCGCTTGCTTGCCGAGTCTAAGCTGCAAGTAGGAAACTGATTTAACCATAAGATCAACATCTTAGGTCTACTAAGGAGACGCTAGCCATGCTATCTCGTTTATTAAAAGCAAAAATCCATCGTTGTGTCGTAACACAAGCAGAATTACATTATGAAGGTTCTTGTGCGATCGATGGCATTCTTTTGGATTTAGCCGGTATCCGCGAATATGAAGAAATTCACATGTGGAACGTGACGAATGGTAAGCGTTTTACAACGTATGCAATTCGTGGTGAAGAAGGTTCTGGCATCATTTCTGTAAATGGTGGCGCTGCACTTCAAGCTGACGTTGGCGACCTAATGATTATTGCAACATTTGGTGATTTCACTGAAGCTGAAGCAAATGCGCATAAACCGCGTTTAGTGTATGCAAACCCAAATAATACTGTAAACCACACAGCGAACTGTATTCCTGTTCAAGTGGCTTAAGTCCAAGATTTTAAAAAACCCGCACATCTGCGGGTTTTTATATGCCTGATGTTCTAAGCATCTGTATCTACGAATGACTTTTAGCAACCCTCGATTAGATTTATATAGCAGACTTTTTTACGCCATTTTGCCATTTTTGTTGTGCCTCACAATTTAAGCTCTGCAATTGCTCATCGACTAAATCAGCCAATACAGGCTTGCCTTGTGCCGACACTTTAAATAATGCAAAACGCGCTTGCTCATAACAACTGGCCAAACCTTCTGCAAAAAAATAACTATCTGATGCTGGGAATGGAAGTTCTCCGCTCCCCATCTTAAGCTGTAAAGGATAAATACGCCCCTGTCCTAATAAATCTTGTCGTTTAAAACTGGTTTTTAAAACACGCTCCTGACTATCTATAAGCACATAAGCCAAAGCTAATGCTCCTCGAGGTGCTTGTACAGTGCCTACAAAATTTAAGTCATAACGCAAAGCCATATAGTCGCCCTGTAGCAATGCGCGCGGATCGACGGGTGCTAAAGACACATAAATGCTTTGCCCTGTAGCTAAATGTTGCTCATTCTTTGCAATTAAGGCACCAAATAAAATTAAGCTTAGTCCTGCCAAAAAGATTGGAATTATTTTTTTCATATCACGTCCTGTGCTGTATTGACCAACTGATTACGGCGTACCAAATATCGCAACACCAATACAGCCAGACCTGATAAAAAGATGGTGAGGCTTTTTGCAAGAAAGCTGAGACCCAAGAAATAATACAGATGAAAAAGTAAAAGGCAGAGCACCACAATACTCAACGCATAGATCAGCCGATCTCGATGCTCAAGCCCCCAAGCCAGCACCAATACACAAAGGAAAATTTCAAAATACCCTAAGGCCAATAAAACCATAGAAAAAATAAACCAAAGTGCCAACTGAAAAGGACTGAATGTCTGCGAACAATAGCGCTTATAAACATAGCCAAACACCAGCCACCATAGGCCTGCAAAAAGCAACTGCCCCCACCATGCTACGGTAATGAGTCCACCTGAAATGGCGAATAAATCACGCCCCATCATGAGTGATGCAGGACCAATGAACAGCACACATAAGCCCCAAAGTAATAGGCTTCGTTGATATTTTTGGTCCAACTTCAGCAAAGCGATGAGAATCAAGCCATAGATGCCGTAATGCACCCCATACCAGCACCAGCTAAAAGCGACCTGATGCATCTGCCACTCATACACCGCAAAATATAAACTCAGCAAAAGCATAGAATAAAAAGACAGTAGCTGTAGCCACAGCAACCATGCACGCAAGCGTAATAAATAAGTGATCAATATTAAGGGTGGCATGACCAGCATGGCCCATACTGGATTTTCTGTCAGCCCAAACACGCCACCATACATACCCACTTGTGAAAATATCAGTAAGCTATACAACAGTTGATTTTTAAAGTGTTGAGCAAGTTTATCCCCTTTTCGAAATTGCAAAATAACAATCACATAAGCCACAACACCACACAGCAAGGCACCCCATGCAGAGCGAACCATGCCAAAAACAAAGGCCGAAAGAAAAAGTCCTGCTAACCATGCACCAATACCTAAGGGAATAGTACTGACATAAGATTTTGGTAAAACCTTTAGTATCACTTTTGTGATTAAGTAAAAAATGCCAAGACTCATCATCACCAGAATTAAGAAGCCAAAGCTACCTAAATTTAATTGTGAGACTAAACCATAGGCTATCCACATAAAGATGTTAATACCTATACCCGCACTCAACAGGCTAAAAGCCAAAGTGTCTTGCTTGTAGTAACTTTGCCAAGCCAGTAAAGACAGCGGTAGAAAAGCACAGACCCAGAATATAAACGCAGACTGATTCTCCGTAGAGAAAAAGCCAACCATGCTGACCACGGATAAAACAATAATCCAGAGCAAGGTATATTTTTCTAAAGCGCGATATTGCCAAGATGCCAGTAGCCACATCCCGCTCCACCAAAGTAGTAGCACAACAATACTTTGCCAGCCTTTAAATCCCAACTGAACAGAAGCAAGATAAAGTGTTAGAAATCCTGTTAAACCCAGTAAAATAAAAATCCCTGTATTTGGGCGATATAACCAAGGAACTAACAGCACAGACCACAGCAAAAATAACAAATAACTATTGGCACCCGTTTGATACACCTGACCAATGACCGCAAGGGATAAACCTAACATTAACCCACATAAAGTATGCAAGCTTTGTATGATGCTTTCTGATGCATGAGATAAATAAACACTGGCAATCGCAAGTATAAAAAGTAATATCTGTGGCAAAGCCAGCTGAATAGAGTGCGGTAGCATCCACCAATTGGCTGCAATTAAATACAAGATACTCACACCCAATAAGCTAAAACCGATGGCAGTTAAATGTTGCTGAAAATTCTGCCGATTCAGTAAATTTTCCATAATATCGATCCAACCTTATTTTTATTTTGAGGTGATTTAAAGCTCAGCACTTCACACCTTTTTCATCATTTTTTTCTTTTTTATAGTGCATAAATAAATTACCCTCTAACACTATGATTTATCCCCCAGCTTAAAGAGATCTGCTAAATAACACCAGTACGTATTGAATATAGGCATCACCCAGTAACAGCCTAAATACCATTTTTGCTCAAATCATTTGCCTAGTCATACAGAAAAGCTGGCCTTTATGGATAATAAGCATATAATCAAATGACATCGCTTCAGGGCGGGGTGTAATTCCCCACCGGTGGTAATTGGGTTAAATAAATTGCCCATAGCCCACGAGCCAATGTACTTTATGGTGCATAGCAGATTTGGTGAGATTCCAAAGCCGACGGTATAGTCCGGATGAAAGAAGACGACGTCACATCTTAATATCTTGAAATTTTCAAGTTATGCCGTAACGCCACACTATTTCACATGTCCTGAAATGTTCAACCGTACCTTAAAACTTACGAGAGCGTTTCAATGTCTAGTTTAATGCAACCCGAAATTTTCTTTGTAGCACTTCCCCCTTCAGAGCAACGTGTATTACAAGCACTTGAAGATATGCGCCAAGGCAAACCTGTTTTGGTCATGGATGATTTTGACCGTGAAAATGAAGCTGACCTCATTGTGGCAGCTGAAACACTGAATGTCGAAACCATGGCACGCATGATTCGTGATGGATCTGGGATTGTTTGCCTCACACTCACCAATACACTGGCAGATCATTTAGCCTTACCACCAATGGTTGCAGATAATTCAAGCCAATTTAAAACCGCTTTTACCGTGACCATTGAAGCTGCCGAAGGTGTGACTACAGGCGTATCAGCCCAAGACCGCACCACCACTATTCATGCAGCCATTAAAGATGGTGCTGTGGCTCGTGATTTAAATCGTCCTGGACACGTATTTCCATTACGTGCGCGTGATGGTGGTGTACTCACTCGTCGTGGACATACCGAAGGCAGTGTAGATCTGGCACGTTTAGCGGGTCTTAAACCAGCGGGCGTTCTCTGTGAAGTGACTAATCCGGATGGCTCAATGGCATCTGGTATTCAAGTCCTGTCCTACGCAGAAAAACATGCTTTAACATTAATTACTATTGATGAAATTGTTCAATACCGTTTGGCACATCAACTCTAATTAATGTCTTTTTGAAGAAAAGCCCATCCTCTGTGTTGGGCTTTTCTATATGTATTTAATTTCACAGATGATTCATTCTATATAAAACCAATCGCAAGCAGTTGCATACATGCTAGATCTGCACAGCCTGACTCTAAAATAGAGTAATTTCCTTCTTACCGGCCACTCATTCTTTCGTTTTAGTGTGCCACACAGCTAGACCATACTCTGGCCACGGTTTACTACTGCGCCAATTATTCACCATATAAGCTACAACAACCAAACTCACGGCACCAGATAACACTGGAAATAATAAAAACCACCAATCGTAGTGCTGTATATGTACGGTCAATAAAATGACCAATGGATTTGCACCTGCTGGCGGATGTACACATCTAAAAAATTGCATACAACAAATAGCCAGCCCGACAGTAATAGCAATACTGAAAGTATTAACTGGAAAATATAGCGCAACACATAAACCTATAGCCGCAGACACCACATGCCCAAAAATCACATTCCGTGGCTGTGCCAATGGCGACTGAGGTACCGCATACAACAATACACAACTCGCACCAAAAGGTGCCATGATCCATGCATGATGTGAATACTGCCCGATGAGCAACAAAATAAAAATGCTGAGCGTCCCCCCACAAAATCCGCGTAGCAGTGCCTGTCCTGAGGGTTTAGGCGCTAGTTTCTCTTTACTGGCCAATATATTCATCCTTATTTCCTCTTGATTGATCTTAGATACCGCGCGCGCTATAATTAAAATAGTACAGATCTGTACTATTTGTAAATATACTATTTCAAATGAGGCAATAGCACGATGTCTAAATCAGCACAGAAAATATTAAAAACCGCTGAACAGCTGTTTAATCAGCAAAGCTTTAGTGCTGTTGGTGTCGATCTTATTCGGGATGAATCTGGGTGTTCTAAAACGACGCTATACACATATTTTAAAAATAAGCACCAGTTGGTTTACAGCGTATTACAAGCGCGTGATGAACGCTTTCGACAAAGCCTGCTCTCTAGCGTTCAAGAACTTGATGGCATAAAGGCCTTAGAAAAAATTTATGACTGGCATATCAACTGGTTTCAGGCAGATCACTTTAAAGGTTGCCTGTTTGTGCGGGCTGTGAGTGAATCAAATGCTGAAGATACAGATATCCTTGCCATTTCTCAGGCGCATAAGCAATGGATCCGCGATTTGATCCAAAACAAAACCACCCATCTTCCTCAGCAACAGGAAATAAGCGCCCTATTTTATCTTCAGCTTGAAGGCCTCATCAGCACAGTATTGATCGATGGCTTTAATGCACAAATGTGCAACCAACAAAAAGCGCTGATCTTTCAATTAATTGATTTATTAATAGCCCAGCCTTCAAAATAAAGCACTATAAATACCGTATAAAGCAACCACAACCAGTACGGCGCCACAGATTCCCAGTAATTTTGGGTACACGGCGGAGCCTGATAAACGATTAAACGCTAGATAAACCAAAGACAGCGTGGCGAAATCTAAAATAATCCAGCTGATGGTTAAAATGCTCAGGCTCAAATTCAAATCAGCTGTAATACCTGTAAATTGCGGAAAGAAAGATGCAAAGAAAATAATATCTTTAGGATTGGAAATACCCACCAGCAAACCTTGCTTAAAACCGCCTTGCGTATCGGATAGCGCCACCTGATTTTGTTCGGGTTGAGCCTCACGTGCTTCTTTTAAAACCTGTAGGCCAATATAAGCAATATAGATACACCCCAATATTTTAATTGCATTTAGCCATTGCTCATTAATATTCAATACGCCTTTTAAAATCAGTACAGACAATACAATCAGCACCAATGAGGCTAAATTCGTCCCAAAAATCGTTTGTAGCGCTTTTTTATAGCCTCCTTTTAATCCAGCGCTAGCCACCAAAAGCATGACTGGCCCAGGCGTTGCAATCATCACAATCACAGCAACACAATATAAAAAATATTCAGAGTAGTTCATATATAAATACCAAGATAACCTTATATCTCTTCATCAAAAAAAAGAGGACTATTCGTCCTCTTCTTCATATACCTTCAGTAAATGATGACTAATGCCATCTGCTCGTAAAAAGGCAAAATCATAGCTGGCTGTTGCCAGTGCCAATACACGACGTTCAAATTCTTCCCACAGCGGTCGCACTTGTTTATAGTGAATTCCAAGCCCACTATCATCGGTAAAATGACGGTTTTTTTCACACAGCTTTAAGGCATGATACAACTTGCGTCCTTGGCTCGCATCTGGACGTAAACGCACACGCTTAGACAGAACAAAACCTTCTACATGACGAAGATCCGCAAAAGGTAGCATAGGCACTAAAATTTGATCCAACTGTGCGTCTAAACGTTTCCACACAGCAGTTTGTTGTACTGAATTATAAGTATTCCACTGAATAACTTCATGATTGAATCGGCGACAGCCACGACATACTGCATCACCAAATACCGTTGAACAACGCCCTGCACATGGCGTAAGTGAAGCAATTCGACGGTCATTACTCAAAACAAACTCCTAAAATTCTGCTGTTGTTATTAAAACAAAACACAACGTGAGGCCCCGAATATACACGCAGTTGAGCACGAATAGAAGTCATTGCCTTGTACTGTTTTACTCGCATATTCCATCAATACACGTTAAAATACGCGCCTTTCGAAATTCCTATTTTTATTTTTCTATTTTTGGAGTACTCCATGAACGCTACTGTAGAACAGCTTGCACCTGTAGAACAGCAAGCGACCACTGGTTGGGTTGTTGCCGCGCTATATCAATTTAAAGAAGTTCAAGACGCAGCTGCGTTAAAAGAACGCCTGTTGAACTTAGTCGGCTCAATCAATTTGTGCGGTACTCTTATTGTGGCAGACGAAGGTATTAACGGCACGGTCGCGGGCGACCGCGTTGCAATTGATGCTGTACACCAATTCCTTTTAGACGAGGGCTTTACGTCTATGGAATACAAAGAGTCACACAGCGCGGAAAAACCTTTCCGGAAAATGAAAATTAAACTCAAAAAAGAAATTGTTACTTTAGGCGTAGAAGTTAAGCCACGTGATCTTGTGGGCCATTACTTAGACCCGAAAGAATGGAACGAGCTAATTGCACGTGACGATGTAATTTTAATTGATACACGTAATGACTACGAATATAAAGCTGGTACGTTCAAGGGTGCTGTTGACCCTAAAACAGAAACTTTCCGTGAATTTCCAGACTATGTAAAAAAAGAGTTGGAACAACACAAAGATAAAAAAATTGCGATGTTCTGTACTGGCGGTATTCGCTGTGAGAAATCAACATCACTACTTCTTCAAGAAGGCTTTAACGAAGTGTATCACCTCAAAGGTGGCATTCTAAAATACCTAGAAGAAACCCCGGCTGATGAAAGCTTATGGGAAGGCGAATGCTTTGTATTTGATGGACGTACAGCCGTAACACATGGTATGGAAGAAGGTGCAAACATTAAATGTCACGCATGTGGCTGGCCTCTTGTTCCTGCAGAAGTGGAGCTACCAAGCTATGAGCATGGGGTGTCTTGTGTTTACTGCATCAACAAAACAACAGACAAGCAAAAAGAAGGCTTCCGTATGCGTCAATCGCAAATTTTAGCAGCGAAACGTAAACGCCTCTAAAAGTGTAGTAAACCCATAAAATTAAAAAGCCCTCCAATGGAGGGTTTTTTATTGCACTTTATAAATAGCCAAAATGTTTTAAAAGACTCGTAAATACACAATTTACATGATTTTGTAACACACATGATATGGATTATCTTGCATACTCAAACACTATTTATTTTTACTTCATCTGATTATATTTGGACGTCCCATGAATTTAACCGAATGGATTTTAAGCATCATGCAACAACTCGGTTACTTGGGTATCGCTTTCCTGATGTTTCTAGATAATGTCTTTCCACCGATTCCCTCAGAAATTATTATGCCCTCAGCGGGCTATACCGCATCACAAGGTCAACTTCTACTCACAGGCGTAATTATTGCAGGAAGTGTTGGATCTCTTGTGGCTGCTGCTGTGCTGTACTGGGTGGGCTATAAGTTCAATCACGACAGCATTTTTTGCTGTGTCGATAAATACGGAAAGTATTTGTTTATAAAAACTGAAGATGTTAAAACTGCATTAGCATGGTTCGAGCAATATGGTCATCGCATTGTGTTTTTTGGCCGTATGATTCCTGCGGTACGCTCACTGATTAGCATTCCAGCAGGCATGAGTCGCATGCCTTTTTGGAAGTTCATGCTCTACAGTAGCTTAGGTACGGTTATTTGGACCACTTTTTTAGCCTGTGTCGGCTATTACTTTGGTGAAAACCAAGCACTGATGCATGAAATCTTTAGTCGTGTTGGCTATGTAATTATTGCAATCGTGATAGTTGTGATGATCTGGATTCTATACCGTCGCCAACAACGCAAAAATCGTGCGCAACAAAACAAATAAAAGTATTAACCGCTGAGTGAGACATAAAGTCGCTCTATGTGCGTTTTGTATTTCTCAATCATCACTTATACTTATATTATAAAAAATTGCCGTCTTGTTATGGCTTCTCATTTAAATAACACTCGAATATAAACACGAATGAAAAAATACATTATTTACTTTTCTATCGCCTATTTAGCTGCAATGGTACTCATGGCTGTCATTATTTACTTCCTTGACATACCTAACGGCACCTCAGTTGCTAGCATTATGGCCGCAGGATTTGCCACAGCCAGTAAATTTGTACAAGATCAACAAAGAGTCCCTAACGCTGAAGAAAAGAAACAACTCATTTGGGGCTGTCTGATCTCTTCAATTATGATTAGCCTGATCTCTTCAGTAATCGTCGTACTTGCTATATTTAAATCTATTTCAGCTTTTAGCGTATTAAGTGCAGTACCACTATGGGTAATTGCGTTAGCATTTGGATTCACGTTCCTCATTCATTATGCACTACTGGCTCTAAGCTTTGGTTGGATGAGTAAAAATGTACTTAAAGGCTTAGAAAAGCAGAAAAAGCGCAAATCTTAAATACTACAACAGAAGATTAGTCATAAAAAAGCACCCGAATTGGTGCTTTTTTTATGACTTATTTGAATTAGTTTGGTGTGTGATACATCAAATACAATTCATTTAAGTTCTCTGGAATCTCTTCTGCAAGTTCATCCATTAACTGACCATTACGGCGGAAGGTTTCCATTTGAGGGTCTTCTTCATCGATACCACTGAAGACCATAATTGGTAAAGTTAAATCAACCAATTGTTCCTCAAATTCAGGCGCGAACCATGCTTCTTCATTAAGGAACATGGCGTCAACAAAACCAACGCTCCAATCGCCAAGGCTAGATTCAACATCTGCTTCTTCAATTTCAAAAGGAAATTCAATTCCTTCTTCATTGGCTAAATTTTGACGAATCGAATCCAACCAAGCTTCAACTTGCGCAATAATATCTGCTGGCACCTTTTTTTGGTTACCTTCAAATAACTCATTTAGCCACTTATCAAATTTAGGGCCAACTGCAATTGCGCACAAGAAACCATGAGTTGCAGCAAAATCCAGACCAAACTCATTCTGATCGCCGTCTAGATAGTCGCTCAAACGGTCTAAATCTAAAGCACTCATTTTATATCCACAAATATACAAACTTAATGTGTAAGCATAGCATTTAAAAACACTCTGCAAAAACTGATTTTAGTCGTCTTCATCGCCAAAATCGTCGTCATCGTCAAAGTCATAGTCAAAATCTTTGAGTTCACGCTCTAAACGACGTTGTGCAAGAAGTTCATCAATCAGGCGACGTTTTTCTAGCGATTCTTTAGCGCTAATTTTTCCGCCGGCCTCATCGAAATTAACATCATCATCACCGTAGTTATCATCTAGTTCAAAATCTGTCGAAGACACTGAAACTACCTCATAATGAAAAAAATTAAAGGGGTCTAGGCGCTATTTATATGGGTTATAGAACCTTGTCAAGTTTTATTTGTGTTTTTAGGTGTTAAAGCCGTAAATTGGCCTTTTTTCTTAGCCTCAGTTATGGCATGATATAATCCACCCTGCGTCTTTCAGTTTTATGACGATCGAGATGATCTCATCTGACCAAATGCGCACGGGATGAACTTGAAAACAACAATTTCAGCCCCACCTAAATTACTGAATTTAATTTTTTAATATTTCATTGAAGCGTCTTTCAACTAAGACCGAATATTCAATGGAATAAGCAAGCTATTGATAAATTTTTATTGAGATGAATCGTATTAGTTTATTAAAACTTTACGATTTTAATGTCCTAGATTCAACGAAGAGTAAGCATAGATGAGCGATATGAATTCCCCTACTTCCCAAGTAGCGGCGCTGATTAGCCGAGGCAAAGAACAAGGTTACTTAACTTTCGCTGAGGTCAACGATCATCTTCCGGATTCAATCACAGAAAGCGAACAGATTGAAGACATCATTCAAATGTTGAATGACGTCGGTATTCCTGTACATGACCGTGCACCTGAAACTGATGATGCCATGTTTGAGGGTGGTAGCGACGCAACAGATGAAGTTGCTGAAGAAGAAGCCGCTGCTGTACTCGCATCAGTTGAAAATGAACCAGGTCGTACGACTGACCCAGTTCGTATGTATATGCGTGAAATGGGTACAGTTGAGCTACTGACGCGCGAAGGCGAAATTAGCATTGCGAAACGAATCGAAGAAGGTATTCGTGACGTTTTAAACTCAATCGCTTATTGGCCAAATGCCGTTGAAGTGGTTTTAAAAGAATATAAAGATTACGAAGCGGGTGAACGTCGCCTTGCTGATATTTTATCTGGTTATTTAGACCCTGAAACTGATGAAGATATTCCTGAAGTTTTAGAAGATGAGTCTGAAGATCTAGACGAAGATGATGCATCATCAAGTAAATCAACCAAAGATGTAAAATTGGATGATGACGATGAAGAAGAAGAATCTGAAAGTGATGATGATTCTGAAGGTGATTCTGGCCCAGACCCTGAAATTGCCAAAGCACGTTTTACTGAATTAGAAAACGCGTGGACAAATACTAAAGCACTGGTTGCAAAACACGGTCGTAATAGTAAAGAAGGTAAACAAGCACTCGAAGATTTAGCTGCTGTGTTTATGATGTTTAAATTTACGCCTCGCCTATTCGACATCATTTCTGAAATGATTCGTGGTACACATGAACAAATTCGTACCTCAGAACGTGAAGTAATGCGTTATGCAGTACGTCGTGGTCGTATGGATCGTACGCTATTCCGTACATCATTCCCAGGTCAAGAATCTAACCAAGCTTGGTTAGATGAGCAAATTGCGAAAGCACCTGCAGAAATGAAAGGCTACTTAGAAAAAGTACGTCCTGATATTCTAGCCTTCCAACAAAAAATTGCAGATATTGAAAAAGATCTCAATTTAAGCGTTAAAGAAATTAAAGAAATTTCTAAACGTATGGCTGTAGGCGAAGCGAAAGCGCGCCGTGCTAAAAAAGAAATGGTCGAAGCGAACTTACGTCTTGTAATCTCGATTGCGAAAAAATACACCAACCGTGGTCTACAATTCCTCGACTTGATTCAAGAAGGTAACATCGGTTTGATGAAAGCGGTAGATAAGTTTGAATACCGTCGTGGTTATAAGTTCTCAACTTATGCAACATGGTGGATTCGTCAGGCCATTACCCGTTCAATTGCCGATCAAGCACGTACCATTCGTATTCCTGTGCACATGATTGAAACGATTAACAAGATTAACCGTGTATCTCGTCAATTGCTTCAAGAAATGGGCCGTGAGCCAACCCCTGAAGAATTAGGCGAACGTCTAGAAATGGACGAAGTTAAAGTTCGTAAAGTCCTCAAAATTGCCAAAGAACCGATTTCTATGGAAACGCCAATTGGTGATGATGAAGATTCGCATCTGGGTGATTTCATTGAAGATGGTAACATTACTTCTCCAATTGATGCAGCAACCTCTGAAGGCTTGAAAGAGGCAACACGTGAAGTTTTAGAAAACTTGACTGAACGTGAAGCGAAAGTCTTAAAAATGCGTTTTGGTATTGATATGCCAACGGATCATACTTTAGAAGAAGTCGGTAAACAGTTTGACGTAACACGTGAACGTATTCGTCAGATTGAAGCCAAAGCTTTGCGTAAATTACGTCATCCATCTCGTTCTGAACACTTACGTTCGTTCCTTGAGAATGACTAACCCATCAGTGGGATAATACAGGCTTGATTATGGGGGAAGCTCCCCCATAATAAGAGCATGTAGCAAATGAATCAAAATACCTGCGCATTGCAGGTATTTTTAATATTGAGGTGTCCTATGACTGACATGACTGATCGCACTCCATCACGTGAATTACAAGAGCATCTTTGGGTGTTTCCAATGGACTACCCTATTAAACTGATTGGTAATGCGGGTGATGAACTTCGCCAAGCCGTGAATGATATTTTTATTAAACATTTTCCAGAATTTGACGGCACAGCTATGACTGTAACGCCTTCACGCACTGGTAAATATCATTCAATTACTGCACAGCTTCGTTTTGAAGAGCTTGAGCAAGTGCATGCTGTATATGCAGACCTTGCAGCTTGTCCTCTCATCAAAACGGCACTCTAATAAAAACACGCTTTCGGGCGTGTTTTTTTATGCTTACTTTATTGCCTAGCGCATATACAAAATCTGCCCTCAGCTCCCCTTATCTCATCTAATTTATCTATAATAGATTTTAAATAGAGCATTTCTTAAGGATTTAAAATCGTGGAGATTGAAGCTAAACCACAACTCATTATTCGTCATTACACTCAGTTAACGTCTTATGAAGATCGTTTTCTGGAAATGAAACAATTGACCGAACAACGTGACGAAAATACGCCAGATGAATTGTGGATTTTGCAACATCATGATGTCCTAACGCAGGGCCAAGCAGGTAAACCCGAACACATTTTATTGCACAGTAATATTCCAGTGGTGCAAAGTGATCGTGGTGGCCAAGTGACATGGCATGGTCCGGGTCAGCTTGTTGCATATTTTATGTTTGACTTAAATCGCTTAGGTTGGAATGTACGCACTTTAGTCAGCTATGCTGAAAATCTCATGATCGATTTGCTTAAAAAATATGGCATTGAAGCATACGCCAAAGCAGATGCACCTGGGGTATATGTTGATGAACGAAAAATTGGCTCACTTGGCTTTAAAATTCGTAAAGGTCGCTCTTATCACGGCTTAGCATTGAACATCGACTGCGACCTATTTGGTTTTCATACGATTAATCCATGTGGCTATGCAGGCTTAGAAATGGTTCGTGTACAAGACCTTGTCGAAGACTATCCAAAATTTGAAAACTTATGCGTCGATATGATTGAAACCTTGCAAAACAGCGGTTACTTTAAAGACGTTCAGATTGAACAAAAATAAAGCCTTTGCTTTCATAGATAAAATAAATTAGAGTATTTACTCTAAATAAATAATATTTTGAAAAGGGATGAATACGTGATTGCAACTAAATCCGTCAAGCCCGCTTTGCAGCTAGCCTATGTCAAACTCATGATGGACGTGATTGGCAGAGGCTTAGTGATGGCGAGCCAAGTCGATGCAGAAGTCAAACAGGAAGTCGCTCAATTTCCAGATCATTTCACACTCTCTATGAATGTATTTCCCAATGGACCTGCATTCATTGCGCGTGTGACAGCAGATAAAAAACTGGAATTAGTTCCTGATTTAGTGACTAAGCCAGATTTAACCATTACTTTTAAGCATCTTAATCATGCATTTTTGGTGTTTTCATTTCAAGAAAGTACCGCACAAGCATTTGCCAATGACCGTATGATTGCCAATGGCGATATTTCTTATGCCATTCGACTGGTACGTTGCTTGAATAAAATGGAAGCGCTGATTTTGCCAAAACTGGTTGCAGAATTAGCTGTCAAAGAATATCCAAACGATTTAAGCCTAAAAGAAAAATTAACTGGAGCTGCAAATATCTATCTTAAGGTAGCTCAATCCTATTTCAAGCGGAGCGCATAACCCATGGCTAAACCCTATTACGAATTTTTTTGTCCAGTTAAAGTCATTGCTGGGCATGCTGCGCTAGAGCATATCCCTTTTGAACTTGCGACTTTAGGTGCGACTCGTCCATTAATTATTACCGACAAAGGCGTACGTAGTAACAACTTACTTGCACCGATTGAAGCTGCTTTTGAATCAAGTGAAACAGTGATTGGGCATATTTTTGACGATGTACCTCCAGATTCAAGCCTTGAGACTGTACGTAAAGCCGCTCAGCTTTATCGCGATAACAATTGCGATGCGATTATTGCTGTGGGTGGTGGCTCAGTTATTGATACCTCTAAGGCCACGAATATTTTAGTGTCCGAAGGTGGAGATGACCTGCTGAAATACTCAGGTGCACATAACCTACCAAAACCTTTAAAGCCATTTTTTGTGATTCCTACTACCTCGGGAACGGGTTCAGAAGTGACTATGGTTGCCGTGGTTTCGGATAATCAAAAAAATGTCAAAATGCCATTTGCATCGTATTATTTGATGCCACATGCGGCCATTTTAGACCCGCGTATGACGCAAACACTACCACCGCACCTTACTGCGATGACAGCAATGGATGCAATGACGCATGCGGTAGAAGCCTATACCTGCCTTGCTGCCAATCCAATATCTGATGCTTATGCAACAGCTGCTATTAAAAAAGTAAGTAATCATTTATTTAACGTGCTGGATAATCCAACCGATGCACAAGGTCGCTTGGAATTAGCCCAAGCTTCTACCATGGCTGGTATTGCATTTTCTAACTCTATGGTTGGTTTAGTTCACTCGCTTGGTCATGCGTTGGGTGCAGTTGCACACTTGCCCCACGGCTTATGCATGAATCTTTTCTTGCCTTATGTACTGGAATACAACAAAGAAGTGAATGCAGATAAAATTGCGGATTTGCTACTTCCACTGGCTGGCCCAGATATTTACTCACAAACACCTGCTCACTTACGCGCCGACAAAGCGATTTCTACAATTTTAGCTATGCGTGATCGTATTTACAGCCTTACTAAATTACCACGCACACTAAGTGAAACAGGTAAAGTGACTCAAGCACAGCTTGATGAGGTTGCAGAAAAAGCATTAAATGATGGTTCGATCATTTATAATCCAAAAGAAGCAACACTCAAAGATTTGAAAACTATCTTAGAAAAAGCTTGGTAATTACTGAAAAATAAGCCAATATAGCGAAAATTTCAGCCTGATGTTTTTTTAAGCATCAGGCTTTTATCTGTAAGCCTTTAAAACAGCGACTTTCACTTTATCTTCATGTAAGTTGGCATGTTTTCTGCTCAGAAAAGAAATAAAATCACTGGCAAAAATTTACATCTTGGAGTAAATTGGCGCACTTTTGTTTCAAAATGTAGGGGGGATCGTTCGTCTCAAACGATCCTGACACGATAAGACTGATCCTTGATCAACGATTAAGAGGATAACGCCGTTGACAAATTTATCTGGGACTCAATCGGCAGCTAAACTGCAAAAAACACTTGGGCTTTGGCACATCATCATCATTGGTTTGGCTTATATCCAACCCATGACCCTATTTGACACGTTCGGCTTAGTTTCCGAAGAAAGTCATTTCCATGTGCCTACCTCTTATATTATTGCTTTAATTGCAATTTTATTTACATCTATTAGCTATGGTCATATGATCCGTCGCTACCCTTCTTCGGGTTCGGCATATACCTACGCGCAAAAGTCAATTCACCCAAACGTTGGTTTCATGGTGGGTTGGTCATCTTGGCTTGACTATTTATTGTCGCCAATGGTCAACATTATTCTGGCGGTCATTTACCTAGAAGCACTCTTCCCTTCAGTAAATCACTGGGTTTGGGTAGTTGTCCTCACTGCATTTATGACTGGTATTAACCTGCGTGGTGCTCGCTTCGTTGCGAACTTTAACAGCTTAATTGTTTTAATTCAGCTGATCGTGATTGGCGCATTCACTTGGTTGGTTTACAGCAAACTTCAGGCCGGCTTCAATGCGGATGGCCCAATTACAGCAGAAACACGTGCACAATTGTGGAGCCTAGAACCATTTTGGAATGAATTAACCAGCGTAGGTGCACTGATTACTGGTGCAACTTTACTGTGTTTCTCATTCACAGGTTTTGATTCATTAAGTTCACTTGCCGAAGAAACTAAAGATACTGAAAAAACACTTCCTAAAGCGATTTTCTTAACAGCGCTGATTGCAGGTGTCATTTTCATTATCAGTACTTATTTCATGCAATTGTACTTCCCTTCTGCACCAGGAACATACTTCAAGAATATTGCCGAAACACAACCAGAAATTTTATTGCTTGTGGGTGGTTCATTATTCCAATCTTATGTACTTGCATTTGCGATCGTTACCGTTATGGCATCAGGTATCTCTGCACATGCAGGTGTATCACGCTTAATGTACGTTATGGGTCGTGACGGTGTCATTAATAAGAAGATCTTTGGTCATATTAGTCCAAAAAACTTCACACCGTCTTACAACATTATGATTGTCGGTGTTGTCGCTTTAACAGCTGGCTTTATGGATCTTGATATTGTAATTTCTATGATCAGCTTCGGTGCCTTAACTGCATTTACCTTCGTGAACCTTTCAGTGATTTCACGCTACGCATTGCGTGATGGCCGTACCAAAAACTTCAAAGATATCTTTAGTTTTGTGATCATTCCAATGTGTGGTTTCCTCAGTATCTTTGCCATGTGGTTAGAGATTGAAGAAACAGCTCTGAAATACGGTTTATGGTGGGCAATGTTTGGTATCTTGTACCTTGGTTATAAAACCAAGGGCTTTAAGCACCCTGCACCACAGCATAATGAATTTGAATAATCTTCAAATTTTGCATACCTCATAAAAATATTCTTTTCCACCTACAGAGGTGGAAAAGAACACTTCAATCATCCAGACATCTTAATCATTTGAACATGATTAAATGATATGTCTCTTGAAAATATTCATGTTCAAATCGCGTTCTAGATGCCCAACGAATCTGATCACTTTAACGTAATCGACAATTAAAGCCCATTTTCGTATCTACAATATTATTTTGATAACCTAATGCTCCTATAAAAGCATTGCGGTCATCCAGCAACTTTTGATCTGCCTCATTAAGTCTAGTTCGATTCGCTACTGCGCCTTTATAAGCATCATCAACAGTATGCTGAAAAATACCACAAACTTCCTGACGCTTATTCTTTTTCAGTTGTCGGCCCGAAATCCAACTACGCTCGAAATCATCAGGTTTTAATGTTTTTCCCCATTCTTCAATTCGCTGATTTTGTCGCTCAGCCAACATTTTTAGCCCATTTTGAATTTCATCAGCTTTTAGTGGGGCTATTTCTGTTTCTTGCTGTGGTACTAGTGGATCAGCAGCATACGCAACTGAAAAAAATATAGCCAATGCAATAAAAGACCCTGCTGTTAAATTATTAGCAAGCATATCCAACGTTATCCTGAATAATTACTTATGATGTTGATTTATTTATACACAATTCTGGTCCTAATCTGAATCTTTACAGACGACTGCTTACATAATTGCAATCTTTAGCCTTAAATCTCAGGTTGTTGAAAAGACTTCATTTAATATAACTAAAAACTAAAAAACCGCTCAATTGAGCGGTTTTTAAATCGATAATATATTATACCAATTCTTTAAAATCTTGCTGACGCCAAGCTTCATATAAAATCACAGCTGTTGCATTCGATAAATTCAAGCTACGAGAATTGGCAGCCATCGGCAAACGAATCCAATGTTCTTTAGGGAACATCATACGCACATCTTCAGGTAAACCTCGTGTTTCTGGCCCCATAAGTAATGCTACTGGGCGGTTTAAATTCGAAGTATGCGGTGTTTCAGTACCTTTGGTGGTTAAGGGATAAATTGCATCCTGCGCAATTCCTACACTCTCCAAATGTGATAAACACTCTGCAAAGTTTTCCCATACTTTCATGTGTGCCCATTCGTGATAATCCAACCCCGCGCGACGCAACTTTTTATCATCTAACTCAAAGCCTAGTGGCTTCACTAGATGTAATTGCGCTCCTGTATTGGCACATAAACGAATGATATTCCCTGTATTTGCAGGAATTTCTGGCTCGTATAAAACAACATGAATCACAGGATTTACTCTACTCTTTTCAATGTCGCAAGGCACTTAAGCTTGCCACTGTAATTGTTCACGCAAACGTACAACTTCACCAATAATAGTTAAAGTCGGCGCTTGTATTTGATGGTCACTCACTTTAGAAGCAATATCTGCCAGTGTACCCACCACCACTTTTTGATCAGGTGTGGTACCTTTAGAAACCAACGCCACGGGCATATCTGGACGTTGCCCATGCTCAATCAAGCGTTGGCAAATTTTTTCCAATCCAACCAAGCCCATATACAACACAAGGGTTTGATTTTCATAGACCAACTCATGCCAAGGCAGTTCTGGTGAACCTTCCTTTAAATGACCTGTTAAAAAGCGAACACTTTGCGCATAGTCACGATGTGTCAGTGGAATACCTGCATACGCAGAACAGCCAGACGCAGCCGTAATACCTGGGACAACTTGAAACGCGATGCCTGCAGCAAATAGCTCTTCAATTTCTTCACCACCACGACCAAAGATAAACGGATCGCCTCCTTTAAGACGACAAACACGCTTACCTTGCTGTGCATATTGAACCAATAAGGCATTAATACCTTCTTGGGGTACAGCATGATTTGATCGGGCTTTGCCTACATAGATTTTTTCTGCATCACGGCGACACAGCTCCATAATTGGCTCAGACACCAAACGGTCGTAAATCACTACATCAGCTTGTTGCATCAGACGCAATGCTTTCAACGTTAATAACTCTGGATCACCTGGCCCAGCTCCCACCAAATACACCTCACCTTTTGGCTTTGTCCACTCAATTAAAGCTTGTTCAATTAAACGATCTGCCTCGGCAAGATTGCCATTAAACACCTGCTCTTTGAGTGGACTGGCATATAAGTCTTCCCAAAAAATACGGCGTTCATCTGGATTGATAATTTTGGCTTTTACTGCACTGCGCCATTGACCCGAAAATTTAGCCAAAGCGCCCATTCCATGTGGAATACTGGCTTCTAACTGCGTACGAATTTGACGAGAAAGTACGGGTGATGTGCCATTGCTTGCAATAGAAACCACCAACGGTGAACGATCTATAATGGCTGGCACCATAAAACGACAATGTGGTGGATCATCCACACTATTCACTAAAACATTTTCAGCTTCACACGCCTCAAATACTTGGCGGTTTACTTCAGCATCATCCGTAGCTGCAATCACCAAACGATATTGGCGTAATAATATTTCGGCACTGAACAAAGCTTGTGTATATTGCCCCTGCGATTGTTCCACAATTTCTAACAAATTCGCATCAATGACTGGAGCGACAACATTGACCATAGCACCCGCTTTGGCCAACAACACCGCTTTACGATAAGCAATATGGCCACCGCCAACAATCAGACAAGCTTGCTGTTGCAACTTTAACGAGATTGGAAAAATATCCACAAGAGACCTCAAAAAAACTATATCTGACTGCTTAAAACAAAAGTGCACACTGTTGTGTGCACTTGATCCTACTCGAACTTAATCGATGTAAGTTTTACCACCCATGTATGGACGTAATACTTCTGGAATTTCAATTGAACCGTCTGCGCGTTGATAGTTTTCCATCACCGCAAGCAAAGTACGACCTACAGCCAAACCAGAACCATTCAATGTATGCACAAATTCAGTTTTCTTCTGGTCTGCACGGTAACGTGCTTTCATACGACGTGCTTGGAAGTCGCCCATATTTGAACATGAAGAAATTTCACGGTAGGTATTTTGGCTTGGCACCCACACTTCTAAATCGTAAGTTTTAGTTGCGCCAAAGCCCATATCACCACCACATAAAATGATTTTACGGTATGGCAGACCTAAAGCTTGCAAAATACCTTCTGCATGGCCTGTAAGGTCTTCTAGCGCTTGCATAGAGGTTTCAGGTTTTACAATCTGAACCATTTCTACTTTATCAAATTGGTGCTGACGGATTAGACCACGCGTATCACGGCCGTATGAACCTGCTTCACTACGGAAACAAGGTGTATGCGCTGCATATTTCAATGGTAGACGATCTGCATCGATGATTTCGTCACGTACAAAGTTCGTTACAGGTACTTCAGCTGTTGGAATTAAATAGAATTCTTTTTCGCCTTGAAGCTTAAATAAATCTTCTTCAAATTTAGGCAACTGACCTGTACCACGTAATGAATCCGCATTTACAAGATAAGGTACATACGCTTCTGTATAACCATTTTGTTCAGTATGTGTATTGAGCATGAACTGCGTAATCGCACGTTGTAAACGCGCTAATGGTCCTTTCAATACACTAAAACGTGAACCTGTTAATTTTGTAGCAGTTTCAAATTCCAAACCACCCATCATTTCGCCAAGGTCAGTATGGTCTTTTACTTCAAAATCAAATGTACGTGGTGTACCCCACTTTAAAATCTCAACGTTATCTGCTTCATCTTTACCTTCTGGTACAGACTCATCTGGTAAGTTTGGAATAGATAATGATTTTTCTTCTAGCTCTGCTTGCAATTCGGCCAAAGCAACTTCAGCTGCTTTAATTTCATCACCAATTGCAGACATACGCGCCATAATTTCAGAAGCGTCTTCGCCTGCTTTTTTAAGCTGACCAACTTGCTTCGCGCCCGCATTACGCTCTGCTTGCAAAGATTCAGTTTTTGATTGAATTTCTTTACGACGTGCTTCAAGTGATGCCCACTCTTCTACATTTAATTGCACACCACGTTTAGCTAAGGCTAAATTTACAGCCTCAATATTATTTCTGAGTAATTTCGGGTCGATCATAGCCAGTCTTGGAATAAGAAAAAAACTGGCTATAGTGTAAGCTTTTCATGCTAAAAAATACAGTGACTGGGCATACAGCTGTGCCTTATTAGAACAATATTGCGAGGATTTTATACAAATCCTCGTCGCGATTATTGATTGTGATATTTTGGCAAACTTGGTAAATATTGCGCCTGAATCACCTCACCAGCAGATTCATACGGCAATTTAAGCTCAGACATCCCTTCAGCATAGCTGGCCAACTCATACAACGGATAAACAAACATCAGTCCATTCGGGCCATAATAGAAATTGTCACTCAGCTTTAATTGAGCCTTTTCAATTTTATGGTTGTATAGCCAGTTAATGTTAGCGTCATACAGTGAATCTAGTACTTTTTGCTCAGCACCCTTAGTCAAAATATCTTGCAAAGACAATCGTTTGTGAGTTTTTAAATCAAAGTTCACATATTCAACATGATACATGCCATGTGCTGCACCAGCGCTGTAGCTATAACTATAAATGGCAAAAGTAGCGATATTATAATGCTGACCAATATAGCGCACAGACATATTTTGCTGATTTAAACCGGCTTGACTGCCTTCAGAAACATCAACCTTTTGTGGTGCATGTTCTGCAAATGCAATTGGTTCAGCCTTACGAATACGATCATTGAAATAATCATCAATCCAAGACACACCCGACTGAACAGTTTGCAATACAAACTGAGTACAACCTTCTTTTTCACACACGTTCTTATGATAATTGGCTACATTCACCGCTTTTACTTGTAACAATGGAACAGATGGTGCCTCAGCGACCACAGGCGCAGATGCTGCAGCCTCTTGATCTTTCTTAGGTAGGTCATGACGTTGGCAACCTACAAACACTGTCGCCAGTAGGGTCATTAACAAAACCGGTTTAAGTTGTACTGAGTTCATCCGAAATCCCTGTGGTTATTTCTAGCCGAAGTAAAGTTGAATTTTCACATTTTTCAAAGTCAAAAGTATAGCCAAAATCACCAAAGCACCTGAAAATAATTTATTGATACATCAGCGCTCTATACTTTATCTCTCAAGCATAGACATAAAAAAAGCAAGCCTCAGCTTGCTTTTTGTATCTAGGATTTAACCCAAAGATTATGAATTATTGATCAATAATATCTGTGCCTTTTGGTGGTACAAAATTAAAAGTCGATGCTGGAATAGGTGGGTTCACTTTTACATTATTAAATCGAACATAAGTTGTTTGACCCAAAGAATCCGCCAAGATCATCAAATTTGGTGCTTTGTTCGCACCAAAACTAATGGTTAAACTTTGAAAAACACCATCTTTTTGTTTCGGATAAAGCGTGTAATAGGTTTTTGCCTTGTTTGGTTGAGTTACACGGTAAGACTGCATAATTTGGTTAGTATTACCTGAAAGCAATAATGCTGGAGTATTCGCAACTTGATCATCTAAGCTCTGTCTAACTGCTTGTTGTAGATCAGGATCATATATCCAAACTGTTTTGCCTGAAGTTACAATGGTTTGCTTAGATGGGCTTGTGGTTTCCCAGTAAAACTTCCCTGGACGCTCAACCTTCATTACACCTTTAAAGGTTTGGTTCATGTGCTGTGCAGATAACCCTTTTTTCTGCACAGGTTTTGCACCTGCTGTCGCTTTAGAGGTTTGTTCAAATGTCGCACTTAAACTTCGAATACCATTTAACTGTTTAATTAAGCCCGCTGTTGCTTGTTGCTCCGATGCTGCGGTAGCAGCAAACACAGTCGTACTCATGGCAGGTGCAAACATTACTACACCCAATGTCATTGCACACACGGTTTTACGAAGCATTTTCATAATTCACCTTTTAATATTTTCTGCTCAAAGCAATTGAATCTATGTAGCCATCTTAAACCAATTTGAAACACAAAAATGAGGTAAAACAATTCATTTTGTATACTTTCTTATGTAAATTCTCTATTTTTATTCATCATGATGGAGAAAATTATCTATCCTTTCATGATTCAAATCTTGAATAATTATTCAATTCATTCTTTATATAAATCTATATTTATTCCACCACTATAAATGCTTTTAATCTTTTATTTTTATTTGCCCTAAGTTGCTTAAATGAATAGACATAAAAAAACCCGCAATCAATGCGGGTTTTTTTCTATATCAGCGATTACGCGTCAACAGATACATAGCGACGGCCAAATTGACCTTTCACTTCAAATTTTACTACGCCATCAGCAGTAGCAAAAAGTGTATGGTCACGACCCATACCTACGTTTTGACCAGCGTGGAATTCAGTACCACGTTGACGAACGATGATGTTACCAGCAGTCACAGATTGACCACCGTAGATTTTAACACCCAACATTTTTGGGTTCGAGTCACGACCGTTTTTAGTCGAACCACCGGCTTTTTTAGATGCCATGTCTCATTTACTCCTCGTAATTAGCCTGAAATAGCTGTAATTTTCAACTCAGTGAACCATTGACGGTGACCTTGTTGTTTACGATAGTGTTTACGACGACGCATTTTGATGATGCGGATTTTGTCGTGACGACCATGGCTAACTACTTCAGCAGTTACAGTAGCGCCAGCAACAACTGGAGCACCGATTTGAATGCTTTCGCCGTTAACAAGCATCAATACGTCATCAAACGTAATTGTAGAGCCAGTTTCAGCTTTAAGTAATTCTACTTTAAGGGTCTCGCCCTCAACTACACGGTGTTGTTTACCACCGCTTTGGATAACTGCGTACATAATGTACTCCAAACATGCCCGTGTCGTCGTGCCGATAAAGGAATATACCGATCTTAATACGATCGCCACTGGGGTTGTACAAGGGCAAGGATTTTAAGTGATAATAAAGCAAACAACAAGTCATTTGCACAAAATTTTATCTAGAATTAACGATTATTTAATAAACAATGTCTTAGAACATGCTTAAATATTGCCTAAGGCTTATACTTCTTTGAAAAATGACATAGATTTTTAAAAACTATTCGTTACTATAGTCCTTATAAACATAAGCACACGTTTCTTATTTTGCCAGAAATAAGCCATGTGCACTCTACAGGGAGATTAGAAGTATTATATTTGTCGCATTGAAGCCTTGTGCATGCTACAAAACTAGTCGCTTCTATCTATAAAACACCACCAGAATTACTCGTTTTCAAATTCAGAGTAATTTCAAACCAAATGAGGTTTTTCTTCACATGACCATCGACTTTAAGCAAGATATTCTCGCTCCTGTTGCAACTGATTTTGCCGCGATGGACACATTCATTAATGAAGGAATTACCTCTAAAGTGGCATTAGTCATGGCGGTAAGTAAGCATGTTGTGGAAGCAGGTGGTAAACGCATGCGTCCAATTATGTGCCTATTGGCAGCCAAAGCTTGTGGTGCAGAAGACTTAGAGAAACATCGTAAATTAGCAGCGATTATTGAAATGTTGCACACTGCAACGTTGGTTCATGATGATGTGGTCGATGAATCTGGCTTAAGACGTGGTCGTCCGACAGCTAATGCAACATGGAATAACCAAACCGCGGTTTTGGTTGGTGATTTCCTAATTTCTCGCGCTTTCGATCTTTTGGTCGATTTAGACAATATGGTCTTGCTCAAAGACTTTTCAACGGGGACTTGCGAAATCGCTGAAGGTGAAGTTTTACAATTACAAGCACAGCACCAACCCGACACAGACGAACAAACTTATTTAGATATTATTCACGGCAAAACTTCACGTTTGTTTGAACTCGCAACAGAAGGCGCAGCTATTTTAAGTGGCACGCCAGACTACCGTGAACCGCTACGAAAATTTGCTGGACACTTTGGTAATGCCTTCCAAATTATTGATGATATTTTAGATTACACCTCAGATGCTGAAACATTAGGTAAAAATATTGGTGATGATTTGATGGAAGGTAAGCCAACTTTACCTTTAATCTCAGCACTGAAAAATACACAAGGTGAAGAACACGACATTATTCGTCGTAGTATTGCCACTGGCGGAACAGCAGATTTAGAGCGTGTTATTGCCATTGTGCAAAGCTCAGGCGCGCTGGACTACTGTAGCAAACGTGCCGAGGAAGAAACGCAAGCTGCATTAAATGCTCTGCAAAGTCTCCCCGATACGATTTACCGCCAAGCGCTAATGAATTTAGCACAGTTGGCACTTCATCGCATTCAGTAAACTTTTAATTTTTTACCTTGCCTATGCATATAAATTTCAACGATTTATTTTTATCTATGCAATTCCAGCTCGAGCAACCTCGAGCTGTATTAGATGACCAATTACTGATTGATCTGGTTGACCGTATTCGTCCAGAAAATAGCAAAAATAATGAAGAAATACATACAAAGTTTAATGCTTTTTTACAAGCATTACTGCTCACACCAGATGCAGCCTCTACCCTACAAAGTTTCGTTTTAAAACTTATTAGCCAATACAAACAAACGAGTCTTTATGCCGATACGGGCATTTTATCGCTTGATGGCTTTTGGAATCAGCTATCACAACGTCTAGGTGCGCACTTTCTACCGCTCATTAATGATCACAGCCAGCTACAAGATTTAGTGCGCCGTGTATTTCACAATCGTAGTGACAAATACTGGCTCGATCAAATTGAAGCACATGAATGGCAAAAGCTGTTTAAATTTCTGAATCAAGGTCATAGCAACCAAGACGAAAAAAAACAAATTCGCAGTGAATTAATCAAAGCCATTACAGTCCTGTCTTATCGCGTGAGCGGAATTGGCCTCTACCCCGAATTTATTAATGCACAGCCCGATTTAACTGAATATGAATCACCTTTTTTGGTTCAAAACCGAGAAATTAATGAATTTATTCAGCAGTACAAACAGCTACACCAATCTACTGAGCACATGCGTGCCATCATGCCCCCTGATGCCTCACAAGCATTCGTCATGCTTGATCAATGTCGTGAAGTGGTGCTCAAAATTCGCCGTGCCACCAAACGGATTGGTGTGAGTGTCAGCCTGACCTATTTGTTGTCTTTATTAGAGCAATGCCTTGACCGCGTAGAACTGCTCTTAAAACTCATTGTTGAAGAAGATAACGAACGCTATCTTGCGCTTGGCATACTGCTCGCAGATATTACGGATGCTATTTACAGTGAGCAAAGTGTACGCTCACTATTGGCAACCAATAGCGAATTGATGGCCTTACAGGTGACAGAAAATGCCAGTAAAACTGGCGAACACTATGTAAGTACGGACAAAAAAGGCTTTTTTTCGATGTACAAATCCGCAGCAGGTGCCGGAGTGATTATTGCCATAATGGCCACACTCAAAACCCTGATGGCACGCGTATCGATGGCACCCTTAATGCAGGCCTTTAGCTATAGCATGAATTATTCCTTAGGCTTTATGCTGATTCATGTCATGCATTTTACCGTCGCCACCAAGCAACCTGCGATGACCGCGGCGGCACTCGCAGCCACAGTTCAACACCGCAAAGGTTCAAAAACGACGCAAATTGCAGAATTGGCAGCATTGATTATTAATATCATTCGAACCCAATTTATTGCAATTTTAGGCAATATTTCTATTGCCATACCGGTAGCAGCACTCATTGTGATGTTTTGGGATGTCGTGTTACATGAGCAACTCATGACCCACGCCAAAGCGACCAAAACACTGCATGACCTCAATCCGTTTACGTCTTTAGCTGTTCCCCATGCAGCCATTGCTGGCATTTGCTTGTTTTTATCGGGTCTGTTGGCAGGCTATTTTGACAATATGGCTATTTACCGCAAGGTTGGCCCTCGAATTCAATCCCATCCAAAACTCGAAAAAATCATGAGCCAAGAACGCTTAAATGCTTTTGCTGCTTATATAGAACGAAATTTAGGTGCTTTGGCAGGTAATTTCTTGTTCGGGATTATGCTCGGTAGTATGGGCACGATAGGTTATATTTTGGGTTTACCTTTAGATATCCGACATATTGCCTTTGCCTCTGCCAATTTTATTCAAGGCTTAATGCAAATTAATGGCAGTCCAGATATTGGTCTCGTGATTGTGTCCTTTATGGGCGTACTGATGATTGGTTTAACCAACTTATTTGTAAGTTTTACTTTAACCATTATTGTGGCACTTCGTGCACGCCGTGTACGATTTGAGCAGTGGAAACCTTTAGCAAAATTAGTGCTCACACATTTCCTTACCCGTCCAAGTGATTTTTTCTGGCCACCAAAGCAAGCACTTGAAATTCGCGAAACAAATGCACCACAAAAGAATTCCCACTAAAAGGATTTGTTATTTTATTTTACATAGTGTTAAAAAAGTACGAAAAAGAAATTAGCATAATTTACACACACTTGAAATAAAGTGTACTGATGAGTACACTTTAATCCATTATTTAACCTTGCTCTGCTCGGTTAACATGACAAGGATACATGCATGCCAAAGCGATTGCTGTTCCTCGGCTGTTTTTTGTTG
This sequence comes from Acinetobacter chengduensis, assembly GCF_003664645.1. GTDB lineage: Bacteria > Pseudomonadota > Gammaproteobacteria > Pseudomonadales > Moraxellaceae > Acinetobacter > Acinetobacter chengduensis. Next base: position 173,201 of record NZ_RCHC01000002.1, on the reverse strand, counting down.
TTGATTAGCATGTTTTTACTGAAAATTCCTGCACTTAATGTTTTTGATTTAGGTGCAGTGCAATGGATGTTTAAGCATCGTAGCCATACTATCAACAGCATTGCTATAGGATTGTCGATTGCTGGTGGCATGCCTTTTGTATTATTTATAACCACGCTATGGTGTTTAACTATGGCATGGTATAAAAAATATATAAATATTGTTTTTATCAGTATAGGAATTTTTGGAAGTATTGTTCTCACTTGGGTGCTCAAATACTTCATTTCTCGACCACGTCCACCTGAAATGTATTTCTTAGTGAAAACCTACGGAGATTCATTTCCAAGTGGACATAGCTTATATGCGGCAACGCTGGGCTGTCTTGCAATGTACGTATATCTGAAACATTCACATCATAAACTCATTTGTTTAGCCATGAGTCTATGGGTGTTTGTCATGGGTATATCCAGAGTGTATGCGGGTGCGCATTATCCTTCCGATGTCCTTTCTGGCTGGAGCATAAGTTTTATTTGGATCACGCTTTTATATCTCGCGATAAGCAAATACCAAAGCGCAAATAAAGAATGAACTTTAGATATAAATCTAATTGAGGTGGAAGAATGATGTCTGCAAAGCTTTGGGCCCCTGCCCTAACCGCTTGCGCATTAGCAACAAGTATTGCACTTGTTGGTTGCAGTAAAGATCCAAAGGAGGCACAGCAAGCAGGCGCTGCTCAGCAAATGCCACCAACTGAAGTTGGAATTATCGTTGCGCAACCGCAAAGCGTTGAACAGTCTGTTGAACTTTCAGGCCGTACGACAGCATTTGAAATTTCTGAAGTGCGTCCGCAAACCAGCGGTGTCGTTCTGAAACGTCTTTTTGCTGAAGGAAGTTATGTACGCGAAGGTCAAGCATTATATGAAATTGACTCAAGTACAAATCGCGCCAATGTCGACAATGCACGTGCATCTATTGCAAGTGCTGAAGCAAATTTAGGTGTATTACGTGTTAAAGAAGGTCGTTACCGTCAACTTGTTGGCTCGAACGCGATTTCTAAACAAGAATACGATGATATCGTTGCGCAGGTTAAACTTGCTGAAGCGACATTGAACGCCAGCCGTGCAACACTGAAAAATGCTGAAATCAACTTAGGTTATTCTACAGTTCGTGCGCCTATTTCTGGTCAAACTAACCGTTCTACCGTTACTGCTGGCGCTTTGGTTACTATGAATCAAGAAAGCCCATTGGTTACTATTCAGCGTTTAGATCCAATTTATGTGGATATTAACCAATCAAGTGCAGAATTACTTCGCCTACGCCAGCAATTAAGTAAAGGTTCTTTGGACAGCAGTAACAATACGAAAGTGAAGTTAACGCTAGAAGATGGTAGTGAGTACTCACAAGAAGGACGTTTAGCCTTCTCTGATGCCAGCGTGAATCCTGATACAGGTACAGTAACACTGCGTGCGGTGTTCCCTAACCCAAATCATCTCTTGCTTCCGGGCATGTTTGCCAATGCTAAAATCGTTCAAGGTGTGATCCCAAATGCCTATTTAATCCCACAAATTGCGATTACACGTACACCTACAGGCCAAGCGATTGCAATGATTGTAAATGCTAAAGGTGCTGTAGAATCTCGCCCTGTAACCACTGCTGGTATTCATGGTAAAGATTGGATCGTGACTGAAGGTCTAGCGACAGGCGATAAAGTCATTGTCGATGGTATTGCGAAAGTAAAACCAGAACAACAAGTGGTCGCTAAACCTTACCAGCCTAAAGCTGCTGCGCCACAAGGTGCTCAAGGTCAAGCAAAACCAGCTTCAGAAGCTGCCACTAAACCTGAACAAAAAGCTACTTCAAATACATAAGGGGTAGACTGAATGGCACAATTCTTTATTCATCGCCCCATTTTTGCGTGGGTGATTGCATTAGTCATTATGTTAGCGGGTATTATCACGCTAACAAAAATGCCGATTGCACAGTACCCAACGATTGCTCCACCCACAGTCACTATTGCAGCGACTTACCCTGGTGCATCTGCTGCCACTGTTGAAAACACAGTAACGCAAATTATTGAGCAACAAATGAATGGCCTTGACGGCTTGCGCTATATTTCTTCAAACAGCGCGGGTAATGGTCAAGCATCTATTACTTTAAACTTCGAACAAGGTGTTGATCCAGATATCGCCCAAGTTCAAGTGCAAAATAAACTTCAATCTGCAACTGCACTTTTACCTGAAGACGTACAGCGTCAAGGTGTAAAAGTAACGAAGTCTGGCGCAAGCTTCTTACAAGTTTTAGCGTTTTACTCACCAGATGGCACATTGTCAGCAGATGACATTAAAGACTATGTAAACTCAAATATTTCTGAACCGCTCAGCCGTGTGGCGGGTGTAGGTGAAGTCCAAGTATTTGGTGGCTCATACGCAATGCGTATTTGGATGGATCCATCCAAAATGGCCAACTTACAAGTTACGCCTAGCGATATTGCCAGTGCATTAAAAACTCAAAATGCGCAAGTTGCAGTAGGTCAGTTAGGTGGCGCGCCTTCGGTTGAAGGTCAAGTACTTAATGCCACAGTAAATGCACAAAGTTTATTGCAAACAGCTGACGAATTTAAAAATATTTTCTTAAAAAATACTGCCAATGGTGCTCAAGTTCGCTTGGGTGATGTGGCACGTGTAGAACTTGGCGCAGATAACTATCAATTTGACTCTAAGTTCAATGGTAAACCTGCAGGCGGTGTTGCAATTAAACTGGCTACAGGTGCAAATGCCCTAGATACAGCAAAAGCTGTAGAAGCACGTTTAGTTGAACTTCGTAAGAACTATCCAACAGGTATGAAAGACCAATTGGCCTTTGATACAACACCATTCATTCAGCTTTCAATTGAAAGTGTTGTACATACACTGATTGAAGCGGTGATCTTGGTATTCCTTGTGATGTTCTTGTTCTTACAGAACTGGCGCGCAACAATTATTCCAACCATGGCTGTACCTGTGGTTGTATTAGGTACTTTTGCGGTTATTAACGTTTTTGGTTTCTCAATCAACACACTCACGATGTTTGCTATGGTACTTGCCATTGGTCTATTGGTGGATGACGCGATTGTCGTGGTGGAAAACGTCGAACGTATTATGGCGGAAGAACACCTGGACCCAGTTCATGCAACTGAAATTTCGATGAAGCAAATTTCTGGCGCGTTAATTGGTATCACCTCTGTATTGTCTGCGGTATTCGTACCAATGGCATTTATGAGTGGTACAACCGGTGTAATTTACCGTCAATTCTCTATTACACTTGTAACGGCAATGGTTTTGTCATTGATTGTGGCATTAACCTTTACCCCTGCCCTTTGTGCGACCTTGCTCAAACAGCATGATCCTAACAAAGCGCCAAGTAACAGCTTACCTGCACGTTTCTTCCGTTGGTTTAATACCAGCTTTGATAAAGTTGCAACTAAATATCAAGGTGGCGTCAACCGCATGACACATGCCAAGCTATTCTCAGGCTTGTTATACGGTGTGGTGATTGTCATTTTAGGCTTCTTATTTACCAAACTGCCTTCTTCATTCTTACCAGATGAAGACCAAGGTGTGGTTATGACTTTGGTTCAGTTACCTCCTAATGCAACTTTAGAGCGTACTGATAAAACCATTACGACTATGACAGACTACTTCTTAAATAAAGAAAAAGACTATGTTGAATCAGTATTCAGCGTATCTGGTTTCTCATTTACAGGTGTCGGTCAAAATGCTGGTTTGGCATTCATTAAGTTAAAAGACTGGTCTGAGCGTACATCACCTGAGTCTCAAGTGGGTGCAATTATTGGCCGTGGTATGGCTTTAAACATGATTGTTAAAGATGCATCTTACATCATGCCATTGCAACTCCCTGCAATGCCTGAATTGGGTGTGAGCGCAGGCTTTAACTTACAATTGAAAGACTCTGGTGGTGCAGGTCATCAACAGCTTCTTAACGCGCGTAATGCTATCTTAGGTATGGCTGCTCAAGACAAACGCCTCATGGGTGTCCGTCCTAACGGCCAAGAAGATACTCCACAGTACAAAATTATTGTGGATCAAGCACAAGCGGGTGCCATGGGTGTTAGTATTGCTGAGATTAATACCACAATGGGTATGGCATGGGGTGGTTCATATATCAACGACTTCATTGACCGTGGCCGTGTGAAAAAAGTATATATCCAAGGTGAATCAGACTCACGCATGATGCCTGAAGACCTGAACAAGTGGTATGTACGTAACAACCAAGGCACAATGGTTCCATTCTCTACATTTGCCACTGGTGAATGGACTTACGGTTCGCCACGTCTTGAGCGTTATAATGGTATTTCATCCATGAACATTCAAGGTACACCAGCACCGGGTGTGAGCTCGGGTGATGCGATGGCCGCTATGGAGGAAATCGTTGCGAAACTTCCATCTATGGGCTTACAAGGTTTCGACTACGAATGGACAGGTTTATCATTAGAAGAACGTGAGTCTGGCGCGCAAGCTCCATTCTTATACGCCCTTTCATTGTTAATTGTCTTCCTGTGCTTAGCAGCCTTGTACGAGAGCTGGTCAATCCCATTCTCAGTATTATTGGTGGTACCTTTAGGTGTAGTGGGTGCGGTAGCATTAACATTCTTAGGTATGGTGTTGTTTAAAGATCCGAACCTGTCAAATAACATTTACTTCCAAGTCGCAATCGTTGCAGTCATTGGTTTGGCTGCCAAAAATGCGATTTTGATTGTAGAATTTGCTAAAGAGCTTCAAGAAAAAGGCGAAGAGTTATTTGATGCAACAATGCATGCAGCAAAAATGCGTTTACGTCCTATTATTATGACAACTTTAGCATTCGGTTTTGGTGTATTACCGCTTGCCCTAGCTTCTGGCGCGGGTGCAGGTAGTCAGCATTCTGTAGGTTATGGTGTGTTGGGTGGCGTAATCAGCTCGACGCTGTTAGGTATCTTCTTCATTCCTGTGTTCTACGTATGGATTCGAAGTATCTTTAAATACAAACCAAAACAACAAAACAATCAGGAGCACACATCGTGATGCAAAATATATGGTCTATTACAGGTCGTAGCATTGCGGTTTCTTCACTTGCGCTTGCTTTGGCTGCCTGCCAAAGCATGCGCGGTCCAGAACCGGTCGCACAGGCAAATATCCCGCAAAGCTATACAGCAAGTACGTCTGGTACGTCTGTGGCTGCGCAAGGTTACAAAGACTTTTTCGCTGACCAGCGTTTGGTTCAAGTTCTTGATTTAGCTTTAGCAAACAACCGTGATTTACGTACTGCTGCATTAAACATTCAACGTGCACAACAGCAGTATCAAATTACGGCCAATAACCAACTGCCAACGATTGGTGCAAGTGGTGATGTACTACGCCAAGACCAAGGTACGGGTACCCAAACTCGTTACAATGTTGGTTTAGGTGTTACAGCTTACGAGCTTGATTTTTGGGGTCGTGTACGTAGCTTAAAAGACAATGCTTTGGACAGTTATCTTGCCACTGCCAGCGCACGCGATGCGACTCAAATTGCGCTCATCGGCCAAGTTGCACAAGCATGGTTAAGCTATTCATTTGCCAATGCCAACTTAAAGCTTGCTGACCAAACTTTAAAAGCACAGCTAGAGTCTTACAACCTCAACAAAAAGCGTTTTGATGTAGGTATCGACAGTGAAGTTCCTGTTCGTCAGGCACAAATTTCTGTAGAAACCGCTCGTAACGATGTTGCGAACTACAAAACCCAAGTTGCACAAGCTCAAAACTTACTCAACCTTTTGGTGGGTGAGCAAGTGCCTGAAAGTTTGTTAGCTAAACAACGCGTAACACGTATTACATCAAATAGTACGATTGGATCAGGCTTACCAAGTGAACTCTTGAACAACCGTCCAGACGTACGCGCTGCTGAATATAAATTATCAGCTGCTGGGGCAAATATTGGCGCAGCCAAAGCAAGTTTATTCCCAACCATTAGCTTAACTGGCAATGCAGGCTACGCATCTACAGACTTAGGTGATCTATTTAAGTCTGGTAGCTTTGTTTGGGGTGTAGGCCCAAGTATTAATTTACCAATCTTCGATTGGGGCACACGTAAAGCGAACATTAAGATTTCAGAAACAGACCAGCAAATTGCATTGTCTGATTATGAAAAATCAATACAGTCTGCATTCCGTGAAGTGAATGATGCACTGGCGGTTCGTAAAAACATCGGCGACCGTTTATCTGCACAAAAACGCTTAGTTGATGCAACCAATACAACGTATAAACTGTCTAATGCTCGCTTCCGCGCAGGTATTGATAGTTACCTAACTGTATTAGATGCACAGCGTACATCTTATGCTTCTGAACAAGGCTTATTGTTACTTGAGCAAGCAAACTTAAACAACCAAGTTGAGTTATACAAAACACTCGGTGGTGGTATTAAGGCTAACAGTAGCGATGCTGTACAAGAACAGCCATCTAGCGCAGAACGTAAAGCAGCAACAACAAAATAATTGTGACATTCTACAAAGAGCTCACTTCGGTGGGCTTTTTTATTGCTTTTTAACGGTAACTTTTCTATCTTCACTATATTCTTTTTTGATTGATCAACAAAAATGCTACTCAGTAATCTTGAAACTGTCCCAGGCCATACTATTACACAACAGCTCGATGTGGTTTATGGGAGCACCGTACGCAGCAAACACGTCGGACGTGACCTATTGGCAGGTCTGAAAAATATTGTAGGTGGCGAACTGACAGCTTATACCGAACTGCTCGAAGAATCGCGCAAAGAGGCCATGGACCGCATGATCGTAAAGGCGCAAGCATTGGGTGCAAATGCTGTGGTCGGTATTCGTTTCTCCACTTCGAACATCGCACAAGGTGCATCTGAACTGTTTGTTTATGGTACTGCAGTACGGGTAGAAGCTAACCAATCGAAACTACCTGACCCATTCCCGACTCAAGGCTAAGGCTATGGATGCATTTTTATTCAAAATTGCGATTTTTGTAATTTTGTTTGCAGTCGGCTGGGGCTTCGGACGACGTGCCGAAAGTAAGCACTTGGCTGAACTTGAAATACAGGAAAAACGCCTCGCCTATATTCGCTTAGACAGTAGCCGTTTTAAAACCAGCGAATATTCAGGTCAAATGATCAGCAGTAATGTAGTGATTTCGCATGACTATTTTAAATATGTGATTGCCAATATTCAGAATTTTTTCGGTGGCAATCTCAGCAGTTATGAAACTGTGGTAGAACGTGCCAGACGAGAAGCTGTTGTGCGCTTAAAGTTAGAAGCAGAAAAGATGGGAGCATCTGAAATCTTAGGTTTACGTCTTAGCACCACCGAAATGGGTATGGACGGCGGTATGGTTGAAGTATTTGCATACGGCACTGCAATTCAAAAATAATTTAACTATTACCCTCTGAAACAGAGAAATTGCAAGTTATGTGATTCATGGAGACCTTAACTTAATCATTAAAACTCTATCTGCTAAATAAATTTTAAAGCGTCATTTAAAAATAAACTGTAAATGACGCTTAGAATTAAACAGAGACGCTTTTTAAATTTGATATCAATCAAAAAAATTATTTCACTTTCATTTTACGAATCATTTTATACAGTGTGCTCGGTGAAAGGCGTGATACTGCAACACCAAGTTTTTCTTTACGACCACCAACCACAATATATTCTTCACCAGCCAATAATGCCTTCACCGCAGTTTTGGCAAATTCGTCTGCCTCAAGGCCATTGGCCGTGGCTTCATTATCAAAGCCTTGGGCTTTACCTTCGCCATTTAAAGCATTAATAGATACATTGGTTTTGACAAAACCAGGGAAAATCACCGATACATCTACCCCATCAGCCGCTACTTCGGCACGTAAACTATTGGCCCATAAGTGAATAGCGGCTTTAGCAGCCGAATATGAAGCACGATACTGCGTACCTAATAGGCCTGCTACACTGGACACAAAAACAATACGTCCAGATTTTTGTTGTAAAAATGACGGCAACGCTGTTTTGGTTAAGAACACTTGTGAAAAGTAATCCAACTCCATAATGGCACGCTCAGTTTGCATGGTGGTTTCTGAAATCAGCGCGCGCTGGCTTAAACCTGCATTGTTAATGAGCCAATCAATACGGCCCTTAGATTGTAAAACCTGTTCATAGGCTTGAAGCACTTGGCTTTCATTGGTAATGTCGGCAGCGACCGATAAATGTAACTCAGGGTTAATCAACCCAGCCCGTACGTCTTCCAAAGCGTCATGACGACGCGCAGTAAGCACCACCTGCGCACCTTGTAATGCGCACTCAGATGCCAGTGCCTTACCTAAACCAGACGATGCGCCTGTAATCCAAACTACTTTATCTTTTAAAGATTTCTGTTGCGCCATGCCCTTTTTCCTTTTATACAGGCTATACATACATTGATGCTTAGCTTTTAACTATTTCTGGCTGAATAAAACCAATGAAATGATCAAAATACGGACTCATCGCTTGAGCATCGTAAATCGACCCCAGCTTATCAAAGCGCTTATAGCCCAGCTGAGTGGTTAAATTAATCACACCATTTAAAGTTTTATCCACCACCATATTAAATTTCAGCATTTTTTTAGGCTCACGAATTAAATGCGTTACCCCTAAATCGACCACTTCTGTAAATGCTTTTAATGCTGGCGGTACATATTGGTTATTGCCCTGCCTCATTTGTTCTACACAGCCCATTAACTCTACGATAAGAGCGTTATCTACTGGGTAAGTTACATAAGTGTCGCCATTTTGATCGACGGTCAAATTATGCAGATAATTCACCATAGGTTTTAAGCGTTCATTGCCAAAAAATGATACAGACCACGGCATATATTTACGGGTCATTTCTGTAATTTGATTAATAATTTTTTCAGATTCATGATCACTAGAACTGGACATTTTGGCAATATTTCCAAATACTTGATCAATAATATCACAAGCGATATCTGCTAAATTTTCACCTAAGGGCTTTGCCAGACTATCTTCATCATTTGCATTCATTCGTTCATAGATGCCCATAAAACGTTGGTGTGTTTCAGGCTGAATTTTTAGAAAAATGGTATAGCTCATAACGCCCTCCTTATTATAGTGTTCAGCAATCTTAATGTGCTTTGGTTAAAGCCTATCATAATGCTTGGCATTCGCACTGCCAATTGGCGAAAGTTTACATTCTTGCAACATCCCTAAATCATCATTTTTTTTGCTACAATAGACGCAATTTTTTATCCACTTTTGATCTGTTTAGACTATGACTGATTCAGCGCAAAATATCGCGACAACCTACGATCCGACTGAGATCGAAAAAAAATGGTACCAAACTTGGGAAGAGCGTGGCTATTTTAAGCCATCTCAAAAAGGTGAATCTTTTTGTATCATGATTCCGCCACCAAACGTCACTGGTAGCTTGCACATGGGTCATGGTTTTAACAATGCCATCATGGATGCTTTGACTCGTTATAACCGTATGTCTGGCAAAAACACGCTTTGGCAACCAGGTACTGACCACGCAGGTATTGCAACGCAAATGGTTGTAGAGCGTCAGTTGGGTGCGCAAGGCGTAAGCCGTCATGACCTTGGCCGTGAAAAGTTCATTGAAAAAGTATGGGAATGGAAAGAACAATCTGGCGGTAACATTACCCGTCAAATTCGTCGTCTAGGCTCATCTGTAGACTGGTCACGTGAACGCTTTACCATGGATGATGGTTTATCTAATGCTGTAAAAGAAGTATTTGTAAAACTACACGAAGATGGCTTGATCTACCGTGGTAAACGCCTAGTTAACTGGGATCCAAAATTACAAACTGCCCTTTCTGATTTAGAAGTTGAGTCTGATAAAGAAGAAGCAGGTTCATTGTGGCACTTCAAATATTTCTTTGAAGATAAATCAATTCGTACCCACGATGGCAAAGATCACATTGTTGTCGCAACAACTCGTCCTGAAACATTATTAGGTGATACGGCGGTTGCAGTTGCACTTGATGATGAACGCTATGCAGCGCTTGTAGGCAAAAACATTATCTTGCCAATTACGGGCCGTGCTGTTCCAATCGTTAAAGACGAATATGTAGACAAAGAATTTGGTACTGGCTGTGTGAAAATCACTCCTGCACACGACTTCAATGACTATGAAGTCGGTAAACGTTGCGAATTGCCAATCATCAACATCTTCAACAAAAATGCTGAAGTGTTGGCTGAATTTGAATACATCGCGAAAGCAGGTGAGCAAATTTCTAAAACCATTCCTGCTCCAGCAGAATATGTTGGTTTAGAGCGTTTTGCTGCACGTAAACAATTGGTTGCTCAAGCAGAAGCTGAAGGCTGGTTAGATCAAATTCAACCCTACACATTGAAACCACCTCGCGGTGACCGTTCAGGCGTGATTGTTGAGCCATTATTGACTGACCAATGGTACGTAAAAATTGCACCACTTGCTGAGCCTGCAATTAAAGCGGTTAAAGATGGCGACATCAAATTTGTACCTGAGCAATACAGCAACATGTACATGGCTTGGATGAACAACATTCAAGACTGGTGTATTTCGCGTCAATTGTGGTGGGGTCACCGTATTCCAGCTTGGTACGATGTAGACGGCAATGTTTACGTGGGTCGTAACGAAGCAGAAGTTCGTGAGAAAAACGGCATCCCTGCTGATGTTCAATTGGATCAAGACGAAGACGTATTGGATACATGGTTCTCATCTGGTCTTTGGACATTCTCAACTTTAGGTTGGACTGGCGATGAAGCAAAAGACAAAGAAAACTACTTCTTAAATACTTTCCACCCAACTGATGTGCTTGTTACTGGTTTCGACATTATCTTCTTCTGGGTTGCCCGCATGATCATGATGACCATGCACTTCATGAAAAATGAAGATGGCACGCCGCAAGTTCCGTTCAAAACTGTGTATGTACATGGTTTGGTACGTGATGGCGAAGGTCAGAAGATGTCTAAATCTAAGGGTAACGTGCTTGACCCATTAGACTTGATTGACGGTGTGGATTTAGAAACTTTAGTACAAAAACGTACGACTGGTTTGATGAACCCGAAACAAGCGGCTAAGATTGAAAAATCAACCCGTAAAGAATTCCCTGAAGGTATTCAATCTTACGGTACAGATGCAGTTCGTTTCACATTCTGTGCGCTTGCAAATACTGGCCGTGACATTAAGTTCGACATGAAACGTGTTGAAGGTTACCGTAACTTTGCCAACAAAATCTGGAACGCAACGCGTTTCGTGATGATGAACTGCGAAGAGCAAGTGATTGGTCAAGAAGTTCGTCAAGACCTTTGGGAATTGCCTGAACAGTGGATCGTGAGCCGTCTGCAAAAAGCGGAACAAGCAGTACAAACAGCATTTGCGACTTACCGTTTAGACTTAGCTGCTCAAGCAATTTACGAATTCATTTGGAATGAATACTGTGACTGGTATGTAGAGCTGACTAAGCCTGTTCTAAATGATGAAAATGTATCGGTTGAGCGTAAAGCTGAAGTTCGTCGTGTATTGCTAGCGGTGATGGAAGCATCTTTACGTCTTGCACATCCGTTAATGCCATATTTAACAGAAGAAATCTGGCAAACACTTGCGCCGAAACTCAACATTTCAGGCGAAACAATCATGTTGGCTCAGTACCCTGTTGCTGAACAAGCATTGATTAATGAACAAGCTGAAGCGGATATGCAATGGCTTCAAGGTTTGATTGGTGCGGTACGTAACATCCGTGGTGAGATGGGTCTAGGTAATGCGCGTTTATTACCAGTTCTTCTGCAAAATACCACTGATGCGGAAAAAGCACAGATCACACGTATTGAAGCATTGTTTAAAGCATTGGCGAAAGTTGAAAGCATTACTTTCTTGGCTGATGGTGAACAACCACCATTGTCTTCATCGAGTGTTGTTGGTCACGTATCTGTATTCGTTCCAATGAAGGGTTTAATTGACCCTAAAGCTGAATTGGGTCGTCTACAAAAAGACTTAGACAAAGTTCAAAAGCAACATGACCAAATTGCCACTAAATTGGGCAATGAAGGTTTTGTGGCGAAAGCACCTGCTGCTGTGGTTGAAGGCGAGAAAGTGAAACTTGCTGAATTTGCTGATCAGTTAGCGAAGATTAAAGCGAATATGGAGCAAATTGCAGCGCTGTAAAGTGTTGTTAGTTTGATCTAATTTGTGTATAAAGGGCTGATTATTCAGCCCTTTATTATTTCAAATGAAAGAACTATTAGAACCTATTTATCTCAATGAAAAAATGCTACTCAACTGTGCTGGATATTTATTTGATGGAATAGAATTTAGTAAAGAAATACATGAAGCAAATGAAAATGGCTCAGATAAAAACTTAGGCTCTGAAGGAAACTTAGCATCTAATGGTATTACAGACCTTGTTGGGAAATTAGATGGTAAAATTAATGCAGAGTTAAATTACAAAAATACTTCAAGCTTTTCATCAAACTCTATTAGAAATATATCTCTAGGTGCTATTCACATGAAAGTACTAAAAAGATTATACACAGATAAGCTAATACAAAATTTTAGTAGTTTCGAAGAAAATTTGAGAGAAAAACCATATATTGCTATTGAAGCTGATATGAAACCTGTAGATTTTTTTGAATTGCTACAAATTTTGAAAATGATTTCGCCACAGCTCCACTATTTACTTGTTTTTTTAAATGCTAATAAACAAAATCAAAAAAAAGTTAGCCCAAATCAACAACAGTTGAATAAAGACATTATTGAGTTGCTCAAAAATCTTATTTCAGAACTAGAAAAAAGTTACTTAGAATCAAACTTATTAGAAATGTTAATTTACCAAGGTGACCGATGTATAGGTGTTGTTGATCTTGATTTAGATAATTCAAATCCACATAAATTAAAATCTCAACTCAATGATGGTCGATTTACAATTATCGGTAAAATTACAAAGACGATTGATTCTGAAGATAGAATTAATTTATTACAAAGAAATATACTTACCCCTTTATTAACACTCGTGCAGAAAATCACTGTTTTAGTTGAAACTGCTAAAAATTTAGATAATGCACCTCTAGGAGAAGAACGAATTAAAAGCCTAATGGAGCTAAAAGAAACAGCTTTTTCAATTATCAGTCTTTTACTTGAAATTTATATAGATGGACCTGCTCTCAGAATAAGAGCAATGTCAGTATGTATATAACGCTCACCCACAGGTAAAGGGAGCTGTCATTTGATTTCATAATGAAGTTCCCTCTCCTTTTAGGAGAGGGTTAGGGAGAGGTGCTTTTAATTTTAGAAACCCTCATCCCCCGCCTTCTCCCGTAGGGAGAAGGAGCTTTCATTACTAATTTACTTTCAACTCAGAACAAACATTCCACAAATCCTCCAATACCACATCCGTCTGACTCAACACATCATGATTCCAATACCGAACCACCATTAATCCCAAAGCCTCTAAAAACTTGGTACGTTCAGCATCGTATTCAACTGCATCATCTGTTCCATGTTGACCGCCATCCAACTCAATCACTAAACCAATTTCATGACAGTAAAAATCCACAATATACGGCGCAATCACATGCTGACGACGGAATTTCAGATTCATAAATCGCTTCGCACGAAGTATTTGCCACATCAGATGTTCTACATCGGTGGCGGTGTGGCGCATGGATTTGGCGAAGGTGAGTAGTTGGGGATCTATTTTTTTATTCATGTGGAATTTATTTTTATTTTTGATGATTATAGCAGATTTCCCTCACCCCCCTTGCGAAGCAGTGCTTCTCATCCCATAGGGAGTGGGAGAATTCATTAAATATTCACCAATCATTAGACACACAATGAAGTTCCCTCTCCTGAGCGAGTTTTAAAGCAGTGCTTTAAAACGAAGCGCAAGTGAGGGCTAGGGAGAGGTGATTTTAAAAATTACAAAACCCCATGCTCCAACAACATCTCCAACCCACTCTCTTTCCCCATATACATCAACCTTTGCTTTTCAGCTTTTAACTGTTGCTTCACCGCCGACACATCCGCATCAATCTGCTTATACAAGTTTTGAATATTCAGTTGCCCTTTCGACTTCTGCACCGCAATTTTGGCTTTATTTGACCAAACCAGTGAATCAATCAATTGCTGAATTTGTTGCTTTAAAGCTTGGCTTTGCGCCTCCAAAGCTTGTTGGTAAAACTTGATTTGCTCTGCACCCAAACCCTTATTTGATGCATGTTTGCTTTGCTCAATTTCAAGTTGCAGTTTAAGTAAAAAGAATAAATCTTCTTGTTCGTATGCTTCATTGGCACGTTGTAGCAGTTCAGTTTTTTCTATCTTTTTCGCTTCATCCTGTTCACGGTCAGGGTGAATGATTGAGGCTATTTTTAAATATACCGTTTTTAGCGATTGATTGACTAACTTTTCGGCTTGTGCTTGCTTATCTTGTTGGCGTTTGAGTTTAGCTTGCTCACGTGCCTGCTGATACGGCTCATGATTCCAATCGTCTATTGCATCATCGGGCCAAGATGAATCCTCTTCTAAATCCATAACTTTCTTTTTATTCTTTTTCATCTGTGCATATTCTTGGGCTTGCGCATAATAAGCATGCAACTTTGCCACTTCATCAAGCTGATACTGCTCTAGCATGTTTGAATCGTTTAATAACTGCGCCAAAGCTTGAATCTTGTTATCAACTTGTACTGCGTCCGACTTGCTTAAATTATAAGCACTCTGGCTATTCCATAAACATTGCATTTGCGCATACAGCGTATTGTATAAATCCCGATAAGCTGGCATCAAAGCCTTTTGGCTGTAGGCACGAATTTCATCTTTGGCTTCTTGCCATGATGCAAGCAACAACTTTTGCTGTTCGATTTGATCAATTAAACGATTCAGTTTTTGCTCAGGCTTAGACAACTCAATCTGGGTTTGAACTATGGTTTTTAAATCAAAAGACATAGCAGGCATAAAACAAAAGAAAAATTGTAGCAACTTATGCCCCAAATGTAGAGCACAGTTGCTATGTATAGATTTTGCCTAAAATGTTTTAGACTTCGGACACCACCTGATTACGGCCCTGTTTTTTGGCTGTATATAAACATTGGTCTGCACGGCGGATGGCCTCATTCGCGTCTTGATCCGAAGCCAAAGCCCAACTCACCCCAATACTTGCTGTAATTTGGTGGTTTTGAATAATGCTTTCATTTTCTATGCTTTGGCGGATTTTTTCAGCCAATAGCACCGCACCGTCTAAAGTGGTTGCTGGTAATAATACAATAAACTCTTCACCACCAAAACGCGCCACAAAGTCTGTCGAACGCACAGCCGTTGCTAGTAGGCTCGCAACGCTCTGTAGCACATGATCCCCTATTTCATGCCCAAAACTATCATTGACCTTTTTAAAGAAATCCACATCCATCAGCAATACGGCGTAGGCCAGATCATTTCGCTGAAATTGACCAAATAAATAGCTCAAATAGTCATTAAATGCACGGCGGTTATATAGTCCAGTTAAACCGTCATGATGTGCTAATTTTTCCAATTCTGAATTGGCTTCTTTTAAAGCCAATGTACGCTCTTGTACTTTCTGCTCTAAGGTGGCATTTGCCTCGACCAACTGGTGCTTTTGGGTCAATAGTGTCGTGGTCATGCTATTCAAAGACTGCGAAAGCCATTTAATTTCACGAATACTACTTTGCGCGTCAAAATGAACTTCATCTTGGCCTTTTTCTACCGCATAAGCACTTTTTGCCAGATTTTCAATATGACGGCTGAAGCGATTCGCCAAACGGTACGTCACCACCAGCATGAGTAATGTGACAATCAGACCAATTAAGCCAATTTGCTTTTGCATGGCGCGTACATCTGCCAATGCAGCCGATACGGGCTGTCGTACAATCACATGCCAGCCCATGCTCATTTGTGTATTTGACACGACTGGCACATCTGTAGTGACATAGTTTTGCCCCTCATGCCAATCATCTATAAAAGTTCCCTGCGCTAAAGTCTTTTGATCAGGTAATTGGACTTGTCCAATACTCTTGTATGGATACAGGATTTCCCCTTTGCCATTTACAATAAAGACTTCAATGCCCTGCTGTGCAGCATCTTTTGGTAACGCACTTTGTAGCACTTGGCTGGCCCAACTCCAATCCGCATGTGCAGCCAGTACACCTCGAATTTTATGAGTTTTGGCATCGTACACTGGCGTTGCAAAGTCAATAAAACGCATTGGTTCATTCGGGTTAATGGCTTTGAGCTTCTTGGCTAGTAAAATCGCTTCGTGTACATCGCCCAAATAAACGCGCTGTAAGCCTTCCTTAAACCAAGGGCGTGCAGATACATCCGCTCCTTCAAGCATGCCGTCTGCAGCGACTTCTACCACGCCATCCACATTGGCAATGCCTAACCACGCATAATATTTATAAGAGCTTTTAACTTGATCCAACTTAAGTTGTAGTTGCGGATTTTTAAAATCTGTTGCCATAAAAAATGGCGAATCGCTCAGTAGTATCATTTCTCGCTCACGTTCCGTCAGCGAGTTAGCCAAAGTTGTACTAATGCTTTTTGCGACCAAATTTAAGGTTTGAGCACTGGCTTTGGTCATCTGCGCAGAGGCTTTGTGACCAATATAGAGGGTAATGACTAGGCCCAATATAAATGCCAAGCCCGCAAACAAAATTAGCAGGCGGTTGCGGAAAGTATCTACATTCAGCATTCCACGTAGCTCCAGTACTCAAGTAATTGATTTAAGAATAACTATATAACAAAAAAAACAGCTCCGTCTGCCCAGAAGCTCACCTTCTGTATTTTTTCTTGGCAAATTTTAGTACTCGATCTACGTGAAGCATTCAAATACTCAACACTCGAATGTATGTAGGCAAGCAAATTAGATTTTGTCATGCTCATACTTTGGTCTATACATATAAGCCAAAACATGACGCTAAAAAAGCGTGATTTGCTTAAAATACGTTCAAAATTCAAATGATTTAGAATCTTATTAAAATAAACAAAACCATGATCAAAGAATGGCTTTGATTGATAAAAACACTATAAACACAAGCACTTCTGCACATAAAATCCACTGCAAAAAAGTGAGCATGGCATATTTTTTGCTCCATCTTTCTCCTAAAGCCGAATTTGAAATTATGTTAATTCCTAACGAGTTAACGTTAACAAATCGGTAAAGAATTTTGCTTGAGCAAATATTCGAATCTCGCTTAAGATGATTTTTAGTATGTTTTTCATACATAAGAGAAAAGCATTTTTTGCATAACAAAAGATTTAAAAAGTTTATCCAAAATTAAAGCAATCAATGCAGCACAATAAAAGGAGTTTTGCTCATGACACAAAAACGTACACTGACCGCGCTTTTTTGCGCCAGTTCCCTAATGCTTGGCTTAACCGCTTGTGGCAACAACAAAGCACCTTCAGCAGAACAAGGCGCAAGTTCAGATGCAACAGCATCCTCTAGTTCCGGCACGCTAGATAAAATTAAAAAGTCAGGCACGATTGTGCTGGGCTACCGCGACTCATCTATTCCTTTTTCGTATATTGCAGACAATCCAAACCAGCCTGTGGGCTATGCGCATGATTTACAGCTTAAAGTAGTTGAAGCCCTGAAAAAACAGCTGAATATGCCAGACCTGAAAGTTCGCTATAACCTAGTGACCAGCCAAAACCGTATTCCACTTGTCTCTAACGGTACTGTCGACTTAGAGTGTGGTTCAACCACCAACAATAAAGAACGCCAACAACAAGTTGATTTCTCAGTCGGATTTTTTGAAGTCGGTTCTCGCCTGCTCACTGCCAAAGACTCAGGGGTAAAAGACTTTGCTGACCTAAAAGGCAAAAAATTAGTGACCACAGCGGGCACAACTTCAGAGCGCTATATTCGTCAGCATGAAAAAGAGCTCGGCATTGGCGAAGTCATTTCCGCGAAAGACCATGCCGAGTCTTTCCTCATGTTGCAAAACGGTCGCGCTGCTGCCTTTATGATGGACGATATTTTACTGGCTGGCGAAAAGTCGAAAGCCAAAGATCCGAATAAATGGGAAATTGTGGGAACACCGCCAATTCACGAAGTGTATGGCTGTATGCTCCGTAAAGGTGACACAGGCTTCAAACAAGTGGTCGATGGCGCCATTAAAGAGGTATATAGCACTGGTGAAATCAACCAAATGTATAAGAAGTGGTTCCAATCCCCTATTCCACCTAAAAATATCAACTTAAACTTCGAAATGTCTGAACAGCTCAAACAGCTCATTAGCAACCCGCATGACCGTGATGCTTAACCCTTAACCGCCATACATGCCTCTGCGTCAGCCAAAGTTGTTTGGCTGACGCCGTAAAAGGAGTCACTATGAATTATAGTTGGAATTGGGGCGTATTGTTCCAGTCCACAGGCATTGGCGATACCACTTACCTGAACTGGGTCTTCACGGGCTTAGGCTGGCTACTGGTCATTGCTACTGTCGCGTGGAGTATTGCGATGGTACTGGGTAGCATTTTAGGCATTATGCGCACACTACCTAGCCCATTCGCCCGCTCAATCGGCACTGCTTATGTCACCATTTTCCGTAATATTCCATTACTGGTTCAATTGTTTATTTGGTTCTATGTGGTACCAAATTTCTTGCCAGAAGCTATTCGAAATTGGTGGATCAATGACTTAGGTGCCAACACCACTGCGCTTATTTCTGCCAGTATCGGCTTAGGATTATTTACTGCAGCCCGTGTTTGTGAACAGGTTCGTACAGGTATCGAAGCGATTCCAAAGGGTCAAACCAATGCAGGTTATGCGATGGGCTTTAGTACCACGCAGTTATACCGCTACGTTATTTTGCCACAGTCATTTCGTACCATTTTGCCTCCGCTCAGTTCAGAGCTGACTAACTGTGTAAAAAACACCTCGGTTGCCTCTTTAGTGGGCGTGGCGGAAATTATTTCACAAATGAAAACCATCAGTGAATACACGCAAAATACTATCGAAATCTATACCTACGTCACCATAGCATTCATTTTGATTAATATTTGCCTGATTGCATTTATGAACTTTCTGGAAAAACGCTTGCGTGTTCCAGGCTTAATCGCAGGAGATAAATGATGGAATGGCTCACTGCGTTTACACAGGATTTACAACAATCTTGGCCCGCACTTTGGCATGGCCTGAGCATTACATTAAAAGTGGTGGTAAGTGCCGCGATTGGCGGCGTCATTATTGGCACATTATTGGCACTGATGCGACTCTCTTCCATCAAAGCCTTAAACTGGTTTGCTAAAGGCTATGTCAACTTATTTCGCTCGATTCCACTACTACTGGTACTGATGTGGTTTTATTTTGCCGTACCGTTTATATATACAGGTATCACAGGCAATTACCTCACTATTGATACAGCATTAGTATCAAGTATTGTGGCTTTTATGCTATTTGAGGCGGCTTATTTTTCCGAAATTGTCCGTGCAGGTATTCAGTCTATTCCAAAGGGTCAAAGCTCTGCGGCTTATGCCTTGGGTATGACTTATCCGCAAACCATGCGATTAATTATTTTGCCTCAAGCATTTCGCAAAATGACACCCTTGCTCCTACAACAAACCATTATTTTATTTCAAGACTCCACCATGGTTTATGCCATTGGACTTTTGGACTTTTTCCGTACCAACTACGTCCGCGGTGACTTAATGTCGTTGCTGACACAATACATTCTATTCGCTGGCTTGGTGTACTTTACCATCAGCATGCTTGCAACCTATGCAGTCAAAAAATTACAACGGAGGTTAACTGTATGAGTGAACAAAAAGTGATGATTGACCTCCAAAATGTCAGTAAATGGTACAAAGATTTTCAGGTGCTGACCGATTGCACCACGCAGATCAGACAAGGCGAAGTGGTGGTCGTCTGTGGCCCTTCAGGCTCAGGTAAGTCAACGCTCATTAAAACCGTGAATGGTCTTGAACCTTTTCAGCAAGGTGAAATTTCTGTCGATGGCATTGGCATTCATGACCCCAAAACTGACCTCAGTAAACTGCGCAGTCGTGTCGGCATGGTCTTTCAGCATTTTGAACTGTTTCCACATTTATCCATTACAGAAAACCTCACCATTGCACAAGTGAAAGTATTGGGTCGTTCTGAAGAAGAAGCCAAAAAGAAAGGGCTTGCTTATTTAGATCGTGTTGGTCTCAGCGCGCATGCAAGCAAATTTCCAGCACAGCTCTCTGGTGGCCAACAGCAACGTGTTGCCATTGCCCGCGCTTTAAGCATGGACCCCATTGCAATGCTATTTGATGAGCCAACTTCTGCGCTTGATCCAGAAATGATTAATGAAGTATTGGATGTGATGGTTGGCTTAGCCAAAGAAGGCATGACCATGATGTGCGTCACGCATGAAATGGGCTTTGCCCGCCAAGTTGCGGATCGTATTATTTTTATGGATCAAGGCAAAATTGTGGAAGATTGCAGTAAAGATGAATTCTTTAATGCACCACGAGGTGAACGTGCTCAGCAATTCTTAAATAAGATTTTGCACTAAATTTAACCATGTATTTAGTCAGCAACCATATACATAAAAACCATGACATTCGGACAATTCTTGATTGTCATGGTTTTTTAACTTTTAGAATTTAAAGTATTTTCCAATATTATTTTACTCACAACTGAGATCATTGCTCGACAAGCCCATATTTTTAATAAAAGCACCAATATCACTTTAAATACCTATGCTATTCATCGCAGATCAAGATTCTCTTTAAATTTTTGACTTGTGCTAAACATGCACTATTGCAATTCATACAAATAAAAATGCCTTAAAATTATATATAAATGATTAATATTTATTATATTTATCAGAATTCAATATATTTAATAATTGCACCATTATAGTGCTTTATATACTAATTTGCCTTATATCGAGTCTTGTAAGTTTTTGAAATATATTAATCAAAATTTCCCTTGCTCTCCCCCCTTTTCCAAAAGTACTTGCTCGCTATACTGAACTTCTTTTTGTGATACACCGCACTATATTGGAGCACTCCATGCAAAATATAGATTTATTATTTCTCCTCCTTGGTGCTGTTTTAGTGCTTGCAATGCATGCAGGCTTTGCATTTTTAGAACTTGGAACAGTTCGCCATAAAAACCAAGTCAATGCACTGAGTAAAATTCTCTCTGACTTTGCCATTTCAGCCATTGCATACTTTTTTGTAGGCTATTACATCGCTTATGGTCAACATTTTTTCCATGTTGGAACCACTTTAGCCGCAGATCATGGCTATAACTTAATGCGCTGTTTCTTCCTCTTAACCTTTGCAGCGGCTATCCCTGCCATTGTCTCTGGTGGAATTGCCGAGCGTGCAAAAATGCGCTCTCAAGCCATCGCAACACTTATTTTGGTCGCTTTGGTCTATCCATTTTTTGAAGGCATTGCATGGAATGGCAATTTAGGGATTCAGGCATGGCTCGCTCAAACTTTTGGTGCGAGCTTCCATGACTTTGCAGGTTCCGTAGTGGTGCATGCAATGGGGGGCTGGATTGCATTTGCTGCGGTTATTTTACTTGGACCACGTTATGGCCGTTATAAAAAAGATGGCCGAATTAGTGCACACCCACCGTCTTCAATTCCTTTTCTTGCCCTCGGCTCTTGGATTTTAATCATCGGTTGGTTTGGCTTTAACGTAATGAGTGCACAACGTTTAGATGCCATTTCAGGTCTGGTGGCCATTAACTCACTCATGGCAATGGTCGGTGGTACATTTGCAGCTCATTTAGTGGGCGACAACGACCCAGGCTTTTTACACAACGGCCCATTGGCAGGATTAGTGGCCATCTGTGCAGGCTCAGATATTGTTCACCCTATTGGTGCGCTGTTCATTGGTATGGTAGCAGGTGTCATCTTCGTCAAATTATTTACCTACACACAAAATAAACTCAAAATTGACGATGTATTGGGTGTATGGCCATTACATGGTGTATGTGGCGCTTTTGGCGGTATTGCCGTCGGATTATTTGGGCAAAAATGGCTCGGTGGCTTAGGCGGTGTTTCAATGCTTTCCCAAGTTTTTGGCACAGTCTTTGCTATTGTAATTGCCTTGGCTGGAGGCTTCTGCGTATATGGCGTACTCAAAGCGATGATGGGTATTCGTCTGAGCCAAGAAGAAGAATTCCGTGGTGCGGATTTATCTATTCACCGTATTACCGCCAACTCAGAAGATAATATGTTCTGAACTCATATTTATTCAAAATAATCGCTTAACCTTCAAGTGGATAATCCATGATTTTTAGGATTATCCAATTTTTTTATCTCAAAATTGTTCATATTTTCAATTTGCACGGTACTGGCCAGCGGGCTTAAAGCAGTTAAAATAGCTTTAGATCGACTTAGCCTAAAATTAAGTCGCTAAAAATTGCCAAACTTGAACTAAATGTTGAATGCGTTGCTCGGGCAAAATATCTATTGTATCTTCATGAAAACCTTCCAGCCATAGCGCTTGCATACCCGCTTGCTGTGCGCCATATACATCATTAATAGGATGATCACCAATAAATAGACACTGTGTTGCTTCTAGGCCCAATTGTTCACGTGTGTAGTGAAAAATCTGTGTATTCGGCTTTGCCACACCCGCCAACTCAGAGCTGACGATTAGATCAAAATACGCTTCGAAGCCTAAGCCTTTTAAAATATTTAAACGGGTGGCATGTCCACCATTTGATACCACAGCCAATTGAAAGCCTTTTGCTTTAAGTTGGCTCAACAGCTCAACTGCCCCAGGCATTGCTACAGCGTGTGCGCCAAAAAAATGAAACCAACATTGGGTGAGTTCATCAAAATCAATCTGGTGTTGCCAATTGAGTTGTTGCTGTAATGCATAGGCCACCGAAGCACCAATACTTGGGTGGGTTAAATCTTTGGCAAGCGGATAGCCACCCCGATCAATTGAATTAATAATCTGCTTGATTTGCCCAAGGTCTGGTGCAATGAGACTGCTGGCATAACGCGTAGCCAAAAACTGACTATATGCAACGATACTTAAATCACGATGCGTTAAAGTGTTGTCTAAGTCAAAGATTACGGCGCGAATAGACATAGAGAACTGACCTACAAAGACAGCTGGAAATGACTAGGCAATGTAGCATACACATACACAAGCCTTTTGCTTGTTCTCTGCTAAGCATTGCATCGTGATCACTAAAGATCTGACTAAAAAAGACATGCTTTAAGTTTTAATTAAGCTGTTTTTGCATTAATAGCTAAAAAGGAACACTCATTAGCAAAGTATGCAAAATCACCCCAAATTCATTCTCTTCCATATTGGAATCTTATTCATCAGTTTCGGTTTACTACAAACTGTGATTCCTGTAGGTGGCGATCTTGATTTAAGTTTGATACATCCTTGGATTAGTGAGTCCGGTCAGTTTTTATTAAGAGATAATTGGTACTTAGCCAAATTAAATCATAAATATGTCAAAGACCTGCTCATTGCCGTTTATGTCATCATGTTCTTTGCATGGGTGGCATCGTTTAAAGTAGAGCGTTTAAAACCACGCCGTACGGAACTTGGGTATTTCTTTTGGGTCTCCATGCTCTGCACCATTGTGGTGAGCATCTTAAAATCACAATCTAGCCATGCCTGCCCTTGGTCTATGACCATTCCAGATACAGACGGTTTCTTTTGGGACTTTTCCGCAATGTCTGGCCATTGCTTCCCAGGTGGCCATGCCTCACTCGGCTTTTCTTTTATCACGGGATATTTCCTTTACCATATTACGCAGCCTAAACGCGCTTATTTTTATTTAGTGGCTGGGCTGGTTTTAGGCATGAGCATGGGTTGGGCGCAAATGATGCGTGGTGCACACTTCATGAGTCATAATTTATGGACCTTGTGGATCTGCGCATGTATTAACATTATGTGCTACGTCATTTTCTATTTACGTAAAAAACAATCCGTGTTTTTAGAGCACCATGAACCCCAAGTGGTGCTTTAATCAAAATAAAAATGCTGTAGCCATAGTCAATAGTCATCTGCATAGCAGTTTAAGATATATACCTAGACTTAATTGCAGAATGATCCTTTCACTGAGTGCATCTAAGCATATAGCTCATACACATTCATTACTGCACAATCCCTCATCCGTGATGATCAATATTCCACAAGAAAATCGTAGCGACTGAAACTGAATCGGCTTTTTATAAAAAGTGCGACTCAACCGTCATCCAATATATATGCTCTACATCTGACAGCAACCATACATACCGCTGAGAATATACTCAGGACAGCTCTCTTGAGTCATTGCTAATCATAAGAAATATACAGCTCATAATATTATGCTGATATATACCCGAAAAAAGCCCATGCGGATGCATAGGCTTTTGGATTGTGATTGGATCTCACACTACTTTATACAAAGTATGAATACATGCCTGAGTCGAATAATTCATACCTAAGCTAGGTGAGCATTACACCATTAAGCGAAAATAGCCATTTTATGCTGAATGCACCAATGGCAATGTAATAGTGACTTTAAGTCCACCTAAGCTATCACTCTGTCCAAAACTTAATTGACCATGAATCCGGTGTACGGCTTTATCGACAATAGAAAGTCCCAAACCACTGCCCACTTCTTGATGATGATGCACGCGATAGAAGCGCTTTAAAATATGTTCATGCAATTGCGGATCAATGCCAGGGCCACTATCTTCCACCACAATGACTGCATACTCAGCTTGCTGAAATACAGAGACATTAATCACGCCATTCTCTGGCGTATATTTAATGGCATTATCAATTAAGTTATACACAATGGAATGTACAGCAGACTCTTGACTGTGCAGTTTAATCGATTCACTACGCTCCATGCCTAAGTCCAAGTTTTTCTGCATCGCTAAATGAATCAGTTGTTCTACACAATTAACCGCAGTGCGTGAAACATCAAAATCATGTAAATGTTCCAGATGTTCTATGGAGGCATCTTGTTTCGCTAAGTTTAATAACTGCGTGACTAAATGCTGAATTCGTACTAAGCCTAAGTTTAAGCGTTGCAAGTCGGCATGATCTGGAAACTCTTGCAGTAGCACCTGCATTTGTAAACTTAATGCCGTAATAGGTGTACGAAGTTCATGGGCAGCATCTGCAATAAATTGGCGCTGTTCTTGCTGAGACAAACTAATACGCTCAAACAGATGGTTCATTTCTTCAATGGTGGGAATAATTTCAACTGGATAATCACGTGCCAAAATCGGCTGTAAATCTTTGGAGTTACGCTGTGCCAATTCGGCCTTAAAGTCATCAAGGGGTTGTAAGATGCGACTAATCATCCAGCTCAATCCCCAAATAACAAAGGGCATGAGCACCAAATATGGAATGAACATGCTACCCGCTAATTCTAAAGCGAGATCTTGGCGTACAGACTGCTGCTGACTCACCTGAACCTGATAATCTTTTTGAGGCAACACATAGGTATACCAAACATCATCTGCGTTCTTGTGGCGATAAAAACCTGCTTTGGGTACAGAATGTAATAAAATTGAGCTATGTTTTTGATTTTTTAAATCATTATTGTAAGACCATACATCTACAAATAAGTCTTGTTCCGCATAGCGCTGTGACGGCTCAAAATCATTTTTGGTTGGCTCTAGACCATGTCGAACCACACGTTCTGCCAAATTCTTCATTTGCTGATCTAAAATTTCATTGGTTTCTTCCAAAGAAATTTTATACGCCGACATCATGAGCACACAGCCTACAATTAAGCTGAAAAAAGACATATAAAGAATGAGTTTGGTCTTTAATGAGTTTGAAAAGCTGTGTGCACTAAACACCATTTAGAGTTGTCCTAAGCGATAACCCAAACCACGAATGGTACGAATAAAATCTTTGCCTAATTTGTTTCTTAAGTGATGCACATAGACCTCAATGGTATTACTGCTAATTTCACTGTCAAAATCATACAACTTGTCTTCTAAATTGGTTTTAGAAAAAATCTTGTTGGGATGTGTGACCAGTGGAATCAAAATAGCCCATTCACGATTTGATAGATCAATATACTGACCTTTGTATTTAGCCAAATGCTGTTCGACATCTAGCACCAACTCACCATAAGTTAGAATATGTTGCTGATTTGCCTGTTGCTCTTTACCACTACGGCGTAACAATGCATGAATACGTGCAATGAGTTCATCAAACTCATAAGGTTTAATCAAATAATCATCCGCGCCCTGATTTAAGCCATCTACACGCTGCTGTAATTGATCACGTGCTGAAATGATCAATACGGGTAAAGTCGGCTGAATTTGGCGAATCTGCTTTAACACTTGCATGCCATCCATTAAAGGCAAACCCAAATCTAGCAATACGGCGTCAAATTCACTTTGCTGCAATAGTTTTAAGCCATCAATGCCGTTGTTCACCCACTCTACTTCAAATCCCTGATACTTCAACAAGGTCTGAGTAGACTCAGCAATCATAAAGTCATCTTCAATGATTAAAATTTTAGTCATGGCATCAACTCACTTAAGCAGCAGGCTTACAATTTTGTAGCATATCATTTTTTACATCAATCACTTGAGTTTGTACACCCAATATACTTAACAGACTTGGGAATAAATTATCTTGGCTCAATGTTTGTGATTTTTGTTGGTTTAAACAAGACACAGTGGCTGCTTGATTGGCTTTCCATTCGGGTGAAAACCACATAATCATAGGCACATGGGTCTGTTGCGAAGGTGCCATTGCATAAGGTGCACCATGTAAATACATCCCGTATTCTCCTGTCGATTCACCATGGTCAGATAAATACCAGAAACCTGTTTGATACTTGTTATTGGCTTTGAGTGACTGAATCACTTCACTCAATATATGGTCGGTATATACAATACTGTTGTCATAACTATTGATTAAAGCCTCTTGTGTACAGCCCTGAATTGCATTGGTATCGCAAGTCGGTTTGAACTTTTGGAATTCTGGTGTAGAACGTGCGTAGTATGCAGGTCCATGACTCCCAACTTGGTGTAATACAATCAAGCGCGGGGTTTGGTCATCCGCTGGAATGTTTTCGATATATTGATTCAGCGCCTCTACCAAAATCTGGTCATAGCAATCGCCTTCTGGTGTACACCATTTTTTCTTCAGTTCAGGTGAAATCTCAACTTGCTCAACACGGGTACAGGTGCCTTTACAGCCTGAGTTATTATCAATCCATGTCACTTTATAGCCAGCACGTTGTGCAATATCCAATAAACCTTCGCGGTGGTTTGCCAACTTTTCATCATAGTCGCTACGAGGCATGCCAGAGAACATACAAGGAACAGAAACCGCTGTGGCTGTACCACATGAACTCACCTGACTGAAGTTCATCACATCTAATTTAGCCAGCTCAGGATTGGTATTTTTGGCATAACCATTTAAAGAAAAACTCTCAGCACGTGCTGTTTCACCCACTACCAGCACCATAAGTTTTGGCTTTTTACCTTGTGCAGTTTTTTCGACCAAATGAGCATCTTCACCATATTTGATCAAAGGCAAATTTTCCTTTGGAGCTTGGTGTTTAAAATAGGAAAAACCTGCTGCAATGGCATTTTGAGGAGAGATCATGCCTTTTAAATCACGGTTTTGACGAAAAATAGCCGCATAATCAACATAAAATACAAAGAGCATTGCTGCAAGAACCGCAAAAGATGCAATCAAATGAATGCCTTTATGGATGAATATCTTGCCCGTCGTTTCAGTTTTTAAAGGGATACATGCAGCAACCAACATAGGTAATGCCACCATGAAAATACTCCAGAACAGCAAGCGTACTGACATTAAGCCTCTAACTTCTTGCGGATCTGTTTGCATGGCATTTTGAATTTGATCTGGCGAAATAACGACGCCCAAACTGGTCACAAAATACGCACTAAAACCACCAATAAACAGCAAAATTAATGCAACTGGTTTTGCCGTCCAACGCCACTGTAACAGTTGCAATAAGATGTTATACAGTGCTGTTACAACCAATATAGATGCGATCAAAAACAGCCACGACTTCATCCCCTGATACGGCGTAAGTTGATGCAATTTTTGATAGAACCCAAGATTGAGCGCCAGTGCCAACCATACACTAACCCACAAATTAAAACGTGAAACTGGCATTGTAGTGAATGTTTGCCATTTTCTTTTCAGTGATTCAAACATGCAAAATTTCTTCAAATACTTTACGAATGAAACTAAATTAATGGCCCTAACTTAATCGATACTTAACAAGCTTAATTTTTTCTTAAATGTACTATTTAAATTATGTTTTCAATGATTTAAAAATAATTACTATTCAAAAATACAGCCTAAAAACAACTAGTTCCCAAGCAAATCTTATTTAATCTTAAATGCTATTTTTTGGCTTTCTTTGTGCCATATAAACATCGGAATCATACTGAATAATGCGACCCCACAAATCAAACTTAAATACACCGCATAACCCAACTGATCTGCAATCATGCCACTCACAATATATAAACCACCGCTGACTGTCCCCATAACACTCACCTGAAAAGTAAAGTCAGTTCCAGCCATACTTTTACGGCTATATTGCATCACCAGGGTAAGCATCACAACCAACAGCATGGACGCAAGCATATCTTCTACAGCATTAATGGTATAAATCACCCAAGGATGAACCTGCACCTGAGATTGGTACTGCCATGCCAGCCATGCATAAGCACCCAAACTCAATACTTTAAGTGCTGAAAATACCCATAAAGCATGAAAACGCCCCACATATTTGAGTATATAGCCTGCTATCCCTGCCCCAATGAGAGCCGCCATCGCTCCTAGCATGGTGACATAAATGCCAATTTGGCTATAACTTAAACCCATATCGACCATTAAAGGTTTGAGTAATGGTCCTGCTAAACCATCTGCTATTTTAAAACTCAGTAACACCATCAGCCACCACCACATGTGTGGCTGAGTTACAAAATAAGTTAAATAACCACGCACAGACTGCCAGTAAAAACCTTTTTGTGTAGAGGAAGAACCAAGCTGACGTACAGGCTCTTTATAAAATAAAATGGGTAAACTATTTAAAAAAACCAAGAAGGCCAAAGCTAAAAAGGTGCTTTGCCAATCAAACCAATCTAAAGCCCACAGTATGGCGCCACCACCTACAATAAAACCCAAACGCGAACCAACCACTTGAAACATATTGCCCCAGTGCTGTTGCTCTGATTTCAGCAAACTCACCGCCAAACCATCTGTTGCCACATCTTGCGTAGCACCCACCATATTCATACTCAGGAGAGCCACAAATAGCGCCATGAGGTATAAAGGCTGATTCAAAGCCTGTATAGGCATAAATGATAGTAGGATTAAAATAGCAATGCTCATGCCCTGCAAAGGTAAAATCCATGAGCGATAATGCCCATGACGCCGATGCCCAATTCGATCAATCCAAGGTGCCCAAAACACCTTAATCGACCAAGGCAACATTAATAGGCCAAAGCCCCCGATATGCGCCAAGGACACACCCTGAGCACGGAGTATTACAGGCAATGCATGGGTCATAAACCCAACAGGTAAACCTTGAGCCCAATAGAGAGAAAACAACAGTACATAAATGTTCCGCATTTGAAGCATCGAATCCTCCCTTATTTCATTGGCCAATGTGGTTGTTTTACATGAGGTTGAACTGCTCATTTTTGCCAATGCAGTTCTTATTTACAGCGCCTATATTAACCTGATCACGAAGCAAAAGTGCATGACTTGTATGACCCAAGACTTTCCTCATTTACCTTATCGTGTGCCCTCACGCGGTACTGCATGGAGTCAATCTGTCTTTAAACGCTTGTTTTTGGCACAAGGCTGGCGCTTTACAGGAGAGTTTCCCAACTTTCCCAAAGCCATGGCCATTGTTTCCCCGCATACCTCAAATCTTGATGCATGGTATGCCTTTTTAGCTTTACTGGGTTTAGGAATTCGGGTCACGGTGTTTGGTAAAAACACTTTATTCAAAACACCTCTTAAACCGCTTTTAGACTGGATTGGTGTGATTCCAGTGGAACGTCAACAGGCCAGTGGGCTCACCCAACAAATTGTTGAGATTATTCAAGCACAAGAAAAAATTTGGATCGCTATGGCGCCTGAAGGCACCAGAAAGTGTGCAGATAAAATCCGTAGTGGCTTTTATTACATCGCGCATGAAGCACAGATTCCTATAGTGATGTTTGCCTTTGATTATGAAAACAAAGCCATCCGATGCTTAGGTGCTTTTCATACCACAGGCGATTTTGAGCATGATTTAGCTGAAATTTTGCAATGCTACGAAGGCCATTTTTCACCTAAAAATCCAGACTGGTTAGCCAAACCGTTACAAAAGCATTGGAAAAAGCCCTAGCAAAATGCCGTATTTTTTGATGAGATATCAAACAGCTCGATACTGATGCGACTTTGCTAAACTTTCCTTGATTGTTCCATATAATGAAACTACTAAAATATTCCCTACTGAGCGTTTTAGCGCTTAGTTTCGCTGGCTGTGACAAAGCCACACAAACACCCGTTCAAACTACACCACTCAAAGCACGTGAGCCAGTGATTGCTGTTGCTCTAGGTGGTGGCGGTGCCAAAGGTTTTGCGCATATTGGGGTACTTAAAGTACTCGAATCCCATGGCATTAAACCCAAAATCGTAACAGGTACCAGTGCAGGTAGCTTTGTGGGTAGCCTCTATGCCAGTGGCAAAAGCCCATATCAATTACAACAAATTGCACTTGGCTTTAAAGAATCTGATATTCGTGACCTGACGCTCAACCGCCAAGGCTTCTTATTGGGTCAAAAGCTACAAGACTACGTGAACAAAAACGTGGCCAATAAACCAATTGAACAATTCCCTATTCGCTTTGCGGCCGTTGCTACACGTTTAGATACTGGCCGTAAAGCTGAGTTTATTAAAGGCAATGCAGGTCAAGCTGTCCGTGCCTCATGTAGTATTCCAAATGTATTTGTACCTGCCCTCATTGGCGGACAAAAATATGTTGATGGCGGTTTGGTTAGCCCTATTCCAGTCAAAACTGCAAAAAATATGGGAGCCGATATTGTCATTGCAGTGGATATTTCAGCTCGTCCTGATGGCAGTAAAGCCATGAATATGTTTGGTGTGCTGGATCAAACCATTAACATTATGGGACAGCAAAGTATTAATGAAGAACTTCAACAGGCCAATATTGTGATTCAGCCTAAAGTCGGTCACATTGGAACTTTGGACTTAAAAGCCAGCAACGAAACTATTTTGGAGGGTGAAAAAGCCACACAATTAAAAATTCGATCAATTCAAAAATTGATTAGCGATTTTAAAGCTTCACCTGCAGCCCTGAAACCTGCGCCCGTGGCTAAAATCTAAGCGTTAAACTATAACCACAGAGCTGATTTCATACATCTGCTTCTGTGGTATAGCCCTCACGCCACATACAATAAGCCTGCATAATATGTAGCAAAGTTCAAAATCTAATCACGCTATAGAAATACAAAAATAAATTTTATTCATACTCAAAAACTTATTCATCTGCTACATTGATATGAATACACACCCACGATCTTTGACAACGACACGAGTAGCGGTATGGAATTTGTTTTAGAACCTTGGCACTGGTTTGTTTTAGGCTTTCTACTGATCATTTCAGAATTAATCCTGCCAGCTTTCGCCGCCCTTTGGTTTGGTATTGGCGCCATCATGGTGGGAATTTTATATTTTCTTTTTCCAATGTTGAGCACCACAACTCAACTGGTCACTTGGATCATTCTCTCCATCATTTGTACCATTGCATGGTTTAAATTTATTAAACCGCTATCAAAAGACAAAACCAAAGCTGGGCTTTCTCGTGAAGCAACCGTTGGTCAAGTTGGCATGGTCATTCAAACCAATCTTGAATTAGGACAAATCAAAGTACGCTTTCCAATTCCTGTATTGGGCAATGCTGAATGGATATGCCGATCTCACTCTGAGGTTCAAGTCGGTGACCGTGTACGTGTCATTGACATTATGGGGAATGATTTGATCGTGCAAGCGCACAGTTATAACGACAACTAATAAGAGAGTATTTGAATGAGCGGAGCTACTATTGTTGTTTTAGCCTTTTTGGCCTTTGTTGCCATTACGATTTTTAAAGGTGTCCGTATTGTCCCTCAAGGCTATAAATGGATCGTACAGCGTTTAGGTAAATACCATACTGTACTTGAACCGGGACTTAACTTTGTTATTCCCTATATTGATGAAGTTGCCTATAAAGTCACCACCAAAGACATCGTATTGGATATTCCTTCTCAAGAAGTGATTACCCGAGATAACGCTGTTCTAGTTATGAATGCCGTGGCTTATATTAATATTACAACGCCAGTGAATGCAGTTTATGGTATTGAAAATTATTCATGGGCAATTCAAAACCTCGTACAAACGTCACTTCGTTCTATTGTCGGTGAAATGGATTTAGATGATGCACTATCTTCACGTGATCATATTAAAGCTCGCTTAAAAGCCAGTATCTCCGATGATATTGCAGATTGGGGCATTACCCTTAAAACAGTTGAAATTCAAGATATTAAGCCATCACATACCATGCAAGCCGCGATGGAAGAACAAGCAGCCGCTGAGCGTCAACGTCGTGCGACTGTGACCAAAGCAGATGGTGAAAAGCAAGCAGCTATTTTAGAGGCTGATGGCCGTTTAGAAGCCTCACGCCGTGATGCAGAAGCTCAAGTGGTCTTGGCGCAAGCATCGCAAACAGCCATTGAATTAGTCACTTCGGCTGTGGGTGAAAAAGAAATTCCTGTGGCTTATTTATTGGGTGAACAATACGTGAAAGCCATGCAAGATATGGCGAAATCGAATAATGCCAAAACCGTTGTTTTACCTGCGGACGTCATGAGTACTATTCGTGGCATCATGGGGCGTGGCCAATAAAACTTTGAATGTTTTTAATCCAATAGACAGCTTTCATGCTGTCTATTTTTATTTCTGACTATAAATTTCTGTATGTTTTGTGAATTTATGGTTAAATTTCACATTATTTTTGAAATTATTTATCTGGGTTCATCACAACTCAATGCTTTTTGATTTGTGAAATTACCTATTTGTATTTCATCCCCCAAGCACTGCGCAACTCAAAAACGGATATCGTATGAGCTCCCTCGACCCCACCTTAATCACGTTTCTCTTTTATATTGTCGCCATGATTGCGATTGGCCTTATGGCTTATCGTGCGACCAGCAATTTCTCAGATTATATTTTAGGTGGCCGTCGTTTAGGCAGTTTTGTCACAGCACTATCTGCGGGTGCATCGGACATGAGTGGTTGGCTACTCATGGGTCTACCAGGCGCAATTTATCTTTCTGGCCTTTCTGAAATGTGGATTGCCATTGGTCTCATTATTGGTGCTTGGCTGAACTGGCTTTTAGTGGCTGGTCGCTTACGTGTACATACAGAAGTTCAGCACAATGCCCTCACCTTGCCAGATTATTTCTCTAATCGCTTTAATGACCAAAAGAAGATTTTGCGTATTGTCTCTGCCTTTGTCATTTTAATTTTCTTCGCCATTTACTGTGCTTCAGGCATGGTGGCAGGTGCTCGATTATTTGAAAGCATGTTTGGTATTTCTTATAGCACAGCCTTATGGATTAGCGCTGTTGCAACCATCAGTTATGTATTTATTGGTGGTTTCCTTGCTGTGAGCTGGACCGATACCATTCAAGCTGGACTGATGATTTTTGCCCTTTTGCTTACGCCATTGGTTGTAATTTTATCATTCTCAGACTTGAGCCAAATTAGTATCGCACTTGATGCTGCTCGACCTCATGCAACAGACATCTGGGGCAATTTAAGTTTTGTTGCCATTATTTCGTTATTAGCCTGGGGCTTAGGCTATTTTGGGCAACCACATATTCTTGTGCGCTTTATGGCGGCAGACTCTGTAAAATCAATTCCAAATGCACGCCGTATTGGTATGACATGGATGATTTTATGCCTTGGTGGTGCAGTTGCTGCTGGTTTCTTCGGTATTGCTTATTTCCAACAGCATCCTGAATTGGCTGCAGTAGTAAATGCTAACCCTGAAACTGTGTTTATGGAACTCACTAAAATTCTGTTCAATCCTTGGGTTGCCGGAATTGTATTAGCAGCTATTTTAGCCGCGGTAATGAGTACATTAAGTTGTCAACTATTGGTATGTTCAAGTACTTTAACTGAAGACTTTTATAAAGCATTCTTACGTAAAGATGCTTCTCAAAAAGAATTAGTTTGGATTGGACGTTTGATGGTACTTGCGATTGCCCTATTGGCTATTTATATGGCGGGCAACCCTGAATCTAAAGTATTAGGCTTAGTCGCATACGCATGGGCAGGTTTTGGTGCGGCATTCGGGCCACTGATTATTTTATCATTGTTCTGGAAACGCATGACTTTAAATGGTGCACTTGCAGGTATGGTGGTCGGTGCCGTTATGGTCATTGTGTGGAAAAATGTATGGGGCGATACAGGCCTATACGAAATTGTGCCAGGCTTCATTTGTTCACTCATTGTGATTGTCGTGGTGAGCTTAATGGGCAAAGCACCATCTAAAGATGTAACTGATCGTTTTGAAAAAGCCGATCAATTGTATAAAGATAGCGTCTAAGCATTTGCTTTAATTTAAGTAGTGCAATAAAAAAGAGGACATGATGTCCTCTTTTTTATTGCCATTTAGGCCAAGCTGTATTGAATTAAAATACGCTGACTTAAGCTTTTCGTGTCAGTAAAAATTGAGTAATTTTTGTGAGTTCTGCAACTTGTGATTCATCAAAATGCGCTAAGGCATTCATAGCTTGATGATGTAGTTCCAATGCATAAGCCTGTGCTGCTTCAAGTCCCATCAATGCTGGATAGGTCGATTTATCCACTTGCTGATCTTTACCAGCAGTTTTACCTAACATTGCGGTGTCTGAAGTAATATCTAAAATATCGTCCTGAACTTGAAATGCTAAGCCAATGACTTGGGCAAATTCACGTAACTTTGGAATAGCGATATCTGTACCTTCAAAAATAGTGACTGCCGCCATCAAAACTGCTGCCGAAATAAGTGCACCCGTTTTATTGGTATGAATATTTTCCAAAGCCTTTTGATCGACATGCTTACCTTCAGCCTGTAAATCGAGCACCTGTCCATTCACCATTTTAGATGAAGCGGTTGCAAGAATTTGCATTTGTTTTAACACAATACTGGCTTCAACTGCTGTACCTTGATCAAACAAACGACTTCCTAAAATCTCATAAGCCATTGATTGTAAAATATCCCCCGCTAACAATGCGGTATCTTCGCCATAAGCTACATGGCACGTCGGTTGACCACGACGTAACAGGTCATTGTCCATGCAAGGCAAATCATCATGTGCCAATGAATAGCAATGAATAAATTCAATTGCAACGGCAGCACGACGTACCGCTGCAGCATTCGCATTAGGATGAATTGCAGCTGTTGCATAACAAAGCGCTGGGCGTACACGTTTACCACCCAGCATTACTGTATGGTGTACTGCACTTTTTAAGGGTTCTGGAATTGCAAAAGCATCTAAGGCTGTTAACAAATCCTGCTGAATACGCTGCTGTGCTTCGCTCAGTGCATGCACAGAAATGTCAGTTAAGGTTGACACATTCACCTCGATTACCTGATTAAGCTTTTATTTTAAAATGCTGTTCAGCACGTAGTCGCACTAAAGCATTGCATCTGGTTGCCTGCATCATACTGCTTTCTGGCGTTATTCTCTATCTGCCCTGCTATTTCTTTCGACTAAATCGTCCTTTGGCTATAAATGGGCAAAGCAATTTTAATCATTCAAAGCATGAGAGCTAAAAATATACGCTTCTACATCCCATTTTCTGTACCAAAGAACAGAATTTGTGTATTCAAGCTGTAGGTAAATTACGCCATCGATGCATTAAAAAAGCCTCTATATGATGGCATATAGAGGCTTTTACATATCAATAGCACAATATGGCTTACACTTCAGCGATGGTTTCTGCAGGAATACGAACCCAACCTTCCATAAGTACGCGAGCACTACGGCTCATTACCGCTTTTTTAACTATCCATTGGCCTTCAACCAACTCTGCCTGAGCACCTACACGGAGTGTGCCTGACGGATGACCAAAACGTACTGCCTCACGCTCACCACCACCAGCAGCCAAATTGACCAACGTACCTGGCACAGCCGCTGCCGTACCAATTGCAACAGCAGCTGTTCCCATCATGGCATGGTGCAATTTACCCATCGAAAGAGCACGAACCAATAAATCTGTGTCACCAGTTTCAAGCTGTTTACCACTCGAAGACACATAAGCTTTAGGCTCAGAAACAAAAGCTATTTTAGGAGTATGCTGACGCTGTGCTGCTTCTGATACATCCTGTATTAAGCCCATGAATTTGGCACCATACGCACGGATTTTTTCAAACTTAGCCAGTGCGACCGCATCACCGTTAATATCGTCCTGTAATTCAGTGCCAATATAACCCAGAGCTTCAGCTTTCATAAAAATCGTCGGAATACCTGCATTTATAAATGTCGCTTCAAAAGTACCAATTTCTGGAACTTCAAATTCATCTACGACATTACCCGTGGGAAACATAGCGCCACCGTCTTCACCCTCATCTGCTGGGTCTAAAAATTCGATTTGCACTTCCGCCGCTGGAAAAGTCACGCCATCAAGCTCAAAGTCCCCAGACTCTTGTACTTGACCATTTAGCATAGGCACATGCGCAATAATGGTTTTTTGAATATTGGCCTGCCAAATCCGAACTGTACAGATGCCCTCGTTTGGAATACGTGTGCTATCTACCAAACCATTTGAAATAGCAAACGCCCCCACAGCTGCAGTTAAATTACCGCAGTTGCCACTCCAATCGACGAAAGCTTTATCAATAGCTACCTGACCGAATAAATAATCAACATCATGATCTGGTTGTGTACTTTTAGATAAAATTACCGTTTTACTGGTACTTGAAGTTGCACCGCCCATACCATCAATTTGTTTAGCGTATGGATCTGGACTGCCAATCACACGTAATAGAATTTGATCTCGAATATATCCTGCGTGTTGTGCAGCCTCTGGCAAGTCATCTTGCTTAAAAAATACACCTTTACTGGTCCCACCACGCATATAAGTTGCAGGAATACGGATTTGCGGTGCATAACTCATTTTTATTCAGTCCTTCATAGTTATCATTGTACTAAGTCAAATAGCGCTATTTGAGCACTAAGAATCATACCTTTTTTTGTCAATCTTTTATCTAACTCATGACTTAAGTATAAAAAAACAGCATTTGTATTTTCAAATCTTATACATTTCTAATGATCGCTTCTAAACAAATAAAATTAATATATTGATTCATATATTTTTAATATGAAAATTCATATTAAATAATTTTCATTCAATTGATAAATATTTTTTATATATTTTGAGCTACTAGGCTATTTCTTTTCAATCCATTACAATCTTTCACTTACTCCATTGTCGGGTGAGTACTTTGAATAACGAATCTTCACAACTGCAACGCGGCTTAAAGAACCGTCATATCCAGCTCATCGCGATGGGCGGAGCGATCGGTACAGGCCTATTCTTGGGTTCAGCCCAAGTCATTCAGTCTGCAGGACCTTCTATTATTTTAGGCTATGCCATTGGCGGCCTGATTGCATTTTTAATTATGCGCCAACTCGGGGAAATGATTGTTCATGAACCTGTTGCGGGATCTTTCAGTCATTTTGCAAACAAATACTGGGGGAAATTTCCAGGCTTTTTAGCAGGTTGGAACTATTGGATTTTGTACGTCCTAGTTGCCATGACTGAGCTTACTGCTGTCGCTAAATATATTAACTATTGGTGGCCTCATATTCCTGCATGGGCTTCAGTTTTATTCTTTTTCATTGTGATTACTCTGGTCAATCTCGGCAATGTAAAATTTTATGGCGAATCTGAATTTTGGCTCTCGATTGTCAAAGTTACTGCTGTCGTTTCGATGATTCTATTCGGCTTGTACCTGCTTATAACAGCAGATGCTGGCTCTACTGCATCGTTCTCTAATTTATGGAGTCACGGTGGTTTCTTCCCGAATGGATTTGATGGCCTCTTCTACATGCTGGCATTCTTAATGTTTGCCTTTGGCGGTATTGAGCTGATCGGGATGGCTGCAGCTGAAGCAGAAAACCCAGAAAAAACCATTCCTAAAGCGATCAACCAAGTCGTTTTCCGAATTCTGATTTTCTATGTAGGCTCATTAACTATTCTTTTGTCTTTAGTGCCATGGAATCAATTAGATTTAGGTGGTCTGGATAAAAGTCCATTCGTAATGATTTTTAGTCAACTGGGCATTAACTGGGCTGCACATTTACTAAACTTTATTATTTTAACTGCCGCGCTTTCTGTATATAACAGTGGTATGTATGCCAATAGCCGTATGTTATTTGGTTTAGCGCAACAAGGAAATGCACCAAAAGTATTCTTAAAAGTAAACCGCCAAGGCGTGCCAATTCCAGCGGTATTGTTCTCTGCACTGCTCATTTTTGGTTGCGTACTTTTAAACTACTTCGTACCAGAAGATGCCTTAGGTCACTTAATTTATATTGTTGTGGGTGCGCTAGTATTGAACTGGGCAATGATTTCATTGACTCATTTCAAATTTATGCAACACATGAAAAAAATAGGTGAAAAAACTAAATTCCCTGCACTTTGGGCGCCAGTAAGTAACTTTGTGGTTTTATTGTTCATTGCAACTATTCTTTACATTATGTGGACTCAAGGATTTAAAGAATCTGTTTACATGATTCCTATTTGGATTCTTGTCATGTTTGGTTTATTTAAATCACTGAATAAATCAAAAGTATAAATTACAACATTGATTTAAAATAAAAAGTTATTGTTTCGGCAATAACTTTTTTTTTATCTCAAATTAGAGTAAATTAAGTCGGCCTTGCGCTCTTAGCTTAACTGGATAGAGCAGTTGCCTCCTAAGCGACCGGCGTGGGTTCAAGTCCCGCAGAGCGCACCATCCTGTCTTTTTATAATCATTAAGCAATTTCACTTCAAATTACACTTTTGCCAAGTAAAACAAGTACAACTCAAAATCAATTCGCATTCATTTCTAAATGTGTACACGATTGTGCTTATTTTTCAGTTCTCAGTACAATGTCTTCAGGTCCAATCTATTTCAGCTCAAAGCAAACGTTAGAGGACTAAATTTTCAATAAAATTAGCTAAGGTCATCACTGTATTTATTTTTCTCATAATAAAGATGTAACACTTAACAAAACATGAGCCTTTATTTATGTGACATACAACACAATAAAAACAGTTAATATTTCAACCAATTAAATAAAAATTAAATTTCAAAAATTCATCTTTATTTTTTATATAACAACAGCTTAATTTAACCGTATTTTAAAATTTTAGAATATTAACTCTAATAGATCATAAATTATTCATTTTTTTATTTCTAGAGCATTTACTCTTATTTAATTTATGCTATTTTTGTTACATGGAGTAAACAGCCAGGCAACATAAAAGCAGGAAAATCCTCCATAAAATATAACAATCGTCACTTATAAAAATGCAGTAACCGAACGAATTTTCACCTCAAGGAAAGATGAAGAATGAAATTGAAAATGCTATCAACAGCAGTATTACTTGCAACATTACCAACTGCGGGCGCATTTGCAGCAGCATTAGACCGTTCTGGCCAATCAATCTCAGCTTTTTTACAACCTGGCAACTATTTCGAAGCAGGTATTTCTGTACTTGATCCAACTGTTTCAGGCAAAGCACTTGCCAACGGTTCTGGCATTGCAGATATGGCTGATGATTATTATTTCCCGAATGCAGCGCTTAAATTACAGTTAACTGATAATGTTTCTTTTGGTTTAATTTACGACCAACCCTTCGGCGCTTCAGCGACTTACGCTACAACAGATGCACCTTTATCAGCAACAGGTGAAGGTTTATTCCATGGTGGCAATGGTGAATCAACGACAGTAGATGTAAAAACTCAAAATATTTCAATGATTTTTGGTTTCCAACCAAATGAAAACTTTAACTTTTATGCAGGTCCTGTTTATCAAACTGTAAAAGGTCACCTTCAGCTACGTGGTCTTGCCTATAATGGAAAAACAGCATTTGGTGCATATAATGCTGTGATGAAAGAAGATGGTGCTGTAGGTTGGTTAGCAGGTGCTGCTTACCAAATTCCAGACATCGCGTTAAAAGCTTCTGTTACTTACCGCTCTGAAGTTGATCACAAATCAGCAAGTGATGAAACTTTTGCAGCAACTTCTTCATTTGCGGCTTTAAATCTAACGCCAAATGGCAACACTAACATTACAACACCGCAATCAGTAAACTTAGATTTCCAAACTGGTATCATGGCTGATACAGTTGCATTTGCTAATGTCCGCTGGGTTAATTGGAAAGACTTTTCAATTCGCCCTTACAAATTTGACACAGCATCTAAACTAGCTTCTGCCCAAGCTACAAATAATCTTTATACTAAAGGCTTCAACTTAGTTGATTACTCAGACGATCAATATAGTGCAACTGTAGGTGTTGGCCGTAAAGTCAATGAACAGTGGGCTGGTAACGTGTCTGTAGGTTATGACACTGGTGCAGGCAATCCTGTATCTACACTTGGCCCAACAGAAGGTTATTGGAATATTGGTTTAGGATTACAGTTCAGCCCTGCGCCCAATTACTTTATTGCAGGTGGTGTAAAATACTTCTGGTTAGGTGATGCGACTGCGCGTTCAGGCGCTTACTCAATTCCAGGAAATGCTGAAAAAGCACAAGTTGCCAAATTTGAAGACAACAATGCTTGGGCATACGGTCTAAAAATGGGTTACCGCTTCTAATTCAACCGATTTCTTAAATGACTGCAGTCCGCTGCAGTCATTTAATATCTAATTGACCAAACTATAAA
Source organism: Acinetobacter chengduensis (assembly GCF_003664645.1). Taxonomy (GTDB): domain Bacteria; phylum Pseudomonadota; class Gammaproteobacteria; order Pseudomonadales; family Moraxellaceae; genus Acinetobacter; species Acinetobacter chengduensis. The sequence goes on along the minus strand of NZ_RCHC01000002.1, from coordinate 132,296 downwards.
CAAACAGTTTCCCCCTCTTTTCAAGCCTTTCAAATTAAAATAAATACTCTATTTTTTATTCAAAATCATTTAGATAAGTTTACGTAAATAGTATTTTTACTCTAGACAAGCCTTTTCTATGCATGCATAAGTTCATTTTTAGAGCAAAGCTGAGTATTTACTCATTTTTTTAATGTGTTACTTTTCCCTCATTGAACTTCTATGAAAAGTTACAAACAGGGAAATGTATGAAACTAAATCGTCTTAGCTTAGCTATTTTACTTACCGCTTTACCAACAGCATCTATATTTGCTGCTGGTTTAGATCGCTCTGGACAATCAATTTCTGCGTTTTTACAGCCAGGAAATTATGCCGAAGCATCTTTTTCAGTGCTTGATCCTACTGTAGAAGGAACATCACGTGTTGATAATAAGCCATTAAGCGATATGGGAGATGACTATTACTTCCCTGCGGCGGCCGTAAAAGTTCAAGCTTCAGAGAAAATATCTTTAGGCTTAATCTATGATCAACCGTTTGGTGCAGATGCAACTTATGGCATCAATACAGGTACATTTGATAATGGTACGGAAAGTACTGGTGTTAAAGTTCGCACGAATAATTTGACTGCATTGATTGGTTACCAACCAACAGAAAATTGGAATATTTATGCAGGTCCAGTATGGCAAACAGTAAAAGCTGATATTAAATTACGTGGTGCAGCTTATAGCCTACTGAGTGGCTACAACATTAAAGTTGAAGAAGAACAAGCATACGGTTGGTTAGCTGGTTTTGCTTATCAAATCCCTGAAATCGCTTTAAAAGCATCTGTAACATATCGCTCTGAAATTAAACATGACGCGAAAGCCATTGAGAGCTCGGACTTAGCAAAACTTGGTGCCTCACTACCAACAACAGGACACCCACTCAGTCCAGCTAAACCACTTTTAGCCACAATGGGCTATAGAGAAAGCACGGTAGATGCAACAACACCACAATCGGTCAATATTGATTTACAGACAGGTGTTGCAGCCAATACTTTAGTATTTGCCAATCTTCGTTGGGTACATTGGAGTCAGTTTGCAGTGAAGCCTCAGCTTCTTGCTCAAGCAACTGAACTTGCAAAAGGTAAAGCTCAAAACCTCATTGATTATTCAGACGATCAATATTCGATTACGGCTGGTGTTTCTCGTAAATTTAACGATAAATGGGCAGGTACAGCCGCTATTGGTTGGGATTCTGGTGCGGGCAACCCTGTGACCACACTTGGTCCAACAGAAGGTTATTGGAGTATTGGTTTAGGTGGTCAATACAGCCCAGCTGAAAACTATTTTATTCAAGCTGGTGTTAAATACTTCTGGTTAGGTGATGCTGTTGCACAAACTGGTGGTACACAAGTCGCAGACTTTAAAGATAATACGGCGATTGGTTATGGTATGAAAATCGGTTACCGCTTCTAATTCATTACTGAGTCATAGAAAGCCCAATCTTAGTGTTTGGGCTTTTCTTTTTTGTATATTTAAAATTAGAAATACTAAATAATTAAATTCACATCTTATTTTAGGTAATTATTGATATTTTAATTTAACTAAAGTAAGTAAAGATATATGTATGCATATTAAAAGATGAAATTTTTAAATAATTCAGCCTATCACTATCTATTCAACATCATGACGTACCATTCATAAGTAAAATTTATTTTAAATCTATATTTAAGCCAGCCTATTCTATTAAAACAACTTAATAAAAGTTTATTCTTATTAAGTTATTTAATCTATTATAATTCATCGTTGCAGAAGTAAATTGAATACGCTTACTCTCCTCTCTATCCCTTCGAATGCCTCATTTTAGAGGTCATAAAGGCCTCTAAAAAACCACTAGCTTATAAAGTTTTAAGTTTACTAATACGCTAAAAATAAAATGCATTACACCTTTTTACTAAAACATAAATGAGACATGTTTCACATATTATTTTTTTATATCTGCACTAAAATGGTATTTTTTATTGAATAAACTCTAGCGTTCACGATTAAAAATATATTATGTATTTTCATAATGTTAGTTGTATTTTTTAGAGTAAAAACATCAAAAACACCTATATAAAAATCTATCTTTTGACCAAACATTAAATTTAGAGTCTTTACTCTTTTTATATTTATGGTATTTTTCGCCTATAAGATATGAGTAAAATTAAAATGATTTCTCATATTTTTTAAAGCAATGAAGCATTTATTTATACTAGGATAGTAAAATGAATTTAAAAAAATTAACGAGTGCGATAATTTTAGCAAGTCTGCCAGCATCAAGCGTTTTTGCAGCAGCATTGGATCGTTCAGGCCAATCTATTCAAGCATTTTTACAGCCAGGGAATTATTTTGAGGCAGGTATTTCGGTATTAGATGCTGACGTTTCAGGAAAAATGAGAGAAGGCTGGGTACCGCCTAATGCGACAATCCAAGGCAAAGGACTTGATGGCAGTAATCTAAGTGATATGGCTGACAGCTATCAATTCTATAACGCTGCTTTAAAAGTTCAAATGACAGACAACCTCTCATTCGGCTTGATTTACGATCAACCCTTTGGCGCAAAAGCAACATATTCAACCCAAGATAAATCATTTGCAGAAACTGGTACTGGACAGGCGGCTCTTAAAGATGCAGGTGCTTTCTATAAGGGTGGTGAAGGCACGAATGTAGATGTTCAAACACAAAATTTATCTTTCATTTTTGGTTTTCAACCAACTGAAAATTGGAATATCTACGCAGGTCCAGTTTACCAAACTGTAAAAGGCAATGTAAGTTTACGCGGTGCAGCGTACGGTCCTTTTGGTGGCGTTCTATGTCCTGTAATGTGTTCTGGAATGGCGACTGGTCCGAATAAAACTCCATTCAACGGTTATGATGCCAAAATAGGTGAAGATTCATCTGTTGGCTGGTTGGGCGGTGTAGCATTTCAAATTCCAGAAATTGCATTGAAAGCATCTTTGACTTACCGTTCAAAAGTCAATCACAAAGTCACTGCTAATGAAACATTAGGCTATGTAACAAACACCATCATCGCTGGTCAGTTGCCCGTTTTAAACCAAGCGAACATCAACAAAATCAATAACGAAGAAGGTGAAACTAAAATATCGACACCGCAGTCGGTTAACTTAGATTTCCAAACGGGTATCATGGCAAATACAGTAGCTTTTGCACAAGTTCGCTGGGTTAACTGGTCAGATTTCGCAATTCGCCCTTATAAATTTGGACAGCTAGCTTCTGGTTTGACTCAAGCATTAGCTGGATCTCCAAAAGGCTTTGACCTTGTCGCTTATGATAAAGATCAAATTTCTGCAAACGTAGGTGTAGGCCGTAAATTTAACGATCAATGGGCTGGCACAGTCATGGTTGGTTGGGATTCTGGCGCAGGTAATCCAGTATCTACACTAGGTCCAACTGAAGGCTACTGGTCGGTTGGTCTTGGTGGCCAATTTAGCCCAACACCGCAGTCATTTATTCAAGCTGGCGTTAAATACTTCTGGTTAGGTGATGCCAAATCTCAAGTTGCCTCAGACTTTGGATACGATGACCGTTATGCTGCCAATTTTGAAGATAACAATGCGATTGGCTATAGCCTGAAAATTGGTTATCGCTTCTAATTTAAGTTATGCATTTGGATTAAACAAGAAAGGGCGCCATTGGCGCCCTTCTCTTATTTGTCACTCATAACTAGAAGTGAACAAAAAAGAATTACTCAGGAATATCACGAACCGATGCTTCACGAATTGCTTGCTTTAAAGCAGCATAACCATGAATCGGTGGGAACTGCGGGAATTCAGCGATTACGTTTGCAGGTGCATCAAACAAGAAGCCTTTATCTGCTTCGCCCAGCATGGTTGTATCATTATATGAGTCACCTGCTGCAATCACACGGAAGTTTAAACCATGTAGAGCTTGTACTGCTTTACGTTTTTGATCTGGCTGGCGCAGTTTATACGCTGTGATCATGCCATTTTCGTCAGTTTCTAATTTATGACAGAAAATTGTTGGCCAACCCAATTGTTTCATCAATGGATGAGCAAACTCATAGAATGTGTCAGAAAGAATAATCAATTGAAAGTGTGTGCGTACCCATTCAACAAACTCTTTTGCCCCTTCAAATGGCCCCATATCTGCAATAACCGCTTGAATATCGTTTAAACCTAAACCATGTTGCTTAAGAATGTTTAAACGCTGTGTCATAAGCACATCGTAGTCTGGGATATCACGTGTAGTCGCTTCAAGCTCCTTAATCCCTGTTTTTTTTGCAAAGTTAATCCAAATTTCTGGAACTAACACGCCCTCAAGATCTAGACATACGATTTCCATGGGTTCTCCCAAATGTCAGTGTTGTAAAAAGTTATTAAAAGTTGTATCTATCATAGCCGATGTTTATATATGATCGCTCAGCTTTATTAATTCTATTTTTTTCATATCAATCTAATTTTTATTAATAAGTCATCTTTAGCATTTCTATTAAAATAGATGTGAAATAAATTAATATAGGTTTGCCGTTTCCAAGCCTATTGCCAGGACACACATGACTACAATCCCAAGTATTGATCTTGTAGATGCACTAGCATCTGAATATGCAGACAAATCTCCGTCTGAAATTATGAAACTTGCACTGAGCCAACAAGGCGAAGTTGCAATTTCTTTTTCTGGTGCAGAAGATGTTGTTCTTATCGATCTTGCATCTAATCTAGGTATTCCTTTTCGTGTCTTTAGCCTAGATACAGGTCGCTTACATCCAGAGACCTATCAGTTTTTAGACACCGTGCGCAAACACTATAAAATTGATATTGAAATCTGCTTCCCAGAATCTGAAACCGTACAAAAGCTTGTGTCTGAAAAAGGTTTTTTTAGTTTTTATCAAGACGACCACAAAGAATGCTGTGGTATCCGTAAAGTACAGCCGCTACGTAAAAAATTAGCAACATTGGATGGCTGGATCACAGGTCAGCGTAAAGACCAAAGCCCAGGTACACGTAATGAAATTCCAGTGGTTCAAGCCGACGCAGGATTTTCAGGCCCAGGCAAACAATTGATTAAATATAATCCATTAGCTAACTGGTCTAGCGCAGATGTTTGGAACTATATCCGCCTGATGGAAATTCCATATAACCCACTGCATGAACGTGGCTTTATCTCCATTGGCTGTGAGCCTTGCACTCGCCCAGTACTTCCAAATCAGCACGAACGTGAAGGTCGTTGGTGGTGGGAAGATGCAACGCATAAAGAATGTGGATTGCATGCTGGTAATATGAAAAAATAAATCCATAAAAACCACTGTATATACAGTGGTTTTTTTCACCGCATAAATGCATAGAATTTCATTTTTTTTTAAGCTAAACCCGTTATACTGAATAAGAAATCATATAATTCTAACAAGGTAGCTCAGACAAGAGCTCCCATAGATATTGCAATGAGGCAATCACCCCTATGCGTCCATTACACCCAATTGACTTTATTTTTCTATCTTTGGAAAAACGGCAACAACCCATGCACGTGGGCGGTCTATTTTTATTTCAAATTCCAGACAATGCTGCTGCATCATTTATTCAAGATTTAGTTTCAGATATCCGCAATTCTAAGTCGATTCCTATTCCACCTTTTAATAACAAACTCAATGGCTTCTTTTGGGATGAAGACGAAGAGTTTGACTTAGACCATCATTTCCGTCATATCGCTTTACCGCAACCAGGCCGAATTCGTGAATTACTCACTTATATTTCACAAGAACATAGCGCCCTGATTGATCGTGCTAAGCCTTTATGGACCTGTCATATTATTGAAGGAATTGAAGGTAACCGATTTGCCATGTATTTTAAAATCCATCATGCAATGGTCGATGGTATTGCAGGTATGCGTCTGGTACAAAAATCCCTTGCGCATGATCCAAAAACCAAAAGCATTGTACCGCCATGGTGTGTAGAAGGCCCGCGTGCAAAACGTCTGAAGCAACCCAAAGTCAGCCGTGCAAAAAGCATCTTAGAAGGCTTAAAAAGCCAGTTGCAAGCAACACCACGCGTTGCTTATGAATTGTCTCAAACTATTATGAAAGACATGGGGCGTAATCCAGATTATGTATCCAGCTTCCAAGCACCAAGCTCGATTTTAAACCAGCGTGTTAGCTCTTCTCGTCGCTTTGCTGCACAGTCATTTGAATTCTCGCGTTTGCGCCATATTTCTGATGCATTGGGCGTAACCATTAACGATATAGTACTGGCCATTTGTTCAGGTGCACTACGTGAATATTTGATTCATCAAAATGCACTTCCGAAAAAACCTCTGATTGCGATGGTTCCTGCTTCTGTCCGTGATGATGACTCAGAAACATCGAATCGTATCACGATGATTTTAGCAAATTTGGGTACGCATAAAGAAGATCCGTTAGAGCGTTTAAAAATTGTGCGTCGTAGTGTGTTAAATGCAAAACAGCGTTTTAAACGCATGAATGCCAATCAAATTTTAAACTATAGTGCGTTTATTTACGGTGCTGCTGGTTTAAATATTGCGTCTGGCCTTATGCCAAAACGTCAGGCTTTTAACCTTGTTATTTCAAATGTACCAGGTCCTCAAGAGCCTTTGTATTGGAATGGTGCACGCTTAGAAGCCTTATATCCAGCTTCTATTATTTTGGATGGCCAAGCGCTTAACATTACCATGACCAGTTATATGGATAAATTGGAAGTAGGTTTAACAGCTTGCCGTAATGCACTACCGAAAATGCAGAATTTGCTAACGCATTTGGAAGATGAGATTCAGACCTTTGAAGCGATTGTGAATGCCAATCACCCAAAGTTGCAAGCGGTCAGTTAGATTCTGAACTCTGATCGCACCAAACTCTAGTTATTTAAATCTAGTTACTTAATACAGTCGGTTGAATGAAATGGCTTTGATTAAGTAAAGAAGTTAAAGCCAAAAAATAAACTCAACCTTCACTCTGAGGGTTGAATCGCATTAAATAGGTAAAAAATAAGGGGCTCTTTTGGCCCCTTATTTTTTAATGTGTCTACACTGTTTTAATAATTCATGACAAGCAGAACGAATCATAGATGCTGTAATTTGTACTTCATTACCACGCTCATCTAAGATATAAGCCGTATGCATATTTTTTGCATCTAGTACATGTTTTAAGCCGGTTTCAATCACTGCTTTACTTACACCCATCACACACCTCACTTTGCTAAACCATTTCCCCTCTCTCATTTGAGAAATGGCTTTGGCTATTCGATGTGACTAGTATTGTAAATCTGAGATTAAAAGTAAAATTTCAGATGTAACAAGTGTTTAACGATATTCTGTTACAATTTCAACTCAGAATGATATCGTATTGCTCTTGCGTATACAGATTTTCCACCTGAAACTTGATCACACGGCTAATAAAGTGCTCTAAATCAGCCACTGCGGGGGCTTCGGCTGTTAACAATCGGTCAATCACAGACGGATGTGCAACGACAGTAAAGCCACCTTGTGACTCAAAAGCACGTGCATATCTTAAAATTTCTCGAAATATTTCATAACATACTGTTTCTGCAGTTTTCACATAACCACGCCCCTGACAGGTTGGGCATGATTCACAAAGCAAGTGCTCCAGTGACTCGCGTGTACGTTTACGCGTCATTTCCACTAAACCCAGTTCGGACACTTGAGTAATTTTGGTTTTGGCATGATCACGTTCGAGCATTTTTTCAAACTGGCTCATCACCTGTTCACGGTGCTGTGCTTCTTGCATGTCAATAAAATCAATAATAATGATGCCACCTAAGTTACGCAGTCGTAATTGACGTGCAATCACCTGAGTGGCTTCCATATTGGTTTTAAACACCGTATCTTCTAGCGAACGACCGCCCACATAAGAGCCTGTATTCACATCAATGGTGGTCATAGCTTCGGTTTGGTCTATCATCAGATAGCCACCCGACTTTAATGCCACACGCGTTTGAAGAGCTTTTTGAATGTCTTCTTCAACATTGTACAAGTCGAAAATTGGACGCTCACCCGGATAGTGAATGAGGCTGTCGCGCATATTTGGTACAAAAACGTCTACAAATTCTTTTAATTTGCCGTGAATTTCACGTGAGTCGACATGAATTTTTGCTGTATTTTCATTTGCCAAGTCACGAATAACGCGCTGAGGCAATGGAAGTTCTTCAAAAATTAGCGATGGAACTGCAATACTTTTTTGCTTGCGTTGAATGTATTCCCAAAGCTTGGCTAAATAAGCCATATCCTGCGCGATGGCTGCTTCTTCAATGCCATCCGCTGCAGTTCGAACAATTACAGAACCCGGAAGCTTATGTTCTGCTTGAATACGCTCAATAATGCCACGCAAGCGATCACGTTCTTGTTCAGACTCAATGCGCTGTGAAACACCTGTATGGCTTCCATAAGGCATCATCACCAAATAACGTGAAGGGATAGATAAATCTGTGCTTAAACGTGCGCCTTTGGTTCCAAGCATATCTTTCATCACTTGAACCGTCAGAATCTGCCCTGGCTGTAGCAATTCAAAGACATTGGGCGTAGGTTGATTACGTGGCCAAACCATATCATTGATATGCAAAAAAGCCGTACGTGATAATCCAATATCCACAAAAGCCGCTTGCATACCCGGAAGTACACGCACCACTTTTCCTTTATAAATATTACCCACTAATCCACGTTTAACAGTACGTTCAACAAATAGCTCATTGACGGTGCCGTTTTCAATTAAAGCCACACGACATTCCATCGGTGTGACGTTAATTAACAATTCGTCAGACATAATAAGACTCAAAACATTATAAAAATTCTGTATTGCAGTTAATTTAGTACCTTAACTGTCTTTAATAACTGTACTGTCTCGTGTAAAGGTAAGCCAACAACGTTAGAATAACTTCCTTCAATGCGGGGAATATAGCGCGCAGCTATTCCCTGTATGGCGTAGGCTCCCGCCTTACCAACGGGCTCACCAGTTGCCCAATAAGATTCCATATCTTGCACAGTAAGTGTTTGAAATTCAACCTGTGTACGCACTACTATACTGTAATTTTTATCTTTTGTACGCACGCAAACACCAGAATACACATCATGCGTTCGGCCAGAAATTTGTTGCCACATTTCAAAGGCATGTTGCTTAGACGAAGGTTTGCCTAAAATAATACCGTCCACCCCTAAGCTGGTATCAGCGGCTATAATCACGGCATCGGGAAAATGAGCTTGTACTGCTTCTGCTTTTTGACGTGACAGACGTTCTACATAGTCTGCAACATGTTCATTTGCATGAACCGACTCGTCGATGTCTGGACTAAAAATATCGAACTCAAGCCCGAGCTGTGTTAGCAATTCACGGCGCCGTGGCGAGCTTGAGGCAAGAACTAAATGCGCCATTTACGTAGGAAATAATAAATAACAGGCCAAAACAAGATACTGGTCAGTAAGGGTTGCCAATGGCGTGCAAATGAAAAATGAACACCACTCATGACCTGCGTAAGCCAAACAATGGTTAAGTGCGCCACAATAGCTAAAGCACTAATAATCCATAAATTGCTAAAGGTCAGTATACGGCGTTCACGGGTTAAGAATCGCGAAAGAAAGGCGATAAATACAAAACTTAATGCATTCATGCCTAAGGGCGCATCTAAGAGTAAATCTGTAAATAAACCTGTGCCAAAAGCGAACCAAATGCCACACCATGTCGGTTGACACAATACCCAAAACAGCATGATCAGCAACATGAATAGCGGTCGCCAACCCGTGATCTCATAAGATAAGGGATATACCATCAAGATCGACCCCAAAATGACCGAAAAAATAATCGGCATTAAAGGATCGCGATGTACTTTTGGACTTTGTTTAGCGATCAGCATTCGGTTGCTCCATCGCTAAAGAATCTGAAAATAAAACCACAACGTGATGTCCACCTGCCAATTGTGCAGCTGGAATCACATCAATTTTAGCAAACTCGCCAGAATTATGACGGCTCACTTTGGACACTGTCCCCACCAAATAGCCTGCTGGAAAATGTGCACCCAAACCTGAGCTATACACTTTTTCACCGACTTTGATGTTGGCACTGGTTGGCACATATTCCATTTTTAAATGGCCTAAATCGCCTGTACCTGTGACAATCGCACGCATCCCCGTATGCTCAAGACGTACAGATAAAGAATGTTCTTTATCGGACAACAACATGACACGGCTACTATGCGGATAGACATTGATAATTTGCCCCATCACACCTTTATCATCAAGCACGGTTTGGCCCACACGAAGTTGACTGGTTGAACCGCGGTTAATCACAATAATATGGCGTAGCGGATCAGCATCTGTGCCAATGACTTCTGCAATCTCCATACGCCCATCAATAATAAGCGGTGTATCGAGTAAACCACGCAAGCGTGTATTTTCTGCAGAAAGTTCAGAAAGCTTTTGCAAGCGAACCTGTGCCTGCAATAACTCTGCCTGCATAGCCGTATTTTCACGGCGCAGTTGTGCTTCTGATTTGGTTTGCTGGTTGAGCCATTCTCGCGATAACACTGGATAGCTTGCCATGGCATAAATGGGGTTATATGCCGCGTACAAGACGTCTCTGGCCGGTTGAATTACGTGTGGCATGCGCCAATCAAAAAATAGCACCACCAAGCACGTAACCACCGCAATGATAAATGAGCGAAAAGATGGCGGTTGTCTAGAAAACAGTTGAGTTTGCACCCGCCCAGTCCTTTTCTTAGCCTACAAATAACATGTCATGATTTGGATTATCAAAGAAATCTAGAACTTTTCCACCACCACGAGTGACACAAGTTAGAGGATCTTCAGCAACCACCACAGGCAAGCCCGTTTCTTTAGCAAGAAGTTTGTCTAGGTTACGGAGCAATGCACCACCACCTGTCAGCACAATACCACGCTCTGCGATGTCTGAAGACAACTCAGGTGGCGTTTGCTCTAAAGCAGATTTTACTGCTGAAACAATGCTTTGTAATGGGTCAGAAATCGCTTGAGTCACTTCATCAGAAGTTACAGTAATCGCACGAGGTACACCCTCTGCCAAGTTACGGCCACGAACTTCAATCTCAAGAGGTTTTTGGCCTTCATCAGGCAATGCCATACCCACTTCTTTTTTAATATTTTCAGCAGTGGTTTCACCAATCACACAACCATGCGCTTTACGCACGTAGTTAATGATTTGCTCATCAAATACATCACCACCAATACGCAGTGAATCTGCATACACACAACCTTGTAGCGAAATAATCGCAATTTCAGTTGTACCACCACCAACATCAACCACCATAGAGCCACATGCTTGCTCTACAGGCATACCCGCACCAATTGCAGCTGCCATTGGTTCTTCAATTAAACGTACATCACGTGCACCCGCGTTATACACGGCTTCACGAATCGCACGACGCTCAACCAAAGTCGATTTGCACGGCACACAAACCACAACACGTGGCGCTGGTGGGAATAGACGTTTTTCATGCACTTTGCCAATAAATTGGTTCAGCATGGTTTCTGTCACTTCAAAATCTGCAATCACACCGTCTTTCATTGGACGGATAGCAGAGATGTTGGCTGGTGTACGACCTAGCATTTGTTTCGCGTCAAGACCTACTGCGGCAACGATTTTTTGTGAACCACTGTGACGAATAGCCACAACCGTGGGTTCATTTAATATAATGCCTCGTCCTGGCGCATAAATAAGTGTATTTGCAGTACCTAAATCAATGGCTAGATCAGGCGAAAACAAGCCAATTAGTCGTTTTAGAATCACGGGGACGTTCTCAGTTAAACTTTTATATGGACGCAAGGTGGCAACTTTAACTAAATGTGATGATTTGAACAAGTCAATCGCTTATTATAAGGCCCTATATTTTGAATTTTTTTAATACTGATTAGGTAATGTTATGTCTACAACGGATGCACAGCATTCTGCAGATCTCAATGCACAAACAGTTTCATCGATTGCCCATCTGGCTCGATTGTCGCTAGATGACACGCAATCTGCTGAATATGCTCAAAGTTTAAATAAAATCTTAGGCATGATGGACACCTTAAAAGGTATCAATACTGATGGTGTTGAACCATTAAAGAGCCCATTTGACAATCCGCAACCATTACGTCAAGACGTGGTATCAGAAAGCAATCATCGCGATGAATATCAAGCAGTTGCACCAAATGTGCAAGAAGGCTTGTATCTTGTACCACGCGTGATTGAGTGATTTCCGACCAAACACACCATTGTTTCAAATTAAACGTAAAGAAATATTTCTTATGACAGATTTACATCGCTTATCAATTCGTGAATTGTCTGAAGGTTTGGCGGGTGCTAAATTTTCTTCACGCGAATTGACTGAACATTATTTAAAACGCATTGAAAAAATCGATGCTCAAGTGAAGTCATACGTAACGGTGACTGCGGAACAAGCACTTGCACAAGCCGATGCTGCTGATGCTGCAATTAAAGCAGGTACTGCATCCGCTTTGACGGGTGTACCTATTGCGCACAAAGACATTTTTTGTACCCAAGGTATTAAGACCACTGCTGGTTCTAAAATACTGGACAATTTTATCTCTCCTTACGACGCAACCGTTGTAGCGAAAGGTAAAGCTGCGGGCTTAGTGACTCTAGGTAAAGTGAACATGGACGAATTCGCCATGGGTTCTACCTCTGAGAACTCGTACTACGGCGCCACGGCTAACCCATGGAACTTAAGCCATGTACCAGGTGGTTCATCAGGTGGTTCGGCAGCAGCAGTCGCCGCTGATCTTGCACCATTTGCAACAGGTACAGATACAGGTGGTTCAATTCGTCAACCTGCATCGTTCTGTGGTTTGACTGGTCTTAAACCAACATACGGCCGTGTATCTCGTTTTGGTATGATTGCCTATGCATCATCTTTAGACCAAGGCGGCCCAATGGCGCGCTCTGCTGAAGACTGTGCGTACCTCATGAACGTGATGGCGGGTCATGACGCAAAAGACTCAACTTCGGTTGAAAAAGACGTAGACAACTATGTTGCAAACCTAAACGGCACATCTGTAAAAGGTTTACGCATTGGTATTCCTAAACAGTACTTTAATGTTGCTGGCTTAGATGCTGATGTAAAAGCACGCGTTGAAGAATCACTTAAAAAATTGGAAGAAATGGGCGCAATTTTGGTTGAGATTGATCTCAGCATGACCGATGCCTATGTTCCAACCTATTATTTGATTGCCCCTGCTGAAGCATCTTCAAACTTACAGCGTTTTGACGGCGTGCGTTATGGCTACCGCTGTGAAAACCCTGTGGACTTAATGGACTTGTACAAACGTTCACGTTCAGAAGGTTTTGGTAAAGAAGTACAGCAACGTATTTTGATTGGTACATACGCACTTTCTGCGGGTTATTACGATGCATACTATGTAAAAGCACAAAAAGTACGTCGTTTAATTCAACAAGATTTCTTAAAAGCATTTGAATCTGTTGATGTGATTGCTGCCCCTGCTGCACCAACAACTGCATACAAGATTGGTGCAAACCTGTCTCCAGTTGAAATGTACTTGGGTGACATCTACACCATCGCGGTGAACTTAGCAGGCTTACCTGCAATTAACGCGCCTGTTGGTTTTGACAAAGACAACTTGCCTGTTGGCTTACAGCTGATTGGTAACTATTGGTCAGAATCGCAATTGTTGTCTGTGGTGCATCAGTACCAACAAGCAACGGATTGGCATACAAAACGCGCTGCAATTGCTGAGGAGAACGCATAATGGCTAAAAATGCTGCGAAACCTAAATCTAACCTGATTGATGGTTGGGAAGTGGTGATTGGTATTGAGATTCACACTCAACTTGCCACTAACACTAAAATTTTCTCAGGTTCTTCAACGACTTTTGGTCAAGACCCAAATACACAAGCCAGCCTTGTTGATTTGGCGATGCCGGGCGTATTGCCAGTATTGAACAAAGAAGTGGTTGATCTTGCGATTCGCTTTGGTTTGGGTATTGATGCGTACATTGACCAAGCATCTGTGTTTGCACGTAAAAACTATTTCTACCCTGACTCTCCAAAAGGCTACCAAATCAGCCAAATGGACAACCCGATTGTGGGCTTGGGTCATATCGACATCCAACTTGAAGATGGCACAGTTAAACGCATTGGCGTGACACGTGCTCACCTTGAGGAAGATGCGGGTAAATCGATTCATGACCAATTCGAAGGTATGTCAGGCATTGACTTAAACCGTGCGGGTACGCCTTTACTTGAAATCGTATCTGAACCCGATATGCGTTCTGTTGAAGAAGCGGTTGCTTATATTAAAGCGATTCACACTTTGGTGCGTTGGTTAGGCATTTCTGACGGTAACATGGCAGAAGGTTCATTCCGTGCGGACTGTAACGTGTCACTACGTCGTCCGGGTCAGCCTTTTGGTACACGTTGTGAATTGAAAAACCTCAACTCATTCCGTTTCATTGAGCAAGCGATCAATGTTGAAATTGAACGTCAAATGGAAATCTTGGATTGGGACGGCACAATTGACCAAGAAACACGTTTGTTCGATCCTGTGAAGATGGAAACGCGTTCTATGCGTTCAAAAGAAGAAGCGAACGATTACCGCTACTTCCCAGACCCTGACTTGTTGCCTGTAATCATTGCAGATGCGCAAATTGAAGCAGCACGTGCTGCCCTTCCTGAGCTTCCTGCTGCACGTCGTGCTCGTTTTGTCGCGGACTTTGGTGTGACTGAGTACGATGCTCACGTGCTTACACTGACTCGTGAAATGTCTGAGTTCTATGAAGAAGTCGTAAAGGCTGCTGGCGGTGCTGCACAAGGTAAAGTGTCTGCAAACTGGGTAATGGGTGAATTCTCTGGTGCTTTAAACAAAGCGGGCTTAGAGCTTCATGACTCTCCTGTATCGGCTGAAAAACTTGGTGGCATGATCGCGCGTATTGTGGACAACACCATTAACGGTAAGATTGCGAAGCAAGTATTTGGCTTTATGTGGGATGAAGGAAAAACTGCAGACGAAATTATTGCGGAAAAAGGCTTGAAACAGGAAACTGATACAGGCGCAATTGAAGCGATTATTAAAGACGTACTTGCTGCCAACGAGAAGATGGTTGAAGAATATAAATCTGGTAAAGAGAAAGCTTTTAACGGTCTTGTTGGTCAAGTGATGAAAGCAGCCAAAGGTAAAGCTAACCCTGCACAAGTGAATGAATTGATGAAGAAATTGATTGGTTGATTTAAACCATTAATTTGATTAAAAAAGCCTCGATTTATCGGGGCTTTTTTATATACTAAGAAATCATAATTATTTGAATAATAACAAATGGAATATCTCAACCCGATTGCTTCAGTTATTGCCATCATTGTTGCAATTTTTTCTATACCTAAAATTTTACATGAGATTAGTGAACAAAAACGTAAAAAGTTTCGAGATGAGTTGAATTTCTATAAAGAATATTTTGAAAATTATTATAAGAATAGAGATTCTACGATTCCACTTCTAGTTAGAGATAAAGCTACACATACACTTACACGATCAATGTTTATCAATGCAAACTTAGCTAATCACTTTATTGAGTTGCATGAGAATAGGAAAGCTGACTTTCAAAAAGTAATTGATGCTTTTCATTTCGGACATAAGTATATAAGTATTGATGAGGAAAACTGGGTATTCAAACCAACTATCAAAAAATTAATGCAGCGTAGAAATCTATATTATTTTTCAATCATCCCTTTGATGTCATATATCTATGTTTTATACGGAACAGAAGTAGGCAATAGTTTACATCTTGTTCTAAGAAGTTTAGGTGCATTATCTACAATCATTTTAAGCGTTCAACTTTTGGATAAAACACTAAATCTAGAAGAAGCTGATAAATTTTTTAAAATTATTAACAATATAGACAAGATAGATAACACCGAACACCAATTACCAAGTGATTCTTATATAGATAAAGCTTCATAGAAGCTTTATCTATATAAGAAAATGAATTGATGAAGAAATTGATTGGTTAAACTGATCTTTCTTTAAAAGAAAACCTGCTTTAGAGCGGTTTTTTTAATAAATTGGAGCCATTGTAAAATCGTACTTAACCGTATTAATGTGTAATTTATTAGTGCTAATTACTTCTAATTTATTATCACGTAATGGATAACCAAACAAAGCTATACTTTGAACGATTTTATGAGCCTCATAAGTTTTAAAGTCTTTAATTCGTCTATTACTTATACCGATTACTGTCTCAAACGGGATGTTTCCCGTTTTTAACATACTAAAATATGATGGATAAATAATCCCATCAAAACCATTTTCTCTTACAAAACTTGAAAGCTTTTGCAAAATTTTATAAGCATGTTGACTTGCTAAAAATAACATTAAAACAGATAAGTCTAAGCTTTCAAACTCCGTACAGTCCTCGTCAAGAATTACACTTAAATCTAGCATCTTCAATAATTTAGAGGGTTTAAAAATTCCAACGTAAATTTGATCTTCCGATGAAACGCGACACTCATGCAAACACAGTTCTAAATCAGTTGAACAATAAAAGATGGGATTTTCTTTATTATCTAATCTTCCATTACCAAGATATTGTAACGGTGGGGAATCAAAATCAGTAATTGTCGGATTTTCTTCTGGATTTTTTCGAACTCTATAAAGAATTTCTTCCTCTGATAAAAAAACTGTCGGATATTCTTCAATAATTCTTTGGAAAACCTCCTTCTCTTCTCCATTAAATAATTGCATTTGCTTAAGAGGTTCTATTTCACCCACCATCCATAAACGGGGACCATAATCAAAAAAGCCTATTCCTAGTTTTTGCTCAAATATCTTAATATCTTTATCTAAGTCATTATCAAATTTCACTCCTGTAGTTTGATATTGATTGAATTGAATTAAGGGAGCTGCACCATAATCTACTTTGTGGATCGTTCCCCTTACAAAGAAATTAAATGCGAGTCTCTCTAACAAAATATCATTGAATTTTCGATATTCTTTTGAGCCACATGAGGAACAAATATTTTTTGAATAAAAACCAATTTTTTCTGCTTCTAATCTAAGGCCAAAATTTTCAAAACAACCACTACAAGCTATTGGCCTAATACTTTGAATTTTCATCGAACAAACCATTAAATCTATTACTTAACTCATTAAAATGCACTCTATCCATATTGATCAATAACTTATATCAAAAAATATTCATTTAAAATTTACGTATCATTATAAAGATCGAACACTTAGGACGTATCCAACTTTCAAAGTCTTTTTTATGCGTGACTAGAACCCTCATCCCCCCTTGCGTAACAGTGTTACTCATCCCAAAGGGAAAAGGCGCTTTCATTGCGAACTTAATACCGTCATAAATTTTGTAATGAATATTCCCTCTTCTGAGCGAGTTTTAAAGCACTGCTTTAAAACGAAGTGCAAGTGAGGGTTAGGGAGAGGTCAAATAACTAATACTTTAAAAAATTCTCCAACTCATCCGCCCGTTCTGCTGTCATATCCATGAAACAGCCAGCACTGGTCACCCGTACAATCGAACCACCATCAGGGTCATAATAAAACTTACAGTTTGCATCTCGATACTTGATCCATAAGCGCTGTGTATTTTGTAGCTCTTTTTTGCGTGTTGTATCTAAAGTATTCGTCAAATTTTTATAAGCCTTATTCAAGCGGACATCTTGCAATTTGGTTTCTGCGACTATGCACTCAACCATACTCGTTGTCACACCACCAGCTTTGTCCATACAGCCATTAAATTGCTTACTTAAATTAGACTCATTCGCCTGTGCCATTTGGCTAGCACCCACAATAGATAGCAACAAAAATATGATTTTCTTCAACACAATTCCCTCTGATTTTTAATTTTTTTTAAATATTTATAGCTTAAAAGCATTTATATAAATTTAAATGCCACAGCATTTCAAATGTACTTCAAAATACTGTGGCTCATTACGCATTCAAGCAAATCAGCTTTGAGCTATCGAACTTAACGAATTACGCCCAATTTATTAAATAATTCAGGCGTTAAAAAAGTCGTGACGATTTTATTTAAATCGATATAACGCACTACACCTTTTAACTGATCTTTTATTTCAGGCGTTTTTAAAATTTCTTCACCCGTAATACTACCAAGTTCCTGAAAACTTTCTCCTACAGCTTGAAAACCTTCGGCTTTAATTACGGCTTGCGTTTGGGTAGAACATTGCTCAGTTAAAATTCGTTGCAAAGTTTGCGCTAAGTTTTTATCTAACTGCGTGCGTTGCTCATCATTTACGTTACTAAATTTTTTTAATTCAGGATGTGCCGACAAAGCCACGAAGGTCCACTGCAATACTGCTGTTTTATCGGCTGCTGTAGTCGACTTGACTAAGCACTGACTAAGCTGGTCCACAGTTGGCCCTGCGTTAGCCGATTGCACACCAGCCAATAAGGTGAATGCCATAACAGCTGAATAGATGAAACCCGAACGTTTAATTTGTTGATTGACCGCCAATGCCATGTGCTTACTCCAAAACGAAAACAGCCTAGTTGTACCATATTGGCATAACGAGGCTGTTATTACTCTTGTAAATATTTAAACTAAGAGACTTACATTTGACTCAGCATGTGCTTGGCACCTGCATGGTTATAATTTGTGGCAAGGTTTTGTAATACACGTTTCGCTTGCCCTTTGGCATTAGGGAAGCGTGAGTTATAACTCGAAATACTGGTTAAACAACGTGCTACCAACATGCCAGACTCGGTATAAATACGCGTGCCGTCCGTACCTTGTTGCTTGCCATAGTTATAAGCCAATTGAGCATTATTACAGGCATTGTTTAAATTTTTACCACTATTAATATCACGACGCGCAGAAACATACAGCTTCATCTGCTGTTGCTGCGAACTTTCAACGCGTGTAGCTTGCATAGGTTCTGCTATAGGTGACTCTTTTTTTTCAATCACGTCTTTTTGTTCTTTTGCTAATGATGCTTTTGTAGGTGATACTTTGGATGCAACTGATGTCGATTTTTTAGTATTTACTACACTCGAAGCACTATTTTTATAAAATTGTTTAGCTTCATTGGCACTCATCAGTTGTACATTTAAACGAATGGCGCGTGCATCTGCATATTGTGCTGAGCGTATGTCTGCCGTAGGTTCAATCGATACAATCCAGCTATTGGTTTGTTTACATTGATATGCACCAATTGCCTGCTTCACATTCGGCTCACTAGCTAGGCTCGCTTTAGTTTTACTATTTTTAATATAAGCCAAATTACTTTTATGCAATAAAGTAAAATGTCCACCTTTGGCATGACAGTATTTCGCTAGCTGCGCGCGCGGTATAAGTGATTGTGGCTCTGCCTGCTGATTGGCACGCCCCCATGCATATACATAGTCTTGGTCGTTTAAACGATTTTCTGTAATCAATTGCTCTGCAGATGTATAACGCGTTATCGGGTCTGTGCCCAAAGAATTCATCGTTGCACAGCCATGCAGTAGCAAAGTTGCACTGCCAATCAATACCAAAGCTCTAGCTTTCACAGCCATCTACTCAATGATGATGGAAAGCTAAATTTATACGAAACGATATGAAAATTCAATTATAAGCAATTGTTTTTAAAGTTATTATTACATGAACACTGTGGTGTTTTTAGTTCAAAATAGCGATACAACTGACGCTTTTTAGTTTAAAAATGACTTGGCTAACGCTTCTATAAAAATGTCGAAGAACGTATAAAACTTCACTTATCCTGCTTAGCCGTTTCTGCTGTACCAGTCATTTTTATAAACTATTTAGGCCTATACAAATTAGCCAATCCTAAAAAAGCCTGCAAAGTGCAGGCTAAAATTCAGTTGAGTTTATTCATCCAGTGTCGATTCAAATGCTTTTAAACGCTTATAAATGGACAATAACTCAATAATTGTTGGCCACGAAGCAATTAAGTATTGGAAAGATTCTCGAACTTTTCCAAAAACGTTAACAATCTGCATCATTAAACCTAAAGTAATGGCACCTGCTGCAATACTTGGGAACAGTACAAAAATACCGTACAAATTATCCAGTTGCATATACCAAATACGCACTAAATTAAAATAGGCATAATGAAAATACAGTCTAAAATAATTAAAACGGACTTTGCTAAATAACGCTTTAAGCGTTTGTGGATCAGCACGGTTTTCATAGTCTTCGCCATAGACCAATTCTTTACGATAAGCAGCTTCCACTTTCTGATTATTAAATTCCAGCCCAGGCAGTTTATACCCCACCAACATTAAAATGACTGTGCCCAATACAGCCCAAGAGATCGCCGCCCATACCAAAGCATGAGGGATTTCACCAACGATAGGTAATGCCTTTACATGCGAAGATAAACTAAATAACACAGGCAAAAAGGCTAATAGTGTCATAAGTGCTTCAACCAAACTCACGCCTAAACTTTCCATAGTTTTGGCAAAGCGCATGGTATCTTCCTGAATACGCTGTGATGCACCTTCAATATGACGTAACTGTTCCCAATGCGCAGTGTAATAGTCATTCATAGCTGTACGCCAGCGGAACACATAATGGCTCACAAAGAACATATTAAAGACCGCAGTGGTGACATACACCATCGCCACATATAAAAAGGTCAATACACCAGTATAGAGTTGATTAACATCACCTCCACCGCTACTGAGCATTTTTTGAATGAGGTCATAAAATGGGTTATACCATGCATTTACCACAACACTCACTTGCACACCAAACCAGATGTTAAACAAAATGAAGGCCGAGCCCCATACAGACCATGCTTGCCACGGGTTATTGGATTTCCATTTCCAAAACAATGCAAACAGTGCACTGGCAACAAAAAACCATAAATAGAACCATAAAAATGATGGCGACCAAAAGCGACTTACACCAATGGGAAGCTCGGCCGTGGCATAACCTTCAGCAAAGCCTAAATAGCTCCCCCAACTTTCTCCACCGCTGTACCACAGGGATAAATTAATCACAAACCACAGAATAAGCGATCCAAAAAACCATTTTGGATTTGGAAAAAAAGACTTAAACATAACCGAATACAGTTCCTTTTATTATTGCTCTTAGCATAGGGGCTGATCATAAAGCTTAAATCAATTTTTTATTATGATAATTTCAGTATTTTGATGATTTGTTTGTAAAATTTAAGTCTGTTTTCAGCTCAGTAGGATTTTATTCTCAACGTATGCCTATAAAGTATTCATACTGATGATCATCTCTCAATTTCAACATAAACGTGATATTTTTTCTAAGCATAGTTCAATTTACCTTTTCTTTTTGACGCTCAAGCCATTGTTTTCTTAAAAAATGTATAAATAAACTCAACCGAAAAGATAAAAATTTGATTATTTTATCAACCCTCATAAATTATTTTAACCGGCTAAAAAATTAGAGACAAATATTCAATTCAAAGAAATATTTTATAAAATCACTATTTAAAATATACCTTAATGATGATCACATTTATGTATTAAAGCATGACCAACTTATTATGAATTTTTTATTTTATTGAACTATCGCTCAATATTTACAAAAATGGTTAAATAATAAAAATTATGCTATGCTGATTAAAAATACAACACCACTCGGGGAGGTATATATATGGAAAACCTTATCATTGAATTGCTTAAGCCTGTGACGCTTAAAAAAGAAAACTGTAATCCCATGATCTTTGAATCAGGTACTGTCCTTAAAGTACTGATGCATACACCTGAAGGTCTATTGGTTTGTGATGACTCTAATTTTAACTTTACGATTTCGATGAAAGATCAAAATACCATCTGGCGTGAAATCTAAAGCAGAACTGTATTGCTGTATCTTTGCTGAGCTTCCCCCAAAGCTCATTCCACTTTTAGGTACAGCATTCATTTTTTACAAACATTCAGTACTCTTACAAAACTGCTCTCTTGCTTCACTCAATTTCTTAACCACAGCTATCGTCAATATATTCCGTTAGATTGACGATTGAATAACTTTAGCTTCACATCAAACTTATATTCAAATTGTTCAAGCTGTTATCATTTTTCTAATGCATCTTAATATGCATTGAGTTTATGGTGCTCTATATATTTTCTGCCTATATATCAAAAGCTTGATTTAATGTGCAATCAATATATGCATATTCATTTAGCAACACCTTATTCTGTAAATATGCTCAATCTAACAGTCATATAAATCTGTTTGTATTTTATACAATTATATTTTTCATCAATAAATGAATTAGAAATTTATCTACCGACCAAAATCGGGAAAAGAATTTCATCAGTAACTGATACATTGCCATTGGTATTTAAAGCTAAAGCTCGATGCAAATTTACAGATCCCACGCGACGATGAATGCATTTAAAATTAAAAGACTTTTCAGTAATATTCTAACTGTGATAGGTATATTTCTAGCTTTTTAAAATCAAACATCAGGAACGTCAAACTATGTCGTTTAGCACTATAAAAACATTTCTACCCTGTTAAAATATGCATATAAAGCAAGCTCTTGCTAGCAACAATATATTATTTCGTAGTGCATTTTAGAAAAAAACCAACTGATCAGCATATTTCAAATAAATGACTCATTTTTTAAAATTTTATTTAGAGGGGTGATGAAATTTCTAGTTTAGAACTCGCCATTGCACTGGCAAAACAACACCATGCGACTCAAGTCGATAAAGCTGGCCAACCCTACATTGAACATCCCATGCGAGTGATGCACCACGTTGAAGGGACAAAGGCCAAAACTGTCGCGATCATGCATGACTTATTAGAAGACACTGCTGTGCGTAGTGCTGACTTAATTGACTTGGGCTTTGAGCCAGAAATTTTACAGGCACTACTTGCTGTGACGAAACAGCCCCATGAAAACCGCTTTACGGCCGTACAAAGAACCAAACAAAATGCCTTAGCCTGCAAAGTAAAGCTGGCTGATCTAGCAGACAACATGGACTTATCGCGTTTAAAAACCATTCATAGTAAAGATCTAAAACGACTAGCGCAGTACCGCATCGTCAAGATGCAGCTTGAGGAAGCAGATCAAATTTATTCTTTGATTCAGGCGCTGAATGTCGATCAGAACTACCCTACTTTTAGCTATTCTACACGGGCCAGTAATTATCAATATCTGTTGAATTTAATGTTCGATCAGGCCGTGCCGTACCCTGCACAAGAATGGTGGATTTTATTTGAAGATGCTTCTGGGTATTTAAGCTGGTGTAAGCGCCATCATCAAGTGGCTAAACTGTCTTATTTTTTAGCCTTAATTACTTGCACAGACCATGTATTTTTTGATGATCAATTTGCTGATACTAGTAGCCAAGCATTATTTAAGCAAATGTTTGAGCAATTTCAGCTGGCTATTTTTAAATCATAAACCAAATAACCAAATAACCAAATAACCAAATAACCAAATAACCAAATAACCAAATAACCAAAGCATGGTAAATTTTAAATTAAGTGCTATACACAGGCACATGAAAATAAGCACTTAAATTATCAACACAATCCCTTTCAAATCAATTTGATGCTATTGCATATACAAGCATAAATATCAAAAGCAATCTGAAAAGGGATTATGAAAAAATACATCTGCGTAGTGTTACACACAAAGTTCCAAATTGTACATTTCGCGCTCACGTTCAAATCCGCAAGCGCGTGACTTCACTATAAGGCGGTTTTAGACCAAATACTGCCCGCCTCCGCATTGCGCTGTCGCACCTTGGCTTGTTGATAAAAGCGTAAAAATGCGAATGCAAACAACAATGCCATCAAATCAATCCACCATAAATTCATAGGAGTAGACGTAATCAGGCTAATGACTAAGCTAACTGGAGCAAGCAAGATAAGTACAACGGCAATCCCCAACAGTAATTGAGGTAAGGCTTTTGCGACGCCAACTATAAAGCTGTAAATTACACACACGATAAAGATGAAATAATAACTATATACCAGCACGTGATTCATACTTTCTAAGCCAAGATTGGCTAGACTTCCCCATCGACCAACCGCCATACTTACAGCCACAGCCAATACACAGCCCAAACATGTCCCAATGCTTAAATTTGCAATAAACCGCACATCTTTACGCTGTGCTACAGGTGCAAGTTGTGGATTTTTTTGCCGTTTAATTCGCGATTCAATCCATAAAATATTGCCTGAATAAAATAAAAATGCACCACCGATACCCAGAACAAAATACAGCCAACGGGTTAAATCCCCCCCATAATTACCAAAATGTAAACTAAACATCGAACGGATGACTTGATCCATCGGTGTTGCATGCGTATTTAAATTATTGGTTTTATACGGTTGGGTTTGATATGGATTAAACATCATCACATCAAAGCGATCACCGCGTAGCATTTGCTCTGAGCTATATAAATTGACACGTGCCGAGGCTTTTTCAGGTTTATCCAAGTTGTTAAAACTAATGGAACTAATTTGATACTCAGGAGCTTGGCGCTGAATATTCACAAAGATTTTTTCTACATTTAAAGGCTCGACAGGCTCAACCACTTTCATCGCAGGTGGGCGTACAGATAGAGGTTTATCTTTGGATACTAAGCCTCCAATTGCGTCATAAATAACATCATGGAAGGCAAATGAAATGACTGTAACGCAAATTAAAATATGAAAAGGTAAGCTGGTAATACCCACGACATTATGCGCATCTAACCAAAAGCGCTTTTTATTTTTACCTGCGCGAATAGCAAAATAGTCTTTCACTAGCGTTGGCAATAATACAATCAGACCAGTCATTAAGGCTAAAAAGTATAAAACCGACACAATGCCCATGACATACACACCCAAGGTGTGATGGCCTAATGAACCAGGAATACCTGCCGTTTCATGTAATTGCTCAATGAGCCAACCCAATTTAGACAAATTTTCTTGTTCAACGTGTAAAGTACCCTCGCTATTGAGCGTGGCAAGCATTGCATTTTGATGTAAATCAACTCCCTCTTCAGCTTTTTTTTCGATGGGAGCTTTCCACTGCATAGGGGCATAATGGAATTCTTTAGAATCCAAATTTAACTGAAAACTTTTCAGTGTTTCAGGATATTCCGCTTGTACTTTTTGTACTAAGTCATTGTATTGTGTACTAGGAATTGAGCTTAAACTTTGTTGACTCGGAGTTGCCCATTTACTCAGATCATGTTGAAACATGCTGAGTCCACCCGCAAAAAAGCAGATGAATAATAAAATGCCAGATGTAATGCCAACCCAAGTATGTAGCTCTTTGGCATGACGGATAATATCGGTACGGACTTTCACAATGCTTACCCTCGAATGCCCAATAAAATGCCATAAGCAATACAATTGAATACGCTATAGATCAAAACTGCTTGCCAGCCTTTGGGAATAAAATATGCAATAAAAACCAAAGGCAAATACAGCCAAGGCACAGACCACATGCCTACTTGTGGCGCTAAGGATTTATCTAAATGATTCACTCCCCACATGGTGATAAAAGAGGCAAGCGCAACTGATAGACTTAAGCCTAAAATCCAGCCAGCAAAGCTTTTCGACCACCAGTCAGGCTGAATTTCGTGTTGAATTTGCTTTTTCATCTGGAATATTTTTCTTAAATAAAACAACAAAAGGAATGAATGTCCATGCCACGAGCATAGTCATGAGCCACATATATACGGCAACCAGTTTAGGAACAGACAGAAACAGTACAAGCAGGGAAATAACGATGAAGCAGATTCCCACATAAGAATAGCGCTTGCTCAGCGTCTGCTTGAATAAGTTTTGATGACGATGACTAAAATAAAAAAGCAAGCAACCGATCAAACAAAGAGTGATAGCAAAGATTTTCACGGATAATTATCCCAATCGAGATATCTAATGATGTCAAAACAGCATTCGCTGATATAGAAATGAGACAGCCTTTTGGGGTGGCTGTCTCACTACAGTTTTGATGAATGCTAAAGGTCTAAATTAGAAGTCGAAACTTACGCCAAGCTTATAGGTACGGCCTGAACCAATAGTTGTGTATCCGCTGTTAAATACACCAGCCCAATATTTTTCATTGGTCACATTGTCCACATTGGCACGGAAAGTCGTGTCTACACCGCCAATATTGGTTTTGTATTTTGCGCCGACATCAAGCAAGGCATAGTCTGGCAACTCTAGGGTATTGGTATTATTTAGATATTGATTATCAACATAATTACCACGTGCATTGATACTTAAACCATCCACAGGAAGTTTATATTCAACACCCAGACCCGCTGTAAACTCAGGCTGCCCTTCAACTGTTTTACCAACAATATTTGCCGTCGTATTTTTGGTATATTTAACATCAATATAGGCAAGGTTACCCCAAATAATCACGTCATCTGTCACATTACCTGAGAAGCCATATTCCACGCCTTTCGATTTTGTTTCAGCGCCATCAGTTGTAATCTGAGTGATGGTTGAATTACTTGGATCAGAATATGGAGAAGTTAGTGTACTTGGCTTCTCAATTTGATAAGCGGCTAAAGTGTGTAGCCATGAACCATGTTGATATTTGGCGCCAACTTCATATTGTTTAGTTTCGAAAGGTGCAAAAGTTTTACCATTATTTGCATCAATAGTGCTGTTAACTGTACTGCCTTGAGAAAGACCTTCGACATAACTTGCATATAAAGAAATATCTTCACCCCAAGGTTTAACTACAACGCCTAAGCTTGGAGAAACTTTATCGGACTTGTATTCAGTATTTTTAAATGGATTCTTTACGTCCACATCTTGATAACGTAAACCCAAAATGAATTGCAACTTTTCATCTAATAATGAAATTTGATCCGTTAGAGAGTAGCTAGTGAAAGTATTATCCGCAAGATTGAACATTTCAGGTGCATTAACAGGCATAGCTCCTGACTGACTTGGATTGTACAAGTTGGTGTCAAATTTAGTTGAATTTGCAGCATCATGCTGTTTTGTATCTCTATGCAGGTAATCTGCTCTTAAGCCAACAACATGCTGAACCGATCCCGTATTAAATGCACCTTCTAATCCTAAATTTGCGGCGGTATTGCGCTGATTCATTTTCACGTGAAAATACTGAGCATTTTTAACATCACCTTGCTCATTACTTACAATCACACGTGTTCCAAATAAATGCCCTTGATACTTTTGTTCAGTCGTTCCTACGCCTGCAATCACTTTTAGATTATCTAATAATTTATATTCCCCAGAAACTCCAACATGCGTTGCAGACTGATTACCAAATAATTTAGGGAAAAGATTTGTTCGACCATCTGGTGCATCAAGTACAGGAACTCCACTTGCAAATGAGACCATCGCAGGTGAGCCGCCTTCACGTTTATCTTTTGTAGAATAAGCGTCAAAATTAACTTTGGCTTTATCAGTTGTCCAATCAAGACCTAAAACAGCAGAAACTGTTTCATCTTCTAAACCATCGACAACATGCTCACCCTGACCATAATTGGCACTTAAACGTGCACCAAATTCCTGATCTTGACCAAATCGGCGTGCAACATCAAAACCTGATTTATAAAACCCTTCTTCTTCAAAGTTGGCAGTCACACGTGTCAATTCTTTATCTGCACGCTTAGTATTGGCAATAATAACACCGCCCACACTGCCCCCAGGCGCCATACCAGCAACTAAAGCATTCGGGCCTTTTAGCACAGTGACTGAGCCTAGAATGTCTGTCGATACTCGACCTGATGGTGCCATACCATAAGCGCCATTTAAGTTAAGGTCATCCCAGTTAACATTGAAACCACGAATATTAAAGTTTTCGTTTAAATGACCACTATTGGTTGTAGTACGAATACTCGGGTCAATTTTCAACACATCCATAATGGTATGTGCATGTGCATCTTCAATCGCTTGTTGACTGTAGTTACGAATGGTAAATGGCGTATCTAAAACGTCTTTTTCACCCAAAATATTGAGCGTCGCTTTTCTTTTTAACTTACCCGTGACATCGGTTTCTTGTGAATCTGCCTTCACTACAATTGTAGGCAATGAGAAATTTTCAGCCTCTGCAGCCACTACAAAACACGGACAAGAAAGTAAAGCTAAAATTAATATCTTACGTTCCACAGTCACTACCCCTTAGTCGAAAATTGAATTTATATAAATTTAGGGCCAAACTATATCATAATAATAATAATTCTCATTCATATTATTATTTAATATGTCTTTTTAAAAAAATTTATATAGATCAAAACTATGCTTTTTAAAGCATGCTTAAGTTAAATCTAAAGCGCTATATAAAAAATCAATATGTATTTGTTTTATTTTAATTTTATTAAAATTTTAAAATAAAAAATATGTACATATCAGTAGAAAAATATTTTTATTCTTTATCGCTCAACCCACCAAAACAGAAGAATTGAGTCGCCCGCAAAGCACGCATCAATTCTTCTAAATGGATCAAATCAATTAAAACTTCCACGTATAGTCAATATTCACACGCTGCTCTTTCGCTGGCTGGAATGTCGCTTTTGGACCAAAATCATTTTTATAGTCTTCATGACGTAGACGAATGAATAAGCCCTTTAACTTGGTACTTTGTAATTGATAACTCAGCTCAACCCCATATTTACGTTCGTTCAAGACTTCACCTGGCTTTAAGTTTTCAAGCTTAATATCCGTTCCTTTGGTATAACGTGTCATGAGCTTTAAACCTGGTATTTGATTTTTAAAATCATAGTCATAACGGACAGACCATGCTTTTTCATTTGGGTTTAAAAAGTCGGTCGCCCATGCATCAATATAGGTATTGGCCTCACCACCACTTAAATATGGAAAACCGGTATCGCCTGAGTTATGAATATAACCCGTGGTAAATTTATGATTATCTACGCCTAAAGCCAAAACCATATTGCCATGATGGCTATCGACCTCGCCTGCGAGTTCTGCACCTGATTCCACTGTACGGAAATAACGAAAATCGGTGAATACATTTACTCGCTCATTGAAGTGATGTGTGTTGCGCACCCAAAAGGTATATTGATCATAAACATCGACTAAATTTGCCGTATATAAAGCAAATGTCGTTTCAGGGCGTAAATAATAATAGCCCCCTACATAATACAAACCATCGGTTTCAACTGACTTGTACTTCATATTGGCGCCAGACAAGCGAATTTTTTCCCAATCTGTGGAGTTACGATGATTGACTCGATTCACGTAACCCGCTTCAATTTTAATGTTGTCTACATCTTTAGATTCGACTGCCACACCACGGTATTGCTGTGGCAGTAAGCGCGCTGGTGAACCCACAATCACTGGATTAAGTGGCTGTAGAGTGCCCACTTTAACTTCGGTTTCAGAAATTTTTGCCTTGGCTGTTAAGCTTGCTTCTGACCATGTATCTACAGGATCGCCATTGTCTTTGAGTGGCGAAAGCCCTACAACACCTGGAGCATATTCTTTATTACCCCACAAGTTAATTCCTGTACCTGCATATAGATCGACACCAAAACCCACTGTTCCTTCAGTAAAACCCGATTTGGCATTTAAAATAAAACCTTGCACCCACTGCTTGGCAGCCGGTGATGCCGCGCCTGGCTCTGTAAAGTTACGGTCTAGGTAAAAGTTACGTGCTGTTAATGTGACAGATCTATCCTGAACAAAATCAGCAAAACATAAACTTGGTAATATCGTGGCTATGCATAGAGCCGATAGTGCAAATCTTTTCATTGTCGTTTCCCTTAGACAAAAAAATCCCTATTCCATTGATGTATCAACAATAGAAAAAGTAATAAAAATGAGTGGTGTAAAATTTAAATTGCCTCTCGGCAATGCATTAGCGTGCGTTATAATCTTTCATTGAACTCTCCATATAACCCGAATAAAAACATCATCCTGATGCCTGAAAATGGAATACCCATCTGTGATGGATATTCCAAAACTTAATTACACGATGGTAAATGCCGCACTGGCTTTAGCCACTTCTTTACCATTTTGATAAGCCACACTTTCAATATTCGAAATTTTGCGGCCTTGGCGTACGAAGTACACTTCAACATCTACAGCTGCGATATTGCATGGGCGTAAAAATGAAACATTCATGGTGACGGTTGCAGAGGGTTGACCTTCTTGGGCAATAATGGCAAATAGCCCCATGGCATCGTCCAACATTGAACAGATCATACCGCCTTGCACATGCCCCATCGGGTTGGCAAATTCAGCACGTGGTTGGTAGCTTATACGCGCTTTCCAAACTGGTTCATGCTCTACATGCTCAACCTTTCCACCCAAAAATGTATGAATTGGCGGAGCTTGCAGATGGTCTAAGAAATCTTGAATATCAAAACTCATGGTTTATTCACCGAAGTAAGCATTATCAAATGCTGTTACAGCAGTACCTGCATGTTGCACGCTATAGGCCAAACCATGAGTTTCTGGTAATACCATGCTGTGGTAGAAGTGTGCTGTTTGAATTTTGCCTTTTAAGAAGTTGATATTAGTGTCACCAGTGGCAAGCAGTTCAGATGCTTTGACTGCACTTTGTGCCAATTGCCATGCACCTACAACATTGCCTACCAGCATTAAATACGGAACCGACACAGATAAGGCTTGTTTAGTTGACTGAAGAAATTGAGCTGCAATCTGCTGGCTATTTTCAGACAAAATATCAATCGCCACTGCAAATTCTTTGGCAATATCAGCAAGCTCTGGATTGGCTTGTACTTTTGCCAAGGTATCTTTCATCAAGCCGATTAAAACATTTAAGTTTTTGCCTTGATCTTTCACCACTTTACGACCGACCAAGTCCGCAGCTTGAATAGCCGTTGTGCCTTCATAAATCACGCTAATGACTGCATCACGTAAATACTGCGCCACGCCTGTTTCTTCAATAAAACCAAGACCGCCATGTACTTGAATACCTGTGGTGGTGGTTTTAAGTGCAGTTTCTGTTGCCCAAGCTTTAAACACAGGAATTAGTAAATCCACCAACCCTTGATTGTGTTTACGCACCTCTGCATCGGTATGACGGAAGCTAATGTCTTGTGATTGCGCAATGAATAATGACAAAGCACGCATCGCTTCAACATTGGATTTCATGCTCAATAACTGACGACGTACATCTGCATGTTCAATAATGGCAACAGATTGACCTGTTTCTACATCGACACCTTGTACACGCTCACGTGCATAATCTAAAGACGCTTGGTAAGAACGTTCTGTTAAAGCAACACCTTCCATACCTACGGTTAAACGCGCCATGTTCATCATCACGAACATCGCCATTAAACCCTTATTTTGCTCACCGACGAGGTAGCCTAGAGCACCTTCATTGTCGCCATAAGCCATCACACAGGTTGGGCTGGCATGAATACCCAATTTGTGTTCAATTGATACACAGCGCACATCATTACGCTCACCCAATGAGCCATCATCATTCACTAAAAACTTTGGTACAAGGAACAAAGAGATACCGCGTACACCTTCTGGTGCATCTGGTAGACGTGCAAGCACCAAATGAATGATGTTGTCGGTAAAATCATGCTCGCCAAAGGTAATAAAGATTTTTTGACCGCTAATACGGTATGTACCATCACCTTGATCAATTGCTTTGGTTTTGAGTGCCCCAACATCTGAACCCGCACTTGGCTCAGTGAGGTTCATGGTACCGCCCCATTCACCTGAAACCAGTTTAGGTAAATATTTTTGCTTCAGTTCATCAGAACCCGCATGGCTAATCGCTTCAATTGCACCAATGGTCAAACCCGAACACATCACAAAAGATTTGTTCGCAGACATCATAATTTCATTGACCGCAGTCGATAAAATATAAGGTAAGCCTTGTCCACCAAATTCTGGCTCTAGTGAAATATTATTCCAGCCTGCTTGTGTGTACTGCGCATACGCTTCTTTAAAACCTTTGGGTGTCGTCACCACACCATCAGCAATTTTTAAACCTTCACGGTCACCGCTGGCATTAATCGGATCAAGCACATTGGTGGCAAATTTACCTGCTTCGTCTAAGATGGATTCATACAGATCTACGCCTAAGTCTTCTAAACCCGGAAGCTGAGCCAATTGCTCTTGATCTAATAAATGATTAAAAATAAAGCTGAGATCATTTAAAGGGGCTTTGTAGCTATTCATGCGCTCATTTCCTTGTCTTGCAGTAAACGCCAGTTAATTTTTCCGCTTGCCGTTTTAGGGAGCTCATTAGTGAACTCCACTACTTTTGGCACTTTGTAGGCCGACATATTTTCTCGGCACCACTGTCTTAATTCATCTTCCGTCATCATTTGATCGGCTTTTAACACCACAATCGCTTTTACAGTTTCGCCACGGTCATTTTTATTGCAGGGAATAATGCAGTTTTCTAAAACTTTGGCGTTTTGGTACAAAATGCTTTCAACTTCTGATGGCCAAACTTTGTAACCAGATACATTGATCATGCGTTTTAAACGGTCCGCCATAAAGAAGTAGCCTTCTTCATCGAAATAGCCGACATCGCCTGTTTTAAAGAAACGCTTGCCGTCATGTTCGATAAATGAAGCTTCTGTCGCTTCTGGATTTTTCCAGTAACCACTAAATAAACATGGGCTAGTCGAAATAATTTCACCGTTTTGACGAACATCTAGCTCTTTGCCAGTTTCTGGATCAATAATGCGAGTATCTACATCAAAGAGGGGTACGCCCAAACATTGGCGCTTGCCTCGGCCATACGGGTTCAAATGTACACCCGCTGCCATTTCGGTCATGCCCCAACCTTCAATAAATTCGATGCCAGTTAAGGTTTCAAAGTCTTGGGCAATAGCATGTGGCATACCCGTACCACCACCATAAACATGCGTGAATGATTTAAAATTAAATTTATTCACATCAGGCATGGCCAACAAATCAACCACCATCGTTGGAATACAGCACCAATGGGTTAAGCCATGCATATCCACCACTTGTGCAGCACATAAGCGATCCCAACGGGTCATTAAAAATGAAGTTGCGCCTAGCCAAATCGGCAAGCACATGGCATTAATCATGCCGGTCACATGGAAGAACGGAGTCACTGACAATACTTTTGCAGTGTTGTTCCATGGACTCCAATTAATCTGAGTTAAAATCTGCGCAACCAATGCACGATGGCTCAGCATGCAACCTTTCGGATGTGCTGTTGTGCCTGATGTATACAAAATTACAGCTAGGTCTTCGCCTGCGCGTGTTGCTTCTGTTTCAATTGCAGGATGTTGTAAAGCTGCCTGCATATCCGTGACAGATTCGGTTTCAGTCACTACAGGTGCTTGAACCACCGTTTCAGGAATAACAAATTGAGTCGGAGTGAAAATATCATCGCCATAACGTGCCGCAATGATTTTTTCTAAACAGGTTTTGCCCAATAATGTTTCAAACTCACCAACCAGCTCTGAACCAATCACTGCAACTTTAGATTCTGTATCCGCTACATACCATTCCAACTCCAATGCTTTATTCATTGGATTCACAGGTACAACCACAGCGTCACAACGCAGAATTGCATAATACGCAATAATGAATGACACGCTGTTTTGCATGCTAATCACAACACGGTCACCCGCTTTTACATGGGCTTGTTGCTGTAAATAACCTGCAAATTTATTCACGCGCTCATTGAGCGTGGCATAGTCAACTTGACTACCATAATAGTTCACGGCAATTTTATTCGGATAACGCTGTGCATTGGTTGCCAAATGCTCATACAAACCCGTCTGTGGGTACGACAAATTTTTAGAAAGATGACGTGGCCAGTGTTGAAAATGTAATGTGCTCATTGTTTTACCCTCTGAGTGCCCAGTCATGTTCCCAACTGGGTCACCAAATTTATATTTTTGCGTTCAATGCCTTACTTAAGCGACTGACTGTGCTAACAGAGTTGGTACTTGCCAAAAAGACGCATCCGTTGTTGGGTCTTGGGCAAATTTTTGCATGTTCAACTTCATGTTGCTTAAGCCCTGCTGTGTTGCATAGAACATTGGCCCGCCACGCCAGCGCGGGAAGCCATAACCTGCTAAATACACTACATCGATGTCTGACTGGCGTAAAGCAATGCCTTCTTCCAATAAACGGAAGCCTTCATTGGCTAAAGCATAAATGCAACGTGCCACGATTTCTTCATCGCTAAATTGTTGAGTCTGTATGCCTTGGTCTGCGCGATAGGCTTCAATTAATGCAATCACTTCAGCATCTTCATCACCACGGCGGTTGCCTTGGCTGTAGTCATACCAACCCTTTTGTGTCTTTTGGCCAAAGCGTTTCAGCTCGAATAACTGATCGGCAAAGCCTGAGAATTTCTTCGTGGGATTCAGTTTCAACTGGTGCTTACGAATCATGTAATCAATGTCATTGCCCGCCATGTCACACATGCGGAATGGTCCCATTGCCATGCCCCAATTTTCCAAAGCACGGTCAATTTGATACGGCGATGCACCTGCATCAATTAATAATCCTGCAATACGTAAATAGGCATTCAGCATCCGATTGCCAATAAATCCATCGCAAACGCCTGCAACCACTGCGGTTTTTTTCAGGCGTTTACCTATCTCTAAAGCCGTTTTTAAAGTGGCTGAATCCGTACTGTCTGTACGCACAATTTCGAGCAATGGCATAATTTGCGCAGGGCTAAAGAAATGCAGACCCACCACAGATTCAGGACGTGAAGTTTGCTGTGACAATTGGTTCAAATCTAAAGTCGACGTATTGCTAGCCAAAACTGCATGCGCTGGCAAATGTTGGTCCATCTGCTGCAGTACTGATGTTTTCACATCCCAATCTTCAAACACTGCTTCCACAGCTAAATCAATATTTGCCAGTGCTGAATATTCAAGGCTGGTTGATAGATTGGCTTGAATAGCCTCGGCTGTTTCTTCAGTCAAACGGCCTTTAGCCACTTGCCCAGCAAAATACTTAGCAATTAAAGCCAAACCGCGGTCTAAACCTGCTTGTTGATTTTCAATGAGTGTGACTGGAAAGCCTGCCTGTAAAAAGCAAATGGCAATACCACTGCCCATAGTACCTGCACCAATCACAGCCACACGTTCAATGGCTTTGGCTGCTATAGCTACGTCTAAATCAGGGATATGTTTTGCTTCACGCTCTGCAAAGAAGGCATGACGTAAGCTCTTAGACACATCGGATGCTGTTAGTTCTTGGAACAAAGCCTGCTCTTTGACAAAACCAGCCTCAAAGTCCAAGGTCAGTGCTGCTTCAACCGCAGAAATAATCGCTTGTTGAACAATATGTTGTGGCTTATTTCCGAAAGCATCACGTTTTGCTTGTAATAATGCCTGTAGTTCTTCTGTGAGCTCTAGGTTTTGATGCTTAATATGTGTCGATGTCGTTAATGTTTGGGCAAATTCAACCGCCACTTGTTTTGCATCATTTTCTGTCAAAACATCAACTAATGCTGAATCAACCAACGTTGCTAGTTTTAAAGGTTTCCCTGTTAAAATGACATCTAAAGCCAATGCTGAGCCAATATAACGTGGCAACAATTGTGTACCTGCAGCGCCAGGTAATAAGCCTAGGTGAACTTCAGGCAAAGCCAGTTGTGCTTTGGCATGCACCACACGATGCTGACAAGCCAAGGCTAACTCTAAACCACCACCTAAGGCCGTCCCTGAAACCGCAGCCACAATCGGCTTTTTAGCATCTGAAATCAGATAAATTAAATCATGTAATGATGGAAAGTTAAGATGAGTTCCTGCTGAGAACTCTGCAATATCTGCGCCTGCGCTAAAAAATTTCGCCGAACCAGCTAGGACGATAGATTTGACGTGATCATCTGCTAACAGTTGCTCAATTGCCTGATAGAGATCTGAGCGTAATGCGTGTGAAAGCACATTTAATTTTTCAGTTTGAAAATCCACTACAGCCACATTGCCGTGTGTTTCAATCAGAATTTGATTTACAGAACCCATGCTCATCTTCCATTTTTTCAGTTGAATAAATGCAGTGCAAATCAGTTAAAATTTGCACCACAAAAAGTGTTTTAAGCTTGTGCTTGAGCACGTTTTTGCATTGTGCCCAGTAAGATCAGAATGAGAACGGCCGCTATAATAATGCCCGGAATACACGTTGCAATCAGACCAGTTGCACCATTCCCCATTGCAAGGAATTGACCCGCAACGGCAGGCCCTGCCATCGCACCAAAGCGACCAACAGTCATTGCTGTACCCACACCTGTACCACGCATTTGAGTTGGATAAACCTGACTCCCCAAGGCATACAGCACCATTTGTCCACCAATTGTGAAACAGCCCACAAGCGCTCCTGCAAAATACATCGCCTGTACTGTGCTAAAGCTATTAAGCGCGATCAAACCTAAAATGATGCCGCTATACATCAGTAAAATGACGTTTTTCATTTTCCAATGGTCAACCAGCAAGCCCAGTACAATCGTTCCGACAAAAGCACCCACCGAGAAGAACATTTGCACCATGGTTGCATCTTTTTTCTGGAAACCGAGCTCCATAAGTAACGACGGCAACCAGTTAAGCAACATGTACACCACCATCATGGTGAAGAAATAGCCCACCCAAAGTAGGATCGTTGGCATACGGAAATATTGGTTAAACAGATCGCTGAATTTGCTTTGCTGTGTGGTATCAGCGCTTTGCTGCGTTGCAAGAAATGCACGTGATTCAGGCAAAAATGCCATCATGAGTGGAATCACCATTAAAGGTAAAATACCACCTACATAGAAAATCACTTTCCAGTCGGCTGCCAATTGAGTGCTGGCAAGTAGTGATACTGCAATACCACCAATAGGCATCCCGCAGTACATCAATGAAATCGCACGTCCTCGTGCTTTGTCACTCACTGATTCAGACGCTAAAGCCACTAAATTTGGCAATGCTGCCCCTAGTCCTAAACCTGTCATAAAGCGTGCAAATAACAGACCTGAGTACGATGTTACCCAAGCCGTTAAAATTGAAAATAAACCAAATAATGCAACTGCAATGATCAGGACTTTTTTACGGCCAATACGGTCCCCTAATCGACCACCAATCAAACCACCCGGCAATAACCCTAAAATTGCAGCACTAAAAAATAAGCCCAGACTCGATTTATCTAAACCAAAGTGCGCGCTAACACCTGCAGCTGCAACACCTGCTGACTGCAAATCAATCCCCTCAATCAAGGCAATGAGAAAGCAGATTAAAATCGTCATCACAGCATTTCGCTGTGTATTTTGTTGTTGTTCCATACAACGTACCCTTCTTGTTTTGCGTTCCTAGCAAAAACAAACTAATTTGATATGAATATATTGTCAAGCATGCTTGACGTTTTAAAAATTAGAAAAAAGTCGTAGATAAAAATGGAAAAAAAAAATCATATTGCTTATATTGAACGGTCATTTTTAATCATGTATTAGCTGTGAAATCTCTAAGAACTTTGCTTCGATCTCGCCTTGAATGGATTGAAGATCATTTGATGAAAAATGCTGAAAAAAATGGCTATGGCTACGTAACTCCATCGATGGCGAGGCTTTATAGTTATCTTGGCGAGACACCTGTACCGATGTCTGAATTGGCACGTCGCTTACAAATTTCCCGTCAGGCTGTGCACCAGTTAGTCGCTGAAGGTCTTAATTCTAAGTTCTTAGAAGTCATTAATAGTCCAGATGACAAACGCATCAAGCTGGTTAAATTTTCGACGAACGGTAAAGAGATGTCAGATATTGCATTGGCAGAAATTCATCAGGCCGAACAGGAACTCGCAAAATATTTAGGTGAGGACAACATCAAACAGCTGAGACGTATATTGGAATTACCATGGCCGGAAAATTAATATTTAAGGCGCCACCTATACGTTAATAGCCTGTTTTATATAAAAATTTATTAAATTATTGCGTTCGCCAATGGATTTTTGATAGTAGGTTGAACTAAGTAAAAGACAGGCACCATGTGTGATGGTCCACACATAAGAGAGATAATCACGCAAGCTAATAGTGCAATTGCGAGAAATCAGATATTCCACCGTAATATCTTTAACAGCGACAATTCTTTTTTCTCGAACCTCGTACAATTCCTCAAATTTATGTTTTATGCCCCTTTCCTGACTGGTAATTCTCTCTTCGATACTGTGCAGTAATACGGTTCGATTTGAATTCGTCAGATGATAGAGCATGAATTGTCGAATTCCTTCTTGCACATCGGTTTTAAAATTTTGTGCGATGTCCAATAATCGCGTTTCATTTAAAATAAGCAATTCGAGATATAACTGATTTTTGCATTTAAAATATTTATAAATTGTGCCCTTCGCTATATCTAATTCTGCCGCTAATTCCCCAACCACAATATCCTGATTATTTTCGAGTAGTAGCTGTTCGGTCACGTGTAAAATCTTCTGTTTTAGCAAAAAGATCTTTTGGTGGCGGGATACGGTCATAGGATTTCAACTCTTCAGCAGCAATCAATTTAAATACATTGATGTGCGCCTATAATGAATAACCACATTACACCATGTCAAGCAAGGTTGACGTGACGTTTGCTCTTTATTGATCGAGTCATGCTAAATCTGTAGCAATTAAGCACGATGCATTTTGAGATTCATCATAAATATCCCATCGCACAGATTAAACCGTAGCTATAGCATCCAACCCAGCTAAAGCTATTCCATAATAGATAAATGGCAATCATTGAGCCAATTGTGGCCCACTAAAATAACGACCTATATAAAGTTCATTCAGGCGTGATCTTGAGTCAATGCCATACACCACATTCTGATTAGTAATATGTAATACACTTAAGGCCATATAAATCACGATCAATCATGGTTCTATGCCTTTCGATATTACATCTAAAAGCGCTTTAGCCGTCTTAGGTGCAAGCTGTGCTGATACTGGGAGCAACCTATTTTAGAACTTATAGGAGAAATTAAATGCATATTAATTCCTCCTATAATATAAATCTTATCTAGATGATTAAATTAATTAGAACAAACACCCAATTTGCTAAAAAACATAGGACAAACCAATATTCATTGCTTTAAGTGTGGTTTTTTCATTACTTTCATCTTTTTCTTGCTTAAATATACGATAAGCACTCATCACCCCTATATTTTTTGCCAGCATAGCTTTTACACCCAATCTATATTCTTGAGCATCACTTTTATGCATATCGATGTAACCAATATCAGCAAACCCTGCAACAGGAACCCTGCCAGCAATCACCCCTAATAAATGTTCAGTGTTAAGATGAATACCTATTCCTGAGTCATCCCAATCTGGCACCATCTCAAAGTCAAAATCTTGTTTCTGAGCAAAATATTCAATACTCGCTTGAATACTTCCTTTCGCAAAATGCTGTCGGTACCCGCCTCCTAAGCGATATTCTTCTGCACTAACACCTGGCTTAGGTAATGCATTAATATCAATTGATACCGTTTCATAATGGGTATAACCGAACCATTGATTTTTCTCAATCTCAGCTACAATCCCATAAGCCTCACCACTATCTTTAATTTTGGGGGCACCGGTATTTTTTATTTCAATTTTCGCATCTGGTACTGCATAGACGCCAACAAAACCCTTTAGATCAGAATTAGAAAACGCTTGGGAGCTCACTAAACCACCCAATATCATTCTCACCACTACCTTACATTTTCTCATTATTATCATCCTTGTTAATTATCAAACTTAAGCATCATCCATGCATAGCTATCGGGCATACTCACCTATATCTTTGCGTGAAAGAAGTTGATCTCTTCACTAAATATATAAAAAATAAATTTTATTCCGCTTTATATATTTAAAGATCAAAATGCCTCAAAGCATTCTTGACATGACATCTAACAAGGTTAAAAAAGAAAGAGCTATATCTAAAAAACAATATAGCGTATTGATAATTTCAATACGCCATCATTATACGGAGTCATATTTTTAATGAGCGTATTTCTTACCCAATAAAGCTAATGACTCTGCAAGTAACGCTAATGCTGACTCAAACGAATATGCGGCGTTAGCTTGCTTTTCAACAACGATCCCATCAAACCCTGCGATAGCAAAGTAGCTTAATTTATCTGCCATCATTTCAGACATTGTCATAGTTTGCTGATTAAAAGAAGATAAGATCATATATTTCATATACATACGCCCGTTATAGCGAACCTTTGTAATCATTTCACTTATTTCAGGCGCTTCAGCACTCATTACTAGAATTAAATGTAATTTTAAAAAATCTGTATGGGCTAGAAAAACGGTCCCTGTACTTTGTAAATACCAATTAAGCAATTCCAAAGGCTCCCCTTCTTTCGGGGCATTCATATGTGCTTGTTTCATTTCATTAAAAAATAAGTTTGCGTTATGCTCCATGACCGCAGAAAGCAAACCCGATTTAGATTGAAAATGATGATAAATCGCACTTTTAGGTAAACCCGTTTCTTGACAAAGTGTAGACACAGATGTTGCGGCATAACCTTTTTCCGCCATTAATCTTACAGCTACATCTAAAATTTCCTTGCGTGAGCGACGCCCTCGAATATTGCCATTAAGCTCCTTCTCAGTGCTCATATTTTGTATATCCCATCATGTATTAATCTTCACAAATAATAACATCCACCACCCTATAGAAGGCGCTAAATAAATTATTCTCACATTCCTGCAATTGTTCTAAAAATATTTTTTTAGCAATAAAAACATATAGATATATAAAAAACTTAAATATCATATTTTAAATTAAAAAACAATTAGACATTAATCCAATATATTTTCCATCAAATTGAATAAATTATACACGTTATGGACCAATAGGTCCAAAACATAAAAGTTCAAGGAGATGGATATGATGCAAGACGCATCCCCTCAATACGACACAGATGTTGTAATTATTGGCTACGGTCCCACAGGTATTATTAGTGCACTAACACTTGCAAAAAATGGCATAAAAGTCACCGCTCTTGAGCGTGAAAAATCTATTTATCCCCGTGCACGTGCAGTGACTGTTAATGATTGGACGATGCGTATTTTTCAAGATTTAGGTGTAGATCAAGATGTAACACGTGTGATTGAGCCACAACGTGCCTTGCGTTGGTTAACTTATGGTGGCCAAGAAGTTATGCGTGTTGAACACCCACATTCAACATTAGGCATCACACCACGATTTTTCAATATCTATCAACCAATTATGGAATCAAAACTGCGTGAGTGTGCCGCAAAATATCAAGACCATTTACAGGTAAATTATGGCGAAGAAGTTGCCAATATTGAACAGGATGAGCATGGCGTCACTGTGACTTCTCGTTGCGTGGATACAGGTGTTATTAAAACTATTCGTGCCAAATATGCTATTGCTGCAGATGGTGGTTCAAGCCCGAGTAGAAGCATGTTGGATATCCAAATGCAAGGCGACACGCTTGAACAAGTATGGATTGTTATTGACTGTCGTGTAAAACGTTGGTGGCCTGATCGTGATCTACTAACTTTCTGGACTGACAAAGAACGTCCAGTTGTAGATATAGCATTGTCCGCCGGAAATCATCGTTGGGAAATTCCACTCAAACCTGGTGAAACTGCCGAAGATTTTGATAGCAATGAAAAAGTATGGCCACTCCTCAAAGCCTTAGGACATGACGAAAAAGATATCGAAATTCACCAATGGGCTTTCTATCGCCACCATGTCCGTATGGCAGAAACATGGCGCTCTGATCGAGTATTCCTTGCAGGTGATGCGTGTCATTTGATGCCACCTTGGGCAGGTGCAGGTATGCAATCAGGCATGCGTGATGGGTATAACTTAGGTTGGAAACTTGCCAAAGTGATTCATGGTGAGTTACCTGAAGCATGGCTGGATACTTATGAAACTGAACGCCGTCCAAACGTCGAATTTTTCACTAATTTAGCAGTGGGGCTTGGTCGTGTCATTAAACAAGAAGCGACAGAAGAAGAAATTGCGGCGATGAATGCTGTGCCTGAAAATACGGTAACACCTCATGAACCTGCGCTGATTTCCCCACCAGTCATGGTTGCTGGCTGGTTACGTGGTGAAATTGCCGATGCAAGTATTGTCGGTCGTATGGTCCCACAACCGATCATAGGTACTGCTATGGGTAAAATAGGTCGTTTGGATGAAATTCTAAATAAAGGCTTTGTACTCTTAGGTGCAGACTGTGACCCTCGTTCATTCTTAACCGAACAAGAAAAAGTAGATTGGGATGCTTTAAATACCAGTTACATCACTTTACGCCCCAAAGACAAACATACCGAAGATGCCGATGAATTGGTGGACATTGGGCAAGGTATTTTACCTTGGATGGAACGCTACGGTGCAAAAGTCATTGCGATTCGCCCAGATAAATTTGTTGCAGCAAATGATGTCCATGGTTTAGCAGTCCCATCGTTGAACTAAGCACCAAAACAAAAGGAATTTGTTATGAGTCACATCACTGAACTTGCCTATTTAGGCGTCAATACTACGAATTTATCTGAATGGGAAAAATTTGCGGTTGATTTACTCGGTTTGCAATTAGCCAAAAAAACAGGCCAACAACTTCTTTTACGCATGGATGAAAAAGCATATCGCTGGATTATTCAACTAGATGACAGTAAGGGGCACGCATTTACAGGTTTTGCCTGTCAGGATGAAAGTGCACTCAAATCATTGGTGCAAAATCTACGTGATCACAACATCACAGTACTCGAAGGAGATGCAAACCTAGCTGCTGAGCGTCAAGTTGAACACATCTATACTACGCTTGACCCTTTAGGGAACTGCGTTGAATTAGTGTGTGGACTTAAAGATGCTGACACCCCGTTTCAATCTAAAGTCCTTCGCTCACCATTTGTGACAGGTCAAGGCGGTGCTGGGCATCAAGTCTTGGTTGAGCAAGGTGTAGACCGAAAAAAAATAATGGATTGGTATGGCTTGCTCGGTTTTAAGCTCACCGATGTGATTGATCAAGAAATGGCACCAGGCATTGTGGCATCAGTTGCATTTTTACATTGCAATGG
This sequence comes from Acinetobacter chengduensis, assembly GCF_003664645.1. Taxonomy (GTDB): domain Bacteria; phylum Pseudomonadota; class Gammaproteobacteria; order Pseudomonadales; family Moraxellaceae; genus Acinetobacter; species Acinetobacter chengduensis. Next base: position 89,411 of record NZ_RCHC01000002.1, on the reverse strand, counting down.
TCGTCACCATTCTTTAGCACTGGCCAATATGCCAATCCCGATGAAGATGCACCATTTCATGATTGAAGTCTCTGACATGAGTGATGTTGGCTTAGCCTTTGACCGTTGCATGGATGCTGGTTGTGAGTTCGAGATGACTCTTGGCATGCACCCGAATGACCAAATGTTTAGCTTTTATGTTCGCACCCCTTCTCTGTTCAGCATCGAATTTGGCTGGGGTGGCTTAGTCATTGATGAGAAAACGTGGCAAGTACAACATCTTGAACAATTAAGTTCATGGGGACATCGCCCAGGCCATGTTGTGGCAGAAAAACTTTCCATGACCTCTCAACATTAATATTGATTAAAGAATTTAGATTTAAGGAATACAGCTCATGCAAATTACACAAGATAGCATTTCACGCGATATTCAAACCAAAGATTGGAAACTGCGTTATTACGAAGCAGGTGAAGGTCTTCCAGTGATTATGTTACACGGCAGTGGTCCAGGTGCGACAGGTTGGAGTAATTTCTCTGGCAATATCGGTGCATTAGCTGATCATTTTCACGTTTATGCAGTCGACATGCCTGGTTGGGGTGAGTCAGATGCAGCAACCGTCGACCAACTCGATCATGTCGATGCTGTAATCCAATTCATGGATGCTGTAGGTATTGAAAAAGCAGCGTTTATTGGGAACTCGATGGGTGGACAAACTTCATTACGTTTAGCCACTGAATATCCTGACCGTATTAGCCATTTGATTACCATGGGCCCTCCTGTAGGTAAATTCCCAACTTTATTTGGTGCAGGGGACGGTCCATCAGAAGGTTTAAAAGTCCTCATTAAAGCCTATCAAGATGCTAGCCCTGAAAATATGCAACGCTTAGTGGAAATTATGTGCTTTGACAAAGCACGTTTTGCAACCCCTGAATTATGTAAAGCTCGTTCAGATGCTGCACTTGCTCGCCCTGAACATTTGAAAAATTATGTCGCAGGATTACCGCATGGCGCACCATTACCAAAATGGGTTGATGTTACAAAATTACGTGATATTAAAGTGCCATCAATGTTTATTCATGGACGTGATGACCGTGTTGTATCGTATGAAACTTCATTATTACTGACAGCAAATGTACCGAATTCACGTTTAGTGCTGATTAACCAATGTGGTCACTGGGCGATGATTGAACATGCAGATGAGTTTAATAGTCTTGTTATCCAATTCTTGAAACAATAATGTCCAGCCCCGATGAGCCATAAGCTCATGCGGGGCTTTTTCATTTCAAAGGATATGAAAATGAACTCATCAGATATAGAAACGCGCTTAGAAGGATTAGCTTTGGCGCTACGTCAAGCTGAGTCAACCGGCATTGCTATTGCCCCTCTCTGTCAACAGATCGGCATCGACAATGCTGAAGCAGCATACACGATTCAACGACTCAATGTCGCACATGCGTGTGTACAAGGACGTCGTGTTGTAGGCCGAAAAATTGGACTGACGAATCCTAAAGTGCAAGCACAACTCGGTGTTAATCAGCCTGATTTTGGCACACTGTATGCCGATATGTGTTATGGCGATAATGAAATCGTTCCTTTTGAACGTGTGTTACAACCCAAAATTGAGGCTGAAATTGCCTTAGTACTGAGTAAAGATTTAACCCAAGCCGATTTAACCTTAGCAGAACTGATTTCTGCAGTGGAATGGGTCATGCCGGCTTTAGAAATTGTCGGTAGTCGCATAGAAAATTGGAAAATCAGTTTTGTCGATACTGTTGCTGATAATGCCTCAAGTGGATGTTTTGTTTTAGGAACACCTGCTCAGCGCATTGATGGATTGGACCTACGTCAAGCGACCATGAATATGAGTTGCAATGGTGAAACGGTATCGAGTGGCAGTGGTGCCGAATGCTTAGGCCATCCTTTAAATGCAGCCGTATGGTTAGCTCAAAAAATGGTGGCTTTAGGTGAACCATTAAAAGCAGGCGATATTATTTTAACTGGTGCGCTTGGACCGATGGCAAACGTCAAGGCTGGTGATCAATTTGAAGCCGTCATCTCCAATATTGGTCGTGTAGCGGTGTCATTCAGCAAGCCTGACTAAGGTCTGACTCCCCCTCTACTTTAAGTCATTTCCTTGATTAAATCATTTTGAGTAAATAAAAATGAGTAAAAAAATTAAAGCAGCGATTATCGGCTCAGGCAATATTGGTACGGACCTGATGATTAAAATTCTACGCAATGCCAAACATATTGAAATAGCAACAATGGTTGGAATCGACCCAAATTCTGATGGTTTAGCACGTGCCCAACGCATGGGGGTTGCAGTAACCCATGAAGGTGTTGAAGGATTAGTGAAATTGCCCGAGTTTGCGGAGATTGAAATTGTTTTTGATGCAACCTCTGCCAATGCACATCGCTACAATGATCAATTTTTACGAGAACATAAGCCCAATATTAAAATGGTGGATTTAACCCCAGCAGCTATTGGTCCCTACTGTGTTCCTGTCGTAAATCTTGAAGAAAATCTCTCTCAAAACAATGTCAACATGGTGACCTGCGGTGGACAAGCGACTATTCCAATGGTGGCTGCTGTTTCAAAAATTGTAAAAGTGCATTATGCCGAAATTATTGCCTCTATTTCGAGTAAGTCAGCTGGTCCTGGAACCCGTGCCAATATTGATGAATTCACTGAAACAACATCAACTGCTTTAGAAGTTGTGGGCGGGGCAAGTAAAGGCAAAGCCATTATTGTACTGAATCCTGCTGAACCACCATTGATCATGCGTGACACCGTGTATGTGTTATCTGATCTTGCCGATGAAACTGCAATTGCGACCTCTGTAAAAAATATGGTTGATGCCGTCAACAGTTATGTTCCAGGCTACCGTTTAAAACAAGATGTTCAGTTTGATCACGTAAAAAATTTGCATATTGCGGGCTTAGGCAAAATAAGTGGCCTGAAAACGACTATCTTCTTAGAAGTCGAGGGTGCCGCGCATTATCTACCTGCCTATGCGGGCAATTTAGACATTATGACGTCTGCAGCCTTAGCGACAGCTGAACGTATTGCCCAAACCATTGCAGTCTAAACCTAAAGTGAGCAGAACAATGAAAAAAATTTATATTTCTGACGTTACGCTACGTGATGGTAGTCATGCCGTTGGACATCAATACTCTATTCAAAATGTACAGGATATAGCACGTGCACTAGATCATGCCAAAGTCGATTCAATAGAAGTAGCACATGGTGATGGTTTACAAGGTTCAAGCTTTAACTATGGCTTTGGTGCACATACCGATTTAGAGTGGATTGAAGCAGTTGCAGATGTGATTGAACATTCACAAATTGCGACCTTATTACTTCCAGGCATTGGCACAGTACATGATTTAAAAAATGCCTATAATGCAGGTGCTCGTATTGTCCGTGTTGCAACTCATTGTACAGAAGCAGATGTATCAAAACAGCATATAGAATATGCACGCCAACTTGGTATGGATACCGTTGGCTTTTTAATGATGAGCCATTTGATCAGTCCACAAGGTTTAGCACAACAAGCTAAGCTTATGGAAAGTTATGGCGCAACTTGTATTTATGTTGTGGACTCAGGCGGTGCGATGAATATGAATGATATTCGAGATCGTTTCCGTGCAGTAAAAGATGTACTGGACCCTACAACGCAAACGGGTATACATGCTCATCATAATTTAAGTCTTGGTGTCGCAAATTCAATTGTCGCAGTTGAAGAAGGTTGTGATCGTGTCGATGCAAGTTTGGCAGGCATGGGCGCAGGTGCAGGCAATGCCCCCCTTGAAGTATGTATTGCAGCTTTCGATAAAATGGGCTGGCAACATGGTACGGATTTATATGCTTTGATGGATGCTGCCGATGACATTGTTCGTCCATTGCAAGATCGCCCTGTTCGTGTAGACCGTGAAACTTTAGCACTGGGTTATGCAGGGGTTTATTCAAGCTTCTTACGTCATTCTGAACGTGCAGCACAAAAATATGGACTGAAAACCGTTGATATTTTAGTTGAACTCGGTAAACGCCGTATGGTTGGTGGACAGGAAGATATGATTGTCGATGTGGCTTTAGATTTATTAAACCAAAAATAAATTTAAAAATTTTCCCCACTAATAAAATGCTGGTTTCCCTGCCAGCATTTTAAAATTTCAAAATTTATAGATTAAAACCCAGAAAATTCAACAATATGAATAAGCTCAAATACGGAGATTCGAGTGAAATTATGCATGTTTAACGAAAATAGATTGGGCTTGATTGAAGAAACGAAAGTATATGATATCAGCCCAATTTTAGAGCAACTGCCAAAACAGACTTACCCCTTTCCTACATACGACCTTCTTATTGCTTCTCTGGACTCTCTAAAAGCTCAAATTTTAAAAGCAAAGGAAGATACTGTTATTTATCAGATCGAAAACATTAATCTGCTTTCACCCGTATTAAACCCAGGTAAAATTATTGCAGCACCAGTGAATTATCAAGCACATTTTGATGAAGCTGCTGCTGATGAGGTAACCTTCCCTAAAAATCATGTAAAAAAGATTCAAGAATCAGGGCTATTTCTAAAAAGTACCAGTTCACTCATCGGGATGAATAAATCAATCGAAATTGGATTTGCAGATCGACGTACAGACCATGAAATTGAGTTAGTTGTCATTATGGGTAAAACGGCTAAAAATATAAAGGCTGAAAATGCACTAGAATATATCGCCGGTTATTCCATAGGGCTAGATATGACAATTCGAGGCCCAGAAGAAAGAAGTCTTCGGAAATCTTTGGATAGTTATTCCGTGCTCGGTCCATATTTAGTCACGGCAGATGAAATTCCTAATCCTCATAACCTAGAACTCAAACTCTATGTAAATGGTGAATTACGACAACACGCCAATACACAAAATCTCATTATGAATATTCCTGAACTGATCGAATTTGCTAGTAAGTTCTATACATTATACCCAGGGGATTTACTTTATACAGGGACACCCGCAGGTGTCGGAATAATTCAGTCTGGAGATCTGATCACAGCGCAGATAGATAAATTAGGGCAACTCAAAATTCATGTAAAATAAGCCAGCCCCTTTTTAAATAAAATCCTTTATATTTGTTTAGACAATTAGTAAATAGATATCATGTCAGCTGGTATGCTGAACTATCTTCCGCACATAATCATACCACTGACTAAAGCTTCATCATTCCAATAAATAGCTCCTGTTTAAACTAGAGGAGCTATTTATAGTCTTAGGCAAAGTAAATTAGGCTTTGTCTTCATTGAAACAATATGAGGCTTAATAAGACAAATTGATTGCTATAAATTTTAAATATAGACTGTTTTACATTTACTCAGTTCACTACATTTTCATCAAGATTAGTACAATCAATAGATATGCTGTGATAAACCTCATACCTCCCATCAAAGACCTGATTATTTTTAGGTAGTACAGTAGAAAAATAAAGTTTCTCTAGTACTTTAAACTCTAAAAAATCAAATAAATCATCAATAAAAACATTAAAAATAATTCACCTAGTAACCATAGTTATATAACCTAATTTAATATTCATAAATTATCATTTTATTAACTTTTATCTAAATCAAACCAAGGAATTAAAGTATCAGACATTTGCTGTAATACATTAAGAAAATTAACTCTTTGTTCAGGAGTTAAATTAGAAAAATGTTTATATTGTATTTCACGTAGACCATTACGCTGTTCCTTAACTAAATGCAGTCCATAATCCGTTAACTCTATTAACCAACTACGGGCATCATTTATATTTTTTTTTCGAATTACAATATCTTTACTTTCTAAGATTTTGAGCATTTTAGTTGCTGTTGGAACAGCAATTCCTGCATAAGATGCAATTTGGCTAATTGTTAAAACACCTTCATCGGCTAGCGCGTCTAGCAAATTTAGCTGCGATAAAGATAGCTTGGAACGCATTTGTGCATAGTAACCTCGATCACGCATCATTGCCTTAAAAAGTTTGTGAGTAATAAAAATAAATTTTTCAAAATCTTGTTCATTCATTTCACTCTCTTTTGCTGTTTGATGCACTTTTTAACTCCTATTTAATTAATTGAATTATAACAAAATATTTTAAAGATGAAATTAATGATTGATTTTAATTAGCCAGCTAAATATATTTAATTAGCTAGCTAAGTATCTGCCTTAGGAATTATCAATGAATACACAAGTAATGTCCCAAATGTACAAAAAAAGAATTCCCGATGATTCAAATGATTTATCTATTGCTTTAATCATTTGTGCAGGAATCATCTGTGCATTGCATGTCGGAAAAGCTTCAATTGCAATTCCTCAAATGCATGAATTATATCATTGGTCACTTTCTTCACTAAGTTGGATTATGTCTGTTTTTTCGATTGTTGGTATGATTGGAGGAATATTCGTAGGTAGTTTAGTTCAGAAATGGGGGGATAAAAGATTATTTTGTATAGGTCTAGCTATCTTAGCTGGAGGTAGTCTACTTGGAGCTATAACAACAAATTTCTCTTTTCTAATTACAACAAGAGTAATTGAAGGCTTGGGATTTTTACTCGTTTTAGTGTCAGCCCCATCTATACTGAATCGTTTAACACCAAAATCTAAATACAATATTGTATTTGGTTTTTGGAGCATGTTTATGGGGATTGGTATTGCTATTTCAATTTTTCTAGGTCCATTTTTAAATAGTTGGCAAAGCTTGTGGTTAATTAATGCTGGACTAACTTTTTTTATTCTATTTATTATTATCTTTAAAGTTCCTAACACAGAGATAAATAATTCAAATTTCGCTAAAAATATATCCTTAAAAAAGGATATCTTAAAAGTATTTAAATCTAGAAACCCTTTTTTATTAGCAATTTCATTCGCAGCTTATAATATTATATTTTTCTCAGTATTTACATTTTTGCCATTATTCCTCATAAACAGAATGGGAATATCTGCATCACAATCTGGGGTTGTTTGTGGAGCAGTTATCCTTTCAAGTATTGTAGGAAATATTGGTTCATCAATTTTACTCAATCGAGATATTGAAGCAAAAAAAATTATTATATTCTCTAATATTTTTATTGGAGTTTTAGGTATTGGAATATTCCTACCTTTTACACCAAATATATTAGCAATTTTATTATGCTTTTTATTCTCAATAATAAGTGGACTCATACCGGCTACAATTGTGAGTTTAGCACCACTCAGTTCTCCTGATAAAAACCTGATATCACTTTGCATTGGTTTAGTAATGCAAGGAAATTACCTAGGACTTGTTATTGGACCATTAGCTATAGGTCTCGCAATTAGTTTTTCTGGATGGACAGCAGCAATCATACCAGTTGTTATTTTTGCAATTATTGGAAGCCTTTCAAGTTTATTACTCAAATTAAAAAAAGAATAGACAGCTAGACATGAATAACTTGAATGACCTATTTCATTGGCTTTGTTGAACAAACCTAACCTAGAAGATTTATTCATCCATATAATTTTAAAATGAATAAATCTTCTCCTAAAACCTATCACACAACAAACTGGTAGTTCTATATGAGCAGTATACGGCGAAGACTGAATTAACATGCCTATTGGGTTTGATCCAAACACTCAGTGGCATGCACAACCACAAGGTAAGCAAGGTCAAAATCAAACCTACTCCAATTCTCTTTGCGGCTGGTTATAGGTTTTATTCAAAGTCTGATTAAACTTTGCAGATTAGTAGATTCAAATATTAGTGATATTGGTACAGTACGCTTTGTCGAAGACAAAAACATATAGATATTGCAATTAGCTATCAAAAAAGTAGCGATAGGTTACATCTCCTCGCGCATTCCACTGGCTTGAAGTTTCTCGGTGAAGGCGAATGGAAACGCAAGAAATATGAGGCTGAATATCACCATCAATAGCATAAGCTTCATATTGCTATCGATAGTGCAATGTACGTCACAGTGTATACGGCGTATGTAACTATAGCTAGTTATGTATAGGCACGAAAAAAGGCCTAATCCCTTTACAATCAAGCCTTTTTCTTTAAAACTCGGCATATTGTCCCATGTTTTGGAAGATATTTGGGGATATTAACCATAAAAAACCATAAGTTATTGTTATTTATTAAAATTAACATAAAAAATAGGGGTTAAAATTGCTTGTTGCTAGGCTTTATATTAGCCACAATTATCAGTATTCAAGCTACCTTTATTTTCACTATGCTTGTAAATTAACCCCCTATTTCACATATTTTCAAAATTAGTCGTAAAAAGGCTCAATGCTCTTTCACTGCAAATGCATATTTATGATGTTTGGCAACCATGTTGGGAAGCAAAATAATTGTAAATTATGAGTGAAGTTATTCAATCTTGTGCTGAATTGCCAAAAATAATACTTTTTGCACCAATTATTAAAAGCCCAACCTCCTAAAAAAATAAAAATTAATTTAACTTTTCAATAATTTAAACTAAATTATATAGCTTTGTATTCTTTAATTATTCAATTTTTATTAGCCATCAATGGAGTGCCAATATGTCATGGATACAAGATCTTTTAAGCGAATTATCAATAAACTCTTCCTCTAATTTTTGGACTCTTTTTATTCTTTTGGGTGGTGTAGCCTATGCAGGTAAATTCTTTTTTAAAAACCACAGCCCTAAATTTAGTGATGACCAAGCAAAAATCGTACTTGGTGCAATACTATCCCTATTAGGCTTACTTATAGGTTTTGTACTTTCGATCTCTATTAATGGGTACAACGACAGACAAAAAACAGAAGAAAATGAAATGCTCGTTATTAGTTCTGCTTTTCAACGAACTCAGCTTTTAGATTCTCCTCAAAAGGAAAAGGCAGAAAAACTATTACATGAATATTTAGATGCTCGGATTGAGTTTTTTAATGCAGATAGTTTACTTGAAAATAAAGAATGGCGAATCACCTCTACAGAAAAGCAGAAACAACTTTGGGACATAGCCGTTAATGAAGCGAGAGAAACACCCAATCCAGTTATTAGCTCTGTTCTAGCTTCATACAGCGACCTATATCTTTCCCAAGAAAAAACAACGGTTAGTTGGCGTGATCAGATCCCTAAAATAGTATGGGCTTTACTTATCTTCTTTGCAGTCGTATCTAATATTTTGATTGGCTACAATGCTCGACAAGAACAGAAAATGAATTTGATGATTTTAGTTTTACCCTTTTTGATGGCTCTATCTTTATTTATCATTTCAGAAATCGATGTACCAGGAAAAGGGGTTATCCATGTAACTCCTGATGATCTTTTATCATTAAAAGACACATTGGCTCATATTGCTAAAAATAAAAATTAATTCAGCATTTAAAAAGTGTAATTGTATAGCTACTCCTCTAAATGATGGGGTAGCTATTACAAAAATTTAGTAGTGGTACTTTATAAAGGTGACATTTGAAATGCTAACCTTTTCGTCATTTATGACGATAGCCTAATGACCTCTTTTAAGGGTGAATAAAGCAATTCAGCCATGTTTCCTTGAAATTACTTGCTAAAGTCAAACAATCACCAAATAGCATTAAGCCTTGCCATATATAGCTCATATTCTCTTTACATCATATTTTATTGATAACTCATCAAAGAAATAGCTAAGCCAATCGAATTGGGTATTCGATTTTCACTCCGTCGAGCTAGGCTTAACAAATTAAATATAAATGATATTTAATCAAAATAGTGCAAGTTATGTCATTTAACTTTCTTGAATTGAATAATACTTTGATCTGCTATTTCTTCTAAATGATTGGCATACCATTGCATCATATTCGCTCTGTCTTGTAAGTATTGAGCCTTGTTATACACACCCGCCACACCATCCTTAACATGCGCTAAAGCCGATTCAATATGACGCTCATCAAAACCACGATTATTTAAAAGCGTACTAGCAATATGCCTAAATCCGTGTGGTGTTTGTCGCCCCTCATAACCCATACGGCGCAAAGCCATAATAAAAACAGTATCTGACTTAGGCTTACTTTTATCTGAACGACTTGGAAATAGAAAATCTGAATTTGTATCGTAGCTTTTAAGTTCTTTCAAAATTGCTATAGCTTGAGTCGGTAAAGGCACAACATGCTCACGGCGTTTCTTCATACGTTCTTCGGGAATATTCCAAACAGCATGCTCAAAGTCGAACTCATCCCATTTTGCACCACGTAATTCACTCGGACGACAAAACAACATCGCAAGCAACTGTAAGCCCATTCGGACGTCCATCGTTGGATAGTTATTAATTGCTCTAAGCAAAGCGGGCAATTCTTTTTCATCCACATGCGCCATATTGGTTTTTTTACCTTGCTCAAGATATTTCTGAATACCCTCCAAAGGATTGTAATCAATACGCCCTGTGACCTTTGCATAATCGTAAATATCCCGACACATTGCCCGCATACGATTTACTTGCTCATAAATACCCTTTTCTTGTTGTATCCCTTTTAATAAGTTCATCCATTCAATTGGTTTAATTGTGGTGTACAAGCGTTTGCCAAAAATGGGAAATATATGCTTTTCCAATGCGCCTTTATTTCTTGTCATGGTGTCAGATACCCATGAATTTAATTTAGTGTCTAACCACTCACGAGCCAACAACTCAAAAGTTGCATTGTTTTGTTCAAGTTCTTGCTGTTTTCTTTCCAGTTTAGAAATGATTGGATTTTCACCTTTAGATACATCCTCTAAAAGTTCTTTAGCTTTCTTACGTGCTAACTGTCCACTAATTTCGGGATAACCGCCAAGCCCTAACCATGACCATTTACCATCAGGCTTTTTATATCTGAGTTGCCACGACTTGTTGCCATCAGGTTTTACTCGAATATATAAACCATTGCCATCAAGTTCACGATATTCCTTTTCATCAGCTTCAAGGTTAGCAAGTACCGTATCGGACAAAGGACGGCGTTTTATTTCAGTTCTTTTCATTAGCCTTGTATCCCTCGGATTCAATTTTTTATCAAGGATACACGGAGGGATACACGACACGCAATACTATATGCGTTTATGTTTAGTTATATTCAGGCAAGAAAAAAGGCTTAAACCCTTAAGATTTAAGCCTTTCCGTTTTATATTCAGTTATATTTCGTCATATAAAACTAGGTATTTGGTGGAGATGGCGGGAGTTGAACCCGCGTCCGCCAGCACTACGCTCGAGAATACTACATGCTTAGATATCGTCTATTGTTTTAACTCTTTGTGACCCGACGAACAGGGTACAAATCGCGATCCTCTAAGTTTAGTACAAAGCCCCGAGGCTTGGCTTTATACGGACTTGTGTGCTTGCGCTTCAGTCGGGATCTCTAACCACAAGTATTCAGAGATGCGGACAAGCTGCCCTTAGGCAGCTAGAGCGTATGATTCGTCGTTTGCGACTAAAAAATGCAAATTTGATTTACGAGAGAAAATGCGCTCTCGACATGCATCTATGAGTTTCATCACCAGCGTCGAAGCCAGAAACATCCCCAAAGTATGAACAATCATAGCATAACTGATAAAAAATACGATGTATTTTCTGAACAATTACACAATTGAATGCGCTTAATTACATAATTGCGCTAATATTTTATTTTTCAAGACATCAAAAGAAAAAGATATGAGCTATTTATTGGCCCTCGATCAAGGTACGACCTTTAGTCGTGCAATCATATTTAATGAACATGGAGAAGTTCAGGCAACAGCTCAACGTGAAACACATATTCAAACCCCACATTCTGGCTGGGTTGAACAAGACGCACAAGAAATTTGGAGCTCGCAAATTACTGTCGTACAGCAGGCACTGGCTTCTGCAGGCATTTTAGCTAAAGACATTAAAGCCATCGGTTTAACCAACCAGCGCGAAACGACTGTAGTTTGGGATAAACGTACTGGTAAGCCACTCGCTCCTGCAATTGTTTGGCAAGACCGTCGCGCAACCGATTGGTGTAATCAACTCATCCAGCAGAACCAACATGAATGTATACATCGTATAACAGGTTTAAGAATCGACCCCTATTTCAGTGCTGGGAAGCTGGTTTGGCTATTTGAAAATACAAAAGGCTTAAGGGAACTCGCACAGCAAGGCCATGTGGCTTTTGGTACGATTGACAGCTGGTTGGTATGGAATTTAACCCAAGGTGCTGAGCATGTGATTGAAGCCAGTAATGCCTCACGTACCATGCTCATGAATCTGCAAACGCAACAATGGGATGAAGAGTTGTTGCACCTTTTTGATATTCCTATATCAGTTTTACCAAAAATTATCAGTTCCGATAACTATGTAGCAGATACGGCCACAGGCCTATTGGGTGCCAATATCCCCATTACTGGCATATTGGGTGACCAGCAGTCTGCATTATTTGGACAGTCCTGTTTTGAAGCAGGTACAGCAAAAAACACCTATGGAACGGGTTGTTTTATGCTGTTCAATACTGGAAATGAAGTCCAATATAGCTCAAATAAATTGTTATCGACGCTTGCTTGGCAAGCCCAAGGCCAAACCACCTATGCCTTAGAAGGCAGTGTGTTTATGGCTGGTGCTATTGTGCAATGGCTTCGAGATGGACTGGGGATTATTCAAAAAAGCTGTGATGTAGAAAAACTCGCGAACCAAGTTTCCTCAACTGAAGGCGTTGTGTTAGTCCCTGCCTTTACGGGACTAGGTGCACCGCATTGGGATAGTGAAGCACGTGCCTTAATGTGTGGAATGTCACGAGGTACAGGTAAAGCACATATTGCACGAGCAGCTTTAGAGTCAATTGCGTTTCAAGTCTCGGATGTACTCAGCGCGATGCAATCTGACATTTCCAACCCCCTAAAAGAATTGCGTGTAGATGGCGGTGCCTCTGCCAATGATATGTTAATGCAATTTCAAGCCGACATTTTAAATGTGCCCGTGCTTCGTCCCAAACTTTTAGAGTCAACTGCATGGGGTGCTGCAGCCATGGCAGGCTTGAAGGCGGGTGTATTTTCAAACTTAGACGAAATTGCGCAATCTTGGCAATTAGAACGTGCTTTTGAGCCAAACATGCAAGCAGATCAACGCAAATATCATTTGAACCTCTGGGAGTCTGCTTTAAAACGTGCCAAATCTGATTTATAAACCCATTACACAACCATATAAAAAACCGCATTGATTGCGGTTTTTTATAATCTTGATTTAAGGCTAAGACTTAATGTGCATGCCCGCCTGCCCCTTCGACAATTTTAGGTCGTGGACATAACCAAATAATCATAGCGGCAAATATAAAAATCATCGCCAAGAGTAGAAACACATGATTGGCTGATAAGGTGAGAGCTTCTTTGTCGACTAAACTGGTGATATAGCCCAAAGCCCCTTGGGAACTCATACCTTGTTGCATCAATGTTGCTTGCGCATCATCTACATGCAAACTACCCACCATATCCGCACGTGACAATTTGGTGTGATCATCCCAAATGGTCACCGCAATAGATGCACCAATTGCACCTGCCATGGTACGCAAAAAATTCATTAAACCCGCAGCAGAGGCCATTTCTTGTGGCTGAACCGAAGCCAATGCCATATTAGACAATGGAATGAAGAAAAATGGCACAGCAAAACCTTGCAAAATTTGTGGTAATGCTAAAGAAAAGAAATCCGCATCTGTGGTCCAAAAGGCGCGCATTAGGGTTACGCCACCCAATATGCTTAAACCGAAACTTGCCAAAGCACGTTGGTCATATTTGGTGGCCAATTTTGCAACTAAAGGCGACATGGTCAAACTGCCCAAGCCCATAGTGGCAGTTAAATAACCCGCCCATGTTGCGGTATAGCCCAAGTTAATTTGTAGCCACTGTGGAATCAGTACAATACTGCCAAAGAATGCACCAAAGCCTAATGCTAGCGCTATAACTGAGATAGTAAAGCTGCGATATTTAAAAATTTGAATATTGACCACAGGATGCCGTTCTGTCAGCTCCCAAATGGTAAAAATCACTAAGCCAATCAATGCAGTCAGTGCTAAAACCGTAATACTAGGACTATTAAACCAGTCTCGCTCATGGCCTAAATCCAGCATCAGCTGTAGAGCACCAATCCATAGCACCAACAAGACCAGCCCGCCCATATCAATTTTGAGCTTGGCTGTTTCGGTTTCAGCAGGTTTCAGCAAGCGCATAGCTGCCATAGCACAAATAATCCCGACTGGAATATTGATAAAGAAAATCCAGTGCCATGACAAATTATCACTAATAGAACCACCCAAAATTGGCCCTAAAATTGGCCCAACCACTGTGGTCATCGCCCACATGCCCATGGCTTGTGATTGCTTTTCAGGTGGAAATATTCTTAATAAGAGCATTTGGCTGAGTGGCATAATCGGGCCACCAAACAAGCCTTGACCAATTCGGCAAAACACCAGCATTTCTAAACTAGTGGAAAGACCGCATAACACGGAGAATACCGTAAATCCGATTAAGCTCATGGTAAAAACTTTGACACCACCAAAGCGCCCTGCCAACCAGCCTGTTAAGGGTACACAAATGGCCTCAGCCACAGCATAGGAAGTAATAACCCACGTCCCTTGTGAGCTAGAAACAGCCAAACTACCTGTAATATGTGTGACCGATACATTGGCAATGGTCATGTCGAGCACGACCATAAAATTTGCTAATGCCAGCACAAAGGCTGCCAATATTAATCGGCTACCTTTTAAATCACCATAAGGAACATAGCTATTCATAGGTGTTTACTTCGTGCTTAAATCAATTTTTGCTTCCATCGACAAGCCCACGCGCAGTGGATGTTCGGCCAATTGCTGTTGATCCAAACGAATACGAACAGGTAAGCGCTGTACCACTTTAATCCAGTTACCTGTGGCATTTTGTGCTGGAATTAAAGCGAAGGTTGCGCCTGTTCCACCAGAAAAACCCACTACTGTGCCTGTATATTCCACGCCATCACCATATAAATCTGATGTAAGCGTGACTTTTTGCCCAGGTTTGACGCGTTCTAACTGACTTTCTTTAAAGTTCGCATCGACATATAACTGTGAAATCGGCACAACCATTAATAACACTGAACCTGGTGCTACGCGCTGGCCAACCTGAATTTTACGACTGGTAACGACACCATCAAACGGTGCTTTAATCACTGTGCGCTCTAGGTCCAATTCAGCTTGCTTTAATTTTGCTTGGGCAACCAACACATCAGGCGTTGAGTGTTCATTACTGCCTTGAATTAAAGCATTGTTGGCTGCTAATGAACTTTGTGCTGCTTTTTGACTTGATTTCGCCTGCGCCAGACCTGCTTGTGCAAGGTCAAAACCTGCTTGTGCATTGTGTACGGCGCTTTGTGCACTACTCAATTCTTCTTTCGAAATTGCACCCGAAGCGCTCAATTGCTGACGGCGATTCAGTTCATCTTGTGCTTTATTCAGCTCAGCTTTAGCTTTAGCCACTTGAGCTTCCGCACTATGAATAGCATCATCACTCACAAAGACTTGTGAATTTAATGCACTACTGTTCGCTGCAGTTTGTTTATATTGGCGCTGTGCCTTAATTAATTCTGCTTTTGCTTGTGCTAAGGCAATTTCGGCATCTCGTGGATCGACCTTCGCTAAGATCTGACCTTTTTTGACTTGCTGTGTATCACTGACCAATACATCAGCCACTTGCCCTGTCACCATCGAAGTTACAGAGGCTGTTTCAGCACCAACATAAGCATTGTCTGTTGATACGCTTTGGTTAAAAAATAATTTCCAAATCAGATAAATCGCTACAGCAATCACTAAGATTAGCGCAACAAAGGTCAAACTTTTCTTTCGTTTGGCTTTCAGTTCTGAATCGCTGATTTGAGGCATTGCCTGAGTTTCTGGCAGTGTATCTTTGGCATCTGTCATTGATTTTTCCTAAATCCAACAGACTTACTCAAACGGCAACATATTTGCATCCCGCAAATATCGGACATTTTTGTCCTCTATGATGTCGATGAAAAAGTCATTTTTATAAATTTGACGCATTTTATAGCGAGATAATCATGTTTTGAGAATATAAATGTAACTGCTCAGTCTTCATTTCTTTAAAACAGCACAGGATTCGCATCCTGCGCTGTCAATTATTCTGTATTATTATAAATTTAGCTTAAACGAATATTAATCTAGCTAATTTAATATGCATAAGATGCAATCGCTGTTGCAATTGCCTTACCTTCGTCATTCACCATGGTCATACGCATGGTGCAACCCTTACGACCTAAGCGTAATATTTCTGCACGTGCTGTAAAATATTGACCGCGACCAGGTGCTAAATAATCTACACGCATGTCCACTGTCGCTAAACGAGATACTTTTTTACTGGTTTCTGCCATATCTTCAGGTTTTGCACGCTTATAGAGCTCCCCCATCGCAGAAATTCCACCAATGCTGTCCAATAAAGTTGCAGCAACACCACCGTGCAAAATTTGAAATGCGACATTTCCAACCAAATTTGGCGTCATGTCTACACGCGCTTCGATTTGCTCGTCCACAACCGACATGTGCATGAGGCTATGGGCAAAAAATGGCGATGCATTAAAAGCCTGACACAAACCTTGTAAAATTTGTGTCATCTCCAAATTCGAGCTTAAATCCATATTACCTGTCCAATTTTTTTCTGCGTCCGTCATAGTCTGCTCGAATTACCTTAATTGAATAAAAAAATGAAGCGTGTTGTCCTAAAACAGGATTATAAGTCTACAATAGCTTTAGTTTAAGACTGATCATTGAGATTGTTATGACCTATACGTTCAATCGTCCAGCATTTCCTGCCACTCGTATGCGCCGCATTCGTAAAAATGATAAATTGCGTGCCATGGTTCGAGAGACCCAACTGACGGCTGATCACCTTATTTATCCTGTATTTGTATTGCCTGGTCAAAATCAAACCCAAGATATTCCAAGCATGCCGAAGGTTCAGCGTTTATCTGCAGATCTACTGCTTAAAAAAGCGGAAAGTTTACTGGAACTAGGCGTATCAAAATTAGCGCTGTTTCCTGTTACACCACAAGAAGACAAAAGTCTGAGCGCAGAAGCGTCTTGGCAAGATAATGGCTTAGTACAAAATACTGTCCGCTTGCTGAAAAAAGAATTGCCTGAAATGGTACTCATTACTGATGGCGCGCTAGATCCATACACGACTCATGGTCAAGATGGCATTATTGATGAAACAGGCTACGTGCTCAATGACGAAACTGTTGAGTGTTTAATTAAACAAGCTTTAAGTCATGCCGAAGCGGGTGCCGATGTGGTTGCACCGAGCGACATGATGGATGGCCGTATTGGCGCTATTCGTCAAGCACTTGAAGCCAATGGCCATATTTATACCAATATCATGGCGTATTCTGCGAAGTATGCTTCTAGCTTTTATGGTCCTTTCCGTGATGCTGTAGGTTCTTCGAGCAACTTAAAAGGTGGCAACAAGTACAATTATCAAATGGATATTGGTAACCGTGCAGAAGCTCTCCATGAAATCGCATTGGATATCCAAGAAGGCGCAGACATGGTGATCGTGAAGCCAGGTATGCCTTACCTCGATATTGTACGTGAAGTTAAGGATACTTTTGGCGTGCCTACTTTTGTGTATCAAGTGAGTGGTGAATATGCGATGTTAGCAGGTGCTATCCAAAATGGTTGGCTCTCTGAGAGTGTCATTATTGAATCCCTCATGAGTTGTCGTCGTGCTGGTGCAGATGGTATTTGGACTTATTTTGCCGAAGAAGCAGCCCTTATGCTCAAAGACATGAAATAAGTGCCCTCACCAAACATTAAAAAAGCATCTCATCAGATGCTTTTTTAATGCCTAACATAGCGTTAAAACTGGAAGCTATAGGCTAATCCTAAAATATTCTGATTCATTTTTAAGTTGGCATTGCCTGCGCCAAAATTAACAGGTATAGAACTTTGTCCATTGACTTCCGCTTCTAGTGCATGGGTATAAGCAATGCTAACATCCTGATGTGCATCTAATTGCCACGTAACACCCAAGCTTAAATGATCTTGTACCACACCTGGTGCTAAGATATTTAAGAAGGTCTGATCTGATTGAATCGGCTGATCATTATGACTATAACCCGCTCTTAAAGTCAGTTTCGGTGTTGCCTGATATGTTGCACCTATTTTATAAATGTTGATATCTTGCCAGCCAAAGCCTGCCCCTTGTGCTGTCCCCAGTGGCTCTGTCAAATTGAGTGAATTTCCGACTGAAGCCACATTTGAATAGTTAATCCGTTCGACATCCGCGGCCACGGTTAAAGCTGGTGTTAGTTTAAACGCAACGCCTACGCCATAACTTTCAGGCACATCAAATCCACCATTTTCTGCAAATAAACCACTGTATTTATCAAAATTACTTGCTTTGACCTTAGATGAATATTTAGCACCCAAGGTCAATTGGTCATTTAAAAACTGACCAGACCAGCCCAATTTAAAACCAATCCCAGTCGATGAATCTTTACCACGATTACTTAGATTCGTGCTGTCTTGTGAAAGCTGGGCAAAACCATCAATGCCCTTGGCTTCAAACTGCTGATACATAATATTAGATGCGAATGCCACAGATTGATTTGGTGCATATTTCCATGCCACAGCAGGCGAGAAAAATAATTGGGATAAATTTACTCCAGCTGGGCCTGTACTCCCGTATTTTTCAAAAGGGCTTTGTTTATAGCTGGTGTTCATCCCGCCATTACCATAAATCGCAAAACCTACAGCAACTTGATCATTCACTAGATGACTGTAAGCCACTTCTGGAATCACGAAATATTCACGACCATTAGCATCATATTCACCATCTGCAAATGGGCTTCCGTGAATAGAAGAAGAACGATCAGGTGCAAAAATAGTAGCGCCAACATTCACTTGTTGCTCGATCCAACTCAGCCCTGCTGGATTGCTGGCAATGGTCAAAGCATCATTAAAATTTGCAATTGATGTCCCTGCATTACCCTGTGCTTTAACCCCATAACCATGCATAAAATATCCAGTCGTTGCATGTGTTGCATTACTGAGTATTGCAAAGATCCCCAAAGATAATACGCTATAAATTGTTTTCATCATGACACCCTTATTTTTTAATTAAGGAAATCATATTTTGTTTATGATTTTTTGTAATCGAATAAAAAACAACAACCTTATCTGTTCTAGAGATATTAAATAGGACATCTAAATCTGGACCTTATATCAAAATTCTAGGGCTAAAAAGCTCGTGAGATGCTTTATAATCGGTTTTTATTTTTTAAAGATGCAGTAACACGGAATGCATATTGCCATTATAGGTGCAGGCATTAGCGGCTTATTGTCTGCCCTAGAATTTATAGAAGAAGGCTGTTCAGTTTCAATTTTTGATCAACAATCTGCAGGTAAAGCTGCATCATGGGCAGGTGGTGGCATTCTCTCTCCCATGTATCCTTGGCGTTACCCGCAGGCCGTCAATGATTTAGCCAAACATGGCAAAAACTTATATCTTGAATGGAATGAAAAATTACGCCCTATTTCAGGGATCGACTTCGAAATTCATGAAACAGGCATGCTGATTTTTGATCAGACTGATTTTGAAATTGGTTTAAATTACGCCAAATTACACAATGAACCAATGCAAGCCTGTGAACATTTACAACAACAGCAAATACAACAGATTAACCCACGCATTTCCAATCAATTTGAACAAGCCATTCATTTTCCACAGATTGCCAATGTGCGTAACCCGCGTCTGCTTAAATCCATCATTGGTTACTTAAAACAGCATCCGCAGGTGCAGTTTTATGAAAATACATGGATTGAAAAATTCATCATTCAAAATGCTCAAATTCATGCTGTAGAAAGCACCCGCGGTGAGCGCTTTGAAGCGGATCACTATGTGATTAGCACAGGTGCATGGTCAGAACATTGGTCGAGCCAACTTCAGCTTCAGATTCCCATCGCGCCGGTTCAAGGGCAAATGCTCCTTTTTAAAGGCCCAGAAAATTGGCTACCCACCATGTGTATGAATGAAGTGATGTACTTAATCCCGCGTCGTGATGGTCATATTGTCTGTGGTTCCAGCATGAATCATTTAGGCTTTGACCATAGACCTTCCACACAGGTACAACAAGATATTTACAAAGCCAGCCTCAATATGGTGCCTGCTCTGGCCGAGCTTCAGATTGTAAAACAATGGGCGGGCTTAAGACCTAGCTCACCTACTGGTATTCCCTATATTGGGCAAATGCCTAATATTGATAACTTATGGGCCAACTTTGGTCACTATCGTAATGGCTTATGTATGGGTCCAGCTTCTGCACAGTTACTGCGTCAGCTTGTACTCAAACAAACGACGATTGTTGACCCACAGGTCTACACACCAAACGCTTTAGTCAGCACGCTGTAAACCCCATATAGCCCAATAAAAAATGCCTGCGTATCAGGCATTTTTTATTGCTCATTTAAGTCAACTTAATGCGGAGCTAATAAATTAGCCAAGGCCTCTTTCAAAGTTGCAAACTGAAACGTATAACCTGCGTCAAGTAAAGCTTGGGGTTTCACGTATTGACCATTTAAAATCAATTGTGACTGCTCACCTAGCACCAACTTCATTAAGCCCGCAGGTAAGTTCAATAGCGGTCGTTTATTTAATTGTCTGGATGCTAAAGAGGCAAAATCTGCCTGA
This sequence comes from Acinetobacter chengduensis, assembly GCF_003664645.1. Lineage (GTDB taxonomy): Bacteria > Pseudomonadota > Gammaproteobacteria > Pseudomonadales > Moraxellaceae > Acinetobacter > Acinetobacter chengduensis. The sequence goes on along the minus strand of NZ_RCHC01000002.1, from coordinate 68,801 downwards.
CTTATTCGCTCAGGCGCCACCAAATTCCACACTTGTGAAGATGCTTCTGACTTCATGATAAATTCAATACTTTGCAAGACATCACGAATATGAATCCACACTACTGGCTGACGCCCATGGCCAATTTTTCCAGCCAAATTCAAGCGTATAGGCAACAGCATTTGAGGCAAAATACCGCCTTTTGCAGACAGCACGATTCCCAGTCGAATAATCTGAGTATGTTGTTGGCTAAATTGTAATGCCGTCTGCTCCCACTGCTGGCACAGCTCAGATTGAAAAATAGTCTGGCTGGTAGATTGCTCTGTACAAGCATCCGTCCACTGTTCACTCGGATCTATGCCGTAATATCCAATTGCCGAACCCGAAACAATACTTTTAGGCACAATACGGCGCTGTTCTAGGTAGCGATAAAGTTGCTCTGTACTTTGCACTCGACTGGCAATTAATTTTTGTTTACGCGCTGCAGTCCAACGTCCTTGCCCAATGTTTTCACCTGCCAGATTAATCACATAATCAATCCGATCAGTTTTTAGCTCGCTGAGTTGTGTAATCCATTGCATATCTGGATGAGGCGAAACCAAATCTTTTTTACGGCTTAAACCAATTACCGCATAATCTTTAGCTAACAAGTATTCCGTCAGGCGTGTACCAATAAAACCACTCGCCCCTGTAATTAACACTCGTTCCTTCAGCATAAACAGTCTCTAATCAATGGAGATACACGACTATCTATAAGATAAGTTCATGTTTTGTTCAAGCCTTATTCATGGCCAAACATTTTGAATGACATTCGCTTTGCTTGTGCACCGTAAAACCAATAGGTCAACAAATAAAGTGGAATAGCCAACAAAAGGCCCATAATCACCACTAAACTCATAAAATTAGGTTGCTGTAAATACAGCATAAAGTTTTGCCAAACCTCAGGGTCTTTGATGGCAAATATAGCCACACCTAAAATTTGGAAAGCAATGTTGTAACTCCAAAAAATTAAGGTATAGCCTAACGTGATTTTTTTACGCTCAGCCTGTGTGGGTGCACGTTGATTACGCTTTAGGAAAATATACAACACCCAAACCATTGCCACGATATAGGGTACAGCTGTTAAAATACCACCAACGCCCAGCGGTAATAATGCAGCCAATACGCCACAGACACAGCTCATTAGCAGACAAATCACAAAAAACAAGAAAAAATAACGAGTTAGCGACATCTGAATGATGACCTAAGAAATAAAATCGATTCAGTATAAAAAAAAATGAATTTTTTTTCATTTTATTGTCAACCAATCTCAAGTTCATAGCGTTATATAGGGTACAAGGTCTGTAGCAGCCGATGATTTGTACTGGCATCCACAATGTTTCGGTGACCTTTCTTAAAGCAATAATTTTCTTTTCAGGTTTGAGCCTTTGAACAGCAGCCAAATCTTAAACTTGGAATAGATTTTTTGACCGACGATTTCACCATCACTCGAATCGTCGGTCTTTTATTTTCTGCGTTTCTTATTTCAACACAAAACTCAGTCTTATCATTCTAATTCAATCTTTTCAACCTAAACCCAAACACTGATCTTTACAGAAAGATGCTCATAACCTGCAAAGTTATACCTTAAGATCAATCTAATCTCATTCCTTCTGCTGGAGCATCTCCGCATGAATGCTGTTATTTATTTTGAAATCCAATCTTCAAATCCTGAACGAGACACACAATTCTACAGTGAAATATTTGGTTGGACTTTTCATCGTGTTGATGGTCTTGCTATTCAATATTATCAAATTGAAACTGCAGGTATCCATGGTGGTTTACTCGAGCGACCTGCCCAAACGCCGCCCACACATTGTGGCACCAATGCTTTTACCTGTTCGATTGAAGTTCATGATTTTGATGCAACAGCAGCTAAAATTTTAGCGAAGGGCGGTCAAGTGGCTATGGAGAAATTCGCCATTGCAGGCAAATGCTGGCAAGGTTATTTCTTAGATCCAGACCACAATACTTTTGGCCTTGTACAAGTCGATCCCAATGCAAAATAACTACTGTGTAAAAATGCATCATATTTTACCATCACCCTGAGCGACTTAGCTTGACGTATGTATGATCAATAGCCCACGGAATATTGAGTATTTGTGATACTTTAGAGTCTAATCAAATCTTTTGATTTTTTGGGGCTTGCATGACTGTTCGTTTTTTTCATACTTCTGATTGGCATTTAGGACAATTTTTTTATAACCACTCGCGTGACTACGAACACGAACAGTTTCTGAATTGGTTACTTGAGCAAATACAACAAAAACAGCCACATGCCCTGCTCATTGCAGGTGATATTTTTGATGTCATCAATCCTGCTTCCAAAGCACAAAAACAACTGTATCAATTTTTAGCAGATGCGCATGATCGTGCGCCACACATGCAAACCCTAATGATCGCAGGGAACCATGACTCGGGATATCGTATTGAACAGGTTGAACCATTATTAGAAAAATACCAGGCCAAAGCTGTAGGTGTAGTACATAAAAATACTCAAGGACAACTCGACTTAGACCGATTGCTGGTGCCTATTTATAATGAACAAAAAAATATTGTGGCATGGTGCCTAACTTTACCTTTTTTACGCGCTGCTGAAATTACTGGCATTAATGAGCAAACTACAAATAGTCAAAATGCCATTGCCTATATTCATCAGCAATTAATTGCAGAAGCCAATGCACGCAAACAGCCTGATCAAGCCTTAATTTTAATGTCACATGCTCACATGCAAGGTGGCGAGACATCAGACTCTGAACGCCCCATTATTATTGGTCATGAAGAAGCGCTATCGACTGTGCTTTTTGATGATGTGATTGACTACGTGGCACTTGGACATTTGCATAAACCACAAAAAGTTGGACATTCACATATCCGCTATAGTGGCTCACCTATTCCCTTGTCTTTTAGTGAAATTAATTACAAACACCAAGTATTAGAAGTAAGCATCGATCCACATCAAGAGGATGAATCTCGCTTTCAGATTGAGTCTTTAGTCATTCCACGCAGTGTGCAACTTCATCGGATCAAAGGTACGATTGCTGAAGTATTAACGCAACTATCTGCCTTAGCCAGTGGTGAGATTGACAATATTGACCAACGTGAATATGTCGAGATTGAATACCATACCGACACCCCGCCAGCGCCTAATTTAAGACAGCAGTTTGAAGAGGCGCTGGCACCCAATCGTTATCGTTTGGTGCGCATTAGCCGCCGTTATTTAAATACAGAATCCAATGATCAGCAGCAAACTACCATTCACCTTGATCCGCCTACTCCTGAAAAGCTTTTTCAAAATTTGTGGGAAAAACAAGGCTATGGTCAGGATGAAAAAGTAATGACAGATTTTTTAAGCTTGGTGAATGAAGCACAAAAATCACTTGAAGATGATGCGAGCGTTTAAGGAATTGTCATGAAAATTTTATCTATACGCATTAAAAACTTGGCATCTTTAGCGGGTGAACATTTTATTGATTTTGAAAGTGAGCCTTTGGCCAGCGCAGGTTTGGTGGCTATTGTAGGGAAAACTGGTGCAGGTAAATCGACCATTTTAGATGCCATGTGCTTGGCGCTATTTAACCGTGTGCCACGCTTAAAAGACAGCGATGGTAAACTGGTGGATGTCGATGGTTCTGAACTGCCAACCAACTCTCCACAAACTGTATTAAGGCGTGGTACCGGCCATGGTTTTGCAGAACTTAGCTTTATCGCACAAGATCAAAAAGTCTATTTAGCACGTTGGGAAATTAAGCGTGCGCGTGAGAAAGCTGATGGCAAGCTCCAAAGCGTGCAGCGTTCCCTCCAATGCTTAACAGATGGCACTATCATTGCCAATAAACCCGACCCTGTTAAAAAAGAAATTTTACGCATTACCCAACTCAGTTTCGAGCAATTTACCCGTGCGGTTTTATTAGCACAGTCAGAAGTGACTGCCTTTTTAAAAGCGCGTGATAATGAACGTGGCGAGCTGTTGGAATACCTGACCAACTCTAATATTTTTGCCAAAATTGGTAAACTCGCCTTTGATAAAACCAAAGAAATTGCCAGCCAGCGCAAAGAGCTTGAAAATGTTTTAGGGCATATTGAAATATTATCTGAAGAAGATTTTGCAACAATATCCGATCAATTCAATACAGTTTCTACAGAATATAAAAAGCTGGAAATTGAAAAATCTGCGCTCGAAAAAAATCAACAATGGTATGAACAAAAGCAAAAGTATGAAACCGATGCTCTAGTACATCAGCAACAACTGAATATTCAACAGCAACAACTCGATGCACTTGCACCAGAAAAAGCACAACTCAGCCAGCTTGAACGCTTTGCAGCAATTCGCCCAAGTGTGCAACGACACAAAAGTATTCAGAATGAAATTGAACAATTAAAAACCCCGTTGCAAAAAGCCCAACACGATTTTAATCATATTGAACAGCAATATACCGCGGAGAAAATTGTTTTTGAAAACATTGAGGCTGAACAAAAACAGCAAAACCAATTCGAAATTCAGCATCAGGATTCCATTAAATTAATCCGTGAGCGGATTGCAGAACGTTTAGTCTTAGTGGATCAGTTACGCAAAGCGCAAAGTGATTTTAAAGAGATTGAAAATCAACTTACTCCACATTTAAATCATGAAAATCAGCTGAAGCTTCAACTTGAGCAGCTCAAAAACAAGATTGCACAGCACACAGCGCAATTAGAATGTTCAAAGCATTTTGCTTCTATTGATGATGGCCTCTCTGCACATCTTTCTCAACTGCAACGTTTTATTCAAAGCTATGCACAATTTGAAAAGACTTATGGTGATGTGCAACACGCCAATCTTCAATGCAAAGCTCAACAGAAACAGCTCGATGAATTGACACAACAGTTTGGTCAAGACGAAGTACTACATCAAAAAATCACCTCACTTCGAAATGAGCGTGACCAGCTACTACAGCAATTTAGTCAGTTCAAAGTCATTCAGCCACAATGGCAAAATTTCAAACATATTGATGCAGAACAACGCCAATTAATTGACTCATATAACACATTAAATCAACAAATTTTAGAGCATCAAGCTACCTTCGATAGTGCAGAAAAGGATTATCAGGAACAAAAAATTGCACGTGAGCAACTGCAAAAAATCTTGCAACAGCAGCGCTTGCTCAATACAGAAAATCTTGAAAAGCTCAGATCAGAACTGGTTGATGGTGAGGCATGTTTAGTCTGTGGAAGTACTCATCATCCTTATGTAGAACAAGCCAATTTTTCTGATGAATTGCTGAAATTACAAGAACAGCAAGAGCAACAAGCTGTGGCTTCTGAAAAACTTGCATTTGATACTTGGCAGAAACAACAAACAGTATTAACAGAGCTCCGAGCATCTTTAAATGCCAATCAGCAGCACCGTGCAAATCTGGGTCTCCAACAGCAAGCTTTACAAGCTGAACTAGAATCTCAACTCACATCCTTGAATATCAAATTTGATTTTTCACAAGCACATGAGGCGCTTACACAGCTTCTTGAAACGCAAAACCATACAATGCTACAAGCCCAAAAACAGCTTGAAGATAGCTTAGCCTCACATGAAAAAGTACAGAAACTTCGTCAAACACTAGCAACTTCTATTCAACACACCACACAGCATTTATCTAATGTGCAACAGGCTGAAAATAACATTCAGCATATTATCAGCCTGCTTAATGATTCAGAAAAGTACGACTGGCAACAAGCGACTTTAAAGACAGCAGAACAGATCTATCATGGCTTACAACAACGCCAGCAAACATCAAAACAACTTCATGATTTGACAACGCAGTACAATCAAACCCAGCAGCAATTTGAGCAATGCACACAGCAAGTCAAATTCAGTCAGGAGAAAATTCAATCTGCTGAAAAAGCAATTGAAGCACTGAAAATTTCAGGTAAAAAGAATACTGATATTGCGATTCAAGCCATTTTGGATATGACACAAATCACGGTTGAAAAACCACATGAATGGTTAGCCGAATTTGAACAACAAATTTTGCAACTCAAAGATAAAATTGAGCTTGCTCGCCAGCAATTCAATCAAGTGCGCCAATCTTTTGATAATGCACAAAGCATATTGAACAAATGCCTCACTGAAAATACGCAACTACACAAGCAGGCTGAACAGAGTAATGTCCAAATTCAACAGTGGCTTGAGCAAAATACTGAGTTTAATCATGCCTTATTAGAACAACTGAGCACGGTTTCACATGAGCAAGAACAGCAACTCAAACAGCGTATTTCAGCCGTTGAACGCACTTATGCAGATTTACAAGCAGGCATTAAAACAGTTCAAAATCAGCTTAAAGAACATTTAGCACATCAACCAAATATTGCATTTGAAGTGTTAACCTCGACCCTATCAGCACTTGCAGAAAACTTGCGAACTTTGGCTGAACAACGCGATGAGCTCAAACTCAAACTCGAAGTGCATCAACGCAACCTTGCCAAGCAACAGCAATTTGCTGAGCAGATTCAGCAGATCCAAACCGAAGAACACCGTTGGAACAAAATTTCGAGCCTCATGGGTGATGCAACGGGCAAAAAATTCCGTGATTTGGCACAGCAGTATAACCTTGATATTTTAATTGAATACGCCAACCAACAATTGGCCATGCTCTCCCAGCGCTATACCTTAAAGCGCCTTGAAAACTCTTTAAGCTTAGCCATAGTCGATCATGACATGGATGGCGAAACACGTTCAGTATCATCTTTATCTGGCGGTGAATCATTCTTAACGGCGCTGGCATTGTCCTTAGCCATTGCGAGTATGGCATCTGGAACAACCAAAATCGAAAGTCTGTTTATTGATGAAGGCTTTGGTACGCTGGATGCATCCAGCTTACACATGGTGATGAATGCATTAGATCAGTTACAACATCAAGGACGTAAAGTTGTACTTATTTCTCATATTCAAGAAATGCACGAGCGTATTCCCGTGCAAATTCAAGTGAATCCAATGGGAGCTGGTGCAAGCACAATTCAAGTGGTGTCTTAATCTAAAAAGCCTGCTTTAAGCAGGCTTTTTATAAATCATACCCATCCATTTTATGAAGGATTAGGCGATTGGACGCAAAGTTAATATCTGCTCACTGCGTCCAAATGGCCCATGTAAGTCATGTAGCACTGAACTGGTTAATCCAATTCCATCCTCACCATATTGTTGTACAGTTTCTAAACCCAGCCAGTGTCCCTGTGGCATTCGGTGTAAGTGAATCTGTAGATCTAAATTTGGAAAGCCCCATTTAAAGGGCCAATCTTGGCGTGGCACAATGCCGTTTGCTGTATCTACGAGTCCCATTAACCGAACAAAATCACTACTGCTTTCCCCTTCAATCATGGCATGTGCTGTACTTAGCCATACAATCCCACGCCCTGCACGGCGTTCGTGACTACGTGCTTCAATGGACTGAATAAACCCACCTGGCCATTGGCGAATGCCTTCCCAAATGGGTGCTTGTTCGGGGCCATTTACAACCTGATCTTCAAGCTCATGCACTGTTCTGCTGTTTTGCGTCAGCATGCGCCATGTTCTTGCCACAATACACACTTTAGATTGAGCCCGCATCTCCGATTCAATCAGTTCAATGGTTTTTCCAGGACGAATCACTCGCGTGACAATTTCAAATTCTCCAGCTGGAATTAAACCTAAAATATCCAGACTAATGCGCCCAATCCGCATATTTTGACGTGGTAAAAAACGGTCTAACTCTGCACAGATAATTCCTGTTGCAGGTGCCATGTGTTGCTCATGCTCGTTCCATGCACCTTGTGCTAAATCTGTTGAATGATAACGTGCCCGAACAGTACCCTGCGCATCCGTTTCACGCTGAATTAGCTGATAATATGCCATCATAAACTTCCCTATTTTTTGCAAAATTAAACATCATCAAGATCAAAATGAACGCGACATCCTGATGGTTTTGTACTTAAATTTGCGAGGGAGTTCAATTTTAAAGCAACAAATTGAACTCAATGGTTCCAAAATTTGAGAAAAATCGAATGATGTGCTTATGCAAAAGTCTGCTGTCCAGCGCTCGTTTTTATGGCCAAAAAATAAGATAAATTTACAATATGCCGAAACGACTGATTCATCATCATTTTGGCACATGAACTTTCATTATTTTGAATAATCCCTCGCACCAAATAAAGCTGTACCCACACGTACCATCGTTGAACCCGCTGCAATCGCATCAACCATATCCGCAGACATGCCCATACTCAGCGTATCCCAATCCTCAGGCTGGCTATGTTGGCCTTTAACCTGTTCAAAGAGCACTTTGGCATCAACAAAAGCTTGCGGATTGTTTGGTGCGGGAATCACCATGAGGCCACGTAAACGTAAATGAGCGAATGCCGAAATCTGCGCAACCAATTCTGCAACTTCATCTGGCTGGCAACCATCTTTGCTATCTTGTGCATCAATATTCACTTGTAGGCAAATATTTAAAGGGGCTTGGTTTGCATCTCGTTGACTCGATAAACGCTCTGCAATAATTAAGCGATCCACCCCATGCACCCATGCAAATTTTTCGGCCAAATGTTTGGTTTTATTGCGCTGTACATGACCAATGAAATGCCATTCAATCTCCAAATCTTTGAGTGCTTCAATTTTATCTAAAGATTCTTGTAAATAATTTTCACCAAATGCACGCTGCCCTGTCGCATACATTTCACGCAACATCTCACTTGGATGCGTCTTAGATACAGCCAATAACTGTACAGTTTCTGGCGCACGACCAGCCTTCAGACATGCTTGATTAATCTGCTCAAGTACCTGCTCTTTTGCGTGTTGAAGTGTATTCATTGACGAGGTTCTCATTTCATTCATCTTTTTTTCCTTTGCCCTTTAACTAACAGTTGGTTAAGCTGAGGGAAAGCCTTATTATTCTACCAAAATAATTAAGATTTAGACGTACTCGGGGATTTTATGGATATCACAGAATTATTGGCATTTTCGGCTAAAAATGGTGCTTCAGACTTACACTTATCAGCAGGTATGCCACCACTGATCCGTGTGGATGGTGAAGTTCGTCGTATTAACTTGCCAGCATTAGAACATAAAGAAGTACACAAGTTGGTGTACGACATTATGAATGACAAACAACGCCGTGATTATGAAGAAAAACTGGAAACAGACTTTTCATTTGAAGTTCCAGGCGTAGCACGTTTCCGTGTGAACGCATTTAACCAAAACCGTGGTGCTGGTGCAGTATTCCGTACCATTCCATCAAAAGTACTTTCTATGGAAGACTTAGGCATGGGACAAATCTTTAAAGAGATTTGTGAATATCCACGCGGTATTGTGTTGGTGACTGGGCCTACTGGTTCGGGTAAATCGACCACACTGGCAGCCATGATGGATTACATCAATGACAACCGCTATGACCATATTTTAACGGTCGAAGATCCAATCGAATTTGTACACCAATCAAAAAAATGTTTGATTAACCAACGTGAAGTGCATCGCGATACCCACGGCTTTAACGAAGCACTGCGTTCTGCACTACGTGAAGACCCTGACATTATCTTGGTCGGTGAGATGCGTGACCTTGAAACGATTCGTTTAGCACTTACAGCGGCTGAAACTGGTCACTTAGTCTTTGGTACGCTACACACCACATCTGCGGCTAAAACCATTGACCGTGTGATTGACGTATTCCCTGCTGAAGAAAAAGACATGGTTCGTGCCATGTTATCTGAATCACTGCAAGCCGTTATTTCACAAACACTACTCAAGAAAAATGGTGGTGGCCGTGTGGCAGCGCATGAAATCATGATCGGTATTCCTGCAATCCGTAACTTGATTCGTGAAAACAAAGTCGCTCAGATGTACTCGGCAATTCAAACTGGTGCCAACTACGGCATGACCACATTAGATCAAAGCTTAAAAACTTTAGTTTCTAAAGGCATTATTAGCCCACAAACTGCACGTACAGCAGCAAAACAGCCAGAATCTTTCTTATAAAAATTAGACGTATATTAATTGGGGAAAATTTATGGATTTTAACGGTTTGCTCGACTTTATGGTGGAAAAAAAGGCCTCTGACCTTTTTATTACAGCAGATGTCGAGCCGTCCATGAAAATTAATGGTCAAATTGTACCTATTGGTTCAACTAAGTTACCAGGTTCAACTGTCGGCCAGCTTTTAAATGCAATTATGTCGGATAAACAACGTAAAGAATTTGCTGAAACGCGTGAATGTAACTTTGCGATTAGTAACCCGTCTAAGTCCGCACGTTTTCGTGTTAGTGCATTTCAGCAACGTGATGAACCTGGCATGGTGTTGCGTCGTATTGAAACCATCATTCCAACGATGGAGCAGCTAAAGTTACCACCAATTTTAAAAGAATTGGCGATGACAAAACGCGGTATTATCATTTTTGTGGGTGCAACAGGTACAGGTAAATCGACCTCACTTGCATCGCTGGTGGGCTATCGTAATCAAAACTCAAAAGGTCACATCATCACCATTGAAGACCCAATTGAATTTGTACACGAGCATCAAGGTTGCATTATTACCCAGCGTGAAGTGGGTATTGACACTGATTCTTTTGAAATTGCACTCAAAAATACCCTGCGTCAGGCACCAGATGTAATTTTGATTGGTGAGATTCGTTCGCGTGAAACTATGGATTACGCGATAGCCTTTGCGGAAACGGGTCACTTGGTATTTGCAACACTGCATGCCAACAACGCCAACCAAGCACTTGATCGTATCATTCACTTTTTTGAAGCAGATCGTCATAACCAGTTGTTTATGGATTTATCTTTAAACCTCAAAGCCGTGGTGGCGCAACAACTGATTCCAACCATTGACGGTAACTCTCGCCGTGCCGCGATTGAAATTCTGATTAACTCTCCGTTAATTTCAGACATGATTCGTAAAGGTGATGTGCATGAGATTAAAGACCTCATGAAACGTTCACGCGAATTAGGCATGCAAACCTTTGACCAAGCACTGTTTGACCTTTATAAAGCCAAACAAATTAGCTACAAAGATGCGCTCAAACACGCCGATTCGCCAAACGACCTACGTCTACAAATTAAATTGTCTGAAGAAGGCGGAGATCGCTTAATGAATGCCAGCACGAACATTACCTTCGATGGTCAAGTTTAAGCTGTAATTTTGTTAAGCTCTAAATTAAAGCATAACAAAAGGCTGATATATCAGCCTTTTGTTATGCTCAGTAGATTTGCTTTACCTCAAGGATAAACCAAACTCTAATTTGCCATTATTTTTTACGGTATGCCTCTTGGCATTCTGGCGCATCGCAGTAGCCATATAAATTTAATGAATGGCCTGTTAGTTCGAAACCGAATTTTTTCGCTACTTCGTGCTGTTCGTGTTCAATCACATCATTGGTAAACTCGACCACTTTGTTGCAGTTTTGGCACACGATATGATCGTGGTGATCTTCTTGCATAATCTCAAATACAGAATGATTATTTTCAAAATGATGACGTTGAATAATACCCGCAGCTTCAAACTGTGTTAACACGCGATACACAGTTGCTAAACCCACATCTTCACCTTGTTCAAGTAAAGTCTTATAAATATCTTCCGCGCTTAAATGATGTTGTCTTGAATTTTCGAGTAATTCCAATATTTTAATTCGTGGAAGCGTAACTTTAAGTCCAGCTTTGCGTAAATCTTGGTTTGATATTGGCATGAAAAAAGGTCTCTCAACAAAATTAAAGTTGGAATAGGCAACAAACTTTAGATGCAGTATGATCTATCCTTGGATCAAATGCATCATAATTAATTTGGGATAGTGTAGCAAAATGCAAAAAATCATGCTGACGTTGTTCGTCACTTCATTGCTCGTAGGCTGTTCAACCTTGGGCGTTTATAAAGTTGATATTCCACAAGGAACGCCATTAACCAAGGCGCAAGCATCAAAAATCCAAGTGGGTATGACATTCCAACAAGTTCGTTTTGTGCTTGGCAGCCCAACCATTACAGATCCAATGAATCCTTTGCGCTGGGACTACATCTACAATTATACCCCAGGAACCTATGCTAAAAAAGCGAAGATTCCTGCTGCATCTGGTCAACATTTAAAAGTCTATTTTAACCAAAACGGCATTGTCGAAAAAATCGAAGGTTTAGACACTATTCCAGAATCGCAACCAGGCTTACCTGGTTCTAAGGAAGCAATTTTAACTGCCCCACCACTATAATTCGTTTCAGATAAAAATAAACCCCTCAATTGAGGGGTTTTTTTCATGACCATAATTGTTTAAAGCGATTTCCGCGACAATAACGGCTCACTGGATTTTTTGCAGCCCGATTACGGCGGATCTCTTTTGGATTAATCGTTAAAGCACGATAAATCTCAACACGATCACCCGCCTGTAATGGTTGTTGATGGTCTTTTAAACGTACACCAAAAATTCCCAGTTGTAGATTTTCTGGTAACTCTGTTTTTTTCTCAATCTCACTGAGGCGAATCGCCTCTAAAGCAGTCATGCCTTCAGTGAAGGGTACAGCAATATGAAACTGTTCTGTTTGGCTTGCATAAGCCACCCAAATTTTTTGTACTGCCATTAGAACATCTGACCCAATACGGCCACAATCGCCAACACAATCGACAGTGGAATAACAATTCGCACGGCTATACGCCAAATATTATAAAACGCTTCATTGGAAAAATTCAGCGCTTTACGCAGATGGCTAATTTTCATAATCCAGCCCACAAAAACTGCGTATACCAGACAAATCAGTAAGCCCCAAAGAATCAGCACAGTATTGAAAATTGCACCAATACTTGGAATAGCCCAAATAAATACAGGAATAAGTAACACCAGCCACTGTATAGGCATCGCAATTTGACGCTGATGTAATTGTTCACGCGCTAAATTCAGCAATAAGCCTGCAAACATGGTAGAACCAAATGCCAATGCGTATGCAGGTATGTTGGTTTTCACTGCAAAGAAGCCAAATGCAATCACTGCAAGCAATTGTGCAAACCAAATAGGTAATGCAGATTGTGTTGCCGAGCTTTGGCTTTGAGACGCCAATAAACTACTTTGCCAATACAGGCCCAATCCTAAACCACTAGCGACTAAAGCTAGTACCGTTGCACTTCCCCATTCACTAAATTCAACTGGCGTAACGTGCCATGCTGGAAGTTCTGTACCCACCACATTGGCCAAGACCAGCGAAGCCAGTACACCAATTGCAGTTAATAACACTGTAATTTGACGTGGGATAAAGGACAACACAATGGCCAATACCGCTAGAGCGACAAATACAATCTGTATTGATACCGCAGGAAGCGCTGTATATTGTAAAAGTTGGCTGATATTAAATAATACTCCACCCACCAAGAATGGAATAAACACAGCGGCCAACCAGCCTACCAAACGCCATTTTGCAGATGCATCTGCATCGCGTGTTAATCTAGATAATGCTTGTAAAGCGGTGGTATTTGAGCGTTTGGCAAGTGCGATTTCTAAATAGCACAATGGCAATGCTAATATGAGCATTGTTGCAAGCCAGAGCAACCAGAAATCTAGCTGACGGTCAATTTGAATACCCGTTATTGGCGCAAGAGTCGCAATAATAATAAACGAGACACAAAAAGCCATCAGAGGCGATAACCATTTTGACATAGCATTATCCTGCATGAGGCGTTCCTTTAAAAAAGCTAGCGCTATTTTGCCCTGCTCTGTCTGGAAAATCAAAAACAAAAAGCAAACCACCTTACGGTGATTTGCTGCGCAAAATCATTATTAGATTTTAGTTCTTCTTATCTCGTTCATCTTTAATTATGAGAAGAAGCGAGCGAACCAGTTTTTACCTTTTTTCTGTTCTTTTTCTTTAATAATGCCCATCATATTTTCTTTTACGGCACCCACATAATCTGCATCATCGTGCTGAATATGATTGATCAACCATTTAGATAATACTTCATGAAGTTCAGCTTCAATCGCATGACCCATATTAAAGCGATCACGATATGACTCAATTTTTTTAATAAATAAGTCATGTACACGTTTATGTGGTACACGATATTTATAACCTGCTTCTTCTTGAAGAGATTCTTCAAAAGTAAAATGAGACTGTGTATAGTCAACAATATTATTGAGTACTTCTTGAATACGTGCACGATCCGTATTGGCATCTACAGCATCAATTTCATTAATATAATCAAGAATACGTTTATGCTGATCGTCAATCACATCAATGCCAGTATTATATTCTGGGATCCATTTCATTTTCATTACGACCACCTACCACTTTTGAATTATTTATCACATAAAATTAATCATATAGAGAAATAGATTAAATAAAAATAAAGCGATTTACTCGGGATTATAAGTATTTATAGTAAAAAATTTTAAGTTATTGTTTATTCTTATTTTAATATTTAAACCTGACCATAAGAGTAAGATATTTTTTAATCAATTTGAGTATAAATCATATAAATAATCGCATCTATTTTTCAAAAAAAACAATTGTTTAAAAATATATAGATCATTAATTTTGAATCTATGATGCCATTAATACTGATCAGCTAAAGTCACACGTTTTAAAGAAGGGTCTAAACGCTCACGTTCTAAGCGTGCAATTTCACTCATTGCATGCCGAATAGGTTGCCCATGCTGAAATAAAATCATTTCACCGGGTTTAAATGCTGTCCAAACTTCATTTTGGGTTAAAGGCTCGGTGGTAATCACCGCCACACGGTCCTCTGCAGTGGTCACTTCACTAAAATCTACTTCTACATCTAAATCAATTAACTGCGCGGGTTGAAATGGGTACTCACGCACCAACCAATGTAATTTAGTAATGGCGTAGCTAAACAAAGCTTGACCATTGGATAAACAAAAGTTAAATGTGCCGTGTTCAGCAATTTGAGGGGAAATTTCGATTAACACATCAAAGACTTGATCTAAACTTGGTTCTTCATACCCAAAGCGTTTAACCAATTGCTCGAGCAAATAACAAAAAGCCAATTCGCTATCCGTATTCCCTACAGGAGTAAAACGCCCCGCTAATTCAGGTGAAAAATCATGCAAATCGCCATTATGGGCAAAAATCCATTGGCGCCCCCATAACTCACGACTAAAAGGGTGGGAATTTTCGAGATTGATTTTGCCTTGAGTCGCTTTTCGAATATGTGCAATCACATTGCGTGATTTAATCGGATAATTACGAACTAATTCCGCAATAGGCGATTCAACAGCGGATTGATTATCTACAAATAAACGGCAAGCTTTATCTTCAAAAAAAGCGATACCAAAACCATCACAATGATCTGATGTAATACCTGCACGTTGAGAAAAACCACGGAAAGAAAAGGTAATATCCGTTGGTGTCGCACAATTCATCCCTAACAGCTGGCACATAAGCGTCATCATCATAAGCGTGGTCAATGATAACGCTATTCTGCATGAGTCCCGAAACGATTACAAATCAGAAAACCTTTATGCTATCGCTATATTGATAAGTTTTGAGTGATTTTTTGCTGAAAAATAAAGTTTTTCGCCATTTTACTCACTTCTAAAAAAACAAAATAATCTAAGCAATTAAAGTCCTGATCATAATATGCTTGTTGTGATAAAGTCGCCTGCATTTTTAAATACACATCAAATAACTTTGGAATACGCTCATCCTGAGCAAAACTAAATGAAGGATAAGCAGGCTCATAGGACGGTTTTGCTTGTATAGCATTTAGGCCCTGTTGTAAGTTTTGGATAAATTGATGGGTGTAATATGCTTGCGCTTCATTCCCTTTGAGTCGAATACTTACGCAACCAATGACATACTTAGCTTTCATTTCCCACAAAATTTTAGGCAGTAAGTTGAGCCACAATACAGATAATGCTTTGCCTGAACGATAACGTGGATGCACACAGGTTCGTCCAATTTCCACAATATGGTCTAAATGACCTAATTGGCTGGCAATATCAAATTCACTTTGACTATAGCTTTGGGTGGCTAATTCATCCCCTGTTAAGCGTTTAATACGGGTATAAGCCACAATCTCTTGAGTAACTTTGTCGCGTAATACAGCATGTTCACAACTAAAATCATATAAATCTTGATCCAGACCATTTTCAAAATTTAAATCAAACTGTGCAGCGAATTGAGTGGCTCTAAATTTTTGGACTTGTTTTAAGCCAGCTAAGTCTTCGACCCACTCAAAACTATAACTCGTTGCTTTTTGGTTTTTTTTATTAAAGGCTAAGCTAAAATTTTGACGGTACTGATTCAGTTTATCCAACATGTGCACAACCTCAGTGTTTTGACTTATTTTCTACACTAGGTAAACGCGATGACATTTTCATGACCACTGCGCATTCTGTTGCAATTTAATCGTGCAAAAAAAGCCCCATCAAAATGGGGCTTTTACGTTCTTACTTTATAACAGTCGATCTTAAAGTCTTAAGCTTTTTTAGCAGGCTGGCGGTTGGTAATTAAAGTACCCACCCCATGATCTGTAAAAATTTCTAACAATGTAGCATGAGGTACGCGACCATCCACAATATGTGCACTCACCACACCACCTTTTACAGCGTCTAAGGCACAGCCGACTTTAGGAATCATGCCACCATAAATCACACCCGTTTCGATTAAACGGTCAACTTCTTGCGTGCTTAAACCTGTTAATAGGTTTTTGTTTTCATCCAGTACACCACTGATATTGGTTAACAAAATCAGTTTTTCAGCACCGAGGGCTTCAGCAACTTTACCTGCCACTAAATCCGCATTGATGTTATAGGTATTACCGTCTTCATCGACACCTAAAGGTGCAATTACTGGAATGAAGTCACCTTGGGTGAACATTTCCAATACATCAGTCTTAACGCCAACGACTTCACCAACCAGACCTAAATCGATTTCTTTCACAGAACCGTCTTCAGCTGTTTTTTGCATCAAAAGTTTTTGTGCGCGAAGTAAATTACCGTCTTTACCTGTTAAACCAATCGCACGGCCACCATGCTGATTAATCAGGTTCACAATAGACTTATTTACGCTACCACCCAACACCATTTCAACCACTTCCATAGTTGCAGGGTCAGTTACGCGCATACCATCAATACGGTCAGATTCACGGCCTAATTGCTTGAGAAATGAATCGACTTGCGGGCCACCACCGTGTACCACAATTGGATTTAAACCTACAGTTTTTAATAAAACAATATCACGTGCAAATGAGCTTTCTAGCTCAGGATCAGTCATTGCGTTGCCGCCATATTTTACAACCAGCGTTTTACCTGAAAAACGTTGAATGTACGGCAAAGCCTCAGTCAAAATCTGTGCTTTGTCGATGCCGGTATGCTGATGTGGCATTCGCCTCTCCTTATTGAGCATCTGAAATGTCTTGAGCAATGCTTGGATACTGCTCAACTAACATATTGACAAACAGGCGCTGTATTTGGCGCATACGCGTCATATCATCCGCATCAAAACGAAGGGTGAAATACTCGCCTGTATTCGATGCTCGAATGATGCCAAATCCATCATCAAAATCAAGACGTATCCCATCAATTTTACTGATTTCTGCATCAATCTGCTGAGATTGACGTTCTACTTCGGCCAAAACAGCTTTGGGGTCAACATGATTTGTGGAAATATAAAGATCTTCCGTACCCACACGTTCTGGATAGCGTGCCAAGAGTTCCGCCAAGCTTAATTGGTTGGCTTGCATATATTCAATCACACGCAGTGCTGCATATAGGCCATCGTCATAGCCCCAGCCACGCCCGTCATTAAATACATAATGCCCTGCATATTCGCCACCAAATACCGCCCGCCCTTTCGATTGAGCCAAATACTTGCGTAAAAATGTACTTCCCGTACGCAACATCGTGGCTTGGCCTTCTAATGCGTGTACTGTATTACGAACCATCGTCGAGCATTTTACGTCATATACAATTTCGGCTTGTGGATGTGTTTTCAAACACATTTCTGCAAACAAGCACAGCAAGCGATCCGCCGTAATCACGTTACCTTCAGCATCAATTAACACTAAACGATCCCCATCGCCATCTAAAGCAATACCAATATCTGCTTGTTGCTTAATGACCGCTTCACGCAACTGACCTAAATGCGCAATTTGTGAAGGATCGGGTGCATGGTCTGGAAACTCACCATTGGCAATGCAACGCAATGCGGTCACGTCACAGCCCAATTTATTTAAGACTAAGTTTGCACAGCGCCCTGCTGAACCATGCATACCGTCCAGCACAATTTTGACGGGTGCTTGAAGCTGAATGTCCGTTAATAATACATGCTGATACTGCAAACAATATTGAGGTAAAATCTGATGAGGCAATGCGCTAGGTAATACTGATTTTTTAGGTACAAAATGATGTTTTGCATCTGTCGCTACATGCTGAATCATTTCTGGGGTGGGTGGCTCCCCTTGCACAATCCATTTTATACCATTGTCTGTTTTTGGATTATGGCTGGCGGTTACCATAATACCATTGCCATCAAAATCACGCGCAATGTAATACAGCATTGGGCTCGAACAGCAACCAATAATACATACATCTAGCCCATAGCTTTCACATACTTCTTCAATAATTGAAGCATATAGAGGGCTATTGATACGTGCGTCATAACCGATGGCTAAGCGGGTTTGACCAACTGCCAAAAATTGCTGTGCCAAACCGTGGGCGATCGAACCCACCATGTCACTGGTCAATAAGCTTGATTTACCACGGATGTCGTATGCGCGGAAAATATGAGACGGAAAATTGTTATAGAGTAAGCCCATAAGATATTCTTCTTTTAATTGCCCGCATCAACAGTAGCCTACTATTAGGAGGAACCATCAGTTTGATTTAACAATTAAGACATAAATACTTTAAAAAAGTGTTTCTTTTTTAAATCATTTTAGTTTAAGAATCAATTAATAAAACTTAAGCTTTTGAAGCTAAAAAGATAATATCAATTTACCATTGAGTAAAATTATTTTAGCCAAAATTCCTTAAAATATTATTAACTCCATAATTATAAAAGATAAAAATTGCAATTGCGAAAGTTCTACGTAATTACAAATGCAAGATCATTGGAGATTAAAAAATATAATATATCAAATACATAACATGGTATTCACTCTTCAAACACCACTCGTCCCAATCACTGCATTAAGCCATTTCATCTACCAGATAGTTTATGAGAAGTACATAATGCCAACAATCACTACTATTTGGGATATTTAATAAAGACCCTTTTGATTGTGCAAACAAGATCACAGTTTTTAAATTTTTAATCTTTTTTATGACTATTATTTTTATCAATTGATCTTTAATTTGCATGTAAGAGCAATGAAGACATTGCCCTACACACATTAGATGCTTAGTTTTTGCCAGTATGACCAAAACCACCAGCACCACGTTCAGTTGCTTCAAACTCTTCAACTAAATCGAATTGTGCTTGTACCACAGGCACCAATACATACTGTGCCAAACGCTCACCTGGTTCTAAACTAAATGCAGTTTGACTGCGATTCCATACAGAAACCATCAATTCGCCTTGGTAATCTGAATCAATCAAACCGACCAAGTTGCCTAACACGATGCCATGTTTATGACCAAGGCCAGAACGTGGCAAAATCATGCCTGCAAAATTGACATCTTCAATGTAAATTGCCAAGCCAGTTTTGATTAATACAGTTTGACCTGGCTCAATCACGGTGGTTTCTGTAACGCAAGCACGTAAATCTAGACCAGCAGAACCAGCAGTCGCATAAGCTGGCATTGGCCATTCTGTACCTAAACGTGAGTCGAGTACTTTAACTTGAACTTTCATGTTTCATTCCTATTTCAATGTAACTAATTTTACAAATTGCTCATTAGCGCTTAATCAGCGCACGTAAATTTTCTAAGTAATGTTGCGCTTGCAATTTCGGATCAATATTGCCAGCCAGTTTTTTCTTACGACCCAACCAATCTAGTTCATCTTGTGGCAACTCATCTAAGAAGCGACTTGGCGTCATTTGTTTCATTTGCCCACCCGCTTTGCGCTGCTCAGCCAAAGTAATGGTTAAGCCCTGACGTGCACGGGTAATCCCCACATACATCAGTCGGCGTTCTTCTTCCACCGTTTCAGCCGCAATGGAGTTTTTATGGGGCAAAATTTCCTCTTCTAAACCAATAAGGTAGACATAAGGAAATTCCAAACCTTTCGATGCATGTAAGGTTAATAAATTGACCTTATCCGTATCTTCTTCTTCTTGCTGTTGCTCTAACATATCCAGCAAGACCATTTTACGAATCACACTTTCAATGTTCTTTTCATCCACATCTTCAGCACGGTTAATCAAACTTTGAATACTGCTATACAGTACTTCAATATTGTCGAGCTTGGTTTTTTCCTGTGCTGGCGTAGCTGCCGTTTCTTTCACATAATCAATATAGCCAGCTTCAACCATCATTTGACGGATAATCGGCACGGGTTCATCATCTTCAATTAGATTACGGGTAAAACGATCAATGAAGTCATGAAATTCTGCCAATTGCGTGGTGGCTTTTTTAGGAATTGCCATGCTTAAGCGCTGATCACCTGAAGATGCTAACAAAGACTGATTACTCTCTTGTGCAAACAAGCCAAGCTTCTCTAAAGTCACAGGTCCAATTGCACGTTTTGGTGTATTAATAATACGTAAAAATGCACTGTCATCTTCTGGGTTAATAATCAGACGCAAATAACTCATTAAGTCTTTGATTTCAGAACGCGCGAAGAATGATTGACCACCCGATAACTTATAGGGAATCTGCATTTGGCGAAGCTGTGTCTCTAAAATTCGCGCTTGGAAATTACCACGATATAAAATGGCATAATCTTTCCAGTTTTTGCCATTCATTAATTTGTGGGTAATTAAATCTTTAACTACGCGTTCTGCTTCATCATCATCATTACGGCAGGTAATCACACGGATCACATCGCCATGGCCTTTATCTGACCATAATTTTTTATCAAAAATATGTGGGTTATTGCCAATCACAGTATTGGCTGCTTTTAAAATACGACTGGTCGAACGATAATTCTGTTCCAGCTTAATCACTTTTAGATTGCGAAAATCTTCATTCAACAAGGCCATGTTTTCAGGCTTTGCACCGCGCCATGCATAAATGGATTGGTCATCATCACCTACCGCGGTAAATTGACCCATCACCCCCACCAAGAGCTTAACCAATATATACTGCGCGGTATTGGTATCTTGATATTCATCGACCAATAAATAGCGGATTCGGTTTTGCCAACGTTCACGTACTTCGGCATTTTCTTGTAATAGGCGTGTTGGCATTACAATTAAATCGTCAAAATCGACAGCATTGTACGCACGCAAATTTCGCTCATAAAGTTGATACAAATGTGCCATTTGCACATCTTCCGCCGTTTCACAGGTAGTGTGTGCTTGCTCTGGTGGAATCAGGTCATTTTTCCAATCCGAAATCATTTTCATGGCTTTCGCAATCAGTTCTTTACTTTCAGCACCAGATAAATTGTCACGATGCATCAAGTCCATCAAAATGCGTTTGCAATCATCTGCATCTAAAATAGAGAAGTTATTTTTAAGCGGGGTATTTTTAAGCTCAAGACGTAGTAAATTTAAACCAAAAGTATGGAAAGTCGAAACGGACAAGCCTTTAGATTCTTCACGCGTTAATAATTTAGTTACACGTTCTTTCATTTCACGTGCAGCTTTATTGGTGAAGGTCATAGCCGTAATACGATGCGCGGGAATACCGCAGTGCTTCACCAAATACGCAATTTTACGGGTAATCACTGAGGTCTTGCCTGAACCTGCACCTGCAAGCACTAACAAGGGTCCTTGAGTATATTTCATGGCTTCAAGTTGCTTGTCGTTTAACTGACTTGCGAGTGACATAGTGATTCCTCATCCTGATTCGGTGTCGATTATAGTCATCTCAGTCTGCGCTGTATAACCCTAAAGATGATATCGCGAGATTGAAAGCTAAAAACTCAGTGCATTTAAATGTACAAGATATTGATAATCTATAGATTATTTAAAAAATTCATACAGGCTTGTTGCTTGTTTTTCAGCCATAGCAATTAAAATGTCTTTCACTGATAAACAACTTAAATAAATCTAAATTTCTATCTGTTCTAAATACAATTGAGTTAAAAAAGGCACTGTATATTTAAAAATCTAATCCTTCACAAACCCAATAAAAAAAGAGGCAAGTTGCCCCTCTTTTTTTATTACTGCATTGAACCTGTTATACAGAATCTAGACAGCAGAAAAATGACTTAACGCTTAAAGTTTGATAACAAAGCTGATGTAATAGATTTATTATTTTGCACGATTTTAGTTTTTTTCGCTTTGGCTGAATTGTCTTCTACACGTTCAATCTTGACCGCTTTAAATTTATCGCCATTTTTCACTGCGGTAAATTTTACGCGGTCATGACGTTTTGGTTCGCCATCTGCAGATGGAAAATCTGAAATATGGAAGAAAATATCTCCTTCAGATGAACCGATAAAGCCATAGCCTTTTTCAGGATCATATTGTTTGACTTTGCCTACGTACACTTCGTCTTTCATGCTACTGTCCTATACTCAAATATCTGTTCATCATTATATAAAAAAGAGGCTATGAAAGCCTCTTTTTTCATTCAGTGCAAAAATTAGTCTTTTTGTACTGAACCAAAAATTTTGTCGCCTGCATCGCCTAAACCTGGAACGATGTAGCCGTTTTCATTAATACCGTTGTCTACAGAAGCTGTGAAAATTGTCACATCTGGATGTGCAGTTTCAACACGTTTGATCCCTTCTGGCGCAGCAACCAATACCATTACACGAATATCTTTACAGCCACTTGCTTTTAGTACATCAATTGCAGCAACCAAAGAAGAACCTGTTGCAAGCATTGGGTCGATGATCATTGCAATACGGTTTTGTACGTCTGGTACTAATTTTTTATAGTAAGTACGCGCTTCAAGTGTTTCTTCGTCACGCTCTAAACCAAGTACTGAAACTTTTGCACTTGGAATGAGATTTAAGAAACCATCCAACATGCCAATACCTGCACGTAAAATTGGCACAACCGTGATTTTTTTACCTGCAATACGGTCTACAGATACTTTACCTGCCCAACCATCAATTTCATGGTCACAAACTGGCAAGTCTTTCGTTGCTTCATAAGTCAACAACATCGTTACTTCTTGCGCAAGTTCACGGAAGTTTTTAGTGCTGATGTCAGCACGGCGCAATAAGCCAAGTTTATGACGGATTAATGGATGACGGATTTCATGGATAGCCACGGGAGAACACCTAAAAGGTTAAGATCAAATTCTAGCTATTATAGTAAATTTTGCCGTCCGATAAAAATAAAAAAGCCCCCTTTACAGGAGGCTTTTTTGTAATAACTCAGCTAAATAGCTAAATTAGTTAAATCCGCTTTGTACTAAAGACAAAATGAACTGTTGTAATTCTGGTGAAATGGCAAAGAAAGCAACTTTAGAGATTGCAATGATTGGGTCTGGATATACACCAATCAACAATACCAAAGCAGCTGCGCCTAACACCATGATACCACCGACTTTTTGGCCCCAATGATCGACAGCATCGATACGTGGGTTTTCTGGTGGTGTCATATAAAGTACAACCATGACACGTAAGTAGTAGTACAAGCCAATACCTGAACCAATAATCACCATTGCAGCTAGGAACCATTCTTGGCCAGCAACAGCAGCTTTTACAACCATGAACTTACCAATGAAGCCAGCAGTTAAAGGAATACCTGCAAGAGACAGCATCATTACTGTTAAAGTTGCAGTTAATACTGGACGACGCCAGAACAAACCACGGTATTCAGCTAAGCTACCTGCTTCATCTGTATTGTTATATGGACTAGACATCAGTGTTACAACACCAAATGCACCAATAGTCGTTAACACATAAGTAATTACATAAATGTTTACAGATTCAAAAGTTGCAAAACCTTGAAGTTGTAAGAAATCAGTATTTTTCGCACTGATAATTGCAACCAACAAATAACCAAAGTGTGCAATTGAAGAGTATGCAAGGATACGTTTCAAGTTTACTTGACGAACTGCAAGTAAGTTACCTGCAAGAATCGAAAGTACTGCAATGATAGTCAATAGTGTTACGAAGCTATCTGCAAGGATTAAACCTGAAGATAATAAGTAACGAACAAATAAGCCAATCATCGCCACTTTAGCAACAGTCGCAAGGAAAGTTGCGATAGGTGCTGGAGCGCCTGCATATACGTCTGGTGTCCATTTATGGAATGGCGCAAGAGACAATTTAAATGCAACTGCAAATACAATAAGCGCTAAACCAAGTACAACAGCTGGTTGACCAAATGTTGTAAATAATTTACCTGGCTCAGATACGAAGTTTAATCTACCTGTGTATGCATATACATAAGCCATACCCATGAGCAACATTGCAGAAGCTGTTGCAGAAAGTACAAGGTACTTCACACCCGCTTCAAGCGATTGAGAACGTTGATGTGTGTACGCCAATAAGCCGTATACAGGAATCGACATTAACTCAAGGCTAATAAAGAACGACGCATAGCTTGTACTTGCAACCATAAGCATTGCACCTGTTACAGATACAAGCATAAGGATGTAAAGTTCTTCGCGGTTGTCTTTATACGTTTCAATATACGCATGAGACAGCGTGCAACATGCAAGTGCTGCTACCACAATCACAAACTGATACAGCATCGTAAACGGATCTACGATGAATAGATTCATTACGTTTGCAGGTGCGTATTGACCAGCAAGCACAATGAATACGATATATAAGGCAGCAAGGTTCAAACCGATAACGGATGTAGTTGCTGCTAAATTATGATTACGCTTGATCGCAACCAGCAACATCACCACCACTGCTGTTAAAGCAACGATCATGACTGGCGCTAGAGGCATAAGCTCTGCAAATGACATTGTGAAGTTCATGACTTATTGCATCTCCACATTTTCAGCTGAAACAACAGCCTGATGAACTGTCTCAACTGTTTCTTGAACAGGAATGTAGCTGTTCGCTAACCACGCCATGCTTGAATTAGAAACGTCAAGGAACGTTTGTGGGAATAGACCCAACCACACCAGACCCAACGCACAGATCAGTAGAATCACAACTTCACGTACATTCAAATCTTTTAATGGAGATGAATAATGTGCTTTTTGCTCTTCATTTGGCGTACCAAAGAGTGCTTTGTGAATCAGGATCAAACCATACAAACCAGCGAATACAAGGCTTACCGCAGCAAGAATTGTGTACACAGGGAATTTTGCGTATGAACCCATCAAGATCAGGAATTCACCGATGAAGTTACCTAGACCTGGGATACCCACAAGCGCAGCAACAAAGAACATCAAGAAGAATGCAAGATATTTAAACTGACCACGAATACCACCCATCAAACGCATATCACGCGTATGAAGACGTTCGTAAACCTGACCACACATAATGAACAAGGCAGCAGATGACAAGCCATGAGCCAACATCATAATCATCAAACCTTGGAAGGTTAAGATGTTACCCGCGTAAATCGCAAGAAGTACAAATCCCATGTGCGAAATAGACGTATACGCCAATAGACGTTTCATATCTGTTTGCTGGAATGCACACCACGCGCCGTAGAAAATACCAATCAGACCCAAAATAATCGCGATATCAGCAAATTGTGCTGAAGCCATTGGGAAGAATGGAATAACGAAACGAAGTAAGCCGTATGCCGCTGTTTTAATCAAGATACCTGCTAAGTCAACAGAACCTGCTGTTGGTGCTTGAGCATGTGCATCTGGTAACCAGCCATGTAATGGGAAAACTGGAAGTTTTACCGCAAAACCAATGAACAAACATACCATAAATGCATAAGCAAGTGCTGGTGCTTGAGCTTCTACTGTATGAGCAACGCCCATTAAGTAGTTGTAGTTGAAGTTGATTTGACCATTTAATGAGTAACCTACAGCAACTAAGCCAAGGATACCGATCAACATGATTAAACCAGCAACTTGTGTATAGATGAAGAATTTAGTTGCTGCGTAAACGCGTGACTTACCTTCCGCACCACGGTGACCCCAAAGTGCGATTAAGAAGTAGATTGGTACAAGCATCATCTCCCAGAAGAAGAAGAACAAGAACAAATCAATGGCAAGGAACACACCGATTACACCACCCAAAGACCATAAAAGGTTTAAGTGGAAGAAACCAACATTCTTTTGAATCTCACCCCATGAACAGCCCACTGCCAACACACCAAGGAGTGCAGTTAAACCCACCATAAGAAGTGATAAACCATCCACCGCAAGGTGAATGTTAATTCCGAGGGTTTGAATCCAAGGAATATTGAATTGAGCAGCCCAAGTCGGCGCTTGGCTACCTAATTCATAGCTATATGTACCTGTTTGCCAAAGTGCAATGGTTAAACCCAAAGTCACAAGCATACCAATCAAGGCGATATAGCGTGGCAAGTGTTGGTCGAGTTTATCGACCAACCAGCATGCGAAACCTGCAATGAACGGAATAAGGATCAGAGCGGGTAAAATTAAATTATTAGCTTCCATTTTATTTCCCCACGACCTGAATCACGACCAAGATCATTAGTAAGACAACCGTACCGAA
Organism: Acinetobacter chengduensis; assembly: GCF_003664645.1. GTDB lineage: Bacteria > Pseudomonadota > Gammaproteobacteria > Pseudomonadales > Moraxellaceae > Acinetobacter > Acinetobacter chengduensis. The sequence continues at coordinate 42,180 of NZ_RCHC01000002.1, read as the reverse complement.
TGCCATACTCGATGCGTATTCACGCAAAGAACCCGTTTGACGTGAACTAGTGAAGCTGTTACCTGCTTTCACAAGTGCAGGCAATACTAACCACAAGCCATCAATTGGATCACGACCTAAGATTTTCGCGATAAGCAAATATGGTTTCACGAATACAAGGTTGTATAACGCGTCGAAACCAAGTGCATTACGGCAGATATTCGCAAGACCCGCACCCAAAGAAGTTTTAGCAAATGCTTTAACTGCATTGTATGCGAAGGCAAATAACACAACACCCACCACAAGACCTGCAAGTGCAATACCTACAGCTGTGTATTCAGCACTGTGCATACCATGCTCAAGCGCTTCAGGAACATTAAACGCAGGGATTTGAGCTGCATTTAAAATGTTAGTTACTGGTGCTTTTAATACATAAGCAAGACCTGTTGACAATACCGCAAGGATAGCCAATGGACCCCAGTAAGTTACACCTTTAATTTCATGATAAGGCGTGTTTTCTTTACCGAAGAATACAACCCAAATTAAACGGAATGTATAAATAGAAGTTAAGAACGCACCTGCAACACCTGTCCAGTATAAGCAGTCATATACTGCAACAGCTTGGCCTTTAACCCATACCGCACCCAAGATCGCATCTTTAGAGAAGAAGCCGATTGTGATGAATGGAATCGCAGCCAACGCACCGCCACCAATTGCGAAACATGCAAATAGGAATTTGTTCTTATGGAACAAGCCACCCATTTTGAAAATGTTTTGTTCGTGGTGATACGCCAAAATTACCGCACCAGAAGACAAGAATAATAATGCCTTGAAGAATGCGTGAGTTAGCATGTGGAATAGGCCTGCTTGGTAAGCTTCAGCACCTACAGCCATAAACATATAACCCAACTGACTCATTGTAGAGTAAGCAAGAATACGTTTGATGTCCGTTTGTACCAATGCAGCAAAACCAGCAACCAATAATGTTACCGCACCAGTGATAGAGATAAACATCATCACTTCAGGCGCTTGTTCAAACACAGTGAACATACGGCAGCACAGGTAAACACCTGCTGTTACCATTGTTGCTGCGTGGATCAATGCAGATACTGGTGTAGGACCAGCCATCGCATCTGCCAACCATGTTTGTAATGGAATTTGCGCAGATTTACCTGCCGCACCCAAGAACAACATTAACGCTGTCCAGATTGCGATCGATGAACTTTGTGCCAATACAGTCGGAGCAGCCGCAACCACTTCTGCAATGTTTAAAGTACCAAACTGTTGGTAGATTAAGAACAATGCAATCAGTAAGAATACGTCACCCACACGCGTTACAGTGAACGCTTTAATGGCAGCAAAACCATTTGCAGGATTTTGGTAGTAGTAACCAATCAGTAGATAAGAGCACAGACCTACACCTTCCCAACCTAAGAACAATAACGCTAAGTTATCGCCTAAAACGAGAAGTAACATGCTTGTTACGAACAAGTTAAAGTAAGAGAAGAAACGTGCAAAATCTTCTTCACCACGCATGTACCACGTTGCGAAGATGTGAATAAGGAAACCTACACCTGTAATCATGCCCATCATTAACAATGATAAACCATCTAGGTGTAGTGAGAAGCCTGGTGCTAAACCACCCACGCTAAACCAAGTCCACAAATGCTGTGTTGTTGCAACTGAACCGTTATTAACAAAGTCCAAGCCAGCAATCAAAGCAAATAATGCTGATAAACCAACAGAACCTGCACCAATAACCGCTGCAAGTTTTTCAGGTAGGTTATTACGACCTGCCGCTAAAAGGATAAAACCAATGAGCGGAAATAATACTGTTAAATATAAATAGCTCATCCGCGCATCTCACTAGCAGCATCTACATCCAAATGATGGAAGCGATGATAGAACTGAAGGACGATAGCAAGACCGATACAAGCCTCTGCTGCAGCAAGCGTTAAGATCAAGATGAACATGATTTGGCCATCGGGTTGCGCCCATGCGCTCCCTGCCAAAACGAACGCTAAAGCAGCAGCGTTCATCATGATTTCAAGGCTCATCAAAATAAATAGTAGGTTGCGTCGTACCATTACACCGTAGAAACCCAGTGCAAAAAGAATGGTTGCAACGATCAAACCATGTTCTAAAGGGATGTTGCCCATTATTCTTTTTCCTCTTCTGCACTTGGTTCACGTTTACCAAGATGGAATGCTGCAACAAGTGCGCCTAGCAATAACATCGCGGCAATTTCAACCAATAATAAGTACTGAGTAAAGAGTGTTGTACCTACAGCTTTAGGACCAACAATTTCCGTACCCATCACCAAAGAAGGTTTGGTGTAGTCAGAACCTAACATCCATACAAGAACGAGGCCCATAAGGAAACTCATCAACGCAGGATAAGCCCACGCAGATGAAGTCAGCCACTTGCTTTCTTGTTCCATTGTTTGTTGACCTAAGTTCAACATCATCACAACGAATACGAACAGAACCATAATGGCACCTGCGTATACGATGATTTCAAGTGCGCCAGCAAAAGGCGCACCCACGATCATGAACATACCTGCAACAGCAAGTAATGAAACAATTAAGCTTAATAAAGCGTGTACTGGATTCGTGTTAGTCACAACACGAATCGTAGAGACGATGGCCACAAGTGCCATCAAATAAAACGGCCACATCATGGTAATAGACTCCGTACATCAACAGGTGCACTTTCACGTTGTGCTTGACCTTTGTCTTTACCTGAAACTGCCATACCTGTTACACGGTAGAAGTTGTAGTCAGGATACTTACCAGGACCTGAGATAAGTAAGTGTTCTTTCTCATATACAAGGTCTTGACGGACATATTCAGATAATTCGAAGTCTGGCGTCAACTGAATGGCAGTTGTCGGACAAGCTTCTTCACACATACCACAGAAGATACAGCGCGAGAAGTTGATACGGAAAAACTCTGGGTACCAACGACCGTCTTCTTGTTCAGCTTTTTGAAGTGAAATACAGCCTACTGGACATGCAACCGCACAAAGGTTACACGCAACACAACGCTCTTCGCCATCTGGGTCACGCGTTAATACAATACGACCACGGAAACGTGGTGGCACGATTTCTTCTGCTGGCACTTCTGGATACAGAATCGTGTCACGTTTACGCGTTGCGTGGCTGAATACCATCCAAAGCGAACGTACAATCGATCCGAACCCGGCTAGAAATTTAAACATTTTGTTCTCCCTGCCCTTACCACAACACAACTGCGGCAGTAACTAGCAAGTTAACTAACGCTAATGGCAAGCAAATTTTCCAGCCAAAGTTCATTACTTGGTCATAACGAGGACGCATTAAAGAGCCACGCGCTAAAACAAACATCATTACAAAGAATGCTGTTTTGATAATGAACCAGAATGCTGCTGGAACATACGGAATTTCAAGGTTGAATGGCGCTAACCAACCACCGAAGAATAAAGTTACGATTAAAGCAGAGATCAGTACGACGTTTACGTATTCCGCAACGAAGAACATACCCCATTTCATACCGCCATATTCGACGTGGTAACCTTCCGCCAATTCTTGTTCTGCTTCTGGTTGGTCAAATGGATGACGGTGAGTTACCGCAACACCCGCTACCACAAAGATTAAGAAACCTAAGAATTGAGGAACAACAAACCAAACATCTTTTTGCGCTTCAACAATTTCACGCATATTGAATGAACCAGCAATTGCCACTACACCCATCAACGAGATACCCAAGAACACTTCATAAGAAATGGTTTGAGCAGCAGAACGTAAACCGCCAAGTAATGCATATTTGTTGTTAGAAGACCAACCACCAAATAATACTGCGTATACCGCAATACCAGCCATTGCCATAAAGAACAAAAGGCCAATGCTCATGTCTGCAACACCTAAAGTAGGTGAAACAGGAATAACCATGAACGAAAGCACTGCAGTTGCCATTGCCACTGCTGGTGCTAAACGGAACGTCAGTTTGTCAGCAAATTTTGGTGTCCAGTCTTCCTTAAACATGATTTTAAGCATGTCGGCAACAATCTGGAACATCCCCCCCGGACCAACACGGTTCGGACCGTAACGGTCTTGCCAAAGCGCCAAAAGACGTCGTTCAATGAACGACATCAAGGCTGCAACAAGTACCACTACAAGCAAGATCACAATCGCTTGAACTACAGAGTAGGCAATCGGCCAATTCTCAGCCCAAAGTGGCGTTTGACGTATTAATTCTTGTTCCATGAATTACACTCCTACCGCGACTGAAACAGGCTCAGCAAGAGAAACCGTTGGTGCTAGACCAATTGGGTAACCAATATAACCTGTCGGTAAATATTCAATTACTTGTACTGGCAATACAATTTCTGTTTCGCCAGCTTTCACTGTAATTGTTTGACCGTCTTGAACATTTAAGCGAGTCGCATCTTGTTCACCTACAGCAAATACCGCTTCAGGAATACGTGTTTCCATCGCAGGTGTTTTCACTGTAAATTCGCCAGATGCAAAAATGTGATGCATTGGCACTAGGCGGAAGCTTTCGGCATTTGCAACAACCGTTGCTGGTGCAACGAAAGTACGTGCTGGACGTTTCGCTAAACGATCGAATAAACGAACGCCTGAATCACCACCTTTCAAGTGACCACCCACGTTGTCTTGGAATTTATTCCAAGCTTGTGGTGAGTTCCAACCTGCAGACCATGCAAACGGCACCAATGGTGATGGTGTTTGATTACCTACATAACCTTCCATAGAGAATGTTAATGCAGAATCTTGGTCTGTAGGCTGTTTAGGCTCATGAATCGAAAGTGGTGCGCGCATTGCTGTACGACCAGAGTAACGACGTGGTTCACGTGCAACTTTAAGACCATGTACACGGAAGCCCGCATCTGGTGCAACATCTTGAATTGCTTCAAGTGCAGGTACGTTTTTCGCAACTGACTCGATTACATCATCAAGTAATGTCCAAGAAATCGCTTTACCTTTCACACCAGTTTCAATGGCATGTAACCAGCGCCAAGATTCTTTAATCGCAAGCTCTGGTTTGTAGTAGCTTGGGTCATACACTTGGTAGAAACGTTGTGCACGGCCTTCTTGAGAAACAACAGTACCGTCACCTTCAGCAAAGCTTGCTGCAGAAAGTACGATATTTGCTTTCGCAACAGTGGCAGTTTCTGAGTGGTCAAGCACGATCACTTCTTTGCCAGCAAGAGCAGCATCAACTTGTGCAGCTGGTAAACGACGGTAAAGGTCATTTTCCACCACAACCACAGTATCAAAGTCTTGTGCAAATGCTTGCTCTAGGCTTTGGCCACCAAAGATCGCTAAGCCCATTGAGTTCACTTCTGGAACAGTCAATGTTAGACCTGCATGACCAAGGTTTTGTGCAACTTGTGCAGCCGCTTCCATGATTGATGCGTCTTGTAAGCTTGTACCTGAGATGATCAGTGGTTTTTTCGCTGCTTTTAAGGTATCAGCAATGGTTTGCGCAAATGCTTTCGCATCATCAGCAAGACCAGAAACTGTTTCGCCTTTTACAGCAGCCGCAACTGCAAAGCCTAAACGCGCGATGTCATTTGGAGATGCAACCACTTCGCCTTCAGCAATATCAGACAAACGTGTTTGTGTTGCAGCAAGAATGTAAATTGGAGATTTAGCATCTTGAGCAATACGTTGTACAGGTTCCGCCAACCAGTCTTGCGTACGGCGCTCTGCAGCCATCTCTTTGCCTTTATTTTTCGCAGCTTGGCGAACAGATAAAGCCATACGAGGCGCAGTTTGAGTAAGATCTTCACCCAAAATTAACACAGCATCATAGCTTTCAATTTCACGCATACCTGGGTTGTAAACACCCTCGGTTTGCATAATAGAAGCGGCTAATTCAACAAGGCTTTGCTCTTTTTGAGACATACCAGTTGAGTAGTTGTCTTGACCAACCAATTCGCGAAGCGCGAAGTTTGATTCAAGTGATGCACGTGGAGAGCCAATACCCAATACTTTTTTGCCTTGAACTTTAGCAATTACAGTATCAAGTGCTGTATCTACAGATACAGTTTCTACATTTGAACCATTACGGAACTGCGGTTGACGTGGACGATCAGCACGGTTCACATAACCTGTACCAAAACGGCCTTTGTCACATAGGAAGTATTGGTTAACTTCACCGTTAAAACGGTTTTCTACGCGACGTAATTCGCCATAACGTTCACCCGGAGAGATGTTACAACCAGAAGAACAGCCTTGGCATACGCTTGGCGCATACTGCATGTCCCATTTACGGTTATAGCGTTCTGAGTGAGTTTTATCTGTAAATACGCCTGTTGGACAAACTTCAGTCAAGTTACCAGAGAATTCAGACTCTAAAGTACCTGATTCTGGACGACCGAAGTAAACACGTGACGCATTGGCATACACACCAAAGTCTGTACCACCCGCATAATCTTTGTAGTAACGAACACAACGGTAGCATGCGATACAACGGTTCATTTCATGTGAAATGAATGAGCCTAGCTCTTGGTTGTAATGCGTACGTTTTGTGAAACGATAGCGACGACGATCGTGTTGCGTCATCACAGTCATATCTTGTAAATGACAGTGACCACCTTCTTCACACACTGGACAGTCGTGTGGGTGGTTCGTCATCAAGAATTCAACAATAGAAGCACGGAAATCTTTTGCTTCTTTATCTTCAACTGAGATGTAGGTATTGTCAGATGCAGGCGTCATGCAAGACATCACTAAACGACCACGGGTATCTTCCGGGTTCGCATATTGAGTCACAGCACATTGACGGCAAGAACCGACAGAACCTAAGGATGGGTGCCAACAAAAGTATGGGATGTCAATACCAAGACTCAAACATGCTTGTAGCAAGTTTTCCGAGCCGTTGACTTCATACGATTTTCCATCGACATGAATTGTAGCCATAGTCGAATTCCTTAAGCTTGTTCTACGTTGCTAACTTGAGCAGCAGCATTCACTACTTTTGCTTCAAATTCGCCACGGAAATGTTTGAGTGCGCCCATTAATGGTTCCATCGCACCTGGAGCGTGAGCACAGAAAGTTTTACCAATCCAAAGCTTACGCGTAAGCTCTTGTAAATGGTCAATATCTTCTTTCTTACCTGTGCCATCTTCCAATGCTTTAAGCGCTTTAACCGCCCAAGGTAAACCATCACGGCAAGGCGTACAGAAACCACATGACTCACGTGCAAAGAATTCTTCGAGGTTACGTGTCGCTGAAACCATACATTGAGTTTGGTCAACCACCATGAGCAAACATGTACCCAAGCGTGAACCAGCCTTCATGATGTTTTCTGCATCCATCGGTAGATCGATGTGTTCAGCAGCCAAGAAGTCAGTAGATGCACCACCTGGTAACCATGCTTTAAGCGTTAAGCCATCACGCATACCACCCGCATGATCTTCGATCACTTCACGTGCAGTTGTACCAAATGGAAGTTCCCATAAACCAGGGAATTTCACTTTACCTGAAGCACCATAAATTTTTGTGCCTGGATCTTTTGATTTACCTTGAGATAAACCAACATACCATTCAGGGCCACGAAGCATAATTGCAGGTAAGTTGTTGTAGGTCTCTACGTTGTTTACGATCGTAGGACGACCCCAAGCACCAGCAACTTGCGGGAATGGTGGCTTAGTACGTGGGTTGGCACGACGGCCTTCAAGCGAGTTAATCAATGCAGTTTCTTCACCACAGATATAACGGCCCGCACCTGTATGCACATGTAGATCAAAGCTCCAGCCTGTACCTAGGATGTTTTCACCCAAGTAACCTTTGGCACGAATCTGCTCTAATGCTTCATTTAGGTATTTCGCAGCTTCAATATACTCGCCACGAATAAAGATATAACCGTGAGTTGCTTCAAGCGTATAACCCGCAATCAACATCCCTTCGATCAATTGGTGAGGAAGATCTTCCATCAACAAACGGTCTTTAAACGTACCTGGTTCCATTTCATCGGCGTTACAGATGAGGTAACGAGGACCTGAGTTATCATTTGGTGCCATAAGCGACCATTTAATACCTGCTGGGAAACCCGCACCACCACGGCCTTTTACGGTCGCAGCTTTAATCACGTCAAGCACTTCTTTCGGTTGCATACCTAAAGCTTTCTTGAAGCCTGCATAGCCTTCAAGTGCTTCGTATTCGTCTGCAGCACGAACGTTCGCTTGCTTACTCAAACGCCAAGTTAGCGGATGAGTTTCTGGGTTACCGTCGCCATAAATTGGTTTTGGTTCAGTATTCATACATACTTCTCCAATAACTGTTTAATTGATGTCACTTCAACTAGTCCGTGAGTATCTTCATCAATCATCAACGTTGGACCCTTGTCACAGTTTCCTAAGCAGCAGATTGGAAGCAAAGTAAAACGGCCATCAGCAGTCGTTTGACCGAACTGAATACCCAATTCACGTTGAAAAGCTTCCGCTAAAGTTTCTGCACCCATCAAGAAACACGCAATTGAATCACATAATAAAATTACGTGACGGCCAACAGGTTGACGGTAAATACGGTTATAGAATGTTGCTACACCTTCAAGGTCAGCAAGTGTCATGCTCAGCAATTGAGCAATCGCATTCATTTGCGCATCATCTACCCAGCCATTACGACGTTGAACGCATTTTAATGCATCCAAACATGCTGCGCGCGGGTACGGATAATGCTCAATGTGGTGTTGAATATCGTGAATTTCGTCCGCAGTCAAAATCCCTTCAACATTCACACGTGGCTTTTTATCAGTCAAAATCATCATAATGCGTTACCCCTTAGCGATCCACGTCAGCCATTACGACGTCAATTGTCGCTAAATAAATGATTAAGTCAGATACAAGACTGCCGTTAATCACAGAAGGCATTTGCTGTAAATGCGTGAAGGTTGGTGTACGAATACGTGTACGGTAACTCATCGTCGACTTATCAGACGTGATGTAGTAATTCGACGCACCTTTCACCACTTCTGCCATCACAGATGCTTCACCAGCAGGCATTACAGGACCCCAAGATACGCTCAAGAAGTGCGTAATCAGTGTCTCAATATCTTGTAATGTCTTATCTTTCGGTGGTGGAACAGCCAGTGGATGGTCTGCTTTATACGCACCAGAAGGCATGTTGTCTAAGCATTGTTTGATGATTTTCAGTGATTCTTCGATTTCACGGAAGTGAACAAGAACACGTGCATACGCATCGCCTTCATACTCAAGTGGAACATCGAAGTCGTAGTTTTCATAGCCACTGTATGGACGGTACTTACGTACGTCAAAATCGATACCTGTAGCACGTAAACCTGTACCTGTTACGCCCCATGCCAATGCAGATTTTGCATCATACTGAGCAACGTTACGGGTACGACCGATGAATACTGAGTTTTTCAGCGCAGCGGTGTAGTACTCTTTCAAACGACCAGGCATCCAATCCAAGATTTCACGGATAAGTTTATCCCAACCATTTGGTAAGTCATGCGCAGTACCGCCAATACGGAACCATGCTGGGTGCATACGGTAGCCTGTAATCGCTTCGATTGCGTCATAGATTTTTTGACGATCGGCGAACATATAGAATACAGGAGTCATACCGCCGGCATCCTGAATTGCAGTACCAATAAACAATAAGTGGTTATTAATACGGAACAATTCAGACATCATGACACGGATACATTGCGCACGGTCAGGTACAGTAATACCCGCCATTTGCTCCACACCCATCACATAAGGCATGTTTTGTGCACAACCACCTAAGTAGTCAACACGGTCTGTATACGGAATAAATGAGTGCCAAGTTTGACGCTCAGCCATCTTCTCTACACCGCGGTGGTGGTAGCCGATGTCTGGTACGCAGTCTTTAACTTCTTCACCGTCTAACTGCAAAATCACACGGAATGCACCATGCGCAGATGGATGGTTAGGACCCAAGTTCAAGAACATGAAGTCTTCGTCAGCATTACCGCGTTTTAGACCCCAATCTTCAGGTACAAAACGTAGGTGTTCTTGCTCGAAATCTTGCTTCGCTTGGTTCTGCATATACGGTGTATATTCAGTTGCACGCGCAGAATATTCTTTACGAAGTGGATGACCTTCCCAGTAGGTTGGCAACAAAATACGACGGAGCATTGGGTGCCCTTCGAAATTGATACCAAACATGTCGTAGGCTTCACGTTCATACCAGTTCGCATTCGGCCAAATGTTGGTTGCGGTTTGGATATTTAGATCCGATTCGCTTAACGCAACTTTAATACGAATGTCACTGTTACGCTCTAGCGATAACAAGTGATAGAACACAGTGAAATCAGACGCAGGTAAACCGTCGCGGTGCGTACGTAAACGTTCATCTACCGCAGACAAGTCAAACAGCATCACGTAAGGGCGTGACACTGTACGCAAGAACATTAATACGTCTTGTACACGTGCGCGCTCAACCCAGACTGTTGGAAAGTCTTCGAAAGTCGTTTGCACATAGAAGTTCTCACCAAATTTGGCTTTGAGCTCTTCTACAATTGCAAATGCTGGGCGTGAATCAACAGGCGTTGATTCTGGCATAGCAATTTCAGTTTCAGCCATTAGCTTGGCTTCCTATTTAATACAAATTCAGTCAACCTAAACGACAATTACACCCATATAGGGTGCATCAAACAGATGTCGTTTAAATTATTTAATTTCATCCATCGAGCGCAGGTTTTTCACAGCAATACGCTGTGCTTGTTTGCGATCACGTTCTGGCTGCATCTTTGGCTTATACACTGGCTTAAGATCATCACCAATTACCGCAGACAATGGGCGACGCTCGAGTTGAATTTGGTCTTGCAATAACATTAATGCTTGAATTAACGCTTCAGGACGTGGTGGGCAACCCGGAATGTACACATCCACAGGAATAATTTTATCCACACCTTGTACAACTGAATAGATGTCGTACATACCACCTGAGTTTGCACATGCACCCATAGAAATCACCCATTTAGGCTCAAGCATTTGTTCATACAAACGTTGAATTACAGGGGCCATTTTCATGAAACATGTACCAGCAACAATCATCACATCGGCCTGACGCGGTGAAGCACGAATTACTTCGGCACCAAAACGTGACAAGTCATGCACGCCTGTTAAGGTCGTTGCATACTCTACGTAGCAGCATGATGTACCAAAGTTAAACGGCCAAACTGAGTTCTTACGACCCCAGTTTACTGCTGTATGCATCAAGTCCTCTAAACGAGTCATGAATACATTTTTATTCACTTCTTCTTCAAGCGGATCTGTAACGATTTGACGCTCTTGAAGTGGATATTGATCAGCATCCGGATTCGCACGGGTTAATGTATATTTCATCCCGTCTTACTCCTTATCAGATGACGCAGCCGCTGATTTTTTCACACGGCCAGAAGATTGAGCTGGAATTTGACCAGTAGGGTCAATAACCAATTCTTCAATTGAGTTAAAGCGGGTAATTTCAGCAAGGTCCATCGTTGGCGAACCAATTTTAGGTTTAATCCCTGCTGCTTTACGTTTGTCTGATGGTGACCAATTCAGCGCACCAGTAGAGAATTCGTAAATCAAACCAACGAGTAAAACTAAAATAAATACGGCAGCAGCTGCAAAACCAATCCAGCCCACTTCACGCACTGATACAGCCCATGCATAAAGATAGAGTGCTTCTAAATCGAAAACGACAAAGAAAATAGCCACTAAATAGAATTTTGCAGACAAGCGGATACGAGCACCGCCTGCACCAACAACACCTGACTCAAACTGCTCTTGCTTAGCACGGCCCCACGATTTACCCCCTAGGAGTAACGGGACAGTGAGCATAAAGGCGCATAGAAACGTAACGCCGATCACGAAGGCAATGATTGCCCATTCGTATGGAGTAATGGCACTCATGCGGGGATAACTCCTGGCAGGCCTAATTTATTAACAAAGAATGTATGTATTGGCCTTCAAATACACCAAACACAAAATTAATCCCGCCAATTGTACCTGATTTCTGATTTCACTTGCTAGTTCATAAGCCTTAGTCTTTTGGATGATTTTTTGGACATTTTTAGCTTTAAACTAAGGTCTGGCCGTATTTACACCCCAATTAGCGCTTACATAAATATTTTTCCAAGTGATGATTATTTTTATAAATTTTCATCATTCTGGCTTTTCAGCATGGCTGAAATATCAATAATTCATTAAAATATCAAGCTACGATCTAAGAAAAAATTTAAAACAAATAATTAATTATTTTTTTAATTATATTTTCACAATGCGATAATTCATTCAATTCAAAACCACAACTCCAACCCTAAATTACTTGTGATTCCATTTATTTTTCCATTAATTCCAAGGCCAAATTACAACTTATAAGCCGATGCTTTTCACAATATCATTCCCTTTCAAACATCCGCATTTGTATTTTTTTGCAACAAATTCGAACCAGCTATCTGCTTTTAAAAAAATTTATGCTATTCCTATTGAAAACAACTCAAATACAACCTGATGGAGCAAAAAATGACTTTAGAATTTACGCATAAACCTAACTATTTTATGTTTGCCCAGCTTATTGTTCGCCATATTGAAAATTATATTGAAAAGCACCCCGATGCGAATAATGCGATTTTTGATTTGCGTGATATCTATGAATTGTTCCGCCAAGACAAAGCTTCTGCAACCACCAATCTCGATGGTATTTTAAATATTGCTGATGAATATAAAGTAGAAACACTCAACGGTGATGAAAAGCTGATTAGTCGTTATTCTATTGATACTCAAAACAATTCATTACTCATCGACTTTAACAGCAGTGCATTAGATAGCCTCAAAAATGGCAAAACGATTATTCCACCCGATGCAACAGTCTATGAATAAAAACTAACGCTTCTAAATAAAGCCCCATAAAAAAGCCATTCTTGAAAGAATGGCTTTTTAAGAAGATCAAAATTTTAAAACTCTAAGCTTTAAGCAAATCGGTTTGAGTCATTATGACTCGGTACCGTCTCCACCACTTCGCTCAACAGGCTTTGTACGCTTAAATCGGTTCGCAGGCCATGTCATCGTAAAGCGTGCGCCACCCAAACGTGGGCTCTCATCTATGGTGACTTGACCGCCAAACCAGTAAGCAATACGACTCACAATGGAAAGACCTAAACCATATCCACCCGAAGCACGAGTACGACTATCATCCAAACGTGCAAAGGCTTCAAAAATACGGGTACGCTCCTCTTCTGGAATACCCGGACCATCATCTTCTACACATACGTATGCGTTACCAAAACCATCTAAACCACCGCTCACCACCACACGGTGATCACAATACCGCACAGCATTGCCCATCAAGTTTTGCACTACACGATGCAAATAGCGTCGCTCTGCATCCACTTCTACGTGCAATGGTGGTGCTTGTAGCTCAAGTATTTTTCCAGTTTTTAAGGCTTCTGTTTCTATCACCACCTGATCGAGTAGCTCAAACAATGGGACCTTTTCAAATTCTAAAGAAGGCATGCCTTGTTCTAGTTTTGCATAGGTCATGATTTCATCAATTAAGGTATTGAGTGCCTCAATATCTTTATCAATCATTTCGACCTGCTGTAAGCGGTACTCATAGTCATCTTCATCGGCCAACATTTCCATGGCAAAGCGAATACGAGCAACTGGCGTACGCAGCTCATGTGAAACTGCGCGCATCAACTCACGCTGTGCTTCAATCAAGCGCTCAATATGATCAGACATATTGTTATAGCTAGATGCCAAGGAACCCATTTCATCTGCACTATCTACAGGTAAACGCACTGTCATATCGCCTGTTTTCATTTTATTTAAGGCAAAATTAACCGCACGTAGCTTGCGTTGCATAGGCACCAACAAGCCATATACCCCAAGGCTTAATACAAATAAGCTTAATAAGGTAATACCCGCCGCCAATTGGAAAGGCATCCAATTAAATAATGGCACAGGCCCCATCACCAAGACTTCAGAGGTTGAACTTGGAATAGGAGAAACAATAGAGATGGTTGTACCACGCACAGAAGCACTGTCACGATACAAAATAATACTGTGATCTAAACGAAGGCGCCCAATTTGCTCTGAATCTAGAGGCAAATCTTGCACATTTTGAATTTCAATTGGATAAGAAAAATAATGCTGAATTTTTTCTAAATACTTCTTCTCTTGCCCAGGATAGTAGACCAAATAATCCAGCACAAATACCGGCAATGCTTTCATTTGCCGTTCTGTAATTTTGTCTGCCTTAATATACAGCAAGTGTTCAGGATCATCCTGCAAGCCCATAATAATATAAGCCACAGTTGTCTGAGCATCCCAACGTACAACAGCTTTACGCTTTTCTAAGCGCTTGGCTTCTGCACGAGTTAAATCAACTTTTTCGGCTTTCACATAATAAATAGGCAATTCCAGCAAAGCGGATGCGTCTGAAATCCAATCCATTTTTTGTTGTGGATTATTCTGACGCGCTACCCCTTCACTGATGATATATGCCATGCCATCCGTTAAAGTCTCGCGATATTCTTGCGCACGCTGATAATTAATGATCTGTACCAGTAAATAACTGAACAGCGCCACCAGCACCACAAGTATGACTAAACCTGTGTATATGCGCAAAAAGATACTATGTTTTAACACTTAGGGTGTCCTACAGCTCAAACTGGCGAGACGGCATCGCTTAAATGCCGTTAGTTTCTTTAACAAAAAGATAACCTTTACTACGAACCGTTTTAATTCGTTTTGGATTTTCTGGATCATCACCAATTTTTGGACGAATACGAGAAATACGTACGTCGATTGAACGATCTTGACCATCGTATTCAATACCACGTAGACGCTCAAAGATATCTTCACGCGACAAGATACGCCCTGCATTTGATGCCAACAACCATAAAAGGTCATATTCCGCACTGGTAAAATCAACAAGTTCATTGTTTAAAGTCACCGAACGACCACCGTTGTCAATCACAAGATCATCAAATTCAATGCGCTGTGCCACTTCTTCTTCTGGCGCTTTATCTGTACGACGTAACAATGCGCGAATACGTGCAAGCAATACACGTGGTTGTACAGGTTTTGCCACGTAGTCATCTGCACCCATTTCTAGACCCAATACTTGGTCCATATCTTCAGTACGTGCAGTCAACATTAAGATAGGTTGATGATAATGCGGGCGTACTTCACGGCAAATGGTTAAACCATCAGCACCTGGAAGCATAACATCAAGCACCACAAGATCTGGTTGTTCAGCAATGATACGACGAATCGCACGATTACCGTCTGGCTCCACCCCGACTTCCAATCCATTACGGATTAAATATTCTTGCGTTAAACGTGCAAGACGCTCGTCATCTTCAACAATTAAAATTTTTGGTAACTTTTCTTCTTGGCTCATGTGGGGCCCCTTATAGTAGTGCTTAGGTATCCTTTTGAAATCCAATAGATACCGCTCAATATAATTTGCAATATACACACGTTTACATTGTAAACAAGGGGTCGTTCACCAAACTGATACATCAATGCTACTTTTGATTAAAACTTATAGAGACTTTGAATTCCTTATCTTTTTTCTTTAAAGCCCCACTAATCTCTACAGCTTATTTAAAAATTAAGCGATGAAATGAATATCGATTTGCAACATTTTTATACATCTGATGACTCTGTGTTCAAATAAGTTTTCGTGCATTTTTACTTATCCACAAGGTTATCTATAAGCACTTAATCTCAGCTTTGTTATGCTAGTGCCTTGTCTAATAAGGCATATACAAGAATCATAAAAAAAAGGGATTTTTTTTCGACCGCATTAAGCCAAAACTGATCGAAACATTTAGGTAAATGTCAATATTGATCTACCCAAATTTTTCCCGTATCTTGTGTCCAATTCACTTTTAAACCACTAAGTCTTGTGTTTATTCCTCAAACACTGTGGCATATTTTTTGCCCAGTTCAAACGGCCATGAACATAACAATAGATGATAATGGAGCTATGCTGACATGAGCGTAATTACTTCAACCCCAGGCCAAATTCAGGTGATCAAACGCACCGGAGATGTGGCTGCTTTTGATGCAGAAAAAATTTCTGTAGCAATTGGGAAAGCGTTCTTGGCTGTTGAGGGTCAACAAAGTACTGACTCTAGCCGTATCCACGACCGTATTTCTCAACTTACCGAGATGGTATTAAATACGTTCAATCGCCGTTTGCCTTCTGGTGGCACGATCCACATTGAAGAAATCCAAGACCAAGTTGAACTTGCGCTAATGCGTACTGGCGAGCAAAAAGTTGCACGCGCATACGTCATTTACCGTGATCAACGTGCGGAAGCTCGTAAATCGACAGCTGCGCATCATCACCCTACACTACAAATCACAGGTGCGAATGGCCAGCTTCAACCTTTAGATTTGAGCGCTTTAGAAGCCAATGTTGTAAAAGCCGCTGAAGGCTTAGAAGGCATTGATGTTAAAGCGATCGTTGAAGAAACAATTAAAAACCTATACAACGGCGTAAAAGAGTCAGACATCTCGACAACGATGATGATGGCGACACGTACACGTATTGAACAAGAACCAAACTATACATACGTGACTGCGCGCTTATTGCGTAATGAGCTTGTTGCAACTGGTTTAGAGTTTTTAGGTTTAGATGTAGAAACTGCTGAAGGTGAAGCACTTGAAACTTTCTTAAAGAAAGGTATCGAGCTTGATTTACTTTCTCCTGAACTTCTTAATTTTGACCTCGCAAAATTGGCAGCAGCAATCAAGCCAGAGCGCTCAAACCAATTTACCTATTTAGGTCTACAAACTTTATTTGACCGTTACTTCATCCATTCAGACGGCGTACGTTTCGAATTACCACAGCTATTCTTCATGCGTGTTTCTATGGGTCTTTCACTCAATGAAGCAAACCGTGAAGAACGTGCGATCGAATTCTATGACCTATTGTCTAGCTTCGACTATATGGCATCTACGCCTACCCTATTTAACTCAGGTACGCTTCGTCCACAGTTATCTAGTTGCTACTTAACAACTATTGATGATGACCTGTACGACATTTATGGCGCAATGCGTGATAACGCAATGTTGTCTAAATGGGCAGGCGGTTTAGGTAACGACTGGACACCAGTTCGTGCGCTTAACTCATACATCAAAGGTACAAACGGTAAATCACAAGGTGTTGTACCGTTCCTTAAAGTTGCCAACGATACTGCTGTTGCGGTAAACCAAGGTGGTAAACGTAAAGGTGCCGTATGTGCATACCTTGAAACTTGGCACTTGGACATTGAAGAATTCCTAGAGCTTCGTAAGAACACAGGTGATGACCGTCGTCGTACGCATGACATGAACACTGCAAACTGGGTTCCTGACCTATTTATGCAACGTGTATTTGAAGATGCTGAGTGGACACTGTTCACGCCATCTGAAACACCTGATTTGCATGACTTAACAGGCGCTGAATTTGCTGAACGCTATGCATACTATGAAGGCATTGCGAAAGAAACAAATATGTTGCACAAGAAAATCCGTGCAAAAGATTTGTGGCGCAAAATGCTGTCTATGTTGTTTGAAACTGGTCATCCTTGGATCACATTCAAAGATGTATGTAACTTACGTTCACCACAACAACACGTTGGTGTAGTTCACTCTTCTAACTTATGTACAGAAATCACGCTGAACACAAGCAAAGACGAAATTGCGGTATGTAACTTAGGTTCGATTAACCTTGTACAACACGTTCAAGGTGGTGTGTTAGACCGTGAAAAACTTGCGCGCACAGTAAAAACTGCAGTTCGCATGTTAGACAATGTGATTGACATCAACTACTACGCTGTTCCTCAAGCACGTAATTCAAACTTGAAACACCGTCCAGTAGGTATGGGCATCATGGGCTTCCAAGATGCACTTTACGAAATGAAATTGGCCTATGGTTCAGAAGCTGCTGTTGAGTTTGCTGACGAATCAATGGAAGTGATTTCTTACTACGCAATTGCAACATCAAGCGATCTTGCTGTTGAACGTGGTACGTATGAAACATTTAAAGGTTCATTATGGGATCAAGGTATTTTACCAATTGACTCGCTTGACCTTGTTGCGAAATCACGTCCTGACCGTATGTTTGAAGTAGATCGTACGACTCGTTTGGACTGGGATACTTTACGTACTAAAGTTCAAAAAGATGGTATGCGCAACTCAAACGTCATGGCGATTGCACCAACTGCAACCATTTCGAACATTTGTGGCGTTTCACAATCAATCGAGCCAACATTCCAAAACTTATATGTGAAATCTAACCTTTCTGGTGAATTCACTGTAATCAACCCGTACCTAGTACGTGCGTTGAAAGACCGTGGTCTTTGGGATTCTGTAATGGTGAACGACCTGAAACATTTTGAAGGTTCTGTTCAAAAGATTTCTCGTATTCCTGAAGAGCTTAAAGCGATCTTCGCGACTGCGTTTGAAGTTGAGCCACGTTGGATTGTTGATGCTGCATCACGCCGTCAAAAATGGATTGATCAAGCACAGTCTCTTAACCTTTACATCGCTGGTGCAAACGGTAAGAAACTCGACATGACTTACAAAATGGCATGGTTACGTGGTCTTAAGACAACTTATTACCTCCGTGCATTGGGTGCGACTTCTGCTGAGAAATCTACCATTAATACTGGCGCATTAAATGCAGTGAAACCTGCAACTGTAGCAGCTCCTGTTGCAACAGTAACAGCGCCTGAAACAAAACCAGAAGTTCCTGCTGAGGAAGATGGTTTTGCCAATGCAGCACCAGTGCCACAAGCATGTTCAATTGACAATCCTGATTGTGAGGCTTGTCAATAAGTAATCCTCCCCGACCCTCCTTTTTAAAAGGCGGGAGATTCCTCGAAGCAAATGACGGGATGTTAGTCCCCCTTTGCAAAAGGGGGATTTAGGGGGGATTAAAAAATTTAAGCAATAAAAAAGCCCTCTACAGGCCGATCAAAACTCGTAGAAGGCTTTTAATCTCGATGTGATACCAAGATGGTCACAAAGAGGCTGGCATCGGAAAATGCGTGAACGAATTGTATCACCGATTCAAGAAGCGAGCCAGTACGAGTCATCTTGATTTTGTATTAATGAGGTACTGAGTCATGGCTAATAAAGCTGCTCGTAGTGCTATCACAGGTCAATATGTAACTTTGGAATATGCTAAAAAGCATCCAAAAACTACTGTTGTTGAAACTGTGAAGTCAGTTAAATCATCTAAAAAATGATTTTAATTTGATTCTTAGTCTCATCTAAGAATCAGCAATATAAACAAAAGGACACCACCATGCCACACATGACTCATAACTATCAGTTAGGGCTTATTGCCTTGGTAGTGTCCTTTATTGTTTGTTTTTATGTACCCCTGACCTATGCATGGGTCAAGATTCGCGCACAACAGCGTAATCAAAATAAGTCGTGAGGATATTTGTTCTAACGAATGGTTTTAGAACAACAATCGGCAAAACTTAATTTTGCTTACACAAATTAAGCGTATAGTAGGACATCTTCGTATGTGAGATGTCTTCATAAAAGATATAAGCAACGAAGAGAGAATTGATATGTCTATCCTAAGTTGGGACGATTTCGAAGATGATGAACCGAAACAAGCTGCACCAGCACAGCAGCCTGCGCCCGTCGAACCGCAAAAAGCGGCTGATTCGCAAGTGGTATCTCATGCACAGCAACCACAGACGAATTTGGCAACTGCACAATCCGCTGGAACCTCTTCAACCCGAGGAGCAACAGCACATTCAACCAATTCCTTGGAAAGAGCATCTGCTGCCCTAAGTAATTTAGATGTCGCACCAGGCTTAGAAGAGTTGGAAATGGGTGCGCAACGTGTACAAGTTGACGACAAAGCGATGATTAACTGTCGTGCTGACTTGAACCAGCTTGTGCCATTCAAATACGAATGGGCTTGGCAAAAATATCTAGACGGTTGTGCAAACCACTGGATGCCTCAAGAAGTAAACATGACTGCGGATATCGCGTTATGGAAGTCTGAAAATGGCTTAACTGAAGATGAGCGTACGATTGTAATGCGTTCACTTGGTTTCTTCTCGACTGCGGATTCATTGGTTGCAAATAACTTGGTATTGGCAATTTACCGTCACATTACCAACCCTGAATGCCGTCAGTACATTTTACGTCAATCGTTTGAAGAAGCGATTCACACACATGCTTACCAATACTGTATCGAATCTTTGGGTATGGATGAAGGCGAAGTCTTCAACATGTACCGCGAAGTTCCTTCTGTAGCACGTAAAGCAGCGTGGGGCTTAAAATATACTCAACAGTTAAGTGACCCTACTTTCCAAACAGGTACAGCTGAAACTGACCAAATCTTGCTTCGCAACTTGATCGCATTCTACTGTGTACTTGAAGGTATCTTCTTCTACTGTGGTTTCAGCCAAATTTTGTCTATGGGTCGTCGTAACAAAATGAACGGTGTTGCTGAGCAATTCCAATACATTTTACGTGATGAATCTATGCACTTGAACTTTGGTATCGACATGATTAACCAAATCAAGATTGAGAACCCTCACCTTTGGACTGCTGAATTCCAAGAAGAAGTGGTTCAAATGATTCTTGAAGGCACAATGCTTGAAATAGAATATGCACGTGACACGATGCCACGTGGCGTATTGGGTATGAATGCCAGCATGATGGAAGAATATTTGAAATTCATTTGTAACCGTCGTTTAAGTCAGCTTGGCTTGCCTGAGCAATTTGCTGGTGTGAATAACCCATTCCAGTGGATGTCAGAAATGATGGACTTACGTAAAGAGAAGAACTTCTTCGAAACTCGCGTAACTGACTATCAAACTGGTGGCGCACTGAGCTGGTAAATATTTTACCCACTAAAATGACAAATCAGTTGTTAAAAAAAACCGCCATTATTGGCGGTTTTTTTAAATATACAGCACTAAAACAATTATTCTTTAGGAAATCAAATTCCTCTATAAAAACATTAATAAAAATGAATTAACTCAAAATCATCCGAAAATTAAGTTTGGAAAAAACTTTGTAATAAAAAGAATGAACCATGCTATTGAAAATAGCTAAATATTATTTACCTTACTTTTCAAGCAAATATAATCTTAAAAAAGATAATACCGTTCATAATTTAATTTTCGTTACTCTCTGATCTACCAAATATTGTTGTGCAATAAATCGTTCTTCATTTTCTTTCGGCTGAATCAGAACCCATTGATCATTGGCTCTCAATTCCCATGCACGCGTATTATCCTGTAAATAGTTGAGCAAGCCATCTTGAATAATTCGCTTTTTAATTTTTTTATTCTCAATTGGAAAACAGCTTTCTACACGTGAAAATAAATTTCGCCCCATCCAATCTGCGCTGGCACAATATAGCTTTTCTTCTCCATTATGATGGAAATAATAAACTCGAGTGTGCTCTAAATAGCGTCCAACGATCGAGCGGACCGTAATATTTTCAGACAGACCTTCAACCTGTGGTCGTAAGCAGCAAATTGAGCGAATAATCAAATCCACTTTAACACCTGCTTGAGAGGCTCTATATAAAGCTGAAATGAGTTGTGGCTCTGTTAAGGCATTCACCTTAATAATAATCCGCGCGGTTTGACCCAAAAGAGCAAACTGAGTTTCTTGCTCAATATAATTCAGGAGTTGGTCATGCAAGGTGAATGGCGCATGGAATAGTTTTTTTAATTTTGCCATACGCCCCATGCCAGTCAGTTCTTGGAAAATTTTATGCACATCTTCCGCAATATCATTATCTGTGGTCAGTAGGCCATAATCTGTATACATTTTGGCATTACCAGCATGATAGTTCCCTGTACCTAAATGCACATAACGACGTAGATTCTCACCTTCACGTCGCACAATGAGAATCATTTTGGCATGGGTTTTATAACCCACAATACCATAGACGACAACCGCACCAGCTTCTTGTAAAAGGTTGGCCACAATAATATTAGACTCTTCATCAAAACGTGCACGAAGCTCAATGATCGCGGTAACTTCCTTACCATTACGAGCCGCTTCAACCAATGCTTGGACAATTTCAGAATCAGGGCCACTACGATATAAGGTCTGTTTAATGGCTAAAACATTGGGATCCTTCGCCGCTTCACGCAGTAAACTAATGACAGGTTGGAAAGAATCAAAAGGATGATGCAAAAGTACATCTTCATTCTTTAAAACATCAAAAATTTGGTTTTGATGACGCAATACTTTTGGAATAATCGGATGAAATGGCTTAAAGCGTAATACATCAATATCGAAATTACTTGGGAAACGTGTGAGATTAACAGGACCCCTAACGCGATATAACTCTTGCTGAGTTAGATTAAACTGCTCAAGCAAATAGTGATTCAAATTTTCAGGGCAGTTATGATCAATTTCCAATCTTACTGCACGACCAAAGCGGCGCGATGAAAGCTCATCCTTTAGAGCAATTGCCAAATCATCGACATCCGCTGCCAAGGTTAAATCAGCATTTCGTGTTACTCGGAACTGATAGAAACCTGTTGCCGTCATACCAGGGAATAAATCATTGACATAATGTTGAATGATAGCCGAGAGCAATATGTAATGTTGCTCACCAGCCGGGCACAATTCGTCAGGTAAACGCACCACACGTGGTAGCGAACGTGGCGCAGGAACAATCGCCAAATCGATATGTCTACCAAAGGCATCTTTTCCTTCAATCGATACAATAAAGTTCAGGCTTTTATTGACCAAACGTGGAAATGGATGAGCAGGATCTAGACTAATTGGTGTAACAACTGGCTGAATTTGCTTAAAGAAATACTCTTTAATCCAATCTTTATGTCTCTCTAAGATGTCATTAAATTGAATAAAACGAATCCCATAATTTTGTAGTTCGGGCAATAAAATTTGATTCAGTATTTTGTATTGCTCTTCAACTGCTTGATGGGCTTTATTTGAAATTTCTTGCAAAATTAATTCATTGGGAATGCTGTCAGGTGCTGTGGTATCCAGCTTAAGATCAAGCTGTTTCATTAAGCCAGCTACACGGATCTCAAAAAACTCATCTAAATTACTAGAAAAAATTTTTAAAAAGTTAAGCCTTTCCAATAGCGGATGATCACTATCATTTGCTTGAGCCAACACACGCTTATGAAATTCTAATAAAGAAAGCTCGCGATTTATATAAGTTTTAGAGTTGTGCGTATTTTTTATTTGGTTAGACATGATAATGAGTCATTTTTAAAGCAAGCCAGTGACATCCATATTAGAAATCAATTGTGACAGAAAAGTTACAGCAAGGTTGTTATTTAAACTCTGCGTTAAAATTAAATATTTGTATATAAATATTTTTTAGCCTTTATATTTAAATTTTCACTATACCAAAGACCTATAATACGACTAAACAAGTTGTAAAAATCTAAAATTACAACTTTGTGGCTACTACTCAATTTGCTCGTTATATGTGATTAAGATGAATAAGCAATTGAAATAATATTGATTTTAGCAAGATGACACTTGATGTGTAGCAAATACCTATTACTATCAAGTAGTTTGACCATTACGACCAAGTATATTCGTATCTAATCGTTGGTTTTTAGCAATTTTGATTGCTTTTACTTGATTTGAAGTTATTCGGTTTACTTTTTTATCCTCAACTCCACTCATGCTAATAGCTATGGAAATAATCCGCATCCGACGACAGTTAACAAATAAAAAAATCCCGCTCAATTAACGAGATTTTTTATTCAAAAGCTATTTAAAATTCCTTCGTTACACTCAAGCCTGCACTCCAATTTCGCCCTTCTGCAGGCTCAAAAAAGCGCTTATTGCTTTCATTTACAATGACTGACCCTGAATAATCCTTATCAAATAAATTATCTACACGGGCAAAGGTATTAAATGCCCAATCCTTGACTGTCCATTTGTAGCCAATATTTGCAGCAGCAACCACATAACTTGGTGCTGTATCCGAGTTCGAATCATCTACATATATTTTATCGCTATAACGTACATCCACACCTGCACGCAAACCATTTTCAGGTTTCCATCCCAAAGCTAAAAATGCCTGATTTTTGGCGATACCCGGAATATAGTTACCATTTGGAATTGGGCTAATGCCTGCAATATCTACCGTGTCTTTATCAAAGGTTGCATCTATATAGCTATAGCTGGCTTGCGCGCTCAAATCACGCCATAAATCTTTTTGCCACGACAATTCAATACCCTGTCTGAGGGTTTGATCTGCATTTCGGAAAGTTGCCTTACCACCTTCATTTTTAAGAGGCACAATGTCGTCTTTAGTCAGTGTGTAAAAGGCTGCAGCGGTGAATTGTCCAAGTACATTATCAGATTTTAAACCCAGTTCATAGGTTTCACTTTCGGCTGCTTTTAAACTAAAAGGTGTATTCGCTGTGACTGCTGGATAAGCCATTTCTGTAAAGGTCGGCGTTTCAAAACCTTGGGCATAACTCGCATAAGCCATCAGTTCAGGTACAATCTGCCAGCTCAATGCCAGTGACGGCAACAATTTTTGATAATCAGTTTTACCCGAATTATCGCCATTTGTTAAAAAATGATCTTCTGTTTTAAAATGCACATTGCTATAACGCAAACCTGCATCTACATTCACAACATCATTTATGGCATAAGATGCTTGTGCATAAGGGTCAATATTCCACAAGGTATTATCTTCATTACGGCGTAAATTACCTTTTACACCCAACACGCTCCCAGCAAAGTTTTCATAGCCACGGCGTTCTTCAGTCATGGCATCTATTGCAACACCTGCAATAAGTTTTAAATTAGGTAAAAGCTCTTTGCCTGTCCAGCGTACATCTGTGCCATAAAAATTACGGTCAAAATCAATCACACCACCAGCGTGATTGGCACCGCCCTGCGCTGTTTGCGGAATCGACTGATATTGCGTCACAGAACGCTGACCCGCATAAGCCATGGCATAAATTTCGTGCTGATCATTGAGCGGCTTATTCCACGTTAAGCCTGTTTGTAGTTGCTCAATTTCTTTACGAGCATTATAAAGTGATACGTTGCCCGCAACTTGTTTCGGATTTGCTTTCCATTGTTCTCGTGTTAAACCGCCGGGATCATCTGCGTCAATTTTAACGTAATTATTAATCCAATTAATTTTAGAACCGTCGTCTAAATTCCATGTCAGTTTTGCATTACTCAAAACTTTATTGGCGCCACTATGATCGCGAAAACCGTCAGTATCAAAATAAGATGAACTTAATATATAGCTGGGTTCATTGGCATTCTTCGCACCGCCTTGTAACACAAGACTGGCTTGACCTTTATTTTCACTCCCTCCCGCATAACCCAAAGTAATGGAATCATCACCTTGCCCTTCGCGGGTAGTGGTCAAAATTGTCCCTCCCGATGAGTTGCCATATAGTGAAGATAGTCCCCCGCCTAAAACCTCGATATGATCTAGACTATTTAAATCAATATTTGAAGTTTGACCTTGCCCATCTGGCATGGTTGCAGGAATACCATCAACATATAAACGCACACCGCGTACACCAAAACTCGAACGAGCGCCAAATCCACGCATCGAAATTTGTAAATCCTGCGCGTAGTTTTCACGGTTGTTAAGTTGTAAACCTGGCACACCTTTTAATGCTTCTGATAGGTTTACATTCATGCCTTTTTGCGGCTCTTGCTGGATGTAATATGCAGATGCAGGCGTCGCCATGACATCGCGATCAGTTCGAGTGGCTTCTATGACAATGGTATCTAATTTTTGAACTTTGCTTGTGTCATCTATTGCATAAGCACTGTGTGCTATACATGCAATGAATAAAGATAACGTAGTCTTTAAAAAAGGAAAATTTTGTTGATCATACATAAATGACAAACCTTATATTTAAGTCACTCAATAAAATTGTGCGACATGAGCACATTATCTATTTTTTAAATCTGTATTTTCTGAACATTCTAATGTCATATTGCGTGAAGTAGCTTTTAAACAACAAATCAACATCACTTTTATGCATCTATCGCTTTAAATCATCTTTAGAAAGCTAGATAAAAAAAGCCTGACGAATCAGGCTTTTTTTAATTAAGCTGAATACTCAATTATTTTTTATCAGGAAGTGCGTAAGCCACAATCGAGTCACCCATTTTGGTACCAAATGAACCATGACCACCCGCCATAATCACAACGTATTGTTTACCGTTGCTTTCATAAGTCATTGGTGTTGCTTGACCACCCGCAGGTAAACGACCTTTCCAAAGCTCATCACCATTGGTTACATTAATGGCACGAATGTAATCGTCTTGAGTTGCACCCACAAACATCACATTACCCGCAGTTGAGATAGAACCACCCAACATTGGTACACCCATTTTAAATGGTGGTAATGGAATACCCGGCATACTGTCGCGAATCGTACCAATACGGCGTTTCCAAACAGTTTCGTGCGTATTTAAATCGACACCCGCAACGAAGCCCCAAGAAGGCTGTTTACATGGCAAACCAAATGGAGATAAGAATGCGCTAATTTCAACACCGTAAGGCACGCCATACATCGGTTGAACACCCGCTTCTGTACCTGCACCTTTGGCAGTTTGTTTACGGTTCGGATCTTGAGGGATCAATTTAGTTACAAATGGCAATCCAATTGGATTAGTCACAGCAATTTGACGATCAGGGTTTACTGACATACCGCCCCATTCGAACACACCTAAGTTACCAGGGAAAACCAAAGTACCATTTTCAGATGGTGGTGTATAAATGCCATCGTAGTTCAATTTATGGAACGCAACACGACATACCAATTGGTCAAACATAGTGGCACCCCACATTTGTTTGTCAGTCAATTTGTCTTTAGGTGCCAAGTTGAAATCAGAGAATGGCTGTGTTTTAGAATACCATTCACCTTTGGTTTGCGGACCGAGTTTGACTGTTTGCGGCACAGGTTTTTCTGTAATTGGTACAATCGCTTTACCATTACGACGGTCAAGTACAAAGGCATTACCAGTTTTGGTCAATACATAGATTGCTGGAACAGTATTGCCATCTTTGTCTTTAATATCCGCCAATGATGGTTGCGATGGTACGTCCATATCCCACAAGTCATGATGCGTTGTTTGGAAGTTCCAAATCAATTTACCAGTCGTTGCATTCAAGGCAAGCATAGAGTTTGCATAACGCTCATCTAACTCAGTACGATGACCACCGAAGATATCAGGAGTACCCACACCTGTTGGTACATACACGATGTCCAATTTAGCGTCATACGCTAGAGGTGCCCACGCATTTGGTGAGTTATGCACAAATTTTTGACCTGGTGCAGGAATCGCATTTGGATCTTCCGCACCTGTATCAAATACCCAAAGCAATTCACCAGTATTTACATCGTAGCCACGGATTACACCAGAAGGCTCTTCTGTAGAGAAGTTATCTGTAGTTGAACCACCAATAATAATCGTAGTACCTGTAACTACAGGTGGAGAAGTTGGAACATAACCGCCTGGATAAGGGAACGGCATATCTTTTTGCAAGTCCACTTCACCGTTGTTACCAAAGTCACTACAAGCCTTACCTGTTTTAGCATTAACAGCCACAATACGACCATCATTTACAGGCAAGATTACTTTTTGAGGACATTCAGTGGACGTTGTTTTTTTAGCAGCTAAGCTTGCTTCAAAACCAACCGTATTATTGACATCATAGTAAGATACACCACGACAAGTTAAATGTTGATATGTGTTATCTGCTTTAAGCTTTGGATCATAAATCCATTTTTCTTTACCAGTAGATGGATCAAGAGAAATTAAACGTTGGTGAGTTGTACATAAGTAAACGTTGTTTCCAACTTTAATTGGAGTGACTTGGTTTGTTGTTTCACCTGAGTCATTTTCTGTTTTACTTTCACCTGTACGATATGTCCATGCCACCTTAAGGTCTTTTACGTTATCTGAATTAATTTGTTTTAAAGGTGAATAACGTAAGCCTGATTGAGTACGGCCATAAGCAGGCCAATCTTCATCAGCCACACCGGGAATTGAAGCATGCTGTGCAGGTTGCTGAGTTTTCAACTCACCGCGGATTTCTTGCGGGTCATTAAAAACAGAGTAGATCATTACTAAAATCGTAATAACCAAAGAACCACCTAGCACCATTTTTGCGGTTTTCGATGCATCAAAACCGCGGGTTACTGCTGGAATAAGGAGCAGTAAACCAAAGACACCTAAAATATCTAGACGAGGAGCAAGTGCGAAGAAGTCAGAACCAACTTCCCAAAGCCCCCACACGACTGTACCAAGTACCAGTACGGCATAGACAATAAGTGCAGAACTTTTTAGCTTTTGTAATAGTACTGCAGTTGAAATGAAGAGAATACCAGCAATGATGTAGTACCAAGACCCACCAAGTACTGCAAGATAAATCCCTCCAATCAGTAGGCCTAAACCGAAGATGGCAGCAACTACTGCTAAAATCGTTTTAAGCACTGAACCTGATGTCGAAGTATTCATGTTGAACACCTATAAAAAGATTCTATAAAAAGCCAGTGGATGAGGAATCCTCTGGCACCTTGTTATTCTTAGTTCCAAATGCAGTGATCACCATCAACATGCACTAATTAATTATGAATGCATCAAAGTGTTAGAAGAATCAAGAGTGCATTTGCAACTAAGAACTTTCACTAAAATGCAGTATTAAATTTAATACCGCCAATCCAAGCATTTTCGCCATTTTTATATGCACCGACATGGTGTACATATTGGACATTCGGGCGAATCGTTAACCAATTTGTGGCATGAAAACCGTAATAAATTTCTGCGTCATACTCTTCGCTTTGTAATCCACGAGCATCTACAGTGTTGTTGGCAATTCTGGCATCATTCACATCATCATTAATGCTGATACGGCCCAAGCCAATCGCAATTTCATCCTTTGGTCGAGCATCAAATGCGCCTTTGTACACCAAACCGATATTTTGCATATTGCTGACATTGTTGGTGTCTGAGTCGTGAACTGTAATATTTACAAAACCGCTTAAGCCACGTGATGCATCATCTTTATGTGCAGTCAGTTGTTGCTTTGCAACCACCCAGCCACCTTGATGATGATCTTGTTGTTTGACAGAAGTATTAATTACATCGGCATCAGCGGTGCTGTAGTAATAGCCCGCACGGTATTCACCAGGAAGTTTGGACGCGCCAATTTTGGGTGACCAAACCACTTCTGCAGGGATTATGCTGCCATGTGAACCATCTGTACTTAAATTCCAGCCTTTACCACGTTCTAAGTTTTCTGGGTTGTATTCATAAACCCCGACTTGAGCAAAGACATCTGGACGAATGTTATATTTAACACGAGCCGCCCACTGACTGACAGGCCAGTTGTACCACTGATCCCCAACCCAGTTTCCGACTTGAGAACCACACAATGCAAGGTTTTGAAAATCACAGTCAAAACTATTAAAGTCTTCACCTTCGCCAAAACGACCCACTTTCACATCCAATTTTTGGTCTAAGAATTTTTTCTTAATCCAAAAATCGGTCAGACGCCATGTTTGACCACGGCCCCACACTTCTTGAGCAGAGCTCAAATGCCCACTGAGTGCATCGGAAGTATTTGAAAGATTTCGCCCATTACGCTGTGTCACGGTAATTTGTGCTTCTGTATCTTTCCAGCCTGCGATTTTTTCTAAATCGAGGTGAGCGCCTAACGCGAATTGATCAGCGTATTCGGTTCCATGGTCTGATGATTTTTTTGCATCGAGCAAAGTCGCCATTTCACCAGTATAGCCAAAGCTAAAGTCATAACCTTTTTTTTGTAGTTCGGTTCGCTGACCATTCCAATCGCCAAACATCCATTGGCTTTCTGGGTTAAATGCATCTGCTGCATAAACAACTGAATTAGAAAATAAAAAAGCGACTAAAGTAGCATATACAGCCTTATTTATTGGATGAATATTCATTAAAATAGTACCTACATCACAATTTATGTATATTTATAGTACTCCTTTTATATTTTATTAATGTAACTAATATTTAAAAAGTATAAATTTTAGTGTATTTTTGTAAAATTCGTATGGTTTTATTTATTAATATTCAAAATTAAGTTAATGATTTTTAAATAAAAATTATAAATATATAAAAATTTAAAAAAGATGAATAAAATCTTAATCATGAAATTTACTAACTATTCAATTCTATTTATGTAAAAAGTCCTGCCTAGGCAGGACTTTTATTTTTCATGATTCGAAAAGCTTGCTTAAATCAACCTTGAACTTTCGCAGTTGCGATGAAACTTTTCGCTAAAATTAAGCGCAACGCATAGGCGATAGCCATTGCGAATATGGCATAGCCAGCAGGCTCAATACACTGTGGAATAGCCAGTACAATCACAACTGTGAGTGGATACAATAGCTTTTTAAACCCAACCTGATGATGTGCCTCATGCAATACATACAAACTGGTGGTATATAGAACCAAACAAAATGCCACAAAATAGCTTTCACGCATGGAGCTAATTAAGGCTTCATGTGACACCACATCTACAGCAGCGGCCAAGCTTGCACCTAAAGCTGCAATACTAATAAACACAAAGAAATGCCCATAACCCCATGCAAAAGCCATTTTTCGGCTATTTAAACGCTCAGCAATTTCACTGTCAAAATATGCCCACCACATGGTAAACATCATGACCAATCCACCAATCATCAGAAAGATCAACTCAGTACTAAAGCGTTGATTGGTTAACGCATCTGTCATGGCAATTGAACACCCCACAATAGATTCGCCCAACACAATAATAGTGAGTAATGAGTAACGCTCAGCAATATGATGCGCATGCCACGGCGTACGGCTGGCTGCTTCTGCAAATATAGGTACGCATAGCTCCGCACTCACCAATAAAATAAACAAATAGCCCGTGAAATTGACAGGCGAAAAATGGAAAAATAACCAGCCCAACTGCACTACAATAATACCGCTCGCATAACGTAATGCAGTTTTACGCCGTTCAGTATCATGCTTTGCCACCCTAAACCACTGTGTGACGAGTCCCAAGCGCATAATGGCATAGCCAATAATAATCACGTCAAAGTCTTGTTGCTGAAATGCACTCGGAATGCCTGCAGCAATGACCAATGAACCTATAATTTGTACAAAAGTCACTATGCGGTAAAAGGCATCGTCATTATCATAAGCAGAAGCGAACCAACTAAAGTTCATCCATGCCCACCACAGTGCGAAGAACACCATCAAATAAAGCTCTAAACCATGCCATAAATGGTTTTCAACAATCGCATGATGAAGCTGTTGCCCTGCTGTCGCAATCGCAACAACAAAGATCAAATCAAAGAGTAATTCGAGCGAGGTCGCAACACGGTGCTTTTCGTGAGGATCTCTCGGGGAGAGCGGTTTTAACCACGTGCTGGGAGATATAATTGGATTTGTCATGAATGCAGAATTATTCTTTATTTAATTCTGCAAATTTTTTCAAATTCAGCCCTTAGATACAAGCCAAGCTTACAAAATTACATGAGAATGAATGCAGAGATTGGGCTAATTTCTGCATTCAAAATTAAACTGTCAATACAAATGCGCTCTGTTAATCTGAGAATAAAAAATGCAAATACTTATTAAGCAGATTGACGACCTAAGATTGAAATGAGTGGCATTAAATCATCAAAAGACTCAATCTGAGCTTTAGGCTGTGCTTGCGCCAGCTCTTCTATAGAACCATAACCATAGGTCACTGCAATCGTTTCAATTCCATTTCGACGCGCGCCCAATATGTCATATTCACGATCACCTACCATCATACATTCGCTTGGCTTAAGTTGCTCTTGTTGCAAAATATAGGCTATTAAATCTCCCTTATTTGTACGCTCACCGCTCAGCTCACTACCATAAATAACTTTAAAATATTGAGCCAAGTGAAAGTGCTCTAAAATCTGTTTTGCATATATGGTTGGTTTTGCTGTAGCAACAAATAGCTGAAAACCCTGATTTTTAAGTGCCTGTAACGTTTGGGCCACGCCCTCATAAACTTGATTTTCAAATAATCCCGTCACAGAAAAACGCTCTCGATAGCCCAGCAACGCCTGCTCAGCAAGATCATCTTCCGGAGCAACATTTAAAATTTTTGCCAGCGATGCTTTTAAAGGTGGACCGATAATCCAGTCAATATTCATATCATCTGCAATCGGATGCCCAACTTTAGCCAAACCATAACGTGCACAAGTCGTAATACCCACTTTTGGGTCTGTGAGTGTTCCATCCAAATCTATCAAAATATTTTTAATCACAGGTATTCCTTGGCTTGATTTACGCAGAGTAAAAATGCACTCGAGTGTTTTTTCAAAGTTGCCTATACTAACGCATATTTATTCAATGAAGGATATCCTTGTGCGCCCTACAGTGCTATGTTTTTCAGGCCTCGACCCTTCTGGCGGTGCCGGGCTTCAAGCAGACATTGAAGCGATTGGCCAAAGTGGTGCACATGCTGCCATTGCCTGTACCGCGCTCACCATTCAAAACTCACAACAGGTTTTTGGTTTTGAAGCTACTCCTAAAGCATTGCTCCTTGCACAGGCCAATGCCGTGGTCAATGATCTTCCTATTCGCTGTGTAAAATCTGGGATGTTAGGCACAACCGATAACATTGCAGCGCTTGCTGAATTTTTACAGCAACATCCAGACTATCAATATGTATTAGATCCTGTATTAGTTGCAAACAGTGGTGGCTCTTTAGGTAATCAAGAAACTTTGGTCAAAGCTTTTGCCGAGCTGATTCCATTGGCAAGCTTGATTACCCCAAATACAGTTGAGCTACGTGCGCTTACAGGTGAAAATGATTTAGAGCATGCAACGCAAAAACTTTTTGCCATGGGTGCACAAGCTGTACTTGTGAAAGGTGGCCATGAAGATACACCCGAATATATTCGTAATGCCTTATATATTCATGGTGAATTAATTTCAGAAACACGTTGCCCACGCTTAGAAGGTGAGTACCACGGTTCTGGCTGCTCATTGGCGAGCTTTATTGCGGGTCGTTTGGCACAAGGTGATGCATTGAAAAATGCGGTACAGCATGCCGAAACATGGTTATTTGGCGTGTTAAAAAATGCCGAGTCTCCTGTTGAGGGTGGACAAAAGATTCCTAAACGTTTTTAAACAAAAAGCCCTGAATCATTCAGGGCTTTTTACATGCGCTAACCAAGCTTTAAAAGCCCTGTTGTACATGCATGATTAAGGTTGGCATAGACCATGCACCACCAAGAAAGCCTTTACATTGTTCGGTTCGTGCTTGGTAGCTGTGTACAAAGCGAGTGCCATTCCAAGCCCATTCGTTGATGCTGTTACAATCGGCTATACCACGCCCACGTTGGTTCGAAAAAATCTGCCCTTCACTAAAACTATTTCCCGAATAGGTCGCCACTTGCTTGACCTGTTTCAAGTTACGGTCCATCAACCAATAACCGTTGCCATAGTTATAAGTAGCTCGCCAACAAGGAATTTCCAGCAATAGATGTTGCCCATTAATTGGATAAGCAATCACCCGATCTTCTTCCATAAAGTTTTGTTCAAATATTAAAGGGCAATCAGACGCTTTGGTCTGTTGTTTAAGTCGAACGTATAACTACTTTGCCGTTTGTGAACGCGCATGATAACGACTTTGCACACCTTTTTGATAATGCTGAATGTTCAGTTTTGGAATATCTTGTGCTTTAAGCACCTGCTCTGAAGTGCTCTTTCCTTTACGTAGCGTTGCAGATGTTGTACCTATACGGCGCTGAAAATCATCCATCCGCAATAGCACAGCACTCGCACCATCGACCGACAATTGCCACCGCTGTTGGCCATTTACCCACAGTACAGGCTTTGTACCCTGTAGAGCAGTCAACAACTGCACTGTTTGACCTGCATTTAACGCACCTTCACCCGTTTTTGGATTTAAGTTAATTAAGCCTTGCGGTTTGCCATCTTTATAAAACTGCAAGGTGTTTTGCGCACCATCCAATGCTGTCGTATCTATTTTTACACGTGCACTCAGTTTACTTTGTGCACCTGCTGCACGTTGTAGCAACACCGAAATAATTGCTGACTGTTGCGCTGCTTGATAACCCGCAACACGACACGTGCCCGTATTGTCACATGCAACTTCCCAGTCTTTGTGCGCAAAATATTGGCCTTCAATTTGTGCATGCCCCAAGGCACTACACATCACTATGCTTAAACCTGTCCAGCATTGGATGATAAATTTATTTTTTTCCATTCCTTTGGCTCTAAATTTATCTTATTTGCATGTTAAAACCGTTTGAGTTGAAACACCAGTGCAAAGCATTTACTGCCGAGCACACCTCTGTTTAGGGTGAATCGCTTAAGTGCTCTAATTCATTTAATTTTTTAACCCGCGTACGTTCATCGCTCAAGACTTTAATTAAATCATTCGCCAAACCTTGTAATAGGCTCATATCATCTTCAGTAAGTTTTTTCGGTTGTCGATCCAATATACAAAAACTACCGAGTGCAGTTCCTTCACTGTTACGTAATACCACACCAGCATAAAACCGAATACGGTTATGTAATAACTCGGGCAAATGAGCAAAGCGTGGGTCTCGCTGTAAATCTTCTATCATCAAATTTTCATTTTGATAGACCAAATGACTGCAAATCGAATCATGTTTAGATTGCCGTGCTTTCATCGGGTCTGCCACATCCTGTGCTAATGGGCTGGCAGGCGTATACACCCATTCCTGCTTAACCCATGAAATTTGTGCATATTTCACATCAAAAGCTTGTCTGGCTTCTTCTATGTATTGGCTATAAATACTTAGATTCTGCTCATCAAAAGCACCAAGCTCCTCTAATGCTTGCACGCGTTTTTCTTCAAGTTCTGGGTCAGGTTCATCTAACCATTTTTCACCTTGGCGTAGCCTTAAAGCATCAATACTGAGCAATAAATCATTTAGGTTATTGACCACGGCATCGACATCAAACTGGGCTTTGATCTGATCTAATTGTTGTACATCATCACAACTCCATAAGGCAAAAATCAGCTTTTTATCTGGATGTTGCTCACGTATAAGATGCGTCAACAAGCGTACCTGCGCCTCAGGCGCAGTATGAAATATAGAAATACAGATGATCTTAAGTGCCGTATCTAACGTAGTCAACGTGTCTGTATGATGCTGAATTAATACCTCAGAATATGCCTGTGCGGGAATCTGTTTTAGGTTCAAGCTATGCGCCAGCATGTCGGACACTTGCACGTCGATTTCCCAGCGTGCGCCAGCACACCAAACTTCAGGCAATGCTTGAGAATGTGCAACTTCATAGCTTTGCTGAAAATGATGATTAAATTGTTTTAAGCCCAAATGTAAACGTAAGCGGTGTTCTGCACTCACTTCTGTGTTATGGCCTTTGGAAAAAAATCGAATCGCAGGAATCGCCACCTGATCATAAAATTGATATACCCGACGCACCCGTTGCTCTGAGGTGGGCTTTTTAGGCAACTGCTGTTGAATATAGCCATTCGCCACATCCATGGCATCTTGCACATCGTCTGCAACCAAGCGCTGATAAAATCGCTCATACGGCGCCAAAGCAGACTCACTACCCAACAGAATTTTTAAAAAACTTAGTGCAGGTACATAGTTAGACAGAACCAATAAGCAGGCGGTTAAGGGTGTTGATAGAATTAAACCAATCGGCCCCCATAAGGTGGTCCAAAAGGTCGCTGCCAAAATAATGGCCAGTGTAGACAGTCCCGTACTTTCACCATACAGCCATGGTTCAATAATATTATTACTAATAAGCTCCAGCACCAAAATCAAGCCAATCGTCCACAGCACCATATTCCAACCAGGGTCTACAGCAAAGGCTAAAGTAATCGGAAAAATCGCCGAAATCATGGGGCCGACATAAGGCACAAAGCGCATCACCACAGCAACCATTCCCCACATAATGGCCGCAGGTACGCCAATAAACCACAGCCCTGCCGCCATCGGAATGCCATAAGTTAAATTGACGGTTAATTGCATCCTTAAATAGGTTCCGATTCTATTCGCGGTTTCATCGAGAGCATCAGTACCAATATTTAAATTACCGCCCAAAAGCTTTAAAAAACGGTCATGTAAATCTTTACGATTAATTAAAATAAGAATCACGAATAAAAACACAATACCCGCGGTTGCCAATGGATTGAGGACTCGATCACTCCATTCTAGCGCTGCCTCTGCTGTACTTTGCTCCTGCCCAATCACTTTAACTTTCTGCACACTTGGATCAGGCTTTTCGGGTATGGTTTTATCAATAGAGCCTTCTATAGTATCTAAGGTATTTTTAGCCCCATCCCACACGCTCGGACCTTGCGAATACTGCCGTACTGAGTTTAATTTTTTTTGTATGGTGCCATGATATTGGGGCAATTCCTGACTTAATTGCCCCAGTTGATAACCCAAATATGTCGCAGCACCTGAAAGTACACCTAAGACCAAAGTAATCACCAATGCAATGGACAGCCATTGAGGAAGGCCTCTTTTTCTGAGTCGCATGACCAAGGGATCAACTAAAAATGCCAGCAAAATCGCCAACGCCAAAGGAATAAGAATATCTTTACCCCAGTACAAGGCGGCAATGACCAACGCACTAATAATAAAACCCGTGGTGATGCTGATAATTTTTTGTAGACTGGATGGAACTGTTGCAACTGGGGAGTTTATCTCGCCCATCGTCTGGTAGTTTTTCGGCTGTGGTTGATACGGCCTATGGGTGCTATTTTTGTTGTTATGATCCATTGTCTTCGTCCTGAACCATGAATTCTTCTTATTAATTTAGGCCGAACATCAAACACTGCGTACGATAATCATGTAATGATTTGCAACGTTTAGCTACACGTCAATGTGATTGAAGTCTTTATTGTGACGTGCTGATCATACAGGCTTTAAATCATAGGCCATCCGACCTACAAGCACATATTTATACTTAAAAATGTAAAGGAATGGCCCGCTGTGTAGCAAAATCCACAGGCAAAGAAATATGTTGATGCTGAATTTTCCAGCCCTGTGCAGTTTTTCGTACTGCCAATGTTGAACGACACCATGGAATTTCTGGGGTTTTAATTCCATCATTTCGATCTACTTTAGAATAGCAACTGATAAAACCCATGCTTTCAGTGGCATGAATAAGTACATCTCGACGAAAAACCCGAATGTTAGATTGGAACACACTGCTATATCGTTGCCATAAAGCCTGATAGGCCAAAATACCGTTGGTTTGACTACTGGTATCAAAGAAACAAACATCGGCAGTGCAATAGCCCACAATGAGCTGAATATCTAGCTGGCATACCACATGATCCCAAGCGGACAAAAATTTTTGAATTTCTAATCCAGCCTGTTGCTCACCATGAATTTTGACTGGATAACTCATTATTTTGTCCTGTGAATAGTTCTTCTCTTTGGCTTCGCTTTAAAACGCTCAATCTGAATTTAAGGCAATTGCACTGCTATAATTTTCCAGCTGAGCCCACGACGTTGCATGATAAACCGCGTACTTTTTTCTGCCTGCATATTCGGTTCTGCCTCATGTGGTACAATCACTTCAAAACGATTCCAGCCTGTATAGTGTGCCTGTGGTCGGCTTCGAGCTTGCTCAATCGCATTTGGCACTTGTGCTCGCTCATCTACTGTACTCAGTGCATGCAGACCTTGTTTCTCTATATCTTGTATAGACTGGGCTTCATGCCATACTTGTTGCGCAGACCCTAACACAGATTTTGCGCCCAATAAATCCTGCTTTTGAATCAAGTCAGACAAGGTTTTTCCCTGCATCAAAAGCATCATTGTCTGTGGGTTGAGCACCATATCAAGGGCATAGTCTGAAAATGTGTGGCTGAGTTTAACTTGCCATTTCTGTAAACTTGGGGGCAGTGCATCACCCCCCATATAGTGCTGAAAGCGTTGTTCTAACTGGGGTTTTAAGCTCACCTTCACAGCATCATAATCAATGTATTGGGATATTTTACCTGCCTGATTATGTTCATAGGCTTGCTGAATACGATACAACACCCAATAAGGTGAAATAATATAAGCCAGTATGGCTAAGCCTAATCCCACAAAAAAACTGTATTTCAATACTTTCATGACGCTTATATTCATTCCATATACAAAAGACCTAGGCCAAATGTGCCTAGGTACTTTCATGTTTTTCACTTTTTTCTTTGCAAAGGCCATCAAGCTTTCATGATTTGACTTCATTACGCTAGCGTCAAACATACTCAGTTAGAAGCAAAGCTTTGAGTCTTTGAGAATGAAAGCTTAGGCTTTAGCTAGTCATATCTTTCACCACGGTTGAAACACCATTGGTTTTGACCGACTCAATGCCCTTTTCACGCGATTGCTCACTGGCATAAAATTGACTCGTCCCAATAATTTGATGATTGGCAGCTTTTAAATTGAAATATGGCTTGCCATTTTTAGCCTCCAATCGATCATAGCGTTGATCATCAGTACAGTTTTTTTGCACAGACTCAATGCCATTGTGTGCCGATGCTTTTGCTTTATAGAGCTCACTCGTTAAGATTGGTTCGCCATTTCCTGCTTTAAGTACAAAGCGAAATTGACCGTCACTTGCAAGCGATAATTCATACCAACCCGCCATACTACACCTCTTGTTATTATTGACTATTTTTAGATCACATTTTAATCAACATACCTTATTTAAAACGCTAAATAAATGCCATAAACTAAAAAAAATGAATGATTTTAAAAATACCTAGGCGTGTATAACAGCATTAAAAATAGCGCTGAAAAGCGCTATTTGAATTTAAGCTTGAACCAGCTGTTTACTGTAAGTGGTTTTGCTCATCTCTAATACTTCAACACACATTTGCACAGTCATATTTGGCTCAGTAGGTAGTGCCTGTTGCAAGGCCTGCAAGAGCTTCGCAGAAATCTCTGCTTGGGTTTCAATGCTTCTACCACTTAATAATGACAATTTAATATGCACATAGGCTTGGGTCTCATCAGGCTCTAATCCAATCAGCCAGTCCTGTTGGCATACCGCACGGCTTTTAATGTCCAAAGCCGAGCTCACATGACCCGTCTCAAATAAACATTGATTTAAAGCCTTGAGCACCTGTTTGGCATCAATATTTTTAATATTGTTAGAATATTCAACATGAATATGAGGCATAGCTTGGCGTCCCAACAAAGTAAAAACAAATTATGCCTGATCCCCGACTACAGCGCATGCATTCATCTTCTAAACAGGTTTTAAGTCCTCGCATATTGGAAGCAGATGATTAACATCTGCTCAACAACCATCAATCTGCAATTCAGACTTTTTTGACATATTCAGATTTTAGTTTAATCGCGCCAATTCCATCCACTTTACAATCAATATCATGGCCATCAGAAGCTTCTGGTAATAAACGGATGCTTTTTACTTTAGTGCCCACCTTCACAACAGAAGATGATCCCTTAATTTTAAGATCCTTAATCACAGTTACAGCATCGCCATCCGCTAAAACATTGCCATTTGCATCTTTAATGACAACCTCAACTTCTGTCGCGTCTTGCTCGCCTGCACGCCATTCATGTGAGCATTCTGGGCAAATCAATAGATCGCCATCTTCATAGGTATATTCAGATTGACATTTTGGGCAATGGGGTAAAGTCATAACAACCTCAAAAAATGTGGACAAAACACAAAAAAACGGCACAACACATGCCAAAAAAAGCCACTATAACAGGAAGCTTAAAAGACATACAAAAATTATGGTTATTTAACTATTTTTTAAATCGGCGCGCACTCTACAAAATTAGATTCGCCCGACATATCAGGAAACTCGGCGAATCAAATTATAGACAGAATAAAAGTCGCAATGCACCTTAACATTATTGGTCTGGAATAGACGGATTCACTAAAAAAGACAGCAACTGCAAGGATTCTTGCCAACCCAGATGGCATGCATCTGGTGGGATTACGTCAGGAAGTCCCTGTTGCACAATCGTGACTTCTGTACCTACAGACACTTCTTTTAATTGCACAATCACCTCAATTTCACCAGCCAACTCTTCGGCATCAAAAACATCGCTATACCGCAACAGCTGATTTTTAATGACCTCATGATAACGACCATGAAAGGCATGACTTGAACCCGTAGAAAAGTTGGTAAAAGACATCCGATAACTGCCCCCAGTACGTATATCCGCATGTTCGACTTTGGCAATAAAACCATGAGGTGCCATCCATTTGACTAAAGCAGCTGGGTCAGTAAATGCACGAAATACGCGCTCAGGTGGTGCTGTAAATATCCGTTGTAAATGAACTTTATGACTCATGTGCATATTCCTTATTGTTGTTGTATTTTTTTCAATCAACCACGATCTACATTCTTTATTGTATTATTCGTTTTCCGAGCAACAGATATAACGCGTTCAATACATCAGATCAAGTCTGTTACGTCTACATCCGCACAGTATTAGAGA
Source organism: Acinetobacter chengduensis (assembly GCF_003664645.1). Taxonomy (GTDB): domain Bacteria; phylum Pseudomonadota; class Gammaproteobacteria; order Pseudomonadales; family Moraxellaceae; genus Acinetobacter; species Acinetobacter chengduensis. The sequence continues at coordinate 1,741 of NZ_RCHC01000002.1, read as the reverse complement.
TGATCGTTATAGCTTAGACCAATGCTGTTGATACTAGCTTAAAATGAGTACCTCTATTTTGTCCTATCAAATCGTTTTAGGAGCAAATAAAAAAGCCCAATCTCATTGATTAGGCCCTTTTGAAATTTAATTTTATATTGTTATTGTTTATTGAATTCTTCTTCTGGATCGAAGTCTTCATCGTCATAAATATAAGCCATACAGCCCCAGCCGTCATATTCGCCTTCAAACTGGGCTGCAATTTTGCTAAACCATTCTTCTAAATCCACAATATCGGAATATTCAGGTTCCATATATACATAAATGGTGATCACCCACTCAGCGGTATCTTCATCTTCAAATAAGCTAATTTTTTGTTCTTCTTTGAGTAGATAAATTGCGCACTGATCTGCTTTTTCTTCACTGCTAAACGCAATTGAATATTCAATTTCATGCGCTTCCGTTAAGTCATCACCATCTTCTTGCATTTGCCACAGTACGTTGCCATTGTCATCGTCTGGGTATTGTTTGTAATCGCGCGACATATTCGAATCCTTTTATGATTGTCATGGGTTCTCGATATAAAGTAGCCGATTTTTATTGCAATTTGGCGATTTATTTAAAAAACAATGCCTAGCACCATCTTTAGCACAGATTTGTGCTCATAAAGACCTGACTGGGCGCTGTTTTGTATTTTCGATATGTTCAATCTAGGTTTTTTAAACCGACTCTAACTTAAAACCCAAACATCTTAAAAAGGCACAACCCCTTGAATTTCGAGTTGTTCTCCACTTAAGGGCTGTTTAAAAGCCAAATAGCTTGCATGCAAAGCCATACGATTGAGTGGACTCCAATCTGGGTTTGGATGATAAAGCCGATCACCTGTAATAGGATGTCCAATACTCATCAAATGCACCCGCAATTGATGTGAGCGCCCAGTAATAGGTGTTAGTCGTACACGGCTAATATCTTGGCTGGCATCATAATCTACAGCCTCATATAAAGTTTGTGCTGGCTTGCCCAATTCATAATGCACCATTTGACGCGGTCGGTTTTCCCAGTCGGTAATTAGAGGCTCATTAATACTGCCCTCACCTGTGAGTTCACCTTGCACCAAAGCAATATAATTTTTCCGTACTGTACGGGCTTGAAACATTTTACTGACCGCTACCTCTGCATCGCGATGTTTAGCAAACATTAAAATGCCCGATGTTGCCATATCTAAACGATGGGTAATTTTGGCATGTGGATATAAGGCCAATACGCGTAAATAAGCACTGTCATGATGCTCAGGTAAGCGCCCTGGCACAGACAATAATTCCGCAGGTTTATCAATAATCACCAAATCATCATCTTCATACACAATCTGAAGCGGTCCTTGGGGAGGCATATATACAAATTTTTCGTCGGCAGGCATGAGGCTACAGCATTTGGAGCAGGTTCGGGCGCAAAATATCAACTGCAATGCGGTGTGTCAATCATCCGCGTATGGTTCAGCTGGCAAAACTCATTTGCCACAACTCATTTGTCACATTCGGGATTACTGTGTACGAAAATATGGCTCAGGTATGAATAATATAACTGACATTAAAAGTTCCTCTTCATGTGTATGACAACACAAACTAGAAGATATGTTCGAGCGAATGAGATTCGTTTGAAATGTATTTTTTATTGAAAGCTTTTTTTGCTGATTATGTTTGGCATCATCTTTTTTTAATTGTTTATTTTTATTTGGTTATCACTTGAATTTTGAGGGTGGTGT
>NZ_RCHC01000019.1 GCF_003664645.1 Acinetobacter chengduensis | reverse complement strand
TTCTCTGTTCTCAAAAATAAAAAATAATTTTAAGCACTGGGGGAAAGGCCTTTTTTTTTCGTTCCATTAATGAAAATAAATAAAAAGGGCGATTTTTTGAATAAAATCGCCCTAAAGTGAATAATTAAGCCTAAATTTCTAATATTTTATTCTGTTCAAAAATTGGCGTTAAGTCTTCTAATTTGACAAATTGCTTTGTCACATCCTCAGAAAAAATACTTTTTGCGACTGCTTCTAAATATGCTTCAGCCATAAGTGCAACGCCTTGGCTTGATGCGCCTAAATTCGCGATTAGTGCATTGGCGATTGATTCCGGTGCAATAGTGACTTTAGCTACAGTGGTCATCCAATCAGATCTATAGCTTGGGTTTAAACCTTTATGCATTGGAGGCGCATCAAAATTCCCATAACAGCTAGAGTCAGTTGAAGATCTATAAATGAAGCCCGAGAAAGTATTGACATATTTCCGGCAAGCATCTTCATGGCCGATAAATGACGACCAATTGCCAGTTGCGCCCGAATTTGCCACCGCCCAATAATATTGGTATTGGCTTGGTTCGTTTTTATCCACAACAAAAATTTGTCCGGATATCTGATCTGTAACGATATTAAATTTTGTTCTATCCACCGCGATAGTAAGGGCATCTTTATAGCCTTGCCATTGCTGCATATCTGCATCATTGAATGACTTTAAAAGAGCAGGGGTTAAGTCAATGCTTGCTGTACTTGTTGAGTAGTGAACATTGTTATCAAGTACGGCGCTGTAACTTGCTGTAGTTTCAGTCACAAGGACAGTTTTATCTACTTTCCAGTCAACAGCGGGGATTCCTTCGCTTTTCGTCAGTAGTCCAGTGCCACGGGCTGTATTGAGAATCAAATGAGCAAGTCGAAGGCCTTCTCTATCAGAGCTGGCTGAATGGGCATCTAAAATAAAGCGTTGGATCACTTTGCCTTCAATATTTGCATAGTTATACCCATCTGCAACCATGGTACCGCCCAAATATGTGTCTACTGCCAGCTGTAATTGACCAGTTACAATCTGGCCATACCAGAATGCTTTAAATTCTATGTCAAAAATTGATTGCTCTGGATACATGGCTTTAAGTGCTTTCATGTCGATCAAAACTGCTTCAACGCCATCGGCAGTATTATCTCCGCCCCATGTTAAGAGGCCTTCATCCGTCTGTAATTTTGACCAGCCGACCGGCTGATAACGTGGCGGGTTTATGATTTGAGTCCGTGTGTCTAAATCGCGTCCTCCTTCACTTGTCCAGATATAGCGAATGACAGCATAGTCAAATTCTTTTATTTCGTAGTCGCCTTGGGAGTTCGGCTCATCTGGTCCAGGTTCTGGTTCTGGCTCTGGCTCTGGTTCCGGCTCTGGTTCCGGCTCTGGCTCTGGCTCTGGCTCTGGCTCTGGCTCTGGCTCTGGTATTGGCTCTGGTATTGGTGCTTCGATCCGCATTACCCACATTTCTGTTGCACCAATCTCGAATGCATCTTGCAGGGCAATGTAATCCCGATTTTTAAAATCCTTTCCCAGAATAGCGTCCATTGTGGTTTTGGTAACTTTGAAGGGCTTATTAAATGGGCCACGCTTGAAACTACCTACAAATAAGCACGTGTTTAATCCCTCTATTTCATCCTCATCTTTTTGCTGTTTGGACTGTAAGTATTGAATGCCAGACTGGCCTTTAAGAACATTATCAACGATCATTTAAACTGTACCGTGTGTAGAGATAGCAACATTCTCCCGCACGGCAACTAGCTCATTTAAAAACGTTCCAGCTTAAGATTCCAATGAGTCACTGGACACATTAGAACGCTTTAACAGATAAAACACTGTATTGGATCTCCAAAGCTTATTTAGCTTTGTTGGTATATTGCTATCATTCAAAATTCGCGCAATAGCGCCGTAACTCTTACCGCTTTCAAATAGATTCCTGATGCGTAGGATAGTGAGTGCTTCGGCAATATTAATTACCAAAGTGTCATCCACTCTATCGTAGCCGTAAGGTGTAGGGCTGTATGCTTGATTGCGAGACTTTTTGAACTGCATGGCCAACTTGGTGCGTTCTGCGGTTTGGTCGCGTTCAAACTGATTTAAGACGGCCAGCATGTTAAAAATCATTTTCCCACTGGCGCCAGTAGTGTCGATCTTCTCACTAAGGCTTACTAAATCTGCGCCTGCATGTTCTATCCGCCTGCTGATTTGAATAGTATCAACGGTATCACGGCTGATACGGCTTAAGCTGTAACAAACAAAGGCCATGCCTTTTTTGACTTTGCTTAGTGCCTGCATCATGCCATCACGCTTGCTTAATGACGATCCGCTGATGCCTTCATCGCTATACACATGCACCAGCTCATAATCGTTGAGTGATGCCCATGCTTCGATTTTAGCTATCTGTGCGTCAAGCGAAATACCTTCCTCTACCTGCTTATCAGTCGAAACACGGACATAACCAATCGCTTTAGGCATTGGCTTGCTCCCGGGTCGGTAATAGTTGGTTTTTAATCTTTATCTAATTTCATTGAAAAGCCTTGCTCATGAGCAAATTTATTCAGCAAATCGATAACGATTTCTGTCATTGATCCATAATCACTTACATTAGAACGTGAATAAACGTTAAGCCAAGTGTGCAGTTCTTTGGGGATCTCGCAATTTAGGCGTTTTAGCTCTAAATCATCAACGTCATGGATTTTGTGAAATTCCATAAAGTTTTTAAAGTTTTTACGTTTACGCTCAAAAGCCGCTTGAGCTTGTGGAGTGATTACAGGTGTCGCGTTAAAGTCTTCGCCCTTACCAGTAATTAACGTTCTTGCCCGCTGTTGGCGTTCGCCAAAATTGGGAGCCACTTTTTTAGTATTTTTCTGTTGTGTGTTCATTGCCTAGCCTTTCAGTTTTGAAAATATTTCATCAAGTAATGTGTTCATTTCATCAACCGCCTTTACCACTTTTGGCGAGATATCATGAATTGTTACACCGGCGCCGACTGCATCCGGGTACGCTTTACGCATGCCTAAGCTACTTTCTAGCATTGGGCATCCGTATTGATCCGCAATGCCTTGGCGCATGACTTGATGGTTGTCATTGTGGGATTGAAATTTATTAGTCATTACAAAGTAATTAAGATCAGGTATTTTTTCTTTTGCCTCATCCATTAATTCAAGTGTTAAACGTAACGCTCGAATTTCAATTAAATCTGTGTTTACTGGGATGATAACCAGATCACTTACAGCAACGCCCACACGTGTCATATCGGCTAGACGTGGTGCTAAGTCAGTAACAATAAAATCTACTTTCCCGTCAAAATGTTCTATAACGGCCATTAGATCTTCAGCCCTAACTGCTGTAGCCAGCTGAAGGTTTTGTTTTTCGTAACCAGTATCGAACCAATCTGAAAGTGAAAATTGTGGACTATCGGCATCAATAGCAGCAACAGTTTTCCCCGCTTTTAGTAATGCTCCGATAATGTGAGCAGAGATAGTCGTTTTACCGCATCCGCCCTTAATCTGTGCAAGCGTTATAACTTTTGTATTTTTCTTTTTGCTCATTTATTCATTTACTCATTTGCGCATTTACTCACGTTCACTGTAATTCTATAGGTTAAACGGGAATAAGCAATACAGGAAACCTATAAAATTATAATTAAATGTTTAAAAAATACGCAGACTTAGGCTATTTAGCTGGTTTTTGTTTTTTGTTCTACAGGTTGATTAGCATTGTGATTGCTTTTTCTTTTGTTTTTTAGTGATACGAATAGGAATTGAATGCTTATACTGCTTTTGATACAAGATAGATAAATAAAAAAAATAAAATTTAAAAAATGCTTTTAAAAAAAGGCTACGCCTTTTTTCTTTATTAAGTATGTTTATTATATATGTTTATTAAGCCCCTCTGTATGCCTTGCCACATAAGGCTTTGAGGCACTTCTGTGAATCCACTCATTTACATCGGTGAATCAATCCATTTACATCGGTGAATCAATCCATTTACACGACTATATTTTAATCATATTTAGAAAAAACACTCTATAGCATTGATTTTAAAAGTAAATAAAAAAACTATAGGTTATTAAAAACTCCGCTCATTTACACGGTGTTTGAATCACAAAATTATTAAAAGATCATGGCTTAAATTTAAAGATATTTTTTTAACAATTTAGTTATATTTTTTAATGTTTTATATTTGGCTCTTAACTATTAAAAACTCCACTCATTTACATGAAGTTTTTAAACATATTAATTCTATTAAAAACAATAGCTTATACTGTTGTTTGCTGGGTTAAAAACTCCACTCATTTACACGAATTAAAAAATCAGCAATTTTATTAAAAACTCCGCTCATTTACACGGCGCCGTATTTATAAATAAATATATTAATTATCAATGATTTATGGCTATTGTGCGATTATTAAAAACTCCGCTCATTTACACGCAGTTATTTTTTAATCGACTTTCTATAAAAATACCGATATTTGACTATAAATTATTCACTAATTTACTATTAACCTAAAGGTTTTCATCTGTTTAGGTCGTGAATACCCTTGTGAAAATCAATTAATTTACCTGCTTAATGTAAAAACCTATAGATACTATGTGTATTTACGTTTGTTTACTTATTGAGTAACTATATTTCTAAAGGTATTGCATAAGTTTTCATTGTTCTCTATATTTGAATCATAGGCACACCCTCTAGGATTCACACAAATGGAAGTAAAGCCAGCTAATTTTCGATTTACGGGCTCAGAACTGGTCGTAAAAGATCTTGGCTTTATGCAATCGGCATACTGTTTAGATATTACCGAGCTAAGATTGGTTGCTATGGCAATCATCGTATTGCGCCGCAATGGCGACAGAGCAGAATTTAGCTCGACAGTTCCGGTAACTTTGCATGCGAATATGTATGCTGATTTATTTAATACTAGCCGTCAGAATGCTTACCAGACTTTAGATAGTGCTGCAAAGAGCCTGCATGAACGCCGTATTAATTGGGTCGATACTTATGAGGAAGCGACAGACGGCCGTAAGAAAATGGTTAAAGCAGAACGCTTAAACGATTTGCGTTGGACTTCGCAGTGTAGCTATGTTGAATCTCTGGGCTTAGTGCAGTTGTGTTTTTCTCCGCAAATTATTCCCTTCTTGATCCATTTAGATGGGAACTTCGCCGGGTATGAAATACGGAACTTGATTAAGTTAAAAACCTCTTATGACTTCCGAATGTATGAACTGGGTGTTGCATGGAAAGCGGTTGGTGTTGCCGTATTTTCTAAAGAGGATTTGCGCCATCGTTTAGGTGTGATGGATGAGAATCAATTTAAGACGGCCAGTAACTTTGGCCGAATGCTGAATGCTTCACTCGACAAAATTAACAATGAAACCGACTTAACAATGGCGTTCGAGCCGAACTATGCTGCTAACGTTGGATCAAAGGGACGTCACGTTAAATCCTATACGATGACAGTTAAAATTAAAAAACAGCAATGGCTTCCACAAAATCACAAATCAGCTATTACTGACGTGCCAGAAACCAAGCCAGCAAAAAAGAAAAAAAAGGCCACGCCTTCCCCGGTACAGAATGATGACAACGATGACTTTTTAAATGGTTTGGGTACCAATGAGGGGTTATTCGCACGCTCAGCTCCGGTACAAGCTCCGGCACAAGCTCCGGCACAAGAAAGTTATCTGCGTGATGAGTCAGAACGCCCGTGTGGCCTCGTACGTTTAAACGGTTGTTTGCAATTGTGGCCAAATGAGGATGGGAGCTGGAACTATGAAGTTTTATTACAGCACCTTAATACAAATAATTTCCAGATTATCGGAATGGAAACCATCCCAGAGGACTTGCTCCGCTTAACAGATGAATTTGAGAAATACTCAAAACGTGATGAGCGTCTGGGCCTTGAAGTGGCCAAAAATGTGATTAACCAAAAAATTGCTAAAAATGTTCGCCGTGGCCAAGTGAAAGCAAGTAGTGCGACACATGAAGATAACCGCCGTGTTCGTAAGCACTCACACATTCATTTAACAGACAGTCAGTTAAATCAAGTGCTGAATAATTTAGAGTTCCGCTCTCGTTATGCACCACAAGGTGAGGGCAACCCGGTAGCTATTAACCAATATTTAAAAACATTACTTTCAGGTGATCTTCAGAAGATCCCAGACTTGGATGATTATTTTAGCTTTAGACAGGTTTAAGCCATCCAAAAATAAAACCCCAGAGCATTCAAAATCTGGGGTTTTTTTTGGCCATAAATAGGGTTTTGAATTAAGGTAAAACGTCTATTTCAATCATCTAGGATTATTTAAGTTCAAGTGATTTCTGAAGTAGACGCTCAAAAAGGTCTATTTGATTGTTTGTGCTTACTGGTGTACGTGAGCCGATAAATTCATAATCTGAATGCGTGCCGGGTATGATCGAATACTTATTTTCAAATACACGGCGGGCGTGACTGGCTTCATCAAGCTCAAGGGCAAATTGTAGGTACACATCATCGCAACGCTTTTTCATAAGCCATTGCTTGTAGCTATCAGGTACCAATTCGATTTTTTTACCCTTGTGCTCACCAAATGGCATGCGGGTAGGAATACGACAGTGCAATGAATGCTCGTAGAGTGCTTGCATACTGTTTTTAAATTCTTTGGGGATGATGGCCAACAAATGATTGAATAGGGATGCCGTCAGCTGGACGTCTGTAATCGCGCTGTGAGCACTTTTGAGTGCTTGGCGTACCCTTGGCTTATCCTTGGCCAGAAAATACGAAAGCACGCTTATGCTGTGCGCTGGTGCTTGTGGTAAATAACGCCGTGCTAGGGCTAAAGTGCAGATAGGCTTAAGTGCTTGCTGAATACCGCCACGTTTTAGCACCCGAATATCGTAATCAATATTATGGCCAATAATATATTCGGCCCCCTCCCCTAGCTGAAATTCGGTATATGCAGGTTGATTGCATACGTCTTGGTCCAGGATGTGGTGCACGGCCATCGCCGTAATATCAATTGGTTCAAGTGGGTTATAGAGTTGGTTGAATGCACTATTCAGATATATTTTTGCTTTTCCGCCGGCCAAGGCCAGCGGAATGTATGCGATTTCAATTGCACGTCCTTCCAGTGCGTGCGTTTCTGTATCAAGAATAATTGCCGTTTCGTTGGTAATTACCATTTTGCTGGCGTCTGCTTTGTTGCTGTGATTGCTGGTTATTATTCATTCCCTGCTGGTTGTGGTGTGGTTGCTGATTGATCACTTGTTGCTCTTGGAGAAATTTGCTAATGCTGTTCATAGTCGATTCAAAAGCACTTGCAGGTAGTTCATTTAAGCTATTAACGCTGTGTTTAGCTAATAACTTTCTAGGATTCCAGCCACCTTGTTTAAAAGCGTTTTCAAGTATTCCGACTTGTTGTTGTGTGATCCGTGGTTCTGCTTGTTGCGTGATCCCAGCTTCGGCAAGCCCTTGCAAGGTTGCTTCATACATAGGGATAGTAAAATCCCCCAGCTTTTGTACATTGAAGTGTTGAAGCAGGTCGGCAATGTTTTGCCCAGATTGGTGAAGCAAGCCACCTAAATGTTGTTCTTGATCCCGGGTAATTTTTGCTTGGTTATCTGTGCGTACAATTGAATGACGCATATTTTGTTTACTGTTCGTATAGTCAGTATTACTGATTTTGTCGTGTACAGTTGAGTCTGGATCATCACAAACAGGGATACAGAAAATTTGAAAGCATGCACACTTGAACGCCATAGATAGTGCTTTGGCCGTTCCTTTGTCGCCGTGGTCGGATGCTTCACCGAATACCGTAATACTATGTTTAGATCCGTCCTCGCATGAGCTAAATGTATATTCAACAGTTAAGAATGTTTGATACTGAATGCTGAACTTAGTTTGTACAGCTTCACGCTCTTTCTTTAAGCAATTAACACCAAGAACAATTCCATGCTTGCCAAATAAAGGGCTTAAAAGATTGTATACGGCGTCAATGCCACGTGCTTTGTATAGTTCCTTCCCTGATTTATCGATAGCAGGTAGATCTTTAGCAAGCCCAGTTTCGCTGATTTCCATTTGCATAGCTGACAATGCTTTAAGGATGTGAGGCGCGTTGTTGGTTGATGTCATGGGGTGGACTCCCTTTTAAATTAATATATTTGTTGGTTACTTGTTTGCGCATTTACTCATTTGAGTAAATGATAAATTGCGCATTTACTCATTTAAAGAATTGGCTTTAAATTTTTCGTTAAGTGCTTGATGCTTTTCAAATTGAGCAACAGCTGTAGCATAGCGGTTCGGCATTTCTTGAAAGCCGATACACATAACAACAAGTAGAACTGCAATGAGTGAGGTGATCCCAGCACCGAAGCATGCTTTAAGAATGAAGCGAATAGTTTTCTCAAAAGCATTTACTGTTTTAGTATCTGCAACTTGGTTCGCCGTACCCTGAATAATGTAATTAGATTTCATCTTAATACCGCCGTTTTTATAGATTACTGTAATTCTATAGGTGTAATTTTATAAAAGCAATAAAAACTATCGTAAAACTATAGGTTTTGTCATTTATTTATTTGCGTAAAAAACATACCAAAAAAGTGGGTATCATCATTAAAAATGATTTTTGATAATAAAAACCTTTAAACGGTAAATGATTTAGATAATTGTGACGCTTTACGTCACAACATGACGTATTTAAACCCAATTGTTTGAAAAAAACCCATACATGAAATATGGGTTAAATTTAAAAAGTGTTTTTAAGTAATTATTCTTATTAATAGTAATTTAGTACGGCAAAGACCATGCCTAGCACTTGAAAAAGCTGTTCTTCTTGTTTGTTTATGTCTAATACAAAGCTTTCATATTGATCATCTAACGCATTAACTCGAATACTACCCATTGGCATGTTGTATAGCTGGCGAACTTGAATAATTCCGCCGTGAGCAATTACATAGCTAAGGCCATCTTCAATTAGCGTATGGGATTTATCAAAAAATACCGGGCTATCTTCGTTGATTAAGTTGCCAAGGCCCTTATCTGGCATAGGGATATAACGCGCATTAAAGAAGTTGACTTCACGTTTGCTTAAAGCGCGTATATCAAGCTGGACGTGGGGTGCAGGCTTTTTTATTAAAACACGTGGCTTAATATTAACGTAAGTTTCAAAGTCCTCTAGTAGAGGGACGTTTACAAGTGACGTTGCATCCGTTTGTTCTGTACTTGCGATACCAGTAACAAGCCACTGATAGTCTGTGTTCAAAACTTTGGCCAATGTTTCTGCGCGTTTTGTTGACTTGATCTTGCCTTGTAATAAATCACTAAGGGTCGGCTGAGAAAATTTAACTTCTTTAGATACTTCTAAAGCAACTTTCGACTGAGATAGGGGTTGATTACTAAATGCGTAATTTAACCTCTCTGTGAAAGTTAGTAGTTGCGGATAGATCTCATGTTGTTGATTCATTGATTTACCTATATTTCTATTATTAAGTGATCGGTAACGGCCGGTCATTGGTACATACCTATAAGTTTACATTGTAAATATAGCTTTTAAAAATAAATTATCGGCATTTACTATTGTGCAAAACCCATATATACCTATAATAAAGCTATAAATCTATAGGTATTTTAATGGAAACCGATAAAATGGCAGTGACTTTTACTAACACATACAAAAACGCTATCGATTCGCTGGGTGGCCCGGCCGCAGTTGTGGAGTTGTTCGGATGGAGTCTAAGCATTGTCTACAAATGGCTTGCGGGCAGTGCGATGGGCTTATCGTATGCACTTTGTATTAACGCAAAAATGCCTGAGTTCTCACTTAAAAGCCTGATTGGTTATGAGTTGGAGTGTGAGCGCATTTATATAGAAGTGCTTGCGCATTTTGGTAATCAAAACCTAACAGCTAAAGCTCTGGGCGTTTCTCAATTCACTGTGCATACATGGTTAAAGAGCGGCGGCCGTATTTCGTTATCAAAAGCTGAAAAGCTAGAGCAAATCACCGGGGGGAGATTTCATCCTTCCGATTTCAGTCACTTAAAATAAATGCAGGGAATCGTTCATGTCAGATTTATTGCGCCGTGAATTTTTAATCAAAGTTCTTATGACAATTGGTATTCATAAGCTAGTGGCTTTTACTGGGCTAAAAGAAAATCAAGTGCTTGATATGAGCACTGGTTGCACAGCTATATCAGATTTAGCCATTGAATGTGTTTATCAAGCTTTAGCTGAGTGTGCTTAATGACTAAAGAATTGTTTGTTTCGATTGTATCGGCGCGTGATAAGCAGATTACACGTGCTCAAATGCAGGGATACTGGGAACGGGGAATTGAAGCTTTATTGCCAGCCCGTATTTTTGAATACATCAAGTTGGATCTTTGGCGCATCCCAGAGATTTATCATGCGTATATATCGCGTTTTGGATTCTCCCCTATGGTTATTAATCATGAAGGCTTTAAGCGTTTGTTGCTTGAATTATTGATTGATGGCCCACGCTATATGAGCGAGTTACATAATTTCTTTTCTGTGCCTGCAAAAATGCGTATGGAAGTAATGGAAGAATTAATTTTATCTGGTGCGGTAACTTATAGTTTTTGCCCGGTGGGTAATTCGATTCTTTATAGCCTGAATTGTCAGAAGCGTTTACCTAAAAAAATTAAGCGTCAAATTGACGCCGTAATAGGTGAAGGTGAAGTCTCGCTTTATCACTTGTCAGTGCATATTGGTGAAGTGGATTACTCTTATTTGTGTGCGTGGTTCCGTGACCTGATTTTTCGCGGTTCAAATGAATATGCTATTTCATACAGTGAAACACGCCGGGCTCAAGTCAGACGAATTTTGCCAGTGGAACGGGCTGGCCAATGACTAGCAGTAAAGGCAAAAATACTCAAATCGAATTGCGCTATGAAATGATTAAGACTAACCGCTTAATGAAAATGCGTAATAATAGTTGTGCCGGTAATGCTTTGGCCAATATGCCTGTAAATAGATCCGATGCTTTGTATAGACAAGCATATAAGGGAAACGGCTTAAGTTACCTGTTAACGGGTCGCAAAGTATTAAGCTCTTGGCGTATTACTTTTGAAACAACGGCTGTTGATCGTGATACTGGGGAGTCTGTATTGGAGCCACATATTGTATCTTTTGAAATAAAAGAAGTATGTTCGCTTGGGTTGTCTATGATTACTGTGTCAAAGCACTTTAAAGAAGCACTTGGGCCAGAGCTGGATAGATTGAACTTACACCCGGTTGAAATCAATGTGACGATTCGTAGCTTTAAGGCTAAATGAGTAATTTAACAAATGAGTAAATGTGTAAATGAGTAATAAAGAGTATGCCTTAAGTCAGCTTGGACTAACCAAAGCCGAGGCTAAAAAAGTGATCAGTAATAAACCTGCATCTGATTTAGAAGTTTTTTATATGCCAGAAATCCGCCTCTATTACCGCAAATCTATGGATAAACGCAAAAATGCGTCTGTCTATTGCTTGCAGATAGACAAGTGGCGCACATCGGCGCGATATAACACTGAGCTAGATGACACAAGCATGTTTATCCCAGTAAGCAAGATCGAAAGCGCGTTACAAGGCTAATAACCTACCTATGCAGATATAAGCCGGGTTAATCCCGGTTTTTTTTAATGAGTAATTGCTCAAATGAGTGAAAAGAATGGATTATGTAGAAATGATGGGTAGTTTTGATCGGGTTTTAGATTTGGCACCATTGAGTACGACTCATTGGCATATCGAAAACAATAAGTTTGTACGAATGGGTTGTGCTGTTGTTGATGGTTATTTATCACTGAGCATTTTGCGCCGTATTCGTAGCCAAGCAAAAGCATCGTTGTTGGTTAGCAGTTCAAAATTAAATGAGATTGTGTCTTTCGCACCAGTAGGTGCCGATGCCTATAGTATGAAAAGCGGTAAATATATTGCGACTATAGGTGAGCACTTTTATCTGGTGGCCACAGACGGCAAGTTGTCTAAAGTTGTTTGTGCGTCCGATATTGCAGAACTGATATATATGGATCATGCGAAAACATACACAAATAAAGCGAATTAAACTGTTTGATTAAAAAACAGCCCGATAGGCTCAATCGGTCGAAACACAAAAAACCAAGGCGCATCTAAACTCGCACTTGGTTTTTTTTATAGCTGTTGAAATAGCAATGTATGAAATTTTAGTGGGAACGGCTGTCTTAGTGGCTTGTCTATATACACAACACCGCATGCATAAACGAGAAATTACTAAATTAGAATCGAAATTGTTAGAGCTGGATGTGCGTATCGCTGCGCGTATTGAAGATCGATTGACTGTAGTTGAGCAAGACATGCATAAGATGGAAATTCGATTGATCAATACGCAGAACGTGGAAGACCAAAAGGATAAAGAATAATGAGCTTAAAGAAGCGTGGTAAAGGGGTGCGCCCAGCATCCTTAGAGGAACTGTTGCAGTCTAAAAATAAAAACAAAGGGGTGAAGCCAGCCAATAGCCTAAGTCGAGGTAAAACCCCTATTTCAAGCATCGGTTTAGCATTGGAAAAGCCTCGCCGTATGTCTCCAAAGGAACGCGAACGCATAGCCCTTGGCCAAGGCCCTTCAGAAGATGAAATCCAGATGCGTGTCATTGACTGGGCAAAAACAGTTAAATGGAAAAACACGACTTTAAATGAATATCTGCATCACTCACCGAACGGCGGGAAGCGTAGTAAGTCAGAAGCAGGTCGATTTAAGGCAATGGGAACTAAAGCCGGATTCCCCGACTTATTTCTAATTGTTGGTGTTTCTCCATTCAAGGGCTTGTTTATTGAATTGAAATCAGCGAAAGGCACAGTGACAGATATACAGCGCCAATATCACCCTATGCTCATTGAGGAAGGCTATCGCGTAGAAGTGTGTTTTAGTGAGCAAGGGGCTATATCACTGATTAGCAATTACTTGGGTTTAAGATTAAATGAGTAAATACACATTTGCTCAAATGTATAATTTAACAAATGTGTAAAGTTTTAAGATATTGTATTTAAAGGTGTTGTGTGGCTCAAAACAGACAAAAGCGTGATGAGGAACTTCAGATAACTATTGGCAGAAATCTGAAGATAGCCCGGCAAATGGTGGCACGTCTGTCACTTAAGCAGGTAATGCTGAAGGTTTGGGGTGTTCAAGACAGAAAAAACAGAATTAGCGAAATTGAAGGCGGTATGCGTATGCCATCGCCGTATATCTTGGTTCGTTTAGCCATTTTGTATGGTGTAAGTCTCGATTTTATTTTTGGCCTATCAAGTGATATTGAGCGTGATATAGAAAGCTCCAGAGCGGGGCAGATTACCCAAGGCCTGCGGGAAATTGCTATCGATACAGTTGATCGAATCGGCTTGTTGATGGCCAAGCAAGTTTCTGTCATGCCACGCATGGAAGCAGTAACACTAAAAGATCAATCGCTTGAACTGATCTATTTTTTACGAAAAAACCTGCCGGCCGAAGTTTTTAATGAGCTGGAAGTGCGAAATCAATATATCGATTTGTGTAATCAGGTTGAGAACTCATGCAGAACAATTGAAAGCATGATTGCTCGTCATAGTCGAATCTTAGAGCTATCTATTCTGGATCACATTAACAAAACGGATAGTTTGATCGTCAGCGAGTTTATGACTGACCACGCTTTAAAAATGGATCATCCACCAGAGGTCAAAGAGTACCGACCAATAGGCACCGATATCAATGTTGAGGACGGCGAATGGAATGATCAGCCGTTGGGCCTTGACACCGACCTAGAGACTGGTCGAGGGGATAATGTCTAAGCTAAAGTTTGACCCTAAAATTTGGTTTTTTCTTAAAGCGATCTGGTGCGCCGTACCTGAAATAACATTCAAAGAGCTATGCGCCGCCGTATCTGAACTAACCAAAAAAAAGACACCCTCCCCCGATTCTGTACGGAAAAAGTGTAAATCGGAAAACTGGACTAAGAACGTGCGGGATTACTGCCGCTTGGCGGACGGTTCACTTGATGCCGTTAAGTGCCGGTTGTTTGATGAACTAACAAAAGAATTTGAGCAATTACAATCAGATATATCTGATACACATACCGGCACTAATAGTAAGTTTCTACCGGCAACCGGCATACACGGCTTTGAATTTGAGGCCCTAAATAATATAGCCTATAGAAATAGAAAAACTATAGACGTGTTAAAGGAGCATCGACAGCGTACGGGTAAAATAGGACAGCTACTTGATGGCAGTATGGATTGGATGTATGAGGCCAAAGAGGCTGTACTAGCAGACAACCAAACAGAAGAACAAATGGACGCCGCACGGCGCAAATTTGGCTTGCTTGAAACAGTAGTTGATAAGATAGAAGTGTTTAGTAGAACTGCAAAAAATCTGATGCAGATGGATTTTGCTTTATTTGGGATCAACATTGACGATACGCGTGATAGTGATACGGCGGATCGTGTAAGTGCTATTCAAGATGACACAATCTTTGATAATGCGCGTAGTGCGTTAGACAAGCAGTATGCAGACATTGAGAAGCGTATCGGCTGGATTGAGGCGGGTGAATTTGAACAGCAAGTGCTAAACGAAATGGCTGAGCAGGCCAGAAAAGAAGAACTTGAAAGTGAGCAGTTTGACGATGATGAAGACGGGGATCAGGACGTGGAAGACGGGTGAAATATACAGCGTTAAATGTCGTTAACAAAAAAATGTTAAGTAAATTTAACATGATATTTGTACTTAATTGATTGTATGGGTAATTCTGTACAGTAATGCAACGTGTAACATATTTAAACTAATTTTGGTGATTGTTAACTCATAAAACTAAGTAAAATCATGTAAAATTTTGCTAATTTGTGTGTACTGCAAATCTAAGAAAACTTTCTAATTAAGTGATGAATCACAAGATCACAAGATAGAAGCAATCCAAGGAATAAGCACTTTATGTTTGATATCTACAGCCAGCGCGGCGATGTTAAGGGCGAGCTGGTTTTGCGTGAGGGCGATTCGTTTGTATATAAGAATACGCAAATTGTTACTGAAAACGGAGTTGAGAAAATTCCTTCAGGACAATCTTACATGGTAGTAATTGGCGACAGAGAGCCCGTAGACGTGGAATTTGAGGGTGAACATGGCGCAGGTGATGGCATTACAGACGCAATACTTATTGAAATGTTGATACACAGAAATAAGATGCTTTTAGATGCTGAATATACAGAGCAACGAGCGTTAGCGATTCGCTCATTGCAGTTAGCACTGGACTCCTTGCAACATAACGAAGTAGCATAAGAGTTCACTTAAAAAAGCCGGGATCATAGCCCGGCTTTTTATGCGCCGTATCTGTATTGTGCAAAACATATTTAATATAAGTTGAGGTTTGGATTGTGGGTTATTTAAAAGAAAATGAAGCATTACAAGATAAAGTGGATGCACTGGACTTGTCTGGGGTAGCTATCGGTAGCATTTCTTATCTGCCGGCTTTGGATAGTAGTCATGTGCCGGAGTGGATCGGTGAATTTTTGAGATATGCACATAGTAGTGATATTTCCCGCTTAAGTGAAAGCTGGCCTGCAATGGAAGCTGTATATAAAAGTTTTCAAGAGTGTAGCTCACGCGATGAGGCTGGATTTTTACAGGAATTGGCAATCGATTTAAAACATGATTGCGACTACCCTTTTTTTGTAGGGCTAAAAGTATGCAAAAGCATTTATTCAGTTAATCTGGATGAAGATGGCAACGTGGCTGGGTGTGGGTCTAGCTGGTCTTCATATAGTGAAACTGCAATATTGGCCATGAGTATGGAAGATGCTATCGAGCAGGCAACAGCACTGGGTATGGCTAACTTAAAAGATTGGCACTTTAAAAATGCAATTGATTGAGTAAATGCGCATTTACACATTTAAGTGTATGGGATATATTGTGCTCACTAGGAACCGGTGGCGCTCAAAACGTCTTCGGTGAGAGACTTGAATCATATACACAGGGTTGTCTCTGGTGTTTAACGGATCACCGATAACAGAGAGTCTGTTACTTAGCCCAACTAAACCGGAGAGCTCCAAAGGCCTTCGGTTTTTTTATTGCTTAATTGTTAAATTGCGCATTTACACATTAATAAGATTATTATATAGTTCGCTCACAGCACAGGCGTTCACAGCGCATCTGGCTGTTATGCAAAGTACATTCGATGCGAGTAGGTCAACCTAACAAGTTTAATAGAAATTAATCATGAGTTTGTGCTGTTGTGGACAGTGGCATTAACTTCTTTGCGAGAGAATCCGGGTAGAGCAAACACTGCCCGGATTTTTTTATTTGCGCATTTACACATTTAACGGATTGTTGTATATTGCTTCGCGTAGTACAGGCATTCACAGTGCAATTGGCTATAAATAATTTAAATACCGCGTTTTTGTAGTACATAAATAAATGATTGAGAGAATTAATGTTTTTTTGATCGAAGCCTTAAAAAGTTTTTTGAAATTTTGAAAATGTTGATAATAAACGCGAAAACCGGAGAGCTCCAAAGGCCTCCGGTTTTTTAATGCTTAATTTTTCATTTGCTCAATTGCGCATTTACACAATTACTCATTTATATTATATTCACGCCGTCAGCAGGTAGGAGCACAGTCAATTGCCTATCTGTTGTCGGCATTAAGATAGGCAGTAAGTAATACATCACTTACTGCTTTTTTTTGGCTGGAACAAATATAAAAACGCATACGGCGCCTGCTTAAACTGCTTGCATACATATTAACAAGGGTGCCGATATGGCAATTCAAACAGATGCACAGGGGTTTTTAGTCGGTGAACGCCGATTAGTCGAACTGCGTAAAGGGCTGGATAATGTTCATTCTGATACAGCGGAAATATTAGCGCTTCTTAAGTCACAGCTAATTGAGCTGTCTAATCAAAATGCACGGCAGAGGTTCCAGACCAACAAGTTAAGCGATGCTATTACTTCAGCAATCAAAACCAAGCCGACTGTTAACGTTACTGTAAATTTATCAGACAAAATTAAACCGACCCGGCAAACAGGGGCGGGTTCACCCCCGGCGACTGGGCAGGGCAGTGCGGTGGCCACTGGTGTGCCAAACAGAGCAACCAAAGCCACCACAAAAACTACAGTCATACAAGAGGCAGACAAGGCAGGGGCGGGCGGTAATGCTAATCGTGGTGCTATCCCGAAGACAAAGCAAACTGACAGTAGTACGGCGTCCAGTGAACGCGATGCACGCGGGCGATTTGTTAGCTCAGCCAGCACGGCCAATGAAAAAGCTATTGCTTCAGCGTTTAAGAATCTCAGTGCAGGCGTTGGGGGTGTGGATGCATCAAGCATTGACCCTACAATTGATGCCGTTCGCGAACTAGGCTCATTATTAAGTCCGGCCAAGGGTGCATTCAAGCTCATGGGCCGTGGTGCAATGTGGCTGTATAAAAAAGGCAAGCCCAAACGAAATGAGGAACTACCCAGCGAACAACGTAACCACAATACAGAGGTTGAGCGGAATAACTCAGAAACACGCAAGCTATTTAGAAAGTTAATTGACGCCGTAAACCGTCAGCGTTCACGTGCTGGTGGCCTTTTTGATGGTTCCCGCATTTCAGTACCCGGGCGTAATGGTAAAAACGGGCGTAATGGTCCAGGTAATACCCCTACCCCGGTACCCGGTCGTGATGGCAAAAAAGGCGGACGCCGTACTGGTGGGGCTGAAAAGATCCTTAAGGCTGGGCGAAAACTTCCTCTAATTGGGGCCTTGGTGGGTGGCGGGTTACTCGCATCGAAATGGGCTGATATGGATGCCAAGGAGAAAGGGGGAGGGCTTGGCTCAATGGCCGGTATGGGCTTGGGCGGTTTAGTTGGTTCAGCACTTGGGCCAGTGGGCGCCGTAGCCGGTGCGACTATTGGTTCGGCTGTAGGCGATATTGTCGGCCAAAAAATTGGAGGCTGGACGGAACGGCTCCAAGGTCAGGACATTGGAGGCACAATTGTTAAGAGCTGGAATACTACGCTTGATGGCATTAACAAGATGGTTAAGGATGGCTGGAATAGTGCAACCAAGATCGGCTCTAATATTGCGTCAGTGGGCGGTTTTGGTTTTGGCGGTATGATGCTGGCCAGATACTCCCGAAATGGCAGTGCTGGCAATTCTGGTGGCACTGGTGGCGGATACGGCGAGGGCTTAAGCAATACTAGCGGTGGCACATCCAAAGAAAGATTAAGCAAAGAGGCGGATTACAATCAATCGGCTGTCTACAACTCGCTTATTAAAGCTAAATTTAGTAAGTCTCAAGCTCAAGCATTGACTGCGGAAATTGGGCGTGAAGGTGGGTACTCAAGCGACCACTTGTATGGCACACATACAGACAGAGCGAATAACTTAACAAACATAGGAATGATTAGTTGGCAAGGTGAACGCGGAAAGGGCTTGCGAGATCATTTAACCAAAAGAGGCGTATTTAAGGATGGTCGAATCATCCCCGGGCAGGCCGCTTTAGACGCTCAAGCCGAATATATGAAGATGGAAATTGATAACAATCCTCTTTATGCACCAACCAAGGCTATGTTTGAGAAAAACCCAGATGCAGATCCAGAGCAATACTCTAAGACGATTGGCAAAAACTACATTGGGTGGGCTTATGGCCAGAAACGGTTAAAAAGCGGTTTGGCTTTTCCATGGGAAGCACACGATGCACGGCGCCGTGGTCATTTAAAAAGTATTCAGAAGAAAACTGAAGGTGTTGGCCAACAGGCATCCAAAACACCAAAAGGCAAAATAGTATCGGTAAATGCGGTATCCACGCGTACAGCCAGTAAGCCCTTATATGTATCTAACTATCCAAAAGCCACAAAAGTTGAGGCAGTTGAAAAGCCAGACTTAACGCGCCGTACTGATACCAAGTCAGAACAATCGGGAATGATGGCCAGTGCTGGAAACGGCAGTATTTCGCAGGTACCAGCCGACCGGGATATAGCACATGCGATTACAGGAGGACTGGGCATGAGAGCACAAATCGTATAACCAATAGATAAACCGATAGAAAACCCCATTAAAACGGGGTTTTTTATTAAGTATAGATTAATAAATGAACGTTTAATCGTAAAACTATAGGTTTTTCTAAGAAAAAGCTATAATTCTATAGGTTTTTATTTATAATGCGCCCTATAAGATTACAGCTAAATGGGGGCGATTATGTCAAGACAAACAAATAACGGGTTTTACGTGCATAACGATTTATGCTTGCCGGAGTTATCTAACTTTGAAAGAAACGTTTTGCGCGTTGAGATCCTTCTGCTTAACAATAGCAACGGCTTTTTTAAGAGCCACATTGAAAAGTATTTAAGCAGTGCCAGCACATCGGTTGATGAGGTTTTAACGGCATTGGGTGCCAAAGAATTAAATGGCTTTTGGGTACATCCGCACTTTTACCACAATGTCCGTGATGGCTTTATGTCATATAGAAACAATTCGTTTGGTAACTCTTATGAGGAAGCTAAAATCATTGTTAGCCAAGCTATTGAAGAAAATAGCGCCGTACCATTGCACCGTCTTATGCGTGCTTTAAGGCTTCACCATCCACAAGACTTGTTGCAAGTAATGCGCATGATCTTGCGCGATAATTATGACCGCTTCACATGCCACGCCGTAAGTTGTTATATGTTTCGCCACTTTGGCCACATTCATCAAGTAATTTAAATTGAGTAAATGCGCAAATGCGCAAATGAGTAATTGCACATGAAAATGGATCTAAAACAGCCCTGCAAAGACTGCCCATTTAAAAACGATCTGAGTTACCAGCGTGGCTGGCTTGGCAAAGAGCGTGCGGAAGGGATCATTAATGATCTTTATGAACTCGACCTAAGCTTTCCGTGTCACAAGACAACAGACGGCGATATGGATGAACAGCATTGTGCTGGTGCAATGATCTTGATGGAACGTACAGAGCGTGCAAATCAGCGCATGCGCATAGCGGAGCGTTTAAACGTGTATGACAGAAACAAATTAAAAATGGATGGCCCAGTGTTTGACACACCAGAGCAGTTTATTAGCTGGCATGCAGGTAGCGAAGTAGTGACGGAATATCAATTGCGTAAAGCCCGTGCAGAGGCCAAGGAAATTGAAAAGCCTGCTGAAGATATTCCCACGGAGCTTGATGCTAAAAAGCAGGCTTGGCGGGAGCGTAAAAACGAACAGCTTAAGGGCTTCATTAATGATCTAAAAGCAAAGGGCCTGCCAGATGAATGAGCATATACAGCATTTTCTGTTTGCTATCAGCATAGAGCGGGGCAATGCCCGGTATAGCGTAATGGCGACCAGTCAAGCCAAAGCGCAAGAGGAAGTTAGTCGCTTCTTTGCATTCGATCCAAGTTTCAAAATCAACAAAGTTAAAGCGTTTAAAACGTACATGGGGAAGTAGGATGAGTTCAGGATTTTTAAGACGTCAAAATAATCGCAGTCAAAAAGATACGGCGTCTTTTGGTGCACCTATCGTACGTTTATCTGAAAAGGAAGCAAGCTGGGAAGTCGAAGCTGTAGTGGCCAAAATTACTGCTGGCCATTTCACCCACTATGCAAAGGGTGGCTTTTCTCGAAAGGATCAATCAATGGTGAGTGCAATGCAGGTTGCACACCGTTGTGGCGTACCAATGAATACGTGCTTGCTTCAAATTAAAGATCCACGCATTGAACAAGCTGTCGTGGATGCGGGGCTAATTGTGATTAGCCCTAGCACGCATCGAATCAAGCAAAAAAGCCAAGGCATAAGCGTTTGGAGAGCTGGGAATGCTCATTAATTTAACTGGAATGTTGAATGACGGCGCGAATCAGCGCCGTATTAACCCGGCTTTAGTCATTGGTGCCAAAGTCCACTGCATACCAAGTGACATTGATTTAATTATCTCTGATTTCAATACGGCGCAAAACGGCACTATTTGCGCGTATAAGCTCGGTTGTTATGTTGACGTAGCAATGGAAAGCGGGAAGTCGTACACCCTAAATATAGATCTAGTAAGCGCGTGTGAGGCGCATTAAAAATGGCTGTAGCTAAAAAGCGAAATAAAAAACGTGATCCACATGCAATGCGCAAAATGTATCAAGCCAAGTCAGAGCAGGTACAGACACTAGACATGACGTTTTGTGTAGATGCTGTCGATGAAAACTTTGCGAAATGGCACGCGGAAAATAAAGAGCTAGACCTTGACTATGCACCTAAGTCTATTGCGTACGATAACTATGAAGGCGATTTAATTATTTGCCTGAAAAACTTGCTGATACCGCTTGTACAAGATTGGCATATAAGCACCGTGTCTTATTACTTTTGTGAAGGTACCGGCAGTATTCTGGAAATACCTGCCGAAATTAAAGTCACTCAAATGGAGTTTGAGGAATTTCGTTTTGGTGCTGGCCAAACAAAAATTGATCGTGGCCACGGCATTAAAACCCGTTGGAAGGGCGTGCTGGCTGAGATTAATGCAATTGTTGATCCCAAGGTGCCAGAGGGTTATCTGTATGCGCAGACGCAGGCGCATTTAACTGTAGATACGGCGTTTAAAAATGCAGAGAGCTTTTTATATTTTCGCAAAGCCAAAAACTTGCGTGCACTGGGGCAAGCGATATGAGGGACCGCTTTTATTTAGCTTCAGCACATGGCAATACCGGGTCAAATATGGTGTGGCATTGTCATAATAAGCGTGGCTATCACACTAATCTGGTACTAGCACACACGTTTACGCGTAAAGAAGCGCAAGAGGAATTTAACCAAGGGATCTGCCAGCCTGTATCTGCTGATCACGTAGACGCCTTATCTATCTGGAAGGTAGACCATCAATACATCCCGTTTGAAACAATTCTGTCTGATGATGTGGATGCCTATGTGCTGTTTCAGGCAAAAAGGCATGATGGTAACGATGTGTATTGGATGGATGATGAGCTTTTTAATTCATCTACTGATTTTAGTAAGGCATCTGTATATACAAGGGATCAAGCAGAACGCTGTACAAGAAAGAATAAATCGCTTGTTGCTATTCCGTATAGCGATGCAGACCAAGCTAAGCGCCGTGTATTTGAGGCCAGATTATTTAATCCGCGAATCATGGTGCAGGGTGCTGGCCTGCGGATACCTAAAGCCGTAAAGCTTTTACGGCGCCGTGTCAGATCCCCAAAGGTACGCTTTAATTGCCCAAAATGCGGAAAGTTAAATTGGCAACATAACCCTTATGATTTTGAAGTGTGCAAGCACTGTGACCACATTGGAGACTAACCGTGCTATCACGGCATGGATAAAATATTTATGAATAACGAATTATTTGAGATTGAATATACAATGCTGGCAAGTGGTATATACGCGACCTGCGGGATAAAGCGACCGGGGATTTTGCAAAGTTTTGGTATCAATCTGGCTATGGTTGCAATGCTGGCCAGTTTTTTAGCTTTGAAAGCAAAGAGGCTGTATTAAAGCGTATAGGTGGTTGTGTGTGGTATGAGCCATGGTATGCGCCGTATGTTGATTCGCTGGGAGTTAAGGCAGTGCCTAAAGAAAGTTTTAGCCGTGATGATGAAGCACGAATGATTGAAGCGGATGGGGTGAGTAAATAATGAGTTTAAGTCAGTTTGAAGAAGTATTTAAAAGCTCGCAGGCGTACACACATTTATGGATGGGTAAAGCCTTAAGCCATGATGATATTTTTGAACGCCTTGATGGTAGTCAATATGTCATTGATGAGGTTGAATCCGCTCATATTATGTGGGTGTTATGTACAAGCAAATTGCAAGACAGTAATACTGAAGTTGCGCAATTGAATGAACGCTATCTAGGGAAGATGCAAGAGCAACAAAATCAAATAGCCGAACTTCAAGATACGGCGGAAAAGCTCAAAGATAAGTTGCAGGCATTATATGGCGCAGAGCCTCAAACCCTTAAAAATGACTGCATGATTGATCAAACTTGGTTTTTAAAGGGCTCACCAGTAGAGGCGCTAATTAAATATGCAGAAGACACATATAAAGCAATGACAGTGGCACAAAACTCTGCGATTACGTTTGGTACAGACGACAACGTAATATGGTGGGCGCATGACGTTCCCTTTTATGGTCGCGTGCAATTGGAAAAATTTGTAGAGGGTGGCTTGGTTGAATGGGATATTTTCTTTAATGAATGCTGGCAAGGCCCATTTAACACAAAAGAGCGGGCAATCCAGCACTTAGAGGAATGTATCGCAGAACAACGCAGTGAAATGAGTAATTGTGCAAATGAGTAATTGCTCAATTGAGTGATTACTAACCAGCAGGTAGCAACCAACCAATACACAATAAACGCCGTGCAATGTTGTACGGCGTTTTTATAGGTGATCCAATGAAAAATACACAAAAAGATTTAAAGCGTTATGAAATTTGTTTACAGCGCCCACACAGACCAACGCCTGAAATGGCGGAGTCAATGCGTGCACTGGGCGTAGGGAGCGCGACAGAGAAAACAACCCTACAATCTATACCCATGGCACTAAATGAGCTTTTACCGTACTTGGAAAAGCAACTTAAAAACCCAGAAAATGCAGGCTATGAAGTTCTTTCTATCGTTCAAATTACAGAAGAAAACCGTTACAAGCTAAGCGAAGACTCTGCGGATTCTATTAACGGCGTGATAGAGGAACTTCGATAATGCATGTATTTATTACTGTCTGGGTGCTCACTGTTAGCTATATCAATCCCAATTCTAAAGTGGGCTTTTCTTATCAGTTGCAGTACAAAGATAAAAAAACCTGTATGGCCAATATTCGGGCGCATTCAGCTCACTACACCAACCCAGACAATTATTTTAAGGGTGAAATAGTGAATGAAGGTAAACGTGTACGTTGTGATGCTTCACAAGTAGTAGTGGGTGTTAAGTAATGACTGCAGCTCAATTGATTTTGAAGAAATACGGCGCCGTACGTGGGCGGTATTTTTTGGACAATTTACCTGAAAATTTCGAGTATTGGAGCCCTGAAAAGAAAGTTGTAATGAATCTAACGGATTTAACTAAAGGGCTTGAAGACAGTGACGTTATAAAGTTATGGGTACATATCCCAGAGCTTAAAAAGCTGGTCGAAGCACATGAACGGGTGCTTGTCTGGCGTATGCCTGCCTGCTGGCTCGAATCTTGCGATGGTGATGAATTTGGAATAGTTGGTGCTGGAATGCTCCTAAATACATTTCCTGAAGGCATGAGCGAACTTGACCGAAATCAATTAATACAAGATATAAACGATGTAAAGGCATGCCAAGAAATTGGTGAAAATGAGCCCTCAAAGAAGGATATTTAATTATGATCGCCCGTAAATTAGTCGATATTCTTGATATGAGCGACAAGGCTATTTGTGATCAACATAGTGATGAAAAAAAGTTTGAAATTAATAAGTCTGCTAAACCCAGTCATAATTTTGTAGTTGGTGAGCAGGTTCTTATAAGTACGAGTTATTTACACAATGATGCGTACATAATCTTACGGCTATTTGATTTAGATGGTTGTGAGTACGCAGAAGTACGCCCTATTGGTGGCAAGAAAGCAAAAGCTGTAAAAAAGGCTGATTTAAAGGTCATTGGTGCGGAAATGGCGCTACGGCTCAAAAAAAAGGCTGAGCATGAAGCACGGGCGCGTCAATATCGCCAGCGTTTAGCCGCTAATAAATGAGTAAATGAGTAAATGAGTAATTGCGTAAAAAATAAATTGCCTCGCACTTGGAAATTACCTACTGAAGCAGGTGGGCCATTAACAGATGAGCAAATCGCTTTAATTTTAAGCCCGGACAGAAACTTTTCACATGAAGAATTTAAACGCCTTTATTCCTGTAGCTGGGATGTGGCCAAGCCGGATAAAGATGCAAGCGTTATTCCAGACGGCGCACTTGTTACTCTGAAATCGGGCAATACAACCCCGTTTAGGGTCGTGAAACGCTATGAGCATAAAGGTCGCACTAGATACCGCGTAGTGAACATAAAAACCGGGAGTGAGCGAGGCGTAAATCAGAGAGAAATCTGCGCCGTATTGAGCAAAAAAGAGGCTCAAGAGCTAAGCGATAAAGCTAAGAAAACAATAAATATTCAACAGTTTATTTAAAGGGAAAATACACGTGAAAAAATTTAAGTTAACTTGGAATGAGCGTGTAGTTGATAGTGGTGGCGGTATGTTGCACATGGAAGTAAATTACCAGATCATTGAGGCCGATACAGAGGATAAAGCCTGCGATATCTGGGACGAAGAAAATGAATTTAATGAATATCAAAATGGCTTAAGTGATTGTGTCGAAGTTGTGGAGCACCCGCTATTCAGCAAGCATTTAAAAATTGAAATGCCAGACGGCCATACATACGGCGTTCCAGTAGAGTTTATTGCCCGCCATCACGCTGAATATTATTGCCAGAAAGACTATAACGGCGATATTACAAAGAGCTTAATTGAAGGCACTTTGCCATTATTTGAGTCGTACGCTGACGAAATCACGGATTGGGCGCAAAACAATTTAAACTGGTCAGACGTTAAAGGTTGTGCGCTAGTTCTGGGTAAAAAATCCATGGACAGTGAAATGGAGGAAGCTTGGGCAAATGGGGAGCATTCCATTGTCTAATGATCTAAAAGCAGAGCATTCGCATTACTGGAATGCTCCAAAGGGATATTGGGCAAGCCATTATTCCGAAATCTCTTAATATTATGTATTGCACAATACAGAAAGCCGGGATATTTCCCCGGCTTTTTTTGCGCCGTAAATTTTGGGAACAATAATTTTTAGCCAGATCACTGGGAAGCACAATAAGTCTATTAATGTGTAGAAAGGGTGGCACAGATGGCCAAACATGAATCACGCGTTACAAGCGTAATAAAATTTAATCTTTATGACCGTGGCTGGCAACATAACGGCAAAGACCGTTCAAATTATGACGTGCAGGGCATGATTGATAAGTTCAATTCACCAGCAATTCAAGAGCAGGTCGAAAAAGGGAAATTAAACGGCTTTTGTGGCCATCAGATCCGCCAGCGTTACGGCATGATCCCGCCAGAAACGGGAGGCCTGAAGGATGGCAAGATCATATTGCTTGAGCCGGGTATTCGCACTATTTACTTAAAAGCACATAGCAATGGTGACGTTGAACACCGCCAAGAGTTTTATAACAACCCAACAGGCGACCATATTTTGCGACAGTACAAAGCTAAGCAAGGTGGCTTTAGTACGGCGATGAATTTCTTTGTGGATGGCGATACTTTACGCCCGAATGTTTTTGGTGGCTTTGACTATGTATTTTCACAAAACTTCTTAGACAACGCTTGCACCAATGAATTTGACTCTATGGAAGGTGCAGACAATTTAGAGCTTATTCACCAGTTGCTTGAGGGGCAAATTGTGGCTATGTATGACAGCATTGCCGAAACAAGCCAAGTTTATGACTATTTGCAGGCCCAGTCGGATAAAAACCGCAAATTAGAGGCTGATTTGCGCCGTATGCGTGGTCGCGATGAACGGCGCCGTATACGCCAAAAACAGCTAGAAGAAAATCATTTTGATAGCATGATTGCATCCGATACCACGGATTTTGATCAAGTATGCATGGATGCAAATAAGTTCCTTGGTTTTCGCCCAGAGGTATTAGAAGACAGTAAGCAGAGCAAGGTAGAGCGTAAAGCTGAAAAATATGTAAGTGCTATCGGTAAAATTGGGGGCTTCGGCGCATGATGGAATGGCGAGAAAGCCGGAAGTCTTCACTTGAATCAGTCAAAGGTGCTATTGGGCGCCTATTGATTGATTTTAAGCTATGGACAATGCCGGATACCAAGGCGTTTAAACATTGGAAAGATTTGCCGATTCGGGACGCCATAAAAGTGGCACCATCGCGAATGATTGATGATGTGGATGGGATGCTGGCTAAATACAGACAGCAAGAAACAACGAAGGGCTATGTTGCTCCATTGCCGGTGCTGTTTGTGGCCATTGCACAAATGGTAAGCCCGCCTGAAGTATCCGCCATACGCGGGACGCCTTACTGGGTGAATACGACAGTGCCAACAGATCCTCAAAACCGAAAAGTTAAACTGCGAACAATCCCACACCAGTTTCGCATTCAGCTGGCTTTTGTGTGTGCAGAGGGTGATACCTGCCAAAGCGTCATTAATCAATTCTGTGCGTATATGACGGATGATTTTAAGCGCCGTATTAAAGCCGTCTGTGAATTGGGGGACGGCGTGAAAGATGAATGGGATTTAACTATTTTAGAAAATAGCTTGTATCCAGACAGCATCCCAACGGGACAAAATAATATGTCCGTAAATACCGTTGATTTTCAAGTGGCCGGGCTAATCCCTCAAGTCGTTGGTTTATATGATGAGGATGGGAAGGACGAGTACGGCGAAGGCGTAGACATGGGCGGGCGAGATCCGTTTGAGTTTGAACCGGGCAAGCCACAAGAATGGGGCGTCATTGTTGAAGCTGATTTGAAGGATGAAACGTTAGAACCATCTGTGCTACGTGCGAGTGTAGATAGTGTCTCTGGTGAGCGTAAAGTGGAGCGTGTGAAGATATGAGCAATACAATGATTTTGGACACCCGGGTGAACAGTTACCAAGGGCCACCGACTCGACTTGTAGCAACCTTAAATGCTGAAACAGGCTTGCTTTATATCAGTGATGAAAAGCCATTTCATCCGCCAAAAAAAGATTACAGCTTATTGGAGCTACTGAAGCAGAAAAAGCGTGCTGGCCACACTGTAATTATTACAGATTCGCCAGACGTTTTTGAAAAGTGGGATTTGCTTTTTAAGGAAAGTGAACACATGGCGGAAATTGTCCGGGCTTATCAAATGCGTGATGCAAATAAGCTATTAAAGATTGACCCGGCGGTGATGGGTAAATTCAACCCAGAGAACGTATTACAGCAACGCCGACTAGACGTTAAGAATGGCGCCGTATGGGATATTTCAACAGAAGCACAAAACGGCCATATCTGCATCTTGTTGGCCTGCTGGGGTGCCATGCGTGCTTTGGCCAACTTCTCTTTTGCTAATCAGATTGAACAGAGCCTAGAACCCCAAGAATACGGCGCGGATAGCATGGATTTAGACGAACCTTTCACCATTTAATACCTTGTTTCAAACAGTGGAACAAAAATAAAAGGCCTATCAGGCTGTTCATAGACTTATAAGCTGGTGCTTATAGGTCTTTTTTTTGTGCTGAAGGATTTAAAGAGCCTCCCAGAATGGCGGGAGGCGTGCTTGCGGTATCGGTACGATATTTTCCGCTTTGCCGTTGAAGGTCTAAACATGACCAAAGAAGCGGGGCAAGAAGTGACATGGCAACAGCAATTGCTGTTTTTATCCGTGGCACGTGATGGCTCACGTACTTCTGTTGCGTCTGGACATGGTACGGGTAAAACCCGTTCTGCTGGGATTATTGCGCTCTGGCACCTGCTGTTTTTTGAAGACTCTGTAATGATGTTTACGGCGCCACAAATTGATCAGCTAAGGAAATTAGTCTGGAAAGAAATTTCAATCTGTCTTTCGCGCTTAAAGACTACGCATCTGTCGTGGTTAGCGGATTATGTAACCGTATTGGCCGAAACGGTTTATATAAAAGGGCATGATAAGACTTGGCATGTTATCGCTAAAACAGCACCAAAAAACCAGCCAACAAACTTAGCCGGCCAGCACGGTGATAACTACTTCTTATGGGGTGATGAGGCCTGCGGTATTGATAACGCCGTAATGGATGTGGCAATGGGTGCCTTGACGCATAAAAATAACCGTGCGTGTTTGACTTCCCAGCCAGCAAAATCAAGCGGTTTTTTCTTTGATACCCATCACAAACTATCTATGCGTTCTGGCGGTGTTTGGAATGCACTTACATTCAATGGTGAGCGTTCACCGATTGTTTCGATTGAAAAGCTTAAGGAGTCGCTAAAGCAATACGGCACGCGTGATGATCCACAATATATGATTCGTATCCGGGGTATTTTTCCGGATCGTGCGAACGAGTATTTGGTAACTCAATCGCAAGCTGAAGGGATGTATAACCGCAAACGGGCAGTAATGAAAAAGCATACCGGCTTTGGCTATGTATGCTCTGTCGATGTGGGTGGCGGTGTGGGCCGTGACGATAGCGTGATCGTAATCGCTAAGGTGTGGGGTAATGCGCATTATGGTGATTTAGCACGGCGAGTCGATGTAATCGATATACCAATGTGTAATAACCGCGCTGACCTGCATGCAATGACGGCTTGCATTGAAGAAAGCTTAATCCGTTATCCAAACTTAACGATTTTGCTTGATGCAAACGGCGCAGGTATTGGCTTAGCGCAAAATTTACGGTCACGTAATATCTTTTTTAGGGAAATTCACTGGGGCGGTGAGTGTTTTGAAAACGCCAATAAAAAGCTGTATGTGAACCGCCGTGCACAGGCTAACGTATGTCTGGGCCGTGCAATTGCTCAAAACCGCTTAAAAATCCAAACGATTCGCCATAGAGCCAAGTTTGAAGAACAAGTAACGCGTATCCCTTACACGTTTGATGATCGAAGTCGCTATAAAGTTCTATCAAAAGAAGAAATGCGCTCTAAGGGCTTAAAGTCTCCCGATATGGTCGATACATTGGCCTTTATGTTCATGGAGAGTATTAACTTTACCCCGGCTTATGATGATTATGATCACTACGAAGTGGAAGACGAAGGGCGTGGTGCCAATCCGGCCGTGTCCGCCGCTGAAGTGGCGCGTCTTGAATTGGAGGAACTTAAGCGCTTAGCTGAAGATATTGATTGATGCCATTAGAAGTGGAACAAAAATAAAAGGCCAATCATGGCGCCGTGACAATAACAGCATTATTTTAAAGGTTATTGAAATGGCAAATCCCATTGAATTTATTGTAACGAATGCGGGGCGCGATGCATTTTTTGATGCTAAAGCCAAAGGAATTAAGCTTTTAATATCAAAAATCGGGCTTGGATCAGGGCAATATCAGCCCGCCGTAACCCGTACGGCGTTATCTGCGGAATTTACTCAAAAAACGATATCAGCAGGCGGTATAGAGCTGGAAAGCTTTGCTTTACGCTTCACTGTGATCATGAGTTATAGCGCTGAAAAAAATGTAAGTGAAGTGGGCCTATATACGGATAAAGGCGTTTTATTTGCTGTAGCCTCCCAGCCTACTGGCTCTTATTTCCGCTTATACCCGGGCATTGATTTTGTGGCCAGCATGGGCTTACTGCTCAAATCTGAAGATCTGGCCAAGAATATTACTGTTGTGTCAGATGGTACCGCAGGCCAAGCTCTGCAAGTGATGAATGCCCATTTGGCTGAGACAGATCCCCATCCGCAATACAAAGAATTTTCGCGCCAGCTTATGCGTGAACATTTGGCCGATGAAGATCCGCATCCGCAATATGCTAAAAAATCATATCTAGCCGAAAAAATGGCTGAGCTTGATGAAAAAGTTGGTGTATTGCTGGATGTGACAGCATTCATTTTCCCGCCTGCATTGGCGTGCGGTTACGATACGGCGAGTAAGGCGGTAGCGGAACGTAAAAAGGGCGCTATTTTCTCTTATGCAGACACGTCCATGGTTTATTTGTTTACACCAGAGTCACAGCATGAGGGATGGAGCTCTATACGCGAAGCGGAGCGAATCACAACGAGCATTTACGACCGTTCAGGGACGAATCGCGTTGATTATTTGGGGCGCAGTAACTACGCCGTAATCGATACGGCGAAACTTTTAAATAAAAATGGCTTGGCTGGCCAAACAGATCAGCTGGCCAACATGATTAAAGCAGGGACGATTGAAGCCGGGCAAAATCCTACGATCCAGCGTATTGCTTCAGATGACTTGAAATATACAAGTGATCAATTGGCCGTACTTGTCTGTCCAGAAGGTGAGCACGAGGGATGGTCTATCACGCGTAAAGACGACAGCATAACAATTGATGTGTTTAACCGATCTGGCGTTAGCCGTGCGACTTATGCAGGCCGTATTAATTGGGCTTTATTTAAAGTAAATGCTGTGCCAAGCGCTACTCGGTCAAACTACCCATTAAACCTAACAACAGGTGTTGCAAGTAGTGGAGATTTTGTGATCCCGGCACCTGCTGGCCATGATTTTACCAATCCAACATATTTCCCAGTGATCACGCCTGAAAGTAGTCATGAAGGATGGACAATAAAGCGTACAAGTGCTGGTTTTGAGGTGAGTGTGTTTAGTCGATCTGGATCTAATCGTACGACTTATACCGGGAAAGTGAGCTGGGCCGTATTTGCTATTGAGCGACCGATGAAACGCACGGTTTATTATGAAGGTAGCCATAAGATTGTGGTACCCGTGGGCCGTGTGGTCAGATTTGCTTTATATGGTCCAGGCGGTGGCGGTGGCGCATCGCGGCGGTCTACGCAAACGGGGCCGGTTGACGGTGGTAATGCTGGATCAACCAAAATAACTAAATCATCCCTTGTGCTTGAAGCTGGTGGCGGATTTGGGGGGACTGGCGGTATTTGGGGCAATGGATCTTCATTTATTAATGGTGAAGGGGGTAAAGGTGGCGAAAATATTGTTAGCAACCTACTCGCTGGAATGAAGATCTTAAGAAATGTGGCAGGTAATGCCGCGATTATTGGAAACCGATCTATAACCCAACCGGGTGGCGTGGCCACTTCTTTGGATTCTGGATTAAGCGAAAGTAATGCCGGCGGTACTGGTGGCCGTGGTGTTGGTGATGAGGATTGGTCATACGGTGGCGGTGGCGGATCGGGTGGCTATTTGCTTATCGAATTTGAAAATACAAGTGATCAAAGTATCGAATTTGATTTGTCTGTAGGTAAGCCGGGTGCACGCGGTATTACTCAAAACTTAGGTAATGATGGCGGTATCGGCTTTGCGATTGTTTTAGAGGAAGTCTAATTTTAATCGCTGGAACAAAAATAAATTTGGTTTTGTGGGTGGCAAATACTTATGTCATCTATCAAAACCAGTTTTATTCCTATGTCTGACGTAATTGTTTTATCAATTCAAGATACGGCGCTTCGTAAAATGCTCAAGTATCAGAGCAGTGGGCTAGAAGCGTTTTTATCACATGTAAGCCTTGGCTCTGGCAATTATGAGCAATCTGCTCATACTGGCTCAATGGCAATGCCATGGGGCGATTTTCCAATTTTAAATAGCTATGTTGATACTGACCATCATCGCTTAGTGCTTACAGTCTTAGGGCGTGTTGAGCAAGAGAAAGCCGTCACTGAATTGGGTTTGTACGATCTGGATGGGGAGCTATTTGCAATCGCCTCCCAACCAGCTGGCCATTTTTTCAAAACGCAAGTAGGCGTTTATTTTACGTTCGCCGTATCCTTAGCAATGGATCAAATCCCATTTGGCCAAAAAATAAAATTAGCCTTTTCTCATCAACAGCAACTACTGCAAGCTTTAATTGCATTGCATACACAACATAAAAACCCGCATCCGCAATATATTAAATTTATGGCCAGCGTTATCACTGATCACTTGGCCGTGGAAAATCCTCACCCGCAATATGCAATGAGAACTGAAGCGGATAGTGCAATAAAAGAATATCTGGACATGATTTCGCGCTTAATGGGGCTATATGTTGGCCTATTGAGCTTTGAATGCTTTGCTGGCTTGATGGTTGCGGGTAGCAATAACACCATAACACTAGATAATTTTAACGGCAGTTTACTCAATAAATACCCGGTGTTAATCAATCCGGAAAGTGCACATGAGGCGTGGAATATTTCACGTGAGGCAAAGAAATTCACATTTTCAGTCTTTAATCGCTCACTCATCAATCGCGTGGGATATTCAGGCGCCTTGAATTGGCTTGTATTGCCGTTAGCCGATGATTTGGAACTGGCGGGCCTACTTATGCCGGAATTACTTGCAAGTGGCGTACAAAGCAGTTCTGGTAGCCTTGAGGTAAAGCGCCCAAACAATACGGACGTGGACTATTCGCAGTGCGTTTTCTTGATGTGTCCAGCTGGGGTACATGAGGCTTGGTCTATTACTCGCGAATCAAGCAAATTTAAAGCGGCAATTTTCAATCGTACGGGCCGTGATCGTACTAGCTACAGCGGGGATGTAAGTTTTGCCATTTTAGAGAAGAAAGCGGGCGCCGTACCTGCAATGTTTCCGGGTGTTCTTATGTCTGGTGTATCAGAAAATGGAGACTTCCAGATTAATCGACCGGATGGCGTGAAATGGGATTTTAACAATCCAAGCTATGTACTGATGGTTACACCAGAGGGCATGCACGAAGCATGGAAGATCACACGCGAAACAGACAAGTTTAAAGTTTCAGTGTTTAACCGTGCTGATACAAGCCAAGTGGCCTATACAGGCAAGGTTAACTGGGCGGTATTTATGAAAGAGCCAGAACAGCAGAAGAAAATTTACCGTGTTGGCCAACATAAAATCACGATTGAGCCAGAACAAACAATTATTGTTGAATTATTCGGTGCTGGTGGCGGTGGCGGTGGCTCACGCTATACGGGTGTTAGTTTTCTTTGCCCGGGTGAAAATGGTGGCGACACACAGCTGAAGACAGCATTAAAAACGCTATTGGCTGGCGGTGGCATCGGCGGTATTGGTGGCTGGTGGGGTAATGGCTCACACATGAGTGAGGGCGAAGGTGGTCCAGGAGGGACAAACAAAATTAATGTTTCAAAACAGGACGATCTGCTGATCACTATTGAAGAAAATAAGGACGGTATACACGGCATCGTAAACAGATGGTCGCCACAAACCCGAACAATAGGATACTCATCTTTGGGTTATAGCGACTCAAATGATGGCGGTACGGGTGCATGGGGTATTGGTGATGAGAGTCGATCCGGTGGAGGATCTGGCGGTACAGGTGGCTATATTCGGGCCAAGGTACAAAACACGGCAAAATCTCAAGTCACAATTGATCTGGACGTTGGCAAGGCTGGCGCCGGGTGGACAGAAACACTTAACCACGGTGAAAATGGTGCTGACGGTTTTGCAGTTATCACTTTTTTATAAGCGGGAACGAAAAAAATAGCTGTTTAACGTACACGTGAAAATAACACTATCTTTTAAATTGGATAGTGTTATGGACGCTGGACAAGAGTTAACCCACACAGTAACAACAGTTGTAAATAGTGAAAGCCAGCAGATTACCAATGAAATTAAATTAACGGATGGTGACACCGTTGTTTTAGAAACTAAAAACTTGGTTAATCTGCAAAATGGCAAAACTTATGTTTTGGATGCAAAAGGTGAAATAGACGGCCGATTGATACGCCGTATTTTGAATGTGGCCAATAACTTAATCGGCACAAATGCTTTTGATTTTAAAAATATTGATGGTACGGCGACAGATGGTAGCTTAATTAAATTTACGGCGAATTATGACGCCGTTTTAATGAAGTTTAGCGGAACGGCACCCGTTGGCACTACAGTTCAAATCCTACTAGAAGACGGCACCAGCATCGCCGTAACCCCTAAAACAGAAGGCACTTGGGAGCAAGAGCTCACAGCTGAGCACTTACAGTTGGGTGAAAACAATATTTTTGTGATCAATGGATCTGAATTAAGCCAAGTCATTGAATTTAATATTCAGCACAAAGACGAATCGCCTTTTAATCCCTCATTTACCTTCGACATTAGCAAAGACGGGAAAACAGTTACAGGCACAGCTGTAGATAAGCGTGCAGTCGTACATGTAAGTTCTGAAGGCTGGACGCATAGCGGTAAAGTGAATGCTGAAGGTGAATTTTCGATTGTATTGCCAGAAATGGGGCTTTTGCATGGCTCTACGCTTGATATTTGGTTGCAATATGACGGTGTGGCCAGCGAGTACCAAAGCAAAACTTTCTATCTTGGCTCTGTCGAAATAGACCAAGTGTATGGCCAATATGTCAAAGGTACCGCAGAGCCACGTGAAGCTGTTTTTGTGTCAACAGGGCGCAACGATAACACCACGATTTATGCAGATGCATCCGGGGCATGGCGCCTAGACTTCCCTAACGGCCTAGAACAAGAGCAACTTGTTGTTGTGATTTTAGGCGGTATTGGTGGCCATACACCGGGAGCACTTATTTACAAAGGTGAAAGCAATGTAACTTTTGCGCTTACTGCTCAAGTGATAACGCCTTTTCATATCAAGGGCAAGGCCAAGCCAGCGGAAACAGTATCTATTACGTCATTACTCAATTCTGCATATACGGCGATTGCAGACAGTAAAGGCGATTGGGAAATACATGTAACTAATAGCTTTATGCAAAATGAAGAAATTAGCGTATCAGGTCAATCTGCTGAGATTAAAGTGCAATATGTGAAAATTGGCTTAAGTGTTTTAGCCGTGTCTAGCACGTTAATCACTGGTAAAGGCCAGCCGGGTGAGAAGATCCGCGTTGATGTAGTGGACAGAGCAACGGTTGAAGCCTCTATTTCTGATGATGGTGAATGGAGTGCATTATTTAATCCAGCCCTAAGCAATCCTACTGCTATTCAAATTTCAGACTCTAATGAATCCCTGCAAACAGCCTACGCTAAGTTTACGGCGCATGCGGTAAACAGCGTTCAGCTAGAAGGTATTTCACAGTCTGGTAGCAAAGTGTTTGCAAACAATGTTGAAACAGTGACCGATGATCAAAACCGCTGGAAGTTAATCCTTCCTGAAGCGTTACAAGTGGGCGAGTCTATCCAAGTTACATGTAACGGCATTATGAAAAACGTTACTTTCATGCCTGAATTTACGGCGTATATCAATAATGATGGCTTAAGCGTATTGGGTACTTCTGCGCAGGCTCAAGTGACTATTACTGCCGGCGGTGTGGACACTGTTGTAACTGTACTAAACGGTGAATATAACCACGTTTTAGCCGTGGCTTTGGTTGCTGGTGATCAGGTAACTGTTAAATCTGGTGATGAGGTAAAAACTTTGACTTATACGGGCATTACAACCTTTACGGCGGCACTTAATTCAAGCCTAAGCTCCGTATCTGGCAACGTGGATGCACCTGCAAAAATTCGCGCCGTATTTACAGATAACAGCATGGTTGAAGCGACTGTGCTTGCTGGATCTTATGTGCTTGATTTAGAGCGTACGCTTTTGTCTGGAATTGATGTGATTGTGGTCGCATGTATTGCCAATGATGCGTTATATCAAGCCATCACGATTGAAGCGTAAGCGGGGTGCTTATGCTAAATGAATATCAAATTGCACTGCGCCAGCTCATTGAGCGGGCGCAGCGCCGTGGTAAAGCGCATGATTTGCGCTTTTACCAAGTTCAAGATGATGAAGTTCACGACCCTTCACTGATTAGCTACCGTCTGTATAAGTCGCGTATGTATGTAACTGAGGTCAAAGTGGCTTGTGGCATTTCTTATGCGCATGAGTTGATCCCAGTCCGGGCATATTATTTCCCTACATTGCGCGATATTTTGGCTTTGCGACAAAAGCATGGAGTAGATTCATGACATTTAGTCCAGACGATTGGCGCAGAAAGGTAATGGAGGCCAATGTAGCGAAACAAGCGCGACAGGCCCTTAAAGATGATAGTACGGGCCGTAAAGCCGCCGAACATAACGATAAGTTCAAGCCCGTATTTTTGCGTCCAAATGATATCGATGGGGAATATGATTTTAAGCGGATGCTGAAGACAACCCTTGGCGGGTTAGAGCTACGCAATATCACATTACAGGATTTAGAGGCCTTCGGTAGCAACATTGAAACAATAGGCACGCTATACAAGGGCGGTATCACAATTCCGCAAGTGATTAGTCTGTCGCGTCAAGATGATATTGACCGGGCTAACCGGGAGATTTTAAGCGTAGCACCGAAATTTCGCCGTGCTGGTACCGTGACGTTTTTAACTAATTCTGGCCCGCGTTCAAAAGATCCATTTCACGTGGTTAATATTGAATTTATGGCCTATGACAGCGTGGTATTACAGCCAGTCAAAGAGCGGGCTAGTACGATTAAAAATCGCTTGTCAAACGGTAAAGTGCGTATCGAGTGCGATTGTGGACGTTTTCGCTATTGGTATCGTTATATTGCAACGCTAGGAAACTATGTGCATGGGCGCCGTGAGACAGGATTTCCGAAAGAAAAAAACCCCGATTTAACTGGCATCGCATGCAAGCATATTTTGCGTGTAGCCCAGTATTGCCGTTCGGCACTTGGCCAACAGTATTTAAAGATGGCCATAGATAAAGATCGGGCTAAAACATACGGCCGTATGTATTCATCCAGCCCGAAACAGCTGGCAAAAATGATTGATGATCAGGCGGCATTGCAAGGCAAGGCAAGCCATAAGATCACACCGCGTTTAAACACTGAAGCGAAGAAAATTGCCACCAGAGTTGAAAAGCAAACAAAGCAGGTTATGGCCAAACAAGCCAAGCTAGACAATAAAGAGCGCCGTATAGCACGTCTAACCGCTAACTTTAATTCAGGGCTAATTGATAAAGCAGATTATGATTTTTATATGAGGGTAGAGCGTGAAAGAAAGTATTAATCCAATTGCCAATAGTGTGCTCAATGGTCGGCGCCGTATGGCTCGACAGATGGTTTTAACGTCTACGGCGTCAATCCCTGCAATCGTATTTTCTAAAGTGCTAATAGATACAGATAAGGGTAATCGACAGGATGACGTTTGGAGCGGGCTGGGGGTGATGACCGAAGAAGATGAGCACGCTTTTGATTATGAGCAAAAGGGCCTAGCCATGGTTTTGCTGGATCAGTTCACGGGCGCGGCGATTAATAAGGGGCTTATTTCTGTAGATGGGGCAGACGCCTCATTTATGGCTCAAATTGAACCCTTTGTCGAGGATGTGGAGCTTTTTAAGCAATATGAAAATACGGCGAACTGGACGCCGGAAAGTGGCGATATATTTTGCTTGATGCTAAGTAGCGATTTTGCCGTCTGGGTGGAGAATGTAGGCTCACAAGGCCAAACAATCGTAGGGGATTTTGGGGTTAAATATCTTCTTAATAAACGTGATGATCTGTCTTATTTAGCAACATTCGAGCAACGTCCAGTAAATTAATTTTGTATTTCCAAAACTGGGAACAAAAAAATTTAGCACTTTACAGCCATTTCAAAATAACCGCATTTCCAACGCCCTAAAGGCAAATGAGGTTATTTAAATGGCTTTAACACAAGAGCAACAAACATACCATGAAACAGCGCAGCGTGAAATTAACGCAACTGTCAATTGGATGCGCAATTATGCCAAAAAGCGTGAAGGTAGTAATGGTGCTAGTGTTGTTGCTGCTTATGACAGCTGTGTGGCTGATGCAGAAGCAGACAACAACCTTGATGAAGCAATTCCAAAAGTGTTACGTGACATTTTTGACAGTGCTGGCCCAGAAAATAAAGCTTACATTCTAGGTGCTATCGATAGCGGTATTCGTAGCTATCAAGCAGTGCATGGCGGTGAAATGCCACGTGCAGACATGGTAGCAACAGCATTGGCTGATGGCCTTATCGCGCTGAAGTCTGTTGATGGCTATGACAGCACTGTAAATGGTACCCAGCTTAATTCCAGTGGTATGGAATCTCACTCTGTTATTCCTGCAGCTGCAATCGTTGCTATCTCTAGCCGTATTGCTACGTCAATTCCAATCATTGCTTATTTACCAAACGCAAACGGCTCTAACCAAGTGCCGGTTGTTTATGGCCGTAACATTGCTAAAAACTCGTTTGGTGCAGTGAAAGCTGGTGAATACATTGACGGTAAAGGTGCTTCACTTCAGTATTTCGACCCTATTTTTGAGTTTGTAATGACTCAAGATACGGCGGATGCTAAGAGCTACACGCTGTCTCCTACTGTCACTTATGCAAATGGCACGCTTGATCAACCAGATCCAAATGCACCAGCACTTCCGTTTATGGGTGGCCGTGTGCGCATCCTTGTGAACGGCGTAACTGTTGGTGATGACGCTACACGTGATCATGCTAAGTTCACTGGCCCTTCTGCAATTATTCCAAAGCGTAATCATCATTTAGTTGTTGCAGGCGTGGAAGTTGCTGTTGTTTCTGGTATTGCAGACTTAAGCGCTAACACTGTGCAGGTAAGCTTTAAAGAAGAATTGCCAGCGGGTGCAGTGGTAACTGCGGAACTTATTGCAGATTTTGAACGTACTGAAGCAAATGGCGAAAAACAGATCCTACTTGCGCCTTCGGTCGATGTAGATCTTGTTGCGCGTGATGTGTATGCATATCCAATGCGCGGTCGTTACCGTGCGACTACAAGCTCAATTTACCAAGTACAACGCGAACTTGGTCTTGATATTCGTGGCGCCGTAACCGCAGTTATTTCGTCAAAATTCCTTCTTGAACAAAACGTTCGCTTATTGCGCCGTCTTAAAAAGCGTGCCATTGGTTTTGGTCGCGTATTTACGGCGGACTTGCATCGCGGTGCTACAGAAACCCCAGCGTTTAATAACACGTCAGAACAAGCGCGTGAATTACTTGTGTCTATCAGCATGGGCAAAGTAAACATTAATAAACTGCTTGATATCGTACCGTCTGGCCACGATTTGTATGTGACAGATAAAATGTCTGTGTTGTTTGACAACCTTGCAGACGATACACATTATAAAAAATTATCAAGCGCAGTTGGTTCTCCTAACCAAATCACGCGTATTGGCCAAATCGGCAACAACATTAACGTTTACCACGTTCCTGAAGATGCGCAATTGCTTACTGAAAGCAACAGCGGTGCTGAAATCATGCTTGT
Source organism: Acinetobacter chengduensis (assembly GCF_003664645.1). Taxonomy (GTDB): domain Bacteria; phylum Pseudomonadota; class Gammaproteobacteria; order Pseudomonadales; family Moraxellaceae; genus Acinetobacter; species Acinetobacter chengduensis. The sequence goes on along the minus strand of NZ_RCHC01000019.1, from coordinate 30,895 downwards.
TGGCCGTTCTGGTGATCCTGTACGAAATCCTTTCGTTGGCTTCCCAACAGTTCCGTTCACCGTTCGCGAATCTAACACTCAAGACTTTGTTCAAGGTGTAACGATTGAAGCGACTGGCGCGGCTGATTTAAACCCGCTTGATCGTTTCTGTGATCAGTGTGTGGTTATTCAAGTAGTTAACTTGCCTGTTTCTATTACTGGCGCGTAATTAAATGCGCGTCTTTCGGGACGCGCTTTTTTCTTTTACCTGGACCAATTAAGGGAAATTAGCAAAATGACTACTACAACCAAAGCAACCAAAACCACTAAAGCAACTAAAGCACCTGCTGAAGCACCTGCTACTGAAACAGCACCTGCTGAAGTGCCTGCTACTGAAACAGCACCTGCTGAAGCACCTGCTACTGAAACAGCACCTGCTGAAGCACCTGCTACTGAAACAGCACCTGCTGAAGTGCCTGCTACTGAAACAGCACCTGCTGAAGCACCTGCTGAAGCACCTGCTACTGAAACAGCACCTGCTGAAGCACCTGCTGAAGTGCCTGCTACTGAAACAGCACCTGCTGAAGCACCTGCTGAAGTGCCTGCTACTGAAACAGCACCTGCTGAAGCGCCTATTGCTCCGGTTGATCCGTTAAGCGTATCAATCAAAAACAATGGGCCACGCACTTATGAAACTTATACAAAAACTGATTTGCCAGCGGGTGAGACAGTGATTGTTAAGTGTAAAAATCCGCGCCAGCGTTTAGCTGTTATCAATAAGCTTCAGCAATTAAATGAGCTAAACAAAAATAGCCGTTACGAATTTGAAGGGGTGTAACAATGCCTTATATCGCAGGTTTAGTTGACGGCTATGACATGGTTAACTTTGTACCGTCAGATCATATTGAAGCTGCTGTATCAAGCTTAAAAAGCATGCCTTATGTCTGGTTTGTTGTTTTTTCTCTCCATTCAAAAATGGACGAAAACGTAAGTCTTGAATACAAGATTCAACAAAAAGATGCTGATTTATATCAAGAAAACACCTCATTGACTTTGCGCTTTGTTGATACGTATCACGGCGATGAAGTGTTAAAAATTCAAGGCTCAATGAGCGAAAATCTTGAAGATTTTGCAAGCATTGTGAGTGTTGCACATGCGACAGAGCAATTTGAATCGTTTGAATTGTTCGGAAATGACAATTTTTCAGACTACGTTTCAGACTCTGAAGCATTTAACGCCCGCAATACCCTTGGCCGTAATGTCTATATGGATTCAATGGCCGAAGATACGGACAAAGTAGCGCTATCAGATGATGATTTATTTGATGCGCTTGTGGAGGCGGAGGAACGCCCGAACTACTTAGCCATGTTCTTTAGTGACAACTTGCCGTTGTTCTTAGTCATGCTACGCGCCAGCGAAAAGCTGAATATTCCGCTGAAAGTTGAACTAGATCCAACATTAACCCCGGATCAAATGGTACTTATTGCTGAAGAATTGAGTGCTTATAGCCACCGTGTAGAAATTATCGTGTGCGCCGTATTGGCACGCCCTAACAACAGCACATCAATTTACGGCAAAAAAGTACCGCGTTATGCACTGGGTACGATCATGGGCTATACGTTGCTACGCAATGCAAAAACCAATGCACAAGGCATTCCGCCACTGAAGACACCAGTTGCCGGCTATGACTTTCCAATGCGCTGGGCAGGTATGCAGATGCGTAATGACGTTAAGTTCAATGAAGACGTGATTGCCAAGTTGGCCGAAGCAAAAATTAACGTGGTGCGTAAAGAAGTTTATGACACTGGAACTCGCTATGTTCTTTCGGATTGTTTAACCCAATACGACAGTAAAACAAGCGTTTTAAGCCTAACCAGTTCTGCTGAAATCTCCATGTTTATTGATAATCGTCTTATCAATATCTGTAAACGCCATTTACTCAAAGGTAAATCTGATTTTATTAGCGATGCTTTGCGCGAATGCCAATCGTTTTTAGAACAGTGTGCAAGTGAAACAGCAGGCCTGCTTGTGGACTCAAGCGAACTGGGCGGTAAATACGTTATTTCGATTACCTCACGCCAAGATCGACCACACGATGCGGTTGATTTGAAGTGCGGTTATCGACCTGAAGGCGCCGTTCGTGCTGCCTATTTAGATACCAGCGTACACAAATAATTGAAGGAATTGGGAAATGAACCAAGCACTAGACTTTAGCTTTATTACACAAATGCGCCGTGAAAAGGCCAAAAACCAAGCGGCCGCTCAAGCTGCTAAACAAACTGTAAATCATTTTGACAGTGCTGCAGGCGATATGGCTGAAGACATTATGCAGTTAGACGACAAAGCTTTGGAAAGCGAAATTTTAGCCTTGCGCCGTAGTGCGTTATACGGCGTTTTGCAACTTGCTGATGACGTTTTGACAGATGATTTAGATGATTCTGAACTTCCATCTGACCGTCTGGACGCTTACCTTTTAGGCGGTGCTGGTGAAGGCGGTGAAGAACATGATCAATTGACTGAGCAAGTGCTTCAAATCAAAGCGGCGAACATGGCGGATGCTATGTCTTCTTTAGGTGTTGACGATGACACTATCGAAAAAGCTTTTGGCGAAAATGTAGATGAAGCAGACGAAGCAATCGAAAAAATTGCTGAAATCATTAGCACAAATCTGCCAGCAGAAGATGAGCGCGGCGAATTTATCACTGCCTTTATCTTTGGTGATGATGGCTTGGATATGGAAGCTGGCCAAGTAGCCGAATATGACAGCGCACAAGTGGGTAAAACCAAAGTGCGTAAAACCAAGAGTGGCCAAACACTTGTATATCGCGGCGTGAAAGCTGTGCGTGCTGGTAAAGTTACTGTTGTGAATAAGCGTATTGGTAATACATCTATGAAAGTTAAGCTATCAGCTAAACAGAAAAATGCATTGCGTAAAGCAAGTGCTAAAGCTGTTTCACCAAACGCCATTAAGCGCCGTTTGAAATCATTGCAGATTGGTAAACGCCAAGGCATTTACAAGAAAAATAACGGCCTATAAAACAGCCTAGAAAAAGCCCGGATTAATCCGGGCTTTTTTTTATGGGAACAATAATTAATTGTAAAAATTGGTAATAGCAAAATATGCCTATAGTTAATATACAGAGCTCTAAAATGGCTAGTTTTGATTTAGTAAATATCAATGATGCCTCACCACTGGTGAAGCAATTTAATCAGCGCATGACCAAGGCAACCGGCCAGATGGTTGTTGCATTTATTCCGCGGAAGATGAAAAAAGTTGCGGATGAAACAACAAAGGATCTGGATTTTGTTTTAGAGAATGGCCAGACCATTACGCTTGTGGCACGTACCGATGGCGATATTGTGCGTGTGAAGCTGAATAATCGCGATATCCCGCTCAAAAATGAGTTATTCCACTTTTCAGCAGATGCATTTCAGGTGATGGCACCTACAGCTGGCTCTAAATACAGTCTGGCAAGCAATGCGTCAGATCGAAACTCTCCGGCGGCGGTATTTGCAAAAGCAATTGAAGAAATCGCTTCACGTGTACGTGCCAATCAAGCTGCGTTTGATAAACGCCGTACCCAAGAAAAAGTTGTTATTCCACGCAAAGACGGTGCAACAGCTCCCACGACAGTGCCTGCTAAAACGCGCCAGTTGCGCGAGTCACTTGAACAGCTAGATAAGGATATCTTGAGCAAGAAAGCACTGCGAGATGACCTTAAGCAACGCCTGACGGTGCGCCGTGATCAGATTAAGCAAGTAGAAGCGGGGGGCTCTCAATGATGTTTGGTTTATATATCGATTTATTTATTGTTTTTGCTTCCCTATTTTGGATTATTTTCACCAAAATTAAGCTAATGCGCATGATGCCGTGCGTATGCTGGGCATTTAAGCAGAGCGATGTGGACATAATCTTATCGCGTGGGCGACTCAAAGCCATTTTTACGCTGGTTTTTAGCCTGCTGTGTCTTATCTTCTTTGCCATTCGGTTTTATTTAGTTCTGCGGTTTTTATCAGCGAGTGGAATGGTTTGCTTCTTGTTGCCAATTTTGTGTGCCATTTACGGCGGGTACGTGGTTTTTTTCCGCACAATTTACAGCCTGCTTAATGAAGAAAAACAATTGCCTTACAAGCAATACTTAATGTCGATTGGAATTGGTAAATGAAGTATTTACTTAATGAAACCGAAATTAAAGAAATAATCGAACACTGGCTGAATACCCCAGCCAATTCGATTCGCGGGAGCGGGTACGGCGAAAGAACTAATCGAATTTTATTTAATGAAATGAGTATGGATGTAGCAGACTTTATTTTAGACAAAATAAAACAGGATATTCCGCTGTTTGCTTCGCTGTCTAGCGATGAATTGCAGGTGTTATCAGAAGACTTGGGCCACGATAAAAAGCGGATTTATATTTCTATTGGCACCGTAGTAGTTCCTATTTCACCTGAAGAATCAAACACCAATTACACCGGGGATAGTGCAAATGCTTACGCTCAATGATGTAAAAAAACGACTGCTGATTAACTTACAAGACACGCCAGAAATTGCACTGCGCTATCAGAACGGCGACCCGCTTGCTGTTGGTACTTTGCAAGCTATGGCCGGCATGATTGCAGATCAATCTGTAGACATTGATCTGGCCAATATTGAACCCTTTACAAAGAGCAATGTCCGTACGATTTTAGCGGATGCGACCAATAAAGGAATTTTGCCACTGGCTACGCCGTGTCGGCACAACATAGACGTGCAAAACAAAGGTACAGACAGCGTTAGTATTTCAGCAGGGCGTTATATTGAAGATGCCCAAGGACGTACTTGGCGCTTATTGCAGACGGCCAATGCTGCGCCCGGTGAAACAGCAGTGGTCCAGGTGGAGCAAAGCGAAATCCGGACTATTCAATATCAAGCTGTATTTACTGAAGCATTTTTGCAAGTTGAGCTAAATATTCAAGAAGATATGCACTTGTCTGGAATTTTGGTGAAGGATGATTTAGGCAATGCATATAGCTATAAACCACGCTGGATGAATACGGCGCCGGGTGAATATGCCTACAATCTCAAAACCGACAGCATGCGGAAAATGATTGCTGAGTTTGGCGATAGTGAGCGTTGTGGTGTGACCGTTCAAGCCAATACTGTGATTAGTTTTGAGTTGATCGAAACAGACGGCAAAATTGATACCAGCAAATTGCGTGAAGCATCCCTTCAGGAAGTATCCAGCGCAAGAGAAACCAAGGTACAAATCAAATTTACAAGTGGCGGTTTAGTGCGTGCTGGTACCGATCCGCTAAGCATTGAGCAATTACGCCTACTTTCCAGCTATCCAGTGCATGATGAAAGCGCCGTATTTCTGGGTGAGTTCGATTACAATGTGCGTAAAGTCTTTATGTCACGTTGCAATTACTTAACCGTATGGAATGAAGCAACCCAAGACATGTACTACACAGCTACGCTGGACGACATGAACCACTTGCAGGCGGCTTTTGTTGCTAAAGATCCAAGCGATACTGAGCAGTTGAAAACTGACATTGTGAAATATATCGGCCAGATTGATTCGCTCTATAAAGACCGGGTGCATATCCGTCAAGTCAGCACACGCGCATTCAAGTTACAGGTCAATGCAAGCTTGGCTTCAGTGCACAATGACGAAATGGTAAAAGAGCAAATTTACACCTTGCTTTTAGAGTGCTACGGCAAAGAGACTTTGGCTTCATCATACTTTTTGGCCGATGGTTTTAACGTTCAAAAAATATCAGATGCGTTTAAGGAAAATATTATTGCATTCCAAGATAATATTTCTGACTTTACCCTTGTTACGGATGATTTATCCGCAAATCGAATTAAACCCCATCAATGGGTGTATATGACCCGTGAAAGCATCACGATCAATATCAAGCGAACAGCTAACGTAGGTGCAAACTTATGGATAAGCTAAACCTATTAGAGCCCTTAAGTTATTCGCATACCTACACTGAGCTTGAACAGGCAATGCAACAGGTTTTTATAAAAACCTACATTGATTTGCTTGGCGATGATCTGACAAACCTATTTGACTACAGCGTACCGCACATGGCTGGCGGGAGCGTAGTTGAGCGATTCTCTAAAAAAGATGGCTTGGTTGTTTTACGGCGCCCAAATATCAGCGAAGCACTCATGCGTGTGATTTATGCAAACTGGATAAGCATGGGATCTAAACGCGGGCTTGCATTTTTAGATTTTGTGTTACGCATGCTCTGGCCGGGGCAATATAAAATTAAGCGCTTGTTTCATTCAAAAGCATTGGCCAGTAGCTATCCTTCACGTCTGACATATACAGAAAGCAGTGAAAACTTCTTAACAAGTCGTATTCATATCAGTATGGACGATGATGTGGACTTGCAAGAATTAACCCAGCTTGCTCCAACGCTCACAAAGCTGGTACCGGCGAACGTTGTGCCAAGTATTGCTGTAGAAGCCGGGATTAACGACTTAGAGATTACGGCGGCGGTAGGTGTAATGCCTATGCTTGTATGTAATTTTGAACCGCTTTAATTTTGGGAACGAAAATAAAAGCGCATTTTTTGAAACTTCAGAATAACCGCATGATGAAACCAAGGAGTAAAGCATCATGCAACCCCAATTCATTCACACGTTGCAAGACTATAAGTCTGATTATGAAACAGCAAAAGCGCTAGGTACCGCTATGTTGGCGTGTAACGCCATGTTGGTACCTGAAATTGCACCCAATGTAGCGTTACTTTTAAAAACCTATCCACGCCCAATTGTGACGAATAACGAAGCGGCCGAAGTTGCTTATGCAGGCGGTTTAGCTGCGCACGTTCCCGGTACGCCTAAGACGTCCTTCCAAGGCGCCGTAACCATGATTGAAACAGAGACAGGTCAAATTGCTGATTTAGCAGAGCTCTTAATCAATAACGGCGGTACCACAAACTGTATTTTGTATGATGGCCGTATGAATCGCTGGACTAAAGCACATGAATTAATAGATTGTGCATTTACTTTTGAACCGGGTGACATTGACTCTGAAAGTCGAAATACGATTTTAACTATCAGCGCCAGCATGAATTATATGTATTTTGGTCAAAATGCCGCGCTTGGCACTGTATCAGCTGGTGTTTATGGTGGCACACAAGTTCCAGTCAACGGCGCAGCTGGTGCTGTCAGCTCTACACTTTCCAAAGCGCAGAATATTCTCAATGTTGTTAAAGCAGGTAATAGCCTGATTAATGCAGCGAAAAGTATTTTCTAAGGCGGCCAAAATGACAATTAAGCAAGTATCAAGACTAGACGTTTACTTATCTACAAAAGCTGGAACGGTAGCGGAGCTTACAAGCTTAGTTTTTGGCGAGCTTACATTGTCCGGCTACTCACTGGGCGAGGATGATATTTTAAATGTCATCCTCGCAGAGTGCCGTTTTTATGCGGGCTGGGCCATGTTTGAAAGTCAAAATCATAGCGTGATCGAATTGGATGAAAACCTTGTCATTGATCAAGGTGAATGGGCAATTTTAGAGCCAGTAATTAAAGCCAATCTTGATTTAAAGCAAGCACAACGCATGGAATCAATCCGTAGTTTAGGGGCGCAAGAGTTTGGCCTTTCCGTAGGTGAGGCAAAGCAAATGTACAAAGAGGAACGCGATGCAATGCCACGCTTAGCGTTTATTGAAGAACCGTACTCATTGGACTTGGATTAATGCGAATAATTGTTGAAAAAACTGGCCGGGTTATCCCAGCGAATCGGCTTACACGCTCTGTTTTTCGTACTGATTTAATACCGATCCCAGTAAACGCGGAATTTTCCGTTGTTCTTGATGATGACTTGGAAAAAAGCCTGATTGATGGGGCTATTGTGCTGGCAGGTGAGGCGGGAACGCGCTTAACCATCATCAAAGTATCAAAGCTTGACACTCAAATGGTCGTACAAGATAAGCGCATAAAAATAGCGTCATTTATCGCCGTACTGGCCGGGTGTGAGACTTTAATAGATCCACTGTCTAAAGCGGTTATTTTAGACGACACAAGTTTTGCTAATGCATATCGCGCATGCGGTTGCAAAATGAAATTTGATAAAGATATCCCCTTGATTAATTTTATCAGCGCATACGGCGCAATTCCCACAATCGAAGTGGCGCATTGCCTGCAACAAGAGTCGGCCGCTATTTACTTCTCAAACGGAAAGCTTAACGTTCAACGCTTGCGTAAATTTTTCATGCAAGAGCCATTGCTAACAATCGACAGTAGTGCCGTGGCATGGGTGAGTAATGCAAAGGTTGAGCAGAACAAAGTCGCTGCATTCATGAGCATTGCTGATGATGGGTCAGTGGTTGAAGGTACCCAAAAAGCAAAGACACCCGTGAAGTACGTGGCCAACGCGGATGCACGCCGATTAAAAAACATGAATGAAATTCTGGTTACGCGTGGATCTATCACACGACCAATGAATATGAGTGTTAATGCTGGCGAAATACTTTTAATTAATGAAAAAAAATATCTGATTTTAACCGCCGCACATGAGTTCCAGAGCGGTGCGCTTGGTGGCGGTTTTGTGAATGCTTCACGCTTTTGGATTGCGTCAATGAGTGCTTAAACTATGGATAATTTATTCGGTAATTACCCGGGCAAAATTTTAAGCGTAAACCCAGACGCTAAAACGGTACAGGTGAGCATTGAGCCGTTTACTAACGGATCTGAGGAAGGCATAACAGCTAAATTAGCGTATCCGGTGGGCTTTAATGACTTACTGACGGAAATACCAATACATGATCAGCCTGAAGTCTGGATCTTCTTTGAAAACGGGCTGTTTAAAAACCCCGTTGTTGGATGGTTTAGGACAAAACAGACAGGCAGTGTTGTTGATATATTCAAATTTAAGCAAAAGCGAATCGAATTTCATGCCGATGAGATCCTTTTTAATGCCAAAACACATACAACAGGTGACGCCGTAAACGATGCTGGAATCGTTTCTAAGGGCGATATGGTTGCAAGTGGTGTTTCTGTTGTGTCGCATCCTCACGGGGGCGTTCAGACTGGTACAGGCGAAACTTTAGCACCTATTGCGAATACTGGTGGCGGATCTAGTGGAGGATCTGGCAATGGTAACAGCGGATCAAATGAAGGCGAACCGGGTGAAAAGGGCGAACCGGGTGAAAAGGGCGAACCGGGTGAAAAAGGCGAACCGGGTGAAAAAGGCGAACCGGGTGAAAAAGGCGAACCGGGTGAAAAAGGCGAACCGGGTGAAAAAGGCGAACCCGGCATTTCACTGCCCGGAATATCTGGCCAAGACGGTGCACCCGGTAAGGATGGGTTATCCGCTTTTCAATCTGCAACGATGGAGGGCTGGATCGGGACGCATGCTGAATGGGTGGCCAGTTTGCACGGCAAGGACGCTGTAATAGATTTTTATACAGCCAATGGCTTACAACAAGCTGGACGTATGAAGTTGTGGCAAGGCGTTATCAGTGTGAAATCAAGCGAATGGGAGTGTGATATCTCTACCGCTGGCTTTACCAAAATACCAATTATCACAGCACAGCCCATTACAAGCGTGGCCATTGGCCAAGTTTCTGCTTTTGTGAACTTAAATGCCTCAACTGCTACACGTGCCAAAGGTTTTGCAACGTTCGATACGGCGCAAATGGACAGCTTCGACATGCTTGTATGCGCAATGGGTTACTAAGAAAAAGCCGTGTAAAGCGGTTTTTTTGTATATTTTCAAAAACGGGAACGAAAAAAAATAGCCCTTCTTGCTTCACTGAAAATTAACCAAATTTAATTTGGTATAGATTGATGATGAGCAGATTCGGAGAATTTCTTGCTAATTTTGCCGGCCAGCAACGTATAGCGGAGGCTCCGCAAATGACTGCTGGCCTAAGCGATATTAATGAGAGCTATGCAGGCTTTGAAATGTTTTCTTTGGGCGTCAATGAAGGCGAAAAAGAATTAAGACGCCGTGACCGCCGAACAATTTTAACAACATGGGCCATGATGCAGCACGATCCAACTATCGCGGCGGCCTTAAACCTGCATGTAACAGCTGCGCTTGGTGGCCATGAATCCCGTGGCGATGTGGTGTTTATGACACCAGCCTCTAATATTTCATCAAAAAGTGGAAGAAATTCTGAGCGCTTGCGTAAACTGGTTGAGCAAGAAGCAAAATACTTAATCCCTATCCTGAATCAAATCGCCTTCCCAATGGCCCGCTATGGTTTTGCGTACGGCGATAGTTTTGCACGTGTTTATGGCCAAAAGAATTACGGCGTTATTCAAGTAATGTGTAATGAATACACCGAAGCGCCATTAATTCAAGCTTATGAGCAGGGCGGGCGCACAGTGGGCTATCACGTGCTGGAAAAAGATGGATGTGAACAGCGCCGTATTACCAAGCTTACGACCACTCAAATGGTACGCATGAAAATGCCACGCTATACCCCGGTGCCACAATTCCGTATTGGCCAGCACATGCACCAGTCCATGCTTAGCGAAAATGATATTAATAAACTGCCAATCATCCCTTCAGAATCAGGGGGCTCAATTCTTTATGATGCAGAAGAACCATGGGCAAACGTGCAACTCATCTTGCAGGCTTTAAACTCCCAGCAAGTTGCAGACAGTGTTAAGCAGGGCTTTTTAACGATTGATGTGGCTGGTATGCCTCCACAACAGCGTAATAAATACCAAAAAGGCCTCACAAAAATGTTGCAAAAGCATAAAGACAACGTGAAGGCCGCGCTGTCTGGTGGGGATACAATTTGGTCGCAGGCATGGCACGTTTTACCAGTTTGGGGTGATAAGCAAGTGCTTAATGCGCTTGGGGATTTAAACCAGCGTGGTGCACCGCTTAATACTGAAGCATTAATGATTAACGTTCGCCGTATGTGTGGTGCTCTGGGCATGGACTTAGCACTATTGGGATGGGCCGAACAATTGGCGGGTGGCTTAGGGGATGGCGCCGCTTTTCACACTTCAGCGCAAATTGGCCAGAAGTCTATTCATATTCGCACAGCATTAACGCCAACACTTAACGATATTGTTAATCTGCATTTTGGCTACAAATACGGCTACATGTTTAAGCCTCATGAAATCCCATGGAAATTCGAGTTTTATTCTGATATTTCTGCCGCAACGACTGAAGCCTTAACGAATAAGCAAAGACGTTCTGAAACGATGGCGGTATCGAATCAAGCCCTTGCGACATTGAAGGACTTACAGCTGGATCGTGATAGCAATTACATGCAATTGACGAAAGTTGCCGGATACGATGATGAAGACGCCGAACTACTTGCAAATGCGCTTGAAAAGTCTATCAATGAGGAGAAGAAACGATTAAACCAACAAGCTGGTGGCTTTGGCGGTGATGATGATAACAATCCTGATATGGATACTGATGCAAGCCTCTTAGATGATCCGCAAGACGGCGAAGATGAGGAATAACCACAATGAAGGAAATAGAGAATTATTTCCCAAACATGGGAACAAAAAAGTTTGCAGATGCCTTGGATAACGCACCACTAGAAGATTTTTATCATGAGGGGTACCACTGGGCCGGATTAAAAAAATCGGAGATAGCAAGCCACTACAGAAACCTGCATGCGCTGGGTGTGCAACAGAAAGAATATTACTTAGTTAAATTCAGTGCATACCAAAACAATGCAACGAAAGAGATCCCGCTCATTGCTAATAAGCTGTCCGGCTGGCTTGCGACTTCAGTGAATTGGCCATTGTTGCAAGTGGACACGGATGCAAAAAAAGCAGGTAACTACAGTTTTAATACTGTGACTGGGCGCCAGTTCCCAGAAATGACACTAAACATGATTGAAACCAAAGACAATTTGGTTTTACAAAGTCACAGCATGCTTAAAAACTTAATGTTTAACAGGGATGGAACCTTTAACCCGCCTGCTAAATATCTAATGTGGGTTGAATTTACTTTATTCAACCGAGAAAAGGGCATAGCACGCCCTTCGACCAAAGACAGCATGCTTTGTTACCCGTCTTCACTTTCGCTTGATGTGGACTCTACAGACCGTGGTGCACTAATTTTGCCTATTACATTTGCACGCGCACGGCCATTTATGAGCCAGTAAGCCTGCAAACTAAAAATAAAAGGTGCCATTACGGCGCCTTTTTATTTTAGGGAACAATAAAAATTAGCCATTTCTAAACACTTTAATCTTTTTGCAATCTTACAAAAGGGCTTGTAAATGAAAAGCAAACAGATTTTTACGCTTACTCATCCGACTGGATCTGAGCGTAAATACAAAGGTGTAAACAATAATAGTGGCTCACATATTTGTGCTGGTGACGTTGGTTATATCAGTGGCGGGGCGGCGTCAATGATGGCCATCGCACTTGAAGGCAGTACAGACCAAGAGCAATGGCAGATTTTAAATATTGTTGATAGCCAAAATATTTATTTATGCAGTATCGCCGTATTGGGCGCAACAAGCCCAGAGCATGCCATATTTGTGGGCCTAAGCACGTTTAACGGCGATTTGGGTGGAGTGGGTGCGTGTCAAGCTTATGACGTGCTAGAGGCGCCTGCGTTTGTTTTAGATCGTCTATTAAGTAATGAAAGCCGTGCACGCTTTAAATCACGCATTACAGACAAAGAGCTTTACAGGCTTCACCAGCAATTAACTGCTCACCCAGTCGTATGGAAGGGAGAAACCACTTTATCTAGTCATTCTGATGTGACGGGGCTTGTCTCTGATATGGTGCGTTATGACCCTTTACGACTAATGCAAGAGCCAGCACCGCCAAGTGTTGTTAAATCAATTGTTATGGCTGACTCTGAAGTGGAGCAGTACGATTCGATTGTTTCGCAGGTAGCTCGAATGGATGCACTGTCTAACCGAATTATTTCTGCAATGGGTAGCGCGGCCGATAAAATTAAGCCGGTTAATGTGACAAAGACAGAGCCATTTAAAAAACATGGCGTTGTCAATATTGCGCAGATTTTTGAGTTATCAGATGGCCAAAGCATCACAATTGTTTATCACAATCCAGACGCTACCCCTGCAAAATTAAACCCTTCCGACCTGCTAACAAGTTGGAAATTCATGCTGAATAAGCGTGATGTAACCGCCGTATTACAGCCGAAAAGTGGTAAAGACGTAAATATTCCAGCATTGGCCAAGCGAATGCTTAAAATTGCAGAAGCCAACAGTGCCCGCTTTTTACGCAATCAAGAGCGAAAAGTTAAAGCAGAAAGTGCACTCACAGAGCTGGGTTTAATGGAGTCTGAAAAGCAACAGGAATTGCTAGATTTAGATCAAGAGATTGCAGCACTACAGCTTGAACTTGATCAAAGTACGGCGGTAGCACAAGCAAACCCAGAGCACGGGACGATTGACGGCGAACAGCAGACTGAAGATGACAAGATCATACAAGCGCATGGGCTAATTAAAGATGAAAACGGCCACGTTTATCCAAAAGCCGGCCCGGCAAAAATGCGTTCGACTTGCCAGCGTTGGTTATCTCATACCGGGTTAAAGGGTTATGTGCCTAAAGTCATTGATGGTGGCTATGTTTTGGCTTATTTGGATGATCCCTATTTCCAGCAAAATGGCTTAATCACAATTGGCCATCCTCAGTATTCACACATGGTTTTAAAAGCAACGCCTAAGCTACTGTTTGACAAGCATAATCGTTTGTTTTGTGTAGTTGAGAATGCAACGTCATTGGGTGGGGCGCGTTTTGAAACTGTAGAAATGAACAGCCGTGCTACTGTGTCTGCAAAAGTTGACGGAAAAGAAGTATTTTTCTTTAGCTCAGCTATGGATGCATATCGCGCTACACGTGATTCACTAGCACAATTCAGCACCGAAAGTTTTAATGATTCTGCTATGGCCAAAATGCCGACCGCAGATTATTCAACGTCTGTGCTTATGGCTGAAGGCAATCTGAAACAGCCGGCAGAGCTTGTAGAAAATAAAGTGGCTCAAGCTGAAGCGACCAAAAAACAGCAGGTTAAGGCAGATATTGATTCACTACGCGATGAAAACGGCAAATTAAATCCGTGGTCAGACAATGCAGTTGAACGCGTACAAGCTCAAAGCGAATGGAGTTTTGACGAAAAACTGGCAAACCAAGAGCAGTATCTACGCTGGCTTAAAACTAACGCTAAGCTACCTACAGAGGGTGCTGAATTTGATGCTGAAGTGGTAAAACGCCGTACACAAATTATCAAAGATACCGCAGGCAATAGCTCATCCCCGGATTACCTGAAAGCTAACGGTTTATACCAAACTGCATTAAAAGCGCAGTTGGAAAGCGAATCTGTACAGCAAGATGAATCGGCTTATCAGGTGGCTTTAGAAAAGTTGGCCAAGGTTGAAAGCATCTTAAAAGAAAATGGTCTTGCAGTAGAAGAAACACCAAAAGCCACTCTTGAGACTCGCTATAAAATCAAAAGTACAAATCCCCGTGCACGTAAGCCTGCTGGATCTGTGAAAATTAAAAAGCTGGGTGATGGTGATGCATACGATGTGACGTTAAGCCTTGATTCAATTGGCAGTGGTTATGCCAGTACATTGAATGGCATTAAGTCTTGGCTGGCCCATCGCCTGCAAACGTTTGGCAATGCTGTTAAAGGTGTTGGCGATAGCTGGGAAGTGGCAAAAGCACGTTTAGAGCTTATTGAAGGTGATGATTTTCTGGGCCTAAACGATACGGCGCCAGAAGTGGTCCAGGGGGAGCCGGCTTTTACTGACTCGAAAGAACACTACCGCGCCCGCCGTGCTGCAATCGTTTCACAAGCCCGTGAAGCCCGTGCACTTATGGCCAGCTTTACAGATGAGCAATTCATGGCTGCTTCCAATGCTCTATTTGCAGGCTTACCAATTGAAGATATTCGCAGTAAGTTAGAGTTTCAAATTGGTGGCACGCCAGAATTACGCCAAAAAGCCATTGATAAACTTAATATGCTTTTAGAGTGGCAAGAAGAACAGCAAGCGATTAAAGAACAGCAAACGATTGAAGATCCACTGCCGGCAGATGGTGCTGAAGATCCACTACCGGCAGAAAATATAGGAGCGGAGCCAGTGGCAGGCAATAAAGACGAATTGTGGCTTGATCAGTTAATTTCTGGTGAGGCTGATTTGGCTGGGCTGGATATGGACGAATTTTCCGCAGTAGCAGAAAAGTATGCAGAGGACACGACCTCGCCTATTTACGCGAAATTAGAGCAGGCACTTAATTTAATTATGACGGCCAAAATGGAAAAAGCTAAATCGGTGAAGGGCTAATTTATGAACTTAATGCAAAAATTAAAGCTCACTGCGGAGCTTGATCAAATCGCGAATGATGTGGCTACAGGTACACTAGGCATTTTAGATTACATTCAAAAAGTAAAACGCATTGACGAAATCATTGCAGAGTTAACTGCTCAGCCTGCTGTCGATGGTGCAAATACTTCATTGCTGGAATTAGTGCAAAAGCACACTGAAATAGCTGTGCGCCTGCGCCCTCAGTTTGATTTTGAACGATCTGTTAAAGACTATGCAGTCTCTATTAAAGATCAAACCAAAACCAATGAATTGTTGCATGAGTTACGCCGTACCCAGCTAAAAGGAAGTGATGCTTCTTTCTTGCGTGATCAATTGGAAATGGATCTGAATTACGGCGTTTACATCAATAAGCATCCTGACGGCATGCGCATCGGCAAGTATTTGTTGCCGGGCAGTCCAGTCTGGGCATTTATAGAATGGGCTTATGCTGAAAGACGCCTTATCGTTGGGCCTAAAGCACTTGATATCGCAAGCGATGAAGATATGTACCCGGCAAATGATCAACCATTGCCAGATGCACAAGAGCAGAACGCTCAAGCTAATGCTGAATTTGAGGATGAAGCACAGCCCGATTTAGTTGACTCACCAGCCGATGAGGCTGGGGCCTTCTATCAATCTGTCATTGAAGGTGCCGAAGTGGATGCGGCGTTAATTCAACGGGCGATTGAATATGCAGAGCAAGATGAAAGCCACTATCTGCTCCCGGAAGCCTCGAAAGTCATTGCTAACACGGTTATTACTGCGCTTAATTGATTATTCGCTAACCAGTTCAATATTATTTTCATCATCAAAATAAGCCCTAAATTGGGCTTATTTTTTTTGGAAAATATATGAGCAATATGTCGGATGCTGAAAGAACAGAATTGAATGCAAAGCTTACAGAGTTAAGAGGAAACCCGGCCGCGTTTTTTAAAGCGATGGGGTTAAAAACGACTGATAGCGAACTGTATATTTTAAATAAACTTTTGGATCATGATCGAATTAAGATTAATGATGATTTGCCACACCATGAATCAAGACGCGCCTTTTATAAGCTTGTTTTATTCAACTTTCTAACCAATCCCAAAAGCACAACTATGTGCATCGCCAATGACAGAATGGCATACGATTTAAGATCTTTTTTATTAGATTACCGGGATAAAATCCAAGAATCAGACGATTTTCGCGCCATCGGTAATTTGATGCATATCACTCGCAATGGCGTTACTTTTCAGGCGATAGATGGGCGCCGTATCTGTTTTGCAAAAACAATAGATATGTGGGGGCTTGGTGGAATGGGTGAAAATACGCTGTATATCTGCCATAAGCCACACAGAAAACTAACCGACATTGAAAATAATTTGCTTCTAACACTGGCACGCCACAAGCAAGACAAGGTTGTTACTTTTCAAGCGGGTAATAATCAATGAACACCATAGAGGAAATCAAAACTCAAATCGTTTCGCTTGGCATGCTATTTCGCAATAAATATGCAGAATGGCCAGCTTTTGCCATTTTGGGCAATAGGGAGCGCCTTCTAATTGAGCGCTACAATCTTTCTATGATGATGCCTAGCGAAATTGCCAGCGGGAAAAGTGGCCAGCCGGATAGCTTCATGGGGTTTAAGGTTATTTACTCCCTTGAGTCTGAATATTTTGCTGTCGCCAATCAGTTGATAACTGAAAAACAATTCAACGCAATCACAGAGCAAGAGCAAGGCGGCGCCCTACTTGATGACGGCTCTAAGGCATTTCTAGGTATTCCACTGGTACGCATAGAAACAGACAAGGGCGCCCGTTTTGGAATTGTATTGCACAATACAGAAAGAAGCCCAACGCTGGACGTTTATCATGAGCTAAATCAAGCCTTCGATTTTTTCAATAAGCGCTTATTTGACGGTGAATTACCAAAATGCTTAATCACAATGCAACGTGACAAGCGGTCACGCGGATATTTTGCAGAAGGCCGTTTCGTGAACTCGGAAGGGGAGCAGCTAGATGAAATTGCATTGAATCCGGCTTTTTTTGGTGTGCGTTCTATCCCGGAGACACTATCCACGCTAGTGCATGAGCAATGCCATTTATGGCAATCTGCATTCGGCACACCATCGCGTAGCGGGTACCACAATCATGAGTGGTCAGACAAAATGCTATCTGTTGGCTTGGTACCTTCGACCACTGGAACGAAAGAGGGTAAAAAGGTCGGCCAGAAAATGACGCATTACATTGAGGAAGGCGGTTTATTTGAGCAGGCATGCTTGGAGCTGGTATCCACTCAATTTTCTTTATCTTGGTTTGACCGCTTTCCGCCAATGACTGAAGCTGATTTTATCCAGAGGGTATCCAACGCAATAAACAATATACCCGAACGCTTGCGCAAGCCTGAAGGCAATACTGGCGCAGACCCAAAGGTACTATCGTTTATTGAAGACCCACTGCCTGAAGATGAAGACGGCAATCCAATCAAGCCAAAGAAATTAAATAGCTCTAACCGTTCAAAATACTCATGCCCGACCTGCAACCATAATATGTGGGGAGCTCCAAACAGCATGATTTTATGTGCAGTCGAAGGCTGTGAAAAAGTCGCCTATGTGGAGGCTAACTAATGCCGGGTAAAGCCAATATGGATCGATTTGTATTTCTGGCCAAACAGACTGCTGACGAGATAAAGCACCGCCGTGCCATGCATAAGGCTTGGTGCCATGGGAACGGACTTAAAACGCCATTTAGCACTCACCGTGGTTGTGAGTGCGACCCAGTGAGAAGCAAGCGTATTATTTCGGATTAAATGAGTAATTGAGTAAATGAGTATTTTTGGCTATCCGTCATGGGAATTATCAGAGGCATTAACCTGCTTTGATGTGCAAAATAAGGATGCAATGGAGCGATTGGAAGAAGTGGTTAAGCAATCGGATGCTAATTATCTTGAGAACGTACGTGAATACTTTGCATGGCGCCGTATCAGGCCCAACATTGATGAGGAAAGGATTATCGCTAATAACTTAGCCATGAATCCTTTACGCGCTAAGCTTAACCTTTTGTTAATACAGCACCACCAGATGCAACCAATATTTATGACCGTTACACGCGAACAGGCTAAACAGCTGAATTTAAATCAATGGAAGGAAGTCTGCTGGGATGTGGGGGAGGATCTTCAAAAAGAATAGGCTTTAAAAATTTGCCATCTAGTAAAAAACTAAACTTTCTCTTGTATTTACATTGCTGTCGCTGGTACAAACAATTTGTAACTTTACGGGTTGTTTTTATCAGGGGGTATTTGTGAAAAAAGTAATTATGCTGGGGCTGTGCTTATCAATGCTTACAGGTGTAAGTTATGCCAAGGGAACTTCAAGTAAACCGCCTCCGCCACTAGATCCGAAGACCCTAGATTTAGAGTTTTGTGAAGATACGGCGGATTTGTTCGGCTACTTGATGACAGTAAGTAATTATTGCCGTTATGAAATCAATAAAGCGTGGATGAATCACTACACAGATACAAACAATAAATGCATTAAGAAGTTTGGCCAGAAAAAAATCTATAATACGACCCTTTCCGCCGTACATTCAGCGAATGCAGATATTAATCAATATGAAAAAGCGGATATGTGCTCTGGGATATACAAATCATATAAAGATCTATTATAAATTTTACGCATAAAAAAGGCGCCATATACGGCGCCTTTTTTTATGGGCTTAATCTAAATCGTTTTTTAAATCTCTATAAAAATTCTCATGACTGCCAAGCTTGAGCAGGTAAAGAATTAATACAGGGTTATCTTCTGAGCTTTCCTCATCCACTGAGTAGGCAAGTAAAACAGGCTGTTTATTCATTTTAAATTTATAAACACTTACACCTTCGAGGTCGCCTATCTTTTTTTCACCTATATCTGGATTTAAATAAACTTCTTTAATTGCTTCGTCTAGGTGGGCTTTATCTTGCTTTTTGAGCTTTTTAACTGCCCGTTCAAATTGAGAAGTTTGTCTAATATCCATGGATCATCCAAATTTATAAGCGGTTGTCATGCCTGCTTTTACTTGAGCCATCCCGTTTAAAATATCAGAAATATCATTAAAATTTAGGTCGGGGTTATCTTGCGCAATCTTGCCGATACGCGCCCAATATTCAACTTGCTTTGTAGCGCTTCGGCTTTGTGCATCGCCGTATGCTTTAGCTTGACTTAGGAATGCGCTATCAATTTTAACTGCTGTAGCACCCATTGCTTTATCCTCATATACAATAAGTAAAATATACAACTAAAAGAAACTAAGTGCAACCAAATGCAACCTATGCCATTTTTCGGAGCAGTATTTTAAAAGCAGATGGTAAATTTCAGGCAAAAAAAAGCAATTCCGAGTGGGAAAAGCCCTCTATGTGGAATTGCTCTTTTGAAAGTGTCTTGCGGATTGGGGAAGCCAATCGATCAAGACGCCTTTGATTAAAATTTAACTCTAAATCTATAGTTTGTCAAATTGGGAATAAAAAAAAATGCCCAAATTATAAAGCCATATCCTTCATGCATTCTTAATGAATGGAAATGTTATGGATCTTCAGATCTTATTGAGCACAGCAAATAGTCTTGATTTGCTGAAAAATGCGAAGGAAATTCACCAAGAGGTGCAGGCCGAGAAAGCCCGTTCTGTGCCACTGGTAGCAGTATTGACTGGCAATGAAATTGAGGAAAATAAACCAAGAGAAAATTTTGCTAAAAACACTCCAAACCCGAATTATTTTGATTTAGTACGCGAGTATTTTAAAAGCCATATTCAAGGTAATACTGTAAAGCACCCACTTTTAGGTGAAATTTCAGTAAATAGCGGCGATAGCTGGGGGAAAATCAAACGTGGCTTAGACAGTAAAAATGAACGGAGCATGTTAATTCCGTGCCTTTTAAAAGCACTAGAAAATGGTAAATGCACCCATATTGAAACAGCCCGTTCAGGTCAAAAAAGAGATTATAAGCATTTTGCTTATTTGCAGGCTAAGGCGGAAATTGCGGGAAATACTATTGAGTTTTGTGTATCTGTAGCTATTGATTCAAAAACTCAAAAATGGGCTTACAACATTATGAGCGACCAGCAGGCGCAGGTAACGCGGGATGCGCAAAAGTATGAAGGCGTAACACCAGTGGCGGGATTTGATAGCACACAAGATGAATATGATAGCGCCGTATTTGATGGCTTAAATATTACAATTCTTAGTAGTACAGCAACAAAACCGATGCTGATTGAAGGCCGTCAAAACAAAGTAAAAACAGCCAAAGGCACACGTCTTGACACTAACTTGGCAATTATTGAAGCGGGCGATTTGATTGCATCGCACGATCATTTAGGCAATGCAAATAAATCATATCCGCAAGAGCTCCAACCGCGTGACCGTTCGCGCCAATCAAGCCAAGCACAGATCCATAGCATTGCAAAAGACCTGGACCCGGAAAGCTTGGGACGTTCAAGCCGTGCCGACTCTGGGGCACCTATTATCGGCCCAGACCGGGTAGTTGAATCTGGTAATGGTCGCAGTATTGCAATTCAGTTGGCGTACAAAACAGGACAAGCGGATGAATATCGCGCTTGGTTGCTAGAAAATGCTGAATATTTAGGCTTAAGTACGGCGCAAATTGAAAGCATGAAAGAGCCCGTGCTTGTTCGAGTGCGAAAAACAGAGACAGATCGCTCTAAATTCGCCGTAGAGGCCAATCAAGATGACAAGCTAAGCTACAGTGCTACTGAGCGTGCAAAGAGCGATGCGAAGCGCTTAACAGCGGGCTTGCTTGAGCTATTTAATCCAGATGAGTCGGGCAATCTTATTTCAGCCAGCAATAGCAAGTTCATTTCTGGATTTTTGGATAGTCTTGGCCCAGATGAAGCGGCGCAATATATCACTACAGATGGCAAGCCTACTCAAGCCCTTGTCATGCGCATCAAAAGCGCCGTATTCAGTAAAGCTTATAACGATGATCGTCTACTTGAAATGGTTGCAGATCAAACGAAATCTGACCTACAAAACGTACTGAATGCGTTATCAATGGCCGCACCTAAGTTCATTGAGGCGCAGGCAGTAAGTGGCGCGATGAAGGGGCAGATAGAAGACGTTTCAAGTAGCATTGTTGACAGTATTGAAAAGTCATTAGACAAACGCATTGTAAACGCCATTTTGGATGCGACTAATCTAATCGAAAAGGCTAAATACAATAATCACGCAATATCAGAATACATTAGCCAGCTGGGTTTATTTGGCGACTTGCCTGAAGGTGTGGGGGAGCTGGCTGTATTTATCATGGCCAATGCCAGAAGTGCGAAAAAACTAAGCATTGCATTTAAGGCGATGGCAAGTTTTGCGGAAAAGTCTGCTGTAGACGGCTTAAATATGGGCTTGTTTGGTGAGCCGGAGCCCGTCAGCATTTTAGACGCCGTATCGTATGCAAATCGGGCGTTACTTGAAGAATACGGCGATAGTAAATCACAAATTAATATGTTTGATGGTACCAGCACTTCAGAGCAAGGCCAAAAAGATGCAATTCAAGTTGCGGCCGCTCAAAGTGCCACTTCACCCGTAAATGGTATTGCAGAGCCAAGCGATGCAGACAAGATCAGTGGCAATTATCTAAAAGGTAAGGTGCAACTTGACGGCATGGTAATCGCTATTGAAAACCCGGCCGGCTCTATTCGTGCGGGTACCGATGAGAACGGCGATGCATGGAAAAACACAATGATGCATCACTATGGTTATTTTGAAGGTACCGAAGGCGCAGACGGTGATGAACTGGACGTGTTTATTAAACATGATGCTCAAAACCTAAATGGGCCAGTGTTTGTTATTAATCAAATCAACCCAAAAACAGGCGATTTTGATGAACACAAAATTGTTTTAGGTGCGACTGATGAGAAAGATGCAAAGCAAATTTACTTATCAAATTATGATGAAAATTGGCAAGGCCTGAAAAGCATTTCAGAACTCACAATTGAGGAATTTAAAACACGCTTGGCAACAGACTGGGCGCAATCTTTAAATGCTTATGATGACTCAACTAATAGTGCTATGACGATGGATAAGCCATTAAGTCTACTGAGTGAATTAAAGCAGGCATTTAACAATAACCAGCCATTGCAAATGCTGAAGCTTGCACTCGCGTGTCTTATGTATAAGGGTACGGCGCCCGCTTTTGAGCAAGTCAACCCGCTAGTGAACTACACAACTAAAAAGGGTAAAACACTTCAGGGTATCGTTGTACCTTTTGAGACTGTGAAATATAAAGCGGATGCACAAGCTTTAGATCCTTATACCTTCATGTATGAGCGTCAAGGCTGGTTTGTACGTTTAAAGCACTTGGCCAACATTGATGACGCCCTATTAACCCCAGAACAAATTTTACTGAAAAAAGGACAAACAAATGGAACAGCTACCGATCCAAGTAAGACAGACACTAGCGAATTGGGTGCAGGAACCGGAAGTAAAAACGGTGCTACTCATGAATCAGGTACAGCTGGCGCATTGGCTGGAAGCACAAGCAACACAGATGGAAGCAACGGGCCTATCGGAAACGCTAGTAATGGCTTATCAGAAGGTAATGCTTCAGGTATCGGAAGTGGAAGCAATCACGCAAATGCTGGTAAACGAAAACGCAATTTCGCTTCAGCAAATTCTGCAACCAATGACGGCAAGCGAAGCAGTGCTGATGGTGAGCAAGGATCATTTACTACAGCCGACCGAGATCGACACGCTATTCAGTCTGCTAAAACAGCTGGAAGCGAATTAAGCGAAAAAGAGCAACTACAAAAAGACGCTGAAGGCATCCCAGTTGAATGGGCGGATATTGATAACATTCGCAAAACATTGCCCTACCTGCTCCCAGAGCAACAAGACGATGTGGCCAAAGCAGAGAAGCGTCTGCTGACTGGTAATAAAAACGGTATTTTGTTTACCAATGGTACTGGTACAGGTAAAACGTTTACCGGGCTTGGCCTAGTTAAACGCTTTGTAAGTGCAGGCAAAGGCAATATTTTAATTGTCTCTATGAACGATAAAATTGTTCGTGATTTTGTGAAGTCTGGTAAGCCTTTAGGCCTGAACATTCACCAGTTAAATGGTATTGATGACAATGGCGGCGAAAAGCATTCTATTGTTGCTACCACTTATGCGAACCTTGGCCAAAATGAAACATTGGCGGATAAGCACTGGGATTTAATCGTGGTCGATGAGTCGCATAACTTGATGCAATCTGAAGAAGGCAAAGAGACTGCGGCATTGCGTAAAATCCGTGCTTTAACTGGGCATCACATGGGCTTTTACGACTGGTTTGATAACCGTCATCGTGCTGAGCGTCCGCCGAAAATTATGGTCGATGCGCCAATGTTTGATGCAGACAATAAACCAATTATGAATGCAGACGGCACCCAAAAGACACAGCAAGTCGAAGGTAATTCTTATGCACCAGGACCCGAATATGATGCTTGGCAATTAAAGCAGGCAGAACAGCAGAAGATCTGGAAGAAAAATTGGAATACTCAACCCGCTGGCCGTACTAAAGTTATTTTCTTATCTGCAACGCCATGGAGCTATATTAAAACGATTGAATGGGCTGAAGGCTATCTATTTGATTATGTGGCACCAGAAAAGCGCTGGAATGATGAAGCAGAAGGCACTCGCTACAATTCAGGTGATGACCGCTCTAATTTCTATATGCGTAACTTTGGTTACACCATGCGTTACAACAAACTTACACGACCAGATGGCAAAGTTGATTCAGGCGTCAATGAGCGCGAGTTCGCGAATAAGCTGAAAGCTGAAGGCGCCGTATCTGGCCGTGAATTGGTTGTTAATTTTGACTATGACCGCAAATTTATTCTTATCGAGTCTGAAGCAGGTAAAGAGATTGACCGGGGCATTGATTTGCTTTGGGAGAGTAAAGACGATGACGGCAATTATATCTATGGCGACTTATTACGCGCCGTATTAAGTCGTTTTAACTACTTATCCCGCGAACGTCTACTTGAAGCTATTAAAGCTGATGCGGTAGTGGATCAGATCAAAAAGAGCTTTGCACTTAATCGTAAAGTAGTGGTATTCCACGACTACAACGAGGGTGGCGGTTTTAGTCCGTTCTCATTTATGGGTTTTGGAAATTATGCAGATGATTCTAACCGGGTGAAGATCATGCAGGCGCAATATGAGCGTTTTTCTAAAGAGCACCCAGATTTAGTACAGCTAAATTTATCTTTTAAATCGCCAATTGAAACACTCACAAATGCGTTCCCGAATGCGCTGCTTTTCAATGGCCGGGTGAGCAAGGGCCAGCGTGCTAAAAATGCGGATTTATTCAATGAAGACGGCAGTGGCCGTGACTTGATTATTGTGCAGTCAGATGCAGGCGCCACGGGTATTTCATTTCATGATACGACTGGCAAGCACCAGCGTGTTATTTTCAACTTGGGACTTCCTAAGCGACCTGCAAAACTGCGCCAGACTGAAGGCCGTATTTACCGTGTTGGCCAAGCCTCTAATGCAATTCAGCGTTATTTAACCACGGGTACAAAATGGGAAACTTCTGCCTTTGCGAACACCATTGCGCAACGTGCTGAAACGGTTGATAACTTGGCCAAGGGTGATGATGCTGTGGTTAGTATCCGCGACAGCATCATTAATGCTTATGAAAATGCAGAATACTTTGAACCAAGCGATGCAGACGGCAAGGGCGGTAAAGAATACGATGAAGAAAACGCACGTATTGCGCGTATGACGCCGTTTGATAAAGCCTTAACGTTTTACTACAACAAGGGTAAAAACCGCGACAAGCGTAAGGACAAGATTGGTAAAGACTGGTATGCAACCCCCGAACCGCTTGGCTTAAAAATGATGCAATGGGCCGGCGTGCATAAAGGTGATGATGTATTGGAGCCATCGGCAGGTGACGGTGCAATTGGTCGATGGATCCCCGCAGATGCAAACGGCACAATGATTGAGCCATCTGTAGAATTGGCCGCACGTGCACAACTGGCCAATACCACTGCAAAAATCGAGACAGGCTCATTTGAAGATCATAATACAATGATCAAATATGACGCGATTGTGATGAACCCGCCGTTTGGCCATGCTGGTGCCTTGGCGTTAGAGCATCTTAAAAAAGCATGTAAGCATCTGCGCGAAGGTGGGCGTGTAGTGGCTCTAATCCCGCAATCGGCTAATCTTGAAAGAGGCCTTGAGGCGTGGCATGCATCCCGCGAAGGTAGTGAGTTTTACACCGCAGCGCGAATTACATTGCCTTCATCGACTTTTGAGAATGCAAATACAGGCGTAAACACGTTTATTTTAATTCTTGAACGTCATGCAAGCCCAGATACGGCGCCAAATATGCGCAATCTTGATTATTCACACGTAAGTAGCAATGTTGATCTATTTGAAGCGATTCGCGATGTGCAATTAGCTCCGCGCCAATTGCGTACAGATGAGCAACTTATGGAATATGGCCTTGTGTTATCTCCATTCCGTAGCAGTCATATTTTAACGGGTGTGGGTGTGACAACGCCTGAAATTCGCGAAGCCCTGCTTGCTAACCGTTTTGTATATGAAAATTCAAAAGATCCAAATACGCTTGAATGTTATGCACGTAACATTAAATCGATTATGGAGTCGCTGAAGGACGTGCAAAAGATCATGCCTCACACGCATGATGCTTATGACGGCTGGCAACATGATGGAGTATTTGAGCGGGTACCAGTGAAGCAAATTAAAGTTGATCTCACTAAATATATTCACCGTGAAATGAAAGCGACATTGAAGACGCCAATCGTAGTACAAGAGCGGGGCAATGCTTATGTACTCTTAAGCGGTTACGAGCGTTTCCGTTTGGCCAAAGAAAAAGATGAAACGTTTATACCTTCTGTGATTATTCCTGAACAGTATGTCATCGGTAAAACGACATTGGCCAAGGCCTATAAGTTAACGCCTATCCCATTAGATCCTGAAGTATTTGCACAGCATTTATTTAGCGTTCTGGATGATGAGGCCGTGCGCCTACTAGCATAAGCATTAAGAGAAAAAGGCCATTTAGATGGCCTTTTTTTTTGCATGTATGAATCTGGGAACAATAAAAAATTGTCTGATCCGATATTCCTAAAATTATCTCATCGTATGGAATAGAGCACGGTATGAGAGATATTAAAGAGACAGAGAATACACAGAAAGCCAGCACTACCACGCACGACTTTTCACCAAAGGCAAGCGACTGGGGTTTTTTAAACCCTATGTTCTTAGGGAAAATTCGACTTTGCGACAAAGAAGGGCGGGCAATTGAAGACAGCCCAGTGGTAACTAGCTTGGCCCTTGATGCCGATTTATCAATCGAAAGTCAATATAACTCCCCATTTGAGAACAGCAACCCAGAGAGCCGTTTACCGGTGCTGATGGGCATGCTACAGGCTGGCGACTGGGTGAATACTGTCGATAAATTTTTTGGCGGTTTAGTCAATGCAATGGGGAAAGAGGCAACAGGTTTATCTGATGACGTAAAAGACAAGATGAACCAGCTAGAAGGCAGAACAAACTTCACTAAGATTAATTCGACTCAAATTTATGTTTCATCAAGTTCTGCGCGTCTAAATGCTATTCTGTTTTTTGAAGCATGGCGCGATGGCCTGCATGAAGTTGAGCATCAAGTGGCTATGCTTCAGCAATGGTCGCTACCCGCAAAGCTGGCCAACGGTTTTATTGACAATATGTTAGACAACCCCAGCATTGAGTCAATTTTCCCGTCTGAAGTACCGCCTTTTGTCTCTTTTTCGTATGGAAAAAAACGCTATTCGCCGTTGCTACTTGAAAGTGTCGCGGCACCACTTATCACGCCTATGGATTCAGACGGAAACCGGCTGGTCGTGGAAGCCAATGTAACGCTAGTAAGCCGACAGGCTTTTGATAAAGCAAATATTAAAGATTTATATTAAGGAACCAATTGTGAAACAAACTTTTCAATCAATCACTGCGGGCAATATCAACATTGTTATGAATGAGCTTGAAGTCGGTGAAATATTGTCATTGGCCAAGCTAAATCCACGACTTAAAGAGCACCAACTTTCTGGCTTTTTACGCCATGCACTTGATGATGATACGGCGCCGTATACGATGACGTGTCAGCAACGATATTTTTGCTTATTACATTATTTAAGTGCTCAAAAAGAAAATGATTTAGCCGTGGATGTAAATATCAATGACTATTTGCACTTAGATGCAAAACCATGGAAAGAGCAAGTGACGGTTGGTGATATTAGTGTGCGCCAGCTGAATGGGTGTGAAATTGAAGCCCTTGAAGTCATTGCAGAAGATATAGGCGACTGGATGCTGGGGGCTATGGCTTTGCAAATTTCGTACGGCGACCAACTCCCATACATTCAGCCCTTAACCGACCAAGTTTTAGCGTCAAAAATTATCAAAAGTCGCTTTTTGGCCATTCAAAAACTTAGCCAAGACGAACTCAATCAACTATATGAAAAATATGCTGAAGCCCAAGACGAACTCAATGTGCTTTTAACTATTGGATTCGACTCTGAAGGCGTCACTTTGTACGAAGCGAAAGGGGGGCTAGATAGCGAACCTGCGCGATTTCAGATTGATTCCACTTTCACAGGATTCACAAAACGATTGTTTTCAACGTTGGTTGAAGGAAGCAAACAGACTTCAGCGGAACTCGGGGATGAGTTTAATGGAGGTTTTTAAGGTCGGCTTTAACTTCATGTTTATTTATCCAAAGTCTGAAGCGTGGAACGAAAATAAAGAGCATATCGAAGCCCGTGAAACAATGCTCACTAATGTTGGGAAGCAATTGAACAACATTATTAAATGTTTAAATAGACGGTAGGTGAATGTGAAAAAACCCGCTTTACTTGGTGCTGCAATCCGCTATTCGCTGGTTGTGGCTGTTCTTCAGCAGGCCAATTTAGCGCTTGCTGAAGTGAGCAAACCCAAGGATTCAGGCCTTGGCCAATTTGCAGTGCAATATAGCGATGAGTTACTTGTCGCGGCCTGCATCTTTTTAATGATTATCAGCTCATTTATTGGCGTGTTTTATAAAACGCCGGTCTATGGTGGCAAACCGCTGCCAATGTGGCTAAAAGCGCCCGTATGTATTGCTGGTGGGTTTATTGCGTTTTTGTTTTGTCTTCATGTAGACAAAGCACTGACGCTTTTAACCCCTATCTATGTGGGCGCCGTATCTTTTATTTCGCCTGCGGTAATTCATTTAGTGCATGCGGTATTGGTACAAAAATTCGGGCTACGCCTTGGCGTGGATGAGGAACTTCTAAAGAAATTAGAAGCCAACGCTTCTACAGAAAACGGCTAAAGATATGAAATGCTTTTTATTTCGTTACAACGGCCACACTGCCACAAAACCCTTAAATTTACTTGAGCTTTACGCTTGTTGTGAGGGCATTTGATATGTCTTTAATCGATTATTTTGTAGTTATCTATCCATATCTTTGTTTGGTTATCATCAATTCCGCAATTCTTGCGGTGTTATTACCCAATCAAATTATCAATACAGCTAGTACACGTTGTAACTGGCTGGTCGTGGGCTTGATTGTATCCGGCTTAGCTGGATTGCGATCAGGTACCTATACGTTGCCCATATCGCTGTTTTTACTTTCGATTGTAGTGATTGCTTGTGTAATCCACTTGATTAAAACAAAACACCCTAAAGCGCAAAGTTTACCGGCCCAGCCAACTGAATTTCTAAAAAGGATTAAATAATGCTAAAAGCAATCCAAACTATTTTAAAAGCAAGCAATCTGTATACGGGGGCCATCGATGGCCAAATTGGTTTAGGATCGTTACGTGCTATTGAAGCAATGACGCCTGAAACAGCCAAAAAAGTACAGAAAATTTTGCAAGACGCTAAACTTTATACAGGTGCCATCGATGGGGCTTTTGGTCCTGGTAGTTATGAAGCTTTCAATAGCTTAATTCCTAAGCCAACTATTACAGCTGAAGCGCTTAAAAAGATTTATCCCGGTGCTAATACCAAGTTTCTGCAATACATTAATGCACTTTCAGCAGAATATGGCATTAATACAAAAGCTGAAGTCTGCCTATTTTTGGCAAATACGCTAGTCGAATCGATGGGCTTTAATGCCAAAGACTTGCGCGAAAACTTCAACTATAAGCCAGAAAACCTGCAACGTACGTTTAAGAAATATATTGGCTCTGTTGAAGCCGCTAAAACACTTATTGCAAAGGGCCAGCCGGCTATTTGTGAGCGCGTCTATGGTGGCCGTATGGGCAATGGAGTCGGCAATGGTGATGCATGGAAATACCGTGGCGGTGGGATTATTCAAACTACAGGTAAAACCAATTACACGCGTTTAAGCAAGGCAATTAATGAGGATCTAGTTAATTTCCCTGCGCGTATTGCAGAACCTGAAATTGCAGTCAAGTCTGCATTGTTCTATTGGAAAGATGCAGGGTGCGGGAAGTTGGCCAAACGTATGCAAATCACAGAATGCCGTAAGGCCATTAATGGCGGTAGTAACGGGCTGAATGAAGTAAAAGACTATTTCTTAAAAGCTTGGAATTACTTGTATTAATCTAAAATGAGTAAATGCGTATTTGAGTAAATGCGCACAAAAAAAGCTCGGATCAATCCGGGCTTTTTTTTATGGGAACGTAAAAAAATATATGTCGCCGTATCGATCAAAATTTCTTTTTTATTCAGAGAGTACAGTCATGACTGTTTCTAAGATTTTACAAGGGCAAGCTGGGATTCAATACGGCGCAGTTACCGACAAATCTGAGGCCGATCCCCGTGATAGCTTAAATAACGTTTTTTTTACTGGACAATTTAAACGTGGACGTTTTGACAAGCCCATGAAGGTCCATTCTGGCAACGTACGTGCAATGCTGGGCTATGATCCCGAAAATATGGACTATGTGGCCATTGAAGACGCTTTGGCCACTGGTGTGCCTTTTGTGTGGGTACAGCGAGTAGCTGAAGCTGGCGGAAGTTGTCAGCCAACCGAATTAATCGTGCCAGTGAATAATTTTAGTTATGACGGTCTTGGAGGCATATCAGTTTTGGCTGAGTTCTATGTCAATGGTGAACTGAAAGAAACAAAGTTAAATGAGTGGAGTCCGTCAGATGCTACAAGGTGGTGGGCATACAACTCTAGCACCGATATGTCACGCTACAACAAAGATCAAGTTTTTCTAGGCGACTATTTTAGCGGTGGTTACACATTCTCTCTATATAGTGACCATGCCTTCTTTACTCGTCTTGGGTATGGGGCGGATGGGAGTTATAAAAACTATTTAGATAGATACGATGGAATCCCGCTGAATGATGGTAATTTCATACTTCTTGGCTACCCAGACACCCCTGAAGAATATGAAAAAATAACAGGAAATGACTGGTATCCAGAATATGACATTCTTGATAAATCAAAAATAGACGTTAAGTTTAAGGTCAATCCAAATGTTAAAGATGGCTATATTGATCTTGTGAAAATGCTTTGGGGCCATGATGTGTCTTTGCATGGATGTGCGAGATATTACAATATGGCTGGATAGCCTAAAAAAGCTCGGATTGATCCGGGCTTTTTTATGGGAACGTAAAAAAAGATATGTCGCCGTATAGATCAGAATAAGCTTTTATTCAGAGAGTGCAGTC